>CAVZKV010000012.1:0-704386 GCA_963775835.1 uncultured Alphaproteobacteria bacterium | reverse complement strand
ATAGTATGGTGGACAAACGGCTAACGATGTCGCTACGGGCGGCTGTACTTGTAGCCGCTATTGGTCGCTATATTGGCCTAACGGGTAGGTGCCAATGACGCGATACGTCCTCATCGCGATCTCGCTCTTGCTGGCGATCAGCGAATTTTGGCTGGAGCGGCAACTGCAAACGCTCGGTCTCACCACTGTAACCGGCGCCATTCTGGCGGCACTGGTCGCTGGCTTTCTGCCCGCAGGTGCCGGCTACGTCATCGCCTGGCTGCTGAGCCGTAGGGACCCCAGCACGCTCCCAGGCCGTTGGCATTGGATTTGGGGTGTTCTCCTCGCGTTCATGATCGCCGCGCACGTCAGCCAGTGGCTACAGGCGCTCTAAGCGCGCGGCACAGCTGGCGGAATTCGCCAAAATCGTGGCCCTAGGGCGGCTTGGGCACTGCGGACTGTCTCGCAGCCGCGTCGTATTAAGCCCTAGTCCGGTCCCCCCTTGAGGCCGGGCGTCAGCCCTGCTCCAATTTCTGCAATCTCCCACTCCAGGATGGCCGGTGCTTCCTAGCTCGACCCTGTCGTTTCGTGGCGACCTGGCTCAAGTCGTGCGCCGCCTGCGCGCCCTCATCCGCCGCAAGCCGAACGTGACGGCCGCACCGCATAGAAGGCCATAACGGTTGCGTCTTCTTGCGGTCCCAAAGCGTCGCTCATAGCAAGACGGAAGGCCCCGGGCCCCCTGCTTGTCAAGACAAGCAAGCCCCGCGGCCTTGCGGTGGCGAGTGCGTCCGCGCCAAGGCTGGGATATCCTGGTCGCGCTTGCGGCGCATTCGCAACAAACACGTTTGGTCAGGCGGCAAGGAGAGCTCCGGATGATCGAGGTTTTTTATTGGCCCACCCCCAATGGCAAGAAGGTCACCATCCTGCTGGAGGAATGTGGCCTCGCCTACAAAATCACCCCCGTCAACATCCAGCGCGGTGATCAATTTTCGCAAGAATTCCTGCGCATGAACCCCAATCACCGCATGCCCGTCATGGTCGACCATGCACCCGCTGGCGGCTCAAGCCCCATCAGCGTCTTCGAGTTGGGTGCGATCATGATGTACATCGCCGAAAAGGCCGGGCGGTTTTGGCCACAGGACATCCCCGGCAAATACGAGGTTACCCAATGGGTGATGTGGCAGATGGCCAATCAGGGACCCAAGCTCGGCGAGTGCGGACACTTTCGCCGCCTGGGGGACCGGGAAGGGGATCAATCCTATGCCAACCGCCGCTTCGGCGACGAGGCCAACCGCCTTTACGGGGTCCTCAACAACCGCCTGGCCGACCGCCCCTATTTGGCCGGCAACGCCTACACCATCGCGGACATGATCTCGTACCCGTGGACGGTGAACTGGAAGCTGCAAGGGCAAGACATCGAGGAGTTTAAGTATTTCAAGCGCTGGTTCGAGGAGATTGGGCAGCGGCCGGCCGTGCAACGTGGCATGGCCGTTGGCAGCGACCTATCGAGCGATGTTGCCAAGCTGCCGGCGGAAGAGCAGGCCAGGATCAGAAAGCTGCTCTACAATCAGCGGGCCATTCCGGTGCCGTAAGGGTGGGCCAGCCTGGGGCCGCGCGGCGCCGCGCCGGCTCCCGAGGCGGGCCCGCGCGCCATTAGGACCGACACCAAAGGAGCCGGGGTGAGGGCCTGCCTTGGCTTGCTGCGAAGACGGGCGGAGCCGATGAGCTTCAAGCATAGGATCGGTATTGATCTGGGCCGCAGCATTGCGCTGGAGGACGGCATCGCCTGGGCGGCCCGCCATGGCGTCTACTATTTCGATGCCCAGACGGACATCGCCCCCAACGCCATGGAAAGCTTCGATGATCGAAGCTGCGCCCGCATTGCCGCCGCCTGCGAGCGCCACGGCCTACACCTCGGCCTCCATACCTTGTCCGCGGTCAATGTTGCGGAGATCTCACCCTTCTTGCGGGAGGCCGCCGATCAATACTTGCGGGCCTATATCGATCTGGCCGCGCGCCTCAAGGCGGAGTGGGTGGTGGTGCACGGCGGCTATCATTTTACATCCGACGTTGCCCTTCGCAGGCAGGCCTCGATCGATCGCTTAAAACGGGCCGTCGCATACGCCGAGGAGCGCCAGCTGCTGCTGCTGCTGGAAAACCTCAACGGGGAGCCCGAGCGGGCCGAAGTCCACTACATGCCCGACACGCTTGCCGATACCATCCACTATTTCGAGCAAATCCGCTCGCCACAGCTCAAATGGGCCTTCACGATCAACCATGCGCACTATGATCCGATCGGCATTAAGGGCTTCATCGAAGGCATGGACATGAGCCGCTGCGAAGAGGTACGTGTCGCCGACAACAACGGGCTTTACGAGCTGCACATGCCGCCCGGGTCCGGTACGGTCGACTTCGTCGACATGTTCCGCCGCCTCGAGGCGGCAGGCTTCAAGGGCCATTACATGTGCGGCTGGGGCAGCCGCGATGACATGCTCTTGGGTCGTGACTATCTCGTCGCCTGTGCCCGGGCCGCAGGCGTTGCCGAGGCCTGATGCGCCTGGTCGCGCCGGCCGGCCGGCGTCACCATGGCGCGCGCTAGGTTAGGAGACGCACGCGTTGATACGCGTCATCGACATAGAGACGACGGGGATCGACCCCGGTTCGGACTCGATCATTGAAATCGCGAGCGTCGACATGGTGCGCGGCGGCGGCATCACGAACGCCATGGACACGCTGGTACGACCGGCGAAATCCATTCCCCCCGGGGCCTCCGCCATCCATCACCTCGTTGATGAGGATGTTCAGAACGCGCCGATGCTGACCGAGGTCGTGCAGCGGTTCAAAGGCGCGGATGTCTATGTTGCCCACAATTGCGAATTTGAGCGCAGCTTCTTCGCAGCCCAGGGCATCGAGCTCGGCCCGTGGATCTGTACCTATAAGTGTGCCCTGCGCGTGTGGCCTCACTTCGACGGCCACAGCAATCAGGAGCTGCGCTACGCGCTCGGCCGGGCGACGCCGTTTGTAGGTTTTGAACGGGGCTCGATCTCACCTCACCGTGCCGCGTTCGACGTGGTCGTCACCGCCGCAATATTCGAGGAACTGATCAAGCACGCGCGCTGGAGCGAACTGGTACAATGGTCGGCCGAGCCGGCGCTGCACACGCGTTTTCACTTTGGCAAGTACCGCGGCAGGAGCTACGCCGAGATTGCCGCGCACGATCGGGACTACCTCGAATGGATTATCGAGAAGTCGGAACTCGAGGAGGGCATCAAGCATAGCGCCAGATATTGGCTCGATGCGTCGCTGCGTGCCTCCGGCACGCCCACCGACTAGCACCGTCACTTGGATTGTCTGCTTGCGGCGCGCGGGATGCCTGCGCCCAGGAGTTGTAGAGGCTCTGCGGGGGTGGGCTCGCGCCGCGGAGCTGGCTTGCGCGTGTAGCCGCTGCAATCGCTTTTCAGGCGCTTGCCTCGGCGCTGGCTCCCGCGCTTTCCTCAGCTACACGACGCCGCGTCGTTGATCGCGCAGAAGGTCCTCAATTGGTGCCGGCTTGGCGAGCATTCCGACCGGTGCTGCCCTGGCTTGGCTGTCCCATCATGTTGAACCGCGCCTTCTGCTCGTCGCTCAGCGAGCCATAAAAGTCGGTGAGGGCGGGTCGCACCGTCCTCAGCGCCGCGATCATGGCGGCGAGGCGCTGCTCGACGGCGAGCAAGCGGTCCGGCAGGCTTTGCGGCGTTTGCGCCGGGCAGGTCGCGTTCAGCTCCTCACTCGCCTTGGCAGAGGCCGATTTCAGCGCATCCAAGGCGTCGCGTTGTTGCTCGCCGGGGCGGATGACTTGCTCGATTTTGTCGATCGGTAGCCGAGAAAAGCTGGCGGCCCGTTCGCTGCACAGCGAGGTCAAGCGGCCGGCAAGCGCTCCGCCCGGTTCGTTGCGATCGCGATTAGCCGTCATCATGGTATCGAAGCTGCGCTTTTGCCCCTCGCTCAAGGAGTTGTGGAAGTTCTCGAGCGGGCCGCTGACGATTTGCAGACCCTGAAGCACGGCGCCCAACCGTTCTTCGACGACGTCGAGCCGCCGCACCGGGGTCAGCGGAACCTCGCCGGTACAGGAGGCTTGGATGACCTTGGTTGCGCTCACCCAGGCGGCCTTGAGTGCGTTAAGGGCCGCAACCTGGTCGCCGCTCGCCAATACGGTGCGCTCAATCTCGTTGATCGGCAAATCGGTCACGCCGGGCGCCAGGTCGGCGCAGGCCTGCGTCAAGTCGGCCTCAGTGGGGGTGTCCGAGTTTGGGGCGTTGGCCACCTTCTCGTCCGACCGCGCTACGCTGCCATACCGGCCCGAGCCGCCGCCGTAAATGTCATAGATACTATTGCTATTGCTGTAGGAGGCTGGCAGCGAACTTGGGCCCCCCCAGAGGACGTTGCTCAGCGCGTAGTCGCCGCCATAGCCCCAGAACGGCTCGTACCAGGGCGAGGGCCAAAGCACGGCGGTGAACACATCGCCCACCACGAACGGCCAGAAAACTTTGCCAAACCAGCCGCAACAGCCGGGGTGCTTGAACGCCCAGTTGTGAAAAGCGACCTTGCTGGCGAAGGCGTTGTGCCTGAAGGCGGCGTGCTGGAAGCGTCCGAGGCCACGTCCGTCGAAGGCATGGAATGGCCGCGCGCCGGCGGCGGCCGCCTGGCCGTGAAAGGCCCTGCCGGCCGTCGCGCCCGCGACCGCGGCGCGCGCACCGGTCATGCCCGTGAACCTGTTGCCGCCGGCGACGTTGCCGCGGGCAAAGGCGTGCTGTCCCATGCTGCCTGGGATGGCCCGGGCGAAGGGGCGGTTCACCGGGCGATTGGCGTTGAAGCCGATGGCACCACGCCCCGGCATGTTGCCAAAGCGCATGCCGTGGAAGGGTGCCCCGCCAAAGCGCGGGCCGCCCACGAAGGGGCCGCGGCCAAAGCGCATGCCGCCGAAGGGCGCCCCACCAAAGCGCGGGCCGCCCATGAAGGCGCCGCCGCCAAAGCGCATGCCGCCGCCCCCGAAATGCCGCCAAAGCGATGCTGCCGCCAAAGCGCATGCCGCCGCCCCCGAAATGGCTGCCGCCAAAGCGCATGCCGCCGCCCCCGAAATGGCCGCCGCCAAAGCGCATGCCGCCGCCCCCGAAATGGCCGCCGCCAAAGCGCATGCCGCCGCCACCAAACCCCATGCCGCCGCCGAAGTGTCCGCCACGCGCGACCGCGGCATCACTCCACAGGCACAAGGCTGTTGCGGTAAGCCCCGCCAGGACCACGGCTCCTGTCCGTTTCGCCATGGCATCCTCCATCATGCAAGTTGGCGCGGCGCGCCCTGAAAGTCCGGTGGCGTGTTGGGCCGTGCGGATGCACCGTGGGTCAAGCGTTGGGCAAGGGGGGCGCACCGGTGTGGGCAAGGCTGCGCCAGGTTGCGCATACTGCCTATCGGTACTAACCCTTTGCTTTGCAATCGTTCGCAGCCGAGGCCGGCTCGGGCGAGAAATCTGCGCGTAAGCTGCGGCTCGGCGCGCGCTTAGGCTCGGCTCGCAGCTGGCGTCGGCGACCGGGAGCTGCGCCTGTGGCGAGCGGGCGGGCTTTGGCGTGCGGCGCCCGCGGCCGGCAACGCTCAAGCGATCGATCGGGCGATCGATCGGGCGATTGAGACGCCGCGGTTTGCGGCCTAGGGTTTGCCTTGCGAGGCGGCAAGAAACGGGGCCCAACGCGCGATCTCGGCGCGCACAAAGCGGTCGAAGGCGGCGGGGCTCCGCTCAGCCTTGTCCGGAATGGTGCCGCCAAGTTGGCCCAACCGCTCGCGCACGCTCGGTTCGTCGAGGGCCGTGTCCAGGGCGTCGGCAAGCTTGGCCACGACCTCAGCCGGGGTACCCTTGGGCGCGAACAGGCCGGCCCAGATGCTCATTTCGAACGCCACCCCCATTTCCTTGGCGGTCGGCACGTTCGGCAGTGAGGCCAAGCGTTCCGCACCGGACACGGCGTAGGCTTTCACGCTGCCGCCGAGGACGGATTCGACGACGGCCACCGACTGCTCGCAGAGAAAATCGACGTGACCTCCGACAAGGTCATTCAGTGCGGGCGCAGAGCCACGATAGGCAACCAGCGTCGGCGTGGCGCCGATCGCCTTGGTGAACAGCAGGCAGGACATGTGGGAGGAGGCACCGATGCCGCCGTGCGCCTGCTTCATTGCGTCGGCCTTTTGTTGCAGGGTTGCGACGAATTCCTTCAAGTCCTGTGCGGGGAAGTCCTTGCGTGCAATGACCACTGCCGGCGAATGGGCGGTGATGCCGATCGGCACGAAGCTCGTGGCGGGATCGTACTTGACATTGGGGGTCAGCACCGGGGCGGCGACGTGGGATCCCATCGCCGCGGCGAGCAGTGTGTAGCCGTCGGGTGCCGCGGCGGCGGCCCGCGCGCTTCCCAGCGTGCCACCGGCTCCCCCTACATTTTCGATGATGATCGATTGCTTGAGCAGCCTCGACATCTGGTCGGTGACGATGCGGGCCACGACATCGCTGGCGCCGCCGGGGGGGAAGGGGACGATGACGGTGATCGATCGCGACGGATAGTCCTGGGCCTTGGCCGGCAGCAGGCCACCGGCAAGCAACAGGAGGGCAATGAGTCGGACGCGGCTGCGTGGCTTCATGCTTGGCTCCTCGTGCTGTCGTTGGCGCGACTATTCACCGGCGCCATCGTTCAAGACCTCGGCAACCTCGATCTGGCGCCCTTGCTGTGCCGAGAGTATGCCGGCGCGTACAACCGCAAGCGACCGCGTTGCATACTCACCGCCAACCTCGATCTCGCCGCCGCCGCGAATTGCGGCCGCAAACTCTTCCAGCTGCTCGGCCAAAGTGTCGGTGTTGGTGTTCGGCACGCGCGCGGGCTCGCGTTCGCCGCGCTTGATAAGACGCAGCCCATTGTGCAGGTCGTAGTAGGCGGTGGCGTCCTTGCCGTAGATATTCATCAAGTAAAATTCCGATGCCGAGGCATAGCTGGCGTTGAGCGTCGAGAGCGCCCCGCTTTCATGCTGCAGCAGCAAACTGGCAACATCTGGATTGTCGCCGGGCAGCACCAGACGCGCCAGCTGTCCTCGAACCGCCTTAATCGACCCGAGCAGGTATTCCAGCACGTCGGTGTAGTGGATGCCGATTTGCAGCATCACTCCGCCGGGCATGCCGTCGGCGCGGTAGCGCCAGGATCCCAGATCGATCTTGCCGAGCCGGTCACGGCTGATGTTGGCCTCGGCGTTGACGAGCCTGCCGAACAGGCCGGCATCGATCTGCTGCTTGATCCAACGAAAATGGCCTTCGCGCCGCCGCTGGTAGCCAAGCGCCAAGACGACGCCGGCCTGCCGACAGGCTGCAGTGATCGCGTGGCCGTCGGCGATGCTGTTGGCGATCGGTTTGTCGAGGAATACGTGCTTGCCGGCCGCCGCGGCGGCCAAACATGTTGCCCGATGGGCATTGTTTGGCGTGGTGTTGATGATGGCCTCGATCTCCGGATCGGCCAACAAAGCCTCGTAGCTTTGCGCCGCCCGGCACGCGTATTTGCTGGCGAAAGCCTGGCGCTTATCCGCCGATCGCGTGTAACAGCTGACAATCTTGAGCCGGCCCGAGCGTTGCGCGGCGTCGGCTAAAACGTCGGACCACCAACCGATGCCGATCGAGGCGACCCGTAACGGGCTTTGATCCATGAGTCTTCCGCCGCAGCCGGCCCCAGTTAGGCGAGGCCGAGCGCGCGGCCCCCTTGTTTGCTATTTCCAGCTGGCCCCAATGGCTTCCACGCTGGCCTTGGCGATGCGCACATCGGTTTCCCAATCGCCGCCGCTCACGCCGACCCCGCCGAGGCAGTGGCCGTCGATGAGGACGGGCACACCGCCTTCCATCGCCGTCCAGCGTTCGGCTCCCGCCGCCAACGCCAGCCCGATCGCGTGGCTAATGTCGAGCTCTTGACCAACGGCGCCCTTGGCCGTGGTCGCCCGTCGATTGGAGGCGGCGCACACGGCCTTGGTGGTCGCCGAATGCACGGTGTGGAAGCGGCCACCGTCCATGCGTTCCAGTACCATCAGGTGTCCCCCGGCGTCGACGATCGCACAGGAAATGGCGAGGCCGGCCTCACGCGCCAGGTCGATGGCAGTCGTCATAATGCTTTTGGCGCCCTGATGGGTGAGGCGCTTGCTGTCGGCGATATACATCTGAAAAATCCACGCGATGAGATTGCGCAAGATTGTGCGCTAACATCCACCCCCTGAGCAAGACGACAGCCCCACCCCCTGTGGGGGGCGACCGGCGTGCGCGCAATGATCAGGCCCTCACTTGGGCGGCAAAACCCGGATCGGACCGGCATGGCGGCATGCACGGTGGTGCCCCTGAGCTCGAGCGGATGTCCAGTTTGCCGCCAAGCTGTTGCATTCTTGCGCTCATTCCGGGGATGCCGACACCCAGGCGGAGCGGCCCGCCGGGCTGGCCGCCATTCGCCCTGTCGATCCCGGTGTCGAGGCCATTGTCGAAGCCATGGCCGCCATCGTCGCGGACGAGCAAATGCGTTTGCTTGCCGATGCTTCTCAGATCGATCGAGACGCGCGTTGCCGCTGCGTGGCGATGCACATTGGTGAGCGTCTCCTATGCGCAAGAGCGAGCGTTGCAACGGCAGGGGCAGGGCATCGGTGCTGAGGCTGACGCGCAGGCTCGTCTTCAGGCCGGTACGCTGGCTGAAGCCGTCGGCGTAGCGCTGCAGGGTTGCGCGCAAACCGTCGCTCTCAAGGTGAGGAGGGTTCAAAAGGTAGGTGAATGTGCGCACCTCCTTGGTGGTTTCCTGCAGGGAGCCGGTGATTTCGCCAAAGAGCTGTAAGGTCGCGGGCTCTGCCGCAATATGCGTTTTCCAGGTTCGCCGAGATTGAGGCTTATCGCCAACAGGTGTTGCGCGGTGGAGTTGCGAACTCAGGGGCAATGCGCTGGGTTCTTCGTCCAGTGTGAGCAGGCGCGCGGCAAGCAATTCCGCCTCCGCTTCCGCTTCTTGCGCGGCGTGACGTCCCGGAACACTCCCCAAGCGCAGCGGCCTGCCGCGTGCGCCAAATATCGGTATGCCCGTCGCCAAATCCAGCGGATCTCGCCGTTGGGATGGAGCCCCGAAATTCGCTGCGCCGCGGTGCCGCGCCGGGGCAATGGGGGCACGCATCGCCACGGTGGCAATCGGCGATCTCGGCGGTGGCCAAATAATTCCGGCATCACGCCCGGTGGGCAGCCGAACTGGAGCGGAAGCCGTGCCGCACAATGGCGCAAAGCGTAATATGCCGTGCGGCATACGCCGTGGACGCCGCCGAAACCCTCGGCGTTTCTCGACCAGCGCCGCCATCAGGGGAACCGATGCGGTGATCAAAAAGATTTGCAGCAATACCACCTCCGCGTTGGGCAACGGATGGCGAAGCGCCCTGTCCCGCCAGCGCACCGGCAGCCTGCGCTCGGGCGAGCGCGTGCGGCGAGGAGATGTTTGCCAATCGTGCGCTTCGCCCGCTCCAGCTGCATCAAGTCCCCCGCCGCCGAGCATCGATTGGCCGGCGCGTCACCAGCTGCAAAAACATAGGCCGCCGCCGCCTGGTTGCCTATGCGGGAGCTTGCCCTCAGGTCGCTGCAAACGCCAATCCAGTTGAGCTTTCAACGGATTACCACCTGGTTCTTAAGGACATGCATGGGCGCCATCGGCCCGGAGGTCGAAGCAATTGTGTCGGCCGTGGTGAGCTTGTAACGTGCGCCGTTCTGGGCGGTGCCGAAGGCACCCATGAGGTAGCAATGCGCAGTCCCCAACCCGCGTCGGTTCTGATCAAGCGCTACGATGCGGAAAGGCTCTATGACGTCGATTTGCGCCGTTACATCGTGCTTGATGAGCTTTATGCGTGGCAGCTGATGGCGGTGCCTTTTGTCGTGCAGGATGCCAAGAGCGGCGAGGATGTCACCGCGGCCGTGCTGGCGGGGCCGGACGGCCCGACGCCGCGGTTAGATCCCAACGATGGGGCGCCGATCTACTGAGTTTTTCATGCAAAACTTCGCCTTTGCCGGGCGAACGGATTGGGACGAGATCGCCGCCGCCCCCACTGGGGTGACGAGCCGGGTAGGCGAGCGCTGCCGCCGCGCCCGGGGGCGATGATCCGCCGTTCGCGCGCGTCCGGCGATTGCATTCCGAGCCCGTGCTAGAGCCGTGCTCCCGGTGCCTGGTCGGCAATAAACGTACTGAGGCAGGCGAGGAGCTCGTCGGACTGCTGCTCGAGCGTGTCGTTGGTCAAATCCCATAGGCAGGCGATCGACAGGACGTCGTCGCGAACATCGTGGCAATCCCGGCAGGCCCGGGCCGACACCAGGGCTTTGCAAAGCTTTGCAATCTCGCCGAGCCCGATCTGCTGGTGCGGGGCATCGGGGAAGCGGGTGCGGAGGGCGCGCGTGATCTCCGTGAGTTGCACGAGCCGCTTGAGCTCACCTGCGGTCTGAACCGTGGCCATTCCTTATTCTATACTAGGTTGGGCCTGGTGTAGCGCTGCTTTGGCAACATCAACAACAAAGCAAATCGCAAGCGTTGCCGTTCGGACGCAAGCTGCAAAGCCTTTTATCCGGCGGCCCTGCTTGGGCTTGGCGCCGCCCTCTCGCCGGTGGCGGGTGATGCAACTTTCAGCCGTTGGCTTCGTCGATTCACCACTCAATGCTCTCCGCCTTGCAATCTCAGTACAATTCCTGATGTCAATGGCAGCGTTCGAACCGCCTACTGACCATGCGGGGTTTCTCGACCAAGTGCACGTCCGGTTAGCAGCGAAACCGGCTCCATGTGATTGCCACCCGTTGGTGGTCGAGGGGAAATCGCAAGAGATGCATACCCTGCAGCCGCCACCTTCCCCTCCTGCCACTTGGCCGCGCAAGGCCTGGTCATCGAGCCTCGGCGCCGCAACGGTGCTCTCCCTGCTTGTCGGCGGCGCCTACCTGCTCGCCGCCGACCTAAGTTTGCATCTCTTGACCAAACCCGACGGCGTCGCCGCCTTCTGGCCCGCCACCGGCATCGCCTCGGGCACCCTGATCGCACTCGGATCCTGGGCGCGCCTGCCGACGGCCATCGGCGTGGCG
Organism: uncultured Alphaproteobacteria bacterium; assembly: GCA_963775835.1. Taxonomy (GTDB): domain Bacteria; phylum Pseudomonadota; class Alphaproteobacteria; order Rhizobiales; family Hyphomicrobiaceae; genus AWTP1-13. The sequence goes on along the minus strand of CAVZKV010000012.1, from coordinate 693,290 downwards.
GTGGCCACCCTCGCTGCCAACCTGTTGGGTGACCGCAATCTGCCGAGCGCTGTCGTCTTCGCCGCCTGCAGTGCCGGGGAGGCCATCCTGATCGGCCATCTCATCACCCAGCAGTTCGGCGCGCGCTTCAGTCTCGACAGCGTACAGCGGGTGTTGGCGTTTTTCGGGGTGGTGGGCGTTGCGACGTCGCTCGCCGGCATCGGCGGCACCGCGGGTTTTGCCCTGTTTCACAGCCCCGAGGCACCATTGTTCACGATCTGGGCCAACTGGGTAGCCTCGGCTGCCCTGGGCTGCATCCTCGTGGCACCCCTGCTGATCGGGCTTCCTGGTCTGTTGCTCGACCTGCCTGACAAGTGGGAGGTGGCGAAAGCCACCTTGACGCTTGCGGCCCTCGCCATTGTCAGCGCCACGGCCTTCAGCGCGGGGGCGGATGGTTGGTACAACATCCTGCCGCTCGGCCTGCTTTTACCCGTGCTGGTGGCGGCCCAATGCCGGCCGGTATTTGCCGCCGCGGCCGCCCTCATCCTCGGTTTCGGCGTGATCTTGGCGGCGACCTTCAGCAGCGGTGAACCGGCGTACGCCAATCCCCCCGATCAGGTCTATGCGGCCCGCGCCACGCTGCTGGCCATTTCCATTTGTACCTTGATCCTTGCGGCCCTGTTCGCCGAACGGCGACGCAACGAGGCCGCCCTCAAGGATGCCAACGAGCGGCTGCAACTCGCCCTCGACGCGGTCGAACTCGGCGTCTGGAGTATCGACGCCAAATCCGGGCGCTTCGATAGCGATGCCCGCGACAAGCTCATTCATGGGCATTCCCTGGCGTCCCCACCCATCAACCTGGCCGAGGTGAGGCCTTTCGTGCATCCAGAGGATCTGCCGCGGCTTGATGCGGCTTTTGCCGCGTCCAAGCGTGGCGGCGGCAGCTGCAAGCTCGAGTACCGGCTGGCGCCGGCGCTGTCCGGCACGGAGCCCGGCCAAGAGCGCTGGGTGGCGGTCGAGGGCACCATCGTGCGCGATGCGACGGGCGAGCCGATCCGCTGGCTCGGGGTCACCCGGGACATCACCCATCGCAAGCGCGCCGAGCAAGCCTTGGCCGAACGCGACGCTCAGCTGGCGCTGGCCGGCAAAGTGGCGCTAGCCGGGGGCTTTGCCTTCGACCTCGCCACGGGCATGATGCAGGTCTCGCAAGGCTATGCGGCGATCCACGGCCTGCCCGAGGCGTGCGTGGAGACAAGCCGGAGCGATTGGCGCCACCGCGTGCATCCAGACGACTTGCCCACGCTCGACCGCCACCTCGCTGAGGCCGTGGCGGCGCAGCGGCGCGATCACCGCTGCGAATTTCGCCTTGTGCGCGAGAGCGGCGAGATTCGCTGGATCGAGTCGCGTAGTCTGATCACCTACGACCGCGACGGCGCCGCCCAGCGGATCATCGGCACCAACATCGACGTCACCGCGCGCAAGCAGGCCGAAGCGGCGCTGGCGGAAAGCGAAGGGCGGTTGGCCGACGCCTTGGCGGCCGGTCAGGTGATCGCCTTCGAATGGAATGCCGTGACGGGCAAATCCCAGCGCAGCGCCAATGCGGCCTCCATACTTGGGCCCGAGCCGGAGGCCTCGGACTGGTACAACGACTTTTTTGCCCGCGTGCATCCCGATGATCGCGATGGCTTTAAGGCGCAGATACGTCGGCTGCGCCCGGACCGTCCAGGCTATGCCGTATGCTTTCGCTTTTGTTGCCGCGATGGGCGCGAGGTGTGGTTGGAGGAGACGGCGAGGGGTGAGTTCAACAGTGACGGCAGGCTGCTGCGCGTCAAAGGACTGACGCGTGACATCAGCGAGCGCAAGCGCGCCGAGCTGGCCCTGGCCGAGCGCACCTTGCAGCTGGCTTTGGCCGCCAAAGCGGCGCTGGTTGGCAGCTACTCCTATGACGTCAGTACGGACACCCTACAGGTCTCGGAGGGCTATGCGGCCCTACACGACTTGCCCGAGGGCACGACCGAGATTACGCGCGCGGACTGGCAGGCCGGGATGCACCTGGAGGATCTTGAGCGGGTCGAGGAGGTGCGGCGGCGGGCCTTGCGTGAACGACTGGGCGAATTCGAGACGGAGTATCGCATCGTTCGTCGCGATGGCGAGGTGCGCTGGATCGAATCGCGCAGCTTCATTTGCGACGGCGGGGATGGCAGTCCGCAGCGCGTGGTTGGTGTCAACATCGACGTCACCGAGCGCAAGCAGGCCGAAGAGCACCGCAATATTCTCAACGCCGAGCTGGACCACCGCGTGAAGAATGTGCTGGCGACGGTGGGCGCCATCATTCGCCACACGCAGCATTCGACGCCCTCGATGGGAGACTTCGTGACGGCGCTTGAGCAGCGCATCGAATCCTTGGCGGGTACGCACGAGCTCCTGAGCCACAGCAACTGGCGCGGCGTGGCGCTGACAGAAGTGATTGAACGCGAATTCGCGCCCTACGCCGGCGATAACGCCGAGATCAGCGGACCGAGCGTCACCTTGAAAGCCGAGGCGGCCCAGGCGGTGGCCATGGTTCTGCATGAACTGACCACGAACTCGGCCAAGTATGGGGCGTTCTCGAGCGAGGCCGGCCGCGTGCGTCTCAACTGGCATTGGCCGCAGCATAGTAGGCACGAGCACCTGGTCGTCGATTGGCACGAGATCGGCGGGCCTCAGATCGTAGCGCCGCCCCCATCGGGCTACGGCAGCAGCATTATTCGCGAGCTCATTCCGTTCGAACTGGGAGGTGCGGTCGAGTTGGCCTTTGCCTGGGACGGCGTGCGCTGTCGCCTGGAAATTCCCGCCGAATGGTTGAGCCCCGGCCATCCCCCGAGCGAGGAAAGCCAGCGCAGCAGGGCTGCGCCCTGGCAATTTCTGACGGCATCCGCCCACCTCGCCCGCTCGCCTAAGGATTTCTCTTAAAGCTGCGCCTTTTCTTTCCCAACCAACGCTTGGCGCAGGGCTTGGGGCGCCTGGGCCTCGAGCCCGCCTCGGCTCGCCTGGCGGGCACGAGGAACCCCGCGCCGCGAGGCGGCGTTTGGCAACAAGCGTCGGCCCAAAACACCGGCAAGAAAGACGGCAGCAGCAAAAGACGGCGGCAGCAGCGCCAAATCTCGCCCCTCTTGGGGCTGACGCCGTGGGTCAGTCGACGCGGACAAGAGGTCTTGGCTGACATTGCTCTTGGCTGACATTGCTCTTGGGTAACTGCTCCGCGTGCAAGCCGTCAAGCCTTGCGAGGAGGTGTGCATGAAGATCGGCCTGATCGTGGCGCTTCTCCTCGCCACGCTTGCGACACCTGCGGCCTTTGCCGAAACCGCCAAGCGCCAGCGTCTCGCCGCGACAACCGACATCGTTTCGCGCGATCAAGAACTCGGCAAATCCCATACCGTTCGCCCCGAGGACTTACCCGCCCCGCGCGCAACGCAGCCCGTATCCAACGCGGCCCTGACCTTGCCATTCGACGGGCAGACGCCGAAGGTCCCCGACGGCTTTACCGCCACCTTGTTTGCCAAACTGCAGCATCCGCGGCGGTTGCTGGTGTTGCCGAACGGCGATGTCATTGTTGCCGAGCAGAAACCCGGTTACTTGACGCTTCTTCGCGGCGACGCCGACGGCAAGGCCGAGTTCATCGAGCGGCACGCCGAGGGCTTCAACCAGCCCTATGGACTGGCGTGGCGCGACGGCGAGATCCTGGTGGCCGACCAGGACGGGATCTGGAAGGTCCCGCACACGCCGGGCAACGTCCGCACCGGGCACGGCGAAGACAAGAAGGCTGCCGACGTTCCTGCCGCCCGCCGCAAGCCGTCGCCCCACGTCAACGGGCAAGCGATGCTGACCAGCAAAGGCGTGTTCGGCATCGTACGCGGGCACGCCAATCGCCCCTTGGCGATCGACCCCAAAACCGGGGCGCTGTTCGTCGGCGTCGGCTCGGCCGGCAACATTGGCCTCGAGCCTCAGGTCAAGGCGACCATCCAACGCTTCGAGCCTGACGGGTCGGGCCAGACCACGTTTGCCTCGGGCCTGCGCAATCCCTGCGGCCTTGCCATCAATCCCGATACCGGGGAGCTTTGGGCCGTGGTGCAGGAGCGCGATGGGCTGGGCGACAGGCTCGTTCCCGACTACATGGTGCGACCCGAGTCGGGTGCGTTTTACGGTTGGCCCTATGCCTACACCGGTCAACACCCGCAGCCCGGCTTTGCCGGCAAGGCGCCCGAGAAGGTGAAAGCCTCCAAGCTTCCCGAGCTGCTGTTTGAATCGCATTCCTCCGCGATGGACCTCGTCTTCTACGCGGGCGACCAATTTCCCGCCGACTATCGCGGCAACGTCTTCGCCGTCCTCAAAGGCTCGTGGAACCGATCGGCACCGACCGGCTACAAGGTCGTACGCGTGCCGTTCAAGGATGGCCGCCCCGTCGGCAGTTACGAGAATTTCATGACGGGCTTTTGGGTCTCCGGGCGCAAACGCGCCGAAGTGTGGGGGCGCCCCGCCGCCATCGCGCTGGCCAAGGATGGGGCCCTCCTCGTCGCCGACGACGTCGCCGGCACCATTTGGCGGGTCGCCTATACGGGGCCGCAGCGCAAGGTTGAGGCCCCGCCAAAATAGACCGCGGAGCTCGCCGCCGTTTGCAAGCACGTCGGAGGCCGGGCCGATGGCGTTGGTGCGTCAGGCGCAGGCAGGCGATTTTCAGGGCGATGTCGCGGAAGGCCTGTTCCAGCTGATCGCCATTGGCGGCCGAGTAGTTGTGATCCGTCGAGGTTGCACAACTAGAAAGCATGGTTTTGGCTTTGTCGTTGTCGAGCTGAAAACCGACCGTATAGATCCCGGTGCCCTTATCCTTCATCTTGCTGCACAGCTCAACGCCTGGTTCCGCGCGGTTTCGGCCTGGCTGCTGTTGTCGCCATAGGAATGGGCTTGCAGCGTATTGTAGACGCCGTCCGTCACCAGCACGGCGATCTTGCGCAGTTTGGCGGTGCCGTAGGCGGCGGGCGTGCTGTCGGCCGGCCAGATGTTGGCCCAGTTGGGCGAGAGCATATACCAGGCAAAGGGGGGTACCCAGCTGTCCGGCGGTGGTGCCGCAGGTGCCGAAGGCGTCGATAGCCTCTTTCAGCGCGTCGCGGTTTTTGCTCAAGGGCATGATCTGGACCGTGGGCGAGCATGACTTGGACATGCAGTGCGGCGCCGGCCCCCGGTGCCGCATCGCTGTATTGTTCCGTGCCGCTGCGCTCCACCACGCACTTGGCCTAGGCGGCGATATAGGGTGGCGAGTTGTAGTCGGAGTCACGCGGCAGCTGCGCCGCACGCTGCCATCGTCCTTGATGCAGCTGGAGGGATAGTGAATGTTTTTGCTGCTGTCGTCGTTGCCGGTGCGATCGGATTTATTCGTCAGCTGCGTGAAGTAGCTCCCGACGTTGACGGCCGGGGCAAAGGGCGAGAGCGCCACCCTCGAGGAGTAGGCGGTCTGGTCGTCCCAGATGACAATATCGATCAGATCCTTCGCCGCCGCCTTCAGGTCATCGATTTTGGTGCACGGATCGCACATCGGCCCGTGAGGTCGAGCATCAGGGAGTTCTCGAGGCTTTCGCCCTTACTGTTGTTGCCGCCGGCGCCCACGCGGCACGCCGAGCTTGGGCAAAGGGCGGCCGTGGCGGTGGTCACGACCTTTACGCAGGCAAAGAAGTTGCCCTGGCAAACGGCCGGTGCGCCCGAGAAACGGTGTCCTGACCCAGGACGTGGCCGTGACCCTGAACTCGGTGCTCGGGACTTCGCGAGTGCAAAGGCTGGGCAAGCCTGGCTGGGCCTTCGTCGGGCATTCGTGCCGTCGTTGGCCTGCTGGCGGCTCATGCCGAGTTGGGCTGATGCAGCTGGGTCGGCGGGCGGGTGAAACTCCTGCGGCCCCGCTTGAAGCCCATGAGGGGCTGGGTGAGCTCGGTCACGGCGGCCGCCACGTTTTGGCAGGGTAGCACCAAGAGGTCGGCGCGGTCGCCGACGGCCAGGCCATAGCCATCGAGGTTCATTAACCGGGCCGCGGCCCCCGTGATCATGTCGAAACAGCGCTCAAAGTCCTCCCGTCGGCCGAGTTGGGCAACGTTGGCATAAAGGTTGGCCATGCGAATGAGCGAGGCATCGCCGAAGGGCGTGAAGGCGTTCAATACATTGTTGCTGGCGAGCGAGCAGGTCACGCCGTGCTGGGCGAGGCGATCGGCGCGGGTGACGCCGCGCGGCACATTGTAATCGCTGTCGCGCCCCATCAAAAAGAGGTCGGTGGCGGGCAACACGGTGACGGCGACGCCCGCGTCGGCCAGCCGGCGAGCGATCTCGATCTGGCGCGCGGAGGGAACCGCCGAGAGTTTGCTGACATGGCCGACGGTAACGCGGCCGCCGTAGCCGGCGTGCTCGGTCTGGCGCACAACTTCCTCGAGGTGCATCCAGCTGGCGTCGAGATCGAAGTCGAGATGGAAATCGACGGCCAAGTCAAAGCGGCGAGCAATGGCGAAGATGCGCGCGATATGCTCGATCGGCTGGGTGTCGGCGTACGGGCAGCCGCCGATCAGGTCGGCGCCGGCCTGACACGCCTCCACCAGCAACGCTTCCGACCCCGCATCGTTGAGAAGGCCTTCCTGAGGAAATACGCAGATGGAAAGGTCGACGGCCCACTGATAGCGGCGTGCCAGCTCGCGCACGGCTCGGAAACCCTTCAGGCCCACGCGCGGGTCGACCTCGACGTGGGTGCGCATGTGCATGGTCCCGGCGAGGATGGCGCGTTCCAAGGTCCCTCGCGCGCGCTCGAAGATGTCGTCCTCGGTAAAGGCGCGCTTGGCGCGTGCCGTTTCCGCGATCGCTTCCTTGAGGCTGCCTTCACGAATGCTGCAGCGGTCGATGATGCAGGACTTGTCGAGATGAATATGGGTCTCGACCAGGCCGGGGGCGACCAGTCCGCCGCCGATTGCTTCGACTGCAACGGCGTCGTCAAGGTCCGGGGCGATGGCGGCGATTTTGCCGTTGGCGATGCCGATGTCGACCACCGCTTCCGGGTTGGCGGCAAGGCGCGCCGCTTTGAGCACAACGTCGAAGCTCATGCGCTCTTACTCTGCAGCTTCTTGTCCGCCGAGATAGGCGGCTTCCAGCGCCGGATCCTTGGCCAGAGCCATGGCCGTGTCGGCACGCACGATGCGCCCCAGTTCCAGCACGTAGCCACGATCCGCCACCGCCAAGGCCAACGCCGCCATCTGGTCGACCAACAAGATGGTAATGCCTTGGTCGCGCAGCTCCGCCAGCGTGCCAAACAGCTCATCGATGCTGGCCGGAGCGAGCCCGAGCGAGGGCTCATCCAGCAGCAACACGCGCGGCCTTCCCATCAGCCCGCGGGCAATCGCCAGCATCTGCTGCTCACCGCCGGACAACAAGCCGGCCCGACTGTCGATGCGCTGAGCCAAGCGCGGAAAGCGCTGCAATAGTGGAGCAATCTCGCGCTCAAGATCGCTGCCTTTGCGGGTGTGTGCCCCAAGCATGAGGTTGTCGCGCACGCTGAGCTCGGGGAAGACCTGCCGACCCTCGGGGACCAAAATCAGGCCGTCGCGGACGATGCGGTGGGCCTCCTGCTTCTCGATGGCTGCGCCGGCGAGCAGGATCGAGCCTGACACGGGACGCAGCAGGCCGCTCAAGGCACGCAGGGTGGTCGACTTGCCGGCACCGTTGGCGCCGAGCATGGTCACGAGTTCGCCTTGCCCGACCTCGAAGGCCACCCCGTCGAGCACGGGCACCGAGCCGTAACCCGCACGCAGGGCCTCGGCCGTCAGCAGGCGCGGCGGGGCGGCCGCCAGCGGGGCTGAGCGCGGACGCGCCGCGAATTCGCCGGCGCCAAGGTAGGCGTCGCGCACCTGGGGCTCGCCGCGTACCGTCTCGGGGGTGCCGGCGGCGATTGGGCGTCCGGCGTCGAGCACCACCACCTGGTCGGAGAGCCCCATGACCAACGCCATGTCGTGCTCCACCAAAATCACGGCGAGGCCGGCGTCGGCGAGCTGACGCAGGACGCCAACGAGCAACATCTTGTCGGCACGCATCAATCCGGCGGCAGGCTCATCGAGCAACAGCACGCTGGGGCGGGTGGCGAGCGCGCGGGCAATCTCCACCAGGCGACGGTCGACGTGGGGGAGGTCGCGGGCGGGCACGCCGAGCGGCCCCTTGTAACCGACGAAAGCGAGGAGCCCCTCGGCGTCACGACGCTCAGCGCTCCCGGCGGCTGCCGCGAACGGGTTGCCCAAGCGGCCTCGGCGCAGACCCAGCAAGACATTGTCAAGCACGCTCAGCGAACCGAACAGCTGCGTCGTCTGATAGGTCCGCGCAATGCCGGCGCGCGCCACCCGTTGGGCGCTGGCGCCTGCAAGTTCGACGTCGCCCAAACGAATGCTGCCGGCGTCGGGTGCATAGAAGCCACCGATCATGTTGAGCACGGTGGTCTTGCCCGCCCCATTCGGGCCGATCAGGGCGGTGATGCGCCCGGGTTCGGCGGTCAGGGTCACGTCGCTGGCCGCGCGCACCCCGCCAAAGGCGATGCTGAGGCCGTCGACGGCGAGGGCATGGCGCTGGCGCGGAACCGCCAAAAAAGCTTGCAGCGAAAAATTGCCCATTCGCGCCGTCGCCCGATCGATGCGGGAGAAAGCGCGGCTCATGAGACCAATGACGCCTTCGGGCGCCAACCAGAGCACCAACAGCAACAAGGCGCCGAATGCCAGCAAGCGGTACTCGGCGAGCGAGGCGATCAACTCGGGGAGCACGACGATTACGGCGGCGCCGACCACCGGGGCCAGGGTCCAGCCGGCACCGCCGACGATGACGGCCAGCAGAAACAAGATCGACTGCGAGAACGGGAAGCTATCGGGCGCGACAAAGGCAAACAGCGCTGCGAACACGCCGCCGGCAACACCGGTGAGCGCGGCGGAGAGGGCAAAGGCGAGGGTTTTAATGATGAGCGGCTGGAAGCCGACGGCGCGGGCGGCAATCTCCGAGTCGCGCACGGCGATCATCGCCATGCCCCAGGCACTGCGTGCCAACCGATCAAAGAAATAAAGCGACAGGGCGGCCAGCAGCGTGGCGATCACGGCAAGGCTGCGCTCTCCCACTAGGCCGCCGCCGAGCGCGGGTTGTGGCACGTTCATCAGGCCGTTTTGGCCGCCTGTCACCTCGCGCCACTCGATGGCCGTGTGCTGCACGATGAAGGCGAAGGCGATCGTCATCATGGCCAGATAGGGGCCGGAAACGCGGATCGCGGGCAGGGCGAGCAGTGCGCCGATCGCCGCGGCGAGCGCGCCGGCGCCGGCGAGTGCCGCCCAAAAATTGATGCCCTTGAGCGTGAGGACCGCCACGGCATAGGCGCCGATGGCGTAAAAGCCGATATGCCCGATGGAGATTTGTCCGGTGAGGCCGACCAGGATGTTGAGGCCGACGCCGACGATGGTGGTCAGCGCGACCAGCGCCAGCACGAACGGGGTATAGCCCTCGCCGAGGAGGGCCACGCCGAGGCCCGCAGTCGCCAGGACCGCAATGGTTGCAACGTTGAGGACCCGGTTCATTAAGCCCTCGTCATACCTTCTTGACCGGCGCCCGGCCGAACAGGCCATTGGGCATCAGCGCCAGCGCGGCGATGACCACCGTGAACATGACGATTTGCGTGTAGGTCGAACCGAACAGCGCCGTCACCAGGGCCTCGGCAATGCCATAGAGGATGCCGGCGAACATGACGCCGGAGGCCGACGTGATGCCGCCCAGGATGGCGACGGCGAAAGCTTTGATGCCGAACAGGGTGCCCATGTCAGAGTGCACACTGAAAAGCGGCGCGATCAGCAGCCCGGCAAGGCCGGCAAGCGCGGTGGAGAGCGCGTAGGACAGGGCGACCGTGCGCTTAACGTCGATGCCCATCAAGCGGGCTGCATCGGCGTTCTGCACCACCGCCAACAGGGCCTTGCCGCGCCGCGTTCGCCGCAACAGCAGGCCAAGACCGCCGGCGATGGCGATACCAATGACGGGGATCAGCAACTGCAAGGGAAAGACGCCGGCGCCGAAGATCTCGACCGGCTGCATGGCCAGCACCGAGGGGAAACTGCGCGGCTCCTTGCCGAAGGTGAACAGGACCGCATTGTCCAAGACAATGCCGCCGGCCACCGTCGCCATCAGCCAGGCATTCGAGCCGCGTTCCGCGAATGGGCGCACCAGCGTGCGCTCCACGAGCAGCCCGAAGCCCGCGCAGGCGACGAGCGCGGTCGCGAGCGCCAGCGGCAAGGGCCAGCCGAGCCGCACCGCGAAAGTGTAGCCCAGCACGGCGCCCAGCATGACCGAGCTGCCTTGCGAGAAGTTGACCGTGTTGGAAACCACATAGGTGATGTGAAATCCGAGCGCGATCAGGCCGTACATGGCGCCCAGTGCGAGCCCGCTCATGATGGCGGAGGTTACGAGGATGGTTGCCCCTCCGGTCGATGGCACGGGATCACCAGCGTCGCGGGCGCGACGCTGGTGAGATCCTCAGCTGCGGACAAAGACGGCCGACAATGGTTACTGTGTCAGCGGCAGGATCTCACCCTCCACGAAGTGCGTAAAGAGGTAGTCCTTTTCCGAAAGCGCATCTTGGTTTTCGGGACTGAACGGCTTTTGGTAGGTCTTGATCAGGCCGGCGTAACTGTCGATGGCATAGAAGGCGTCGCGCACTTTGGGCCCCTCGAGGGACTGCGCCTTGCCGATCGCCAGCGCGGTCAGGTGCATGGCGTCATAGGCGTTGGCGATGCCGACCGCGGGCGTCACGTCGGCCAGCGTTTTGATCTCCGGATACTTCTTTTTGAGCGCCGCCAGCACCGCCTCACCCTTGGGCGAAAGCTTGCCCGAGAAACTATAGGTTTGGATAAAGTGCACCTTGGCGGCGCTGGCGCCCGCCAGTTCGCTGAAGCGTCCGCCGGCCGGCCCCCAGTGCGATACGATCGGCACATTCCAACCCATGCGGTCGAGCGACTTCACGACTTGCGAGGAGGGCGCCACATTGGCGACCAGGTAGAGCACGTCGGCACCGGCCTCCTTGAGGCGGCTCAGCTGCGGCACCACGTCGACGTCGTTGGTTTCGAACTTCTCGATGCCGGCATAGGGGATGTTCTTGGCAGCGAGCGCGGCCTTGAGACCCTTTTCGTTCGATTCGCCCCAGGGGTTGTTGATCAGGATCATGCCGGGCTTTTTGGCCTGGTGTTTGGCGATCGAGTAGTCGACCAGCGCCTTGTCCACCAATTCGTCCACCGCCGAGACACGAAAGACGTAGTTCTCTGTGGCGCCGTTGCGCGTGATCGGCGTGCCGGCCGCCCATACCCCCATGAAGGGAACCTTGTTCTGGTTGGCGAACGGCACGATCGCCAGCGACACCGGCGTGTCGAGGCCACCGAACAGGGCCGCGACCTTCTCGCGCTGCACCAGCTCCCGCGCCGCAATCGCTCCCTTGGCGGGATTGCTCTCGTCGTCGCGGACGACGAGCTCGACCTTTTTGCCCAATAGTCCGCCGCCGGCGTTGATCTCGTCGATGGCGAGGGAAAGGCCGCGCACGATCGCCTCGCCGGATTTTGCCGATTGGCCCGACATGGCCGCGATCAAACCGAGCTTCACGACCTCTTGCGCGCCGGCGGGAAGCGACGCAGCAAAGATGAGCGCGCCCGCGAGCACGAGACGCCGGGCTAATCGAGGAGGCGCAACGTCGGCAAGCATGGCAAAAACCCCTTTCGCAACACGGGAAGTTGGATACCCCCGGCAGAGAGCAAAGGATATGCCACACGCGCCGGCCCATGGATACGATTTATTGGCGCAAATTTGCCCAAGTTACGTGCATCCGCGCGGGCAAGCGGCGATATTTTTCGTCATTGGTGCATACGATAATGGAGTGGATTGTGTGCGCTTGCCGGCTCATAGTACCAAGCTCACCCGCCTCGCAAGCACCGGGAAGGATCCATGTCCGCTACCGACGCCGAGCCACGGCACGACAACGAAACGGCCACCGCCGCCAAGATCGTCGAGCAGTTCCTGATTGCCTCGATGGTGCCCGACCCCGTCACCGCGGCACGCTACATCTCGCCCGATCTCAAGATCACCTTCACCGGCGGGCGCCGCTACCGTCACCCGAGCGAGACCGCCGCCTTCAATGCCGGTCGCTACAAATGGGTGAAAAAAAAGATCGAAAGGAGCGACGTCGTCCCGGGCACGCGTGAGACCATCGTCTATAATCTCGGCACCCTCTACGGCGAATGGCCCGACGGCACCCCGTTCGAGGGCAACCGTTATGTCGATCGTTTCGTGGTGCGCGACGGCAAGATCGTTCAGATGGACGTCTGGAACGATAGTGCCGAGCGCCTGCTCGTGCTGAACGGTATCGCCGGCTGAGCGTTCAGCGCCGGCGCCGACCAAGGCTCGCCGGCGGCCCGGGATTACCGTCGGCATAGGCCGCCAGAATATCGCGCAGATCGCGAGGTTTGTCGGGGCGCATCTTGATCAGCGCGCGCCCTGCCACCGCGTCGAGGTGCTCCTGCATCAGGGTATTGGCCCGCGCCGCATCACCGCTCTCGAGGGCTTCGATGATGGCGCCGTGTTCGCTCACCGCGCACTCGGCCGAATGCGGGCGGCCGTAAAGGGCCAGAATCAAGCCGGAGCGCGAGACCACTTCGGCAACGTAGCGCGCCAACAGGGCGTTGCCGGTCAGGTCCGCCAACAGGGTATGAAATTCGCCGGCGAGCCTAATCGACAGCGGCTCATTGCTGCCGCGCGCGGCCTCCTCTTCGGCAACGTGCCGACGCAGACCGGAGGTCTGCTCCGCGCCGAGCTGGCCGGCCAGCGTCGACACCACCAGGCGTTCCAGCCCCAAGCGCACGGCGAAGATATCGCGCGCCTCGTCCCAGCTGGGTTTGGCCACGGCGGCCCCGTGATTGCGGCGCAATTCCACCAGCCCCTCGCCGGCAAGCCGGCCCAGCGCATTGCGCACCAGCGTCCGGCTGACGCCGAAGCGCTCGCCAATGGCGTCCTCGGGCAGTTTCGCCCCGGGTTCAAGGGCCTGCTCGATGATGGCGCGCCGCAGCGCCTGATAGATGGCGCCGGCGCGATCGGCGCCGTTCCTGGCGGGCACTCTCGTCATGCCGGCCAGCACTTGTGCATGAGCCTGCCCAATCTCACCCTCACCTCGTCAATGCGCCGCCGATGGCCCCCAAGTGCTGCCGGACTTAAGCGCCATCTCCCTTGCCTTGCCCGGGGAGGTCGCCGACCGGAGACGGTTCACCGATCTAAAGCTTCGCAGGCCCTTCCTGATATTATAGGGATGGAGGGCTTGTCGATGAGAGGAATTCACCCCGCGCATGGCTGAGCCAACACCCTCACGCCTGCTGAGCCAGCCGCTCAGCGTCGTCAATATCGGCCTGCCCCAGTTCGCCGCCGACCTCGCCGCCTCGGGCGTGCCGGTGTGCCACGTCGACTGGCGGCCGCCGGCGGGTGGGGATGGCGAGCTTGCAGGGGTGCTCGCCCGGCTGCTCGGGGATGCGGCAATCGCGGCGGCGAACCGAGAGGCCGTGGCGCGCATGCTGGCGGCCGAGCCGGTGCTGATCGACGTCGTGCCGGCGGCTGCGGCCATTCCGGCGCTGGGCGACGGCAAAACCATTCTGCACGCCGGCCCACCGATCGCCTGGGCCCGCATGTGCGGCCCGATGCAGGGCGCCATTGCCGGTGCCATCGTCTTCGAAGGCTGGGCCGGCGATCTGGCGGCGGCGGCGGAACTGGCGGCGGCAGGCGGCGTGAGGCTCGAACCCAATCACCACTTCGGGGCGGTGGGGCCCATGACCGGCATCACCACGCGCTCCATGCCGGTCCTGGTGGTGGAGAACCGCACCTTTGCCAATCGCGCCTATGCCACCCTCAACGAGGGCCTGGGCAGGGTCATGCGCTTCGGCGGCAACGATGCCGGCGTGCTCAGGCGTTTGGCGTGGCTGCGCGACGTGCTGGCCCCGGCGCTGGGCAAGGCCGTGCGCGCCGCCAACGGCGTGCCCTTGAAGTCCATATTCGCCCGCGGCCTCGCCATGGGCGATGAAATGCATCAACGCAACACCGCCTGCACCAGCCTTTTTTTGCGCGAGATTGCGCCGTGGCTGGCGCGCACGTCCGCCGCCGGCGACGAGCTGGCCGAGGTTTTGGCCTTTATCGCCGGCAACGACCAGTTCTTCCTCAACATCGCCATGGCGATCGGCAAGGCCATGACCGATCCGGCGCGCAACATCGCGCGCGCCTCGATCGTCACGGCCATGTGTCGCAACGGCACCGAGTTCGGCATTCGCGTCAGCGGCACCGGCGATCGGTGGTTCACGGCGCCGGTGGAAATGCCGGTCGGGCTCTATTTCCCCGGCTTCTCGGCCGACGACGCCAATCCCGACATGGGGGATTCGGCCATTGTCGAGAGCATCGGCCTTGGCGGCTTTGCCATGGCGGCGGCGCCGGCGGTGGTGGGCTTCGTCGGCGCCGGTTCGGCGGCAGAGGCCGCCGTCTTCACGCAAATGATGCGCGAAATTACCGCCAGCGAAATCCACACTGGGCGATCCCCGCCCTCAACTTCGCCGGCGTTGCCACCGGTATCGATGTCCGGCTTGTGGTTGAAACCGGCATCGCTCCAACCATCAATACGGGCATCGCGCACAAGCAGCCGGGCGTCGGCCAAGTTGGCGCCGGCGTGGTGCGCGCACCGCTGGCGTGCTTTAGCGCGGCTGTTGCGGCGCTCGGCGCCGGACCGGAGGCGACATGAGGGTCAACGTGCGCAACGCCGTGCGGGGCGGCTTCTATCTGGATTCGGTGGCCTTGATGCGGTTGTCGCGCGAGATCGCGGCGCTGAGCGGCGTCGAAGATGCCGCGCTGATGCTGGCGACGCCGGCCAACAAGGCCATCCTGGCCGAGGCGGGCCTGCTCGATGCCGACGGTCAAGCGGCCGGCGCCAACGATCTCATCCTCGCCGTGCGCGCACAGGGGGCAGAGGCGGCCGACGCGGCGCTTGCCGCCGCCTCACTTCTGCTCGAGCGGCAGCCGAGCGCGGCTAACGCTGCCGCCTCCCATCATCCACGCAGCTTGCGCACCGCGCTTGGCGCGCAGCCGGGCGCCAACTTGGCGCTGATATCGGTGCCGGGTGCCTACGCCGCCGCCGAAGCGCGCAAGGCTTTGAGCGGCGGTCTCGATGTGATGATTTTTAGCGACAACGTGCCCCTGGCCGAGGAGGTGGCGCTAAAACGCGAAGGCAAGGCGCTGGGCCGCCTGGTGCTGGGTCCGGACTGCGGCACCGCCATCATCGCCGGAACCCCCCTGGCGTTTGCCAACCGCGTTCCCAGCGGCGATATCGGCCTCATTGGCGCCTCCGGCACCGGTCTGCAGGAGGTAAGCTGCCTGATCGCGGCGGCCGGACGGGGGATATCGCACGCGATCGGCGTCGGCAGCCGCGATCTTGGCCGCGAGGTCGGCGGGCTGTCGACCCTGGCGGCGATCGATCTTCTCGATGCCGACCCGGCCACGGCGCGCATTGTGCTCATCTCCAAGCCACCGCATCCCGAAGTGGTGGCAGCCGTGCTCGCCCGCGTCGGCCGGAGCCGCA
Organism: uncultured Alphaproteobacteria bacterium; assembly: GCA_963775835.1. Taxonomy (GTDB): domain Bacteria; phylum Pseudomonadota; class Alphaproteobacteria; order Rhizobiales; family Hyphomicrobiaceae; genus AWTP1-13. The sequence continues at coordinate 677,656 of CAVZKV010000012.1, read as the reverse complement.
AACGCTTCACCTTGTGCTTCTTGGGCGCCGTCGCCATGGAACTCCCGCGCAACGCCAGCGCCGCTGGTACGCTCAGCGCCGCGGCCGAGGATGTGCTGGGCTCGGCCATCGCCGCCGCCCCGGCGACCTCGCCCATGCCGGCGGCGCGGGACGGCCTCATCCTCGGCCTTTATGCCGGCGGGAGCCTCGCCGCCGAAGCACAACTCGTTCTGATCGCCGCCGGTCGTCAAGTGGCCTCGAATGCTGCCGTACCCGGGGCTGAGACGCTCGAGGCCGCGGCGCCGCGGCTCGATCGCATTATCGACCTCGGCGCCGACGAGTTTACGCGCGGCCGGCCGCACCCGATGATCGACCCTGCCGTTCGCAGCAACAAGCTGCGCCGCGCGCTCGCCGATCCGAACGTCGCGGTCATCCTCATCGACATCGTGCTGGGCCTCGGTGCCCACCCCGACCCGGCGCGAGAGGTTGCCGCTGTTCTTGCCGGCGCGCCGACCGATCGGCCGCATCTGGTCGCCTCGGTCACCGGTACGGAGGCCGATCCGCAGGTGCGCTCGCGCCAGATCGCCACGCTGAAGGCCGCCGGCGTGCGACTTGCGCCATCCAATGCCCGCGCCGCCGCGCTGGCGATCGCCCTGGCCCGGGGCTGAGGCGATCGGCGCGCAACCCCCATGCGGCTCCCCTCGTACGTTGTGCCGACCCCAGCGCCTCCGGGCCCGCGAGCCGTCGCCGCCAGCATCGGCCCGATCGCCGCCCGGGCGCTGCGTGCGGGCGCGACGGGAAGCGTGCGCGCCGTGTTCGAGCGATGCTTTTACCTCGACCTCGATTCCGGTTGGGCCTGTATCGGCCCCGAGGAACTGGGGGCTGGGCCGCTCAACCTGGCTTGTGCGCGGTGGCCCGCCGGGTCACTACGGGCGCACTTGCGTTGTGGTGACGTCGCCCAGATCGACGCCGCCACGCTTTTCGCCGGCCACGTCGCCATCTCGCTCGGCGATGCTGCGCCCTGGTTGCCCGAGCGCGTCGGCCATTGGGACAAGGCGAGCCTTAGCCGTGGCCTTGCGGCCACCGATGAGGCTGTGCGGGCGCTGGCGCCGCGCGACGGCCTTGCACTCCTGTCGGGTGAGGACGGCTGCTGCCGGCCGGCGCTTTTGTCGACCCTTGAAGCTCCCCTCGCCCACCTCGATCAACTTCTCGCCGCGCCGCGCGCGGTCGAGCCGCCGCCGATCGACGTTAAGAGGATCGCCCCGTTGCTCGGCCTCGGCCCTGGATTGACACCGTCGGGCGACGACTATCTGGGCGGCCTCTTGGTTGCCCTCTCTCTGGTCGGGCGCGGCGGTGTTCGCGACCACCTTTGGCAGGCCCTGCATCCGCTCGCGATTGCGCGCACGACGGCCATCAGCCGGGCTCACCTTGCCGCCGCGGCCGAAGGCCTCGGCAGTGCCGCCCTGCATGCAGCGCTCGGCGCCATCCTGAACGGGACCACCCAGAGGATCGCTGCGGCCTGCGCGGGGCTGGCCCGGGTGGGTCACACCTCCGGCTGGGATGCCCTGGCCGGTGCGCTATCGGTGCTGCGGGCGGTCCCGCGGGCAACCTGAGCTTGCCTGGCCGGCAGGGACTGAGCTGGCCGAGCCGAGGCCTTGCAGCGGAGGCGTGGGCAGGTGCTGCGGCGTGAAAAATCTCCAGCCGAGCCCAAGTGGAACGGCCATCCCCGGCAAACGGTTTAACTCGTGGCAAGCGGGGGTGTTTTTTTCTGAGAGGTTCGTCATGGGCAATCCCTTCGTGCATATGGAACTGATGGCAACCGACGTTGGCAAAGCCAAAGCCTTCTATGGCCAACTGTTCGATTGGAAGCTTGAAGACATGGACATGGGAGACATGACCTACACCATGATCCGGGTCGGCGACGGCACCGGCGGTGGGCTGATGAAAAACCCGATGCCGAATTCTCCCTCCCTGTGGGTGGCCTATGTCGATGTCCCCGACGTCAAGGCGGCAACGAATAAGGCCAAGTCGCTCGGGGCGAAGGTGGTAAAGGAGGTGGCGGAGATAAAAGGCGCCGGCTCGTTCAGCATCATCAGTGATCCCACGGGCGCGATGCTGGGTCTTTGGCAGGCGAAGAAGGGCTAGCGCGCGGCAAGGCGCGCGCCGGAGCCGAACGCCCCCAACAGGCGCAGCCAAAGGGTGAAGGTGACCGTGCCGGTGGCCAAGGCCAGGGGAACGCCGAACTCCTGACTGATCGGCATCATGATCAGAAAAATGGTGAAGTCGAAGGCGTCGAGCATCCAGCCGAGAAACCCGGCCGATAACGCCAACCACTGGTCCTTAGTCGGTTCCTTCCACCAGGCAAAAGGTCGATCAGAAATAGCGACCGTCATGGCATTTCCCTCCCCAATCATGCGCATGGGGTCGGTGCAGGCCCGTTTCTTTTGGCAAGCTTGTTATGTGCTGGCGGCGGCGCGATCGCATCGATCTGTTTGCTTGCACGCGGCGCCAGGTTGCCGTGCACAGAGTAGGGGCGTCGAGACGAGGGGCTTGCGAAGCCGGGCTGGAATTGGCGCAGCTACCCGGGCGCCTGCGGCACCTGCCCCAGGGCGCGGCTCGGCCCGGCACCTGCGAGCCTTGCCAGCAGGGAGCGGGCCTCGTTTGCCAGCGTCAGGGTCAACGCACCCGCGCCCGTCTCGCGCGCCAGAGCGGCGGCCTGGCCGGCGAGCAGGGGCGAGAAATCCGCCGACCCGCGCGCTTCGGCGCCAAGGCGCAGCGGCTGCGTGCTGGCCGCGGCCAGCGGGAATGGCGGCGCCTCAGAACTGATGGGGCCCACCTCGCTGATCAGGCGGTTGCGGATCGCACGGGCCGGGCGGCCACTGAAAACGTTGGTGAGGACGGTGCTCTGATCCCTGGCCGCGCGCAGCGCCGCCCGAAAGGGTTGAGAGATTTTGGCCTCGTGGCACAAGAGATAGGCGGTGCCGATTTGTACCGCGCTGGCACCCAAGGCGAGCGCGGCAACGATCCCGCGCGCATCGGCGATCGCGCCGGCGGCGATGACGGGAACGCGCACCGCATCCACCACCTGCGGCACCAGTGCCAGGGTCCCCACCTGGGCGCCGAGATCGCGCGTCAGAAACATGCCGCGATGGCCGCCGGCTTCCAAGCCCTGGGCAATGATGGCATCGGCGCCGTGCGCTTCCAGCCAACGGGCCTCCTCGACCGTGGTCGCCGAGCCTTGAATGATTGCGCCGGCAGCCTTGAGCCGCGCCAGCAGTGCCGCCTCGGGCAAGCCGTAGTGGAAGCTCACGACGCGGGGCCGCAGCTCGACCATGAGCGCGCACATGGCCGCGTCGAACGGGGCCCGGCTGGCGCCGGCGGCGGGCCCGGGGTCGAGACCGAGCTCAGCGTAATAGGGAGAAAGTCGCTGCTGCCAGCGGCTGTCGCGGGCGGGATCGGAATGCGGCGTGGTATGGCAAAAGAAGTTGGCGTTGATCGGGCCCCGCGTTTGCTGGCGGACGCGCTCGAGTTCGCTGCGGGCCGCAGCAAGGCTGAGCATGCCGCAGGGCAGCGAGCCAAGCCCTCCTGCCCGCGACACGGCGATTGCCATTTCGGCCAAATTTGCCCCTGCCATCGGCGCCTGGATGATCGGCTGCGTGATGCCGACGAGGTCGAGGTAACGACGATCAGGCCACATGGTGATCTCCAGCCAACCCGGCTGCGCCACCATAGGCGGCTTGGCGCTATTCGATCGAGCGATTTCTTTCGATCTTTGCTATCATAATCTGAGATACCAGTGATCGAGGCTATAGGGGCGATCTGGGCATGGACACGTCGGACCTCAAGATCTTTGCGACGGTTGCCCGCTGCAACGGCATGAATCGCGCGGCAGAGGCGCTCAATACGGTGCAGTCGAACGTCACGGCACGGGTGCGCGCGCTGGAGCGCAATATCGGCTCCCCCCTGTTTGATCGACACAGCCGGGGTGTTGCCCTAACGGCCGCGGGTCGGCGGCTGCTGCCCTATGCCGAGCAAATCCTGCACTTGCTCGCCGAAGCGCAACGCGCCGCCAAAGATGACGGCGAGCCGGCGGGTGGCCTGACGCTCGGTTCTCTGGAATCGACGGCCGCCCTGCGTCTGGCGCCGGTGCTGTCCCGCTTCGTGGCGGCATTCCCAAAGGTCGATCTGGTCTTGCGCACGGGGACCACCGCCGAGCTGATTGAGGCCGTGCGCGCGCGCCGCTTGGAAGGGGCCTTCGTCTGCGGCCCCGTCGATCACGGCGAGCTCGACATTGCCACGATGTTCACCGAGGAGCTCGTGCTGCTGGCCGCCCCGGGCTTGACCTCGCTCGACGCGGCCATCGGCGCAAGCGACACGCGCATCGTCGTCCTCAAGGCCGGCTGTTCCTATCGGCAGCGGCTCGAGAGTTTTCTGGCCAAACGCGGCATCCAATCGCCGCGCCTGCTCGAGTTTGGCACCATCGAGGCGATCTGCAAGTGCGTCGGCGCCGGTCTCGGCATCACGCTGTTGCCGCGCAGCCTCGTTGAGCGGATCGGCCAGGTGGATCAGCTCAGCGTGCACGCGTTACCAAGAGCGGTGGCGCGGGCCGAGACGTTGTTCGTGCGCCGTCGCGATGCCTTGGCCTCGAGCGCGCTGACCGCCTTTCTCGATTGCGCGCGGCGCGACGCCGCCGGCAAGGCGCGCGCCTTGCCCGGCTCGGCGGGATCTAAGGCTTGTGCTCTCGCGGCAAGCGTTTGCGACGGCCGCGCCTTGAAGGGTGCCAACGCCCCCACATCACGACGGCCGGCGCGAGGCGCTTCCCATCGCGCCTGACGCAGGCGACAATAGGCGCCGGCCGAGGCGTGCCCCGCCGACGGCGCTGTTGCATCAAGATCGAGCCGCCGATGTCCAACACCACCGTTTTTCGCAATGCGGCCTGGCTCATTGCCTGGGATGCAGAACGCGCGAGCCACGTCTATCGGCGCGATGTCGATTTGGCGATCCGCGGCAGCGAGATTGTCTTCATTGGCAAGCGCTATCCGGAGGCGGCAGATACCGAGGTCGATTGTTCGCGGCGGTTGCTGCTGCCGGGCCTCGTCAACATCCATTCGCATCCGACCAGCGAGCCCTTGCGCAAGGGCATCACGGATGAGACCCGTAGCCCCGGCTTCTGGCACAGTTCGCTTTATGAGTTTCTCACCGTCTTCAACAATGATGCCGAAGGTGCCGTTGCCGCCATGCGCGTGGCCCTGGCCGAGCTCCTGCTCAGCGGCGTCACCACCGTCGTCGATCTATCGGTTCCGTTCGAAGGCTGGCTCGACACCTTGGCCGAATCCGGCATCCGCGCCGTTGCCGCGCCGATGTTTCGCGATGCGCGCTGGTTTACCAAGAACGGGCATCAGCTCGAGTACGCCTGGGACAAAAAGGCCGGTCGCGAAGCTTTCGAGCGCGCCCGCCGGCTCATCGATCTTGCCCAACAGCACCCTTCCCAGCGCCTGAGCGGCATGCTGTGCCCGGCGCAGATCGATACCTGCTCGCCCGAGCTGATCCGCGATGCCTACGACTATGCCATCGAGCGCCGCCTGCCCTTACAAATTCACGCCTCCCAAAGCGTCAACGAGTTCCACGAGATGTTCCGGCGCTACGGCAAGACGCCGATCGCTTGGCTCAACGCGATCGGGGCGCTTGGCCGGCAGACGATCATCGGTCACGGTATCTTCCTCGACCATCACCCTTGGCTGCATTGGCCGACACGCGGCGACCTTGCTCTTTTGCGCAACGCGGGCGCTACGGTGGCGCACTGTCCGACCGTGTTCATGCGACGCGGCATCGCCATGAACACCTTTGGCGCCTACGCCCGCGAGGGCATCCATCTCGGCATCGGCACCGACACCTACCCGCACAATTTCCTCGAGGAAATGCGCAGTGCCTTCACGATCTCGCGCGCGGTGGCCGGCAGCGTCGACGATGTGAGCACACTCGACGTCTTCAACGCCGGCAGCGTGGGCGGCGCTCGAGCCCTGCTGCGCGACGATATCGGCTGCCTGAAGGTCGGCGCCAAGGCCGACGTCGTCCTGGTCGACATCAAGGACCCAGCGATGATGCCGATGCGCGAGCCGCTCAGAAGCCTGCTCTACGTGGCGGCCGATCGGGCGGTGCGTGATGTCTACGTCGACGGGCAGCGCGTCGTTGCCGACCAACGCCTGGTCACCATCGACCATCGGGCGGCGGCGGAGGCCCTGGAAGACGCGCAAAAGCGCTCAATGCGCGAGGTGCCGAAGCTCGATTGGGCCGGCCGCAGCGCCGATCAGTTGGCACCCATGGTGCTGCCGATCCTGAAAGGCTAGCCGCCCTGCGGCGGAGCCGTTTGCGCGTGCGCGAGATGGCCAAGTTTCGCCCATAGCCGGCAGCCGTCGGCCCCGGCCTTGGCGCTGAGGCTCGCCCCCGGTGGCAACCGCAGCCACGACTGCGGTTTGAAGGTTTCGCCGCCCTCGGTAAACCCACCCGAGAGCACCAACAGTTCGAGGCCGCCCGGTGCCCTGCGCTCAATGCGGCTCGACGGGGCCCAATGTTCCAGGCGCACCTCTTCGCGGGCGTCGCGGAACAACGGCATCAGGTCCAGGCCCGATTGCTCCGGGTCGCGGCAAAACGGCCTCGACGCCGTGTCGATACGGACTTGCGTGCGGTCGTCCAAGCGGAACTGCCACAGCTTGACGAAGATGGTGCAGCCCGATCGCGATCCCGGGGTGTGGCGGGAGGTGGGCGGGTTGCGGATGTAGGCGCCGGCCGGGAAGTCCCCGTGCTCGTCCGAAAAGATGCCCTCCAGCACGAGAAATTCTTCACCGCCATCGTGCGTGTGGGCGGAAAAGCAGCTGTTGGGCGCGTAGCGCACGATGCTGGTGGCGCGAGCGACCTCGCCGCCGACGCGATCGAGCATGCGCCGTTCCACGCCGGCGATCGGCGACGGCGTCCAGGCAAGATCGGCCGCGTGCACGGCAACCCGCCGGGTAAAGTCGGCGTTGAGCTGCATCGACGCTACTCCGCTGCGGTGCCGGCCATGCTAAAATCGTCGCGCCCGCAAAGGCAAGCGCCGCCGGCGTCTCAACGCTAAGCATTTGCCGGATCCCAACAATCGCGAATGTGATTCCGTGTTCCCATCTGATTCGAGGGGTGGGGCATGGCTGGCAAATCTCCGGTGAGGGCTACGGAAGCACAATGCACAGCGCTGAGGGCAATGGCAGGAGGAACGGATCGTGCGCAGGCCGACCGGTCGCGCGCGATTTTACTTACGCTGTCGGGCTGGACGAGTGAGCGTATCTCCGAAGCGTTCGGCGTGCGTGAGGACACGGTGCGACTGTGGCGCAGTGATTTCATGGCCGGTGGTATCGACGCGCTGACTGCGAGCGTGGCATCGGGCCCTGCGCCGGTGAAGGCGCAAGCCGCGCTCAAGGTTGCTGGCCCGTTGCTCAGCCAGCCCGTCGCTGATCGACCGAACTGGACACTGGCGCGGCTTGCCGAGGAGATCAAACGCCAGGAGGGCGTATCGATCTCCCGCTCGCAGCTCTCCAAGGTGCTACGCAAAAAAGGGGGTTCCGCTTCCGGCGGCCGCGGCACACCCTGAAGGGCCGGCAGATCGCGGGTGAGATCGATCGCGTCGGCTTGCGCCTGCATTTGCGCAAGGCCCAAGCCGAGGCGGCGACATTGTGCTTCTGTTCGCCGACGAGAGCGAGGCGCTGACCCACCCTTATCTGGCGCGCGCCTGGGCCAAGCGTGGCGCCGACCTCAGGGTGCCGGCACCAGGGCAATCCAAGAAAATCGCCATGATGGGAGCCCTCGATTATGTCGCGCGCCGGCTGATCGTGCACACCAGCCCGACCAAACGCAGCGCCGATTTCATCGCTCTCCTCGAGCAAATCGACACCCTCTACGGTCCGTGCCCAGCAAGCCTTGCGAAGCCGGTTGTCATCGTGCTCGACAACGGCCCGATCCACACCAGTAAGGCGACATTTGCTGCTCTCGCCGAGCGCAGCCATTGGCTCACTGTCGAATGGCTGCCGAAGTACGCGCCAGAGCTCAACGACATCGAGTCGTCTGGCATGGCCTCAAGGCTCATCATCTCGCACACCAGACCTTCACCGATCCGCAAGCCCTCGATCTGGCCATCCGCGCTGCCGTTACGGACTTGAACTCGGAAAGAAACCGCGATCTGTTGGATGACCAAAGAATCTCTGCTTAGGGGCGGCTCGCCTCAGCTCGCGCCTCCAGAAAGGTCTTGATCAGGCCCAGCGTCGCGGCCGGCACTTCCTCTTGGGGGACATGCCCGCAACCCCTGAGCAGGGAAAGCCTAGCGTGCGGCAGAGCCCGTGCCAATCTGCGCCCCACCCACGGGGGGACCACGCGATCTTGGCTGCACCAGATCAACAGGGTCGGCTGGTGAATGGTCCGATACCTGGCAATCAGGGTCGACAGGTTTGCAGGAATGATCCCCTGTGCGGTCTTAACCAGAGCCTGGCGGCCGCCGGGGTCGTAGAGGGGGCGGGCGTAGGCGCGCACCGTCTCCAGGGTGATCTTCTGCGGGTCGGCGTAGGCCGCAAAGAGACCTTTGTAGACCTCAAGCTCCGGCGGTGTGGCCAAGAGGCCGACGTCGGCCAGCACCGGTGTGCGCAAAAGCTCGATGAACAGCGGCACGGGTTGTCGATAGGCGATGCTGTCCAAGAGCACCAGGCGCGCAACGGTTTCGGGTTGGGTCAGGTTGAGATGGCCCGTAAGCGCCAGCGCGACGCCGCCGCCCAGGGAGTGGCCGACGATTGTCAAATGCCGCAGCCCCTTGCGCTTGATGAGGGTCTCCAACAGGAGCGCCTGATCGAGCACACCGTAGGCGTCATCGACGGGCTTATCGGAGCGTCCAAAGCCCTTGAGATCGACGCTGAGTACGTGGTGGGTGCGGGCCAATGGTGGCGCCAAGTGCCGCCAACTGTAGCTATTGGCCCCGAGGCCGTGAATGAAAAGGATGGGATCGCCGCTTCCCGCCTCCTCGAGCCAAAGCCGCAGCGGCGCCTCGCGCGAGCCCACATTGAGGAGCGTGCCGCGCGCCCCTGGCGCCGCGACCCCATGCGTGTTGCTACAACTGAGGCCCAACAGCAGGACACACCCGGCCGCGAGCGCCCGGGCATAACCAGGGCGCCGCGCCGCCCGCGTTATAGGGGTCCGAGCCATGCCGATTCGATCCACGTCGCAGGCTATGCCCGATTGTCGCGCCGAATGGTTTAGCCAAACCGCGACGGCCAAGATTTGCCGCTGCCTGTGGCCGCGGCGTCACCGGCTGCGGTTCCCGTGACGCTGAACCGGGCGCCCGGCCTCCCCACCCGATTGGAGCCCGGGCACGGCGCCCATCGATCGACGGTTTTGCCCGCGCAGCTTTTGTTGGGGCGGGGTGAACCCAAAGCGTTGCCGGGCGTTTTGTGTTGGCTGCAGGTCCTGTCGCGAAAGGAAACGCTTATGCGCAACACCGTCATTGCCCTTTGCCTCACCGGGCTCTTGGCCCCCGGCAGCGCCGCCTTGGCGCAAACGAAAGACCAGCCCGCGCGCAGTGCCGCATCGCTCGAATGCTCCAAGCAGGCCGATGAAAAGGGTTTGCACGGCAAGGCGCGCAAGACGTTTCGCGCCAAGTGCCTCAAATCTATGAAGAACAAAAGCGCTTAGGCCGACGTCCAGCATAAGGCGGACCGGCCGGGTCCCTTGTTGCCCAAGGCGGCTCAAGGCTACCCCAAGGTCGTTCAAGTCTGTGCCAACGCGCGTTCACGCTTGGGCCGGCGCACGGGCGGCGCCGACCCGCACGCGGCGCGCGCATTATGTGCGCGCGCACATATGTGTGTATGTGTGTAATGGGTGCGTCTCAGACCCGCGCGTCCCCCGCCGCCAGGCGCGCATAGACGTGAGGATCGCACCGCTCCATGAAGCGCTCGGGCGTGGCCAGCGCCTCGAACCCGTGCTTGGCATAAAGCCCGTGCGCGTCGGCGGTGACCAGCAGCCAACGCCGCAGATCTTGCAGATGGGGATGCGCCATGACCACGCCCATCAACCCCTTGCCGATACCTTGGCCGCGATGGTCGGGGTCAACGAACACGTCGGACACGTAGGCGAAAGTCGCCCGATCCGTGATCACGCGGCAGAAGCCGACGGTGGCGCCGGCCTTGATGGCGGCAAAGCACAAGGAGCCGCGGACGGCCCGGTCGAAGACCCGGCGCGGCATCTGGCCGGCCCAATAGCTCTTGCGCGCGATCCAATCGTGCACGCGGTCGAGGTCGATGCGGGCGGGCTCGGTGGTGTACTCGATGCTGGGGGCGGGATTTGACGGGGGCATGTGCAACGCACCTTGGAGTTCGATCGCCAAAACAAAAAAGCCGCGCAACCGGCGCGGCTTGCGGACGGACGCTGCTCAAAGCGTCATCGCTTGCGCGCCTGGGTGGGCGTGCGCATCGAGCGGCGTCGCTGGATCGAAGTTGGTTGCATAGCGAGCGTTGTCCTAAGGGCGATCGGGCCCGAAGTCAACGGCGCGCTGGCACCGCGTCGAGCCGGCCCGTCACTGATGGGGCGGCATAGAGATGGCAAGCCACGTGACGCCCCTCCGTCTCCGTCAGGGCGGGGTCTTGCTCCCGACAGTGCGGCATCGCCAGTTGGCAACGGGGATGGAAATGGCACCCGGGCGGCGGGTTGAGTGGGCTCGGCACCTCGCCGGCCAGCACGATTTCTTCGCGCCACTCGTCCGGCCGCGAGGGCAGCGCCGCGGAAAACAAGGCTTTGGTGTAGGGATGCTTTGGCTCCCGCACCAGCATGCGCGTCTCGCCGTACTCGACGATGCGACCGAGATACATGACGACGATGGCGTGGCTCATATGGGCGACGGCGGCAAGGTCATGGGCAATGAAGAGATAAGCCAGGCCGAGCTGCGCCTGCAGATCGCGCAGCAGGTTCAGGACCTGCGCGCGGATCGACACGTCCAGCGCCGAGACCGGTTCGTCCAGCACGATCAGCTTGGGCGACAGCGATAGCGCGCGGGCGATGGCGATGCGTTGGCGCTGGCCGCCGGAGAACTCGTGCGGAAAGAGTTCGGCCGAGCGGCCCGCCAGTCCGACCAGGTCCAACAACTCGAGCACGCGCGTGCGCACCTTGCTTGCCGGTAGGCGTTCGTTGGTGACGAGCGGCTCGGCGATGATGGCGCCCACGCGCATGCGCGGGTTGAGCGAGGCGTAGGGATCTTGAAAGACGGCCTGGACGGAGCGGCGATAGTATCGGCGACCGGCGGCGTCAAGTGTGCTCAAGTCCTTTCCTTCGAAGCGAATGCCGCCCGCCGTCGGCTGCTCCAGCCCCAATACGAGTTTGGCCGTTGTGGTCTTGCCGCAACCCGATTTGCCAACGACGCCGAGGGTCTGGCCAGGTTCGATGGCAAAGGAGACGCCGTCCACGGCGCGCACGACGCCGCTGCGGCCGCCGAACAAGGAGCGGCGGCCGGGAAAGTGCTTGCTGAGCCGTTCGGCCTCGACGATGGACATCACGCCGCTCCGCTCTGCAACTTGTCGACAGCGTCGGCGGCGCCCGCAGCCGAAAGCCAGCACCGTACCTGGCGTCCATCGCCCATGCTGGTCTGTGGCGGTTCCTGGCTGCGGCAGCGATCCATGACGCGGGTGCAGCGCGGCGCAAAGGCACATCCCGGCGCCATCATTCCGAGGTCGGGCGGTTGCCCGTCGATGGCGGTGAGGCGGCGCCGGTCATCGCTCAGGCGCGGGATCGAATTGAGGAGCGCTTGGGTATAAGGGTGCGCCGGGGTATTGAAGATTTGCCGTACGGGGCCCGCCTCCACCACCCGTCCCGCGTACATGACGGCCAGCTGGTCACACATCTTGGCGACGATGCCGAGGTTATGGGTGATGAAGATCAGCGCCAGGCCGTGGGCTTGCTGCAGCTCGCGCAGCAGGTTCAGGTATTGGGCTTGGATTGTCAGGTCGAGGCTGGTCGTGGGCTCGTCGGCGATCAAAAGCCGCGGTTCGCAGGAAATGCCGATGGCCCCGACGATGCGTTGGCGCATGCCGCCGGACATTTCGTGCGGATATTGGCGCAGCCGGGTGTGCGGCGAGGCGATGCGCACCGCCTTCAACAAATCGAGGGCCCGTCGCCAGGCGGTACCGCGCTTGGCGTGCTCGTGCACCCGAATAGGTTCCGCCACCTGATCGCCGACGGTAAAGAGCGGATTGAGCGAGGCCATTGGATCCTGCAGGATCATGGCGATGCGCCGGCCGCGCAGACGGCGCATTTCCGCCTCGGACTTTTGCAGCAGGTCCTCACCTTCAAACAACAGCCTGCCGCTGGCGATTCGCGCTGACGGCGGCAGCAGCCGCACCACGCTCAGCGCCAGCGTGCTCTTGCCGGAGCCCGATTCTCCGACGATGCCCAAGGTCTCGCGCGCGCCAAGGCTGAGGCTGACCCCTTCGACCGCGCGGATCACGCGCGTGCCGTGGGCCGAGACGTAGTGGGTGGAAAGGTTCTCGATTTCAAGCAGCGGCGCACCCATCACGTCACCTCACCGTATCAGGGGCACGCGTTCTCATAGTTGGCGCAGCTGGGGATCGAGCTTGACCCGAAGCCAGTCACCCAAAAGGTTCGCCGAAAGCACCATCAGCATGATGCATACGCCCGGCAGCACGGTCAGCCACCAGTAGCCGACCATCATGCCCTTCTTGCCGTCCGCCAGCATGAGGCCCCAGGCCGGCTTGGGCGGGGGCACCCCGACGCCGAGGAACGACAGCGCTGCCTCGGTGACGATGACCACGCCGAGCATCAGCGTACCGAGCACGATGGCCGAGTTGAGGACATTGGGCAGGATATGCCGGCGCATGATGGTCCATTTCGAGCAGCCCGCCACCACCGCGAGCCGAACGAATTCTCGCTCTTTGAGCGACAGCACCTCGCCGCGAATGACGCGCGCGTAGCGCGTCCAGTACACGGCGGCAAGAATGATGACGATGTTCATCTCGCTGGGCCCGACGATGGCGGTCAGAAAGATGGCAAACGTCAGGGCCGGCAAGGCCAACCAGGTATCGGTGATGCGCATGATCACCTGATCGACCCAGCCGCCGAGATAACCCGAGACGATGCCAAGCAGCGTGCCCATGGCGCCGGCCACGATCACGGCGGTAAAGCCAACGACCACGGAAACCCTGGCGCCGAAGATGAGGCGGGAGAGGACGTCACGACCCAAATGATCGGTGCCGAGCAGATGCTCGGTGCTGCCGCCGGTCTGCCAGGCCGGCGGGTGGAAGCGGGCGGCAAGCGAGCCGATCTCGGGATCGTGTGGCGCCAGGTAGTCGGCGAACAGCGCCACCAGCGCGATGCCGGCCAAGATCAGCGTCGGCAGCAGCGGAAAGCCCTCGAGGCGAAAGGAGAAGCGGGGGGATAGGCCGATCGCGGGGGTCTCAATCGTCTGAATGGCCATGGCGTCATTGCTCCAATCTGATGCGTGGATCGATCAGGGCATAAAGGATGTCGATCAGCAGGTTCACCACCACGATCATGGTGCCACCCAGCAGCACCACGGCCTGCACCACGGGAAAGTCGCGAAAGGTGATGCCCTCGTAGAGCAGCCGGCCGATGCCGGGCCAGGCGAAAACCGTTTCCACCACCACAGCGACGTTGATCATGATGACGAGGTTGATGCCCGCCAGCGTGAGCACAGGGATCAGTGCGTTCTTGAAGGCGTGCTTGCCGATCACGAGGGACTGGGGGAGCCCCTTGAGGCGCGCGAGCTTGATGTACTCGGAGCCCAGCACCTCGAGCATGGAAGAGCGCGTCAGGCGCATGTGGGCGGCGGCAAAATACCAGCCCAGCGCGAAGGCCGGCATCAATAGATGCCACAGCGTGCCCGATCCCGACGATGGGAGCCACCCAAGCGAGACGGAGAACACGAGGATGAGCACGAGGCCGACCCAGAAGGAGGGCAGCGATAGGCCGAGCAGGGAAAATACTTTGCCCGCGCTATCCCAAAAGCCGCCAACTCGTACCGCCGCAAGAATGCCGCTCGGGATGCCGATCAGGAGTGAGAACGCCATGGCCGCCACAGCCAGCAGCAGCGAGTTTGGCAGGCGCGACAGGTAAAGGTCGAGCACGGGCGTGCGGTAGTAGAAGGAGTTGCCGAAATCCCCCTGCACCAGGCTCAACATGAAGGTCCAATATTGCACCCAGAGCGGTTGATCGAGGCCGAAGCGCTGGCGGATGGCATCGATGTCGGCTTGCGCTGCCCCCGGCTCCACCAACAGCGTGGTCGGATCCCCTGTCACGCGCACGAACAGAAAGATCGTGAGCGACAGCAACAGCAACGAGATCAGCGAATAGCCGAGCCGGCGGATGATGTAGTGTGTCATGCCGTCTCCTTGCCCGCGCCGCGCCAACGCCAGCCGCAAGCCGCAGCAGCGGCGCCAAGGCGCGCCTCGCCGATCACAACCATCCTAGCTGTCGGGCCGTGCCACATGCCGCCCTCCGCTTTTTGTGCCGGCGCCTACTTGGCCGCCAGCGTGACGTCCTCATAGGGTGCCGAGTAGGCATGACCCGCGATCAGGCCAAGGCTCGATTCGCCAACCCGTGGCCCGGCGCCGTTGAGAAAAGCCAGCTGCCACAGATGGGCGTAGATCGTGCGTTCGTGGACGAGTTGCTGGATCTTGGTGAGGATCGCCTCGCGCTTAGTGCCGTCGCGCTCGCCTGCCTGGCTCTCAAACAAGGCGTCGATGTCGGGATAGCTGCCATAAACATAGGTGCCGCCCTTCACGACAAAGGCCTCGAGCCGCGTGGCCGCGTTGCCAAAGGCGCCACTGGCGCCCTGGATGAGGTTCTTGTAGCTCTTCTCCCCGTAGCCCTTGAAAAAGGCGGCGCGTTCCAGCGGGCGCAACTTGGTGCGAATGCCGACAGCCTGCAGATTGTTGAGCACGGCCTCGGCCAGGTTGGCGTAGGAGGCGTCGCAATAATACTCGCCGGCGTCAAAACCGTTGGGGTGACCCGCTTCGGCCAGCAGCTTCTTGGCGAGTTTCGGGTCGTAGCTGGGCGCGGGAGGTTGCCAGAAATACTCGAAGGTGTTGGGGATGATGCTGCCCGTGATCTTGGAGTAGCCAAGGGTTAGCGCCTGATTGATGCCTTTGTGGTCAATGGCGAGGCTGGCCGCGCGGCGCACGCGTTCATCGTGCCAGGGCGACTTCGGGTCCCATTGGTCGGCGAAATAGAGCCAGAAGGGCGCTTGGATCACCGTGGGTTTGAGGGACAGGCCCTTGCTGCGCTCGATCTCCTCGGCAAGCTCGCCGCGGATGGAGTAGGCGATGTCGATTTCGCCGCGCTTGAGGGCGGCCAGTCGAGTGGACTTATCGGGAATGACACGGAAGACCAGGCGCTCGACGTTGGGCTTCTTGCGCCAGAAGCCATCGAAGGCCTCCATGGTCAGTTCAAGGCCGGGCGTGAAGGAAACGAACTTGTATGGTCCCGCGCCGATTGGCGCTTTCTTAAAGCCCTCATCGCCGACCTTGTCCACGTAGGCCTTCGGTACCACCCACGCCGCAGCCGTGGAGCTGGTATAAAACGTCATAAAGTCGGGCCAAGGCTGCTTGAGCTTGAAGAGCACGCGGTTGCGCTCGGGGGTCTCGACGCTGGCGACGCGGTCCTTCAGGATCTTGTTGGAGGCGCCCCGGTAGCGCTCAAAGGAAAATTTCACGTCCTCGGCCGTCACCGGCTCGCCGTTGTGAAATTTCGCCCCCTCGCGCAACACGAATTCGTAAACGAGGCCGTCGTCGGATTGCGACCAGGACTTGGCCAGGCTGGGCGCGAAGGTCTGGCCCGGCATCGGCTTCACCAAGGCGTCATGCAGGGCATAAAGCACCATGTAGGGTGTGATGATCCCCGACATCTCGGCGGGATCAAACCAGGTCGGTGCCAGCGAGACGTGCACCCCCCAGGTCAGCTGGTTGGCCGGGCTCGCCGCGCGCGCCGGGCCAGAGCCGGCCGCGATCAGCAGCGCAGCGATCAGAGCCAAAAGATACCGACCGACCGGCGTGCGGTAACCGATAGGCGTAGCCGGGACTACCCCGGCTCGTGTACTAGCCATGGCGTCTTCCCTTCAACGGCGCACGGAGAAGGGTTGAGCCTTTTTGCCCGCGCCATCACCTTCAAGTGGTGCGGGTCCTCCCTGCGCGACGGACTTTTCTTGTTGCCGGAAGCGTTGATGGCTGCTCCCGGTGGCGATACTGTATTGCATTCGCGCGGCGGCGCACAGAGCCAAAGTCGTGCCCCCGGGCTCCCACCTTCGTAGTGCTTGCCTTAAGCTTCTGCCCGGTCTTGCTCAGGGGCGGCCCCATGTCCGATAGCCTCAGCGCCGAACTTGCCTCCCTCAAAGCTGCGGCAGCGCACTATGGCGGCCGCTTTCAGCGCCTCGACGACCTGTCCTGGCCCAAGGACGCCCGGATTGCCGTCAACATCACGGTTGACTTCGATGCCATGCTGTTGCGGCGCCTCAATAACGAGCCGCCAATGGAGTTGGCCAAGGGTGAATTCGGCGGGCGGGTGGGCGTTTGGCGTTTGCTGGAGCTGTTCGCGGCACACGACATCAAGGCCACGATCTTCACGCCGGGCCGTATTTGCGAGCTCTATCCCGAGGCCCTGAGGGCGGCGGCGCGAGCCGGCCATGAGCTCGCCGATCACATGTGGGAGCACCGCGTGCCCAAGGAGCCCGCCCTTGCGCGCGATCATCTGAGCAAGACCGCGGCGGCGCTGCAGGCGATCAGCGGCCACCGACCCGTCGGCTCGCGCAGCCATTATCCCCCCTTGCTTCTGCGCGAGGAGGGCTTCATCTACAACTCCCACGGCGCGCGCAGCCATCGGCCCTACTATGTGCTGGACGCACGCGGCCAGCCTCTGCTGCTCGAACTGCCGTTCCACTTCGCCATCGACGATGCCAT
Source organism: uncultured Alphaproteobacteria bacterium (assembly GCA_963775835.1). Taxonomy (GTDB): domain Bacteria; phylum Pseudomonadota; class Alphaproteobacteria; order Rhizobiales; family Hyphomicrobiaceae; genus AWTP1-13. Next base: position 660,692 of record CAVZKV010000012.1, on the reverse strand, counting down.
GTTCTTCAGTTTTGCCTGGTATCGAAGCGGCAACGCCAGCCAACGGCTTGCCGACACGGATCGGGTCTTCGACTTGTGGTTGGCCGCCTTCCAGCAGCAGTATCGGCAGGCGGGATATCTCAACATCTGCCTGCATCCGTTCGTGTCCGGGCGCGCGCTGCGTATTGCCATGCTCGACCGCCTGATCGCCGCCATGAAGGCGCTCCCGGGCGTTTGGTTTGCGAGCTGCGAGGAGGTGGCGCGGTACTGCCTGGCGGTCCACCCGGCCGGGGTTCGGCCCGAAGCCTCAACGTCGCCGTGAGGTGCAGGAGATGCCGTGGAAGCAGGGTTATACGATTTCGGATGAGAAGAGCCTTGACGATGCCGACCTCCGCTGGCCCGAGGGCAAACGCTGCGCCATCCACATCGTCGTCGACGTGAGCGTGGCGAGCGGACCAGAGGGCATTGGGCCGCGCGACCTGGCCAGCCCCGCCGCGCTGTTTGCGCTCAATGACGGCCTCGATCTGCTACTGCGCGCGCTCGGCCGCCAGGCGTTGAGGGCAACCTTTGCCGTGCCGGCCGTGATGGCCGAATGCTATCCCGATCGCGTCAAGGACATCGTCAGCCTCGGCCACGAGGTGGCAGCGCACGGCTTTAAGCATGAAGACGTGAGCGCCTTGAACCGGGACGAGGAAAGAGCGCGCATCGCGCTTACCACCGACGTGCTGGCCGCCATCGCGGGTCGGCGACCCGCGGGATGGTTCGCGCTGCCGCGGCAGAAAGATGCGTTCGCAGGTGGCGCCATCAGCGCCAATACCATGGGTCTGCTGCTCGAGGCTGGCTACGACTACATGGGCAATAGTCTTGCCGACGATATTCCCCACTACTGGGTGACCGACTTCGCCAGCCGGCAAGCGATCCTGACGCTGCCCTACTACTATCACTTCGACGATCAGTTCTTTTGCATGTTTCCGACCGAGGGCACGGGGCTTGAAAACCCCGATGCGCTCATGCGCAATTGGCGCGCGGAATTCGATGCCCAGTATCGGCGGGGGCGGTTTTTCGCCATGACCCTGCACCCCCAGCACATCGGCTGGTGCCATCGCCTGGCGGGCCTCGAAGAGTTTCTGGACCGGCTCGCCGGCCTCCCCGATCTGTGGAATCCGACGGGTGCGGAGTGCGCGCACTATTGGAGGGGCGCCTATCCGGCGGAAAGGAGCCTGAAGCTTGCCCCCAGCATTTGGCAGGACTATCCGGGCAGCCTGAGCTGAGCGCGCGGGTTAGCGTGGCCCAAGCCTCACGCCGGCCAGCTCCTCGTAGAGCTTGACGATGGCGGCGCCATCCTCTTTGGCAAGACCAGCGGCCCGCGCCATTTGGTAGATCTGCTGGCTGATATTGGCGAGGAACAACGGCACGCCCAGCGATTTTGCGAATTGGGTCTCGAGCTCCTGGTCTTTATAGGAGATGTCGATGGTGCCGCCCGGCCGGAAATCTCCGGTCAGCATGCGGGGCAGGCGATAGTCGAGGGCAAAGCTCGCGCCGGTCGAGACCCTGATCACCTCGTACATGGTCTTGGGATCGAGGCCGGCCTTGGCCCCCATCACAAAAGCCTCGGCGATGGCCACCGTATTGACCTGAATGAGCATATTGTTGACGAGCTTCAAGGCGAGGCCTTGACCGCTTCCGCCGACGTGGAACTGGTGGCTGGACATGGCTTTGAACATGGCACGGCAGCGCTCGAAGGCCGCCGCGTCGCCTCCGGCGATCACGGCCAGTTCGCCCGACTGAGCGCGCGCGCTGCCGCCGCTGACGGGTGCGTCCAGCATGGCGATGCCCGCCGCCTGCAGGCGATCGTGGATCCGTTTGGCCGCGTTGGGATCGATCGTGCTCATCATGGCCACGATGTGGCCGCGCGCGGCACCGGCGATGACGCCGTCGACACCGAGGATCACCTCCTCCGTCTGCGCCGTCGTCTCGACCATGGTGATGGTCGCAACGGTTTGGCGTGCGACATCGGCGGCCGTGGCGGCCGCCGTGGCGCCGCCTGCGACCAGGGCCGCAACCTTGGCACCGTCGAGGTCGTTGACGATCAGCTGATAGCCCGCCTTGAGGAGGTTGCTCGCCATGCCGCCACCCATGGCGCCGAGGCCAATGAAGCCGAGTGTCGTTGCCATGGCAGGTGGCTCCTTTGTTGCTGGCCCAGCGACAGCTGGCGGTGGTGCGCGCCGGCCGGGCAAACCCGATCCTAGGGTGGGTGCCCATCGGACAAGCGCACGCCGAAATTGCATAAAGCGGCTTCGATTTGGGCCGTCGTCGTAACCTCGACGGCCATAAGTCCGCAGGCCCGCGCGCCGGCAACGTTCTCGGCGCTGTCATCGAAAAAAAGCACGCGGTCGGGCGCAAGTCCCATGTCCGCCACCACCGTGCGAAAGGCCGCCGGCTCGGGCTTGCGCGCGCCGATCTCGTGAGAGAGGTAGATTTTGCGAAACGGCGCAAGCAGGTCGCGAAAATGCCGCGACCAGTAGGCGTGATGGGCCACATTGGTGTTGGAGAACGCATACAGGGGCAACAGGCCTTGCAGGTTTGCCAGCACGCGGCGGATGCCCGGGATCTCGCCGATGAAGATGCTGTTCCAGCCGTCGACGAATTGCGCGTCGCTCAAGGCGAGCTTGAGCTGCTGGCGGAGGTGGGCAAAGAACTGGGCGTCGGATATCTCGCCGCGCTCGTGCCGGCAATAGGCCTCCTTGGCGAAGATTTTCTGCCTGACCAGGGCCGCGATGTCGCTCATCGGCACGCTGGCGAGCTCCGCCCAGCGCGCGTGCGCACGAGCTTGGTCGAGGTCGATGACCACGCCCCCCAAATCGAAGAGCAAGGCTTCGATGCGCGTTTGCATGCGAGCTCCGCGCGCTTGGCGCGCGCCAGCCATGGGCCCACGCGCGCCATTCCCACCGCCCCCTGTTTAAGACCCCGCCGGAGCGGAGCCAATAACCGGGCGGCCGAGCATAGGCCATTTGCACCTTTGCGACATGGGAAAGGTAGCCTTGGGGAAGGTGGCATTGGGCAAGGCGGCGTTGGCCGGCGCGAGGTGCGTCGCCTCCCCGCCGCCGGCGAGCGTGCGCGCGGCGCCGAAGGGGAGCGCCGAGCCGACAAGGGCGCGCAGGGCCTACAAGGGGGCAAGGGCTGTGCAAGGGCGCCCATGCACCTGCAGCACAACGCTGGCGACGTGTGCTAATATGGCGCCTACTTCACAAACGCGACCCCGCCAATCGCTGGAGGATGCCATGACGACGGCGAGCGAAGGCCAGGAACTCACGCGCGTTGGCCCCGGCACCATCATGGGAGATTTGATGCGCTGCTACTGGATACCGGCGGCGCTCTCCTCGGAACTTGCGCGCGACGGCGCGCCGGTTCGCCTGATGCTGCTCGGGGAAAAGTTGATCGCCTTCCGCGACAGCGCCGGCCGGGTCGGTGTCATGGACCATCGCTGTCCGCACCGCTGCGCCTCCCTGTTCCTCGGGCGCAACGAGGAGGGCGGCCTGCGCTGCATCTACCACGGCTGGAAATTCGACGTCGCCGGCAATTGCCTCGATATGCCAAGCCTGCCGCCGCCGGGTTTCAAGCAAAAGGTAAAGGCCAAGGCGTACAAGGTCCTGGAGCGTGCCGGCGTGGTGTGGGTCTACATGGGCTCGAAGGCCGAGGCACCGCCGCTGCCCGCCTTCGAAATTCTCGACATGCCTGAGGCCGAAATCAACGTCGGCTTCATCCAGCGCGATTGCAACTATCTGCAGGCCCTCGAGGGCGAGATCGATACCTCGCATTTTGGTTTCCTGCACGCGGGCCACGTCGATCCCGACGATCTGGCGGCGGATGAGCCGCTGCGCCACACCGTGACCAATCGGGCGCCCGAGTATCATCTCGCCGAAACGCCCTGGGGTACGCAGTATGCCGGCTACCGCGAGGCCGGTGCCGGTCGTACCTACTGGCGTTTTGGCAATTTCCTGTTTCCATTTTGGACGCAGGCGCCTAATGGCGAGTTTGGCAGTCACATGCATGCGCGTGCCTGGGTACCGCTCGACGACACCCACACGATGTTCTGCTTCCTGTGGTGGAAGCGCGCCACCTCGGCGATGTCGCTGCCGCAGCCAGCCTTCAAGGACGGTCGGCCGATCGGCGGCACCGGCCGCGGCAACAAGCTGTTGCCGAATACCACCGACTGGCTCGGCCGTTGGCGGATGGCAGCAAATACGAGCAACGACTGGGGCATGGACCGCGCCGCCCAACAAAGCAATGCCATCTACAGCGGCATCGAGGGTATCCACCTACAGGATCAGGCCATCACCGAAAGTATGGGTCCGATCGTCGACCACGCCTGTGAGCATTTGGCGCCATCTGACCAGATGATCACGCGCACGCGCCGACGCTTGCTGATGGCCGCCCGCGCCTTGCGCCAGGGCGGGGTAGTGCCGCCCGGCGCCGAGGATGGCCAGGTCTATCGCGATGCCCGCAGCGGCTACTTCATCAGCGAGGGTAGGAGCCCGTGGCAGGAGGTCTATACCCGCGAGCTGGCCGCCTCGGTGCGTCCGCCATCGAGCCCGTTGCGCGCGGCCGAGTAGGCACCGCACCGGATTGGGCCGCCCCCGGCCGCCCTCCGAGGCGGCGGCAGTCGCCCCACAAGGCGACTTGTCGGGCGGCCCGAGCGCGCAGGGAGGGCCAGCCGGGCCAGGGCTGCCCAAGGACGACAAGTTGCAGATTGGCATGGGCCTGTGCTCTTGTTGCCTCCGGTCGGGACGAACGGGAAGAAGAGGGAGCAGGGCATGCATGGTCCAGTTGGGCGGGCGCTGGCGGTTTTTCTTTTCATGGCCTCCGCCATGGCCGCGCGGGCGGAGGAGGTGACGCTGAAGGCCATCACCTCGTTTGCCGAGAAGACCTTTTATTCCCGCGGCTTTGAGCGCTTCATCGACAAGGTCAATGCCGACGGCAAGGGCCTGGTGCAGATCAACTACATCGGTGGCCCAAAGGCGATGCCGCCGTTCGAGGTCGGCAATGCGCTGAAGGGCGGAGTGGTCGATTTGGCCAACGTCACGGGGGCCTTTTACACCAACGTGATGCCCGAGGCAGACGCCTGGAAGCTCACGGAAAAGCCGATGGCCGAGCTGCGCAAGGACGGCGGCTATGCGTACATGGCCAACCTTTACGAGCAGAAGATGAATGCGATTCTGCTGGCTCGCCACATCGACAACAATCCGTTCCACCTCTATTTGACCAAGCCGATTTCCGGGCCCGACCTCACCGGACTGAAGCTGCGCATCACCCCGGTTTATCGCGATTTCTTTCAGGCCTTGGGGGCGACCGTGGTCCAGACCGCGCCCGGCGAGGTCTATACCGCGCTCGAGCGTGGCGTGGTGGATGGTTACGGCTGGCCGATCACCGGCATCTTCGATCTCGGCTGGCATGAAAAGACCAAGTACCGGGTCGATCCCGGCTTCTATAGCGCCGAGGTCAGCATCCTGATCAACAAGAACGCCTGGGCCAAGCTGAACGAGCAGCAGAAACGGGTGATCAGCGACGCCGCGGCCTGGATCGAGGCGCAAGCCGCCGACGTGGCCAAGGAGAACGAGGCCGACATTGCCAAGCAGAAGGCGGCGGGCATTGAGGTCATTACGCTGAGCGATGAGTTTCGTAAAAAGGCCTACGAAGCGGGGTGGGCCGGCGTGTTTCGACAAAGCCCGGAGCACGGGCCGAAGTTGAAGGCGCTGTTTGCCAAGTAGCCGCGCTGGAGCCAAGCGAGGGGCGATGATGGCTGTGCTCTCGCGCTATTACGGGGCCGTGCTCGACGTCCTCATGGGAGTGGCAGCGCTGCTGGTGCTGGCTATGACCTTGATGATCGGCGGCGACGTTACTTTCCGCAACATCGGCATCGGCGGCCTGCCCTGGAGCAACGAGGTTTCCGAGTACATTCTCTACCTCGTCACCCTGCTGTCGGCCCCATGGCTGCTGCGCCGCGGACAGCATATCCGGGTCGACATTCTGTTGCGGGCGCTGCCGGGGCGGCTGGCCTACGCGCTCGAGTGGGTGGCCGACGTCAGCGGTTTGGCCTGCGCCCTCTACTTCGTGGTCTATGGTTGGCGCGTTGCCGAGGCCAGCTATGCCGCGGGCGCGGTCAGCCTGAAGACCCTGGTCCTGCCGGAGTGGTGGATGTTGGCGAGCCTACCCGTTGCCTTTTTGCTGGTCGCCATCGAATTCGTGTTCCGCATGCACCGGCTCGCCAATTCGCCGATCGGCCCACGCGCGGACGCTGTTTCGGCTTCGTAGCTCAACAGGATGGCTTGGCAGGAACGGGGGCAATGAGCGTGTCGTGGCAGATGGCGGCACTGCTGCTGCTCGGCGGCTCCACCGTGCTCTTGTTTCTCGGCCTGCCGGTGGCGCTGTCGTTCGTTGCCATCAATATTGTTGGCGCCGTGGTGTTTCTGGGCGGCGAGCCGGGGTTGCTGCAGGTCGTGCGCAACAGCGTCGTGTCGGTGATGAACTTCTCGCTGACCCCAATTCCGCTTTTCATCTTGATGGGCGAACTGTTGTTCCATACGGGACTGGCGCTCAAGGTGATCGAAGGTGTCGAGCGACTGATCCGGCAAGTGCCGGGCCGCCTGGCCGTCATTGCCGTCGTGGCCGGAACGGTGTTTTCCGCCATCTCGGGCTCAACCATCGCCACCACGGCCATGCTGGGGTCGCTGATGCTCCCAGTCATGCTGGCGCGCGGGTACCATCCCGCCTTCGCCACCGGCCCGATCATGGCGATCGGTGCCGTCGATATGCTGATCCCCCCGTCGGCGCTCACCGTGCTGCTCGGCAGCTTGTCGGGGATCTCCATCTCCAAGCTATTGATCGGCGGCGTGGTGCCGGGACTGATCCTGAGCCTCGCCTTTATCGCCTATATCATCGCCACGGCCCTGCGCTCACCACACCTGGCGCCGGCCGCACCTCCCGACAGCCGAGCCGGCGGCGATCATTGGCGCCTGCTCGCCATCTATGTCGTGCCGCTCATATCGATCTTTATCGTCGTCGTTGGCGCCATGTCGGGAGGCTGGGCCACCCCCACCGAATCCGCGGCGCTCGGCGCCATCGCCACCCTATTGTTGGCGCTCGCCTATCGGGCCCTGACGTTTGCCGCCTTGCGAGCGGCGCTAAAGGGAACCGTGGCCATCACCGGCATGATCCTGTTCATCATCCTTGGGGCGACCACCTTTTCCCAAATCCTGAGTTTTTCCGGCGCCACCGAGGGATTGGTCTCGGCCATTCTCGGTCAGGGCCTGTCGGCATTCGCCGTCGTGGTCGGCATGATGCTGCTCTTGATCTTCCTTGGCATCTTCGTTGATCAAGTCAGCATGATGCTCATCACGCTGCCCGTGTTCATGCCGATTGTCGCTAGGCTCGCGATCGATCCGATTTGGTTTGGCGTGCTGTTTCTCATCTGCATGCAGCTCGGCCTGTTGCTGCCGCCGCACGGCTTACTACTAATGACGATGCGTGGTGTTGCTCCCCCAGAGGTGAAGATGGGGCACATCTTCCAAGCCGTCGTGCCGTATGTGGTCATGAGTCTCCTGCTGCTCGTCTTGCTGCTGCTGCTGCCGGCCGTTGCCACCTGGCTGCCGAGCCGATTGATTGGATAGGACGATGCCCACGCCAACGACCATTGCAGATCGGCTAGCTGTCGACCTGGCTTCCTATGGCGCGCGCCGTTGCTTCGGGTTGCTCGGCACCGCCAATTTCAGGCTCTCGCACGCGCTGGTTGCAGCGGGGGTCGAGCTTATTTCCGCGCGCCATGAAGGCAACGCCGCCAGTATGGCCGATGCCTACGCCAAGGCCACGGGCGAGCTGACGCTGGTCAGCGTGCATTGCGGGCCAGGCCTCAGCAACGCGCTGACGGGCATCGCCGAGGCCGCCAAAAGCCGCACGCCCTTGCTGGTATTGGCCGGCGATGTGCCGGCCGGCGCCGTCCTGTCGAACTTCCACATCGAACAGGCCGAGATGGTGCGGTCCGTCGGCGCCGTCTGCGAGCGCACGCATACGGCCGCAACCGCCCGCGAGGACACCTTGCGCGCAGTCGTGCGCGCGCTGCGCGAGCGCAATACCGTGGTCTTGAGTTTGCCAACCGACGTGCAGGACGCCGTTTGGTCCGGACCGGCTCCCCCGCTCAGCTTGCCGCCGGCGCCCGCTCCGATGCATCCCGATCCGGCCGCCATTAGGGCCTTGGCCGACGCCCTCGAGGGCGCGGACCGCCCGCTCATTCTTGCCGGTCGGGGCGCGGTCGTCTCCGGCGCCGAGCCGGCGCTCGCCGCCTTGGCGGAGCGCAGCGGTGCGCTCCTTGCCACCTCCGTGTGCGGCCATGGCTTGTTTGCCAACGATCCCTGGTGTCTCGGCATCAGCGGTGGCTTTGGTTCGCCAGCGGCTGACGCGTTGATTGCCGAGAGCGACCTGATCGTTGGCTTTGGCGTTAGCTTTACACCTTGGACCACCAAGCGCGGGAAACTGATCGCCGCGGAGGCCGTCGTCGCCCAGGTCGATATCGAGGCGTCGCGGTTTGGGCGCCAGACGGCCGTCAGACACGCTGTGCTCGGCGATGCCCGCGTCACGGCCGAGGCCTTGCTGGCGGAGTTGAAGAGGCGCGGTGCCGCCGCGCGCCGCGGCCGGCGCGATGCGGTCACGGGCCAACGCCTGCGCGATGGCGCCAACCACACCGCCCCCTACCAGGACGTTTCGACCGGCGATGTCATCGACCCGCGTACGTTGAGTAAAGCCGTCGATGGCCTTTTGCCGAAGCAGCGCGTCGTCGCCTCCGATTCCGGCCATTTCTGCGGCTGGGTTCCGCGCTTTCTGCGCGTGCCCAGCGCGCGTGCCTCCTGCCTCAGTCATTCCTTTCAGTCGGTAGGCCTCGGCCTTGCTTCGGCCATCGGCCTGGCGCTCGCCAACCCCGGTGCGCTCGCCGTTTTGGGCGCCGGCGACGGCGGCTTTTTGATGTCGAGCAGCGATCTGGAAACGGCCGTGCGCCTGAAACTGAGGCTGTGCATCCTCATTTATAATGACAGCTCCTATGCCGCCGAGGTGCATCTTTATCGCCGTCGCGGCTATGCGGTCGATATCGTTCAGTTCCCCGATACGGATTTTGCCGCGATCGCGCGGGGCTTTGGCTGTCGGGCGGCAACCGTGCGGACGCTCAAGGACCTCGAGCCCGTGCGCGCTTGGGTGGGCGAGGGTGCGCCCGGCGTCTTTCTGATCGATGCCAAGATCAACCCGGACCTCGAGGCCGATTGGCATGCGGAACATTTTCCGGTCTGAGCCCGGCGGCACCGCGCGATGACCCGATAGGCCGCACGGCACGCGGCGCACCTGGCGCCGGCCGGCGCGCGAGCCCGCGCGATCCCCGCGCGATCATTGCCCATGAATTCCGCGCCCATGAAATTCCGTGCCCATGAATTCCGCGGCGGGCGGGGAACGATCCTCGGCAAATCGGGGTTTGCCCCAGGCTCACGGCCCAGGCTCACGGCAAGGACGAGGACGGATGCGCAAGGTTGACGGTAAAGTAGACGGGGTACTCCTGCTCGCGTTGCTGGCGAGCGTGGCCTGGGCCAACCCGAGCTGGGCACAAAGCTGGCCGTCCTGGGCCGACGACGCCTTCGGCCTGGGACGCGGGCGTATGGAGCGGCGAGGCGATTTCGACGGTGGCGCGCGTCCGGCGCCGCGGCGGGATCCCGAGCAAGGCGGCAGCGGCGCGGTGGGCGGCGATGTGCGCGACGGCGGAGCCAGGCCCGAGATTACCCCGGTGGCGCCGGCGACGGTCGCCTTCGAGCATGATTTTCCTGCCAACACGATCGTGATCGATACCGGGGCGCGTGCCCTTTACTACGTGTTGCCCGACAAGCGGGCCTATCGCTATGCGATCTCGGTTGGGCGCGAGGGGTTCAACTGGACCGGTACGGAAACCATCAGTCGCAAGCAGGCGTGGCCCGACTGGTACCCACCGGCGGAAATGCGCGAGCGCGATGCCAGCCTGCCGGAAAAGATGAGCGGCGGCCTGAAAAATCCGCTGGGCGCCATGGCCCTGTATCTGGGCAACACGCTCTACCGCATTCACGGCACCAACGACGTGAAATCAATCGGCCAGGCTCAGTCCTCCGGGTGTTTCCGCATGCTCAATGCCGCGGTCCTGCACCTGGCTTCGCTGGCGGAGGTCGGCACCCCCGTGTCGGTCGTGGCCAGCTTGCCCGCGCGCCAGGAGGTCGGGCGGGCGCCTGCACCGCCCGTCGCCGCCGGCGGTCAAGCGCAAACCTCGTCGGCCTCAGCAACGCCGCCGCCGACGAGCCCAGGGCCGGCGGCCGATCCGTTGCCCGATTACCGCAGCCTGCGCAACTACGCCTTGCAACGGCGTTGAGCCAGCGCCGTTGGGTCGTGGCTGGACCTGCGGGCGCAGGGCCGTTGCCGACCTGCGCATTGGTGAGCTCGGACAGCATGAGTTGCGAACGCGGCCGTGGCGAACGCCGTCTGGCACGCGAGCGGCATTGGCGTGCGCCGGTTGCCCCTGCGGCTCGCCGCCCGGCTGGCCTGACGGGCGGTGGCAACGACGAGCTAGCGACGCGGCAGGCCTCGCCGCCGCCTCGATCCCTGCCAAACCCGCGAGACGCTGCGTGCCGTCCATAGGCGTCCGTGGCGCGGGGTGGTCGAGCCGCGCGCATTGAGCGCGCCGGCAATCAGGGAGGCCTTTTTCAAGCCGCGACGCTTGAGCCGTCCGATCAGGCGACGCGCCTCCTCGGCTCGGCGGCTATAGAGGGCTCGGCCGGCGTTAAGGCGTGCTGCCGGATGGGCGCGACGATGCCGGCGCATCAAAAGATAGAGCTGGTGGGCATTCCAGCGGCCCCTCGCCGGGCGCAGCCCCTGGCGGTTGAGAGCCGCGGCAAGGCGGGCATAGGTGGTCACGCCGGCCCGACGCAGCTCGTCCAACAGGTAGCCCAGTTGGGCGGCTACGGGGGTGTGGTCCGTCACTTTCATCGCTTGGGAGTGGGTGAATTCTTGGGTATGCAAACCGGCGCCGCCATGGCGCGGTTGACGCTCGGAAATATGGTGATGGCGGAGCAGATTTGCCAGGGCGAAACCGGTTGCGGGGCCAAGCGTTTTCCTGCCGGCAAGGGTCGTCCACGGCACGCGCGCCAGGACCTGAGCGGAGCGCCACTTGGGTCAGACAGTTGCGCCCTTCACGTGCGCCCTTGATGAGGAGATTCGTGGCCCCGAGCGCGGACGCCGCTGCCCGCAGGGAGGGCCAAATAAGCCTGCCGCGGGGTAGCTCTGCGGTCAAAGGCGCGGGGCCGCATCGGCCCGGGCAGTTTGCGGCATCGGGAGGTTGGCATGGAACCGCTTGTCATCATCATCCCGCACAAGCTCGGCAAGGACGAGGCCTTACGCCGCCTCAAGCCCGCGCTCGGCACGGCGGCGCAGAATTTCCCCGTGCTCAAAGTGGAGCAAGAGATCTGGTCTGATGATCGCCTCGATTTCCGCGTGCGGGCGTTGGGTCAGGCCGCCGCGGGCAATGTTGAGGTTGGTGGCGAGAGCGTCCGTCTCGAGGTCACCCTGCCTTGGTTACTGCACAAGTTTGCCGAAGTGGTGCAAAAGACGATCACCGGTCGGGCGCGCATCCTTCTCGACAAGAAGTAAGGGCCGCCATCCCGCCATCAGTACGGCCAATGCTTGGCCTGAGGCGCTCGCGGGCGGCAGCGGCGGCGCGATTGCCAAGCCCGTCCTGACCCGCCCCTCACCCCGCTCCTCACCCACCCCTCACCCGCCCCTCACCCGCCCCTCACCCTGGCCGCACCGCCAATGCTGCGGCGCGGAATTGTTGGATTCACAAACCGTCCCCTCGACGCTTATCTTGCGGGACGGAGACCATGCCATGACCTCGGTTCTCACCATCTGGTGTACAACGCGGCAGTGCGAGGTCGTGACCGGCCTCTGGATCGATGCCGAGGCGCTGATCGACCTCGCCCAGCAGACCGATAGCCTCAGGTGCACGATCTGCGGCCGGCAGCATGCCCTGAAAGATGCCTACCTCAAACCCGTGCCGGCGCCGGCGACCCCGTTTGCTGCAACCCGCGCCGTCCACCTGCCGCACCGGCGCGCCGACGCCCACTGACGCGCGCGCCTGAGCGGCCCTCAAGGCCATCCCGCCCGCACCCCCGCCGGGCATCCTCGTCCGCCGAGGGCGGCTATCCCAACACGGCGCACGTCACGGCCGCCGAGGAAAAAGCGGGTGCGCCTGAGGCAGGGCGTGACATCGCCAAGCCTGTGCGGAAGAATTGCGCCGTCGGTGACCCAACTGAAGGGGCGTTTTCGGTGGCTGATGCGGTCAAATCCGGTGAGGGCTGGCGCGTTTCGCCGGCCGCCTACATCGAGGCGCGCCCCGCCGCGTTTGGCGTGGGACGACCCTCTTCGCACTATGTTCGCATGCGCGATGGCTGCCGCCTCGCCATCGACGTCTATTTGCCGCAAGCGGGGGCGGCGCCGGGCTCCGCGCTGCCGACCATTTTGATATTCACACCCTATTATCGCCGGTTCAGGCTGGCAGCGGGCGCGCCGGCCGACACCGAGGCCAGTCCCAACGCCGGCAAGTGGCGTGACCTGTTCGTTCCGCGCGGCTATGCGGTGGTGGTGTGCGACGTGCGCGGTACCGGTGCAAGTTTCGGCACGCGCGACAGCTTCCGCTCCCCGGCCGAGCGCCAGGACTATGCAGAGATTGCCGATTGGGTCGTGCGGCAGCCGTGGTCGAATGGATCGCTTGGCGCCACCGGCATCTCCTACGTCGGCGCGGCCGCCGATTTCCTGGCGAGCACCGGGCATCGGGCCGTGAAAGCCATTGCTCCGCTGTTTGCCGTTTGGGACACCTATTCGGACCATTACTACCCCGGCGGCCTCCTCCTCAACCGCTTGGCCGAGACCTATGACGAGCTGATGCTGGCGCTCGACCAAGACCGCCGCGATCTGTTGGGAAAGTTTGCCTACTTCAAGGATCCGAACCTCGCCGGCCCGCAGCCCGTCGACGATGATCCCGAGGGCGAACTCGTGCGCGCCGCCGTCGCCGAGCATCGCGGCAACTTCCGGATGACGGAATTCATCCGCGAGTTCCGCTTCAGCGACGACGCGCTGGCGTCCGATCCGGCCATCACGCCGGCCTCCTTCAGTCCCTACGGCTACTATGACGGCGTCGATCGCAGCGTCGCGGTCTATTCGGTTTCCGGCTGGTACGACGGTGCCGGCTACGCCAACGGGGCCATCGCGCGTTTTCTCACCCTCAACAGCAAACGACAGCATTTACTGCTCGGGCCCTGGGATCATGGCGCCCGTGTCAATGGTTCGCCTTGGCGCGCCCGCCAGGAACCCGAGTTTCCCCTGGCCGCCGAGGTGTTGCGTTTTTTCGATCACTATCTGATGGGCTTGCCGACGGGACTTGAGCGCGAGGCGCCCGTGCACTACTTCGCGCTCGGCGATGAGCGCTGGGCCGCGGCCCAGGGCTGGCCGCCCCAGACCAGTACGCGAACGCTCTACCTGTCCTCCGCGGGCACCCTTGTCGAGGCCCCGCGCGCCTCAAGCCACGACGCCTACAAGGTCTCCTTCGCCTTCGGCAGCGGGCACATGACGCGTTATGAACGCATCGCCGCCATCGACACGCCGCAATACTACGCCGACTGGCACGGGCGCGATGCGGCCCTGCTGCTCTACACCTCCGCGCCCCTGCAGCAGCCGCTGTTGCTGGCAGGCCATGCGCTGGTGACGCTGTGGCTCGAGGCCGATCAGCCAGATGCGGCGCTCCACGTCTACCTGGAAGAGGTGGCTCCGGACGGTTCTTGCCGCTATGTCACCGAGGGCGCCTTGCGCGCGCTGCACCGAAAAACCGCGCCCTGTCCCGCCCACCACCGCACGACTTGGCCCTGGCGCACGTTCGCGCGTGCGGATGCGGCAACGCTTCCGCCGGGCAAAGCAGTGGAAATGACCTTTGCGCTGCTGCCGGTCGCCTGGACCTTCCGCGCCGGTAGCCGCGTGCGCCTTGCCATCTCCGGGGCCGACGCCGATCACGTGGTGCAGGTGCCCCACGGCCGACCGCCGTCGCTGCGGATCCATCACGGTGTGGGGCGGCCATCGTGCTTGGCCCTGCCCTCATGTCGATGACCGGTAACCGACGGGCGACATGGGCTACGGATCCGGGGGATGGCATGGCGCTCTTGCAGGTGATCGGCGTCGAGCGCAGCTTTTATGGCCTCGAAGTCCTTAGCGGCGTCGATCTTGAGGTCAAGGCCCATGCCATCACCGGCCTTATTGGCCCGAACGGCGCCGGCAAGACCACGCTTTTCAATTGCATCACCGGCGTGGTGCCGCCCCACCGCGGCCGCATCGTCTTCGCCGGCGCCGATATTGCCGGCTTGCGCCCCGATCAAGTCAGCACCAGAGGTTTGGCGCGCACCTTTCAGATTGCCCGCGGCCTGCCGCGCCTGTCGGTGATCGAGAACCTGATGCTGTACGCCCCGCAGCAACGGGGCGAGCGTTTGCTTTCGGCCTTGCTGCGCCCGGTCGCGGCCCGCCGCCAGGAGCAAGCGCTGGTCGCCCGCGCCATCGCCATTGCCCGGCGGCTCAATCTTTACCCGGTGCTCGCCAATCCGGCGTCCGACCTGTCGGGAGGGCAAAAAAAGCTGCTCGAAATTGGCCGCGTTCTGATGAGCGAGCCCAAGCTGATCTTGCTCGACGAGCCGGTTGCCGGCGTCAATCCAACACTCGCCCGCGAAATTGGCGCCCACCTCAAAGCGCTCGCGGGCGACGGCATAACGATCCTGTTGATCGAGCATCACCTGGATATGGTGGCGCGGCTTTGCGATCATGTGATTGTGCTGGCGGAGGGGCGGCGTTTGGCCGAGGGCTCGTTCTCGGCGGTTGCGGCCGATCCGGCCGTGCAGGAGGCCTACATGGGCCGTCGGCGGCCAGCCGTGCTGTAACGGCTTAACGGGCGTGCTGTAAGATGAGCCTACTGGTGGCAAGCGGTGTGGTGGCGGGCTACGGCGCGCAGGATGAAATCCTGAAGGGCGTCGATCTCGTCGTGCACGCGGGTGAGGTCGTGTGCATCATTGGCCCCAATGGTGCGGGCAAGTCGACGCTGCTCAAGGCCATCGCCGGCCTGCTCAGCCTGAAAGTCGGGAGCGTGAGGCTCGAGGGGCGCGAGATTTCCGGCCTACCGGCGCGCGAGATCTCGCGCCTTGGTCTTGCTTACGTGCCGCAGGAGTTCAACGTCTTTCCCACCCTATCGGTGCGCGAGAACCTGGAGATCGGCGGCTACATCGACCGCAAGGCGGCGGCCCGCCGCATCGAGAGCGTGCTGGCGCGCTTTCCGGTGCTTGCCGATAAGCAGCGCCAGGCCGCCCGCGCGCTCTCCGGCGGCGAGCGGCAAATGCTGGCCATGGCGATGGCGCTGATGGTGGAACCCGTCGTGTTGCTGCTCGATGAACCCTCCGCGGGCCTCTCGCCGCGCGCCGCCGAGCGCCTGTTCGACGCCGTTGCCGAGATCCACAAGGATGGTATTGCCGTGGCGATCGTGGAGCAAAATGCCAGCGAGGCGCTGGCCATCGCCGACCGGGCCTACATTTTGGTCGACGGCAAAAACAGCCGCACCGGTGCCGCCCGCGCGCTGGCCGCCGATCCGGAAATCAGAAGGCTCTTTCTCGGGGCCTGACATCGGCCTAGTATTTTCGAGGATCCAGTTTTTTCGGGCATTTGCCAGGGGGTTTGCCATGACAGCAACGACACGTCGCGCCCTGATCAAGGGGGCCGCCGCGGCCATTGCCGCAACGCCGATCCCTGCCTCTGCCCAGGCCGATCCCATCAAGTTCGGCATCCTGACGCCGTTGACGGGGGCGGGCGGACAGGACGGCCCGCGCATGCTCAAGGCCATCGAGGCCGTGATCAATGAGGTCAACAAGAGCGGTGGCGTTCTCGGCCGCAAAATTGAAACCATCATCGAGGACGATCAGACCAATCCTGAGGCCGCCGTGCGCGCCGCCCGTAAGCTGATCGAGGTCAACAAGGTGCCGGTCATCATGGGCACTTGGGCCTCGGCGGTAACGAGCGCCGTGGCGCCCGTGTGCTGGGAATCGAAAACGTTTCTGTGCACGGTCTCCGGCGCAAACTCCATCACCCAGCTGCCGCATCAGGGCTACATCATTCGCACGCAGCCCACCTCCAAGCTGCAGGCGACCGCGCATGCGGAGTTCATCGCCGGCATGGGCAAGAAAAAGGTGGCCGTGATCGGCATCCAAGCACCGTTCGCGCTGTCGACCAAGGAGCACCTGGACAATGTCCTCAAGAGTAAGGGCGCCGGGGTGGTGGCGCACGTCATCTACGAGAAGGACAAGCCGACCTACCGCTCGGAGGTCGACCAGGCGATGCGCTCGGATCCGGATTTTCTCTACCTCAACGGCTATGCGCCGGACACCGTGGTGTTGCTGCGCGATCTCTTCAAGGCCAACATCAACCTAGCCAAGTTCTGCCAGTCCTACGCCGTGCCGCAGAAGACGCTCGATAGCATTCCGCCCGAGGTGTCGGCCGGCACCTACACCGGCCAACCGTCGGCCGACATCGAGGGCAAGGCCTTCACCTTGACCGCGGCGCGGCTCGGCATCGCCGAACCGGATTCCTACGAGGCGCAGGCCACCGATTGGGCGAGCCTGGTGATCCTGACGTTGGCCAAGGCGAAGGAGGCAACCGGCGCGGCGCTGAAGGAGAACGTGCGCAAGATCTCTCAGGGGGCGGGCGAGAAGGTCTATAGCGCGGTCGACGGCTTGCAGCTGCTCGCCCAGGGCAAGGAAATCAACTACGAGGGCGCCTCCGGCCCCTGCGACTTCACCGATATTGGCGACATTCAGGGTTGCCGCTTCCGCTACATGGAGGTGGTCGACGGTAAATTGCGCTTTCTCAAGGTCGTCTAGCCAACTTGGGCGCAACCGCATTCCTGCCTGATGCTCGGCGGCCGTTAAGCGTATGCAGGTAACGCAGCTGATCCTCAACGGGTTGATGTCGGGAACCATCCTGGCGGTGCCGGCGATCGGGCTGACGGCCATCTTTGCCGTGCTGCGTTTTACGAACTTTGCGCTCGCCTCGCATATGACCATCGGCGCCTTCGCCGGCTTCCTCGCCAATGTCTGGCTGACCTGGCCGGTGGTCCCGTCGCTGCTGGCCGCCTTTGTGGTGGCGGGGCTCGTCGGCGTCCTCTCGGACGAGTTCATCCTCAAGCCGTTTCGGGCCGCGGGCTTCATCACCACGGCCATCGGCTCAATCGCCCTCACCATCGCGCTCGAAAACTGCGTTCGCCTCCTGTTCGGCAACGAACTCAGGGGCTACGACCTGCCGATCCGGCGCGATTGGGTCGTGGGCGGGCTCAGGATCTCGCCGCAGCAACTGGAGAACCTTGCCATCGCGCTGATCGCCATGGCGTTGCTGTTCGCGTTTCTTTTCTTTACCCGCACCGGCCGGGCAATGCGGGCCTTTGCCGACAATCCGATGCTGGCCTCGATCAAGGGCATCAACGCCGACATGGTGGCGCGTCTGGTATCATTCGTGGCCATGGGCCTCGCCGGTCTTGGTGGGATGCTGATCGGTCTCGATACCACCATCGATCCCCTGGTGGGCTTCAAGAGCATTCTGTCGATTTTCGCCGCCGCCGTGGTCGGCGGCCTCGGCAGCCTACCGGGCGCGCTCGTCGGGGCCTTGCTCGTGGGCGTCGGCGAGGAACTGAGCTTGCTGATCCTGTCGCCGGCCTACCGCAGCGCCGTCGGTTTTCTCGCCATCCTGGTGGTCTTGACCTTGCGGCCGCGCGGCATTCTGGGCGCCAGGGCCTATTGAGGAGGGGCAATGGAGCACTACCTCGTCGCCATCGCGGTCACGGCCGGCGTCTATGCCCTGATGGCGCTCGGTATGAACGTGATTTGGGGCATGGCCGGGTTGATCAACCTCGGTCTGGTCGGCTTCTTTGCGGTCGGCGCCTACGTCTCCGGGCTGATCACGCTCAAGTTGGGGGCACCGATCGCCGTCGGGGTGGCGGCGGGAACGCTGCTGGCAGCCGTCGTCGGCGTGCTGGTGGCTTTGATCACGGTGCACCTTAGAGGGGACTATCTGGCGATCGTCACGCTTGGCTTTGCCGAGAGCCTGCGCATCGTCATGTCAAACGAGCTGTGGATCGCCAATGGCACCGACGGCCTCTCGGGCATTCCGGGCCCCTTTCGCGCGGAACTCGGGCCGCACCTGTTCAATCTCCTCTACCTCGGCATTGTGGTTGCGGCCGTCGTCATCCTGTTCTTTCTGGTCGATCGTCTGGTCAACTCGCCGTTCGGCCGGGTGCTGCGGGCCATTCGCGACGATGAGGAGATCGCGCGCTTCGCCGGCAAGAATGTCGTCTTGTTCAAGGTCAAGGCTTTTGCCTTCGGCACCGCCGCGCTTGGGCTGGCGGGCGCGCTCTATGGTCATTTCACGAGCTACATCGCACCCGACCTGTTCGCACCGCTGTTGACGCTCTACGTCAAGCTCTCGCTCTTGACCGGCGGGCTCGGCAACAGCAAGGGAGCCGTGCTGGGCGCCGTGCTGGTGGTTTTCTTTCTCGAGTCGACGCGCTTCCTGGCGCCGCTGATCCCGGGCCTTAGTGCCGTGCAAGCGGCGGCCGTACGCGAGCTCGCCATTTCCGTGGCCTTGCTCTTAATTTTGCGTTTTTACGCCAAGGGGTTGCTGCCCGAGCACATCGAGCCGCCACCGCTGACCGCCACCGGCGCGGCGCCGGCGGCAAGTCGCATCTGATCAGGAGGGAAAATGACAAACCCCACGCTCAAGACCAAGCGCGGCTTGGAGATGGCCGACGTCGCCGCCCTCGCCCAGCGCACGGCCGACGGCGCCGATGTGCGCGAAATTTATCGCGAGGTCGAACGGATTGCGGCCGAGACCGTGGGCTGGCGCCTGTTCACCGTCCTGCGCTATCTCGAGGCCGAGGGCGCCGTTGAGCGCCTCTACTCCAGCGACGAGAAGGCCTACCCGGTCGGCGGTCGCAAGCCGCTCGATAAGATCACGGTCAGCCATGGCGCCATGGAAAAGGGCGAGGTTTTCTTGGCGGCGACGCGGGAGGAGGTGCGCGCGGCCTTCTTCGACCACGAGCTGATCTTCTCGCTCGGCATCAGCGCCATTCTCAACGTGCCGATCCGCTACGCATCGCGCCGGCTCGGTACCCTCAATCTGTGTGGCGAGGAAGGCATGTACGGCCCCGCCGAGATCGCTTCCGCCAAGATGCTGGCCGGTCTGATGGTGCCGGCGCTGATCAGCTGCGGCAATTGACGCGGTGGCGCAATTTACCGATGCTCGCGGCTGCGGCAAAGGGGAGAGCGCGATGACGCAATACCATTTCAAGAACTTTGAGCTGCTCGACCCCGAAAGCGACGAGCTGCAGGGTGGCCACGAATTGCTGGTCGAAGGCGAATATATCAAGGAGATCTCGGCCAAGCCCATCAAGGCCCCGGCTGCCAGCGTGATCGATTGCGGCAAGAAGACCCTGATGCCGGGCCTGATCGACAGCCATGTGCACGTCGTGCTCTCGGAGGTGTCGCTACCGCGGCTCGAGAATATGCCGTTGACCTTGATGACGGCGCGCGCCGCGGTGCTGATGCGCAACATGCTCGACCGCGGCTTTACCAGCGTGCGCGACACCGGCGGCGCCGATTGGGGGCTGAAAGAGGCCGTCGACACATGGCTGCTGCCGGGGCCCCGGTTGTTCATCGCCGGCAAGGCCTTGGGGCCCACCGGCGGCCACAGCGACGGCCGCCGCCGCACCGATCACGGGACCCGCTGTCACTGTTGCGACGCCCTGCATTTCGCCATGGGGCTGGCCGATGGCGTCGCCGAAGTGCGCAAGGCGGTGCGCGAGGAGATGCGCCAGGGCTGCGATCAGGTGAAAATCATGATGTCGGGCGGGGTCGCCTCCCCCTACGATCCCCTCGACAGCCTGCAGTTCTCGCCCGAGGAGGTGGCCGCCGCGGTCGAGGAGGCGCATGCCTTCGGGCGCTACGTCTGCGCGCATGCCTATAGTGCCGAGGCGATCACGCGCGCCGCGCGGGCCGGCGTGCGCACCATCGAGCACGGCAATCTGATCGATGAGGCGTCGGCCAAGCTGATGGCGTCCAAAGGCATGTATCTGATCGCCAATCTCGTCACCTACTATGAAATGAAGAACCGCGCGGCCGAGTACGGGATGAGCGCGGACATGCTCGCCAAAAACGATCTTGTCATCGACGGCGGCCTCAGGTCGCTCGAGATCTGCAAGCGCGCCGGCGTACCGGTGGCCTACGGCACCGATCTGTTGGGGCAATTGCAGAGCGAGCAGTCCCGCGAGTTTGTCATCCGTTCGCAAGTGCAAAAGCCGATCGAGATCATCCGCGCCGCCACCCTGATCGGCGCCGAGATCGTGCGGCAAGTGGGCAAGCTCGGCTGCCTCAAGGCCGGTGCCTTCGCCGACCTGCTGATCGTCGAGGGCAATCCGCTGCAAGATCTGGGCGTCCTGCAGGAACAGGGCAAGTTTCTCGCCGCCATCATGAAGGGCGGACGCTTTCACAAGAACCGGTTGCGTTAGCACGATGGCGCCCATCCTTTTCAAGAATTTCAGGCTGCTCGAGCCGGCTTTTGGGGAGGCGCGCGGCGGCTATGAGCTTTTGGTCGAGGGTTCCCAGGTGCGCGAGCTGAGCGAGCGTCCGATTGAGAGCCGGGCGGCCGAGGTCGTCGATTGCGGCGGCCGCACGCTCACCCCCGGCCTCATCGATTGCCACGTGCATGTCATTCATAGCGAGGTCAACATCCGTTTTCTCGAGGCGATGCCGTTGACGCTGCTGACCGCGCGCGCGGCAGTCAGGCTGCGCGCCATGCTCGATCGCGGCTTCACCACCGTGCGCGACACCGGTGGCTGCGATTGGGGCATCAAGACCGCCGTCGCACAGGGCTATTTGGTCGGTCCGCGCCTGTTCATTGCCGGCATGTCGATCGGGCCCACCGGCGGGCATGCCGATGGACGCCGGCGCACGGATGCGGGCGATGGCTGCAGCTGCTGCAACGGGCTGAAGTTCAAGTCGGCGGTGGCCGACGGCATTGATCAGGTGCGCAAGGCTGCCCGCGAGCAGATGCGCCAGGGCGCCGACCATGTGAAGATCATGATGTCGGGCGGCGTGGCCTCGCCCTATGACCCGCTCGACAGTTTGCAGTTCTCCGAGGGCGAGGTGGCCGCCGCGGTCGAGGAGGCGCAGGCCTTTGGTCGCTATGTGTGTGCGCACGCCTACAGCGCGCAAGCCATTACGCGCGCGGCCCGGTTGGGCGTGCGCACCATCGAGCACGGCAACCTGATCGACGACGCGGCGGCGAAACTGATGGCGTCCAAGGGCATGTTCCTGGTCGCCAATCTCGTCACCTACTACGCCATGAAGGACCGGGCTGCCAAGTTCGGCATGAGCGCGGAGAGTTTGGCGAAGAACGAGCTCGTGCTTGAGGGCGGCCTCAAGTCGCTGGAGATCTGCCAGCGCCACGGCGTGCCGGTGGCCTATGGCAGCGACCTCCTAGGCGAACTGCACTGGGATCAGAGCCGCGAATTCAGTTTGCGGCGCGAGGTGGTGGCCCCGATCGACATCATCCGCTCGGCAACGACCATCCCGGCGCAAATTCTGCGCTTGCAAGGCAAGGTTGGCACGCTGCAGCCGGGGGCCTGGGCCGATCTCTTACTGGTCGACGGCGATCCCCTCGACGACCTTAGCCTGCTCGAGGATCAGGGCCGGCACCTGTCGATCATCATGCAGGCCGGCCGTTTTCACAAACGCCGGCTCAACTAGGCAAGCCGCGCCGATGCCCGCCGATTTTCAACGCCGCAGGGCGGTAAAGGTCGCCAGATGAGGCTAGGCCTGGCGAATTCGCGCCGGCTCGGCCGCCTCGCCCTCAAGGGCGCCGCGGCCATCGCGCTCGCCTATATCCTGACGCCGTTGCTGTTCGTTACCTGGCTCGCCTTTTTCCGGCAGGAGATTCCATCCTTCCCGCCGGAAGGCTATTCCCTGCGCTGGTTCCTGGCGATTGCGGGCAACGATCGCTTTGTTGCCGGCTTCCTGCTCAGTCTCGAGCTTGCCGTGATCGCCACCGGCATCGGCCTTCTGCTCGGCCTGCCGGCCGCGCTCGCCTTGGCGCGCTCCCGATTTTTGGGTCAGGAGATCGCCAGCAGCATGTTGCTGTTGCCGCTGATCGTGCCGGGCATCGTCCTTGGCATTGCCCTTTACGTGTTTCAGGTCGAGGCCGAGATCGCCACCGGCCTGCCGCTCCTGGGGTCACTCGGCGGCTTGCTCGCCGGTCATGTGCTGATCGTCATTCCATGGACGGTGCGCCTGGTGAGCGCGAGCCTTGCCGGTCTCGATCGCTCCATCGAGGAGGCGGCGCAGAGCCTCGGGGCCGATCGCTGGGTTACCTTTCGTCGGGTGACGCTGCCTGCCATTCGTCCCGGCGTGGTGGCGGCCGCACTGTTCAGCTTCGTCTCCTCCTTCGGCAACCTCGAACTCAGCCTGTTTCTTGTCGGTCCCGGCCGCACCACCCTGCCGATCGCCATCATTCAATACCTGGAATGGAAGATTGACCCCACCATCGCCGCGGTTTCGGTGCTGCAAATTGCGCTGATCGGGGCCGCCATGCTGGTGACGGACCGCTTCGTCAGGATCAGCCGGATGGTGTGAGGATCGCAATGGCCCGGCTCAGGATCGATGGCGTCAGCAAGCGCTATGGCGAGGTCGACGCCATCCGGGAGGTGACGCTCGATGTCGCCGATGGCGAGTTCGTGGTGCTGCTTGGGCCATCGGGCTGCGGCAAAACCACGACCTTGCGGGTGGTGGCCGGGTTCGCCGAGCCCGATGCCGGTTCGGTTGCGTTGGGCGAGCGCGATATCACCTGGCTACCGCCCTGGAAGCGCAACGCCGGGCTGGTGTTTCAGACCTATGCGCTTTTTCCGCATCTGACCGTGGCGCAAAACGTGGCCTTCGGGCTGGAGATGCGCAAGATTGGCTCGGCGGAGACGGCGCGCCGCGTCGGCGATGCGCTGCAGCTGGTACGGCTGGAGCATTTGGCCCAGCGCCTGCCGCGCCAGCTGTCGGGCGGCCAACAACAGCGCGTGGCGCTGGCGCGCGCGCTCGTCTTTCATCCCGACGTGCTCCTGCTCGACGAGCCCTTGTCCAATCTCGATGCGAAGCTGCGCCAGGACGTGCGCGTCGAAATCCGTGAGCTGCAAAGGAAACTTGGGCTCACCACCGTGATGGTCACGCACGATCAGGAAGAGGCCTTGACGATGGCCGACCGCCTGGTGGTCATGCAGGACGGCGCCGTGCGCCAGGTGGGCACGCAACAGGATCTCTACGAGCGCCCATGCGACCGGTTCGTCGCCTCGTTTGTCGGTCGCTCGACCTTCATTGAAGGCGAGATCGAGGCGCCGGGCCGATTTCGCTCTCACGGCGGGCTCAGCCTTGCCTGCACGGCGGCGCCGCTGGGACCGGCCACGCTCGCCTTGCGCCCCGAGCGCATGCTGATCGAAGCCGCGCCGCAGGCGGCAGTGGACAACAACCTCCCCGGCGTGGTGGAATTCGTCTCGTATCTGGGCGCAACCGTCGACATGCATGTGCGCATTTCGCCGAAGGAGCGCGTGGTGGTGCAAATTCCCAACCGGGCAGGCCATCTTGTGCCGAAAGTGGGTCAGCAGGTGCACGTTGCCTGGCTGGCCGCCAACGGCATCGTCTTTCCCGGCTCCCCGTCATCCTGAGCGGCACGTTGGAGGAAAAACGCCATGCGCAAGAGCACAACAATTCCCGCCTCGCGACGGCGGGTGCTCAGGGGCGCCGCCAGCGCGCTTGGCATCGGTCTGGCCGGCTGGCCGCTCGCCGCCCGGGCGCAGGCGAAAGGCAAGGTGGTGGTCGGTACCTGGGGTGGCGACTATGCGCGCCTGCTCAACAAGAACATCGAGCAGCCGATCCTGAGCAAAAATGGCTGGGAGGTGATCCAGGATCAGGCCGGCGATCCGGAGCGGCGCTCCAAGATGTTGGCGGAACGGCGCCTGCCGCGCGGCAGCACCGATCTTCAGGGGCTCTCGGCCCTCAACATGTTTCAGATGCACGACGCCGGTGTGATCGAGGCCATCGACTATGCCAAGCTCACGAACGCGCCCAACCTACTGCCGGCCATGAAATATCCCTACGGCGTCGGCCACATCTACTCGGGCAAGGTCGGCGTCTTCAGCCCGAAGGTCATCGCCGCCGCGCCCAAGAGCTATCAGGACATTTTCGATCCCAAGCACGGCAACAAGCTCGGCATCATCGATATCCAATACCAGTACACGCTGGTTTGTGCCGCCCTGGCGGGCGGCGGCAAGGTCAACGACTTGCAGGCCGGCAAGAAGCTGCTGCTCGAATGCAAGAAGGCCGGCGCCCGCATCTATCCCACCAACGAGGCCTTTGCGCAGGGACTGAAGACCGAGGAGTTCGGTATCGGCGTGATGTGGAAGGCCCGCGTCGTGCAGTGGCAAAACGCGGGCATCAGCGTCGAGGCCATTGTGCCCGGCGAGGGCGCGCTTGCCTACGTATCGGGTTTCGTCATCCCGAAGAACGCGCCCAACAAGGCCGGGTCCTACGCCTACCTCGATGCCATGCTCGAAAAGAGCGCGCAGGAGGCCTTCGCCATCGATATGGGCTATAACCCGACCGTCAGCAACGCGGTGGTGGCGCCCGATCTCAATAAGCGCATCGGCTTCAGTCCGCAGGAGGTCGAAGCCCTGGTTGATCTCGACTACGCTTATATGACGGCGAATGACGTTGCCCTCAAGGAGTGGTGGGACAAGGAACTGAAAGGCTAGGCCCCGCCCGGCGGGAGGCGACGCCCAAGCCCAGCGCAAGCCATGGCCATGATCAAGTCCGGCCGGCGGACCAGCCGCGCGAGGAGCCGCCAAGGCCCTACCCTGACCGCCTCCCTCCTGCTCGGACCGGCGACAGGCGTGGTGGTGCTCGGCGTTCTGTTGCCGGTGCTGATTTTGTTTCGCTATAGCTTCAACAGGTTTGAGCCTCGCCTCATGATGGTGGAGGCCCTGACGCTCGAGAACTACCTCAAGTTCTTCACCGATCCCTTTTACACCAACATCCTGTGGACGACGCTGCGGGTGGCGTTGATCTGCACGCTTGTTTGCCTGCTGCTGGCGTTTCCGCTGGCCTACGTGCTCGCCCGCACGGCAAGCCGCTACAAGCACATCCTCTTGATGCTGGTGGTGCTGCCGCTGTTTGTCGGCAACGCCGTGCGCGCGGCGGGCTGGATGACGCTGTTTGGCTCCAAGGGTGCCTTTAATGCTCTGCTGTTGTGGCTGGGCCTCATTGGGGCGCCGCTGGAAATCATGTTCACCGAGAAGGCGGTGATCATCGGCATCATCGCCGTCAACCTGCCCTACATGGTGCTGACGCTGCAGAGCGTGCTCGAAGGCATCGCCCGCAACCTGGAGGAGGCAGCCTTCAGCCTCGGTGCCGGCCCTTGGCTGATGTTCCGGCGCGTGCTGTGGCCGCTGGCGCTGCCCGGCATCATCGCCGGTGCGATCTTCTGCTTCATCCTGGCCATGAATGCCTATGCCACACCCGTGCTGCTCGGCGGCCCACAATTCAAGATGATGGGACCCTTGGTGTTCGGGCAGTTCCGCCTCAACAATTGGCCTTTTGGGGCGGCGGTGGCCTTCGTGCTGATGACGGCAACCCTTATCCTCACGGCCTCGGCCAACGTGCTCGGCCAGCGTCGCTATCGGCGCGGCTTACACGGTGCGCCGATCTGAGAAACGTGAGCCCTGGAGCATGGCGCAAGCCGCAAAGAAGATTGTCGTCTGTGGCGCCGGCATCGCCGGCGTGGCGGCGGCGTACTACCTGGCCGTCGAATATGGCCACGACGACATCGTCTTGGTCGAAGCCTCTCATCCCCTGTCCTTGACCTCGGACAAATCCACCGAGGCCTATCGCAATTGGTGGCCCGGTCCGGACCAGGCCATGACCGCCTTTATGAACCGCAGCATCGACCTGATCGAAGCCATCGCGCGCGCCACCGGTAACCGCATTGGCATGAACCGACGCGGTTATCTTTTTGCCACCGCCGAGCCCGGCACGGGGGCCCGGCTCGAGGCGTTGGCGCTGACCGCCCAGGAGCTGGGCAGCGGCCCGGTGCGCGTGCACCGGGACCGGTCCAGTTCCTACCAACCCTCGCCCGCGGTCGGCTTCCAAGAGGCGCCGACCGGCGCCGATATCATCACCGATACGAACCTGATCCGCCGACACTTTCCTCAACTTGCGCCAGAAACCGTCGCGGTGCTGCACGCCCGGCGCGCCGGCTGGTTGAGCGCGCAGCAGCTGGGCATGGTGATGTTGGAGCGCGCGCGCGCCAAGGGCGTCAAGCTGCTGAGGGCGAAGGTCGTTGGGGTCACGTTGGCGGCTGGGTGCGTGCGCGCGGTCGAGGTCGAACAGGGAGGTGAGCGCCAATCGCTGCCGGCGAGCGAGCTCGTGATCGCCGCCGGTCCGATGCAGAAAGAGATCGCCGCCCTGATTGGCGTCGACCTGCCCGTGTTCGCCGAGCGGCACCTTAAGATCAGCTTCCAGGACCGGCTCGGCACCGTCCCGCGTGCCTCGCCCATGCTGATTTGGCTCGATCGGCAGTATTTGCCCTGGAGCGATGAGGAGCGCGCCGTCCTTGCGGGCGAGCCAGAGACGCGCTGGCTGCTACAGCAGTTCCCGCCGGGCGTGCACGCCAGGCCTGACGGTAGCGGCGAGGCCGCGACGCTTCTGGTGCTCTTCAACTATGAGGCGGGCGCAACCAGCATCGTCTTTCCGCTGCCCGAGGCGCCGCATTATGCCGAGATCGCGCTGCGCGGCGCCTCGCGGATGGTGCCCGCACTTGCAGCCTACCTCGGCGCGGGCGTGCGTCCGTTCCTCGACGGCGGCTACTACATCAAGACGTGCGAAAACCGCCCGTTGATCGGTCCATTGCCGGTCGAGGGCGCTTATATTGCGGGGGCATTTTCGGGTTTTGGGGTGATGGCCGCCTGCGCCGCGGGCGATCTGCTGGCGCGGCACATCTCAGGGACAGCGCTGCCCGACTACGCGCCGGCCTTCTTGCTTGGGCGCTATGGCGAGCCTGCCTATCAGGCGCGCCTTGCGACCTGGGGGGACGGCGGGCAGCTCTGAGCCTTCGCGTCGCGCGCCAACGCCGGTCAAAATGGCCCGCTCAGAAGACGCCGGGAAGAAGCGCGGGCGTTTGCCGTCGATAGGCGCGATAATCATCCGGGAACTGCGACAGCATCAAAGCTTCCTCGATGCGGATGCGCAGCAGGAAGGCCGCGAGCCCGACGGCGACCGCAAGGTAACTTGCGAGCGTGCCGATCGTCAGCGCCGTTGCCAGCATGGCGAGCAGAAAGCCGGCATAGATGGGGTGGCGAACGTAACGATAAGGTCCGCGCACAACGAGCTCGTGATTTTCGCCCACCGAGGCCAGCGCACCTGACCAATTGCGGCCGAGCGTAAGACGCGACCAGATGGCAAACCCCACCGCGCCAAAACAAACAAGGTCCGCGCACAGGGCGATCGGCGCGGGCACCTCGGTGAGGCGCAGCCCCAAGAGCCCGCTCGATCGGCGTTGGAACAACAAAAAGAAGGCAAGCGCGATGAGGGTGGTGGCCATCGCTTGCAGGAGCGGCTGGCCTCGCCGCACCGCCTTGCGGGTCATGAAATAGCTGGGGATCCAAACCAAGAGGATCAGGCCCCAGGCGGCGTAGGCAACGACGGTGTAGATCGAGGTCATGCGGTCGACCGAACGGGCGAGCAGGTGGCGGCCAAAAACTGGCGCGCAATCCTGGGCGCTGTTGGGGCGGCGAGCCCCCTGACCAGGCCTTGGCGGGATGGGCGGGCGGCTCGAGCGCCGTCCTCGCTGCGGCCTTTTGGCGGTCTTGGTGCAGGTCTTGGGGATCTTGTTGGTTTCAGGGTCTTACTGGTCTTGGAGCCTGGGTCATGCTGGGTCTTGCACCTGTGGCGTGTGGCCGGTTTGCTCCCCTCTCTTTTTTGGCTTGGCCGGAGGTGGCAGCTCCAAGGCGCGCGCCGCCCAGCCCTGCTGTTGACCCGAAGGGCGCGTTTTTGCAAGAATTCGGCCCTTGGCGTGCGGGATATAGGGGGCAGACCGTGGCATCCTATCGTCGCATTAAAGTTGAGCCGATCGCCGGGGCGCTAGGCGCCGAAATCAGCGGCATCGATCTTGGCGACCTCGACGCTGCGACCTTCGCGGAGATCAAGACCGCCTGGTTGCAGCATCTGGTGGTCTTTTTCCGCAACCAGACCATCACGCCGGAGCAGCAGATCGCCTTTGCCAAGCGGTTTGGCGAAATCCATCACCACCCCTTCATGAAGGGCATGGACGCCTATCCCGACATTCTCGAAATCCTCAAGGAGGAGGGGGACAGCAAGGCGTTCGGGGAAGTCTGGCATACCGATCAGATGTTCAATCCCAAGCCCGCGAAGGCGACCATTCTTTACGCCAAGGAGACGCCGGACGCAGGCGGCGACACGCTCTTTACCAATCTGTACCTTGCCTACGAGACCCTGTCGGAGCCAATGAAGCTCTTGCTGAGGGACCTGCGCACTTACAACGTCGGCGATCGCAAGAGGCTCGGCCGCACCCATGAGATTACGGCAACGCGCGATGGCCGCTATGTCGGCAATGCGACCATGGCGGCCAAGGTGAAAGATCCGGGCGATCGCATCACCGAGGCCATCCATCCGCTGATCCGCACCCACCCTGAGACCGGCCGCAAGGTGCTTTATCTCAGCAATCACACGCAGACGCTTGACGGTTTCAAGTCCGAGGAAGCTCGGCCGATCCTCGCGTTTCTGGCGAGCCACGCCGTCGAGCCGGAGTTCACCTGCCGGTTTCGCTGGGAGGTTGGCTCGCTCGCCATCTGGGACAACCGCTGCACGCAGCACCGCGCGCTTAACGACTATCCCGGCAAGCGCCGTCGCATGCATCGCATTACCATTGCCGGGGATGCACCCTTCTAGCGGTTTTGCCAATCGCCCAAGGCAGATGCGGTGGGCGTCGGCGCGCCCTTAGCGGACCGCCGCTGCCGCGGGCGGACCGACCGGTAGAGCCTCCACCGTGATGGGCTTGTGCCTGATAATGGATATCGCATCACTCACAGCACCTGGCCTGGGAGACGTCGCATGCGCAAGGAGCAAAGCATTGTCGCGGTGGGTGCGGCTACGGGCGTTATCAGCATGATTATTGGTGTTTTCGGCATCTACCGCGCCTGGCCGGCGCCTGAGGGACTCGCCGCGGCGGCCGAGCGCGTCGCCTATACCTTGCAATGGGAGGCAATTGCCGCCCTGCCCCTGCTCGTCGCCGTGATCGCCGTTGGCAACAACCGCTTTTTGAGCGAGGCCATCGATCCCACCCTCAACAAGGAGGATCTGGCCACGCAAATCAACGGTCGCGTGGTCGAGAATACCTTGCAGCAACTCGTGCTGTTCGTGCTGGGCACGCTGGCGCTCAGCGTCGGCCTGGCCCCGGAGCAGATGGGCTTCATTCCCGCGGCCGTCATCGTCTTCGTGATAGCGCGCATCGCCTTTTGGATCGGCTACCGCGTGCATCCCCTTTATCGCGCCTTCGGCATGGCCGCGACCGGCTACCTCAACGTCGGCCTCCTAGGTTTTGCTATCGCCAAGATGTTTGCTTGAGGCGCGCGAGCGCGCTGCGGTCCGGTGCGCCTAGCTGGCGCTGCCGGGCGGCGACTATCTCGGCGAGCGAGCATCGGCTGCGTCCCATCCCGCTGAGGCCGGCGGGCGATCCCGGAGATGATCCGGATCGCCGACCGTGGCTTGGGGGCCGATGGCCTACGCCGTGATAGGCGCGTTGAGCAACGGTTTGATCGAGGCATCGCGCCGCCTTGGCTGCCGGGCCGCGGGTCCTTTCCGCCCGCAGGCCCGGTCGCTGCCGTGCCACAGAGTGGGCGCCGTCCTCAGCTGCAGCCGCTGGTGCCGCCGCAGGTGTCGCACTTGAGGCAGGTGCCGTTGCGCACCAGGGTAAAGTTGCCGCATTCGCGGCAGCTCTCGCCCTCATAGCCCTTCACCCGAGCCTCCGCCGCGCGCTCCACGGCAGTGGTGGCCCTGCCGGCGCCAGATCCGGACGCGGTGGCCCGGACCGCCCGCGCCAAAGCGCGTTGGGCCAGCTGCTCGTTGAGCTGCTCGGCCAGCTCGCTGACGCTGAGCTTGGCATCCCGCGCCGCCGGCGCCGTGCTGGCCAGCTCCTGCTGCAGGGCGGTCAGGTGCTCAACGGCCGCCTCCATGCGCTGCTTCGAGCTGGCGAAGGCCGTGCTCACCCCCTGCTGCAACTGGGCCACGGGGCTCGCCGGCTCGGCGTCTTCCGCCACCACGACGCTGCTGGTCGAGCGCAGCGCCAGCACGCGACCTTCCTGGCCGCGCAGCAAGCCGCGCGAGACGTATTTTGCCGCCGGCGGCGGAGCCGCGTCGTCCTCCAGCTCCTGATCTGAGGAGCCAAGGCCGGTATTGGCAACTTCGCTCAGGTCGACGTGGGCCAGATCGTTGCGACCGAGGTAGGAGACCGCCAACTCGCGGAAGATGTAGTCGAGAATGGAGGTGGCATTCTTGATGGTATCGTTGCCCTGCACGAGGCCCGCCGGCTCGAAGCGCGTGAAGGTGAAGGCATCGACGTATTCCTCGAGCGGCACGCCGTACTGCAGGCCGAGCGAGATCGCGATGGCGAAGTTGTTCATCAGCGAGCGGAAGGCGGCACCTTCCTTGTGCATATCGATGAAGATCTCGCCGAGGCGCCCGTCTTCGTACTCGCCCGTGTGCAGGTACACCTTGTGGCCGCCGACCGTGGCCTTCTGCGTGTAGCTCTTGCGTCGATTGGGAAGCTTCTCGCGTTGGCGTTCCCGCTCGATGATGCGTTCGACGATCCGCTCGGCGGTGACCGCGGCACGGGCAGCCATCGGCCTATCGGCGGTAATTTCGCCGATCACCTCCTCGGCCTCCTCCGCCTCGTCGGCCAACAGCTGGGCATTAAGCGGCTGGGACAGCTTGGAGCCGTCGCGATAAAGCGCGTTGGCTTTGAGCGCCAGACGCCAGGACAAAAGATAGGCGCTCTTGCAGTCTTCGACTGTGGCCTCATTGGGCATATTGATGGTCTTGGAGATGGCGCCGGAGATGAAGGGTTGCGCCGCCGCCATCATATAAATGTGGCTGTCGACCGAGAGGTAACGCGTGCCCTTGCGACCGCAGGGGCTGGCGCAATCGAACACCGGCAGGTGCGCTTCGGCCATATGGGGGGCGCCTTCCAGCGTCATGGCCCCGCACACGTGCTCGTTGGCGGCTTCGACCTCCTTCTTGGAAAAGCCGAGATGGCTCAACAGATCGAAGCCGGCCTCGTTCAGCGTTTCGGCCTCGATCTTCAGGGTGCCGGTGAGGAAATCCTCGCCGATGGTCCAGCGATTGCAGGCAAACTTGATGTCGAAGGCGGATTTGAGCGCGGCGTCCAGCTTGCGCAAGACCTCGCTGCTAAAGCCGCGGGCTTTGAGCGTCGCGTGGTTGATGGCCGGCGCCTGGGCGAGCGAGCCGTGGCCGACCGCATAGGCCTCGATCTCGGCAATTTGAGCCTCGGCATAGCCCAGCGTGCGCAAGGCCTCCGGCACGGCCTGGTTGATGATCTTGAAGTAGCCGCCGCCCGCCAGCTTTTTGAACTTCACCAGGGCAAAGTCGGGCTCGATGCCGGTGGTGTCGCAGTCCATGACCAGGCCGATCGTGCCGGTCGGCGCGATCACCGTGGCCTGGGCGTTGCGATAGCCGTGCTGCTGGCCAAGCTCGATGGCGCGGTCCCAGGCGCGTTGCGCGGCCGCGATCAGCCGCGGGTCCGGGCAGGCGGCATGGTCGAGCGGCACGGGCGGGGTGGCGAGCTTTTCATAGCCGTCCTTTTGCCCGTAGGCGGCGCGGCGATGGTTGCGGATGACGCGTAGCATGTCGGCCTTGTTGGCCTCGTAGCCCGGGAAGGGGCCAAGCGCGCCGGCCATTTCCGCCGAGGTGGCATAGGCGACGCCCGTCATGATGGCCGCCAGCGCGCCGCAGATGGCCCGCCCCTCAGCGCTGTCGTAGGGGATGCCCGAGGCCATCAGGCAGCCGCCGATGTTGGCAAAGCCGAGGCCGAGCGTGCGGTAGCGATAGGAGAGTTCGGCGATCTTGCGCGAGGGGAACTGCGCCATCATGACCGAAATTTCCAGCGCAATCGTCCACAGCCGGCAGGCGTGTTCGTAGGCGGCGACGTCAAAGCGCTTATCGGTGCCGCGAAACATCATCAAATTGAGGGAGGCGAGATTGCAGGCGGTGTCGTCCAGAAACATGTACTCCGAGCACGGATTGGAGGCGCGGATCGGTCCGGATTTCGGGCAGGTGTGCCAGTCGTTGATGGTGGTGTGGAACTGGATGCCCGGATCGGCGGAGGCCCAGGCCGCATAACCCACCCGGTCCCAGAGCTCGCGGGCCTTGACCGTCTTGACCGTCTTGCCGCTGAGCCGCGCGGTGAGTTGCCAGTCGCCATCCTCGAGCACGCTGTTGAGGAACTGATCGGTGACGCGCACCGAATTGTTGGAGTTCTGACCCGAGACCGTGAGGTAGGCCTCGCTGTCCCAGTCGGTGTCGTAGCTCGTAAACTCGATGTCCTTATAGCCCTGGCGCGCGAATTGAATGACGCGGCGGATGTAGGCATCCGGTACGAGGTCGCGGCGCGCCTCCTTGATGGCGCGCTTGAGGGCGGGGTTTTTGCTGGCATCGAAGCAGGCTTCGCCCTCGGCTTCACAATTGACGCAGGCCTTGAGAATGGCCTTCAGTCGCCTCTGACAGATCTTGGAGCCCGTGACGAGGGCGGCGACCTTCTGTTCCTCCTTCACCTTCCAGTCGATGTAGGCCTCAATGTCGGGATGGTCGATATCGACCACCACCATCTTGGCGGCGCGACGGGTGGTGCCTCCCGACTTGATGGCGCCGGCCGCGCGGTCGCCGATCTTGAGAAAGCTCATAAGGCCTGAGGATTTGCCGCCGCCGGACAGCTTCTCGTTCTCGGCCCGCAGGTCCGAGAAGTTGGAGCCGGTGCCCGAGCCGTACTTGAACAGGCGCGCTTCACGCACCCACAAGTCCATAATGCCGCCCTCATTGACGAGGTCATCGGCGATCGACTGGATGAAGCAGGCGTGCGGCTGCGGGTGCTCGTAGGCGGAGGTCGACGCCACCAGCTCGCCGGTTTCGTGATCGACGTAGTAGTGCCCCTGGCTGGGTCCGTCGATGCCATAGGCCCAGTTGAGGCCGGTGTTGAACCACTGCGGGCTGTTCGGCGCGCCCATCTGCATGGCCAGCATATAACGGTGCTCGTCGAAGAAGGCGCGCGCATCGTCCTCGCGCGTGAAGTAGCCGCCCTTCCAGCCCCAGTAGGTCCAGGTGCCGGCCAGGCGGTCGAACACCTGGCGCGCGTCGGATTCGCCCGTGGTGCGTTCGTGCGCCGGCCGCTCTGCCAGCGCGCGCTCGTCCGCCGCCGAGCGCCACAGCCAGGAGGGGACTTGGGTCTCTTCGATGCGCTTGAGGCGTTGGGGCACCCCGGCCTTGCGGAAGTACTTTTGCGCCAGGATGTCGGCTGCCACCTGGCTCCAGTGTTCGGGGACGGCGAAATTCTCGAGCCTGAAGACCACCGAGCCGTCGGGATTCTTGATCTCCGAGGTGGCGCGACGGAAGCCGATGGTGGCGTAAGGCGATTTGCCCTCCGTCGTGAAGCGCCGCTTAATCTGCATGTTTCTTGCCCTCGTTTGGCGTCGGCGCTCGCCAGCCCGTCGCGAGCGGCGCACCGCATGTTTTGTTGCTCGAGTGTAGAAAGGACCGGGACGTAGGTCCGGACGCGCACCACGAAACGCGGAAACGCAACGGCACACACAGCCAAACCCCCGCGGCGTAAGTTCTCTTGCGCCTCGCGATTTGGCGTCCGCCCTTGACCCGACCCGTGGGCGAGGCGCGGCGGATGTTGCTGAGGGCGGCACGATCGGTCGACCGGCGCCCGTAATGACCAAACTATGACGATTTGGAGGCTGTCGTCACGAGGTCTTGGGGGTGTACATAGGACCAGACACTAAATGTAGTAGGTAGGAGGTTTCCGCGGCGACCTCTGTGGACCACGCCCCCCAGACCGTCGGCGCCTCAAGGGGTTAGGGCCGAAGGCCCGCCTCGGCGATGCACCCGGGTTGAGCTTTTGCTGCAACGGTGGTCCCCAGGTCATGCACACATAGGCCGATTCTGGGAGCGCTCACTGTGGCAGATGTGCCGCGACAACGGATGGATGGACAGGGCCGCGCTGGCGGTGTCATAAGCGGCGGGCAGACCGCAAAAGCACACGTGGGGCCGATGGGCATCTTCAGCGAAATATTCAGCTGGTGGGGCGGCAACACCTGGTCAAACCGCCTCTATACGGCCTTGCGCGGCACGTTCGTCGGCAGCGACGACGCCGGCAACCGCTACTTCGTGCAGCGGCGCGGCGTCGGCCCGCTGGGGGTGCCGCGACGCTGGGTCATCTACCAGAACGGGGCCGAGGCCTCCCAGGTGCCGCCGGAATGGCACGGCTGGATGCACTACATGGTCGACACCCCACCCACGCAAGAAAGCTACACGCCGCGGCCCTGGCAGAAGGCGCATCGCAGCAACATGACGGGGACGCCGGAGGCCTATCGCCCGAGCGGCAGCATTTTGAAAAGCGGCCGGCGGCCGCAGGCAACCGGCGACTACAAACCCTGGCAGCCGAGCTGAGGGCGGCGCGCCACGCTGGCGCCACCTTTTTGCAGGCTCCTCGCCCGTCCCGCGGACACGGCCGGCACTTGAGTTTGAATGCGATGAGACGGAACCGTTCGGGAAGGTTGGGGTTGGCCGCAGCCTTGGCGGGCCTCACGACCGCGCTGGCGGCGGGGCCGGCGCTGGCCCAGCGCATCGACAACGCGGTTGCCGTCTTTGCGGCCCTCGACAAGGTGACCGCCAAGATTTCCCGCCTCGAAGTGCCCCTCAATCAGACGGCCACCTTTGGCGCCCTCAAGATCACGCCGCGGGTGTGCTATTCGCGCGCGCCCACCGAGCCGCCCAAAACCACCTCCTTCGTCGAGGTCGAAGAAACGCAGCTCGACGGCAAGGAAAAGCGCATTTTCTCCGGTTGGATGTTTGCCGACAGCCCGGGTCTCAATGCCGTCGAGCATCCGGTGTTCGACGTTTGGTTGACCGATTGCAGCCAACCGCAGCGCACGGTCGGCCCGCGACCGCCACAAGGGGGCGGACCGGCCGCCGGCGAGACCGCGCCGCCCAGTGACGCGGACCTGCCGCGTCGTCGGCGCGTGCCGCGCTGACGCGTCAGCGTTTGCTGCCAGCAGCAATGATCTTGAGGACGTCGTCGGCCGCCACCGTGGTCGGGAGCGCCATGAAGTTGGCTTGGTGCGCCAGCGCCTTTTCCAACAGGGCATGGAAGGCGTTGCGATCGAGCTCGACGGTGCCGAATTGCCGTAAATGCTCGGTGACGAACTGGGTGTCGAGCAAACTGAAGCCGCCGGCGATCAGCCGCGCGCACAAGAACACCAGCGCCACCTTGCTGGCATCGCGCGCATTGGAAAACATGCTCTCGCCGAAGAAGGCGCCATTGAGCGCCACGCCGTAGAGCCCGCCAACCAGGCGGTTGCCCACCCAGGCCTCCACCGTGTGGCAGTAGCCGGCGTCGAACAGATCGCGGTAAAGGCCCCGAATGCGGCGGTTGATCCAGGTGGTGCGCCGGCCCGGACGGGACATGGCACAGCCGTCGATCACCGCCTCGAAGTCGTGATCAATTCTGATCTCGTAGCAGCCCTGGCGGACCGTGCGCACCAGGCGCTTTGGGATGTGCACCGCATTGAGCGGCAGGATGCCCCGCTGCTGCGGTTCGATCCAATAGAGCGCCGGGTCATCGCAGCTCTCGGCCATGGGAAATATTCCGCAGGCGTAGGCCTTCAAGAGGACCTGCGGGGTGATCTCGATGACGATGTCGTCGCGCGAAGCCATCAAGGGGATCCTGGCACCGCCGTTGTCTTAGCCAATTATGGTTTTTGCAGGAAGCTTTCGAGCCAGTGGATGTCGTAGAGGCCATTGGCAATATCGGGATTTTGCACCAATTCACTAAACAACGGAATGGTTGTCTCGATGCCGTCGATCACGAACTCGGAGAGGCAGCGCTTGAGCCGCATTAGGCACTCGTTACGGTTCTTGCCGTGCACGATCAGCTTGCCGATCAGGCTGTCGTAGTAGGGCGGGATGCGATAGCCCTGATAGGCGCCGCTGTCGACGCGCACGCCGAGACCACCCGGCGGATGCCAATAGGTGATGGTGCCGGGCGAGGGCATGAAGGTTTTGGGGTTTTCGGCGTTGATGCGGCACTCGATGGCGTGGCCCGAGAGTGCAAACTCGCTCTGAGAAATCGATAGCGGGGCGCCGGAGGCGATACGGATTTGCTCGATCACCAGGTCGAGCCCGGTGATCATTTCGGTGACCGGGTGCTCGACCTGCAGGCGGGTGTTCATCTCGATGAAGTAGAACTCGCCGTCCTCGTACAAGAACTCGACGGTGCCGGCACCGCGGTATTTGAGCTTCTGCATGGCCTTGGCGACGACGCTGCCCATGCTTTGGCGCTGCTCGGCATTGAGCGCCGGGGAGGGTGCTTCCTCGAGGATCTTCTGGTGGCGGCGCTGCAAGGAACAATCGCGCTCGCCCAAATGGATGGCGTTGCCCTTGCCGTCGCCGAACACCTGAAATTCGATGTGGCGGGGCTTGGCCAGATACTTCTCCAGATAGACGCTGTCGTCGCCGAAGGCCGCCTTGGCCTCCGAGCGCGCCGTCCTGATGGCAAGCTCGAAGTCCTCCGGCGTGCGCGCCACCTTCATGCCGCGGCCACCGCCGCCGGCGGCCGCCTTGACGAGCACCGGGAACCCCATGTCCTTGGCGACACGCAAGCCCTGGGCTTCGTTGCTGATGGCGCCGTCCGAGCCCGGTACGACCGGTATGCCTAAGCGCCGCGCGGTCTGCTTGGCCTCGATCTTGTCGCCCATGATGCGGATATGTTCGGAGGTCGGGCCGATGAAGGTGATGCCGTGCTCCTCCAGAATTTCGGCAAAGCGGGCGTTTTCCGACAGAAAGCCGTAACCCGGATGGATGGCGTCGGCGCCGGTGATCTCGCAGGCCGAGAGCAGGCTTGGAATATTGAGATAGCTCGCCGCCGAGGGAGGCGGCCCGATGCACACGCTTTCATCGGCAAGGCGCACGTGCATGGCATCGGCATCGGCGGTTGAGTGCACCGCCACGGTGGCGATGCCGACCTCTCGACACGCGCGCAGCACACGCAGCGCGATCTCGCCGCGGTTGGCGATCAACACCTTGTCGAACATCGCTGCGAGCAGGTCTCCGGTCGTTACTCGATAATGACAAGCGGCTCGCCGAACTCTACCGGATGGCCATTGCCGACGAGGATGGCCGTCACGGTGCCAGCCTTCGGGGCCGGGATGTGGTTCATGGTTTTCATGGCCTCGATAATGAGGATCGTCTGGCCCTGCGCCACCCGGGCGCCGACGTCGATGAAGGGCGGCGCGCCCGGTTCGGCCGCCAGATAGGCCGTGCCGACCATGGGCGATTTCACGCAGCCGGGATGCTTAGCGGGGTCCTCGCTGGCGGCTTTGGCTGGCGGGCCGGCAGCGGTCGCCTGCGCCGCAACGAGCGAGGGCGCCACCGTCGTGGCACTGACGATGTGCTGGCGCGCCACGCGCACCCGCAGCCCCTCACGCTCGATCTCAATTTCGCTGAGCCCTGTTTCCTCGAGCAGTGAGGCGAGCTCCCTGATCAGGTCCTGATCGGGACCCCCCCTGCTTTTTGCCTCCTTCGCCATGCCTCGTGTCGCAACCGTTGTTCCGTTTGTCGCCGCCCGCATTCCTTGACCTTTGTTTTTTCAACCCCAGGGCCGCCCAGCCCTGCAGTGGGGCAAGTCGCCTTCACCCTCCGCCCCCCTCGGGCAGGATCGGCAGGCCGCAAGCCTTTGCAAATTGGACCCCGTGCGCACGAGCATCGGCTTGGCCATCGACCTTGCGCCTTGGCGGCAACGTTCAAGCGGGAGGCCCGCCAAGGTACCGACGCGCGCGGGCCACGCCCCCTGTAACAGCTTTTCTCGCACTGCGAAAGGTTAACGCAAGCTTGTGCAGAGGTGTTGGCGCCGCGCTCCAAGCGGGGGCGCGGCGGCTTGGCGTTGCTGGCGCCGCAGCCGGAGCCGCAAACGGGCACGGGCCCCGGTGGGGCCCGTGCGGGGATGACGTGAGGGGATGACGTGCGGGGATGAACGTGCGGTGTGATTTGTCGCGCTCTGGTGCGCGTCTCCTCAGCAGACCTTGCAGCCGTCCTTGCGCACCTCTTTGACGTTTTGGGCCAAGAGCTCGCCCAGGTTCTCCGGCGCCCCGGGAATGATGCGATCGCCGACCAGGAAGTGCGGCGTTCCCTGGATCCCGAGCTTGGCGGCGAGCTTGCGGGTATCGTCGATCTCTTTTTTGACCTCGGCGGAGGCCATGTCCTTTTTCAGTCGCGCCACGTCGAGGCCGAGCTTTTCGGCAATGCGCAGGGCGGAGGCTTCGCTGGCCTGCCCCTGGCTCTCCAGCATGGCACGGTGGAACTCCCAGTATTTGCCTTGCATCTTGGCCGCCAGCGCCACTCGCGAGGCTTCCTCAGAGCCCTTGGACAGGATCGGAAACTCCTTGGGAATCAGCTTGATTTTGCGATCCTTGTCGATCAGCTGGGCGACGTCGGGCAGCGCCTTTTTGCAATAGCCGCAGTTGTAGTCGAAGAACTCGATGACGGTGACGTCGCCACTGCTGTTGCCAACGACGGGTGAAGCGGCCGGCCGAAAGATTTCCGCCGAGTTGTCCTTGATGGCAACGGCCATGCGTTCGTTCTGGATCTTCTCCATCTTGGCTTCGAGCGCCGCCTGGGCTTCCATCAGCACTTCGGGATTGTTCAGCAGGATGTCCTTGATGATCGCTTCCAGCTCCTTGCGCTGGGCCGGCGAAAAGGCGCTGGGGCCGTCCGGCGCCGCCGAGGTCATGGCCTCGGGGGTCGGCTGCGGGGCCTGACCGGTGCCTTGTCCCATGGCCAGCGTCGTGCCCACGAGCACGACGGCAGCGGGTGCGAGAAGGGCAAGCCTCGGCGCGGAGGCCAGGCGGTCAAAGAGCGAAAAAGACTTGGGCTGCATTCGGTTCTCCGTCGATGGGTGGCAAGGGCGGGCCGGCGCCCGTTTAAGTTGGTTCCTTATAGTTGACAATGTCTTCGGCGCGAATCCATTCCGGCGAGCCACGCGGCAGCTTGAGCTGAGCCCGCTTGGCGAAAATCTGCGCCTGCTTGACGTTGCCCTCGATCATATAGGCTTGCGCGGTCGCCAGCAGCGCCTGCGGTTCCTGACCCTTGCGGCTGAGCGCGGTGGCGAGCTGGCGGTGGGCGAGCGCGTTGCCGTCGTCGCTCAGGATTGCCTTGCGCAAGAGGACGATGGCCTCGTCCAGGACCTTGCCATCTTCGTTCGAGATCAAGGATTGGGCGAGTTCCGCCTGCATCAGGGGTTCGGCGCCGCCCGACAGCTGCAGGGCCTTGCGCAGGTTGACGATCGCCTCGGGGTGCTTGCCCACCGAGGCATAGAAGTTGCCCTTCAATTCCCAAAGGTAGGGGTTGTCCGGCTTTTCGTGCAACAAGGCGTCGACCTCGCCGATGGCATCTACGCAGCGGCCAGAGCAGTTGCGGGCAATGGCGCGGGCATAGCGGGCCGGCAGCGAATTGTCGCGCGCGGGATAGCGGTTGAAGACCGCCTGCGGGCGATCGAGATAGCCCGCGATTTTAGCGCGCATCATATCGTGGCGCAGCTGCAGTTCCGGGGGATCCTTGGCCGCGTAATAGGGACTGTTGGCGACCTTGTTACGCAACTGGGAGAGCCGTTCGGTGGCAATGGGATGGCTGCGCACAAAGGGATCCTGGTAGGTGGCGGAGATGTATTCCTGCTGGGCGAACCGCTCGAAGGTCTCCAGCATGCCTTGACCCGATTGTTTGGTCGCCTCCAGGCAGCGCAGCCCCGCCTGGTCGGCCGCCGATTCCTGAGCCCGTCGCTCGCTCAAGAGCGAGCGCATGATCATTTCGTTGCCGCCCATGGCGAGCCCGCCACCGGCCGAGCCGATCTCGCGGGCCGTGTCGCCGCCCGAGGCGGCCCCGCCGACCATCAGACCGATGCCGAGCACGGTCAAAAGGATGGCCTTGGTCTGGTCGCGGGCGATGCGGCCTCTAAGCTGCGCCAGGTGCCCGCCGGTGATGTGCCCGGTTTCGTGGGCGATGACGCCGATGACCTCGTTGGGGGTCTTGGCCTGGGCGAGGGTGCCCGTATTGACGAAGACGTTGCGGCCGTCAACCACGAAGGCGTTGAAGCTGTCGTGGCGAATGATCCGCATGGAAATATTCTGTCCACCGAGACCGGCGGCCTTGAAAATCGGCCGCGAGTAATCCTTGAGCAGGTTTTCGATTTCGGAGTCGCGAATGAGCGGCAAGCCCTGCGCCAGCGCCGAGGTGGTCGCCATGATCGAGGCCAGGGTGTAGGCCAAAAGCGCGGCCGCGCGCGAGCGCGCACGCTGGCGCGCGGAGGGCGCGGCTGGCCGCGACCTCTGTGCGCCGGCTCGAAAATCGGCTCCTCCTCGCACGGTCAATAACTCGCGTCGCATGTTGGGACGTTGGCTCAGCAAAATCGGGCTGGGTCCCCCACAGTTCCTGACCTAGGCAACTCGAGCGGCCCCGACTATAAGCCGCCAAACACCGAGGCGCCAACCGGCAACGGCATCATCGCAAAGGGTTGATTGGGGCGATGCTGCCCGCTCCGCTGGCGCGGGTAGGGTGCAACCATGGCGGATTGAGGGCCTCGCGGCGGAGAGAAATGGCGAACATGGTGAACCGGGATCTGGCGCCTGCGGCCGGCGCCGATAAGGCGCCGCGACCGTCTGCGCGCAGCGCCATTCCTGCTTTTATCGTCATGGACGTCATGCAGGCGGCCGCCGAGCGCGCGGCGACCGGCGCCGACGTCATCCACATGGAGGTCGGGCAACCGGCAACGCCCGCCCCGCGCGCCGCCATTGCCGCCGTCAAGAACGCGCTCGAGCGCGAGACACTGGGCTATACCATGGCGCTTGGCCTGCCGGCGCTGCGCGAGCGCATCGCCCGCCACTACCGGGAGGCCTATGGTGTGACGGTGGCGAGCGAACAGGTCGTCGTCACCACGGGTTCCTCGGCCGGCTTCGTATTGGCCTTTCTGGCGCTGTTCGACGTCGGCGCCAAGGTGGCGCTGCCATCGCCCGGTTATCCCTGCTATCGCCACATCCTGACCGCGCTCGGCCAGGAACCCGTGCTGCTGGTGACGGATGCAGCCTCGCGCTGGATGCCGACGGGGCCCAAGGTCGTGGCGGCGGCGCGGCAAGGGCTCGCCGGGCTCTTGCTTGCGAGCCCCGCCAACCCGACCGGGACGATGCTGGCGCCGGGACGATTGGCGGAGCTGGCGGCGGTCTGCCGCGCCCACGGCCTGTGGCTTGTTTCCGACGAAATCTACCATGGCCTGACCTACGCCGAGCCGGCCGAGACGGCGCTGGCGCACAGCGCCCAGGCCGTCGTCATTAACAGTTTTTCCAAGTACTATTCGATGACGGGGTGGCGCATTGGTTGGCTGATCGTGCCACCCGAGCTGGTGCGGCCGATCGAGCGCCTGGCGCAAAACCTGTATATTTCGCCGCCGGCCGTGGCACAGGTCGCCGCGCTTGGGGCCTTCGATGGCATCGACGAGCTCGAGGCCAACAAGCGCGTGTATGCCGAGAACCGCGAACTCCTGCTGCATGAGTTGCCGAAGGCGGGCCTCGGTCGCATCTTGCCCGCCGACGGCGCCTTTTACCTTTACCTCGACATCTCGGACTTCGGTGGGGACAGCGTCGTCTTCACGCGTGCGATGCTGGCCGAAATCGGGGTCGCGGCAACGCCCGGCGTCGACTTCGATGCCGCCCGCGGCGGCCACTATGTGCGCTTGTGCTACGCCGGCAGCACGGCGGCCGTGGCTGAGGCCGCCCGGCGCCTGCGGGGATGGCAGCGGCTCACGGCGTCAAAGCTCTGATTCCGGGGCCCTCAAAAGTGATTTCGGGGCCGATCCGGGGCGGCTTGAATTGGCAGCCTGAACTCGGACCCCTGATCATTGACCCTGATTTTGGACTTTGGACCCTGATTTCTGGACCCTGATTCTGGGCACCCTGGGCTCGGACACTCTGACACCCTGGTCTCGGACCCCCCTGGTTTCGAACGCCCTCGGCTCGGACCCCTCTGTGGCTTGGTCGTCCCCGGCGTAACCGGCAAGCTCCGCCTCAACGGGGTGCAAACGCAACCTTGCCCGCCGCCATCCCGGCCGGGCCCGCCGGCGAGGCAAACAAAACGCAAGCTTCCTCCTGGCGCGGCCGCCGCTAGCGCCGGCGGCCCGCGTCATCATCGCCCTGGTGGGAGGGCTACTTACACGCCCGCGCGTAGGCGGTGCACTCGTAGAGCAGCCCTTTGGTCTCGCATTTGGTGCTGGGGGAGCCGATCTTGACGGCATCGCCGAGCTTGGCTTTGGCCGAGTTCTTCATCGCCGCTTCGGCCATGAAGGAGGCGAATCCTTGCAGTGCGCCGGTGCCCCAACCGCCCGCCTTGATGCACTGAGCGGCGGCGGCCGATCCACTGGAAAACCCGCCGGCGGCCAGCACCAGCCCGGTCAGCAGCGCGCAGTGCGACATGGTCCTCATGGCATCCCTCCGTGACTTGAGCGCCCCCGCGCGGCATGAGTAGACCCGCAAGGGCGCTCGGGCAAGCAGCCGAGGACGCCTACATGTGTATTAGGTTGCCCGCATGGCTTTCAGGACGGCCGCCGGCCACCTCACGTTGAGGTGAACCGGCGCTGCCACCAGCCGCGGCGAATTGGGCGGGCGCTGTCCTCCTCCTCCGACGCCTGGGCGCCGTCGGCCTGTGCCGCAGGGGTGAACGGCAGTGCGTCCGGTTCGGCCGGCTGCGGCGCAACGCCGGGCTCGCTCTTGCCGTTATCGCGCGCCGGCGCGGCCTCGCTCATCCAGTGGGGCCGTTCGGCGGTCCACTCCTTGTCTGCCGCGCCTTCGGCCTCGGTAGGGGTTGCAGGCCTGCGCTCTGCGGCGGCGCGGCGCGAACGCGCTGGAGGGGGCGCCACCTCCTCCTCGCGGTTCGGCTCAGCGACAGGGGCCGGCTCTACGACGGCGACAGGGGCCGACTCGGCGAGAGGGGCCGGCTCGGCGACAGGGGCCGATTCGGAAAGAGGGGCCGATTCGGAAAGAGGGGGCGGTCCGGCGAAAGGAGCCGGTTCGGCAAGAGGGGCCGCGTCGGGTTCGGCCGCGGTCGGCTCGGCGAGGCCATCGCCAACCCCGTCGCCGGGGTTATCCCCGGTCTGGTGCTCATCGCCCTGGGCCCGCTGGCCGTCACGGTCGCGGCCGCGTCGGCCGCCGCGACGTCCACGGCGCCGGCCGCGCCGGCCGCGACGCTCCTCGCGTCCCTCCTCGCTCGACAGCGTGCGGGTCTCATCGGAGATGCTGGGCTGCTCGCCGACGCCTGGCGGCTCGGACACCGCATCGGCGGCCTCGAGATCCTCCCACGCCGGCTCCGGTTGGGCGCCGTTTTCGGCCTCGGCGACAAAGTGGCCATCGCCGCCGGCTTCGGGCTGGTCA
Organism: uncultured Alphaproteobacteria bacterium; assembly: GCA_963775835.1. Lineage (GTDB taxonomy): Bacteria > Pseudomonadota > Alphaproteobacteria > Rhizobiales > Hyphomicrobiaceae > AWTP1-13. The sequence goes on along the minus strand of CAVZKV010000012.1, from coordinate 616,738 downwards.
AAGGCGGCACGCGCTTCATCGCGGCCGTCACGCCGGCCGCGCCGCCGTCGCCGTCGCGAGCGACGGCCGCCCTCGCCCTCGTCCTCGGCGGGGCTCACCGCCTCCGGCCGCTCGACCTCTTCGGCGCCGTCCGCGTCAAACCCCCAATCCATGTTGACGGCCGAGCGCTCGGGCAGCCGCTGCGGGACAAGCGGCGCCGCGCTGCGTTCGATGGCGAAGTTGCCGCCTTGCATGCGGTCGCTCGCCTGCACCGAGATCGGCACGCCATAGCGCCCTTCCATGTCGGTGATGAAGGTGCGCTTGTTGTTGAGAATGTAGAGGGCGACGCTGGCCGTGGTCACGGCGACGAGGCCGCTATTGGTATCGCGCAGCAGATGATCCTCGAGTGCCCGCAGCACCGCGAGGGCCACGGATTCCACCGAGCGGATGATGCCGGTGCCCTGGCAATGGGGGCACTGGGTGGTGGAGCCTTCCAGCACGCCGGTGCGCAGGCGCTGACGCGACATTTCCAGCAGCCCGAAATGACTGATGCGGCCCACCTGGATGCGGGCACGGTCGTGGCGCAGCGCCTCCTTGAGGCGGCCCTCCACCTTGCGGTTGTTGCGCCGCTCCTCCATGTCGATAAAGTCGATCACGATCAGGCCAGCAAGGTCGCGCAGCTTGAGCTGGCGCGCGATTTCCTCGGCGGCCTCCAGGTTGGTGTGCAGCGCGGTCTCTTCGATCGAGAACTCACGCGTGGCCTTGCCGGAGTTTACGTCGATGGAGACCAGGGCTTCGGTCTGGTTGATCACCAAATAGCCACCCGAGCGCAGCGTGACGTAGGGGCTGAACATCGCGTTCAGCTGACGCTCGATCTGGTAGCGGTTGAACAGCGGTTCGGGGGCCTCGTACTTGATGACGTTCTTGGCCTGGCTCGGGGAGAGCATGCGCATGAAGTCCTGCGCTTCGTTGTGGGCGGCCTCCCCAGCGACCAAAATCTCCTCGATGTCCTTGGCGTAGAGATCCCGGATCGAGCGTTTGATCAGGTTGCCCTCTTCATAGACGAGACACGGCGCGGTTGATTTCAGCGTCATCTCGCGCACGCTCTCCCACAGGCGGATCTCGTATTCGAAGTCGCGCTTGATCTCCTGCTTGGTGCGTGCCGCGCCGGCGGTGCGAATGATCAAGCCCATGCCGTCGGGCACCTCGAGTTCGTGGGCGATGCCCTTGAGGCGCTTGCGGTCCTGCGGGTTGGTGATCTTGCGCGAGATGCCGCCGCCGCGCCCGGTATTGGGCATCAAGACGGTGTAGCGGCCGGCGAGCGACAGATAGGTGGTCAGTGCGGCCCCCTTGCCGCCGCGCTCTTCCTTGACGACCTGCACCAAAATGATCTGGCGGCGCTTGATCACCTCTTGGATTTTGTAAGAGCGCATGCGCCGGCGCGGGCGCTCCGGGACTTCCTCCATGGCGTCTTCCGAGCCGACCTGCTCCACCGAGGTGACGGTTTCGGGGGCGTCGGCGGGATCGCTGGCGATTTCCTCGACATGGCCAACCTCGTCGGCGCCGTCGCCGGGCGCCCCTTCGCCATTGGCGTGGGAGGGGGCGGCGCCCTCCTCCTCGGCGGGGTGCCCAACGGCCGAGCTCGGGGCGTGCTCGGGGGCGTAGGCTTCGCTGGCGCGCAGGTTTGCCCGATCCTGTGGCGCGCTCAGCGCCATGCCGCTGCCTGGGTGCGGCTCGATGGTCTCCTCCGGGGCGAGCCTTGAGGCGTGATCGTGCTCGCGAGCCCGGTCGCTTGGGTCGGCAGCCTCGACCACCTCAGGCTCGGGCTCGCTCTCCTCGCCGGCCTCGGCCTCGGCGCGCGCGTCGGCTTCCGCTTCGGCCTCCGCTTCCGCTTCGGCCTCTTCGCGCAGCAGCGCCTGCCGATCGGCGACCGGGATCTGGTAGTAGTCGGGATGGATTTCGCTGAAGGCCAGGAAGCCGTGACGATTGCCGCCGTAGTCGACGAAGGCCGCTTGCAGGGAGGGTTCGACGCGCGTGACTTTGGCGAGATAGATGTTGCCGCGGAGCGGTTTGCGCGCGGCCGACTCGTAGTCGAATTCCTCTACCCGGCCGTTACGCAGGACCACGACCCGAGTCTCCTCGGGATGCGTGGCATCAATGAGCATTTTGTTCTTTTCCATGTGATCAAGTTCCCGGCGCCGAGGCGACCTGGAGAGAGCGCTGTTGGCTCCCCGCGCAGCCTGCGCCTCAGGTGAGCGCCATTTTGGGTTGAAGGTGCCGGACCGCTTAAGCCGCCGCAGCGCTGCCATGCCGATGGGCAGGCAGGCTGAGCGCCGGCCTTCTCGGTGGTGCCGCGCCCCGGCCGCGTAGGGCCTGGGCGATCGTCACCATCTCTCAAGGGCCAGCGAGAGGCTGTCATGATCCACGTGCAATATGCGGAGCAGATGAGCGCCATGCTCCTGTTCCAGACCATGCCCGCGCTTCGGGCAAACCTTTGTGCGGACGGTCCCACCGGTGTCCGCCTACCGGCCTCGGCGCCGGCGAGCCCCTGGTTGGCTCGTCGCGTTGAGGGCTATCGGGTAATCGAGGCGGTCCACCCCCAATTGCAAGGGTTCAAGGGGCAGTGACCAGAAATAGTCGCCTCGTTCTCCCGAAAGGTACCGTCGCGTCGAACATCCGATGTGCCCGAAATTTTACTGCGTTCAGGACAGGCGGCGAGCAGACGCTCCGGGCCTGTTGAGACGCCATATTTGGGCATCACCGGCGGGCAGACGCGGCGATCACGCCTGAAGCTTGTAGGCCGTCGCCTTGGGAGTGGCAAGAAAGTTTTGCTAACCACCAATTGCGTCGTCAGGCCGTTGAATTAGCCTTCGATTCGGCAAACAAGTTGTTAAACTCCCCTCCTGTTTGCGCCGCTGTTAGGGATGGGGAGGGCGATGCGACCGGCCGGCCGCAGCTGGGCAGGCACCGGCATTTTTGTCGCTTTGGCCGCGCTGGCAGCCTCAGCGCCGGGTCCCGCCCGCGCGCAAACGGAGGTTGCCAAGACCCCGCCGGGGGCCCGGGTGAAGGAGCGCTTGCAGGCGGCGCCCGCGGCCGCCACCAGCCTGGAAGCGCCCGAAGCCAAGGCCGAAGCCAAGGCCGAAGCCAAGGCCGGCTCCAAGGCCGAACCGAAGGCCGAGCCCAAGCCCGAGCCAAAGGGACGTGCGCGGGCCGACGCCTGGACGGCCGAGGTGACGGGGCGCGGCATCACCGCCTTGAGTGCCGAGATCGCCGCGGAGCGGGCGCGCACGCGCTTTTCGTTGCTGCTATCGGCCAGCGTGCCCTACCAGGTCTTCACCTTGCCCGAGCCCTACCGCGTTATCATCGACCTGCCGGACGTGGCTTTTCAATTGCCGACGGGTGCCGGCCAGCAAGGTGGGGGCGTCATTGCGGCCTACCGCTACGGCCACATCGCCCCCGGCAAGTCCCGGGTGGTGATCGATGCCACGGGACCGGTGCGGGTGGAGGCGGCGAACATCGGCGCAGGGTCGAACAAGACCGTTCGGCTCACGCTCGATCTCGTTTCCACCGATGCGCAATCATTCCTCACGCGCGTGCCGCCGCGCCCGAAGGAGGCGGTGGCGCGGCGCGACCATGCCGCCCTGGCCGGGCGAGCCAAGGCCGACACCAAGCCGCAGATCGTGATCGACGCTGGGCACGGCGGCGTCGACCCGGGGGCGATCAGCGGCGAGGTGGTGGAAAAGGATGTCGTGCTCTCCGTGGCGCGGCAACTGCAGACCATTCTCGCCAGCAAGGGCCGCTACGGCATCCACCTGACGCGCGCCTCCGACGTTTACGTTTCCCTCGACAAGCGCGTTGGCGTGTCGCGCGACAAGGCGTGCGATCTTTTTATTTCGATCCATGCCGACACCGTCGGCGCTGGCGCCGGAGAGTTGGCGCAGAACGTGCGCGGGGCCACGGTTTATGTCCTGTCGGACAAGGCCTCGAGCCGCGAAGCCCAGCGGCTCGCCGATAAGGAAAATGCCTCCGACGTCTTGGCCGGCGTCGACGGCACGGCGGAGGAAGAAACCGATCACGTCAAGGGCATCCTGATCGATCTCATGCGCCGGGAAACGGCCGACTTTTCTGCCGACTTTCGTGGCCGCTTGCTCGGCCACCTCAAGCGGCGGATCGCGCTCTCGCGCGATCCGACCCGTTCGGCAGCGTTCAAGGTTCTGAAACAGTCCCAGTCGCCATCGGTGCTGATCGAACTGGGGTATATGAGCAACGGCGAGGACGCCAAGCTGTTGGTTTCGCGCGAATGGCAAAGGCAGGTGGCGGGCTCGATCGCGGCCGCGGTGGACGAGTATTTCCTACAGCGCGGCGCCGAACGGCGCTAAGTGAGCGGGTCGGTTGGCTTCGGTTCCTGTTAAGTCGATTGGAAAGCGAGGAAATTCGGCCTCGTGCTGCCACATTCCATGCTAAGGTGCGCCGGAAGCCGCGATTTGCTGTTGACCTGCGGCAGGCCACCTGATGCCGACACGGGGCCGTGCGGACGCACCAGATGAGACCGACGCCGATCCTACCTCCACCCCCTGCGCCGAAAAAGAAGCGCAAACGACGCAGCTGGCTGTTGAGCCTGTTGGGCTTCGGGTTCGCCTCGGCCGTGGTGATGTTCGTGGCCGCGGCCGGTGTCGCTGGCTTCTTTTTCTGGAAGGCGGCGCGCGACTTACCCGACTATGAGAGCCTCGCCAAGTACGAGCCGCCGGTGATGACGCGCATTCATGCGCACGACGGGAGCCTGATGGCCGAGTACGCGCGCGAGCGGCGCATTTTCGTGCCGATCAACGTCATCCCCAAATTGGTGATCGCGGCCTTCCTGTCCGCCGAGGACAAGCGCTTTTACGAGCATGGTGGGCTGGACTTTGCCGGCATTGGCCGGGCCATGATCAACAACTTCCAGAACTGGGGCAAGAAGCGCCCCGAGGGCGCCTCCACCATCACCCAGCAGGTGGCCAAAAATTTCCTGCTCTCGAGCGAGCAGAAGCTCGACCGCAAGCTCAAGGAAGCGATCCTGGCGATTCGCATCGAGCGCGCCTATTCGAAGGATAAGATCCTGGAGCTGTACCTCAACGAGATTTACCTGGGCATCGGCTCGTACGGCGTGGCGGCGGCCGCCCTCAACTACTTCAGCAAGGAGCTGAGCGAGCTTTCGATCGAGGAGGCGGCCTATCTCGCCGCCCTGCCGAAGGCGCCCAACAACTACCATCCCTTCCGCAAGACGCGCGAAGCCACGGTACGCCGCAACTGGATCATCGATCAGATGGCGGAGGTCGGCTACATCAGCGGCGAACAGTCGAAGGCGGCCAAGGCCAAGCCCTTGACGGTCAACATCCGCCCGTTTGGCACGCAGATCTACGCTGCCGACTATTTCGCCGAAGAGGTGCGCCGCCGACTGATGGATATGGTCGGCGAGGATGGCCTTTACGGCCGCGCCGAGCGCACCGCCATCGGGGACGGCACCGTTAACGGTGGTCTTTCCGTCAGAACCACGCTCGACCCGAAATTGCAGCGCACGGCCCGCAAGGCGCTGATCGAGGGCCTCCTCGCTTTCGATCGCGAAAAAGGCTGGCGCGGCGCGGTGCAGCGGATCGAGATCGGCGGCGATTGGGGCGTGACCCTGGGCGCGGTCGAAATTCCCAATGACCTGGCGCCCTGGCGGCTCGGCGTCGTGCTCGACGCTCAGCGCGGCAAGGCGGTCGTGGGGTTGCGCCCAGCCCGCCAGGCCGACGGCGCCCTTGCCAGCGAACGGGAGGCCGTGGAGATCTCCTTTGAGGAGATGAAGTGGGCGCGCACCGCGCGGGGCGTTCCCAAGGCCGTGACGGACGTGCTCGGCAATGGCGATGTGATCTGGGTGGCACCCAAGGATGCGGCCAACGCCGCGGGCAGCTGGTCGCTGATGCAGATCCCGGAAGTGGGCGGGGCGATCGTCGCCATGGATCCCCACACCGGCCGCGTGCATGCCGTGGTGGGCGGGTTTTCTTTCGCCACCAGCCAGTTTGACCGGGCCGTGCAGGCAAAGCGCCAGCCGGGCTCCTCGTTTAAGCCGCTGGTCTACGCCGCCGCCATCGACAACGGCTACAAGCCAACCAGCATTGTGCTCGACGCGCCGATCGAGATCGACCAGGGGCCCGGCAAGGAAGTATGGCAGCCGAAGAACTACGATGGCGTCAATTCCTACGGTCCCTCGACGCTGCGCACCGGCATCGAGAAGTCGCGCAACCAGATGACGGTGCGCTTGGCCCAGGACATGGGCATGCCGCTGATCGTGGAATATTCCAAACGCTTCGGGGTCTACGAGGATCTACTGCCGGTCTTGGCGATGTCGCTGGGCTCGGGCGAGACGACGCTGCTGCGGATGGTCGCCGCCTACGCCGAGCTTGCCAACGGTGGCAAGCAGGTGCATGCAACCCTGATCGATCGCATTCAGGATCGCTGGGGCCGCACCATCTGGCGCCACGACAATCGTGAGTGCTCGGGATGCAAGGTCGACAAGTGGCAAGGCCAACCCGAACCGGTGCTTGCCGACGATCGCAAGCAGATCCTTGATCCGCACACCGCCTATCAGATGACCTCGATCATGGAAGGGGTGGTGCAGCGCGGCACCGCGACGGTGGTCAAGAAATATATTCCAAACGTTTCCGTTGCCGGCAAGACCGGCACCACCAACGAGGAAAAGGACGCCTGGTTCATCGGCTATACGCCGGACTTAGTGGTCGGCGTCTTCGTGGGCTACGACACGCCGCGCCCGATGGGCAAGGGCATGACCGGCGGTCATGTCGCCGCCCCCATCTTCGGGGAGTTTATGAAAATGGCGCTCGCCGACAAGAAGGCGGTGCCCTTCCGCATCCCACCGGGCATCAAGCTCGTGCGCGTCAGCCTGCGTACGGGCATGCGGGCCCAGGGCGCGGAGGCCGATGGCGTGCTCGAAGCCTTCAAGCCCTACGAGGAGCCGGATGATCCCTACTCGATCGTTGGCTTTACCAACGAGAGCGGCGGCTTTTTCATGGGTGACCAGCAGGACGCGCCGCGCAGCCTCTCGAGCGGGCGCGGTGGCCTCTGGTAGGCTTGTTGCGTTTACAGGCACGGGCCCCGCGCCTATATCAACGCCTCAGATGCTCCAGCGCCCAGGCCAAGTCTGCCTGAGACCCACCCCAAGTCAAGGAACCGCCGATGCGGGCCGAAGCCGAAAAACTCGCCGATGCCATCCGCCAGTCGCTGGCCTTGCTGCGGAGGCATCTTTGACTTTCCGAGCGCACCGGCGCGGCTGGCGGAGCTGAACAAGCGGGCCGAAGACCCGGGGCTTTGGAGTGACCCGCAGTCGGCGCAAAAGGTCATGCGGCAGCGCCAAGCGCTCGAGCGCGCCATCGCTGGCTATCGACGGCTGGAGCGCGAGCTCGATGACGCCGTCACCTTGATCGAGCTGGGCGAAGCGGAAGACGATGCGCCGAGCGTGGAGGAGGGCGAAGCCGGGCTGCGCAAGCTCGCCGAGGAAGCCCGCCGACAGGAGGTGGAAGCCCTGCTCTCCGGCGAGGCCGACGCCAACGACACCTATTTGGAGATTCACGCCGGGGCCGGCGGCACCGAAAGCCAGGACTGGGCCAGCATGCTTTCGCGCATGTACATCCGCTGGGCGGAGGATCGCGGCTACAAGGTGTCGCTGGTCGAGGAGAGTGAGGGCGAGGAGGCCGGTATCAAATCGGCAACGCTGCTCGTCAAGGGCGAGAACGCCTACGGCTGGCTCAAGACCGAATTGGGCGTGCATCGGCTGGTGCGCATTTCTCCTTACGACAGCAATGCGCGTCGGCACACGAGTTTTGCCAGCGTCTGGGTCTACCCGGTGGTCGATGAGAACATCGAGATCGACATCAAGGAGAGTGATTGCCGCGTCGATACCTACCGTGCCTCCGGCGCGGGAGGTCAGCACGTCAACACCACCGATTCTGCCGTGCGCATCACGCACATTCCCACCAACATCGTGGTGGCTAGTCAGCAGGAGCGCTCCCAGATCAAGAACCGGGCCATCGCCTGGGCCATGCTCAAATCGCGGCTTTACGAGCAGGAGCTCAAGCGCCGCGAGGAGAAGGCCAACGCCGCGGCCGCCAGCAAGACGGAAATCGGCTGGGGACACCAGATCCGCTCCTACGTGATGCAGCCCTACCAGCTCGTCAAAGACTTGAGGACCGGTACGCAGAGCAGCGATCCGCAAGGGGTGCTGGATGGCGATCTCGATCCCTTCATCGAGGCGGCATTGGCGCACAAAATGTCGGGAGCGCCGGCGGCCAAGGTGGAAGACATTGACTAGGCGCGCGCGGCGCTTGGCGCCGCCGCTCGCAACTGATGAGGAGCTCATGTGATGACGCGCGTGCCGCTGCTGGCCTCGAGCGCCCTGCCACCCGAATATGCCCGCATCTATGAGGAGTTCGTCGAGAGCTACGGACCCTTTCGCAACCAGGCGGCCGTGCTCGCGCATGTGCCGCCCGCGCTCGAGCACCTGAGCAAGCTGCTGATGGAGTTGAAGGCACGCCAAGGCGTCGAGCCGCGCTACATTGAACTTGCCATCGTCGTGACCTCCAAACTCAATGCCTGCCGCTATTGCGTCGCCCATCACGCGCCCAAGCTCGCCGTGGCAGGGCTCTCCGATGCCGCCGTCGAGGCGCTGCCGCAGACCGAGCATCCCGATCTCGATGCCGTCGATCGCCTGGTGATTGCCTACGCCGTAGCGGTCACGGAGACGCCGGGGCGGATTGCGGAGGCGATGTTCGATCGCTTGCGCCAGCATTTCAGCGCCGCGCAGATCGTCGAGCTGACGCTGCGCATCGCGCTGTGCGGCGCCTACAACCGGCTGGCCGAAGCGCTGGCCATCGACAGTGAGCTCCAGGTCGCGGAGCCCGCGCCGGTGGCCGCAAAATAGGCTGAAGGTGCCGACGCGCCATGCCGGGCGAGGAAGTCCGCGCCACGGGAGCCAAGCGCCCCCGCACCGCCGTGCCGAGCGCCAAGCTCCGCGTGCTCGCCAGCGAGGGGTTTGCCGACTACGCGCTGATCGACAGCGGCAATGGGCGCAAGCTCGAGCGCTTTGGTCGCTTCACGGTCGACCGTCCCGAGCCGCAGGCGATGTGGCAGCCGGCGCTCGCTCCCGGCGCCTGGCAGCGCGCCGACGCCGTCTTCAAGGGCCTCGACAAGGAGGAGGACGGGGAAGGCGGGCGCTGGCGCAGCGAACAGCCGCTGCCTGACAGCTGGCCGGCCCGTGTCCTGGGTGTGACGGCGCTCTGCCGCCTGACGAATTTTCGGCATTTGGGACTCTTTCCCGAACAGCTGCCGCTTTGGCAATGGATGCTGGGCGAATTGGCGAAGGTCGAGGCGAGGCCGCAGCGCCTGCTCAACCTTTTTGCTTATACGGGCGTTGCCTCGCTGCTGGCCGCCAAGGCCGGGGCCGAGGTCACCCACCTCGATGCCTCCAAGCGCGCCGTCGGCTGGGCCAAAGAGAACCAGCTGCAGTCGGGGCTGGGCACGGCGCCGATCCGCTGGATCGTCGAGGACGCCCGCAAGTTCGTGGCGCGCGAGCTGCGGCGCGGTAAAACCTACCATGCCATTCTGGTCGATCCGCCCAAGTTTGGGCGCGGGCCGGCCGGCGAGGTGTGGGACGTCTTTCAACATCTTCCCGCCTTGTTGCGCGACTGCGTGGCCTTGCTCGACACGGAGCGGGCTTGCCTGGTGCTCACCACCTACGCCATCAGGGCCTCGGCGCTGGCCAGCGACGGGCTCCTGCGCGAGTGCGTGCGTGGGCGTGTCGGCATGGTCGACAGCGGCGAGCTGGCGGTGATCGAACAGGCGGCAGAGCGCCTGCTTCCGACCGCAAATTTCAGCCGCTGGAGCAGCGATGCGATCGCGCCCTGAGCTGCGCGCAGGCACGCGCACCATCACCAGTCTGCAAAATGAGCGCGTGAAGCTCATTCGCTCGCTTGAGATGCGCAAGGCGCGACGCGAGACCAGCCTGTTCGTGGCCGAGGGTACCTCGCTGTTGCTGACCGCACGGGTGGCCGGCTGGGTCCCCAAGATCCTGCTGTTTCTGGTGGGCGGCCGACAAGGCGAGGTCGCGAGCGAGCTCGCGCGCTGGGCCGAGAGCGCCGGCGCGGAGTGTCTCGAGGTGTCGGCGGCCGTGCTTGCCAAGCTTGCCGGCAAGGACAATCCGCAGAATATGCTGGGCGTGTTCGAACAACGTTGGGCCAGCCTGCCCGACGCTGGGGCCGTGCCGGGCAGCGCCCTTTGGGTGGCGCTGGAGGCGCCGCGCGACCCCGGCAATCTCGGCACCATCCTGCGCACCAGCGAGGCCGTGGCGGCGAGCGGGGTCATCCTGATCGGCCACAGTTGCGATCCCTACTCGCGCGAAGCGGTGCGTGCCAGCATGGGCTCGATTTTCAATGTCCCCGTCGTGCGCCTGGAGGCGCAGACGTTCCTGGCCTGGCGCGCCGCCTGGCAGGGCGAGGTGGTCGGCACGCATTTGGAGGCACGCGTCGACTTCCGCCAGGCCGACTATCGGGCGCCGCTGATGCTCGTGATGGGCAGTGAAGGACCGGGCCTGTCCGGCGAACTCGCGCGCGCCTGCTCGCGCCTCGTCAAAATCCCGATGGCGGGCGCACTCGATTCGCTCAATCTGGCGGTGGCGAGCGCGCTGGTGCTCTATGAAATGCGCAAGGATCGCTTGCGCCTCGACGCCACGCCACGCCGGTCCTAGAATCGGAACCGCAAATAGCCGACGCCGTCGCCGGTGTCGCGCGGCCGGCCGGGGTAGTTCTCCCAGAAGTCGACGGTCTGGCGGCGCAAGGTGTCGCTGCAACTAAAGGCGCACTCATACCAGGTTCCGCCCGGCAGTCCCACTTCCAGCCGGCCCTTGCTGTTGCGCCGGACCGGCGCGGTGGCCGTGCCGTGGCCATAAAAGCTTTCGGCGACGACCACGCCGACCTCCCCGCGTTGGCGCGGCCGATCTTGCGCGGCCGCTAGCGACGGCAAGACCAGCAGAACCCCCACAAACGTGACGGCGATGGACCTCAGCATGTCTCCTCATCTCCCCATCGAGATGCCAGTATGGCGCCTGTCGTGTGGCGCCTGTCGTATGGCGCCTGTCGTATGGCGCCTGTCGTATGGCGCCTGTCGTATGGCGCGGCATTTTCTTGCTAGGCTACAGCCAGTTCGTGTTCGAATCGCGAACGCCGCAAGGCGGCATCGCCGATCCCTGCCGGCCTGTAGCCAGCCAGTCACACCGAACGGGGGCCGTTCGGGCGATGCGTCAGGCGATGCGGCCGCCCAGCTCATCCTCGATATGGATACGGATGATGTCTTCGAAGCTGGCGTCGGCCTTGAAGCCCAGGGCCAAGGCGCGCTGGGGTGAGAAATTGCGGGGCCAGCCCGCCACCACGCCTTCGATAAAGGTATCGGGTTCGCGGCGAATGCGGGCGGCCACCTTTTCGCCGGCGACCGTCTTCAAGGCGGCGATTTGCTCGCCCACCGTCACCGACACGCCCGGCATGGTCAGCGCGCGTCGGGGGCCGACCTTGCCGGTGTCGAGGCTGGCGGCGTGCATGAGGAAGCCGACCGCAGCCCTTGGCGAGGCGTGCCAATGCCTGACGCTCTCGGAAACGGGTAGCACCGCCGGCGCGCCGGCCAGCGGCTCGCGCATGATGTTGGAGAAGAAGCCGGAGGCCGCCTTGTTGGGCTTGCCAGGCCGCACGCAGATCGTGGGCAGGCGAATGCTGAGACCGTCGAGCAGGCCCTTGCGCGTGTAGTCGGAAATCAACAGCTCGCAAATGGTCTTCTGGGTACCGTAGGAGGTGAGGGGCGTGTTGAAGAAATCATCGCCGATGGCCTCGGGAAACGGCGCGCCGAACACGGCAATTGAGCTCGTGAAGACGAGGCGCGGCTTGTGGCCGGCCGCGCGGATGGCCTCGAGCAGGAGCCGAGTGCCGTCGAGGTTGATGCGGTAGCCCTTGTCGAAATCGAGCTCCGCTTCGCCTGAAACGATGGCCGCCAGGTGGAAGATGAGATCGGGGCGATCGGCGATGAGCTTCTCCGCCTCGCCGGCGGCAGGCAGATCGCCGGTTGCAATCTTGACCGGCATCTTGGCTGCGGCCGGTGGCGTGGCGGGCACCACATCATAGAGCGTCAGCCTCGAAACGGCCTTGCCGGCGAGCTCCCCGTCGCGCGCCAGGCGCTGGGCCAGCTTGCCGCCGATCATGCCGGCCCCGCCGATGATGAGAACGTGCATTGGCCAACTCCCTTGCCGCTAGCCGAGCCTGACGCCACAGGCGGCGGCCCATTTGAGGCCCGCGAGCGTGCCCGCTCTTGGCCGATACTCGCAGCCGATGTAGCCCTGAAAGCCCAGCGCGTCGATCTTTTCGAACAGCCAGCGGTAGTTCATCTCGCCTGCATCCGGCTCGCCGCGATCGGGGGGACTGGCGATTTGGTAGTGGCGCGTGAGCGGGGCGAATTCATCGATCGCCATGGCCACGTCCCCCTCCTCGATCTGGCGATGGTAGAGGTCGAATTGCAGACCGAGGTTGGGCTCGGCCACCTCGTGGATGATGGCGCGCGCCTCCGAGGTCCTGTTCAGGAAATAGCCCGGAATGTCGCGGCGGTTGATGGGTTCGATCAGAATTTCGGCGCCGGCCGCCGCCGCCAGTCGCGCGGCCTTTTTTAGGTTGGCAACGTAAACATCGCGCCGCGCGCCGTGGTGCACGAGGCCCGGCATGACGTGGATGCGGCGCCCTCCCGTTGCCTGCGCATAGCTGAGCGCGGTCTCGAAGGCGGCGGCAAAGTCTGCCTCGCGTCCCGGCAACCCTGCCAGGCCGCGCTCACCCTTGCTGGCATCACCGGTCGGCGCATTGAAGAGCGCAAGGGTGAGATTGTTGGCGTTGAGACGCCCGGCGATTTCCGGCGCCGACGCGGCATAAAGGTCGGTCGATTTGACGGCTTTGAAGCCGGCCTTGGCAGCGGCTTCGAAGCGGTCGAGGAAGGCAAGCTCGGTAAACAGGAAGTTAAGATTGGCGGCGAAACGGGGCATCGGTGCACCTCGCGCTTTTGTCTCACACTACAAGGTAAAGCCGCCGTCGGGGATGATCGAGGAGCCGGTCATATAGGCCGACTTGTCGGCGGCAAGGTAGACCGCGGCATAGGCGATCTCTTCGGCGGTGCCGAGCCGACCCATCGGCTGGCGGGCGATGAACATTTCGCGGGCCTTCTCCTCGCCGCCGAGCTGACGGCCCAAGGCGCGAATGCGATCCTCGAGCGACGGTGTCTGGATGGTGCCCGGGCAAATGCAGTTGCAGCGGACACCCTTGCCAATGAAATCGATGGCCACGGCCTTGGTCAGGCCCACCACGGCGGCCTTGCTGGCTCCATAGATGTAGCGGTTGGGTGCTGCCTTGGCGGCACCCACCGTGGAGGCGATATTGATGATTGAGCCTTTGCCCTGCCGCAGCATGCCCGGCAGGAAGGCCTTGATCGTGCGGTGCATGGATTTGACATTGAGATCGAAGGCGAAGTCCCACTCCTGATCGGTGGCATCAAGCACGCTGCCGTGGTGCACGAAACCCGCTGCATTGAAGAGCACGTCGACGGCGCCAAGCCGTTTTGCCTCAGCCTCGATCGCCGCCGTGTCGCGGGCGTCGAGCACGATCAGCTCAGCGACGCCGGCCTCCTCGAGGCCGGCCAGACCCGCCCGGTTGACATCGCTGGCGATCACGCGGGCGCCTTCGCGCGCGAAGGCAGTAGCCGTGGCGCGGCCGATGCCGGCGGCGGAGGCGGTGCAGAAGGCAACCTTGCCCTTGAGACGATCGGCCATGCTGGCTCCTTGCGCAGGGGCTGCCGCGCCATTGCGCGACAGGACTGCCTTCGATTGCTAAGCGCATGGTGGGCCGAGCGGCGGGCGGGGGTCAAGCCGAACCGGCGGGTCGATGCTTAAGCCGCGGCCTCTGGCGTCTTGCGCGACGGGGCCGGGAACGAGGCGGCGCCGGACCGCGCCGCCAAGAAATGCCGGGCCAGGTCGACGCTGCTGGTCACCCCGACGGCGCGACCGTGACGCGCCAGCCACTTGTCGGCTTCGGTTTGGCCCGCCGCGCACAGGTGGAGCAGAAGCTCAAGATCGGGTTTGGCCTTGCTTTCCGGCGACAGGGCACCGGTGACGCGGCCGGCCTCGATCAGATGAAAGCGGTGGCGCACAAGGCGCCGATCGCCGACTTGCCCGGGGCGCAACCAGCGGGGCGCATTGCGGCGGACGGCCTCGATCACCTCCACGTCGCGCAGCATCGGCTGATTGAAGGTAATGTGGTTGATGCGGGCGGTGATCTCGCGCGCGCTGGTGGGAAGGCTTTCCACGATCATCGGGTTCAGCTTGACGATCAGCGTATCGGCAACGGGGCTTTCACGCCCGAGCGTGACAAGATCGGGATTGGCGCTGAAGCCCCCGTCCCAGTAGGCGCGGCCGTCGACCGATACGGCGTGATGCAGGGTCGGCAGGCAGGCGGAGGCCAGTACGCATTCCACGATCAGCTCGCGGCGGCGAAAAAGCCGCGGCCTGCCGGTGCGAACGTCGGTGGCCGCGATCAGGAGCTCGGGACCCGGTTGCGTGCGCAGCAAGGCGAAATCGACGTGCGCCTCGAGCACCTTGCGCAAGGGGTCGAAGCCCAGGGGATTGAAGTCGTAAGGTGAGAAGAGCGTGGCGACCTGGGCCAGCGTCTGCGAACGCGATAGCCCGGCGAGCCACGGGTTGAACCGCATCAGATCCGGCACGCCGGCCTTGGCGACGGCTTCCCACACGGCGCGCAACTTGGCGCGCGCGCTGGCCCCGTCGCCCTCGGCGAGGCCGGCCGCCAGCGCCACGGCGTTCACCGCTCCCGCACTGGTGCCGCTAATCCAGCCGATCTCGAGGTCTGGCTCCTCGAGCAGGCGGTCGAGGACGCCCCAGGTGAAGGCACCGTGTGCTCCGCCGCCTTCCAAGGCCAGATTGATGCGCCGCGGCCGCCGCCAAAATCGCAGCAATGATCGCCCCCTGCCGATGGCAAACCTCCGCGCTCAAGACCGCCGAACCGGGGCGGCATCATGGCAGCACGTCGAGTGCCAGCACAGCCGGTATGCCATCAATTGTGCGATACTCGGCGCGAATGCCGTAGGCGGTGGCGAGGTGGGCCCGCGTCAGTACGGCGGCCGGTGGTCCTGCGGCCAGGGCGCGGCCGGCGTTGAGGAGCACGATCTTGTGGCAAAAGCGCGCGGCAAGCGACAGGTCGTGCAGCGCGACGAGGACGGTGCGGCCGCTCGCCGCAAACGCGGCAAAGTGATGAAACAGCGTGAGCTGGTGGGCGGGATCGAGGCCGGCGGCGGGCTCGTCGGCGACGAGCACTTGTGGTTCCTGCGCCAGGGCGCGTGCCAACAGCACGCGGGCTTGTTCGCCACCGGACATTGCCAACACCGGGCGGCTCGCCAGCGGCGCGATGTCCATGGCGGCGATGGCGCGCTCGATGGCCGCGCGATCGGTGGCGGTTTCCCGTTGCCCCATGGCCTGATGCGGTAAGCGGCCGAGGGCCACGATGTTGCGGGCCGTGAGCGCCCAGTGGACGGTGCGTGCCTGCGGCAGGTAGGCGAGGCTGCGCGCCAACGCCCCGCGCGGCCAGGCGCCGAGCGCGCGGCCATCGAGCCGGGCCACACCGGCGGCGGCCGGAATGAGGCCGGCCAAGACCCTGAGCAGGGTGGTCTTGCCGGCGCCGTTGGCGCCGAGCACGGCGGTCAGCTCGCCCGGCTCTGCCGAGAGGTCGACACCCTTGAGAACCTCGCGTCCCTGCAACTGCACCCTGAGGTTGCTGGCCTCGAGCTTCATGGCGCCAACTCGCTGCGGGTCTTGAGCACCAGCCAGATGAAGAAGGGGGCGCCAAAGAGCGCGGTTAGCACGCCGATCCTCACCTCTGCCCAGGGCTCAAGGAGGCGCAAGGCGATGTCGGCCAGGAGCACGAGGGCGGCGCCACCGATGAGGCTCGCCGGCAGCAGCAGGCCGGGACGATGGCCGATCGAAGGCCGCAGGGCGTGGGGGACCAGGAGGCCCACGAACCCGATCACACCGGTAATCGCCGTGGCGGCGCCGACGCTGAGGGCCACGCCGACAATGATGTTGCGGCGGGTGCGACGGGCGTCGATGCCGAGGCTCAGGGCGGCATCCTCGCCGAGGGTCAGGGCATCAAGCGCGCGGCCGACCAGCAGCAGCAACCCCATGCCGGCGAGCATCAAGGGGGCGCCGAGCCACACCTGGGTCAGGCTGCGATCGGACAGCGAGCCCATCATCCAGAACACCATCTCGATCGAGGCGAAGGGATTGCGCGACAAGTTGAGGGCGAGCGAGATCAGTGCGGTTGCCGTGGCCGAGACGGCAAGGCCGGCCAAGATGAGCGTGAGCGGGCCGCCACGAAGCCCGGCGAGCGCCGCCACGGCCAGGAGCGCCGCCGCGGCGCCCAGGAGCCCGCCGACCGGTAGTGCCAGGGAGAGGACCTGCGAGAGACCGAGGTGGATGGCAAGCACGGCGCCGAGGGCGGCGCCGCCGGAGACGCCGAGCAGCGTCGGTTCGGCGAGGGGATTGCGCAAATAGCCCTGCAGGGCGGCGCCCGCCAGACCGAGCGTGGCGCCGACGAGGGCGCCGAGAGCGGCGCGCGGCAAGCGGATTTCCCAGAAGATGAGCCGGCCGGCCTCCCCCGCGTGCGGCCAGCCGAAACCGGAGGGGCCGATGGCGAGCGAGAGCGCAAAAGCGATGAGCGCCAGCGCGCTCAAGCCCACGAACAGCCGGAACGGGAAGGGCTCTCGGCTGCTTGCCGTCATGGGCGCTTAGCTCCGAGCCTGCTGCGCGCGTCGGCGAGTTTTTCGACCGCGTCGGCGATATGTGGCGTGCCGCACAGCCAGAGCTGCCACGGCAGTTCGAGGGCAGCGCGCTCCCGGCGCAAGCGCACGAGGGCGGGGTGGCGCAAATTGTCCGCCGCCGCCGTCGGGTAGTCATCGCCGCGGCTTGCCAGCAGCAAGAGGTCCGGTGGCTCGGCGACGATCAGCTCGAGCGGCACGCGGCCGTTGGGCGCCAGCCGGTAGTCGCGTGCCTTGTTGCGATAGCCGGCCGCGGCGAGGGCGGCGTCGGCCAAACTGTCGGGGCCCGAGACGACGCCGCCGACCTGGTAGAGGAGGGCACTTGGGCGGGCCACGGCGGGCAGCGCGGCCACCGCGGCAAGGCGCCGATCGAAGTCGGCCAGCATGGCCTCGCCACGGGCCACCGCGCCGATCGCCTGGGTGACGGTCTTGACGGCGGTGCGCACGCCATCGAGATCCTGCGCCAGAGGCACCACGACGAGGTTGCGCTCAAGGCGGCGCAGCAGGCCGATGGTGGCCGCCACGCCGAAGGGCCCGGCCAGGATGAGGTCGGGGTCGTAACTCAACACCTCCTCGGCCGCCCCGTGCGTAATCGGAATGCCGCGCGCCTTCTCAGGAATGGCCGACACGGAGGCATCGCTGGCAAGGTGCGTGACCGCCGCGATGTGCGCGCGGGGCGCCAGCTCGATCAAGAGCTGGTCGGTACACAGGTCCAAAGAGACGATGCGTTGCGGTGGTTCAGCCAACGCGGAGCCAAGCCCCGCTGGCGCGGTTGCCCACAGGAGGGGTAATAGAACCAACCACCGCACGCTCGTATCGCTTCTATTTTACCCAGCTGAGGCCATCGGGCCCGCCGAAGGTCAGCTTGAGACCGGCGAAGGCGGCAATACCGGGCGTGTTGTAGCCCGAGACTTCCTCATAGTGGCTATCGAGCAGGTTCTCCACTCGGCCGAACAGCTCGACGCCAGGTTGCAGCTTATACGTCAGCGCCGTGGATAGGAGCCAGTAGGCGTCGAGGGTCACTATCCTAGAAGGAAACGGAAAATCGGGAAAATTGCGGTCCTTCATGTCGCCGTTGTAGATGGCGGCCACATTGAACGTGCCGCGACCGCCGGCGAACAAGTAGGTGAGATCCGCGCGCGCGGCATTTCTGGGACGACGAATTTCCTCGAGGCCGTCGGGATCGGTGGCGTTGAGAAAGGTATAGCTCGCCCCGAAATAGAGCCAAGGCACCAGCTTGGTCCTCAGCTCCAGCTCGACGCCCCGGCGCTTGCTTTCGCCATCGTCGTTGCGGAGGGTCGTGCCGAAACCGACAATCTCGTCCGTTAGGTTGGCGCGAAAATAGGTGACGTCGAAGAAGGCGCGATCTTTGACGAGGGTAAATTCGACGCCAGCATCCCAGCCGCGCGATTGCTCCGGCTTAAGGTTGGGATTGGGTACGAAGACACCGAGGATCGAGCCGAATTGTTCGAACATGCCGGGAAGGGCAACGCCCGTGCCGATGCTGGCGTGCGGCCGCATGGCAACCTCGGGCAGCACAACGGACACGGCCGTTCGCCAGGTATTGAAGTCCTGCACCTTGTCGTTGTCGTCGTGGCGCAGCGAACCGGTGAAGAACACGCGGTTGAAGAAC
Source organism: uncultured Alphaproteobacteria bacterium (assembly GCA_963775835.1). Taxonomy (GTDB): domain Bacteria; phylum Pseudomonadota; class Alphaproteobacteria; order Rhizobiales; family Hyphomicrobiaceae; genus AWTP1-13. The sequence goes on along the minus strand of CAVZKV010000012.1, from coordinate 598,200 downwards.
TCGCCGCGGTATTCGCCAATGGTTGCGAGCTGGCTGCGATCGCGTTCGATCCCGTCAGGGGCGAAAGGATCCGCTGAGACCGGTCCCGGCGTGAAGCGCTCGATTTGCTTTTGCACTTGGCCGCTGATCGTATGCTTGGCGGCCAAGAACTCCGGGGTGGCAAAACGATAGCTCGCCAGATAGCTGATCCTGTCGATTTCGCTCAAATTGTCGCTGAAGCCGCCGAACAGGCCGCTGGTCAAACTTTCGACTTGTGTGACGTTACGGTTGGCACTGAGCACATGGCTGAGGGCGCCGCCGAACATGTCCCAGCGCAGGTTTACGCCGCCAAGGAAGGTGTCAAGATTTGAAACATTGGCGGAATCCGTCTGGCGAGTAAGGGCGCCGGGCGTAGGCGACTCGTCCCTGTCGAATTGCAACTTCCGCTCGACGCTTCGCAGCGTGAAGTCGAGCACCATGCCGGGCATCAGCATCACGCCGCCACGCAGACTGAGCGTCAGATTGCGCCAGGGATCCTCTTCGGAGCCGATCGGCGCATTGTTGAAATAGAGCGACGCGCGGTTCTGCACGCTGGCCGCGAACCAGGCCCGATCGCTGCCGCCGGAGATGCGGGCAGCGAAGTCACCGCTGCCGTAGGCGCCACCCTCGGCGCGGACGGTCGCGGTGAGCGGACCTTTGCCGCTTTTGGTGATGATGTTGATAACCCCGCCGAGGGCTTTCGAGCCGTAAAGACCGCTCTGCGGCCCGCGCAGCACCTCGATGCGTTCGATGTCATCGGTCAGGAGGGTGGCAAAGTCGAAGTCGCCGTCGGACGTGGCGTTGGCCTCGATGCCGTCGATCAGCACGAGGGTGTGGTTGGCCTCGGCGCCGCGAATGCGCACCTGCGTGAGATTGCCCGGCCCGCCGGAGCGGTTGACGCTGACGCCAGGCAGGCTGCGCAGAGCATCGGCGACGTAGCGGACCTGCTGGGCACGCAGTTCTTCGCCGGTGATGACGGTCACGGCAGAGCCGATCTTTTCGCGCGGGATGCCTGGCGCATCCCCGGCTTGCGCTTCGCTTGGCGGCCCCGCGTCGGTGGGGCCTGGTGGGGGGGCCGGCCGCGCCACGGGTCGCGCTTCCAGCGTGGCGCCTTCCACACTTAGGCCTGGGAGTTGGATCGTTTGTGCCGCCCCGCTGGCGGGAAGGGCGATCAGGGCAGCGAGCCCGAGCAAGGAAAAACTCACCGACGACGAACGCATGACGCCTCTCCGAACAAAAGGAGCGGAGGGCTGCGGCGGCTTTGATTGAGCGCAAACAAGCAACAGCAAAGCTTGGCCGAGAGGCGGCGTGAGCGCCGCCATCGGCTAAAGCATTGCGCGCTGCGATTGCACCTGAGACATCACCGGCACGACCCTCAACTCGAACACAGAGCCGTCGCCACTACGGTGATCCGTTCGCCGGCGCGCCCCGCGTCGGTGATGGGCGACTCGTGCCGGCAGGTCTCCTGGCTAGCGGCTCCAAGCGCATCACTCCCGCCTTCCCGCCGATTGGTTTCGGCAGTGGCACTCGGGAGCGACGCTCGCCGCCTACAGTTGCGGGGGCAGCCACGGCTTTGAGATTAAAACAACCTCGCACCGCGTTCCCTTTTCACCGCTGCGGTCCAACTGGGACCGCAACGAGACCGTCACGCGGAGGCGATCGAAGCAACGCGCAGCGGTGCTGTCAATTGCTTACGTGAACGGAGGATACTTTGTGCTTGCGCGCTGGCGGAACGGCAACGCTTCTATCGCCGGCTACTGCACGGCGTCCTTGACGATGCCGTCGAGCAGCGCGTCGATGGCGGCAAGCGCCTGTTGCGATGCTGCGTCGCCTTTGGGAAAAGGACGCCGGTAGCCGACGACAATTTCGCCGGGCTTTTCGGCGGCTTCGTAAAGAAACACCACGTAGGGGCAATAGCCGAGGTTGGCGGGGTCTGCCTCGATCATGGCGCGGGAGAGTTTGGCCGAGCAGAACATGAAGAACTCGGCATTGGCATACACCTGTTTGGTGGAACCGACATCGGCACCCGTGCGCTCCAGCATCTTATTGATGTGTCCAGTGTAGTCGATGGCGAGGCCGCGCCTGATGATGGCATCGTTGAGTTCGAACTTTACGTCCTCGTAGCTGCCTTGTTTGCCATAGGTTTTCAGGTCTTGCGCCAGCGCGGGTCTCGCGCAGACGGCGAGCAGGGCGGCAATTGCGAGAGCACCTTTCCACGCCGCACCCTGCATCACCACCGCCTACCTCAGGTTCATCTGTTGGCAAGTCTGGCGCCGGTCAATCCCAAGCATCGCTCGTGGCTACCCGGGCGGGGCCGGCGCGGCTAAAAGCAGAAGATGCGCTGCGAGACGGCCCCAAGATCGAGGATCAGGGCCTCGCCGCGCACGGCGAGCAAATAAGCCGCGCCCGCCAGCAGGGCGCCCAGCCCGGCCAGCAGCGCGGTGCGTAGCGCGCGAGGCATCCTTTCGGTCAGCGCCCGCCGTCGCGCCAGGGGGCGGGCGGCCGTTTGGCTTTGCTGTGCCATCCGTGTCCGTTTCGGTCGTGGCGACGCCTGTGGCGTCGCCATTTATCGCCTCGAGTCCTCGCCTGATGCTAGGTCGCCGCGGCGAGCCGGGGCACCGGACGCTCCTCGATCGGCCAGTGCACGGCGGCCGCGAACAGGCCCAAGGCAATCGAGATCCACCACATCATATCGTAGGACTTGGTCAGATCGTAAAGGGTGCCTGCCAGCCACAGACCGGCGAAAGAGCCAACCTGGTGGGAGAGAAAGACGACGCCGAACAGCATCGACATCCAGCGCGTGCCGAAGAAGGTGGCCACCAGGCTTGAGGTTAGCGGCACCGTCGACAGCCAGAACAGTCCGAGCAGGCCGCTCAGCACGATGATCGTCAGCGAGGTAATGGGAAGGGTAAGCAGGCCAAGAAAGATGAAGCAGCGGCCGAAATAGATGAGGCTGAGGCCGCGCCGCTTCTCGATAAAGCGGGCCGACTGGCCGGCGATGTAGGTGCCGGCGAGATTGCCGAGACCCACCATGGTTAAGGCGATAACGGCAACGCTGCCGTCGAGGCCCTTGTCGGCGACGAACGCGGGCAGGTGTACGCCGTAGAAGGCCACGTGAAACCCGCACACGAAAAAGCCAGCCACCAGAAGCAGATAGCTCGGATGGCTGAACGCCTCCTTGATGGCACCGCCGAACGTCTGCGTATCGACGAGGCCGGTCGTGGCGGTGGGCTTGCCGCTGAGCGGCCAGGCCAACGGCAACATGATGCTGGTTGTGAGCATCAGAAGCAGGAGGCTCAACTGCCAGCCCGCGACATCCATCAAAAGGTGCGTGTAGGGGAAAGCCACAAAGCCACCGATGCCACCCGCCATACCCAGGCTGGCGATGGCGCTCGTGCGCTTGTCGGGCGGCGCGGCGCGGCCGACGGCACCGACTAGCGACGTGATGCCGGTGCCGCTCACGCCGATGCCGAGCAGGATGCCGCTCAGTGTCAGGTCGAGCCCGCTACGGGCCGCATACATAATGTACATGCCCGCCATGGTGGCGAGCACACCGGACACCACGACGCATCCGGCGCCGTAGCGATCGGCCACCATGCCGCCAAACACGGCGCCGATGCCCCAGGTCAGATTGGCGATCGCCATGGCGGTGGAGAAGGGTTCGCGGCCGATGCCGAGCTCGGCAGTCATGGGGGGCAGATAGAGGCCCATCACTTGGCGCAGCCCCATGGCGATGCCGCAAATGAGCCCCGCCGAAAGGATGACAACCCACAGGGGCTGCCCGGCGGTGATGGCCGGCGAAACGTGTTTTTGCATTTCTTCTTCCAGTCCCTTGGCTCACGGCGGCGCACCCTACAGGCAGGCGCGCGGGCAAGGAAAACAAAATCGCATGCGGCTTGCCCGAGTATTTCTCAGGTCAGGCATGACGTTTGCTTATGTCTCGCGCAGCCAGCGGTTGCTTATGTCTCGCGCAGCCAGCGTTGCTCGATCTCGACGATGGCGCCATCGGGATCGGCAAGACCGCGGCCGGCGAGCGCAACGCGCCAGGGCGGCCCGGCAATGCGATAAAGATTATAGCGGGCGAGGCCCTCCCGCCCGTGCCGACGGGCAAACGAGGCGGAGGCCACGCCCACGATCGGAATCGAGGCGCCCGAGGCGGAGGGCTGCAGGGCCAGCATGTCGAGATGGTTGTGTCCGTGAATGACGAGTTCGGCGCCGTGTGCGTAAAGTATCGCTTGCAGCGCCGCGGCATCCTTGAGGCCGCGCGTGGCCGACGCCTGGCCGGGCAGCGGCGGATGGTGAATGAGCACTAGCCGGAATAGCCCTTGGCGCGCAGCGCTGTCGAGCACGCGTGCAAGGCGGGCCAGTTGTTCCCTGCCGGCGCGGCCCGCCGCAATCAGCGGCGGCGTGGGCACGGCCGAATTGAGGCCGATCAGGGCGATGCCGTCGAGGCGCCGAACGAAGGGGAACTCGGCGGCGCTCGCGGCGCCCAACAGCGGCGCGCCCTCGGCATTGGAGCGCATGTAATCGAGCCAGCGCCGCGTGCCGAGATCGCGACCTCCTCGCGCATAGATGTCATGGTTGCCCGGAATGACGCTGACGCGGTCGGGCGGCCCGAGGCCCTTGAGCCAGGTCAACGCGTCGATGTGCTCCTGCGGCAAGCCAATATTGGCAAGATCGCCCGTGACCACGATGTGGTCGGGTCGCTGCGCCTGCAGGTCGGCAACGAGCCGGTCGAGCACGCCGCGCTGATGGTGGGCCTGGCGCGTGCTGCGCCAGTTCCAATAGCCGCTCAACCGCTTCAGGTTCCAATAGCGTGGCGTGAAGCCACGGATCGGGCCGAGGTGGACGTCGGAGAGATGAGCGATGGTGAGCGCAGTGTGCATCGGTGAGGCGGATTGGTAGCCGCTTCGTCCAGCCTTGCCAAATCAACCGGACCGGTCGAAGAGGAAGGCTAGCAGGCAAGTTGAAAACGCGGCGGTCGCCGATGGTCAGCCAAGTTGTTCTGATAAGGGCTCTGCAGCGCTATTGGCGCTGGCAACGGGGGCTCACCATGGGTGCGCAAGCCCTTGTGCTCGACGATCAAGGGCGCGTATTGCTGGTGCGGCACGGCTATCAACCGGGCTGGCACTTCCCCGGCGGCGGCGTGGAGAAGGGCGAATCGGTGCACAGCGCCGTGGCGCGTGAGTTGCGCGAGGAGGCGGGCATCACGCTGGTGGGACCGGCGCAGCTGTTTGGCGTTTATGCCAATTTCGCGGCTTTCCCTGGCGATCATATCGCCCTCTTTATTGTGCGCAGCTGGCAGCAGGCGACGGTGCCCGCGCCCAACCGGGAAATCCGCGAACAGCGCTTTTTTGCAACGGATCAATTGCCGCCCGGCACGATGCAAGCGGCGCGGCGCAGGCTCGCGGAGGTTTTGGGCCAGGCGGAACAGAGCCAGTCCTGGTGAGCGCGCCGCCACCCGTGACGCAGCTCGCGCGATCCTGCGCTTGCGCGCGGCCGCGCGCAAGCGAGCACAGGCGCCGGCCGCTCAGGCGTCTATCCCGGAGCGCGTTCGGCCCTGCCTGTGGGGAGATGACCGCGGGCGCCTTGCGGGAAACGGTATTCGCCCGCGCCGATTTTTCCCGTAGGATCGGTTGGCCTTGGCCTTGAGCGCAAGCGTCGCTTGAAGGATGTCGCATGCAACAACGCGTTCTTCACACGGCCAGATCAGCCTGTCCGCATGACTGCCCGAGCGCCTGCGTGCTCGAGGTCAATGTGCTGGAGGACGGCCGGATCGGTCGGATCGCGGGCGCCCGGCACAACAGCTACACGCTGGGCGTCGTTTGCGCCAAGGTGGCGCGATACAACGAGCGCATCGACCACCCCGAGCGACTGCTCTATCCCTTACGTCGAAGCGGGCCAAAGGGCTCCGGTCAGTTCGAGCGGATCTCCTGGCAGGCGGCGCTGGGGGAAATCGCCGATCGCTTCGCTGCCATTGCCCGGCGCTCGGGAACGGAGGCGATCTGGCCTTATCATTCGGGCGGCAATATGGGCGTGCTGCAGCGCTACGGCCTCGATCGCCTGCGCAACCCCATGCGCTACGCGCGCCAGCACACGACGATCTGCGTGACGCCGGCCGAATCGGGATGGCTGGCAGGGGTCGGTAAACTGGTGGGGCCGGATCCCCGCGAAATGCAGGCCGCCGACTTGATCGTAATCTGGGGAGGCAATCCCGTCTCCACCCAGGTCAACGTGATGACGCACGTGGCCCGCGCGCGCAAGGCGCGGGGCAGCAAACTCATCGTCGTCGATGTCTATCGCACGCCGACCGTCGAGCAGGCCGATATCGCCTTGATCATCAAGCCAGGCTCCGATGGCGCCCTCGCGCTCGCCGTCATGAACGTGCTCATCACGGAGAACCTGCTCGATCGCGACTACCTTGGCCGCTACACGGATTTCGACCCCGAGGTCGAGGCCCACATTCGCACGCGGACCCCGCAATGGGCTGCCGAAATCACGGGCCTCAGCGTCGCCGAGATCATCGCCTTCGCGCGCTTGTATGGCGCAACGCGCCAGAGCTTTATCCGGGTCGGATTTGGCTTTACGCGCACCCGCAACGGTGCCTCCGCCATGCATGCCGTATCCTGCCTGCCGGCGCTGACCGGCGCCTGGTCTGAAAAGGGTGGCGGCGCCTTCTTCCTCAGCTTCGACAAGAAGCAATGGGGGCTTAACACCTCGCTGATCAACGCCAGCGACGCGATCGATCCCTCGGTCAGAATCCTCGACCAATCCCGGATCGGTGCGGTGCTGTGCGGGGAACCCGACGCGCTGGGCGGTGGCCCACCGGTTGAGGCTATGTTGATGCAGAACGCCAACTCGGCCACGGTCGCACCAAGTACGGCCAAGGTGCTCAAGGGCCTGGCCCGTGAAGACCTGTTCCTGGTCGTGCAAGAGCAATTCTTGACGGCAACGGCGCGTTACGCCGACGTCCTGCTGCCCGCGACCATGTTCGTCGAGCATGACGATATTTACTATGGTCTCGGACACACACACTTGACGTTCGGGCCGAAGCTGGTGGAGCCGCGCGGGGAGGCGCGCCCGAACAGTCACACCGTGCGCGAGCTTTCGCGTTTGCTCGGCGCGAAGCATGCAAGCCTCGCCCTGTCGGATCGCGAGCTCCTCGATCACGCGCTCTTGAGCGGGGGCCTGGCGAGCTTCGCGGAGGCGGCGAAGCTGGGCTGGATCGATCGGGCCCTGCCGTTCGAGGGCGCCCACTTCCTCAACGGCTTCCCGCAGCCGGACGGTAAGTTCCACTTCAAGCCGGACTGGAGCCGGGTCGGGCCCGCTCACGGCGTGATGCCGAGGCTTGCGGACTGGTCGAGCCACTACGAACGCGCCGACGCCCGGCATCCCTATAAGCTCGTATGTCCGCCCGCCCGCAATTTCCTCAACAGCACGTTTTCGCAGACCCCAACCTCCGTTGCCAAGGAAGGCGGCCCGTGCGTGCGCTTGCATCCGAGCGCGGCCCAGCGCGAAGGCGTGAGCGAGGGAGCGCAGGTGCGGATTGGCAACGCCCGCGGCTCGGTCGTGCTGCGCGCGCGTCTCGATGCGGGCCAGCAGGAAATGACCTTGATCGTGGAGGGCATCTGGCCGGCGGAGGCCTTTCGGGAAAAACGCGCCATCAACACCTTGATCGGTGACGATCCCATACCGCCCAACGGCGGCGCGGGCTTTCACGACACCGCGGTGTGGCTTGAAGCAGCGAAACGCGCGTGAACGCGAGCGTCCGACCGAGGGCATGGCGGACGCGAGCGTCCGACCGAGGGCATGGCGGGGAGTGTGCTTGCGGATCGCGTACAGCGACAGGGCCGCGATGGCAATTTTCAACCGCTTCTTTGCAATAAGGCGCCAGGAGTACTCCCATGAAGGTCAAGCGTATCGAACATGTGGCAATCGCGGTGAAGAGCCTGGCAAAGGCGCGTGCCATTTTCGAGGACAAGCTCGGTTTGACGTTCGAATATGAGGAATACCTGCCGCAATACCGCACCAAGCTGGCTATGTTCCCCGTCGGCTCCACCTACATCGAACTCCTCGAATCGGAAGGCGCCGACACGGAGACCACAAAATGGATCTCCCAGCATGGCGAGGGGCTCTTTCACATCTGCCTGGAGGTCGAGAACATCGAAGCGGCCTTGGCCGAGCTCAAGGGCAAGGGGGTCAAGCTTCTCGACGAAGCGCCCCGCCTCGGGCACGCCAATTCGCGCATCGCCTTCCTCGATCCCAAATCGACCAACGACGTGCTGATCGAGCTCGTCGAACTCGGCGCGGGCCACACCCACGGCGCGGCGCCCGAATCGCAGACGCCGTAATGAAACGCCTTTGCTGGGCCGCGCCGGCGTGCGCCAAAACGGCAAGGCGCGGCCGGCGCCAGCGGGCACACCTTGAGCCTAGGTAACGGGCGGCGTGGAACAGAAAAAGACGATTGCCATTGGCGTCGACATCGGCGGCACATTTACCGATGTCATCCTGCTCGATGAGGCTGCCGGCCGCATCTATTCGGCAAAGGTGCTGACGACGCCGGAGCAGCCCGCCGAGGCCGTGCTGGCGGCGGTGGCGCAGGTCCTGACGCTTGCCGAGGCGGGCTACGCAGCGGTGCGCACGATCGTGCACGGCACGACACTCGCAACCAACGCCATCATCGAGCGCAAGGGCGCGGCAACTGCGCTCTTCACCACGCGCGGGTTTCGCGATGTGCTCGAAACCCGAACCGAGCTGCGCTACGATCTTTATGATTTGTTCATCGAATTTCCCGAACCGCTGGTGCCGCGTGATCGCCGTATTGGCCTTAGCGAACGCGTGCGCTTCGACGGCCAGATCGAAACGCCACTGGGGGCGGCCGAGCTGCAAGAGGCCTTGCGCCGGCTTCGCTCGGAAAAGGTCGAGGCCATAGCCGTCTGTTTCCTGCACGCCTACGCCAATGCCGCCAACGAGCGGGCGGCGGCAAGGATCATCGCGGAGGCCTGGCCCGAGGTGGCGATTTCCTTGTCCTCGCAGGTATTGCCGGAAATTGGCGAGTACGGTCGCGTCTCCACCACGGCGGCCAACGCCTATGTACAACCTTTGATGTCGCGCTATCTGGCGCACTTGTCGGAGGCCTTCCAGCGGGCCGGTTCGCGCGGCGCTTTTTTCGTGATGAGCTCCAACGGCGGCAGCCTCAGCCTGGAGCTCGCCCGCCAATTCCCGGTGCGGTTGGTGGAATCTGGCCCCGCCGCCGGCGTCTCGATTGCCACCCACTTTGCGCGCCGCTTGGGCAAGCCAAATGTGCTGGCCTTCGACATGGGCGGAACGACCGCCAAGATCTCGTTGATCACGGGCGGGGAGCCCACGCGCACCAGCGAACTCGAGGTCGCGCGCGTGCGCCGCTTTCAGAAGGGCAGTGGACTGCTGCTCAAGGCCCCCGCCGTTGAGCTGATCGAAATCGGGGCTGGCGGGGGAAGCATCGCCCACGTCGATACGCTGGGCTTGCTGGCCGTCGGACCCGACAGTGCGGGCGCGGATCCGGGCCCGGCCTGCTACGGCCGGGGAGGCAAGGCGCCGACCGTCACCGATGCCGACCTGCTGCTTGGCTATCTCAATGCCGACTATTTCCTCGGCGGCAAAATGCGGCTGAACCGCGACTTGGCCGCGGCCGCGATCGCGGCGAGCGTGGCCAAGCCGCTTGCCCTCGATACTGTTGCTGCCGCGCGCGGCATCTATGAAGTCGTCAACGACAACATGGCGAATGCGGCCTCCGTGTACGCGGCCGAGCAGGGCATCGATCTGCGCGACTTCACGTTGTTGGCCTTTGGCGGCGCCGCGCCGACCCATGTCTGCGATGTGGCTGAGCGTCTCGGCATCGCCGAGGTCCGCATTCCCTTGGGCGCGGGCGTGCTGTCGGCGCTGGGGTGCCTGGCCTCGCCGGTATCGTTCGACTACGTCTTTGGTTACATGCGCGAGCTAAGCCAAGTCGACTGGAAAAGCGTAAATGCACGCTTCGGCGCCTTGGCGGCAGAAGGCCGCCGGCACCTCGCGGCAGCCGGTATCCACGATGGCATCACCGCGAGCTTCTCGGCCGATATGCGCTATCTGAGCCAGCGCTACGAAGTCAACGTAACGTTGCCGGGCGGCGAGCTTGGCCCCGGGCTGCTCGGGCCCCTCCACGAGGCCTTCTACGCCGCCTACCGGCAGCAATACGGCCGCGAGATTCGCGAGGTTCCCGTTGAGACCGTGAGCTGGCGCCTCACCATTTCCGGACCGCGGCCCGAGTTGGCGGCGCTGTGGCCGCAGCACGGCGACGCCGACCTCACAGTCAAAGCCAAAGGGCAGCGTCCCGTGCTGTTCGCCGGCGCGCCGGCTCCCGTCGCGTGTGCGGTCTACGAGCGCAGCCGCCTTCCGATCGGCGCCACTCTCTCGGGTCCCACCATCATCGAGGACCACGAATCCACGAGCGTCGTGCCGCCCGGGGCGCGCGCCACCATCGACGACCTCGGCATGCTGGTGATCACACTGAAAGGATGAAGTATGGCGAGCACAGATGCCTCGGGGCTCGATGTCACCACGCTCACCATGTGGTGGAACAAGCTCCTTACCATCGTTGATGAGGCCCAGGTCACGCTGCTGCGCACGGCCTTCTCGCGCATCGTCACCGAAGCCTGGGATTTCAGTTGCGCGCTGTTTGACACGACCGGTGAGATGATCGCCCAGGGGCGGCACGGGCTGCCGGCGTTCTTAGGCTGCATGGCGCAGGCCATGCACGATTTCCTGGCGGCCTTTCCAGCGGCAACGCTGGTTGCGGGCGACAGCCTGATCACCACCGATCCTTGGATCGGGGCAAGCCAGATTAATGACGTCTTCTTCGTGACGCCGATCTTTCACCGCGGCCGCATCGTCGCCTACGCCATGAGTGTTTCCCATTCCCCGGACGTGGGCGGGCGGCTGCTGTCGGCCGACAGCAAGGAGGTCTTCGAGGAGGGCTTCCGGCTGCCGATCATCAAGCTGTTCCATGCCGGCAAGCCGAACGAGGATCTTTTCCGCATCATCCGGCTGAACGTGCGGGTTCCCGACATCGTCGTCGGCGATTTGCTGGCACAACTTGCCGCCAATACCATCATGGCCCGCCGCTTGGTCGAGTTCCTCGAAGCCAAAAACCTCGACGACGCCGATGCCTTGTTCGCCGCCATCAAGGCGCGCTCCGATTTGGCGATGCGTCAGGCCATCGCCAAGCTTCCCGTCGGAACCTATCGGGGCGAGGTCGAGACCGACGGCTTCGATGCGCCGATTTCGCTGCGCTGCGCCATCAGCGTGCGCGCGGGCGAGATTCACGTCGACTGCACGGGCTCCTCGCCGCAGCAGGAGCACGGCATCAATTGCACGAAACGCTGGTCGTTTGCGGAAATTGCGCACGCCTGCATTTGCGTGGCGCATCCACAATCACCGATCAACGGGGCAACGCTCAAGCGTATCGGTTACACGGTACCGGCAGGCAGCGTCATCAACGCCAGCTATCCCGCCGCGCTCGGGGCGCGGGCGCTGGTGGCGATGTATCTTCAGGGTTTGATCTTCCGCACCTTGGCCCAAGCAATTCCCGAACGCGTGATCGCCGAAACCGGGACGCCCCCACATCTCTCGGCCTACATGGGCTTTGGCCACGGCGGTCGCCGCTACGTCGATATCATGTTCCTGAATGGCGGGCTTGGCGCCAGGCCGACCTTGGATGGCGTCTCCTCGATCGGCTGGCCGGCCAACATCGCGGGCACACCCGTCGAGGTCACCGAAAACGAAAAGCCACTGCTGTTCCTCACTAAAGAGCTTGCCACCGACTCGGGCGGTGCGGGCCGGCAGCGCGGCGGGTTGGCGGCGCAGCTCGCCATCAAATCGGAAGCACGCGACCCGATCACCGTCGGCGTCCGGCTCGATCGCATCGCCCATCCCGCGCTCGGGTTGTTCGGGGGCATGCCCGGCGGCACCGCGGCCGTCTCGGTCAATGGCAAGGCCGTGCATGCAAAAAAGACGATTGCGCTGGCAACGGGGGATGTGTTTGCCGTCCGCTGTGCCGGGGGGGCGGGTTACGGTGATCCGCACGAGCGCGCGCCGAGCGCCGTGCTGGGTGACGTCAAGGGCGGCTACGTCTCCGCGGCGGCGGCGCGTCGCCTGTATGGCGTTGCCCTCAACCTGGCCGCGAGCGGGATCGATGAGGATGCCACGCGTGCCCTGCGCCAGCGGACATGATCAGCCGATCACATAGCCACCATCGGCGATCAGCGTCTCGCCCGTGACATAGCCGGCCGCATCGGAGGCGAGCAACACCGCCAACTTGCTGATCTCCTCCGCCGTGCCCCAGCGACCCAGCGGTACGCGCTGCAGCCCGCGGTCTCCGGCGTAGGCGGGATCGGCCGTTAGCCTTGTCATGCGCGTCAATGCGCGCCCCGGTGCCAGGCAGACCACGCGCACCCCGTGTGGTCCCCACTCAACGGCGGCGGCGCGCGTCAGCTGCGAGATGGCGGCTTTGGCGGCCGCGTAGACGGCCCGGTTTTCGCCGCCGGTAAAGGCGGTCTGCGAACCAATGGAGAGGATGACGCCGCGGCCGCGTTCGACCATGCCGCGGCCGAACAGCTGCATGAGCTGGATCACGCCGACAAGGTCGGTGTCGATCAATCGGCGCACGTCGTGCAATGAGGTCTCGAGCAGCGGCTTGGCAACGAGGATGCCGGCATTGTTGATGAGGATGTCGATCTCGCCGACGGCATCGGCCAGCCGTTGCACCGATTGGGGGTCGGCTTGATCGAAGAGGTGGGCTGCCGCGCCGAGGCGCGCGGCGATGGCGCCGAGCGGGGCCTCTTCGATGTCCGCCAAGACCAGCGTTGCCCGGTGCTCGGCGAAACGTTGCGCGATCGCGGCGCCGAAGCCGTTGGCAGCGCCGGTGATCAGGACGCGACGTCGGCTGAAATCGAGGTCCCGGGCCAAGTCGGTAGGGTTGGTCATTGGCTGCCGCCCGTCATGGAAGGAGTGGAAGGCGTGGCCGTGAGGACCCGGCGCAGGCTGATCTTTTCGCCGTCGGCGGCCTTGAGAATGGCAAGCCCGCGAGCATCGATGCCGACCGTTCCGGGCCGGACGCCGGCCTGGAGCCTTGCCCAGCCGCGCAGCGGTGCGGCCCGGCCGGTATCGAGCTCCACCAGGTCGTCCTCGCCGATCTCGGCCAAGGCGGCATCGGCGGGATTGAGCCGCCAAACGCGCCGGCGGCTGACGGCCCCCTTCTCAAAGGCGTCCGGCGTCAACTGGGCAACGAGGTTGACGCGGCCAGCGCGCAAATCCTGGCGCTGCGCGCGCGTGGCCGCCACGTCGACCCTTTGCATTTGGGTGAGCACCACACCATAGAGGTTGCGCGCCGCCGCCGGCGAGATATAGCCGTCGCTGAGGTCGGCGGCGACGCGCTCGGGCTCGCGGTCGAGCGGATCGCCATAGCCGCCGCCGCCGGCCGATCGGACCAGGACGACGTCCCCCTCCTGCAAAGCGTGCCCGGCGATCTTGCCCGGCGTCGCAAAGCCCTCGATGCTGCCGTCCCGGTCGATCCAGGCGCCGACGGGGGCGCCCGACAAGCCGCCCAGGACGCCGAAGGCCGGTACCACAGCCCCATCGGACAGCAGCGAATAGCGGGCATCGGGGGCCAACACACGCAAGGCACGCTGCATGGACAAGCCGCCGCGCGTGGTGCCCGGCCCGCCGGAATTGGTGGCCAGCCGCGAACTCTCTACCAGCAGGGGCATGCGCGTTTCGATCACTTCGGAGGATTGCACCGTGACGAGATCGCCCCAGTCGATGGTGGCGATGGCGCTTGGGCCATCGTCTTCGGCGAAAGCGCCGTTGCCGCCGGCCGACCACTCGTAGTGCACCCACTCTCGACCGGCACGCGCATCGAAGCCGCCGATCAAATTGTGGAAAGACGTGCGGCAGAGATCGCCGGCGACCTTGTCGGGCACCATCTGTGCCAGTGCCCCTACCATGGTGGCAATCACGCGCTTGCGGATCTCGCCGTGCGAGCCGGCGGGAGCGGGTCGCTGCACATTGACGATGGTGCCCGGTGGCGTGATCACTTCGATCGGCCGGAATGAGCCCTGGTTCAGGGGCGCCTGCGGGTCAAACACCGACTTAACCGTGATCAGCACCCCGGCGGCGGAGACCGCAGCCGTCGAGTTCACCGGGAACGGGACTTGCGGGGAGGCGCCGCTGAAATCGGCGATCATGCGATCACCCTTGACCGTGAGCGCCAAGGGCAGAAGCAGCGGCTCGAAACGGCCACCCATGAAGGTCTCGAGATAGTCTTCGTAATAGCTAGTGCCGTCCGGTACCGCGGCAATGGAAGCGCGCATGCGCGCCTCGGCCCGATCGAGGTCAAGGCGAACGGCTTCGAGCAGCGTATCCACGCCGTAGCGGGCGCAAATTTCATGGATGCGTTTCTGCGCCACCCGGCAAGCGGCCAAGCTTGCCTGAAAGTCGCCGAGGCGCTCGTCCGGTACGCGCATGTTGGCCAGCAGAAGCTCGAGCGCTGCCTCATTGATCTTGCCAGCCTCGAAAATCTTCAGTGGTGGGATGCGAATGCCCTCTTGATAGATCTCCGTTGCCTTGCCCGACATGCTGCCCGGCACCATGCCGCCGACATCGGCCCAGTGCGCGCGCACGGCGGGAAAGAAGATGAGGCGTCCGTCACGGAAGATCGGATAGATGATGGTGACGTCATTGAGGTGGGTGCCGCCGGCGTAGGGATCGTTGAGGAGAATGACGTCGCCTTCCTTGAGCGTTGCGCCGAGCTTCGCCATGGCGGCGCGCACCGACCACGGCATCGGCACGACATGCGAGCCGATATCTTCCGATTGGGCGATGACCTGGCTGTCCGGCGCGAACAAGCCACAGGAGAAATCCTTGGCGTCATAGATGGCGACAGAGCTCGCCGTGCGGCAGACCGTGGCGCGCATTTCCCGCACGGTGGCAATGAGCGCCTGCGTTAAGACTTCAAGCGTGATCGGATCCAGTGTCGAGGACATTGCTCTTTCTAGCTCCGGCGCATGACGAGGCAACCAACAGCGTCGAGCTCGACACTCCAGCCTTCAGGCACGAGGGTGGTGGCGCCGCCTTCCTCGACCAGCACGGGCCCATTGCTGGCTTCACCGGTCGGCAGGCGGTCGCGATCCAACACGGTGACGTGCCGTTCGGCGCCGGCGATATGGATGGCCCGGCTGCCGCGCACAGCGGCGGCGAGCGAACGGCCGCCGCTACGCAAGCGTGGCAGCTGCGGCTTGTCGGAAAGGCCCCAGGCGGCGAGGCGATAGCTGACGATCTCGACGGCGCGGCCGGTCGCCGCGCCGTAGCGCGCGGCATAGATTTCGGCAAAGGCGTGCTCGATCGCAGCCATGCCGCCAACGTCCGCCGCCACGGGAACGGAGAGCTCGAACGACTGGCCCACGTAGCGCATGTCGAGGCTTGCCGCGAAGCGAACGCGGTCGGCGACGAAGCCATCCGCGGCGAGCTCGGCGGCGCCATTGCGCATCAGCTCCTCGAGCGCCGAGCGCACCTCGCCGATCGACGTCTTGCCGGTAGCGGACACGCGGGTGCGGACAAAGTCGCGGCGCACGTCGGCGATCAGCAGCCCGAGCGCGGAGAAGTTTCCGGGAAGCGGCGGCACCACGACCGTGCGCATGCCCAACTCATCGGCGATTTCGGCCGCGTGCAGGGGGCCGGCGCCGCCGAAGGGAAGGAGCGCGAAATCGCGCGGGTCGATGCCGCGCATCACCGAGACTTCCTTGATGGCGCCGGCGAGTGAAACGGCGGCTATGCGCAAAATCCCCTCCGCCATTTGCATCGTGCCCAGGCCAAGGCGCCCGGCCAAGTCGGCCATCACCCGCTTGGCCGCCGCCGCGTCGAGGGTAATCTCGCCGCCCAGCGCTTGCTCGACACCGAGCCGACCGAGCACCACATTGGCATCGGTCACGGTTGGTTCTTGGCCGCCGCGGCCATAGCAGGCGGGACCCGGCATTGCCCCCGCCGAGCGCGGACCGACGGACAGAAAGCCGCCCGTGCCGAGCGTCGCAATGCTGCCGCCGCCGACGCCGATCGAATTGATATCGATCTGGCGTATCTTCACGGGAAAGGCGCCGACCCGACCATCCGTCGTCATGGCGTAGTCGCCACCCCGCAGCAGGCACACGTCGGTCGAAGTACCACCCATGTCACAGGTGATGAGGTCGGCATAGCCGGTGGTGGCGCCGATATGTCCGGCCGCAATAACGCCGGCGGCGGGTCCGGACAGCATCGACAGCACGGGCATCGCCTCGACGCGGTGGGCGGGCAGCGAGCCGCCGTTCGACGTCATGATGGCCAGCGGCGCCGAGGAACCGGCCTGCGACAGCCGTTTGCTGAGATCGCGCAGATATCGCTTCATGCGCGGGGCGACATAGGCATTGAGCGCCGTGGTGGAGAAGCGCTCGTATTCCCGGAACTCGGGCAAAACCTCGGCCGAGGTCGTCACCGTCGCGCTCGGCAGTCTTTCGGCCAGCAGAGCCGCAGCGCGCTGCTCATGCGCCGGGTTGGCATAGGCGTGCAGGAAGCAAACCGCCACCGCTTCGATATCCTCGCCGGCCAAGCGCTCGGCAGCCGCCTTCACCTCGGCCTCATCAAGGGCCCGCAGGACCGAGCCGTCGACGCGCAGTCGTTCGCCGACCTCGATCAGTTGCGAGCGCGGCACCAAGGGGCGCAACGGACGCGCCTTGATGTTGTACATTGCCGTTCGATTGCCGCGGCCAACGACCAACACGTCCCTATGACCGGCCGTCACCAAGACGGCAAGGCGCGCGCCGTTGCCTTCGAGCGCGGTGTTGGTTGCCACGGTCGTGCCGTGCACGATGCGTTTGAGGTTCGCCGCCGGGATACCAAGCCGGTCAAGCCCGATCAGGATGCCCTCGGCCTGATTGCTCGGCGTCGAGGGGGTCTTCAAGACCTGGAGCGTGCCGGCGGCCACGTCAAACAGCACAAGATCGGTGAAGGTGCCACCGACATCAACGCCGAGCCAGAGCATGCCGGCGAGCCCCTATCGACCGGTGAAGACGGGCCGGCGCTTCGCGAGAAAGGCGCGTGCCCCTTCGCGGTAGTCCGTGCTGTTCATCGCCGCTTCGATCAGGTCGGAGATCTCCGCGCGCCTGTGCTCGACGGTACCGGCGCTCAAAGCCTCGAGGATCAGCTTGGAGCCGCCGAGCGAGAGCGGCGCGTTGCCGACGATCTCATCGGCTAGCGCCTTGGCGCCGCCGAGCGCGGTGTCGGCCGCCACCATGTCGAGGAGACCCATGGCGAGACACTCCTCGGCGGCGAAGGCGCGGCCGGTGAAGAGCACGCGTTTGGCATTGGCAAGACCGACCTGGCGGTGGAGCAGGGCGCAATCCAGTTCGCCGTAGACGACGCCGAGTCGGGCCGCGGGAATACCCATGCGCGTGCTGGCGTCCCCGACCCGGAGGTCGCAAGCCAAGGCCAGGGCGCAGCCGCCGCCCATGCCGTAACCCGAGATCGCGGCGATGGTCGGCTTGCAACAGTCGCGCAAGGTGAGCGTAGTGGCCTCGTTGACCGCCTCGTAGCTGCGTCCCGATTGCGCGTCGGCGCGGACTGAAGCGAACTCGGAGATGTCGGCGCCGGCGCAAAAGTGTCCACCCGCCCCGGTCAGAATGATGGCGCGCACGTCATCGCGGGCGCCCAGCTCAGCGAAGATTTCGCCGAGCCGTCGCCACATGGCAAGCGAGACTGCGTTGCGCTTGGCGGGACGATCCAGGGTAACGGTCGCCACGCCGCTAGTTTCGCAAGAAAGCACAATGTCTTGTTGAGTGACCACGACCGACCCTGTCAGAAAGGAAGTGCGCGAGGCGCTAGAAGTGGGCACAATAAACGAAAAATCTGGCATGGGACAAAGTGAAAGCCGATGGCAAGCGCATTGGAACGCCTTAAGATCGTAGATCTCTCCGGTCATCTATCGGGGCCTTACTGCGCCATGGTGCTCGCGGACCACGGTGCGGACGTTATCAAGGTCGAGCGCCCCGGCAGCGGCGACGATGCCCGCAAAATGCCGCCGTTTGTCGGCGGCGAAAGCGCCCCGTTCATGATTTGGAACCGCAACAAACGTTCCGTGGTCATCGACTTGAAGACGGAAGCCGGCAAAACGCAGCTCCTTGGCCTCATCGACGGCGCCGATGTCCTGATCGAAAATTTCCGGCCGGGCACGCTCGAGCGCTTGGGGCTGGGGTGGGCCACGCTCTCGGCGCGCAATCCGCGCTTGATCTACGCGGCCATCTCCGGCTTCGGGCAGACGGGCCCCTATCGCGATCGCGGCGGCTTTGATCTTGTGACCCAGGGGATGTCGGGTTTGATGAGCGTGTGCGGCCCGAAGGATGGGCCGCCGCACCGGATGCCGATCGCCATCTCGGATGTGGCGGCGGGCATGCACCTGGCGATCGGGATTCTGTGCGCGCTGGAGGCGCGGCACCGCAGCGGGCGCGGCCAGTTGGTCGAGACTTCGTTGCTGGAATCGGCGCTCTCCTTCGGGGTCTATGAAGCGGCGCACGTTGCCGCCACCGGCACGACGCCGCCGCGTCTTGGCCAGGCGCACCGGGGCAGCTCGCCCTATCAAGTGTTTCCGACGGCGGACGGCTGGATCACCCTCGGCGCGGCACAGGACAATTTCTGGATCAGGCTGTGCGATTTGCTCGGCGCCTCCGAACTGAGCAAGGATGCGCGTTTTGCAAGCAACGGCGAGCGCGTGCGCAACAACGACGCGCTGGTGGCCCTGCTCGAGGGGCACTTTAGGACAAAGCCGTCCGCCTATTGGCTGGCGGCGCTCGAGGCGGCGGGCATTCCGTCTGGTCCGGTGCTGGAATTCGACCAGGCGATGGCGGATCCGCATGTGGTGGCGCGCGGCATGGCGGTCGATACCGCACATCCGGCGGCGGGCACGGTCAAGACGCTGGGCATTCCGGTGAAGCTATCCGAGACGCCGGGCACCCTGCGCCGGCCGGCGCCGCGGTTGGGGGAGCACACCGCCGAGGTGCTCGGCGGCGCGCCCGCTGCGAACCGGCCGGCGGCGCCCGCGGCGGGAAGGTGATGGCGCGAGCTCGGAGCGCGGGATAAACTTGAGCTCCCGCGAAGGAGGAAAGCATGCTGATGTCACGTCTGCCCAGATTTGCGGCGCTTGCCGCCGCGCTGGCCATTGGCGCTGGTGCAGATGCGTTCGCCTAGAGGTAGCCGGGTCCCGTGAGCGCCCCGAAGGTGCCGATCCTGATGCTGTCGGCGCTGACGCCGGGCTCATTGCGGCGGCGTTGACCTCGTCGAACACGACCTCGACGCCGTTCATGGGCAGTTTGCCGTCGGCGGCATCCACGGCCGCAAGCTGCAGTTGGTGCGCGAAGACGATCGCTGCGACGCCGCCTCGGCCATCGCATCAGGATCAGGTATTTGCCTGATCGGCGGCGGCTGCAGCAACGCCACCTTTGCCGCCCGCGAGGCGATCGAGACCGCGAAAATCCCGACCCTGATTTTCGCCTCCGTGCATGACGGCATCACCGTGCCGCCCGCACCGAACATTTACTCGACGGCATTGACTTCCACCATCGAGAGTGAGGCGCAAGTGTTGTTTGCCCAGCAACAAGGGGCCAAGCGCATCGCCATGATTTCGATGAAGGATGCCTGGGGCCGAGCGCGCTATGCGCCGCTGCTGGACGTGCAGCATCCAAGCAACGAAGCCCGTGAACATGAAGAACTCGCCCTGAGCGAAATTGATGACGCCCGTGGCCTTGTTCACCACCACGAACCCCAGGGCGACGAGGCCGTACAACGCCCCCGTCGTTATCCCGCTCATCAGCAGATAGCTGAAGAGCAGCAAGGCCTAGTTCTCGACCGTCGTCACGCCGAGCATGCGGATGGGACCGCCGGGATCCTTGGCAAGCCATGCCGGGGATTTATGACAGCGATGATCGCTCTGCGAGCACGTGACCGCTCCGGGGTGCACGTCGGTGTTGAAGCCCTTGATGGTGGCGAACGCCGCCTGCAGCTTTTCCCGTGTCAAATCCGGTCCGGCGCGCTTGAGCGCCTCCACCAGCACCTGGGCGCTGCCGATGCCGAACAAATTGTAGACCGAAAGCCGATCGCCCGGAAATTTCGCCTCTACCAGCTTGCGCCACTTGTCCATGGCCGGATCCTCGGGCGTGAATTTCACCTGCGAGATCGTGCGGAAGCTCGCGGTGGCACCGGGCACGCCGACTTGCTCCTCAAAGGCGGCCGGATCGGCAATCCCGCTTTGCCCAATGTTGAGCGGCTTGAAGCCAAGCTTCTGGGCGTCGCGAATGTAGACCGCGGCGGGCTTGGGATAGAGCACCATGATGACCGCGTCGGCGTTCGTTGCCTTGAGCCGCAAAACCTGGGCGGTGGCATCATTGGCATCGGGGGAGAGCTCCTCGTCGGCGACCGGGGTGATACCCTTCGCCTTTAGGATCTCCATCCGCCAAGACCAGACTTACCACGTCCGATTTGGCGATCGGTCTAAAGGCGATGCGATCCGTCAGGCAGCCGAGCTCGGTATCAATTATCTCGCTACCTTTGCCTTTGCCCTCGCCTTCGGCTTCGCGCAACGGTCGGCATCGCCTTCATCCTTAAGGGCCTTGCCCGCACGATCTGGGGCGGCAAGGCCGACTACCTCGCCTTTCCGCCCATCACGTCGCCTGACCCGATCATGGTCGGCAACATCATGGTGATCCCGCAACAGCTGGCCGTGCTGGCCGGTACCGCCGTGATCCTGCTGCTGTTTGTGGTCTTCTTCCGCTTTACGCGGGCCGGCAAGATGATGCAGGCCACCGCCGATAACGCCAGGGCCGCGAGGTTGGTCGGCATTCGTACCGATCGCATCTATACGCTGGCCTTCGGCATCGGCGCTGCCATTGCCGCGGCCGCCGCCGTGCTGACCGCGCCCCTCACCCTGCTCTATCCCGATATTGGTTTTGCCTTCTTCCTCAAGGGATTTGCGGCGGCGGTGCTCGGTGGGCTCAGCAGTCTGCCGGGAGCGGTGCTCGGCGGCATGATCGTCGGCATCGCCGAGTCGATGGCGGGAGGCTACATCCATTCCAGCGTGATGGAGCTCTCCCCGTTCATCGTCATCATGGCCGTGCTGGTGCTGCGGCCGAGCGGTTTACTCGGCCCGGCAAAGACGCGGAGAGTGTAAACGTGGCGCTGTTCGGCCGACGCAATGTGCTGTTGGCGCTGTTGGCCGCGGCGATCGTGCTGCCGGCGTTTGCCAATGTCTATCATTTGTTCATTGCCAATCTCATCCTCGTCTATGTCCTGCTGGCGATCGGTCTCAACATCCTGGTCGGCTACGCCAGGCAACTGGCGTTCGCCAACGCGGCCATGTTCGGCATCGGCGCCTATGCCACCGGGTTGCTGCAGGTGCGGCTCGGCTGGTCCTTCTGGTTGGCGTTTCCCTCCGGCGCGCTGTTGGCGACGGCGGTCGGCTTGGCGATTTCGCTGCCGGCGCTCCGTCTCAGTGGTCTTTACCTGGCGCTGTCGACGCTGGCCTTCGCGCAAGCCACGCAATGGGTGTTCCTGCACTGGGAGAGTGTCACCTTCGGCGCCGGTGGCTTCAAGACCCCGCCCTTGTCGTTTGCGCCGTTGCCGATCGACAAGCCGCTTGGCCTTTATTACCTGAGCCTTGCCTTGATGCTGGCGCGCTTCCTGTTCGCGCAGAACTTGGTGGCTTCACGCCTGGGCCGCGCCTTTGTCGCCGTGCGCGATGGCGAGGTGGCGGCGCAAAGTTTGGGCGTCGATCTGTTGCGCTACAAGGCGCTTGCCTTCGGCATCAGCGGTTTTTATGCGGGAACGGCGGGTGGGCTCTATTCGGCAATGCTGAATTTCGTGGCTCCCGAGGGCTTCGATCTGTTTCAGATGGTGCTGCAAAAAGCCATGATCGTGGTCGGCGGGTTGGGCTCGATCACCGGCTCGGTGCTGGGCGCGGGCCTGATCATCCTTCTGCTCGAGGCGCTGCGCGCCTTTAAAGGCCTGCAGGAGATTGCATTCGGCGCCCTGCTTGTCGGCTTTGTCTTGTTTATGCGCGGCGGTTTGAGCTCCGTGCTGAAACGACACGTGCGCGGCTGGGAGGAGCCCCTGCGCCTGCCACAGCCATCGGCGCCCATGCCGGCGCCGCGGCCGATCGAAGCGCCCGCCGCCCGGGCCGAGCCATGAGCGCGGCGGTACTCAACATTATCGACCTCGAGATGGCCTTCGGCGGCCTTAAGGTTCTCGACGGTATCAATCTGGAGGTGAAGGCGGGCGAGATTCGCGGGCTGATCGGCCCCAACGGCGCGGGAAAGACCACGCTGCTCAACATCATTTGCGGCATTCACCGCCCACAAAAGGGTGACGTGCGGCTCAATGGCGCTTCCATCGTCGGTCGCAAACCGAGCAGCATTGCGCGATTGGGACTGGGACGGACCTTTCAGACCTCGCAGCTCTTTCAGGGCATGACCGTGCTCGAGAATATGATGGCAGGGTTGCACCGGCGAAGCCGCACGGGCCTCTTCGCCGCCGGCTTTGATCGCCCGCGCCGGCGCAGCGAGGAAAAGGAGATGGCGGCGGCGGCGATGAGTGCCTTGGCCTTTGTCGGCATGGCCGATTTGGCCGAGCGGCCCGCCACGGCTTTGTCGTTCGGTCAGCAGCGGGTGGTCGAGATTGCCCGCACCCTCATCAGCGAGCCAACCTTGGTTCTGCTGGACGAGCCGGCCGTGGGCTTGAGCGCAAACCGGCTGGCAGAGCTCGACGCCCTGCTGAGGAAAATTCGCGATCAAAAGGGCGTGACGCTGATCCTTATCGAACACGTCATTCACCTGGTCATGGGCGTGTGTGATCAAGTAACGGTACTGAGCTCCGGCCGGACGATTGCCGATGGTCCACCCGCCGCCGTGCGCAATGATCGCGCCGTGATCGAGGCCTATCTCGGAAAGGAGCTCAGTGCTCGATATCAAGCATCTTAGGGTCGCCTACGGCATCACCGAGGTGCTGCGCGACGTCACCTTTCAGGTGCCGGCGGGATCGATCGTGCTTTGCTCGGCGGCAACGGTTCCGGCAAGACCACATTGTTGAATACCCTGGCGGGAATGCTGCGCCCGCTGTCCGGCTCCGTTCAATTCGAAGGCATCGAATGCGCCGGCTGGACGGCCGACCGCATGGTGAAGAGCGGCCTAGCCCAGGTCCCGCAGGGCCGTGAAGTCTGGCCGAATATGACCGTGCTCGACAATCTCGAGCTCGGTGCGGTAACGCGCCGGGACCGGGCGGCGATCCAAGCCGATCTTGCCTCGATCTTCACCATGTTTCCCAAGCTTGCCCAGCACCGGCGAAGACTTGCCGGCTCCTTGAGCGGCGGCGAGCAGCAGATGCTGGCCATCGGCCGCGCCTTGATGGCACGTCCGCGCTGTCTGTTGATGGATGAGCCCTCGGCAGGTCTGGCGCCGACGGTCGTCGCCGAGATGGTCAACACGATTGTGGCCTTGAACCGGCGCGGCATGACGATCCTGCTGGTGGAGCAGAACATCGGCGTTGCCGCCGCGGTGGCCGAGCACGCGCACGTCCTCAGGAACGGGGAAATCGCCTTTTCGGGTCCGGCCGCCGGACTGGTCGACAATCCCGCCGTCCTCAACTCCTATCTCGGTCGCTGACGAGGGCGGGCTCACTGTGGCCGCGAGCGCGCGGCGGCTTGCAGGTCGTTGACCCCGTGCGTGTCGGCGGCCAGGAACCAATCGGCGATCTCGCTTGAGGTCATGAACACGCAATCTTGCCGCGCCGCCAGGAGATCGAGCGCCTTTTCCAGGTAGTAGGCGCGGTGTGGGACGCCTAGGACGTGCGGGTGCATGGCGAGCGTTAGCACGCGGGGTTGCCGTTCGAGCTCGCGCTCGAGGACGGCCAACGTCGCCTCAAGCCGTTTCAAGAATTCATCGCTGGATTGCCCCTGTACGACCCAGATCGGCACGTCATTGAGCTCCCAAGTATAGGGGAGACAAAGCAAAGGACCGTCCGTCGTCACCATCCAGCAAGGCAGATCATCAACCAGCCAATCATGCACGAATTCGATGCCGCAGCGTTTCAGGATATCCGGCGTGTCGTTGCTTTCGCCGCCGCCGGCGCCGAACCAGCCACGCACCTTCCTTCCCGAGAGCTGCTCCAGCCTCGTTAGGCAGCGGCGAATTTCGGCCTCTTCGTTGGCGACCTGCTTGAGCGAGCGCTGGAACCAGCCATGGCCGACAAGCTCCCATTCCGCATCGACCACGGCCTTTGCGAGCGAGGGATAGACGTCGGCGCATTGGGCGTTCATGAAGGCCGAGGCCTTAATCCCGCGTCGACCCAACAGCTCGAATAGGCGCGGCATGCCACAACGCATGCCGTATTCGACCCAGGAATAGTTGGGGAGGTCCGGCGGCTCCACTTGGGCACCGTGCGGTGCGGGCAGGATGCCGCGCGGCATTTTTTGCTCGAAGGGCCAATACTCGATATTGACGACGGCATGGACCATCAAGGGTTTGCCGCGCCACGGCTCGAGCCGCGCACGTTCGGACGACATCTGGAAGGGGATGCGAGGATTTGGCCACATGGGTTGTTCTTTCCCAGCTGCTGACGCCGGCGCGCCAACGGGTTGCGCTGAGCCGCCGGCAACTCAAGTTGGCTAGCACGAGACGCTAAAGGTCGCAGCATTTGCGTCGACCAAAATATCCGAGCCAAGGCGCGCGTGGCCAACGCCGTTGCAAGCCGCGGGGCATGCGCTAGCACCAGCCTTGGGCCTGAAGAGGCAGGTCTCATCAGCCCATCGCGAGCAGCGCCGGTTGCGGCTTGGGCCCGGGATCACCGCGCGCGAGGGTGTATTGGAAGCCTTTGCCCAAGGGATAGCGCACGTCACGATAAAAGCGCATGCCGAGGCGCCGCATCACGGCCAGCGAAGCCCCGTTGGCGCGGTCGGACATCGAAGGGCTCCAGAAAGGCCGTCGTAATAGCGGTCCAGCCCATGCGGGTTGCCAAGCCGCGGCCCCAATGGGTGGGATCGAGGAGATAGATGAGCTCGGCAGATTTGGCGGAGAGATCGGGCCGCAGCTGCACGCACCCCCCCATAGGGCACGTGCGGGCTCTGCAAGATCCACAAACCTAGTCGCGTGCGCGCGGCATCGGCCATGGCCCGGGCAATCCCATCGGCAATCGCGTCGCGCTCAGGCGCGGTTGCATCGAAAAGGTAGCGGTAGACGAGGGGCTCGCAGGCCAAGCGATGCAAGCCGTCGACATCCGCGAGCGTGGCGGAGCGCAGATGCCAGCCATCCGGCTCGACCGGATCATCGCGCTCGGGGACACCTCTGGGACGGGTAACCATGGCCCATCATACAAGGCGGCGTCCTTTCATACACGCTACCATCTGCGTTCGCCCGCTCGGTCTAGGTCGGGGGAGGGTTCGACACGCTATAGGATCGAAAGCGTCGTTGGCTGGCGTGGCTGACACGCTCGTCGGCGACGCTCAGGCGAACGCGGTCAGCGGCGGCGCCGGCAGCGACAGACTAATCGGTGCCCTCGGGTGCGAAGCTACGGGTGATGCTGGGGCGGACGTGTTCGACTATGACGCGCTCGCAGAGAGCGCAAGCGGTGCCGGCAACCGCGATGTGATTACCGATTCGGGAGGGAGAGGGGGGAAGAAAGAGGGGGGGGGGGGGGTTTTTTTTAGGCCGGCGACAGTGACATCGGCCCATGGCGCTGGTGCTCAGTTTGGCATGTTTCCACCGGGATCGAGCCAGCTACCGCGGTAACTCAAAGCCATGATCTGGAGCGCCAAGGTTTTGATGGGCTCGGGGTCGCGGGAGTCCTCCGCGGCCGCGATGAGAACGGCGTGCGCCAAGCGCTCCCGTGCTGCGTCAGCACGCTGCGCATCCCCAGCAAAGTCATCGGCGATAGAGGCCCATGCGTCATCAAACGCCTTGCCGATGATCTTCAGCGTTTCAGGACCGTATGCGCAGCCAGCAAGGATTTTGGCAACCCTCATGAGCCCTCTCCGACCCGAGTTCTGCTAACCCCGCTTGCTCTCGATTATGTGGGAGCCCGAAGAGCTTT
The DNA here is from genome assembly GCA_963775835.1 of uncultured Alphaproteobacteria bacterium. GTDB lineage: Bacteria > Pseudomonadota > Alphaproteobacteria > Rhizobiales > Hyphomicrobiaceae > AWTP1-13. The sequence goes on along the minus strand of CAVZKV010000012.1, from coordinate 572,016 downwards.
CAACTCGTATGGTGGACAAAATCATCGAATTTGGGCGGCGTGGTTAATCGTATTGTCGTTAGCACCCGCTGGGCTCAGAGGTCACGCCTCCACCCTTGCATCGAGCGTCCGGACCGGGCGCGCGGCTGTGGTGGGGCGTGTCTTGCGCTGGATCCGGGAGCACGATACGAAAGGTGTCATCGGACCGCGTGGGAGTGTGGCGGTCCTTGTCCGAGCATCTTGTCATCCTTCGCGCCCCGGTGCCGGGGTGGGAGAGCAATTGGCCCAACAACGTTCAGCGACGACGGCATGGCAGCGAACATCAAACAAATCATCTACTTCCATCACCGCCTCGATGCGACGGCCGCGGCGATCAGGAATAAGCGCTCAGACATTGACATGTTCCGCCGTGACTTCGCAACGCCGGCCGCGGACACTTGGGCCGACATGAGTTGCGCGCACGGCTATCACGCCTGCGCCCGAACCGAGATGCGTGACCCCTGGTTTCCGGACGCTAGGCTTATCGCCAAGGCGCCCAACCTCCTCGCCGTCTGCTCTTTGGGCGCCGGCTACGACGTCATCGACGTCGATGCTTGCACGAAGGCCGGCATCCTCGTCTGCAACCAATCCGGTGCCAACAAGGAGGCGGTCGCAGAACACGCCGTCGGCCTGATGCTCGCCCTGTCGAAGAAGATCATGGAGACCGACCGGGCGGTGCGGCAGGCGAACAATATCGATCGCTTCCGCTACATCGGCACGGAGCTGCTGGGTAAAACGATCGGCATCATTGGCCTCGGAAATATCGGCTCGCGGGTCGCCGAGATCTGCAAGGCCGCCTTCCGCATGACGGTACTCGCCTACGATCCGTACCTGAGCAAGGAGAAGGTGGCGCTGCATAATGCCGAGAAAGTTGAGTTAAGCGAGATCTTGCAGCGCGCCGATTACGTCACGATGCACTGCCCTCGGTCGGAGGAAACTTTCGGCATGATCGGCTATGACGAACTCTGCCTCATGAAGCCGACGGCCTTCTTCATCAACACCTCGCGCGGCGGCACCTACAAGGAGAGCGACCTGGCGCGGGCGTTGACAGAGCGGAAAGTTGCCGGCGCGGGCATCGACGTCTTCCTCGAGGAACCGCCGGCAGCGGACCACCCATTGATGGGTTTCGACAACGTCATCCTGACGCCGCACAATGCCGGCAGCACGCGCGAGTCCCACGCGAATGTGGCGATCTACGCCTCGGAGCAATGGATCGACATCTTTGATGGCAAGGTGCCGCCACGGTTGATCAACAAGGCGGCGTGGCCGAAGTATTCCGAGCGCTTTCAGAAAATCCTAGGTTTCAAACCGGAGCCGCCGCGCGAAGAGTGAGCCTGCGACTAGCCGCTTGAACGCTCCGTTCAGGGCAGCGTCCGTCTGCAAGACTATTCGGCCCCCAGCAGCGCTCCGCGGGTTCGCGTGGGTGGCTCAGCCATCTGGCGGGTATTTCCAATCGGCAACAAGCGCCGTCGCGAGCAAGTTCATAGTGCGCCGCCCCGCCCAGTTCATAGGGGATGACGTCGCAGATCACGCTGCTGCCGAAGCCAGCGGCGTTGGGTGCTGCCACCGGCGGGCCGCCAGTCTCCCGCCACTCGAGCACCAGCTTGCCACTTGAGCGTCCCTTCGCCGACTTTCGCCCAGCGCACCAACACCCGTCCATGCGCACTCGATAGGGCACCATGCTTGGCTGGGTTCGTAGCCAGCTCGTGCAAAACCATCGCCACCGGCTGGGTGGCCTCTGCGGCCAGGTTGATCTCCGGGCCCTCGATAAGGGCGTTCTTCGTCTTGGTCCAGAACGCCAGCTCCGTTCGCACGAGCTCACCTAACCCCACACCCTTCCAGCGACTGCGACTCAAGAGAGCGTGCGTATTCGCCAAGGCGTTGATGCGCCCATTGAGAACATCGATAAACTCATCCGCGGACTTACTATACTCTCGGGAATGCTGCGACCGCCGCGACGCATGCAGCACGTTCTTGACGCGATGGTCGAGCTCGGCGATGAGCAGGCTCTTGTGGTCCTCGGCTTTCCGCCGCTCGGTCACATCGATATAGACGCCCGTCATGCGTTCGGCACGGCCGGCACCGTCATAGTCAATAAGGCTTCGCGCCTCAATCCACCTGACTTCACCGCCGGGACGGACGAAGCGTAACTCGTTGACGAGTTCGTTCCGCCGTTGCTTGAACGCACGAATGTATTCCGTCTGCAAGCGCAGAATATCGTCGCGATGCACGCGCGCGAACCATTGCTGGGCGGTGATTTCCACGGTGCTGTGAGACAGGCCGTAGATGGCGGCGCTGGCACGGGCAATGCGCATGGTTTTTGCCTGGATGTCGTAGGTGTAAGAACCTACGCGCGCGGCCCTGTGTGCAAGGTCGAGCTGCGCATTGCGCTCGGCTAAAATCTGTTCCGCTTTTTTGCGCTCGGTGATGTAATGATAGCGCCAACCATTCGCACGCGCGTCCGTAGGAGACCAGGATGCGCACCTCGATCCACCCAACCTCACCGTTGGGCGTGATGCGAAAGTCCAACACGATTTCGCTTCGACGCTGCGCATAGGCGCGGTGACAAATTTCATGACCCTCTCTGCGTCCCCCCCGCCCTCGTCGGCCTCTCCGCTCCCTCCGCCGTTGCCGCTAGCTCGGTGAGAGCTGCTAGTCTTGTCGTGTAGTCGTAGAGAAGCTGCCGATACGGGCCTTGCTGGCCAACTCGAGCTGCGCATTGCGTTCGGCCAGCATCTCGCTGGCCGCTTGCGTTGGGTGATGTCGATGTTGACACCGATCACGCGTCGCGGAATTCCGGCAAGGTCATAGGAAACGACTGCGCACTCGATCCGCGAATCTCGCCTTCGGGACGCACGATACGATACTCGATGTCGTTTCGGTTCGCCGCGCGCGAAAGGCGCGTTTGCGCGTGTCTCGACGCGCGCGAGATCGTCTGGATGCGTTCTGTTTGCCATTCACTGCGCGTGGTCTCGACGGTGCCCGCTGGCAAGCCGTGCACCGCCGCGTAACCTTCGGAAACCTGCATCGTGTCCTTGCCGACATCATACGAGCTGCCGACCAAGGCAGCTTTGGCCGCCAATGAGAGCTGCAAGTTGCGCTCGTCCAGCGCGAGCTCGGCGCGTTGCGTTCGCTGATGTCGAGCTTCATGCTTACACACCGACAACCGCGCCCTGCTCATTGAGCAGGGGCGCTGGGCAAGGAATGATCGGAACGCGGCTGCCGTCGGCCGTTCGAGGAGTGCCTCGCGGCCGACTACGGGGCGACCCTGTTGCAGGCAAATCTGGCTTGGACGCTCATCGAGCGGCATCGGCCTGCCGTCGGGATAGGCCAATCGGCAAAGCTCAAAGCAGTTGTCTTTGCCCAACTCCGGCTTGACGCCCCAAAGATCGACAGCCGCCTGATTGCAGTAGGTGATACGCCCGGTCTTATCGGTCGTGTAGACGGCGGCAGGGAGCGCGCCAAGAAGCTGACGAAAGCTATCCTCGCGCGAGCGCCTTTCGGCAAACAATGCCGAAAGCACGAGGGTGTAGGTGGTCACCATCGTCACGGCCACTTGCGCACCTTTGACGCGCTCGATGACCGGCACGGCGGCATCGCCGAAGCGACCCAAGCCGAAGTTGGTCGCGCAGATCACGGCAAGCGATGCGCTGAAGGCGCCGGCGATGCAAAGGCCGGTGGACTGCGTGCTGCCAGCCACAATAGCAGCGGTAGCACTACCGCAACCGGGTTAAATGAGAGCCATGATGCGGCCTGTTGGGTCACGACGTAGAAGCTGGTCAAGGTCAGGAGGCGAGCACGCTCATCCCTCCATCAGTGCGCCGCGCGACGATGGCTCGCGCCACGCCTGGCCAAGCCTAATGACCAGGGGGGGCGATCACCACAATGCCGACCCCGTCCGACAGCAGCCAGGCGCTCCAGACCTCCCAAAATGGCGCCGTGGTGTGAAGGGCAGTCATGATGGTCGCGCCGCCGACGGCGGAGACGGCGGCCGCGGCCGTAGCAGCGGCGAGAAAACCGAACACCTGCCGGATGTCAGAAACGCAAATGATCGACCAAACCATCGTTCAAGCAGCCAACTGATCAGCACCGCTTCACCAGCGTTGCAAAGTCCCTTGAGTAACGAGGTCAACAGCTGCCGATCACTCAAGAGATTGGCCGCAACCGTGCCGATCACCACGCCAAGGGCGAGCGCCGGATAGGCGCGTCGGCCGAACAAGATGAGGGCACCGGCGGCCACCCGCATGCCGGCCAGAACACGGCAACGTCGGAGGGCTCGGCGCGGAACGCGAGACCGAACTGGGCCGCGAGTGACACCCGCGAAAGCCGCCACCAGCTTGCCGGATAGGCCGATCGCCCCTGCGGGCGAATACCCCAAGTTCGGCAAACCAAAAGGCGGGTAAGTTCCCTTCTAGTGCCGCCGCAATCTCGTACTGAAACGCTGGCGTTCCTCGGAAAGGATGGATCTGTCTATCAGGTATTCTCCGTACGGCCGATTTGCGGGAGAGGGGCTCTTGCCGCCCCGGGGGCCGGGCAGCGGCCCTCACTGGGTCGGGCACCTCCTGTCCCAAACCCGGTCAGGCCGGTAGATGGTCATCTCTTCTGCAGCGTGATCCCAAACTGCAGGGCGGAGCGAGCAGGGCCTCATTGTGCCGCCGCCGCGGCCTTGCGTCTTGGAAGGCAGCAGCCGACTTGCCGCGCTAACTGCGTTGGCGGTGCTTCAGCGCGCGCATATCGATGACGTCGGGGCGGCTCCTCGGATCGGTATCGGCCGGATAGATGTTGTGTTTTTGGATCTTCTGGGTTCCCGTCGTCGGGAGGCTTGCAACGATGTGGACCCAACCGGGCGCTTTGTAGTAGGCGAGGCGCTCGAAGCAGTGCTGGAACAATGCCATCGCGGCCTCCTTGTGCGACAGCTCGCGCTTCAGCACGATGCAGGCCAACACCTCCTCCTCGCGCAATTCGTCGTGCACGGCCATCACCGCGGCCTGCTGCACATCGGGGTGCGTCAGCAGCACGGCCTCCACCTCTGCCGCTGCGATGTTCTCGCCCGACCGGCGGATGATGTTCTTCTTGCGCTCGACGAAATGCAGCACCCCGTCCGGACCCCGCCAGACGACATCTCCCGTGTGGAACCAGCCGCCCCGCCAGGCCGCCTCGGTGGCCGCCGCGTCCTTGAAATAACCCGAGAAGCAACCCCTGCGTGGGGTCTCCTGCGAGTGGCGCACAAGCATCTCCCCGGGCTGACCGTCTGGCAGGTCGCGATCGGCATCATCGACGACACGGATATCGATGCCGGGCACAGCCCGACCAAAGGCGCGCGTTCCAACCTGGCGTGGCTCGAAGGTGTCGCCCAGCACGCGTACCATCTCCGTCATGCCCCAGATCTCGAGCATCGGAAAGCCGAAGCGCCGCTCAAATGCTTGGTGCAGTTGCGGCTCGATGCCGGCGCCAATGCCGAAGCGGACAGTATGACGTCGCTCGCTGTCGCTTGCTGGCTGGTTGAGCAGCAGGGGCGCGATCACCCCGAGGTAGTGTACGATGGTGGCGCGCGTTTCGGTGACCTCACGCCACCAGCGCTGCGGCGAAAAGCGATCGGGCTGAATCTGACAGCAACCAGTCAGGATGGCGCCCATCAGGGAAACGACGGCGGAGTTCACGTGATAGAGCGGTAGCGGATTATAGATGCGGTCTTCTCCTGCGCGCAGGCCCGCCAAGCCGCCGAGGGAAGCGTACCAGGCGCCGGAGGCGACTTCATACCCGTGCGAAAGGACACAGCCCTTCGGCCGTCCGGTCGTTCCCGACGTATAAAGCATGCTGGCTGGTGTCTCGGGACGGGGCTGGGCATCTTGCGCGGGTCGCGACGCCTTGTGCAATGGAGCAGGGAACGGCTCCGCGTCAATCACGGGCGGGCCGTGAGCGCTTTGCGCTAGGGCCTCGCGGATAGAGGCGTGTCGCGTGCTGATTGCTACGATGAGGTCGGGCTCGCTGTGATCGATCAGGTAGGCAATCTCCGCCGCCCGATAATCGGGATTGATCGGCACGCAGCATACGCCGATGCTATTGAGCGCCAGCTTGTGAAATAGGTACTCTGGACGGTTCTCCAACAAGGTCGCCACGCGGTGGCCGACCCCATAGCCTGCCTGCCGGTAGATGGCTGCGAGTTCTTCAACGCGCTTGCTCGCGGCGCCGTACGAAATCTCAAATCCCGATGCCAGATAGCCGCGATCGGCATTGGCCGGTACCGCCAAGAATGGGCGATCGGCGTGCTGAGCGACGGTCGCCGCAAAGGCGGCCCCGATCGTGATGCCATCCAGGATTTCGGCCATGGTCTTCTCTTCGGCGGCGGCGCACGGATGGTACTGTGCCCACAAGTCGGGCGCGCGGCAAACTTCGTCTGGGCGGGGATATTGTTGCGCCTGGCCGCCACCGGCTCCGGCTCACGAGAGCTCGAGCTTGCCGCGTTGCGCCGGCTGATTGCGGAGGGACGCCGGCACCTGGGAATGGCGGGAACCAATGCGCACCTTCGTGCATCCAATTGAGCACAAGTTGCTCGGGGACGCTAAGAAGGCGCAGCGGGGCGCCGTCCTGGTATCGTCGAGAACCTGGAAGAAGCACTCGGCTCCGAAGGCCGAGTGCTTCTGCGCGGCCAACGATTAGCGAAGCATCGATGGCGGCGCATTTGCTGGGGTGTCGAGGTCCGAGGGCGACCCCGACATGGCGCTGGCCGGCAGGAACATCCAATCACATCGAGACAAAGGGGTTGGGGAATTGTTCGCACGCCCTCGTACGTAGCTCGGGGGGAGATCTCGGCAAATCGTGCGTCTCCGGGGGCCTTGGGGGGTGAGAGCAAACGCCGGCACCTGAAAGGCGGGCTTGCTCCGCACACCCTCCAAAAGATAAAGAAATTCAAGGAGCGTGCGGAGGGGACCGGTGCATGACGGACAATCTTGTGATCATTGCCGGCGGCGGCATTGGCGGGCTGGCAACGGCCCTGACGCTGCACCAGATTGGCGTGCCTTCAATCGTCTTCGAAGCCGTGCCGGAGATGCGCCCGCTCGGCGTCGGCATCAATCTGCAACCCAACGCCGTGCGCGAACTCTATGATCTCGGCATTGCCGAGAAGGATCTCGACCGGGTGGGCATGCCCGCACGGGAATGGGCGCTGGTTGGGCTCAATGGCAACGACATCTATTCGGAGCCACGAGGGGTCCTGGCGGGCTACAACTGGCCACAATATGCAGTTCATCGTGGTCGGTTCCACATGCTGCTGCATGAGCGGGTGGTGGAACGGATCGGGCCGGAGGCCGTCAGGCTGGGAAGCCGCGTCACCGGCTACCGGAGCAACGTTGATGGCAGCGTGAGCGTCCTATTAGAGCGTGCCGGCGGTTCGACCGCCGAGGCGCACGGCACGCTGTTGATCGGCGCGGATGGCATTCACTCCTCGGTCAGGGCGCAGATGCACCCCGCACAGCCCCCGATCCACTGGGGTGGCGCGGTCATGTGGCGCGGCACGACCTGGGCGAGGCCGATCCGCACTGGTGCCTCCTTCGTCGGCCTTGGCACGCATCGTCACCGTATGGTCTTTTATCCCATCTCGCATCCGGACCCGCACACGGGCTTGGCCATGATCAACTGGATCGCCGAGGTCACGATGGACAATGCCGAGGGCTGGAAGCAGCGCGGCTGGTTCCGGCAGGTGAGCATCAACGACTTCGCCCACCATTTCGCGAACTGGACCTGGGATTGGCTCGACGTGCCCGCCTTGCTCCGACAGGCCGACGGCGCCTTCGAAAACCCCATGATCGACCGCGACCCTGTGGCGACCTGGCAGGATGGTCCGGTGGCGCTGCTTGGCGATGCGGCGCACGCCATGTATCCGACCGGCTCCAATGGCGCCAGCCAAGCGATTGTCGATGCCCGTGTTTTGGGGGCGGCGATGGTGAAGCATGGGGTCACGCCGCGGGCGCTTGCCGACTATGATGCCAAGCTGTGCGGCCCAATTTCGCAGCTTGTGCTGCGCAATCGCAGCGCCGGCCCATTCGGACTGCTCAACATCGTCGATGAGCGCTGCCGGGGCACCTTCGACAATATCGACCATGTGATCTCGCCCGAGGAGCGCGCCGAATTCATGGCGGGCTACAAGGCGGCAGCAGGCTTGGCCATCGAAAGTCTGAATCGAGCACCACCGACCATCCCGAGCGGCGCCCGTGTCCGCACCCTACAAGCGATCTAGCTTACAAGCGGCAGAGACTGGAGCAGGACATGAAAGAAAAGACGCAGAAGAGTTCTGAGCCATCCTGGCTCGACCCACGCAATGACCGCAAAACGCCGTTCACGAATGCTGAGCTGGATGTCCTGGCTGATGATTTGATTGCCAGGATGGCAGACACACAAGCCTGGCAGGATCTCATCGCCGAAGTTGGCGAGCAGCAAGCCAGAAAAGTGGTGAAACAGCGCTTGGCAGGTCAAGACGCGAACAGCCTGATCAACTGGCAACCGGACGGACCTCTACATTGATCGGCGCCGAACACCATCTGAGCTTTGGGGGAACAGCAAATGCCGGCGGCCGAGGCGCACAGTTGGGCCTTTCGCTCGCGATTCCGGGCCAGCGCATTTGGATGGCGTTCGGAATTGCCGATCAAGCGCATCAAGGAGGCCGTGGCCGAAATCAAGAAAGCAGCCCGTAAGGACAAGGTCCTTGGCACCGAAGGTGCCGTGATCTTTGTTGAGAAGGCGTCAGGCGCCCTTGAGCACGTTGACAGCTCGTCCGGCGCCATTGGCACGGCGGTCAATCGCGCAATCGAAACGCTGGTGCCGATCGTTGCGCAAGCCCCGGCGAGCGACAACCTGAGAGATAAATGGCTCGAGCGGCTATGGCGTGCCGGAACCTACGAGGCCTCTCGGGCACCAGAGTTGATGACAAGTTGCTGACGCAGCGCCTGGATATGGTCGTCGCCACACGATCGAGGGCGAGTGATGACGCTTACCGGTGGGGCCATCAATACGGAAATAGCCTGTTCAATTTGATTTTGAAGCGTTCCTTCGGAAGCACGTTCGAGGACGTTTTCTCCGGCTATCGCGTACTCTCGCGGCGTTATATCTGCTCCTTCCCGGCTCTATCACAGGGCTTCGAAATCGGTGGCAACCGTTGTCCGCCCAATTCGGCTGCACCGCCCTCTCATCTTCTTCTCCAGCATTGCTGGATTGTTCATGGCCGCGGTAGTTACCTTGTTCTACCCGGTGCTGGTGATCTACCTGGAAACGGGGGTCGTGCCGCGGTTCCCGACACTGATCGTATCTCTCGCACTATTTAGTAATCGCCATAGTCTTGCTCGCTTGCGGGCTGATATTCGATGCTGTCAAGCATACGCAGCTCGAAATTCGCCCGCTGCTCTATCTCAACGCGGGCGAGAGGTAAGAAGTAGAGCGGAAGTTCATATGGCGGCCACCGAATTGTCGCCCTACGACCGACATAAATTGACGAATTGGCGCTTCGCACCGGCTCTCACGCTGGGCGTCATTTTGATGATCTGCGCGGCGCTTTGGTCCCGCGCCGAGGTGCGACCGCTCTCTGAGTACGATCAGTACTTCTACATCGGGATCGCCTACGACTTGCGCACCACGGGTCGCTTCACTGACGGCTTCGGTTTTGCCACGGCAGATGCCGGGCAAATTCGTCCGTCGGGCATGCGCTTTTCGCCTCTCTATCCAGCGCTGGTTGCTGTCGCCATGGCGTTCAACTCCAACTTTGCACACGCTGTAGATTGCGTCGTGCATTCGAACGCGAAGGATGCTGCCTGCCCAGCGGCAGCGGGGTTGATACGCTTCATGCAATTCCTCATGCTGGCAGTATTCTTCTTGATAGTTTGGTGGGTCGCTCGAGAGGTTCTTTGCAGCTCGCGTGCGGGCTTGATCGCGCTGGCGATCGCAGCGATGACGGCCCCGACGCTCCTTAGGTTCGTGAATTATGTGATGACTGAAATCACAACATTGATGTTGCTGGCATTGGCGATCGCCGCCGCCGTTGCGGCTCAGCGTCGGCGATCAATGAGTTGGCTCTTCGTTGCAGGGCTATGTCTCGGCATGACCGCTCTGACGCGCCCCGCCAATCTTTATCTCGGCTATGCCAGTGCACTGGTGGGTCTTGGCCTCGCTCTTTGGGGGAAACCCCGAATGCGCAAGCTCCCCCTCTTGCTTGCGTTCATAGGCGGGTTAGCAATGGCCGTGCTGCCCTGGATTGCGCGCAATGAGATCGTGCTCGACAGACTGGCTTTGACCCAGGGATACGATTCCCACACCCTGGCCCAGCGGATCGCCTACAATCAGATGAATTGGAGAGAGTACGGACTATTCTACATCTGCGGCTTGCCGGATGGGATCGGGCTTGCCAAAATCCTTTTTGGCCCGAAAGCGTGTGAGCGATTCAGGCGGGATCCGGCCGCAACGAATTCGTTCTATAACATCGGCAACGGTCCGTTCATGGCGGAGACGGTAACAGCTGCAGGTGGCTGGCCCCAACACTTGAACTATCTTCTGCGGAATTACATTTTGGAATCCCCGCTTATGCATCTTTTGGTGACAGTGCCATTCGCACTCGCTGGGGCGTGGATAAATCATTACTGGGGCCTGTTGCTTGGCATCGTGTGTGCCGTCTTGACCTGGCGCGCCCTGCGCGTCGGCGACAAAGGCCTACTCGTCGTGACGTTGCCCTGCTGGTTCATGCTGCTATTTCATGCCGGAGTTGCTATTAATCAGTACCGGTACAACCTTATCCTCATTTTGCCTTACTCGATTGCCGGAGCGTGGCTTGTCGAGCGCCTGCTCCCCGCGCGGGTGTGATCGCGGCATCGCGTTCGACCTTCCTGGCGCCACGTTAAAGGATCGACCAACCGCTGTCGGCGGCGCCGGCGAGCTGGCTAGCGCGCGGCCCTTTTCGGCGATTGAACAGCCGGTCCTGGTTCATGACGTCGAGGAGCGCTGTTCTGCTATCTGAAGTCCAGCTTCCATGCTCCGTCGCCGACGATAGCCTCGAAACGGCGAGCCATCCAAACTCCGGACTCTGTGCAATTGCGACATTGTCGCGGGATCGGTCGCCCGCACCTGAGCCGGCCAACACCCCCAGACGCGTCCATTGTCGGGAGCGTTTTACTTTTGGCACGCCAGGGTCTTTCGGAGGGCTGGTTGCGCCAAATTGCTGGCCCTTCGAGTCAGGAAGCGCGGTAAACAAGTGTTCCAGGCGATCCAAGCACGGACGTCTGACCCTGTTGGGCGACGCCGCACACCCGAAGCTGGCGCACCTCGAGCAGGGAGCGAACCAAGCCATCGAGGACGCGGTAGCGCTAGCCGCAGTGCTGAGCCGCGCCGAGCGAACTTCGGCGCCGCGGGCCTCTCACCTGGAGCAAGGCGCAGTCGACCGCAATTCTGACGGCGGAACCGGTGCTGGCGCGGCGTGGCCGCTGCAAACGGCTGGGATCACTGTACTGGGGGCCGTAGATGACGGCAAAACGCGTCAGCGTGTCAGCCTCTTGCCCCAAACCCAGCCAGCGCGTAGGGAGGCATGGGGATGCCAAAAATCGCGAGTGTCCGGATGGCCTTGTCGTTCGAATGGCTGCTCGATCCGATCGCACCGACGACATTCTTCGCCGAGTTCTACGAGCGAAAGCCGCTGTTGATTGAACGGCAGCAGCCCTTGAAGTTCGCATCGCTCTTAAGCATTGACGCGATCGACCGCTATCTGTCGACAGCTAACCCCTGCCGGCCGGACGTCTTTCTGGTTGACGCGGCACGGGAGCTCAAGCCCGAGGACTACTCGTTTGCTAACTCCGAACCGCCGGGCAGGATTGATCTGCCGCGCGCCTTCGAGTTGTTCCGCACCGGCGCCACGATTTCCCTGTCTCAGATGCATGAGCGGCTGCCGTCGCTCGCCGATCTCTGCCGCGCGGTGGAGGCAATATTCAGCGGCCATTTTCAAACGAATATCTACCTGTCGCCGCCACACGCGCAAGGTTTCAAGACGCACTTCGATAGTCACGATGTGTTCGTCCTGCAGGTCTCGGGGTCGAAGGTTTGGACCTTGTACGACACGGCGATCGAGCTACCGTTGCGGGGCCAGGCCTTCGATCCCGACAAGCATACGCCGGGTCCACCGACCCGCGCGTTCACGTTACATGCCGGCGATCTCTTCTACTGCCCACGCGGGCTTTATCATTCGGCGCGCTCGACAGATGAGGCATCGTTGCACATCACCTTGGGCCTCATTGGCAAGACTTGGGCGGACGTGATGATCGAGGCGGTGTCTGCAGCATGCCTCGCCTCGCCAGCGTTCCGCGCCAACCTCCCGGTCGGTTTTGCCAATGCGGCCTTTGACACCCGTCAGGCCGCCGCGACGTTCCGCGCCCTGGTCGACACCTTTGCGCGTGAAGCTCAGCTGGCACCTATCTTGGCGCGATTTGCCGAGGATTTCGTGACCTCGCGTCGTCCGGCGCTTTACGGATGCCTACAGGAGTTGGAAGGGGCTGCTGAGCTCTCGATCGAGAGCACAGTTCGACCCCGGCCCGACCTTGTGCTCCTGCTGCGCGAGGAGGAAGGCAAGATCGTGATCCTGTTCGGATCGACGGAGATTAGTTTTCCCTTGCTTGTACGGGACGCCGTCAATTTCGCGCTGGCGGGGGCGCCTTTCGCGGTGCGCGATCTCCCGGGCGAACTCGATGACGATGGAAAGGTCGTACTGGTGCAACGTTTGCTCCGCGAAGGATTGTTGGTGAGACACGGCGAGGCACCGAACCGCCGACACCGCGTCGATGTCCCTCTCAGTTCTGGTGCGCATTGATGCTCGCCACTCGCCACGCCATTGGCCGTGCTGAGAGCCCGATCCTACATTGCTTTTCCGGGGGCTAGCCTTAAGATGCGCCTTTGAGGTGTACCGGGACCGTCGCGCAGAAATCTCAAAGGCGACGACGTCTTTTTCTGGCGAAGTCGGTAGGAGGTCCGTCGCGTGGAACGCAAAATCCATACCTTGAAGGATACCGACATTGTATCGCGCAGGAGCGTTAGTCGTCGCGCCCTACTCTATACTCTTGGCATCGGTGCGGCAGTGGCGGCGACGGGGGACACTACCGCGCAGACGACACCAAAACCGCGCGATCCTTGTCGGGACCGAGACCACGGCCCCAGTGACCAGGATGGGTGCGGTCGCCCGACAACGTCGTAGGAGATGGTGGCGCGGACGCGCGGCCTGCATAGGCACGGGGCCCCAGCATCGCGGCGCCATCGCGCCCGCCCTCCGATCCCCGAATCCCCTGGTGAGCATCGGGTCCAGTCGACCGTTTACGGCTCGAGAGCGGGGTGGCAGCAAAGTGCCGACCAGGCGCAAAACGCTGCCGGCGTTCTTTACAGTGAAAGAGCGAAGGCCTGCAGCAGACCGCGGTGACCAGCCGGCGTGATGGTGAGCGCGCGCCCATCACGCACGCGGTCGATCCACTTCAGTTCAAAGCAACGCTGCGCTAGGGCCGCGCCGACGGCGCCGCCAATATGGGGTCGGCGCTCGGTCCAATCCACGCACGGGCGGCAGAAGACGCGGCGCCGCGCCCGCGCCCCGGATAGGTCAACGCCGAGTTTGCAAAGAAAGTCCGCACCGGCCGGCGTTACTTCGCCAGCCTCCGTGCCAAGGATGACGAACTCGCGCTCGGCTAGCCGATCGGCCAGCCCAACGCCGAGGCGACCAGCGATGTGGTCGTAACAGGTACGGGCCAGCCGCAGCTGATCGTCCAACTTGGATTTGGGCTGGAACCGTGGCGGTCCCGTGAGGGCAACGTTCATGATGCTCTCGAGCATCTGCCCAACGTGTGGCCCCGCCAAACGGTAGTAGCGATGGCGACCCTGTTTGACCAGCACGAGCAGCCGCGCCGCATAAAGCTTACGCAGGTGGCCGCTCGTCGTCTGCGGCGACACGCCGGCGGCAAATGCGAGCTCGCTTGCCGTAAGCGCACGTCCGCCGAGGAGTGCGCACAGGATGTTGGCGCGGGCGGGGTCACCGACCAGCGCCGCGACCTCGGCCATCTGCGGGGCGTTCGACATGCTCTCGATATGAGGATCAACGCCGGAAATTGCCAGCATCAATGCTTCGGGCACGACCGAAGCAACTCGCCTGGACGGGCGCGATCGGCGCACCGATCTTGCGGGCATGAGCATGCACCAACAGATCGACACCCTCCCAGCCACAACCCCACCCCAGGCCCGACGACGGCGCCGCCATCACGGCAGGCTACCGCTGGTATTGATAACCACGTGTCTCGGCGTCTTCCTCGCACAGCTCGACACGTCGGTCGTTAATCTCGCCCTTGGGCGCATCGGTGCGGAGTTCGGCTCGAGTGTCGCCCGGCTGCAGTGGGTCGTCGACGGCTACAATCTCACTTATGCGTCCTGCCTCCTAACTGGGGGGACGCTCGGTGACATTTTCGGTCGCCGCCGCGTGTTCATGACGGGTATCGTTTTCTTCGCGGCCGGGTCGCTGCTGTGCGGCGTCGCACCCGAAAACGCGACCCTGATCGGTGGCCGCATGCTCGCCGGATTGGGTGCCGCGCTGCAAATTCCCGTTTCGTTGGCGATCTTGTCGGACGCCTATCCTGATGCAAGGCAACGGGCACGCGCCATTGGGATCTGGGCCGGCTGCAACGGCCTCGCGTGGGTGGTCGGACCCGTCTTGGGAGGCGTCATTGTCGGTCACGCCGGCTGGCGCTGGATTTTTCTGCTCGCGGTTCCGGTTGGCATGCTCGCGATTGGGCTGTCTCTCGCCGGCGTGCCCAAATCTCCCCGCCAAGGCGGCCGCAGCATCGACGCGCTCGGCCAAATGCTCGCCGTGTCGACGCTGGGCGCCCTGTCGATTGCCTTCATCGAAGGGCCGCGCTGGGGGTGGACCCAGCTCGCCACCATAGTTTGCCTGGCCATCGCGGCTTGCGCGTCTGCCTGCTTCGTCGTGGTCGAGTTTCGTAGCCCGCAGCCGATGATGCCTCTGACGATCTTTCGCTCGAGCGCGTTCACCGCCGCTGTGCTTGCGGCGGCGGCCATGACGTTTGGCATGTATGCAATGTTGTTCCTGATGCCGCTTTACCTGCAGACGGTGCAAGCAGCATCAGCTCCTGCCGTTGGGCTCCAGATGCTGCCCTTATCACTCGCCTTTTTTCTGGTGTCGCTCAAATCGGGAGCGCTCGCGGCGAGGTTTGGCGCGCGTGTCGTCATGACCTCGGGGTTGGCTCTTATGGGGTTAGGATTTCTTATCCTGTCCACGCTCTCTCGTGGGATCGACATTGTCCAGATCGAGTTCGCCTTTTTGCAGATCGGCATCGGCTTGGGCCTAAATACCGGTCCGTTGCTTTCGGTTGGGTTGGCCGCTGCGCCGCTCAATACGGGGGCTGCCGCGGGCATCGTCAATACGGCCCGAATGGTGGGGGCGACCCTGGGGGTGGCCGTGCTCGGCGGTTTCTTTGCCGCAAACGCACACGCCGGGCAAAACCCAATCGATGCGCTGGGGATCGCCGAGGCTCTGCAGCCCGCGCTCGTCGGCGGCGCCGCCAGCGAGTTTTTGGGGGCATTGCTGGCATGGCGATGGATCCCGGCCGACGCGCTGCGCTGCCGCGGGCAGCCGTGAAACGGGGACGGGGCATGAGAGCTGGTCGACGCGTCGAACCTCACCGAGCCGCGCCGGCGGGCGGGTGATCGCAGCGGCCTTGATCCTGGAGACGGTTTGCCAATGGATGACGTAAGCAATGACCTTCACTTTCTCGATCTGACCGAGCTGGCGGCCCGCATCAGAACGCGCGAGCTCTCGGCTTTGACGGTGACACGCGCGTTGCTCGATCGCATAGCCTCCATCGACGCTGTGCTCGGCAGTTACGCCCTGGTATCGGCGGATGTCGCGATGGCGCAGGCCCAGATTGCAGAGGCTGAAATTGCCGCGGGCCAGTATCGCGGTCCTCTGCACGGGGTGCCTGTCGCGGTCAAAGATTTGTGCTGGACGAAAGATCTTCCGACCGCGGCGGGCACGACGGTCTACAAGAATTTCCGCCCCGTCGAAGATGCGACCGTGGTGCGCCGATTGAAGGATGCGGGCGCTGTGCTTTTGGGCAAATTGCAGCTCACCGAAGGTGCCTACTCCGATCACCACCCCTGCCTGCCTGCAGCGAAGAACCCATGGAATGCCGACTATTGGCCAGGCATATCGTCCAGTGGAGCGGGCGCGGCGACGGCAGCTGGGATGTGTTATGGCGCTATCGCGACCGATACCGGCGGGTCGATCCGCTGGCCTTCCGCGGCCAATGGCTTGACCGGCCTAAAACCGAGCTGGGGTCGCGTCAGCCGCTATGGCGTGTTCGAGTTGGCAGCGACCCTGGATCATATGGGAGCGATGGCGCGCAGCGCGATGGATGTCGCCGTGCTGCTCGCTGCAATTGCCGGTAGCGACCCGCAGGACCCGACCGCCAGCCTCGAGCCGGTACCGGACTACCTGGCTGAAATGGAGCGAGGCGTGAACGGCCTGCGCATCGGTATCGATGCACATTGGAATAGCGAAGGCGTGGATGGAAATACGCGGATCATGCTGGCGGATGCCGCCGAAATATTCCGCGGCCTTGGTGCCGGCATCGTTGCCGTCAGGGTTCCCGACGTAGTCGAGAGCGTTGCCGACTGGAGCCCTAATTGCGCGGTGGAGGCAGCCGTCGCGCATGCGGCGACCTATCCCGCGCATAAACATCAGTACGGTCGTGTCTTGGCATCCGTCATCGGAGCGGGCCACGCCTTGTCCGGCATCGACTACCAAAAGATATTGCTAAGGCGTCTTGATCTACGCGGGCGCGTCTCGGCTCTGCTCCAAAGCATCGACCTGCTGCTGATACCCGTACAACCGATGCCGCCACTGACCCTGGCAGAAATACGGGCACTTGGCGCGCAACCGGACCTGATAGCCAAGCTGCAGCGATACACTTGCCCCTTCAACATGACCGGTCACCCAACGATCACGCTGCCGGGTGGTTTCAGCGAACAGGGTCTGCCGATCGGGTTTCAGCTCGTGGCCGGCCATCTGGATGAAGCAACGCTGCTTCGCGCCGGCGCTGCGTTCCAGGGCGTCACGTCATGGCATCGCCGCCGGCCACCGATTTAGAAAACCGAGGTTTATCCCATAAACCTCCCGCTCAAAGGGGTCGGTTTTGCCGCCATAAACGCAGGGTTGCTGAGGCGCGAGCGCCTGTATCGCTGAGAAGCTTGCCCCGGCTTGCGGTCTGCGTTTGGCATACGTGCGGGGGGTGCGATAATGCCAAGTATCGCCAGTTGTTCTCGTTCACATCGGTGAGCATCGCCCGCGGGGCTAGAATAGCTCCCAAATGCCAACGGCTGCTGCCGTCGTCCATTCAACGCTGGGATCGAGCCTTCGCTGGATTGAAAAATGGCGGGCCACGCGAATAACGGTCTCGATATCTTTGCAGACAAATCTCTCTTCTGTGGAAAATCCCTGATCGCTTAACCAGACGTCGACGGTGGTCTCTCGGCTGTGCTGAGACACGGACAATCGCCGACGCCCGTCGAGCGGCGTTGCGCCATCGACGCAAAAGATGCCGTTGCCACCGAGGATATTGAGATAGCCTTCCTTTTCCATGAGGCCCCAATCCCCACCGCTGCCAAGCAGGAGCCAGACATAAGGGTACTCAAATTGGTCGAGGCGACGGAGCGCAAGCTCGATTTGGTCCCAGGTCGGATTGGGCACCTCGTGCGCAGACCAATCATAGCGCCCGCCGTAGCGGGCGAACTTGAGTGTCGGTAGTCGCGTTCCCGCCCTGGTGGCGTTAGCTTTCGAGTCGCGTTCATTCTCAACGCTTTGCAAGGGAGAAAGCGCGCCGCTCATGCTGCTGAGGACTCGCTGCAGCCTGTCGGATACCGAGACGCTCTCGAGGATTTCCTGCTTGTTGGGGACGTCGATGGCGAGATGCGAGGCGATGATATCGGCCAACTCGGAAGGGTCCTCGATTCGACCGACGCTGGTCGCGGTCGTGGCTGGAATCTTTGGGTGCAGTTTGACGTAGGTGGTGAACTGGAGGACGGCGGACCGGGCAAGCGTCGCGATGGCGTCCCTAGAGCCTGCGGTCTCCACGAACGGCGCGACTTGCGCTTCAAGATATTCCGTATTCCCCGTATAATATTCGATCCTGCCGCGTGTGGTGCACTCAAACAGCGCCTTGATTGATCCGTCATCGAGCCTGAGGCCCTGCATGACATGGGCCAACACGCCGACGCGATAGATCCGGTCTGGCACTGGGTCAGCATCGCCGGCACGCCTTTGCGTGACCAGCAAGATTTGTTTGCGGCCGCCCATGACGTCATCGGGGGCAAGCGCCTTGATGGACTTCTCGCGGCCAATATGGAGGGGGACGATTGTATGCGGGAACACGACCTGGTCGCGCAGCGGCAAAACGGAGCACCTAGCCGGCAGTGGGTCGTGATCGAACGGTCGCGTCACCTTCGTCTTCCTACAGGCCGAGAAAGCGGGTTGATCGTGGGCGCAATTGCAGCATTGTGTGGGAGATTGGCGTTTCCGATTGCGGCGGACGGGGCGCGGTGGCTTGTTGGCTTTTTGATGCAACATGCGCCGTTGCGGCAAGCCAACACGCTGACGAGGGGCTCTTTATTCCTCGTCAAGGTCGCGGCACGCAATCGCGCCTTCAAAGCGTCAATTGCCGAACCGGAAATTCAGGCCGGCGCGCACGATGCCGAAATCACCGACCGCGTCGATATCGCCAAATCCCAAGTATTCAACGCGCACCGACATGGTGTCGCTGAGTTTGCTCTCGACACCGACCCCGTACACGAAGCCCGTGTCGCTGTCGGATACGCTTGCACTTAATAACGGCCTGCCCGGTATCGAGACGCTCGCATGACCCTCCGCGTGCACAACGGCGAGGCCGGCGGTGGCGTAGAGCAACAGGCTCGGTTGGACGAGCACGCCTAGTCGACCACGAACCGTGGCCAACCAATCTATTGAGGCCCCGGCGCGGGCTGTGGCGCAGCCGAACCTCGGATCTGGATCGCAAGCCGTGACGCTGCCGCTGACGCCGATGTCAGAGAGCGATATGTCGGCCTCGATCCCGTAGACATACTGCTGCGATTGCCAGTTATAGCCGGCCTGGGCGCCACCAACGGCTCCGTCGGCATCGCCCGACCAGCCGAAGCCCGCGTGCACACCTCCGTACACGCCGCGCCAGATGGAGGGATAGTAGCCCCGGTCGTAGGTCGGTGGGCCGCGGCCCCCATCAGCCGCCGCCGGCATCGCCGTCAGGGCCAGGCCGGCGAATATCCCCAAAACAAGCACGCCCCTCGGTAGTGCGCACATGGTCGAGTGCCTCCCTCGTCTTCCCTTTCTCACCAACAAGGTAAGGGCGACATGTGACAAGCGTCAGATGCGGGCTTGCCACTTGTTGGAAAAGGCACGGCACGGCGGCCTCCGGTGGTTTTTGAAATATCAAAGCGTTATCAATGCACTAGAGCTGCACAGATCTTATCAATAACTTGAGCATTTGTGTGGTGCATGGAGCACGCGGGGGGCGGAAAAAACGGTTGCAAGCTGAGGCTCTACCGGAAGGTGACGGCACCACGGCGGTGGCACGCCAATGCCGTCGGATGTGGCCATCGATCGATGAGGCAGTTGCGCTCGGGCTGGGCGGCATCGCCCGGCTTGCCGCGCATCGTGGGTGCAGCGATAAGGGTGGGACGTTCTCTTTTACCGGCGCCACATCCGCCCGATCGACGCGTCAGATCAGCCCGTTGCCGCCGACCGGCGAACCGAGGAGCGGGAATGCGCATTGATGCCATTGCCTTCGGCCTGAACCCGCCCGAGGACGTCAACGTCATCGTGGAGGTGCCGATTGGCGGGGAGCCGATCAAATATGAGCTCGACAAGGCGGCAGGCACGCTCGTCGTCGACCGCTTCTTGCACACGCCCATGCGTTATCCCGGCTTGGGTTTGTGCCCCACACATTTTCGGAGGACGGCGATCCCATCGATGTGCTGGTGGCAAACACCCGTCCCATTGTGCCCGGCGCCGTCATTAACGTGCGCCCGATCGGCGTGCTTTGCAGGATTGATGATGCCGGCATGGACGAGAAGATCTTAGCGGTGCCTGCGTCGAAGCTCACCAAGCGCTACGCGCACGTTGCCAACTACACCGACCTGCCAGCGATCACGCTTGAACAGGTGCAGCACTTCTTCGAGCACTATAAGGAGCTTGAGCCGGGAAAATGGGTGAAGACGCAGGGAGGCGGGGATCTTGGCGGTGATCGGCGAGGGCGCTACCAAGCCATAGGCGGTGCGGTGTCCCACACTTGAGGTTGGCCATGGCGATGATGTGGAGCGAAAGCCTGGATGGCATCGACTGGGAAGAGCTCGCCGCGCTCTATCGGGTCGCGCCACTCGGAGACAAGCGAGCGGCAGACCTTGAGCTCGTCTTCGCCAACAGCATGTTTCGCTGTTTCGCGTTCGAGCACGGCAAGCTCATTGCTGCTGGCCGCGTCCTCGCCGATGGTCGCGACTGCGCCTACTTGTGCGACATCGCCGTGCTGCCGAGCCACCAGGGCCGTGGCCTGGGAAAAGCTGTGGTGTCGTGGCTCCTCGAGCGGTCGAAAGCGCACCGGAAAATCATCCTGTACGCGGTGCCGGGGCGCGAGGATCTCTATCGGGGGCTTGGATTTCGTCGCATGCGCACGGCGATGGCCATATTCGAGAACCAAACCGAGGCCTACGCGCGCGGTTACCTGGCTGAGATCTGACGCCGCAGTGATTAAGACCAAAGGCGGGTTGGGTGCACGCTAGCCCTGGGCTTGTCGGGTGCGATCCTGTCCGAGTCTCGGCGCGTACAAGGCGTGGCGAAGACCCGCGGGAGCTGGGACGCCAGAGCCCGCCGGCGGTGTTGTCGAGGCAGAACCCGCCGAGCGCCGCTCTCGTCGTTTCCTTGACAAGCTGCGCGTTTTCGCTCACTGACGCCGCGGGCCACCCCTCCCCAACGAGGGGCATCTATCTGGAAGGGTAGGCAGATGACGACGGCACGCAAACCGGCCAAACGGCCGGTCAATACGCACTTCTCCTCCGGTCCCTGCGCCAAGCGCCCCGGCTGGTCCCTAAAAAATCTGGAAAACGCCTTTCTCGGACGATCGCACCGGGCCAAGGACGGCAAAGCGCGCCTGAAGCTTGCCATCGACAAAACCAAGGCGCTCTTGGCTCTACCGCCGGACTATTTGTGCGCCATCGTCCCGGCCTCCGATACCGGCGCCTTCGAGATGGCCATGTGGGGCATGCTGGGTGCGCGCGGCATCGAGGCCTTGACGTGGGAGAGCTTCGGCGAAGGTTGGGTGAACGACATCACCAAGCAACTGAAGCTCACGGATGTGCGCGTGCTCCGAGCCGAGTACGGCAGGCTGCCCGATCTCGGTCAAGTCGATTTCAGCCGCGATGTGCTGTTCACCTGGAACGGCACGACCTCGGGCGTGCGCGTACCCAACGGCGACTGGATCGCAAGCGATCGCACCGGACTGACCTTTGCAGATGCCACCTCCGCGATCTTTGCGCAGCCGATCGATTTCGCCAAAACCGACGTGGTCACTTTCTCCTGGCAAAAGGCGTTGGGTGGGGAGGCCGCGCACGGCATGCTGATCCTCTCGCCGCGCGCGCTCGAGCGGCTCGCAACCTATGTGCCACCCTGGCCCCTGCCCAAGGTCTTTCGCCTCACCAAGGGCGGCAAGCTGATTGGCGGCGTCTTCGAGGGCGAAACGCTCAACACGCCATCGATGCTGTGCGTCGAGGACTATCTCGATGCCTTGGATTGGGCGGAAAAAATTGGCGGTCTGCCGGCGCTGACGGCCCGCGCCGATGCCAACGCCCGGGTGCTGATCGATTGGGCCGAGCGGACAAATTGGCTGGAGAATCTGGCCGTCGATCCGGCAACGCGCTCCAACACCTCGGTTTGCCTCAAGATCGTCGATCCCGACGTGGCGCGCCTGCCCGCGGAGCAGCAGCGCGCTTTCGTCAAAAGGATGGAGACGATGCTGGAAGCGGAACGGGCGGCCCATGACGTGGCTGGCCATCGCGATGCTCCCCCGCACCTGCGGATCTGGTGCGGCTCGACCGTTGAGGCGACGGATGTCGAGGCCCTGACCCCGTGGCTCGAATGGGCCTTTGTTGAGGCCAAGCAATCACTGGCCAAGGCGGCGTGAGCCCGGCCATGCCGGGTCGCAGTTTGCACAAGTGGAGGCGGGCTCGACGGACGGCGTTTGGGGTCTGTTGGCTCGCCCTTGCGGCCCGGCCGGTTGCCAGCACCCCGCGTGAGAACACAAAAGGACTAGCTGCATGCCCCGCGTATTAATTGCCGATCAGTTATCCCCCGCCGCCGTCGCCATCTTCCAGGAGCGCGGTATCGAAACCGAGGTCCGGGTCGGGCTTGGCAAGGAGGAGTTGGAGAAAATCATCGCTGGCTACGACGGGCTAGCGGTCCGTTCGGCGACCAAGATAACGGAGAAGATCGTCGCCGCCGCCACCAATCTCAAGGTCGTTGGTCGCGCCGGTATTGGCGTCGACAATATCGACGTCAAGGCGGCGACCGCCAAGGGCATCATCGTCATGAACACGCCCTTCGGCAATTCGATCACCACGGCCGAGCACGCGCTGTCGCTGATGATGGCGCTGGCGCGGCAGATTCCCGATGCCGATCGCTCGACTCAGGCCGGCAAGTGGGAAAAATCCAAGTTCATGGGCGTGGAACTGTTTGCCAAGACGCTGGGCGTCATCGGCTGTGGCAATATCGGCTCGATCGTCGCCGATCGCGCGCTCGGGCTGCGCATGAAAGTGGTCGCTT
The DNA here is from genome assembly GCA_963775835.1 of uncultured Alphaproteobacteria bacterium. GTDB lineage: Bacteria > Pseudomonadota > Alphaproteobacteria > Rhizobiales > Hyphomicrobiaceae > AWTP1-13. The sequence continues at coordinate 549,110 of CAVZKV010000012.1, read as the reverse complement.
TCGATCCCTTCTTGTCGACCGAGCGCGCCATCGAGCTGGGCGTGCAAAAGGTCGAGCTCGAGGAGCTGTTGCGGCGTGCCGATTTCATTAGCCTGCACGCGCCGCTGACCGACAAGACGCGCAACATCATCGATGCGGCGCAGCTGCGCAAGACCAAGAAGGGCGTGCGCATTGTCAATTGCGCGCGCGGCGGTCTTGTCGACGAGAAGGCGCTGGCCGAGGCGATCAAGTCGGGGCAGGTGGCGGGCGCAGCCTTCGACGTGTTCGAGGTAGAGCCGGCCAAGGACAGTCCGCTGTTCGGCCTGCCGAACGTCATCTGCACGCCGCATCTGGGTGCCGCCACCGGCGAGGCGCAGGAAAACGTCGCCCTGCAGGTCGCCGAACAAATGTGCGACTACCTGCTCAAGGGGGCGATCTCGAATGCGGTCAACTTCCCCAATATCTCCGCCGAGGAAGCACCGCGCCTGCGGCCCTGGGTGAAGCTTGCCGAGCAGCTGGGCCTGTTCGCCGGTCAGCTCACCGAGACCAGCATCAAGGGCATTCGCCTCGAATACTCTGGTGAAGTCGCAAAGCTCAACACCAAGCCGCTGACGGCTGCGGCGCTCGCCGGCGTGCTGCGGCCATTGCTGTCGGACGTCAACATGGTGTCGGCGGGGGTCAGCGCGAGAGAACGTGGCATGCGCCTCGAGGAAGTGTCGCGCGGACAGGACGGCGCCTTCGAGAGCTATATCCGCTTGACCGTCAGGACCGACGAATACGACCGCTCCGTCGCCGGTACCGTGTTCTCCGACGGTCGCCCGCGCATCATTCAGGTGCGCAACATCGACATGGAGTTCGAATTGGCACCGCGCATGCTGTTCATCCGCAATTTCGACAAGCCGGGCTTCATCGGCAAGTTCGGCATGTTGATGGGGGAGGCGGGGCTCAACATCGCCACGTTCAATCTCGGACGCGACAAGCCCGGCGGCGATGCGATTTGCATGGTTGCCATCGACGAGCCGGTGAGCGAGGACATCCTGGATAAGATCCGTGCACTCCCGCAAGTGGTGCGCGTGAATCCGTTGGTATTCTGACGATCGCGGGGCACTTGCGGGCGCGTGCTGCGTCGGCATGTTGCGCTGCGAGGGTGCGCGGCGCCATGCGCCGGCGCCAATTTCGTCATATTTGCCACTCGCCGTCTTGCTACAGGCCAATGCGCTGGGGGCACGCGAGATTGCGCGTGCGTGGTGAGCGGGAGAGAGCGCATGCTATTGCGGGCCACACTCGTTGCATTGCTGATGACTGCCTGGGCCGCGCAGGCCGACGAGATTGCCGCAACCTCGCGCGTCGGCGCGGTCATGGTCTTTCCCACGGGTGCCGAAGTGACGCGGCTTGGTAGGGTCAAGCTCGACCCCGGTGACCACGCCATCATTTTCGCCGATCTGCCGGCGCGGGCGATATCGAGCTCGATCCGGGTCGAGGCGAAGGCGAGCGGCAAGCTCGAGATCGGTTCGGTCGACAGCCGTCGCCTGTTTGTGCCGCGCAGTGACGGCTCGAATGCCGCCACCGAGCGCAAGCGCGTCGAGGATGCCATCGAAAAGCTGCGCGATGAGAAGAGCGCACTCGAGGGCGCCATCAAGGCGGCCGAGGCGCAAAGGACGCTGATCAACAATTTGGCACAGCTGCCGACGCGCCCGCAGCCGGCCAACGCAGGCGCACCAGAGCCCGATTGGGCTCAGCTCTTTGCGCTGATCGGCCAACGCAGTGGCGAAGCGCAAAAGACCATCCTCGATACCCAGATTAAGGTGCGCGAGCTCGATCGTCAGGTGAAAGATCTGGAGGGCAAGCTCGCCTCGCTGGCGCCGACGCAGGACGAGCGCACCGAACTCAAACTGTTCGTGAATGCCGATAGCGCCCTGGAGGCAGAAATCGCCATCCACTATCAGGTCACGAACGCCTCCTGGATACCGTTCTACGAGGCGCGCCTCGCCACCGGCACGAAGGCGCTGGCGCCGAAACTGCAGCTCGTGCGGCGGGCCAGCCTCCAGCAGAAGAGCGGCGAGAGCTGGGACAATGTCAGCCTGTCCTTGTCCACGACGCGACCCGGGGCTGGCACCGCGGCGCCGGAGCTCAAGGAGATGACGATCGACTATGAACCCGACGCACCGCGCCCTCCGCCGGCGCCCGCCGGCGGCTTGACGCGCTCGATGGTGCAGCGTGAGGCCATGGGCCGTGCCGCTTCCGTCGACGAAGATCGCGTGGACAAGGCGGTGACGCAAAATGCCGCGCCCGTCGCGGCGGAAGAAGCGAAAAGCGTGATCGAGACCCAGGCCTTCCAAGCCGTCTATGGCATCAGTGGCCGGGTCACAGTGCCGTCAACCGGCGAGCCCAAGCGCGTACAGATCGACACCGCCGAGCTCGATCCGGCGCTGATGGTGCGCACCGTGCCGAAGCGCGACCAGAAGGCCTATCTCTACGCCAAGGTGACGATCGCCCGCGGCTCGCCGATCCTGCCCGGTCAGGTGGCTTTGTTCCGCGACGGCACCTTCGTCGGCAATGGCAAGCTGCCGCAACTGTCGCCGGGCGAGGAGTACGAGCTTGGCTTCGGCGCCGACGACCATGTGCGCGTGCGCCACGCCGTCGCCGAGGAGAAACGCAGCGAGACGGGAATCATCTCGACCTCCAAGACGGACGTGCGCAACTTCCGCATCACGCTCAAAAACCTGCATGAGCGCGCGATTCCGGTGGCAGTGATCGATCAGATCCCGGTGTCGCAAAACGCCGACATCAAAATCGAACTCATCGGCAAAACCGCCCCGAGCAAGCGCGACCTCGACGACAAGCGCGGGATCCTGGCATGGGAGCTGAAACTGGAGCCCGACGAGGAACGCTTGGTGGATTTCGGCTATCGCGTAACCTGGCCGGCTGCCAAACGGGTCCTGTATAGCAATTGAGGGGGAGCCGGGTCGCCCATGCGGCGATGGGGCATGGCCCCGGGCTTAATCCATTTCTTCCGCGCCCGGCCTCGGGGGGCTATATCTCGCGCACCGCCGGCGGGCATCAACCGCGCTGGCGCGATGGTGGAGACTGCCGGCAATGGCGAATGTGGTGGTGATCGGCGCCCAGTGGGGAGATGAGGGCAAGGGCAAGATTGTCGACTGGTTGTCGGAGCGCGCCGACATCGTCGTACGCTTCCAGGGCGGCCACAACGCCGGCCATACACTGGTGATCGGCAATCAGACCTTCAAGCTGTCGCTGCTGCCGTCCAGCGTCGTGCGCAGCGGCAAGTTGGGCGTCATCGGCAACGGCGTGGTGATCGATCCGTGGGCCTTGTGCGACGAGATCGCACGCCTCAAGCAGCAAGGCGTGGTGGTCAACGCCGAGAATTTGCGCGTTGCCGAGAACGCCACCCTGATCCTGCCGCTGCACCGCGAGCTCGATCAGCTCCGCGAAGCGGCCGCCGGCGAGGGGCGCATAGGCACCACGGGACGCGGCATCGGTCCAGCTTACGAGGACAAGGTCGGACGGCGAGCCATCCGCGCCCAGGATCTGAAAAACCTCAACACTTTGGGGCCGAAGATCGATCGCCTGTTGGTGCACCATAATGCGCTGAGGCGCGGGCTCGGACAGGCCGAGATCAGCAAGGATGATCTGATGCGCGAGCTTGCCGAGATCGCGCCGAAAATCCTGCCCTACGTCGACGTGGTCTGGTCGCTGCTCGATCGCGAGCGCCGGGCAGGCAAACGCATCCTCTTCGAGGGGGCGCAGGGTGCGCTGCTCGACGTCGATCACGGAACTTATCCGTTCGTCACGTCCTCCAACACGGTTGCCGCGCAAGCGGCCACCGGGTCCGGCATGGGACCCGGCGCGATCGGCTATGTGCTCGGCCTGGCCAAGGCCTATACCACACGGGTGGGGTCGGGTCCGTTTCCCACCGAACTCACCGACGAAATCGGCGAGCGGCTCGGACAGCGTGGCCAGGAGTTCGGCGTCGTGACGGGGCGCAAGCGCCGCTGCGGCTGGTTCGACGCCTGCTTGGTCCGGCAGGTGGCGCGCGTGTCGGGCCTCGACGGCATCGCGCTGACCAAGCTCGATGTGCTCGACGGCTTCGCCGAAATCAATGTGTGCGTTGCCTACGATCTCGACGGGCAGAGGATCGACAGCCTGCCGGCGGGACAAAACGCGCAAGCGCGCGTCAAACCGATCTATCAGACTTTCGAGGGTTGGACGCAGTCGACGCGCGGTGCACGCAGCTGGAGCGGGCTGCCGGCGCAGGCCGTGAAATACGTCAAGACCATCGAGGAGTTGATCCAATGCCCGGTGGCGCTGCTCTCAACCAGCCCGGAGCGCGAGGACACCATCCTGGTCCGTGACCCGTTTCAGGATTGAGGCGCCTCAGCTTAGCATACGGGAAAGCGCCTTAGCGCTTTCCCGTATCGTGGCAGCGCGCTGCGCGCTTGGAGGCTCGTGGCGGTGGCTTGCCGACCGCGCCGCCGCCGAAGTAGATACCGATGCCGGCACCAAGGCCCCAGGTGTTGCCGACGGAGACCGACGAAAACGTAAAGCTGTTGGCCACGAGATCGTTGGCGTCCATCCAGGCGTAGCCGACATCGCCGCGCGCTGGCGATCAGCGATCGAAACGGTGACGACATGTTGGTTTTTTCCCCTCTTGCGCGCGGAAAGGGTGCGCGCGGAAAGGGAGCGGCGAGCACAAAGTGTCCCCGCAGGTTGCGGGCACGTCCTCAGGTGCGATGAGCATCCGAGCCTTAAGCGTCGCCCCGCGCCGGCACGACTGTGGCACCAGCGCCGCGTCGGGCCCCGCGGCCCCATGCCCCCACGGCTTGCCAGCGGGCGGGATCGCCCTCAAGCTCTGGCCATGTCCGACTACATTCTGAGTGAAGGCTTTCAGGAAGCCGAGCGCGGCGAGGTTGTGGCGCTCCTGCGCGAATACGAAAACCAAATCGGCGTCTCGCTCAGCTTTCAGGATTTCGCGGCGGAGCTGGCGGACCTGCCCGGCGCCTACGCCCCGCCGGGCGGGACGCTGATCCTGGCGCGAGGCGCGCATGGCCCCGTGCTTGCGGGCTGCGTCGCCGTGCGGCCAGTCTCCGCGGCGGGCCACCAGTGCGAAATGAAGCGCCTCTACGTCCGGGCCGAGGCGCGAAAGTCCGGGCTCGGCCGCCGCTTGGCGTTGGCCGCCATCGCCGCGGGCCGCCGGCTGGGGTACCAGACGATTTGCCTCGACACCCTTCCCAGCATGCTGGCAGCACAGGCCCTTTACACAACCTTGGGCTTTCGTCGCGTCGGCATTGGCGGCGGCGAGCCGCCGGTCATCCTGTTTGAGCGCAGCTTGTGAGGCGGCTAAAATGGGGGCCGGCAACGGCCGTCAGCCGCGCGGGCTTTTGCGTCGGGCTTGAGATTTGCTGGGAGACGATGGAGCCCCCGAAAGGGGAGACGCTTCAGCGCGCGCCGGCCGGTGCCCCGCGCCCCGTGGCGCCCAGCACCGCCTTGAACCAATCGCTGACCTGTGAAGGTCGGGCGACCTGAGGCGCCGTCGGCCCCAGCAGGCGCACCGCCGTCGACGGCCGCCAGCTCGTGTCGACCGCGGGTTTGCGGACAACCTCCTCGTCGGACGTGTCGTCAGGCGCAGCCATCGCGAACCCTGCGGCGCGCGCGGCGTTGTTTAATGCTTCGATTCCCATGACGCCAAAACTCTCAGCCCCAAACAAGCGTTCCAGGATCGGCTTTGGGCAGGCCCTGTGGCCTCATCCCCGAGCGCTGCCCGTGGACGAGAACCAAATTATGCCTTGACAGTAATTAGCGGGACACAAACGGCCGCCGTCAAGTCAGAATCCGAAACATTTCGTGATCACGTCTGCTTGAGGCCGAATTGGGGGTGCAACTCCGCTGCGCCGCACAAAAATGGGCCGCCCATTGGGGGCCCGGTCGGCGGGCGGGCCTCGACCGTTGCTGCTTGCACCCGCAGCTGCTTGGCGCTTGCGCTCGCCAACCGGCGGGTTCACGATACCGTCACGCGCCCCATGAAGCTCAGGCGCGGGCGCGCGGGCTTCGCGTTTCCGTTCGACCTGAGCTGTTCAGGAGGAACCTATGGGGCAATCTGGTGGCTCGGCCGCCCGCAGCTCCCGCTGCATCGCACTGGTGGGACCTTATCTTTCCGGCAAAACGACACTTCTGGAGGCGATTCTGGCCCGCACCGCCGTCGTCACGCGCCAGGGCAAGGTCGCGGATCGCAACACCATCGGCGATGGCGCCGCGGAAGCCCGCGACCACGGCATGAGCGTCGAGGTCAATATCGCGGAGGTCCCCTTTCTTGGTGATACTTTCACCTTCATCGATTGTCCGGGTTCGATCGAATTTCAGTATGAAGGCGCCTTGGCGCTTACGGCCTGCGATGCCGCCGTCGTCGTGTGCGAGCCGGATCCAAAGCGCGTGCCGGCCCTGCAGTTGATCCTCAAGCAGCTCGAAGACCGCGGCATTCCCCGTTTCCTGTTCCTCAACAAGATCGATTCCTTCGACGCGCAAGTGCGCGACATCCTACCCACCCTGCAGCCGGCGAGTTCGAAGCCGCTGGTGCTACGGCAGATCCCGATCTGGGAAAACGGCACCGCCTCCGGCTTTGTCGACCTGGCGCTGGAACGGGCCTTTGTCTACCGGCCGCAGGCCAACGCGGAAGTGATCGAGATTCCGGCGGGCGTCAGGGAGCGCGAGACCGAAGCGCGCTTCAAAATGCTCGAGCAGCTCGCCGACTACGACGATGAACTGATGGAGCAGTTGCTCTCCGATGTGCAACCGGCGCGGGAGAAAGTGTTCGCAGATCTCGTCAAGGAGGTGCAGGAGGGCTTGATCGTGCCGGTGCTGCTGGGCTCGGCCGAGAACGGTAACGGCATCCTGCGACTTCTCAAGGCCCTGCGTCACGAGGCGCCTTTCGTCGAGCGCACGGCCCAACGGCTCAAGCTCGAAAATGCCAAGTCCGCCGGGCAAGTGCTAAAAACCATGTATACGGCCCATGGCGGCAAGATCTCCCTGGTGCGCGTGCTCGCCGGCGACTTCGGCGAAGGTACGGTCGTGCAGGGCGCGCGTGCCGAAGAGCGCGCGGCTTCTGCCTTTGCCATGCTGGGACAGGAGGCGAAAAAGCGGGCGCCCGGAAAGCCCGGGGATACGTTGGCGCTGGGCCGCTTGGAGAAGATCCTCACCGGCGAAACGATTTCGGCGGACAAGGGCGGTATCACCCAGATCAAGGCGCCCGAGCCGCCGCAGCCGGTCTTCGGCGTCGCCATCAGTGTGAAGGATCGCAAGGACGAGGTGAAGCTGACAGGTGCGCTCGGCCGGCTGATGGAGGAGGACCCTTCGCTCAAGCTGGAACACGCCAAGGACACCCACCAGATGGTGCTGTGGGGCCAAGGCGAAATGCACCTGCGGGTGGCGTTGGAGCGGCTGAAGCGCAAGTACGGCGTGGAGGCGGAATCGAAGCCGCGGCAGGTCCCCTACAAAGAAACGATCCGCAAAGCGGTCGAAGTTCGCGGCCGACACAAAAAGCAGTCGGGCGGACATGGCCAATTCGGCGACGTCGTCATCGACATCAAACCGTTGCCGCGGGGTACGGGCTTCCAATTTGCCGAGAAGATCACCGGCGGCGTGGTGCCGCGCCAGTTCATCCCCTCGGTGGAAATCGGCGTTGCGGACTATTTGCAGCGTGGGCCGCTTGGCGGCTTCCCGGTGGTGGATGTCTCGGTGACGCTGATCGACGGATCCTATCACTCCGTCGATTCTTCCGACATGGCGTTCCGGCAAGCGGGTCGCATCGGCATGTCCGAAGGCATGCCTAAGTGCAGTCCGGTCTTGCTCGAGCCGATCATGGAGGTGGAGATCGCCATCCCGAGCGAAGCCACCGCGCGTATCAACGGCATGATCCCGCAGCGCCGTGGCCAGATCTTGGGTTTCGACGCGCGCGACGGCTGGCCCGGCTGGGATGTGGTGCGCGCGCAGATCCCCGAATTGGAAATGGGCGATCTGATCGTCGAACTGCGGTCGGCGACGGCGGGTGTCGGCACCTTCTCGGCAAAGTTCCACCACCTGGCGGAGCTCACCGGGCGGCTGGCCGACAATGTGCTGGCGGCCCACAAGGAGGCGGCCGAGTAACGCCGGCGACTTTGCGTCACCCACGAGGGCACCAAAATGGTGCCCTCGCAATGGGGTTGCCGCGATTGCTCCCAACCCGGCCAGACGGGCCAAGCCAGGGCAACTTGCCCGGCAAAAGACGGCTGTGGCCGTGCAAAAAGCCGGGTGTGAGCGGCGCGTCGGGCGCGGCTTGCTCCCGGTGGGGTCGAGCCCGCCTACTTCGTCTTGGTGGTCGTTGGCTTGCTCGCCGCGGTCGCCGCGACGCCCGGCGCAGCCTTGGCGTTGCCGCTGGCGAGCACCACTTTGCAGGCGGCCGGCAGTTGGTCGAGCGTTATCGCCGGCTTCGGTGGCGCCGGCGGGCCTGGCGGTGACGGCGGTCGTTGCAGCAGATGGATCCAGTCGGCGAGCTCCTTGCCGCAGCCGTCATCGCTCGGTGGCTCGGGCTGCACCTCGCAGTTGCCGCTGCCTTTGGGGCAGGCAATGCGAATATGAAAATGATAGTAGTGCCCCCAGATGGGCCTCACCTTGTGCAGCCAGGCGCGATCCTTGTCGTTGGCCGTTGCCTCGCAGAGGGCCTTCTTGATGGCCGGATGCACGAGGACGCGCTCGACCGCGGGATAGGACGCGGCGCGCTTGAGGAGCCGCACGTGCGCTTCGGTCCACACCTTGGGGTCGACCGATATCTTGTCCTCGGCCAGCATCGAAGTGGCCGCAAGGTCCTCGCGCTCCTTTTCGCTCAAGCGATGGTCGGGCATCGGCGTTAGCCAGATGTCGGCGTCGAGCCCAACCTGGTGACTGGCATGACCCGATAGCATTGGGCCGCCTCGGGGTTGGGACATGTCCCCCACCAGCAGACCGGGCCAACCATCGTGGGCGCGGGCGTCGTTGGCCAACTTCTCAACCAGGGCCACCAACTCGGGGTGTCCCCAATTGCGATTGCGCGACAGGCGCATCGCCTGCCAGGTCGGACCATCGATCGGCAGGGCGGAGGCTCCGGCGAGGCAACCCTTGGCGTAAAAGCCGATCGAGCGTGCCAGCATCGGCGCTGGGTCCTTGACCGCGCCGAACAGCTCTTTCGCTGCCGGCCCGGTGGGCCTGGCGTGCTTCTTTGTACTGGGCTTTTTCGGCACCGGCGTCTTGGCGGCAGGGGCCACCGTTGCCCCTTTGCTTGGCTCTGGCGGAGGGGCTTGCTCCGCCGCCTGCAGCAGCGGACTCGCGGCAATGATGAAGAGGCCCAACAGAGAAAGGCATGACCGCATCCCGCGCTCTCCGTCGCTTGGGTTTACCCGCTGCAGCAATCTCGCCCGAGATGGGCGGGCACAAGCAAATGGCAAGACTCAATTTTTACCACGATCGCCGGACGCCACCGAACCCGCAAGTCCGCAAGGTGGCAAATCTCACAAAAAACTCGGGGGCTTGCCCGCGCCTGGTGCTTGCGTGTCGACCGCGAGCTTTGCCGCTGCGAACAGCGCGGCGATGAGAGTGTATGGGTTTTAGCGCCGCGCGGCGATCGTGGCGGCCGCCGAGCCCGTGGCAAGCATCAGGCAGACGATGACGTTCCAGCCGGCGAGCGATAGGCCGAAAATGCGCAGTGCCGGTTCATCGCAGCGCACGACGTGCGTGGTTTCCAGATCCTTCAACAGGTCGCCGCCGCCCGTCGCCAAGCCGCCGCCGGCCGCCGCACACGTGTCGGGGCCGGGCCACAGCTTCCACTCGGCGCCGGCGTGGTAGGCGGCAAAGCCGGCGTTGGCAAGAAAGATTGCGGCGACGGCGGCAAACACGAGAGCCGCAAGGCCACGGCGCCGGCGGCCGACCAGCCAAAGGGCCAAGAGCAGGGCCGGGATCGCGACGTAATAGGCATGGCGCTGCTGCAAACAGAGCGGACAGGGCGCATAGCCGCCGACGTATTCGAAGGCGAGGGCGCCCAGAATGACGGCCACCGCCAGCACGAGCACGGCCGTTGCGATGCGATAGACGGAGCCAAAGACGAGGTCGGTCATGGACATTCGGGGTCGGGGGCTAGAACAGCTCTTTCTCTAGAAGCGGTATTTGGGGGCGCTAGAACAGGTATTTGATGGCGAAGAAGCCGCCGACGAGCGTCACCAGAAAGGCCGTGGTCACCAGGCTGAGCCGGCGCTCGATGAAATCCCTGATCGGTTCACCGAACCAGAACAAGAGCGCCGCCACCAGATAGAAACGCATGGCGCGCGCTACAAGACTGGCGAGGACGAACGCCAGCAGCTCCATCTTGAAAGCACCGGCCGCGATTGTCAGGACCTTGTAGGGAAACGGCGTCCAGCCCTTCGCAATCAGGATCCACACCCCCCAGTGCCGGAAGAGATCGGCCGTTTCCTCGAATTTGCCGCCATAGCCATAGACCTCGAGAATGGGCCGGCCCAGGTATTCAAACAGGAAGTAGCCGATGGCGTAGCCCGCAACGCCGCCCAGCACCGATCCGATCGTGGCGATGCTGGCAAAAATCCACGCCTTGGCGCGCCGCGCCAGGACCATGGGGATCAGCATGACGTCGGGCGGAATTGGAAAGATGGAGCTCTCGATGAACGCGATCCAAAACAGCAGGTGCGGGGCGCGTTCGTGGCGCGCCATGACCATCGCCCAGTCGTAGAGACGTCGCATCATCGCGGTCGCATATGTGGCCTGCAATGCGCGTTCCTTGTGGCGCGCCTCAGCCCTTACCAGGGGCGTTATACCAGCCCGAGGGCCAGCTGAACGGGCCGGAATGAGCGGCGGTGATGGGGTGTGACGCCATAGCGCGCGATGGCCGCGAAATGCTCGGCGGTGCTGTAGCCCTTGTGGCGATCGAAGCCGTGATTGGGATAGTCGCGCGCCAACTCGGCCATAATGGCGTCGCGGGCAACCTTGGCCACAATCGAGGCGGCGGCAATCGACAGGCAGCGGGCATCGCCTTGCACGATGGTCCGCGTCGCACAGTCGAGGTGCGGCGCCCGGTTGCCATCGATCAGGACCAGCTTGGGTCGGCTGTCGAGCCGGGCCACGGCCTGACGCATGGCCCACAACGTTGCATTGAGGATGTTGTCGGCGTCGATGCGCTCGACGTCGGCGATGCCAATGCCGACCTCTGCGCTCGCCAGGATCACCTGGTAGACGCTGCGTCTGGCCTCGGCATCGAGCAGCTTTGAATTCGGCGATCCCCTCGGGAATTGAGCCGCGATCAAGGATCACCGCCGCCGCGACCACGGGCCCGGCCAGGGGACCGCGGCCGGCTTCGTCGACCCCCGCGATCGGTCCCCCCGTCAGTTCCTGCTCGATGGCCTCAAGTTCAAAGCTGGCCTTCATCGCGCGAATCGCCCCCACGCTTGCGGGAGCTTCGCGTTATTAGCGCCGGCTGTCAAAAGAGCGCGAGTTGATCTCCTTTCCCGACCGGGCGCTGGAACAGGTCGGTGCGAAGCTTGAGATTGCGTTCATTCAATCCCAAGCGGCTGACTGCCAAGCGGAATCTGAGCGCAATCTGATCGGCATAGGGCCCCTTGCCGCGCTGCCTGGTGCGCCATTCGGGCGTGTAGTCCTTGCCGCCGTGCATACTGCGCAACAGGTTGATCACCCGTTGTGCGCGCTCGGGAAACTCGCTCGCGAGCCACTCACGAAAAAGGGTTTTGAGCTCGAGCGGCAAGCGCAGCAGCACGTAGCCCGCCTCGGAGGCACCGGCGCGCTGGGCGGCAGCCAGAATGGGTTCGATCTCGCTGTCGTTAAGGGCGGGAATGATCGGGGCGACCATCACCGCGACCGGCACGCCGGCGGCCGCGAGCCCGGCGATGGCTTCGATGCGCTTGGCCGGGGTGGCGGCCCTCGGCTCCATCTTGCGGGCGATTTGGCGCTCGAGCGTGGTCACGGAGATCGCCACCTTGACGAGATCGCGCTTGGCCAGACGCGCGAGGACATCGATGTCGCGCAACACCAGCGCCGATTTGGTGACGATACCGACCGGGTGGCTGGCGCGATCGAGCACCTCAAGCAGGGAACGCGTGATGCAATGCTCGCGCTCGATCGGCTGATAGGGGTCGGTGACGGCTCCGAGCGCGATGACTTTCGGCAGGTAGCGGGCGTGCGCCAGTTCCTGTTCGAGCAAGGTGGCGCCGTTGACCTTGGCGTAGAGCTTGGTTTCGAAGTCGAGGCCGGCGGAGTGGCCAAGGTAGCAGTGCGTTGGCCGGGCATAGCAGTAGATGCAGCCGTGTTCACAGCCCCGATAGGGGTTGATCGACCGGTCAAAGCTGATGTCGGGACTGTCGTTGCTGGCGATGATGCTCTTGGCCGTCTCGCGATAAACCTCGGTCTTGAAGGGCGCAAGCTCGCCGAGGCCTTCCCAACCATCGTCGAAGCTCTCCCGCGCTTGTGGCTCGAAGCGGCCGACGCGGTTGGAGCGCGCACCTCGCCCGCGCCGACGCTCAGCGTCAACGAGGGGCGCCGCCCCAAACGCTGCCGTCCTGGCGTCGGCCCCTGCCACGGCGTCGGGCCCACCGGGGTCGGCCGGCCTGCGCTGGCTTGCCACGGGGCGCTCTTGTTTGGGCTTGGCCATGGCGACGACCCTAGCGCACAGCACGGAACAAAAAAAGAACAAAACCACCGTCAAAGGCTTTGAGACCGGCGCCCAGGAAATATGAGAGCGACATGAGAGCGACATGAGAGCGATATGAGGGGGATATGAGGACGCACGCCAAGGCCCGGGATTTCAGATGATTTCCGTTGTCGTTCCCACCCTCAACAGCCAAGCGGGCCTGCCCGCGACGCTCGCCAGCCTGGTGACGGCTGCCGTCGATGGCCTGGTGCGCGAGGTCATCATCGTCGATGGCGGCTCGAGCGACGGCACGGCGGCGATCGCCGATCAAACCGGCGCCCGCCTGATCGTGAGCGCGCGCGGTCGCGGCAGCCAGCTAGCCGCGGGCGCCAAGGCGGCGCGCTTTCCCTGGCTCTTGTTCCTGCACGCCGATACCGCCCTGGAGGACGGCTGGGAACGCGAGGCCATCGCCTTCGTCACACGCATCGACGCCGAGGAGCGCCCGCTCGGCGCGGCGGCATTTCGATTTGCCTTGGATGATCAAGGGGCGAGGCCGCGGCTGCTGGAGCGCCTGGTCGCGATGCGCTGCGCCATGCTGCGCTTGCCCTACGGCGATCAGGGGCTGTTGGTGCCCAAACGCCTCTACCAGGCGCTCGGCGGCTACCGACCCTTGCTCTTGATGGAGGACGTCGATCTCGTGCGCCGGCTGGGACGGCGACGCATCACCATGCTGCGCGCACGCGCGGTCACCAGCGCCGAGCGCTTCCAGCGCGAGGGCTATTGGCGGCGCTCCGCACGCAACCTGTTGTGCGTGACGCTTTATCTCCTGCACGTGCCCATAGCCACGATTCACCGGATCTACGGCTGATCGGGCAGGTTGCGCCGTACCATCAAATGTCCGTGAGTTGGAATGTCCGGGGCCGGCGGATCGTCCACAGGTGTGAGTGGGCTAAACGGCTAGGGAGAATGCCATGCAAAGTATTTCACGCCGCGCGTTCGTGATCTCGGCGGCGACGGCGGGGGCCGTGTTCGGCCTCGACGGTCCGCTCGAGTTTCTCAGTCCCGCCTTTGCGCAGAAGCCCGATCCCAAACTGATGGACAAGGGCGTCGTCAAATTCAAGGTCGGCGACATCGAAGTCATTCAGATGTACGACGGGCTTTGGGAAAAGGCCCACGATCCGAACTTTGTGAAAAACGCCTCCCTCGACGAGGTCAAGGCCGCGCTCAAGGCCGGCGGCTTGACCGACGAGTTCGTGCCCATTCCCTTTACGGTCACCGCAGTAAAGACCAAGGGTAAGCTCGTCCTGTTCGACGCGGGCACCGGCGGCCAGGTTTCGCCGAAAGCGGGCTTGGTTGCGGCCAAGAATATGAAAGCCGCCGGCATCGATCCCGACAAGGTCACGACCATCGTCGTCACCCACTTCCACGGCGATCACATCAGCGGGCTGATGGCGAAAGACACCAACGCGCCGAACTTTCCCAATGCCGAAATCTTGGTTCCGGCCAGCGAGTACAAGTACTGGACCGATCCGTCGACCACGGCGGGGGCGGCTAAGCGGATCCAAGCGGTGTTTCCGGGTTGGAAAAACATCAAGCAGTTCGAGGGCGACAAGGAGATCGCCCCGGGCGTCCGCCCCATCGCCAGCAACGGTCACACGCCCGGTCACAGCAGCTACCAGCTCAGTTCTGGCCGCAAGCAGCTGATCGTGCTTGGCGATGTCACCAACATCCCCGCCCTCAACCTGAAAAATCCAGGCTGGCACTTGGTGTTTGACGTCGACGCGGCGACGGCTGAAGCCAACCGGCGCAAGATGTTCGACCGCGTGGTGGCCGACAAGATCACCGTGACCGGCTATCACTTCGGCTTCCCGGGCGCCGGCACTATCAAAAAGGACGGCAAGGGCTACGCCTTCGTCCCGGTCAAGGCCTAGGGGAGGGAGCCTGCGCTCCTGGCAGTTGGAGCCTGACATGACATGGGCGCGCACGCCTGTGGGCGCCCCTAACATGGGCAGGGCCGTGAACCGGCGCCGCCCTCGCCCCGCGCAGCAACAGGCGCCGGCGCGTCGGGCGGCGCCTTTTCGTTGCCGGCTGGTGATCATGGCCAAGGCGCCGATCGCGGGGGCGGCTAAGACGCGGCTCGCCGCCGAGATCGGTGTCGCCCAGGCCACGCGCTTCGCGCGCCAGGCCACCGCCGCGCTGCTCGTGCGCCTGGGCCAGGATCCCCGCTGGCAAACGATCCTGGCCGTCAGCCCTGACAGTTGCGCAAAAAGTCCGATCTGGCCGGCGAAGATTGCGACCTGCGGCCAGGGCCCTGGCGACCTCGGCCAGCGCATGCAGCGCCTGTTTGCGGCGCACGCGCCAGGACCCCTGATCATCGTCGGCACCGATATTCCAAGCCTTGCCGCCGCCCACATCGCCACGGCATTTCGCCTGCTGGGGGGAGGCGACGCCGTGTTCGGCCCGGCGCTCGACGGCGGCTATTGGCTGATCGGTCTGCGCCGGCGCCCGCACCTGCTGCGGCCGTTCGCGGGCGTGCGCTGGTCGGGCCCGCATGCCCTGAGCGATACGTTGGCAAATTTGTCCGGTCGCGCCATTGCCTTCCTGCCTCGGCTCGGCGATGTCGACAGCGCCGAGGCCTACGGGCTTTGCGCGCGCCATTTTGGCCGGCGCCTAGTGCCCCGGCCCTAAGGCTCCTGGCGCCTCAGGTGCAGCGCCAGAACAAACCACGGTCGAGATGGAAGTGATTGTTGTGGGCGGCGTTGTAGTCGGGCCCCAGCACCACGTGGAAATAGCGACAGGCGCGCGCGTGCACCGCCCGCAGGAAGCGGGCCTCCGCCCCCGTCCCCTTCCAATGCTGGAGGACACCGATCTGCCGCCCACCCGCCAAGGTGAAGCCGCTGATATCGAGCGCGTTGGCGGTCGCATGCTCGCTGCGGATGTCTTTCCAGAAGGGATTGCCGACAATGTTGCGGCAAGCGTAGGAGCCGAAGGATTGGATCGAGACGACGCGCTGGCCAAAGATCTCCTGCGCGATGGTTTGCACGTCGTGGGTGAGCCAAAGGGCCAGTGCGGCGGCCGCTTCACAGCTGGCCTTGTCGAAAGCGGCATGCACGCCGCCGGCCGAGGTCAGGCGCACCCCATTGGTCCAACCGCAGCCCTGCTTTGGCGGATTGTCGGCGATCGGCTCGGCGCTGATCTGCGGTTGCGCCAGAATCCGGCGGCACAGCTGCGGGTCGTGCTTTAGGGCGGCCAGGCGCCAATCGACGAACCACGCGTCCGCCTGACTAAGATCGAGCGCTGGCAGGGGATTGAGCGCGGCAGGGACCAGCCCCTGTCGGAACAAGACCGCAGTTCCTATCGCGAGCAAAAGGACGAGGACCAGCGAGAACAGGGGAAAGCGGCGGCGCTTATTGGGCGGCGGCGAGGTCGGCATGGCCGTCTTCTATAAAGGTCGACCTCATTACGGCCAAGCCATCCCGGGCTAGCCATCCCGGGTTGGCCATCCCGGGTTGGCCATCCGGGCTCAGATCAGCGCGCCAGCTCGCGCGCGGGTCGCAAGGAAATAAATCCTGCCCGCGCTCAACGTGTTTCGTTGCACCCGCGTGAAGCGCCCCCAGCCCCTAAAAGTCCGTGGCGATGCCGTTTTTTTCCCAATCGCCGTAGCGGGTCGGGTCGGGTCCCGGTTGGCCTCCGATCTCCTTGACCTCTGGCGCCACAGTGGCCCGTTCGCTCGCTTTGCGCCGGCGCTCCTGGGCTTCGGCAAGGGCACGCTGCGCTTGTGGCGTCAAACGCTTAGGCGCGGCTTCGCTCGGACGGTCATGGTCTTGGCGCATCTTACAAACCTGCTCGGCGGGTAGGCCGACGCCCGCCCCTAAACAGGGCTTACGGGTCTCTGGAAGGGGGGAGCTGGTCTTTGGATATTTTTTCTTTGCATATCTTTGGCTTTGGACCCGGCTTGCCGCCGGCCCAGAATTGGCCCAGATCTGGCCCAGATCTGGCCCAGACCCTTCCGGCACACCATATTAACACGCCCACTGGGGTTCGGCTTGGGCGATCTGCCGAGCCAACGTCGCAACCAACCTGACGAGGTGAGCCTTCCATGCCCCTGAACTTCGCCAAGACCGGCCTGCTGCTGGCGGCCTTGACGGGCATCTTTGTCGCCATGGGTGCCCTATTGGGTGGTGCCACCGGCATGGTCATTGCGTTCGTCATGGCCCTCGGCATGAACGCCTTCAGCCTGTGGCAATCCGACAAGATGGTGTTGCGCCTCTACGGCGCCGAAGAGGTCGATGCCAGCTCCGGGGGTGAGTATTACGCCATCGTTGCCGAGCTTGCCCGCAAGGCTGAGCTGCCGATGCCGCGCGTGTACATCATGCACAATCCACAACCCAACGCCTTCGCCACCGGCCGCAACCCGGCCAATGCCGCGGTCTGTGCCTCCACCGGTCTGATCGAGATGCTGTCGGCCGACGAAGTCGCGGGCGTGATGGCCCATGAGCTCGCGCACGTCAAAAACTACGACACGCTGACCATGGCCGTCGCGGCCAGCATCGGCGGCGCCGTTTCCATGCTGGCGCAGTATCTCCAGTTCGGCGCCCTGTTCGGCGGCCACCGCGAAAACAACAGCGTCGGCTGGCTCGGCACGCTGGTTGCCATCATCCTCGCCCCCATTGCCGCCATGCTCGTGCAAATGGCGATCAGCCGCTCCCGCGAGTATCAGGCCGATCGGCTCGGTGCGATGATCTGCGGCGCGCCGCTGTCCTTGGCATCGGCGCTACACAAGATCGAGCACTATGCCCAGGGCATCCGCAACGAGCCGGCGGAAGCGGCGCCGGCAACGGCGCACCTTTTCATCATCAATCCCCTGACTGGCGAGGGTATGGACAACCTTTTCTCCACCCATCCCAACACCGCCAACCGGATCGCCGAGCTGGAGCGCCTGGCCGAGGAGATGGGGGCCACGAGCCTCCCCGCGCGCGGTGCGCAGCCGGGACCCGGTTCCTGGGGCGGGGCGTCGCCAGCCAGGCGTGGGGGCCCCTGGGGTTGACGTGGGGCTAGACGGTTTTGCCGCCGCGAAGGCCCCACCCCAAAGCATCCCTGTCAGGCAAGCCCGCCCGCAGGCTCGGCACGCCGGAAGGCCTGGCGGCGCGCCGCCTGGCCGTCAACCTCGTTGCGGGCGTGCTGGGGCAAAGGCGCACGCTCGAGCAGGTGCTGGCCGATCTGTCGCGGCAACCGGATCTTTCGCTGTTGCACCCCCGCGATCGCGCCTTGGCGCGCATGGTGGCAGCCACCGTCCTGCGCCGGCACGGTGAGCTGGAGCATGTGCTCAACGCCTTCATCGAACGACCGCTTCCCCCCGACAAGGGTCAGCTTTGGCCCATCTTGTTGTGTGCCGCAGCCCAGCTTCTCTGCCTCGAGTTGCCCGCGCATGCCGTCGTCGACCTCTCCGTCGAACTGGTGCGGCGCGATCGCGGCGCGCACCGCTTTGCCAAGCTCAGCAATGCCGTGTTACGCCGCGTGAGCGAGCGTGGTGCGGCCCTCATCGCCGCGCAAGATGCCGTGCGGCTCAATATTCCCGCCTGGCTTTGGCAACGCTGGACCCAGGCCTATGGGGTCGCCACGGCGCGCCGCATCGCGGAGGCTAGCCTTAAGGAAGCCGCCCTCGACCTCAGCCTGAAGCCCGCCGAGGATGCCAACGCCTGGGCGGAGCGGCTGGGTGGTTTCGTGCTGCCGACGGGCGGCATCCGGCTCAAATCGCACGGGCGCATCGAAGACTTGTCGGGTTATGGCGAGGGCGCCTGGTGGGTGCAGGACGCCGCCGCCGCCCTCGTCGGTCGGCTGGCTGGCGACGTGGCGGGACGCATCGTGGCCGACCTGTGCGCCGCTCCGGGGGGCAAGACGGCGGCCCTTGCCGCGCGCGGAGCCGCCGTCACCGCCGTCGATATTTCCCCTACCCGGCTTGAGCGAACGAAGGCCAACCTCGACCGCCTTAAGCTCACCGCCAGCCTGGTTGCCGCCGATGTCGCAACCTGGGCGCCCGGCACCGGCTTCGACGTCGTCATCCTCGATGCGCCGTGCACGGCGACGGGAACCATCCGCCGACATCCCGATATTTTGCGCCTGAAAGCCGCCGAAGACGTCGGCCACATGGCCGAGCTGCAG
This sequence comes from uncultured Alphaproteobacteria bacterium, assembly GCA_963775835.1. Classification (GTDB taxonomy): domain Bacteria; phylum Pseudomonadota; class Alphaproteobacteria; order Rhizobiales; family Hyphomicrobiaceae; genus AWTP1-13. Next base: position 530,299 of record CAVZKV010000012.1, on the reverse strand, counting down.
GGGCGCCTGTTGGCCAACGCGGCGAGCCTCGTCAAGCCGAACGGGCTCTTGCTCTACAGCACCTGCTCGCTCGAGCCGGAGGAAGGCGCCCAGCAGATTGCGGCATTTCTCGCGGCGCATGGCGGCTTTCGGCGCGTGCCCGTCCTCGCCGAGGAAGTTGGCGGCGATGCCGGCGCAATCACGCCGGCGGGCGAGCTGCGCACGCTGCCCTGCCATGGGCCGCAGGCAAGCCCCGCCGGGGGCATGGATGGCTTCTATGTGGCGCGCCTGCGGCGGCTCCTCTGAGCTCTTGCGGTCACCCACAGGCTTTGCGGGCCGCGGCCTTGCCTCGCGTGAGCGACCGGGCTAACGGGAGCCATATGCAGAACTCTTCCCCGGAACCGGCGGCAGCGTCGGAGCCGTCGGCGTGGTCGCGGTTGGGCGCCAGTTTGGCCGCGCGCGAGAAGGTCGAGCGCACGCTGCTGTTGGTCGATCGCGCGCGCGTGCAGATGCTGGCCTACGTGCGCCGATCGCAGCTGCGCGCCCGCGCCGCGACCGACGAACTGCTGATGGCGCCGCCGGACTTGCGCGTGCCCGATCCCAGCTTTGTCGATGAGTTGAGGTTCGGCAATTTCGGCCTCGCCGGCGAGATCGCCGATTTGGCGGGACGCTCGCCCTTTGCGCATGCCGTCGTGAGCGAGGAATGGGCGCGCGAGCTGCATGGCTTCGGCTGGTTGCGCCACCTCGATGCCGTCCGCGCAGAGGATACCGAGGGCCTGGCCCGCCGCTTGCTCAAGGACTGGTTGGCCGAGGCTAGCCGCGACAAACGTTTCGCCTGGGCACCCGAGACAACGGGCCGGCGCTTAATGTCTTGGCTGTCGCATTCCCAATTGCTGCTCGACGGAGCGGATCCCAGGTTCTATGCGGCCGTGCTGCGCAGCCTTGAGCGGCAAGCCAACTACCTGTCGGCGGCCTGGCAAAACGCGCCGGAGGGCTACGGTCGGCTGCTGGCCCTGATCGGATTGGTGCTCACCGATCTGTGCCTGGCCGGACGCGAACGGCGGCTCAAGCGTTCGCAGAAACTGCTGGCTGCGGAAATCGACCGCCAGATTTTCGCCGACGGCGGCCACATCGGTCGCAATCCACAGACCTCGGTCGAGCTGGTGCTTGATTTGCTCCCGGTGCGGCAGTGCTTCCTGGTTCGCGGCCTCACGCCTGCGAGCGCCTTGGTGCGCGCGCTCGCGGCCATGGTGCCGATGCTGCGGCATTTGCGCTTGGGCGACGGCAGCCTGGCGCGCTTCAACGGCGTCGGGCCAACCGATCGGGACGCGCTGGCCACCGTGATGGCCTATGACAAAAACCAGACGGCCTTGCCGCCGCTGGCCCCGCAGTCGCGATACGCGCGCCTCCAGCGCGGCCCCAGCATCGTGGTGGTCGATGTCGGCCCCCCGCCGCCGCTGAGCTTCGCCCACAGCGCGCACGCCGGCTGCCTGTCGTTCGAAGCGAGCGTGGGGGGTGAGCCGCTGTTCGTCAACAATGGGGCTCCGGCAGCCTCCGACCCAGGCCGGCGGGCACCGGCGCGGGCGACGGCGAGCCACAACACGCTCTGCCTCAAGGAGCAGTCCTCCTCCAAGTTGAGCCGGCGCGGCTTCCTGCGCGGGGCGCTGGCGATTGAGCATCCCGATCACGTCAGCGCGCGTATTGCCGAGCAAGCCGGCGCCCTGGAGCTGGAGGCCTCGCACGATGGCTATGTCGGTCGCTGGGGGCTCGTGCACGCGCGCAGCCTTAGGCTTGCTGCCGATGGCACAATGCTGAGCGGCAGCGAGGCTCTGCTCCCGGCCAAAGGCGTCTTGCGGTTCGCCTGGGATGTTCCCTTCGCCGTGCATTTCCATGTCCATCCCGACGTCGAAGTTTGGCCTGGCCGGGAGCCCGATACGGCCGACCTCGTGCTCAAGTCGGGGGCGCACTGGCGCCTGTCGGCGCAGGGCGCCCAGCTCACGATCGAGACCAGCGTGCATAGCGCCGGCGCCTTGGGTCCGCTGCCGGCACAACAACTCGTGCTGCGGGCCGCCTGCCATGGCGAGGCCACGGTCAGCTGGCGGGTCGAGCGCATGCCGCCGGACTGCCAGCCCCAATACGCAGCACCGGAAGCGACCGCGGTGGCGCGATCGCTGGCCGAGCGGCTGGCGCTGGCGACAACGGCAGTCCCCGCAACCCCGGACGGCCCGGCCAGCGCCGGTCCCGACCAGCGCGGGCCGGACCAACCGGAAGCGCAGCCAGACCCGCAAGCATGAGCGCGCCCTATTGCCGATGCCGGTTCCATGCTAAGCGCCCCCCGTCGCGGCGTGGCCGCACTGGGCCAACGTCCCCAAGCGCAATGGGAAACGACGACTTATGACAACAGCGGCCACGAGGATCGGGCGGGCGTTGCTTTCGGTTTCCGACAAAAGCGGTCTCCTCGATTTTGCCCGCGGGCTTGCCGCTTTCGGCGTGGAACTCCTCTCCACCGGCGGTACCGCCAGCGCGCTCAAGGCTGCGGCCATTCCCGTCAAGGACATCGCCGAGCATACGGGCTTCCCGGAGGTGATGGATGGTCGCCTGAAGACGTTGCATCCCAAGGTTCACGGCGGTCTGCTCGCCGTGCGCGGCGATGCCGCGCATCAGGCCGCGGCCGAGAGGCATGGCATCGCGCCGATCGATCTTTTAGTCGTCAACCTCTACCCCTTTGAGGCGACCGTGGCTGCGGGCGCGCCATTCGAGACCTCGATCGAAAATATCGATATCGGCGGACCGGCGATGATCCGGGCGGCCGCCAAGAACCATGCGGCCGTGACCGTGATCGTCGATCCGGCGGACTACGCGCGGGTGTTGCAAGAAATGGGGGCCCAGGGTGGCGCAACCAGTCCGCAGCTGCGCCAGGCGCTGGCCGCCAAGGCCTATGCGCGGACCGCCGCCTACGACGCGGCGATCAGCGCCTGGTTCGCCGACGTCTTGGGCGAGCCGGCCCCGGCCTGGCGTGCGTTCGGCGGCAAGCTTGCCCAGGAGCTGCGCTATGGCGAGAACCCGCATCAGCGCGCCGCCTTCTATACCACGGCGGCTCGGCGCCCGGGCGTAGCCACCATCGTGCAGCACCAGGGCAAGGAGCTTTCCTACAACAATCTCGCCGACACGGACGCCGCCTTTGAACTGGTGGCCGAATTCGACGCTACGACAGCCGCCGTCGCCATTGTCAAGCACGCCAACCCCTGTGGTGTTGCGACCGGCGGCTCGCTGATCGAGGCCTATCGCAAGGCGCTCTTTTGCGATCCCGTCAGCGCCTTCGGTGGCATCATCGCGCTGAACGGTGCCATTGATGCGGCGACCGCAGCCGAGATCACCAGCATCTTTACCGAGGTGGTGATCGCGCCGCAGGCGAGCGCGGAAGCAAAGGCGATCTTTGCCAGCAAAAAAAACCTGCGCTTGCTCACCACCGGCGCCCTGCCCGATCCGCGCCGCCAGGAGTTAAGCTTCCGCTCGCTGTCGGGCGGCTTCCTGGTGCAGTCGCGCGACGGCGCCATGGTCGACGACCTCGAACTCAAGGTCGTGAGCAAGCGCCAGCCAACGGTTCAAGAACTCGCGGATTTGAAGTTCGCTTTCAAGGTGGCCAAGCACGTCAAATCCAATGCCATCGTTTACGCCAAGGACGGCGCCACGGTGGGCATCGGCGCCGGGCAAATGAGCAGGCTCGACAGCGCCCGTCTTGCGGCTTGGAAGTCGCTGGAGGCGGCCAAGGCGGCCGGCCTGAGCGAGCCGCTGGCCAAGGGCTCGGTGGTGGCGTCGGACGCCTTCTTTCCGTTCCCCGACGGCCTGCTGGTGGCCGCCGAGGCGAAGGTGACGGCGGTGATCCAGCCGGGTGGGTCCATGCGCGACAAGGAGGTGATCGCGGCCGCGGACGCGCACGGCTTGGCGATGGTGTTTTCGGGCGTACGCCATTTCCGGCATTGAGCGGGCATGGCTGACGGGCACACGCCATTGGCCATTCGGCTGCGCCCGGCGACGGGCGAAGACGGCTTCTTGCTGCGCCGATGGCTGAGGGATCCGGCGACGCAGGCCTGCTCGGGCAACCGGGCCAGCGCGGAGGCCGAGATCACACTGGCGCGCATGAGCGAGACGGCGCTCACCCGCATCGTTACCTGTGCGGCGCGACCGATCGGCTACGCGCAGGCCATGGAAGCCGCCGTGCGCGCCGGTGCACAGCCGCCGGAACTGGCGCCGGGCACCTGGCAGACCCAGTTCTGGATCGCCCCGTCGCGACCCGCCGTTCTCGCCGCCATTCCGGCGCTGCTTGCGGCGGAGGTTTTTGCCACCACACTCGCCATTGCCTGCTCGGGCCTGGTCTCCATCAGACAGGAGATGATGGTGCGCGCTTACGAGCGGGCCGGTTTTCGCTGGCGGCGGATTTGGCACGACCCCCTGTTCGGGCCGGCCTGGCTGATGCTGAAGGAGCGGCCGCACTAGCGGCACCGGCCACGTCTTGTAGCTGCCCGGCGGCGACCAGGAGCCGCGATAAGGTGAGCGTCTCCTCGTTGCTAATCTGCTCCAGGGTGGCAATCACGCGCGCCAGTCTCGGTCCCTGCTGCGCGAGCCAAGCCTCGATCCCCGCCGCGTCTTGGGCGCCGATCGCCGCCCGGGCCAGGTCGGCCTGCGATTTGCCCAATTGATTGAGCGCCTGAGCGACGGCGAGCCGATCGTAGTAGTCGGGCGTGAGGATCTTGCCGGCTTTGGCCGTCAGGTCGGCGATGTGCAGGCGGTCGCCGAGCGCCAGGAAAATGCCGGCCGCCTCCGGCACCGGGCTGTTGCTGGCGTGCGCGACCTCGGTGATGGCCAGGGCCAGCTCAAGCACATCGAGGGCGGCGAGGTCGGCGGCGAGATCCTCCGGCACGCGTTCGACGACGAGCCGGCGGGCTTGCTCGGCCAGCCCCGTGGCCAGGCGCGAGGGCAGCAGCGAGGCCAGCAGCGGCTTGAGGGCGGCGAGCGTCGCCTTGTTGAGCGCGATGGTGTCGCTGAGACTGCTGCCAGCGCTGCCGTAGCGCAGCAAAAAGAGCGTCTGCGCGTTCACCAGCTCGCGCGTCCGCTGATAGAGGCCAAGCTGTGTGGAACCGCCAAGCTTGCCGTCGAGCACATCGATCCGCTGCCAAAGGGCCGGCAGCTCGAACACCTCGCGCACGGCCAAAAAGGCCAACGCCACATCGGCGGTCGTGCGCCGCGTTTCGTCGGCCAGCCGCACGGCCATCGCCGGGCCGCCGCGATTGAGGACGGCGTTGGTGAGGCTGGTGGCGATGATTTCGCGGCGCAGGCTATGGCCGGCAATGCCATCGGGAAAGCGCCGGCGCAGCTCGCTTGGAAAATAGGCGTCGAGCCAGGCCGCCAGCAGCGGTTCGTCCGGCACCGTGCTGGCGATCAGGTCGCGCTCGAGCGCGATCTTGGCGTAGCTCAAAAGTACGGCCAGCTCCGGGCGGGTGAGCCCGCGACCAGCGCGGCCGCGCTCCTCCAGCTCCTTGTCGGAAGGCAAGGCTTCGAGCCGTCGCTCGAACAGGCCGCGCTCTTCGAGGGCATGCAGCAAAAGGGCATAGTCGGGAAGCTCGCGGCCGCAACTGCGTTCCGCCAGGCTCAATGCCAGGGACTGCTGGTAGGTGTTGGCGAGCGAGCCCGCCGCCACGTCATCGGTCATGGCGGCCAGCAAAAGGCTGCGCGCGTCGGCCGACAGCTTGCCCGCTCGGCTGGCCGGCCCCAAAGCGATCTTGATGTTCACTTCCTGGTCTGAGGTGTTCACCCCCGCCGAATTGTCGATGAAATCCGTATTCAGACGGCCACCGCGCTGGGCGAACTCGATGCGGGCGCGCTGGGTCATGCCGAGGTTGGCTCCCTCGCCCACGACCTTGACGCCGAGTTCGGCGGCGCTGACACGAATTGCGTCATTGGCGCGATCGCCGACCTCTTGATCGGACTCGCCCGTGGCGCGCACATAGGTGCCGATGCCGCCGAACCAAAGGAGATCGGCCTTGCTCTTAAGAAGGGCGTGCATCAGTTCGTTGGGGGTCAGCGTGGCGGCCCCCACGCCCAGCACGGCAGCTATCTCGAGGCTGATCGGGATCGATTTGGCGGCACGGGCAAAGACGCCACCACCCCTGGAAATCTTGCTGCGGTCATAGTCCTGCCAGCTCGAGCGCGGCAGCGCGAAAAGGCGCTTGCGTTCGCCGAAGCCGAGCGCCGGATCGGGATCCGGATCGATGAAGATATCGCGGTGATCAAAGGCTGCCACAAGCCGGATCGCCGGGGAGAGCAGCATGCCGTTGCCGAAAACATCGCCCGACATATCGCCGACGCCGATCACCCGGAACGGCTGACGCTTAATATCGAAGTCCATCTCACGGAAGTGGCGCTCGACGCACTCCCAGGCGCCCCGCGCCGTGATCGCCATGCCTTTGTGGTCGTAGCCCTGCGAGCCGCCCGAGGCGAAGGCGTCACCCAGCCAGAAGTCGTGGGCGGCGGAAATCTCGTTGGCGAGGTCGGAGAAGGTCGCCGTGCCCTTGTCGGCGGCGACCACCAGATAAGCGTCGTCGTCATCGTGGCGCACGAGCAGGCGCGGCGGCACGATTTTGCCGTCCTTCAGATTATCGGTGATATCGAGCAGCGCCGAGATGAACAGCCGATAGGCGGCAATACCCTCCCTTTGCACGTCGTCGCGGCTGGCGTTGCGCGGCAGCTGCTTGGGCAGAAAGCCGCCCTTGGCTCCGGAGGGAACGATCACCGCGTTCTTGACGCGTTGCGCCCGCACCAGCCCCAGGATCTCGGTGCGGAAGTCCTGGGCGCGATCCGACCAGCGGATGCCGCCCCGCGCGATAGGGGCAAAGCGCAAATGCACGCCTTCCGCGCGTGGGCAGTACACCCAGATTTCCCGGAACGGGCGCGGATGCGGCGCCGCCTCCACCAGCTTGCTGTCAAATTTGAAGCTGATCACCTCGGAACGCCGGCCACTGGCGTCCGCCTGATAGAAGTTGGTGCGGACCGTGGCGGCGACCAGGTTGAAGACCTGGCGCAGGATGCGATCCTCATCGAGGCTTGGCACCTTGGCCAGCGCGCCCTCGATGCGCTGCCGGATCGGCTCCGCCGCCGCCTGGCGCTCACCTGGGGTGAGGGCCCGGCCCGGATCGAAACGCAGATGGAACAGCTCGATGAGATCGCGCGTCAGGCCGGCGTGCCGGTGCAAGGTATCGGCAAGATAGCGCAGCCCGAAGGGCAACTCGAGCTGGCGCAGGTAGGCGCAGTAGGCGCGGATGGCGGCGACCTCGCGCCAGTCCGCCCCTGCCGACAAGATCAGGCGGTTGAAGCCGTCGTTGTCGGCTTCGCCGCGGAAGACGGCGAGAAAGCAGCCCTCGAGCCGACTGTCGTGGCCCGCCAATTCGATCGGCCCGCCGTCCGCGCGTTCCAACACCATGTCGTGCAGGGTGACGTCGACCACCTGATCGGCAAATCGCGGCTTGAGGTGATAGGAGCGTTCGTCGATGGCGCGAAAGCCCAGGTTCTCCAGCACCGGCACGCGCTCCGAGAGCGCGATGGGCTCGCCAAAACGATAGACCGCGGCGTGCAGGCGGTCGGCGGGCGCATCCGCCGGGCGATAGAAGTCGACGGCGATCGGCCGCTCCGGCCCCAGCCGCTCGATGCGCTCGATATCCTTGAGCGCGCGCTGCGGCGGAAAACCCTCCGCATAGCCCACCGGGAAGGCGCTGCCGTATTTGGCAATCAGCGCCTCGCCGCTTGGCCCGAGCGTGGCGATGGCCTGCGCCAGCCGGTCCTGCCAGGTGCGGATAATCTCGGCGATCTCGGCCTCGAGCCAGGCGGGCTCGACCTTGGGGGTTGTGCCCCGGTGACGGCCGATAATGAATTGCACGCGCACCAGCGGGCCTTCGGGAAAGTAGGGATAAAAGGCGGATACGCGACCGTGGTAGGCCGCCGCCAGCAAGGCGCCGATCCGCTCGCGCGCGCCGGTATTGTAGCGGTCGCGGGGAACATAGATGATGAGTGACACGAAGCGATCGAAGCGATCGACGCGGGCAAAGACGGCGACGCGCGGCCGCGTTTCGAGATCGAGGATGCCCTCGCTCCACTGCCGCAGCCGCTCGACGCCGATCTGGAACAGCTCATCGCGCGGGAAGGTATTGAGGATGTTGGTCAGCGCCTTGCCGGCATGGCTGGCCGGGGGGTAGCCCGACGCCGCCAATACCTGCGCCACCTTTAGCCGCAGGAATGGAATCTCGCTTGGGAGGCGCACGTAGGCCTGCGAGGTGAAGAGGCCGACCACGCGCAGCTCGCCCCTGAGCGTGCCATCGCCGTGGTAGGTCTTGATGCCGATATAGTCCATGTATGCGCGCCGGTGCACCCGGCTCACGACATTGGCCTTGGTGATGATCAGCGGTGCGGGGGCGAAGTAGAAGCGGCGGATCTCGGGCGTCATGGCGACGAGCTCGCTGCCGCGCCGCAACACCTCGACCGCGGGGTTGCGCAACACGCCAAGCCCGCTGCCTTGGCGGGGGAGAAGATCGCCGCTTTCGGGGTCGCCGGTGAGCTCGAATTCGCGCATGCCGAGGAAGGTGAAGTTGTCCTTGGCGAGCCAATTGAGAAAGGCCAGCGCTTCGGCGCGCAAATCCGCGGCAACGGGCGGGCGGACCCGGTCGAACTCGGCGATCGCGGCCTCCAGGCGCTGCCGCATCTTGCCCCAGTCGCCGACCGCGACCCTCACTTCGCCCAAGATCGCCGAGATCGCCGCCACCACCTCCTCGCTGACGCCGGCCGGCATGGCCTTGAGGAGAACGGCGACATAGCTTTCCTGATGCCCGTCATTCCAATTCTCATCACCCGGGCCTATGATTTGGCGCAGGTGACCGGCGCCGTCGCGGTCGGTCTTGAAGATGGGGTGCAAAAGAGCAGAAACGCCAAGCCCGCGCGCCTGCAACTCGCCAAGGATCGAGTCGACCAGGAAGGGCATGTCATCGTTGCTGATCTCGAGCACCGAGATCGGCCCGTCCGCATCGCCCGGGGACAGGGTGCGCAGGCGCACCTTGGGCTGGGCCCGCGGCTTGCTGGCGATGAAGTCGAGGGCTTGCCGCGTGAGCTCGGCTAGACGTGGCGGCTCCAAGCCGTCAGCGCCGTGGTGCCCGAGCAGCAAAGGTGCAAAGGCCGCCGCCAAGGGATCGGGGCCCAAGAGCCTCAGGATCTGCCGCAAGGCGCCACCTTTGCCCGCGACCGCTTGCAACGACATGGGGCGAAATCCCAACCTCGATTTCCGGGTCGAAAGAAGTGTGGACCGCTGGCTGGGGATTGACAATCGGCATGATCATTCGTTCACAATCGTCGGCGGCCTAGCCTGGCGCCGGGCTGGCGCACGCGGATGCCCTACGCGGGTGCCCTAAAAGAACGCAGCCTCCAGGACGCAAGCGATGCCGGCGAGAGAAGAGAAGATGGCGCTCAATCTTGAGCCCGCGGCCGAACTCGAGCCCGAGCTTGCCGCCTACTTCGAGAAGTGCCGCGAGAAGCTGGGCTTCGTGCCCAACGTGTTGCAGGCTTACGCCTTCGACAACGCCAAGCTCAAGGCCTTCGTGCTGATGGCCGACGACTTGATGCTGGGCGACAGCGGTCTCTCCAAGCTCGAGCGCGAGATGATCGCCGTCGCCGTCAGTGCCGTCAATCATTGCCACTACTGCCTCGCCTCGCACGGGGCCGCCGTGCGCCAACGCGCCAACGACCCGATTGTGGGCGAGCAAATCGCGCAGAATTACCGAGCCGCCAATCTCCCTTCGCGCCAAAAAGCCATGCTGGACTTCGCCGTCCGGCTAACGGAGGCGCCCGACAAGATCGAGGCTCAGGATCGCCAAAGGCTGCGCGAGGCGGGCTTCAGCGATCGCGATATCTGGGACATCGCGGCGGTGGCCGCCTTCTACAACATGTCAAACCGCCTGGCGGCCGCCGTCGACCTGCGGCCCAACGCGGACTATCACTATTGGGCCCGCGAACGGCCGCCGCCGCAGGAGGCCCGCCGCGAGGGCGGAGCCGCCGCCCCCTTGGCGGCCCACCGCGAACCGACAGCTTCCGGGCGCCGCCGCCGGCGCCGTGCGTGACGCTGGCGCCACGCCACCTCGACATGGACCGGGAGTATGCCATATTTGCCCGGCAGATGAGGTAGGCTCGAGCTCTGGGCGATCGGATCGGCGCATTGGGGGGCGATTTTCATGCGTAACGCAATCGCTGTGATGAATACCAAGGGTGGGGTCGGCAAATCGACCCTCGTGCTGGCGCTCGCCGAGACGCTGTCGGCGCACTACGGCAAGAATGTTTTGATCATTGATTCGGACGCGCAAACGAGCATTAGCGCCATGTTGCTGACGCCGGCCAACCTGCATCGGCTGCAGTCGGATGGCCTCACCATCGTTGATTTGTTGGTGGCAAGCGTCCTCAACAACGTCGCCGTCGACTGGCCGCGCTTCGTGGTGGGGGGTGTCTCGGACGTGGACGAGGCGCGCTCGGTCTACCTGGTTCCGAGCGATATGCAACTCACCTTGTTCGAGCGCGAGGTGTCCAAGGAAAGCCTGCACGGCAAGCTCCGCAGCAGCATTGGCGCCTTGTTAAATCACGTACGCGGCGTGTTCGACATCGTCCTTATCGACTGTCCGCCGGGGCTATCGGTGTTGACGGAGTCTTGGCTCAGGGAGGCAGACTTTCATCTTTCCCCGACCAAGCCCGACTATGTCTCCACCTGCGGCCTGGAGGTGTTCCGCCGCTTCAAGGGCCTCAACCCGGAGATGGGCTTTGCCGACAACCTGGGCGTGATCGTCAACATGAAGGACGCCTACTCTTCGGTCGACGCCGACTATCAGCGCTGGCTGATGGAGAACCCCGACAACCTCTGCTTTTCGCAGCCCGTCCCGCGCACGAGCGCCCTGCAGGTAGCGGCCCAGCTCAGTCCCGTCGAACGGTCCTATGTCGCCAAATATCCAGGCGAGTCCGGCGCCACCCTCCGCGTCGTGGCCGAGGAACTGATCAACCGGTTAACCGCGGCCAATCGGGCGGTCCAAGCCAAACCGCAGGCGGCGGCCGGCAAAGCCAACCAGCCGCAAACGTCGACCCTGCCGAAGGCCGCCGACCCGGGGCCCGCCGCCCAGGCCGCGGCCGCGCCGCCGCCGACACGGCCGGCTGTGGCCGCGCCGGGCGCGGCGCCCACCCCGGCGGCCGCCGCGCCGCGGCCGGTGGCCGTGGCGCCGGTGGAGCAAGCCCGCCCCGGAGGCCCGCGCATCGTGCAGGCCGTTGCCCCGCAAGCGAAGGCGGCCAGCCCGCCACCGCCGCCGCTGAACAAGCCAACCTTGATCAAATAAGGCGCGGGGGGGCGCGCGCACGTTTCTATAATGGCTGCGCCGGGCGCGTTGCTATGCTGCAGGGCGCGCCTCGGCGCGAGGCTCCCCACGCTTGTGATGGGGGTGTGGCGTGGCGCGTTGCAGGCAAGCCACGGCGACGGCACCAATGGGGGCGGGACTGACGATGGCTGCGACGGTCTTTGATTCTGCAATTTTCCGCGACACCTTCGCCACGCCTGCCATGCGCGACATTTTCTCTGAGCCGGCGACGGTGGCGCGCTATGTCGAGGTTGAGGTGGCGCTCGCCCAGGTCGAGGCCCGGCTCGGCATCATTCCGCAGGACGCAGCCGCCAGCATCAAGCGTCTGGCCAGCGCCAAAGACATCGACCTTTCTCAGTTGCGGCAAGCCACGAACCTGGTCGGCTATCCCATCGTCGGCCTGGTCGCCCAGCTCGCCAAGCAATGCGGCGCGGCCGGGCGCTACCTGCACTGGGGTGCGACCACGCAAGACATCATGGATACCGCTGTTGTGCTGCAGATCAAGGCGGCCTTGGCGATCGTCGAGCGCGACCTCGCCGCGATCGATGGCGCCCTGACGGAACTGGCCAAGACTTTTCGCGGCACGGTGATGGCCGGCCGCACGCATCTGCAGCACGCGCTGCCGATCACCTTTGGCTACAAGGCGGCGGTGTGGCTCAGTGCGGTTGTGCGCCATCGCCGGCGGCTCGAAGAGATCAAGCCGCGCCTATTGGTCGGGCAGTTCGCCGGCGCGGCGGGTACGCTGGCTTCGCTGGGCGACAAGGGGCTTGCCGTGCACGATGCTCTGATGGGGGAGCTCGGTCTCGGCAGCGCCGCCATGCCCTGGCATGTGGGCAGGGACAATGTGGCGGAAGCCGTGGCGCTGCTGGCCTTGATCGCCGGCAGCCTGGCCAAGATCGCAACCGATATCATGCTGATGATGCAGACCGAGGTTGCGGAGGCATTCGAACCCTTCGAAGAGGGCCGGGGCTCCTCTTCGACCATGCCGCAAAAGCGCAATCCGATTGCCTGCGAGCTGATTATCGCGGCCGCCCGGATCGTGCGCCAGCATGCCGGGCTGATGCTCGATGCGGTGGCGGCGGATCATGAGCGGGCGACCGGCCCCTGGCACCTCGAATGGCTGGCCTTGCCCGAGGCCTTCCTGGCAACCGGCGCGGCGCTTGCGCATGCGCGCACCATGCTGGAGGGGCTGATCGTCGAGCCGGAGCGCATGCGGCGCAACCTCGAGCTGACGGGAGGCGCCATCGTCGCGGAGGCGGTGATGATGGCGCTGGCCGAGTACACCGGCCGGCAGGAGGCCCACCACATCATTGCGCACGCCTCGCGCGCGGCGCTCGCCAACGGTACGCCTTTGCTGGCCGAACTCGAGCGCGAGGATAAGGTGACCACGCATCTCGATGCCGCGCGACTGCGCCAGCTGACCGACCCCGCCAACTATCTGGGCTCGGCGCTGGCCATGGTCGATCGCCTGCTGGCCGGACGCGGTCGCGCGTCTTCGGGCTAGACTAGCCGATTGTCACCTATCGCCGGCAAGCGCCTCAGCGCTTGTGGTCGGGCAAGGCCAAGCGGATGTGTAGTTCGCGCAATTGCTTGGCGCTCACCTCGCTCGGCGCCCCCATCAGCAGGTCCTGCGCCTGCTGGTTCATCGGAAACATGATGACGTCGCGCAGGTTGCTGGCGCCTGCCAGCAGCATGACAATACGGTCGATGCCGGGCGCGATGCCGCCGTGCGGGGGAGCACCGTAGCTCAGCGCTTTCAGCATGCCGCCAAACTTGGCCTCCAGCACCTCGGGTCCGTAGCCGGCGATGGCGAAGGCCTTGTACATAATGTCGGGCAGGTGATTGCGGATGGCCCCTGAGCTGAGCTCTACGCCGTTGCAAACGATGTCGTACTGATAGGCCTTGATCTTTAGTAGGTCTTCGTTCGACTTGGCGGCCTCCAGCGCGGCCAGTCCGCCCTGCGGCATCGAGAAGGGATTATGGGAAAAGTCGATCTTCTTTTCTTCTTCGTTCCACTCAAACATTGGGAAGTCGACGATCCAGCAGAACTCGAAGCGGTTCTCGTCGATCAATTTCAGCTCGCGGCCAAGCATGGTGCGGGCCTCGCCGGCGAACCGGTAAAACTTGTCCGGATTGCCGGCGGCGAAGAACAGCGCGTCGCCGACCTTGAGGCCGAGCTCTTTTTGCAAGGCCTGGCTGCGTTCCGGGCCGAGGTTCTTGGCAATCGGCCCTGAGGCCTCCACGCCGGCGCCGGCCTCACCTTCGCGCCAGAAGATGTAGCCGAGGCCGGGCTGGCCTTCGCGCTGGGCCCAGCCGTTCATGCGGTCGCAAAAGGCGCGCGAGCCGCCGCCCGGCGCCGGAATCGCCCAGATGCGTGCCTTGGGGTCCCGCTCGATCATGCCGGCAAACACCTTAAATCCCGAGCCGCGGAAATGCCGGGTGACGTCGCTCATGGCAATCGGGTTGCGCAGATCCGGCTTGTCGGTGCCGTACTTCCCGATCGCCTCGTCGTAGGCGATGCGCGGGAATTGCGCCGTGACCGGCTTGCCGTTGGCGAACTCCTCGAACACGCCGCGCATCACGGGCTCGACGGCGGCGAATACGTCCTCCTGCTCGACGAAACTCATTTCCAAGTCGAGCTGATAAAACTCGCCCGGCGAGCGGTCGGCGCGCGCGTCTTCGTCGCGAAAGCACGGGGCGATCTGAAAGTAGCGATCGAAGCCGGCGATCATGATCAGCTGTTTGAATTGCTGTGGCGCCTGCGGCAGGGCGTAGAATTTGCCCGGGTGCACGCGCGAGGGCACCAGGTAGTCGCGCGCGCCCTCGGGGCTCGAGGCCGTGAGGATCGGGGTCTGGAACTCGAAAAAGCCGGCCGCGCGCATGCGCTGCCGGATCGAGGCAATGATCTCGTTGCGCAGCATGATGTTGTTGTGCAGCGACTCTCGCCTCAGATCGAGGAAGCGGTATTGCAGCCGCAGGTCCTCGGGGTAGTCCGGCTCCCCGAACACCGGGACCGGCAGCTCCTTGGCGGCCGACAGCACCAGGATCTCGCTGGCAAACACCTCGACCGCGCCGGTCGGCAGCTCGGGGTTGACGGTGCCTTCGGGCCGATTGCGTACGCTGCCCTCGACGCGGACCACCCACTCCGAGCGCACGCTTTCGGCGACCTTGAAGGCGGGACTGTCGGGATCCGCCACGACCTGGGTGATCCCGTAGTGGTCGCGCAGATCGATAAAGAGCAGCCCGCCATGGTCGCGCACCCGGTGCACCCAACCCGACAGGCGCACGCTGCTGCCGACGTTGGCTGCGCGCAGGGCGCCGCAGGTGTGGGAGCGATAGCGGTTAACGCGCCCGGGCTCGGAACCGCCAATTTTGCTTTCGGACATGGGACTTGCTGCCTTGTGCAACGGAGTTTGCAACAGGGGTTCGGGATCGGTTGCTGCGGAAAAGCACATGGGGGTGCCGCAAAGTCAAGGTTGGGTCTCGGTGGGCCCCGGGCTCTCGCGATGGACCTCGAGACGGTCCTCGAGATGGGCCTCGAGATGGGCCTTCAGGATTGCCGCGGGGGATGGGTGTCGGTGCGGGTCGGAGGCCGGTCTCAGGGTTGGGGCCCGCGCCTTTCGCGCGGGGCTTAAGACCCGCCAAGGTTTCGCCCGCGGCCCCGGCCTCCCCGCGGCCGGAGGCGGCGGGGGAGGCGGCGGCGTGCCGGACGCGTCCAATTTCATGGGTTTGCCGTCGTGCGTGCCGATCCGCTGTTAAGCAATGGGCCCGGCGCCCAGCCCCGGGGCGCATCGCTCGATCTGGCCGGGCCCTCCGGCGGTCGCGACAATCGACGAGGCTTGGGCTATAAGGCGGCGCTCATGCGCCCGATCGTCACAACCTCAGACCTTGCCGAAGCTTGCGCGCGCCTTCGCCAGCACGATTTTGTTGCCGTCGACACCGAATTCATCCGCGAGCACACCTTCTGGCCGAAGCTGTGCCTGATCCAGATGGCAAGCCCGGAGGAGGAGCTGATCGTCGACCCCCTGGCCGATGCTCTCGATCTCGCCCCCTTCTATCAGCTGATGGCGGACGAACGGGTCACCAAGGTGTTTCATGCCGCCCGCCAGGATCTCGAAATCGTCTGGACGCAGGCGAGGCTTATTCCCCACCCCATCTTCGACACCCAGGTTGCCGCCATGGTCTGTGGCTTCGGCGAGGCCGTGAGCTACAGCAACCTCGTCAAGCAGGTGACCGGCAGTGATCTCGACAAGACCTCGCGCTTTACCGATTGGGCGCGTCGCCCGCTGTCCCAGCGCCAGCTGACCTATGCGCTCGGTGACGTCACGCACCTCAGGGACATCTATCGGTACCTGCGCGCCGAGCTGGAAAAGGAGGGGAGGGCGGGTTGGCTCGATGAAGAGATGGCCGAGCTGACCGATCCGAGGACCTATCAAACTTCGCCCGAGGAGGCCTGGCGTCGGCTCAAGCTGCGCGTCAAGAACCGCCGGGGCTTGGCGGTGCTAATCGAGCTCGCCGCCTGGCGCGAGCGGGCGGCGCAGGCTCAGGACGTGCCGCGCAACCGTATTCTGCGCGACGAGGCCCTGTTCGACATCGCCAATCACGCGCCCGCTAGCGCCGCCGAACTGTCCGAACTGAGAACGTTGAGCGAAGGCTTCGCCCGCTCGGCCCGCGCCAAGGAAATCCTGGAAGCCGTCAAGCGGGGACTGGCGCGCGACTTCAGTACCCTGCCGCCCTTGCGCTCGGGCCAGCCGCTGGCCGCCGACAAGGTGGCCCTGCTCGAACTCTTGCGCGTGCTGCTCAAGGGCTGCGCGGCACGGGAAAAGGTGGCGCCGCGCTTGATCGCCGACGGCGACGATCTTGAACGCATCGCCGTCGAGGAGCACCCGGATGTGGCGGCGATGAAGGGTTGGCGCTACGAAATGTTCGGCCGACAGGCCGAGCTCCTAAAAACAGGCGCCCTCGCCTTGAAGGTTGAGGCTGGCGAGGTCGTCACCGTTGAGCTGCCGCCGGTGGCGCGCGCGGCAACAGAGGACGCGGCGGAGGCCGCCGCGCCCGTGCGCAAGCGCGGCGCCGGTTAGGCCTGCGGCCGGGTTGCCTCGAAGGCCGGCACCGCCCGGGCAAAGCCGTCGAGCCAGGCCACCAGTTTGGGATGGCCGGGGCGCCATTTGCCCTCGTGGCGAAAATCGAGATAGCCCAGGGCGCAGGCGAGCGTCAGGTGCCCGTAGTCGGGGCTCTGATCCCAAGTGGGCGGGTTGAGCTCGAGCCCAGCAAGGGCGCGATCGACCTTGCCTTGCTGGCGCTGCTGCCAGGGCGCATGCCACTTTTCTTGCGGCCGGAAGCGCTGCTCATACACGAGCAGCAAGGCCGCATCGAGGATGCCGTCGCCGAGGGCGCCAAGGGTCAGCGTTTTGATGCGCGCGCCTGTGTCCTTCGGGATGAGCGCGGGAGCCGGCGCCTGGCTGTCGAGATATTCGCAGATGACGTGGCTGTCGTAGATCGCGAGCTCGCCCACTAACAGGGCCGGCACCTTGGCGAGGGGATTGGCCCGATTGATCTCGGGGTTGTCTGGAACGTTGGTGTCGATCGCGACCAGCTCGATCCGATCGGCCAGCCCTTTCATGGCGGCGGCAATCCTGACCTTGCGGACATAAGGTGACAAAAGGCTCGACAGCAGCTTCATGGCAGGCGCCCTTTTTGCGGGAGACATGCAGTTTGTCGGATGGCACGGGTGGCGTCCAGGCAGAAAGAGGGATGGTGCCCGGCCAAGGGCCAAGCTGCAATCAGATTAAGCTGGGGTGCTTGCAGCAGGGTCTGTGCTGGGTGGGTTGGCCGCCACCGCGCGGCGTCGGCTGGGAGGGGGGAGCTAGCCCGCCACCACCGGGCGCAAGGAATCGACCAACAGCCGCAGTTGGACGTCGGCGTCCTTGAGGCCAAGCTGGGCGGCGAACCAGTCGTGCACGAGCTGGCAGATTTTGTCCGGAGCCGCGCGCGCCAGCTCGCGCTCGTCGGAGAACAGCTGCATGTCCGCCTGGCTCCAGCCAAGCGATGTCAAGGCGGTGGCGAGCGTCTCATAGTCGGTCTTGCGCGGTTTCGGGTAGACGCGGGGCAGTTTGCGTCCGTCGGCGGCCGCCTCGAACACCGACACCAGTTGGGTTTGCAGACGCCCCGTGTGTGGGGAGCCCTGCAGCAGGGCGACAATGAGGGGGCTGGCCTCGCCCTGCGAGATGAAGGCAAAGCAGGCTTCCGTGCTCTGTTTGCGCAGCTCGGCGATGTTGTCATAAAAAGTGCTGGCAATGCGTTTCAAGTTTGGCAGACTGGCCGAGAGCGCATTGTCGGTTTGCTGCCGGCGCAAGGTGACCAAGGCGCGCCCCATCTGCTGGGCAATGTGGGTATCGTCCCTGCTCTGCTGGGTGAGTGCCACGATCTCCTTCAGGCGCTCGCTATACCACTCGGGATATTCGCGCTTGAGGATGCGCCACAGAGGCGTTGCCTGCAGATTGGCGTCCATCTGCGCCGCGTCGGGTCCGAAGCCCCGCAGCGGCGGCACGTCGATGCCGTTGCGATCGGTCGCGGCCATGACGGAGGTGGACGACGACGTGCCGAAGGCGCCGATGAACTTGCCAAGATCGGCGCGCCAGACGTAGGCAAACCAGGCGCCGGTCAGAATGATGGCGATGAGGAGGAGGCGCTTGAGCAAGCGTCCGCCAAAGAAGCGGTGGCGCGGTTCAAGGTCACCATCGCTGTCGGCGACCGCGGCGGGCCGCTTGCCTGCATCGACCGCGTCCGCGCCCGGACGCATGGTATCCATGGAGGTGGTGGCGACCGGCTTGGCCGCCGCTGCCGGGGCTTCTTTGCGCCCGGCTGCGCCGGCCGCCAGCGGGGGAAACACGACCAGCGCCGGGCGCCAATCGGTGAAGCCCTCGCGCCA
The DNA here is from genome assembly GCA_963775835.1 of uncultured Alphaproteobacteria bacterium. Classification (GTDB taxonomy): domain Bacteria; phylum Pseudomonadota; class Alphaproteobacteria; order Rhizobiales; family Hyphomicrobiaceae; genus AWTP1-13. The sequence goes on along the minus strand of CAVZKV010000012.1, from coordinate 511,966 downwards.
GAGCAAGTCCGTGGGCTGTAAGTGGCCAAGTTCTACGAACTTGGCGAGTTCCGCGTCCGTGAGCGGCCCATACTGCTGGCCCTCGCGAGCCAAGTACCACTGATTTTGCGACGACGGCGCTGGCATAACAGTCATTCGAGCATCGGCTTGCCGTCAGGACGGCGAGGCATCCCATTTTTTCCTAGTTTCAGGGCACAGATCCTCGGCGTCAATCGCCGAAGTCCCAAGGGGTTAGCAGCGAACGAAGGCCGAGGGAAGGCAAAGCCAAGACCCGGCGCCCGCACCGGCCTCCCCCTTCGCGGCGGAATTTGGGCGCCTTGGCTTGAACCGTGCCACGGCTGCAAGTTATAACCCGCGCCACAATAGCCAAAAAACGCTCAGGGAGTAACGGATGGCGATTGAGCGCACCTTGTCGATCATCAAGCCGGATGCCACGGCCCGCAACCAGACCGGCGCCATAAATGCCCTGATTGAAAAGGCGGGTCTGCGCATCATTGCGCAAAAGCGGGTGCGCTGGGGCCGGCAGCAGGCCGAGAAATTCTACGAGGTGCACAAGGCGCGGCCGTTCTACGCCGACCTTGTCGGCTTCATGACATCGGGGCCCATCGTGGTGCAGGTGCTGGAAGGTGAAGAGGCGATCAAGAAATATCGCGACGTGATGGGGGCCACCGATCCGGCCAAGGCCGCCCCCGGCACCATTCGCAAGGAATTCGCCGAAACCATCGAGCGCAATTCGGTGCACGGGTCCGACAGCGCGGAGAACGCACAGCTCGAGATTGGCCTCAATTTCAAGGCCGAGGACATCGTCGGCTAACGCACGATAAGGCCGCGGTCACGGCTAAGCCCTCTCCCGTTTTGAGGCAGCGATTGATCGCGCCAGCCTACCTGCGCACCTTGGTGGTCTCATAACCGGTGGCAACGCCAAAACCTTGATGCCGGTGCCGACCGGCCCGGCGAGGAGCAACGCAAGGCTGAGCACAAAGCCTTCTTCGCCTGCGTCCGTGGCACCCCCTGCCATATACCGTGGGCGGATCAATTCTGGATGCGCCGCTTTGTCGGCGCCGACCCGCGGGGGTCCCATCCCCTGCGGCCTTTCTCGATGAGGACTGGGGAGGACCTCAAACCCGAGCGCGCCGCCTTGGACCGCGCCATCCTCGACTGAGGCGGACGGGCGCGGTTCCTGTTGGGGCGGAGACCTTGAGCTGGTAGGCGAGTGCGGCCAAGCGTGACCTGACGCGGCACACGGCGCTCGGTTGGGAGCGCACTTTTTCAAGCATGAGACGCACCATCGCGGCCAGCTGCACGGCATGCGGACCCGCTGCGGCCCCAAACGCGCTACCGATTTGCCGACCATTTGCTTAAGCGCGGCATTTCTTGGCCATTGCCACGAACTCGTTTAGCGTGGGGGCTGGGATCGCCGCTCTAGAAGGACGCCCATGAACGCCCAAGCCAAGATTGCCATTGGCCATTCGGTCTGTCCGCACGATTGTCCTTCGACCTGTGCGCTTGACGTTGAGCTGCTGGGCGACAACCGGATCGGCCGCGTGCACGGCTCGGCCGATCATAGCTACACGGCCGGTGTAGTTTGCGCCAAGGTCGCCCGCTACGCCGAGCGCATCCATCATCCCGACCGTCTCCTGTAGCCTTTGCGGCGCAAAGGTGGCAAGGGCTCAGACCAATTCGAGCGCATTGGCTGGGATGCGGCCCTCGACCTTGTGGCCGAAGCCCTGCTTGCGGCCGAGCGTCGCCATGGTCCGGAGGCGGTGTGGCCCTATTACTATGCCGGCACCATGGGCCTCATCATGCGTGACGGCATCAATCGCCTGCGCCATGCCAAACGCTATTCGGGCATGTATGCCACCATCTGCACGACGTTGGCCTGGACCGGTTACATTGCCGGCACCGGCCGCCTTGCCGGTCCCGATCCGCGCGAGATGGCCAAGTCCGATCTGGTCGTGATTTGGGGCACCAATCCCGTCAACACGCAAATCAATGTGATGACCCATGCCACCCGCGCCCGCAAGGAGCGCGGTGCCAAGATCGTGGCGGTCGACATCTATCACAACGGCACCATGCAGCAGGCCGACCTGGCGCTGTGCCTGCGTCCCGGCACCGATGGTGCGCTCGCCTGTGCCGTGATGCACGTGCTGTTTCGCGACGGTTATGCCAACTGGCCTTACCTGGAACAATATACCGACTGTCCGCGCGAGCTGGAGGCCCACCTGCGGTCGCGGACGCCCGAGTGGGCGAGCGCCATCACCGGTCTTAGCGTCGCCGAGATTGAGACTTTCGCCCGCATGGTCGGCACCACGCCAAAGACCTACTTCCGTCTCGGCTACGGCTTCGCCCGCTCACGCAACGGTGCCCACAACATGCACGCCGCCTTGTGCATCCCAAGCCGTCACGGGCGCCTGGCTGCACGAAGGTGGTGGCGGTTTCCACAACAACGGCGCCATCTATCACTGGAACAAGTCACTGATCGAGGGCCTGGACGTGGTCGACCCCAGCATCCGGGTGCTCGACCAATCGCGCATCGGCCCGGTGTTGACCGGCGATCCCTACGATATCAAGGACGGGCCACCCGTCACCGCGCTCTTTGTTCAGAACATGAACCCGGTGCAGGTCGCTCCCGAGCAGCGCAAGGTCAAGGCCGGTTTCGCGCGTGAGGATCTGTTCGTGTGCGTGCACGAACAGTTCATGACGGCGACGGCCAAGATGGCCGACGTGGTGCTGCCGGCCACCATGTTCCTGGAGCACGACGATATCTACCAGGGCGGCGGCCATCAGCACATCATGCTCGGCCCCAAGCTGCTCGATCCGCCCGGCGAATGCCGCTCCAATCACGACGTCATCGTCACGCTGGCGCAGCGGTTGGGCGCCAGGCATCCGGGTTTTGCCATGTCGCCGCGCCAGATCATCGATTGGACCTTGCAGAAATCGGGCTGGGGGACGCTCGCGGACCTTGAGCCCAATAAGTGGATCGACTGCCAGCCGGACTTCGACACCGCCCACTACATTTCGGGGTTCCGCTACCCCGACGGCAAATTCCGCTTCAAGCCCGATTGGCAAAACGTGCCGGCGCCGCGCGCTAACGCCTGGATCGTCGAGCGTGGCATGCCGTCGCTTCCCGACCACTGGGACGTGGTGGAGAAGGTCGATGCCAAGCATCCCTTCCGCCTGGCCACCTCCCCGTCGCGCGATTACCTCAACTCGTCCTTCAACGAGATGCCGACCAGTCGGGCCCGCCATGGCCTACCGCGCGTCAAGGTGCACCCGGAGGACCTGGCTGCCTTAGGGGTGGCGGATGGGGGGCGGGTTCGCATGGGCAACGAGCGGGGCGAGATCGTGCTGCCGGTCGAGGCCTTCCCGGGATTGCGCCGTGGCGTCGTGATCGTGGAATGCATCGCCCCCAACGATCAGTTCGAGGGCGGCGAGGGCATCAATACCCTGACCAGCGCCGATCAGCCCGGCCCCTATGGCGGCGCCGCCTTTCACGACAATCACGTTTGGCTCGAGCCGGCGCCAGCGGCGCGCTGATCGGCCGTTCAAGCCGCGCCAGCGCTAAGCGCGCGGGGAGGCTCTGATCGGGCCGCGAGCAGTGCGCCTATAAAATAGGCAGGAACGGCCGCCGCCAGCGGCGTCCGGCGCGCCGCCCCCCGGCAAATCCTCTGAAATCGCCTCATCTTGCGGCAGACCCGCGCGGGCTGGCACGCTCGTTGCTCTTAACCACCCTTGGGGGGCCTGGTTGAGCCCTCGACCAGTCAACAGAGGTGTCTTGAAACCCATGAAGCGCACGATTCTACGAACAGCGATGGCGGCGTCCGTGGCCGCGCTCGCGAGCTTGCCGCTGGTCCTCAGCGCCAATGCCCAGGACACGATCAAGGTCGGCATCCTGCACTCGCTCTCCGGCACCATGGCCATCAGTGAGACCACGCTGAAGGACGTGATGCTGATGCTGATCGAGGAGCAAAACAAGAAAGGCGGCCTGCTCGGCAAGAAGCTCGAGGCCGTTGTGGTCGATCCCGCTTCGAATTGGCCGCTGTTTGCCGAGAAGGCTCGCGAGCTGATCACCAAGGAGAAGGTGGCCTCGGTGTTCGGGTGTTGGACCTCGGTGTCGCGCAAGTCCGTGTTGCCGGTGTTCAAGGAGCTGAACAGCATCCTGTTTTATCCGGTGCAGTACGAGGGCGAGGAGAGCGAGCGCAACGTCTTTTATACCGGTGCGGCACCCAATCAGCAGGCCATCCCAGCCGTCGACTACCTGATGAAGGAAGAGCAGGTGAAGCGCTGGGTGCTCGCCGGCACCGACTACGTCTATCCGCGCACCACCAACAAGATCCTGGAAGCCTACCTCAAGGCCAAGGGCGTGAAGCCGGAAGACATTATGATCAACTACACGCCGTTCGGGCACTCCGACTGGCAGACGATCGTCGCCGACATCAAGAAATTCGGCTCGGGCGGCAAGAAGACGGCGGTGGTCTCCACCATCAACGGCGACGCCAACGTTCCCTTCTATAAGGAACTCGGCAATCAGGGCATCGCCGCCAAAGACATTCCCGTCGTCGCCTTCTCGGTGGGTGAAGAGGAGCTCGCCGGTATCGACACCAAGCCGCTGGTGGGCCATCTGGCGGCCTGGAACTACTTCCAGTCCATCAAGGATGCTGGGAACGATGAGTTCATCGCCAAATGGAAGGCCTTCACCAAGAACCCGAAGCGCGTCAGCAACGACCCGATGGAAGCCCACGTCATCGGCTTCAATATGTGGGTGAAGGCGGTCGAGAAGGTAAAGTCCACCGATCCCGACAAGGTGATCGACGCCTTGCCCGGCATCGAGGCGGCCAATCTGACTGGCGGTATCTCAAAGATGCTGCCCAACCATCACATCACCAAGCCCGTGTTGATCGGCGAGATCAAGGCTGACGGCCAGTTCGACGTGGTGTGGAAGACCGACGGGCTCGTCCCCGGCGATGCTTGGTCAAAGGAGCTGGAAGGCTCCAAGGATCTGGTGGCCGACTGGGTCGACAAGAAGTGCGGCAACTTCAACACCAAGACCAACAAGTGCGGCAGCTAGGGCGGCACGACACCTGATACGTTGGAGGCGGCGATCGGCGCCGCCTCCTGCCATACCGGGAACCTTAAGAGCATGCGGGTGAGCGAACGCGGGGCGGCGGTCGTACTATGGCTTGCGCTGTTGCTGCTGGGCAGCCTCGGTGCTCAGGCGCAGAGCTACGAAAGCGCGCTTGAGAAGTTTGCCGGCGATTCCTACAACGATACCGATGCGGCGATCGCGGGCATCGCGGCCAGCGGCAACCCGCTGGCAGCCACCGTGATTGAGGCGCTGCAGGACGCGCGCCTGTTGTTCGGCGACGACAAACGCATCTACGTGCGCGACAAGGCCGGCAAGCTGATCGATGCCGCCAGCGGCAAGGCGGTCGAGGCCGCGGCGGCGCTGAAGCCCGTGCGCATCAACAACCGCATCCGGCGCAGCATCGAAGCGGCCTTGGGAGGCCTCACCCTGCTTTCGGCCGATCCGGGCAAACGCCTGGAGGCGGCGCAAGCCGTCTTCAAATCCAAGGATGGGAAGGCCCTGCCGGCGCTGGAGCAGGCGATCGGCAAGGAAACCGATCCCGGCATCAAGCGCGCGCTGGAGGAGGCCAAGGCGGCCGTGCTGCTTTATTCGCCCACCGCCACGGAGGGCGAGAAGCTCGAGGCGGTGGCGCAAATCCGCCGACGCGGCGATCAGGACGCGCGCGGTCTGCTCGCGGCACTTCCCGGCGATCCCTCCGTGTCCTTGCGGCGCACTGTCGCCGATGCCATTGCCGCCATCGACGACCGCCTCGCCGCCTGGAGCGTGGCGCAGAACCTCTGGTACGGGCTTTCGCTGGGATCGGTGCTGCTGCTGGCCGCCATTGGTCTTGCCATCACCTTCGGCGTCATGGGCGTCATCAACATGGCGCACGGCGAAATGGTGATGCTGGGCGCTTATACGACCTTCCTGGTGCAGGAGGTGATCCGAGGTTCGGCACCGTGGCTGTTCGACTATTCGCTGGCGATCGCCATCCCCTTGGCGTTCCTGGCCGCGGGCCTGGTCGGAATTGCCATCGAACGCGGCGTCATTCGCTTCCTCTACGGCCGCCCGCTCGAGACGCTGCTCGCCACCTGGGGTATTAGCCTGATCCTGCAGCAGGCCGTTCGCACCAGCTTCGGGCCGACCAATCGCGAGGTCGGCGCCCCACACTTCATGTCCGGCGCCTTCGAGCTCGGTGGTCTGACGATCACCTGGAATCGACTTTGGATTATCGTGTTCGCTGGCATCATCTTCGCGCTGCTGCTGGCGGCCTTGCGCTTCACCACTTTGGGCCTGCACATGCGCGCGGTGACCCAGAACCGGCGCATGTCCAGCGCCATGGCCATACCCACCGGTCGCATCGACGCCCTAACCTTTGCCCTGGGCTCCGGCATCGCCGGTCTTGCCGGCGTGGCGCTTTCGCAGATCGACAACGTCTCCCCGAACCTGGGGCAGGGCTACATCATCGATAGCTTTCTGGTGGTGGTGTTCGGCGGTGTCGGTAACCTCTGGGGCACCCTTGTCGGCGCGCTGTCGCTTGGTGTCGCCAACAAGTTCCTGGAGCCTTATGCCGGTGCCGTGCTCGGCAAGATCCTGTTGCTCGTTATCGTGATCTTGTTCATCCAGAAGCGTCCGCGCGGCCTGTTCGCGCTGAAGGGGCGGGCGGTGGAAGCATGATCACGCGCCGGCTCTTAGAAGCTCCCGACGGCCGCGGCCGTATCTTTCTCGCCATCCTGTTGGGCCTTGCCCTGGTGGTGCCGGTGCTCAACTTGGCGCTGTCGCCCTCATCGCCTTTGCATGTGCCCACCTCGACCGTCGCCCTGTGGGGCAAGTATCTTTGCTATGCGCTGCTGGCGCTTTCCCTCGATCTGGTCTGGGGCTATTGCGGCATCCTCTCGCTCGGGCACGGGGCCTTCTTCGCGCTCGGCGGCTACGCCATGGGCATGTACATGATGCGCCAGATCGGCAGCCGTGGCGTCTATGCACACCCCGAGCTGCCGGACTTTATGGTGTTTCTGAACTGGCCGGAACTGCCGTTCTATTGGTGGGGCTTCAACTGGTTCGCCTATGCCCTGCTCATGGTGTTTCTGGTGCCGGGCGCGCTGGCCTTCGTCTTTGGCTGGTTTGCCTTCCGCAGCCGCGTGACGGGGGTCTATCTGTCCATCATCACCCAGGCGCTGACCTATGCCCTGATGTTGGGCTTCTTCCGCAACAACTTCGGCTTCGGCGGCAACAACGGCCTGACAGACTTCAAGGACATCCTGGGCTTCAATGTGCAGGCAGCGCCGACGCGGGCCGCCTTGTTTGCCTTGTCGGCTCTGGCGCTGGCGGCGGGCTATCTGGTCGCCCAGGCGGTGGTGCGCTCCAAGGCGGGCAAGGTCCTGATTGCGCTGCGCGATGAAGAAAGTCGAACGCGCTTCCTCGGTTACCGGGTGGAGAACTATAAGACCTTCGTGTTCACATTGTCGGCCGCCATGGCGGCGCTCGCGGGCGCGCTCTATGTGCCACAAGTCGGCATCATCAATCCGAGCGAGTTCGCGCCCGCCTACTCGATCGAGGTCGTGATTTGGGTGGCGGTGGGTGGTCGCGGCACGCTGGTCGGGGCCGCCCTCGGTGCGGTCCTGGTGAACTATGCCAAGACCACCTTCACCACCGGATTGCTCGCCCCCTATTGGCTGTTCGCGCTGGGCGGCCTGTTCGTGCTGGTCACGATCTTCCTGCCCAAGGGCATCCTCGGCCTCTTGTCCAAGCGCGCGCTGCCGGCGCCGGCAGCCGCCGATTGGCCCTCGCCCCGACTGGAACCGACGGGCAAGAGCCCGTCGCGTGGGGGCCAAGTCCCTGACGCATTGAACCGCGACGCCCGCGCAACGGCTCGCCCGCCGGCGACCGGCTTGCCCCAGCCCGCCGAGTGAGCGCCCCATGGATCTGTCCGTTGCCAAGCCGCACGAGATCACGCCAAGCCTGCTCTATCTCGATGGCGTAACCGTGAGTTTCGACGGTTTTCGCGCGCTCAACAATCTTTCGCTCGATATCTCGCCCGGCGAGATGCGCGCCATCATCGGGCCGAACGGGGCCGGCAAGACGACGATGATGGATGTGGTGACGGGTAGGACCCGGCCCGACAGCGGCGCGGTGCTGTTCGACAAGGGCATCGACCTCACCAGCAAGGACGAGGCCGCCATTGCCCAGCTCGGCATTGGGCGCAAGTTCCAAAAGCCCACCGTGTTCGACAATCACACGGTGGAAGACAACGTTTTGCTGTCGCTCAAGGGGGACCGCAGCGTGCGCGGCAACCTTGCCTGGTTTTCCACGGCGCAGGAGGCCGAGCGCATCGTCGAAATCTTGCAGACCATCGGCCTCACCGGCCAGCGCCAGCGCCTGGCCGGCTCGCTCTCGCACGGCCAAAAGCAATGGCTCGAGATCGGCATGCTGATCGCGCAGGATCCCAAGTTGCTGCTCGTCGATGAGCCGGTCGCCGGCATGACCGATGCCGAGACCATGACCACGGCCGAACTCCTCAAGGACATCGCCAAGGACCACACGGTCATCGTCGTGGAGCACGACATGGAATTCGTACGCCGGCTTGGCGTGAAGGTAACCGTGCTGCACGAAGGCTCGGTGCTGGCCGAAGGCAGCATCGACGAGGTGAGCGCCAACACGCGCGTGGTGGAGGTGTATCTGGGGCGTTAGGTCCGGGCGGGCGGGTGGCACAGGCCCGGCGCTGAACGAGCGCCGCCCTTCCTCACTGTGGTCAGGCCGGGTGGGCGCGCGTGCGGAGTGCGGCATTAAGGTTGAAGGGAATGCTGAGCGTCGAAAACATCGATCTTCATTATGGCGCCGCGCAGGCCCTTCGCGACGTTTCGTTGACGGCTGAACCGGGCAAGATCACCTGCGTGCTCGGCCGCAACGGCGTGGGCAAGAGTTCCTTGCTGCGGGCGATCATCGGTTTGCAGCCGGTCAGTCGCGGTCGCATCGTCTTCAATGGCAGCGAGGTCACCCGACTGAAGACGCACGAGCGCGCACGGCTCGGTATGTCCTACGTACCGCAGGGTCGGGAGATTTTTCCCTTGCTGACGGTGCGCGAGAACCTGGAAACAGGCTACGCCCGCCTGCCGCGGCCAGAGCGCAAACTTAAGGGCGAACTCTTCAATTTGTTTCCAGTGCTCAAGTCCATGCTTGGCCGGCGCGGCGGCGATCTTTCGGGTGGGCAGCAACAGCAGCTGGCCATCGCTCGCGCGCTGATGATGCAGCCGAAGCTGATCGTGCTCGACGAACCGACCGAAGGCATTCAGCCCTCCATCATCAAGGATATCGGCCGCGCCATTAGGTATCTGCGCGATGAGGGCAAGATGGCGATCATCCTGGTCGAGCAATACTTCGACTTTGCGCGCGAGCTCGCCGATACCTATGCGGTGATGGAGCGCGGCGAGGTCGTGCTTGCCGGCGAGGGGAAAACCATGGTTGAGACCGAGGTTCGGCGCTACCTTACGGTCTGAGCCTCAAGCTTTGCAAAAGGATCGTCGCCCGTGCTCCAGGCCATGCACTGGCTGCCGCGCAGTGAAGGATCGGTTCGACTGGACCTGGTCTATCGGCAGGGCCGCACGCGCGTGGCCGTGCTCGGGCAGAGCGGTGCTGCGCGCGTGCGATTTCCCAAGATTGGGCCGGGCGAGCCCTGCGAGGCCGTGCTCATCAATACCGCCGGCGGCTTGACGGGTGGCGACAGGCTCACAATCGCAGCGGCTCTCGGTGACGGCGCCAGCGCCGTGCTGACCACGGCCGCCGCCGAGAAGATCTATCGCTCCCGCCAAGACACGGCCGCGATTTCCGTTGCGCTGTCGGTTGCCGGCAACGCCAAGTTGGCGTGGCTGCCGCAGCCAACCATTGTGTTCGACCGCGCCTGTCTCGAGCGCACGACGCGGGTCGACTTGAGCGCCGAGGCAACCTTCCTGGGGCTGGAGATGCTAATCTTTGGGCGCGCCGCCATGGGCGAAATCGTGCGGGAAGGCAGCGTGCGCGATACCTGGCGGGTGCGGCGCGAGGAGGCCTTGGTGTTCGCCGACGCGCTGCGGCTCGAAGGCCCGATTGCCGAGGTGCTCGCCCGCCCTGCCGTGCTGGACGGCGCCGGGGCCACCGGGCTCTTGCTTTATGCGGCGCCTGCTGCACACGAGCGCATCGAAACCGCCCGCGCCATCCTGCACACTGCTGGCGGTGCGGCGGGCGTCAGTTACGTGAACGGCATGCTGGTGGCGCGCGCCGCGGCTGCGGATGGGCACAGCCTCAAGGCCAAACTGGCGCCGCTGATCGAAGCGCTGCACGGCCAGCCGCTGCCGCGCATCTGGACCTGCTGAAAGCCGGGGTGAGAGATGAACCTGACTGCGCGCGAAAAGGACAAGCTTTTGATTTCCATGGCCGCGCTGGTCGCGCGACGCCGGCTCGAGCGCGGCGTCAAGCTGAACTATCCGGAGGCGGTGGCGCTGATCTCGGATTTCGTGGTCGAGGGCGCGCGCGATGGCCGCAGCGTGGCCGACCTGATGCAAGCCGGGGCCCATGTCGTGAGCCGGGAACAAGTCATGGATGGCATCGCCGAGATGATCGCCGATGTGCAGGTGGAAGCGACCTTTCCGGACGGTGTCAAACTCGTCACCGTCCACCAGCCGATCCGATAGGAGTACAACAGGTGCGAAGGGGCCGGCGTGGTGGCGCACCGAGGCGGACCAAGCGGGCGGCGACGGGGTGCAGTGTCGCTGCGGCCGATGCGGGCAGCGTTCAGGCCGGCCGCTGCCGGGCCGCCGCGTCCACGCGCCGTTTTTAGCGTTTTTGCGGAGGTGGGCCATGATTCCAGGCGAAATCATTAGCGCGGCCGGCGATATCGAGATCAACGCCGGCCGCCAGGTCATTACGCTGTCGGTTGCCAACACCGGCGACCGGCCGATCCAGGTGGGCTCGCACTATCATTTCGCCGAGACCAACGGCGCGCTCAAATTTGACCGCGAGCAGGCGCGCGGCTTTCGCTTGGACATTGCCGCAGGCACGGCGGTGCGCTTCGAACCAGGCCAGACGCGAGACGTCACCCTGGTGGCCTTTGCCGGCCGACGCCGCGTCTTTGGATTTCAAGGTGCCGTGATGGGGGAGCTCGACTGATGCCGATGAAGCTGTCGCGCCGGGCCTACGCCGACATGTTCGGTCCCACCACTGGCGACCGCCTGCGCCTCGCCGATACCGATCTGATCGTCGAGGTCGAAAAGGACCTCACCAGCTACGGCGAAGAGGTGAAGTTCGGCGGCGGCAAGGTGATCCGCGACGGCATGGGGCAGAGCCAGGTTTGCCGCGCCGACGGTGCCGTCGACACCGTCATCACCAACGCGCTCATCATCGATTACACGGGGATCTACAAGGCCGACGTCGGTCTTCTCGATGGCCGCATCGCCGCGATCGGCAAGGCCGGCAATCCAGATACGCAGCCCGGGGTCGACATCATCATCGGCCCCGGTACCGAGGCGATCGCCGGCGAAGGCAAGATCCTGACGGCGGGGGGCTGCGACAGCCATATCCACTTCATCTGTCCGCAGCAGATCGAAGAGGCGCTCAATTCCGGCATCACGACGATGATCGGCGGCGGCACCGGTCCCGCCACGGGCACGGCGGCGACGACCTGCACGCCTGGCCCCTGGCATTTGGCGCGCATGCTCGAGGCCGCCGATGCCTTCCCCATGAACCTGGCCTTCGCCGGCAAGGGCAACGCATCCGATCCCAAGGCGTTGGTGGAAATGATCACTGGCGGCGCCGCTTGCCTCAAACTGCACGAGGATTGGGGAACCACCCCGGCCGCCATCGACTGCGCGCTGGCGGTGGCCGACGATCACGACGTGCAGGTGATGATCCACACCGATACGCTGAATGAGTCCGGTTTCGTCGAGGATACCATTGCCGCCTTCAAGGGTCGCACCATCCATGCCTTTCACACCGAAGGCGCAGGCGGTGGCCATGCGCCCGATATCATCAAGGTGGCCGGGCTCGTGAATGTTCTGCCCTCCTCCACCAATCCGACGCGACCGTTCACGGTCAACACGCTGGAAGAGCATCTCGACATGCTCATGGTGTGCCACCACCTCGATGCCAATATCCCCGAGGACATCGCCTTCGCCGAAAGCCGCATCCGGCGCGAGACGATCGCGGCGGAGGACATCCTGCACGATCTCGGCGCCCTCTCGATGATCTCCTCCGACAGCCAGGCGATGGGCCGCGTGGGCGAAGTCATCATCCGCTGCTGGCAGACGGCGCACAAAATGAAGACCCAGCGCGGGCAGCTCAAGGAGGATCGGCCGGGCAACGATAACTTCCGCGTTCGCCGCTATATCGCCAAGTACACCATCAATCCCGCGATCGCGCAGGGTATTGCGCACGAGCTGGGGTCCCTGGAGGTCGGCAAGCGGGCCGACCTGGTGCTGTGGAACCCGGCCTTTTTCGGGGTGAAGCCCGATCTGGTCTTGCTTGGCGGCAGTATCGCCGCCGCGCCGATGGGAGATCCCAACGCATCGATCCCGACGCCGCAGCCGGTGCACTATCGGCCGATGTTTGCCAGCTTCGGGCGGGCGGTGGCCTCCTCGGCGGTGACCTTCGTCAGCGCGGCGGCCGCCGCCGGCGGCCTTGCCGGCAAACTCGGCCTTGCCAAGCGACTGCTGGCGGTGAAAAACACCCGCGGCGGCATCTCGAAGAAGTCCATGCTTCTCAACGACGCCACTCCCGACATCGACGTCGATGCCGAAACCTACGAGGTGCGCGCCGACGGTGAGCTGTTGACCTGCGAGCCCGCCAAGTCGCTACCCATGACGCAGCGCTATTTCTTGTTCTGAGGCCCCTTCAGGGTGGCAACGGTGCGAGCGGCGGCTTTTTTTAAGCTCTTGCGAGGCGCGCGCGGTCCGTCGGCCGCAGGAGCCAAAGACGAGGTGGAGGAGATGCTGCGAGCCACTGAAATCGTGCCGGCCGGCCAATGGCCAGGCCCACCCGCCGACGTCGTGCGGCTCGACTACGACCGGCGCACCCGCCGGCGCATTGCGCTCACGGGCAACGCCGGCCTCGCCTTCCTTTTGGATTTGGCCAAGGCGCCGGTGCTCGCCGCCGGCGACGGCCTCAAGCTGGAGGATGGGCGTATCGTCGGCGTCGAGGCCGCCGCCGAGCCGCCTGATGGAAATCGTCTGTGGCGATGCGCGGGCGTTGGCCCGCATTGGCTGGCATCTCGGCAACCGGCATTTGCCTTGCGAGATCGGCGAGGGCAGCCTGTTGATCCGGGCAGACCACGTCATTGCCGATATGGTCCGGGGCCTCGGCGCCCGCGTTCGCGAACGCGAATGCCCCTTCAACCCGGAAGGCGGGGCCTACGCGACCGCCTCGCACGCCTCCCAGCATGGCCAAGGTCACGGGCACGGCCACCACCACGATCATCCCTTAACCCGGCCCGCAAGCCAGCAAGGCCGAGACACCGAGCGCTGATGGCGGGATCGGAGCACAATGGCGCGGCCTCGCGCGGGGGCGGGGAAGGCGCGAAAGGCGCGGAGCAGGTCGCGGAACCCGCACCCGTTGCGCGCAGCGCCGACGGACGGCCGCAAGCCGCCGCGGATCTCAGCCGCCTGATGCTATGGCTGTCGCCGGCGTTTCCGGTCGGCGGTTACAGCTATTCGCATGGACTGGAGTGGGTGGTGGAAAGGGGCCGCATCACGGATGCTGCGGCGCTAGAGGGTTGGATCGAAGATGTGCTGGTGCACGGTGCCGGCCGCAGCGATCTCATCTTTTTCGCCGAGGCCTGGCGCGCGCTGGCTGCCGCCGACACGCCACGGCTCCGGCAAGTCGCCCAGCTGGCGGCGGCCTTTGCCGTTTCGGCGGAACGGCGGCTCGAGACGCTGGGGCAAGGCACGGCCTTCCTCGCCGCCGTTGGCACGGTATGGCCGCACCCCGCGCTTTTGACCGCCTTCGAAGCAGGCGCCGACGTCGCCTATCCCGTCGCCGTCGGCGCCAGCACGGCGGCGCACGGGCTGCCGCTTGCGGCTTGCGCGCACGCCTTCCTGCAGGCGTTTGCGGCCAATCTCGTCTCGGCCGGCGTGCGGCTGGTGCCGCTTGGCCAGACCGACGGCCTGCGCGTGCTGGCCCGGCTCGAGCCCTTGCTGCCAAGGCTCGTTGCCGCCGCCCTGGCGGCCCGGCTTGAAGACGCCGGCGGTGCCGCCATCCTGGTCGACATCGCCTCGATGCGGCATGAGACCCAGTATACGCGGCTCTTCAGGTCGTGAAGGAGGAGGTATGGCAAAATCACCCAACGGTCCGCTGCGGGTTGGCATCGGTGGTCCGGTCGGCTCGGGCAAGACGGCGTTGATGGAAGGGTTGTGCAAGGCCTTCCGCGACCGCTACGACATCTGCGCCATCACCAACGACATCTACACCAAGGAGGACGCCCTGATCCTCGCCCGCGCGGGGGCCTTGCCCGCAGCGCGCATTCTGGGCGTGGAGACAGGCGGCTGTCCGCATACGGCGATCCGCGAGGATGCCTCCATCAATTTGGCCGCCGTCGCACAAATGCAGCGCGCCTTCCCCAATCTCGACCTGGTGCTGATCGAATCCGGCGGCGACAACTTGGCCGCCACCTTCTCGCCCGAACTGGCCGACCTCACCATCTATGTGATCGATGTCGCCCAGGGGGAGAAAATCCCGCGCAAAGGTGGCCCCGGCATCACCCGTTCGGATCTGTTGGTCATTAACAAGACGGACCTGGCCCCGCATGTGGGGGCTTCCTTGGCCGTGATGGAGAGCGACACCAAGCGCATGCGCGGCGAGCGGCCCTTCGTCTTCAGCAACCTGAAGACGGGCGAGGGCGTCCCGGTCATCGCCGGCTTTGTCGAGCGCCAAGGCGGCCTCGGCTAGTCCCCGCCTTGGCGTCGGCGCCGCGCCCGGTCGGCCTCTTGTGCGCACTTGCCGCCCGGCGTCACGGCTGTTTGGCCAAGCGGCAGGCGTTGATCGCCGAGGCCCAGGTTTCGTTGCCAGCAATATGGGTGGCAAAGCAATCGAGCGATTGGCGTGCATTGCGCGTGCCGGCGCAGAGGATCAAGGCATTCGAGACCGTCCAGGTACTGCCCGTTCCCCAGCTGATCTTGCCGCGCATCAGTTCATCAAAGCAGCGCGCCGGCTCGACGGACGTCTCCGCGCCATGACAAAGGCGCGCCAGGCTTCCCTCCGGCCAAACCCGTGATCCACTAGGACCCAGCCGCACCTTGCCCTGTACCGCTTGTGCACAAGGTGTGGGGGGGCGCGCTGCGGCCGGCGGCGGCGCACCGGCCAACGGCGCGGACGAGGCCTGGGGTTCGACGGCGGCCACCGGCGCGGCGGGTTCGGCTGCCGCGTCCCGTCTGGCCTCCGCACGCGGGGCGAGCGGGGCTTGGGGCTCGACGGCGGCCACCGGCGCGGCGGGCTTGGCTGTCGCCTCCCGCCTCGCCTCGGTCTGGGCGGCGCGCAAGGCCTCGATCTCGGCGCGAATGGCCTTGAGTGCGGTGTAGGCGCCCTCAAGCTCGGTGCCTTGCTTGCCCTTTTCCTGTTCGAGCTCGGCCAGCTGCTGGCGGGTGGCGGCGGCCTCGGCGCTGGCCGCAATGGCGGCGGCCGCCTGGCGCGATCGCTCGCTTGCCGCCTCGGCCTGCACGGCTTCGAGGGCGGCCTGCGCGCGGGCGCCGGCCGCTCTCTCATCGCGCAGCACTTGATGCGCATCGCGCAAGGCCTTACTGGCCGCCTCCTTGTCGCGGGCGGTCTCGGCCAGCTGCTCGGCGAGCCGCTGCTCGGCGGCGCTGAGCGCTTCCTTCGCCTCGCGCCGCTCGCGCGCGGCCTCCGTTCCCAGCGCCAACGCGGCCTGGCGTGCCTCGGCCGCGGTGGCGCCGGTCTGCGACAGGTGGGCCTCCGCGTCGGCGGCGCGGGTTTCTGCCGCCAACCTGCGCGCCTGCTCCTCGCCCAGTTTTGCCGTCGCCTCGGCAAAGGCCGCCTCGGCCGCCAGCCGGCGGCTGCGCTCCTCGCTCAGCTGCACGGCCGCATCGCCGGCGACACCTTGCGGGGAGACTCGGCTGCCGCCGGCGGGCCGGTCGCTGGCGCTTTGGCCGCGCTCAACGGCGCCGGTCGTCATGGCCGTGCCGACTTCGAAGGCGCCCTGCGTATAGGCCTCGTAGAGCATCCAGCCGGCTGAGAGGGCGCCCAGCAGGGTGACGGCGGCAAGGCTGCGCGCAAACAGGCTCCGTTTCTCGTGCCGGCCGCTGGGGGTGGGCCGCGTCGGCGCTAGGGCGCCGCGCAGCGGCGTCGAGACGCCCGGCGGGGCGCCCAGGCCGTAGTCCTTGGTGCCGAAACTCCAAAGATGCCCCTCGGGGTCGCGGCAGGTATAAAAGTGGCCGCCCAGACCATCTTCCTGCGGCTCGAGCTCGACCTTGGCGCCGGCCGCCTTGGCGCGTTCGCAATGCAGCTCGGCATCGGGGATCGGCAGATAGAGCACGAGGGTGTTGCCGCCGCCCACCGCGCTCGGCTCGACCATGAGATCGTCAAACACCGAGTTGGCGACGGGGCGCACGAGAACGCCGCTGTCACCCAGCCGCAGCAGGATGTATTTGACGTGGTGGTCGGACTCCTGGGCACTCTCGTGCTCACGGAAGCCGAAGGCGTCGCACAACCAGCGCGCCGCGGCGCCGGGATTTCGATACCGCAAGACCGGCGTCATCGTTGTTCACGTACAGCCACGTCGTGGGCGGCGTCGGCTCCGCGCTCGTGCGCAATGCCCCAAATGGTCAGGGAGCATCAAAAGCTGCCCACGTTCTTGTTAGTTAACCCCTAGAGCTTGCGAGTTTGGACGAGGATCCCGCCCGTGTCCAGTTCTGCCGTCGGGTCGGCCCGCCGGCGAGCGCTGGCAGAGCGGCCGGCCGGGCCGGCGCGCGCGTGGGGGTGGCTTTATTTCCTGCCACGTCGGGATTTCCTGCCAGGTTAGGCCGGGCGGGGCCAAACCTCTTCCCAGGCGGCGGTGGCCAGCTACATTTGCCCGGCGAGTAACATTTGCCCGGCGATGCCCGGTCAAGGCATGGTCGGGCCGCGCGCCGCGCGGCGCGCACCCCAAAGGAGGCACTTCGACGATGGCCCAATCCGCCGTTTCCTATCTCAACCCGCCGAGTGCACCGCCGGTGCAGGGCCTCTATTCGCACGTTGCGCGCGTCGCGCCCGGTGAGCTTGCCTTCATTGCCGGCCAGGTGGCCATCGATGCCAAGGGAAGCGCCGTAGGCGTGGGGGATGTGCGCAGCCAAGTCGAGCAGGTGTTCGCCAATCTCGGGCTCATTCTCGCCGATCTCGGCGTCGGCTTCGAGGCGGTGGTGCAATTCACGACCTACCTGACACGCGCCGACAGCATCCCGGCCTTCATGACAGCCCGCGGCGAAATTTTCCCGAAGCTGTTTCCGGGCGGCAAGTACCCGCCCAACACGCTGCTGGTGGTCGACCGGCTGGTGAAGCCCGAATTTTTGTTGGAGGTCGAGGCGATCGCCCGGCTGCCGAGCTAATGGCACGCGCGCGCCAACGCGCCGCCGCTCGGCGCCAGCAACGAGGGCAAAATCGTGCTCGAGGTTGAAGGTCTCACCTGTTGCTACGGCAAGGTCGTTGCCGTGCGCGAGCTGTCGCTCAGGGTGGGTGAGGGCGAACTCGTCACCCTGATCGGCGCCAACGGGGCGGGCAAGACCACGACGCTCAAGGCGGTGTCGGGCCTCATTCAGCCCACGGCCGGGCGCGTCACCTTCCTGGGCCAAGACATCACGCGCGCCAGCGCGCGGCGCATCCTCGCGCTTGGCATGGCCCATTGCCCCGAGGGGCGTCGCATCTTTCCCTACATGAGCGTGCGCGAGAACCTGGAAATGGGCTGCTATTTGCGCGGCGACAAGGCCCAGATCGCCGCCGATCTGGAAGGGCTACTCGCACGCTTTCCGATTCTGCGCGAGCGAGCCGAGCAGGCGGCCGGGACCTTGTCGGGCGGCGAGCAGCAGATGCTGGCGATTTCGCGCGCGCTGATGTCGCGCCCAAAACTGGTCTTGTTCGACGAGCCGTCGTTGGGCCTCGCACCCAACCTCGTCGAGCGCACCTTCGAGATCATCAAGGAAATCCGCTGCCAGGGCACGACGGTGGTTATGGTCGAGCAAAATGCCTATGCGGCGCTCGAGCTTTCCGACCGCTCCTACGTGTTGGAGCAGGGTCGCGTCACGCTGACGGGGACCGGGGCCGCCCTGCTCAACAACCCGCACGTCAAAAGCGCCTATCTCGGCGCCTGAGCGGAGCCTTGCAGTTGAGGCATTTTTGGCGGACCATCGCCAACATGAGCGCACCCCATTTTGGGGGTCAGTCAAGGAGCGATTGAGCGATGTCGTCTGCGATCAAACTTGGCAATATCAGCATCCACCGTGTGGTCGAGCAGCAGGCGCCGATTTTCGATGCGCTGGAATTCTTTCCCACCCTCAGCAAGGAGCTATTGGAGGAGAACCGGTCCTGGCTGGAGCCAACCTACTTAGATCCCGCCACCGGCAAGCTCGTGCTGTGCATTCAAAGCTACATCGTGCAAACGCCCCAGCACACCATCATGATCGATACCTGCGTCGGCAATCACAAGCCGCGACCGCAACGCCCGATGTGGAACATGCTGAACAGCGACCGCTATGAAAAGGGCCTGGCGGCCACCGGCCTCACCTTGAATGACATCGACTACGTCATGTGCACGCATTTGCACGTCGATCACGTGGGATGGAACACGCGCCTGGAGAATGGCCGCTGGGTTCCCACCTTCCCGAAGGCCAAGTATGTGTTCGCCGAGCGTGAACTGGCGCACTGGACCAAGAAGCAGCAGGAGGATCCCGCCAACCATCCCTGGATCACGGATTCCGTGCTGCCCATCGTGGAAGCCAAACGCACGGAAATCGTCAAGAGCAATCACACCTTGAACGATCTGGTGCAGCTCATTCCCACCCCCGGCCACACCATCGATCATTTTTCGGTTCAGGTCGGCAAATCCGGCGAGGATGCCGTCATCACCGGCGACATGATCCATTCGCCGATCCAGGCGCGCTATCCGGAACTCGGCATGCGCGTGGACTACGACTCCAAGCAAGCCGGCGTGTCCCGGCGCGAACTGTTCGGCCGCTTCTGCGATACCCCGACGCTGTTCTGTATGGCCCATTTCCCCTCGCCCTCAACCGGCCGCATGACGCGTTGGGACAACGGCTTCAAATTCATCTCGAGCTGAGGGACGCAACGACCATGCGTCCCAATCGTGGCTGCTTCAGGCCACCCTTCAATGTGACCGGCAAAAACAGGAGAAGACCATGCGTGCAATCCTTGCTTACCTCACCGCTAAACCCGGCATGGAAGCCGAATTCCAGGAGAAGATGACGGCGCAGGCCAAGCGCTGCCTCGCCAATGAGCCAGGTTGCCTGCAGTTCGACGTGGTCCAGGACCCCAAGGACAAAACGCGCTTCGTCATGCTCGAGGTTTATGCCGACGACGCCGCCATCAAGGCGCATCAAGATAGCCAGCACTTCAAGGATTTCCGCCCGGTGGTTGGCGATCTGGTGGCGGACCGCAAGGTGGAGGTGCTGCACATGGTGTCCGACGGCAAGACCAAGCGCGGCTGAACGGGCCAGCGCCCCCACGCAACGCCCCTTGGGGTCAACCCAACAGCTTGGCTCCGGGCGCGAGCCCTTATGCTTGAGCCCTTGTGCATGACCCCTTTGTATCAGCCCCTTGTGTGTGAGCGCCTGTGGGTTCCTGTGGGCGGGCGGCGGGCGGCCCCTCAGGCCGCGACCTGTGGGGAGATGAAGCCGGCGATGGCAGCAATCAAGCGCTTTTCTGTTCCGGCGGGTTTAGGGCCGCGCTGCTGGCGTTGGTGCCGGGCTTCGAGGCTGGCGCGATCGGGCATCGGCCTTGCCGTGCGCGCCGGCGCCTGCAAGCCCGAGGTGGGCACCGCGGAGGCCCCCACGCGCGCGCTGCTTGCCTGCCGCTCGATCGCGATCTCGACCAGCGCCAGCGGCATTTATCTCGACAAACTCTTTGCCAGGCTTGCCATTGACGGGGCGCTCAGCGCCAAGATCATCCCGGCGGAAGTCACGCCGATGGGCGAGCTGTTGCCGGTCGCGGGCATCGAACTTTGTCGGGCCGCTGCCGGGCCCCGTGCAAGAGATGACCTTATTCTCCGGCGGCGTGGCGGCCGGCTCGCGGGCCGTGGCGGCCGCGCTGGGGCTTATCGACTTCCTCGCCGGGCCGGCGGCCTTTGCCAGCATCGAAAGGGCCGGCATGGTCCCGGCGGGGAAGGACCCGAAGGGCTAGAGTTTGCGGCCTTAGCTTAGGTGCGGAAGGCTGGATGCCTCGCGCGCAAGGCCTCGAGGGCGTCGAGCACCGATTGCGGGAGCGGCCCCATGTCGACGGCCGCCAGCGCCTGATCGAGGTGCCAGGTCTCGCCGATCCCAACCTCGATCGTAGACAGCAGCGGGCAGCCGAGACCAAAACGCAAAGCGGCTTGGGCCGGCGTCCCGTGTTGGCTGCCGAGCACCTCAAGGGCGGCCTTGGCGCGCGCCTCCTCGACGGCGGTCTCCGCGTTGCTGGTGATGGCGACCTCCCGACCGTGGCGCTCGGTGCTGGCGAGATGGCCCGCCGCGAAAATGCGAATGCCCATCACCCCCATGTCCTGGGCGGCGCAGCGATGGAGCAAGCCGTTGAAGTCGGTCGTGTTCCAGCCCGGCCCAGCCGGCTGCATCGCCGTGGGATTGAGGAGATTGTAGTAGATCTGAATGACATCGAAGCGACCGCTGTCGACGACGTCGGCAAGCGCGCGCGGATCGCCGAGGCCGGTGAGACCGATCCATTGGCATAGACCCTTGCGGCGCAGCCCATCCATGATGTCGGCCACGCCGTTGCGCGCCAAGACCTCCTCCACGGTCAGGCCGCGCGTGTCGCCGGCTCCCCGCTGCGCGACAATCCGATTGTGCAGAATAATGAGTGGCACCGATTTCAGCTTGAGCCGCGCCAGGCTGTCGCCGACCGAGGTCTCGATCTGACGGGCAAAGTCGCCCGCGGAGGTGTCGATGTTGAATTTGGTCGACACGCGTGGTCGTTTGTCCATTGCCACGGTCTGCAACCACTCGCCGATCACCGTCTCGGAAGCACCGTTGCCGTAGGAGGCCGCCGTATCGATCCAGTCGATGCCCGCCGCGACCGCCTGGTCGAGCACCATTTGGCCGACTTCGCGCGGCGCCCGGATAATGAGCCCGCCGACCCAGCCACCGCCGTAGGTGAGGATCGGTACCATCAAGCCAGTCCTGCCAAAGCGTCGTTGTTGCATTGTCGGCTTCCTCATGCGGCGTGTTCGGTGTGTAACAGGCGGCGACGGCGAATCACCCTATTCTATTGGTGGCATTTCTGCCGCGGGGCTCGATGCCGTGACAATCTACTGGACTATCAAAGATAGCACCGGTCGGCATTTGCCGCACTTCATTGCCAATTCGCGCCTGGAGGTCGGACGCAAGGTGGTTCCGATCTACTTCGATGTGTTCCGCCTGCAGGTTTCGGCCTCCTATCGGCAAGCCTTCGAGCGGGCCGTACTCAAGGTCCTGGAGCGGCAAGGCTGGCAGATCGTGCGCACCGCGCGCCCGCGCGTGCCGGGGTGCAGCGCCATGACTCAGCGCTAGACCTACCACGCCAGCTCGAGGATTTCTTTGACGTCCTCCACCGTCTTGATCGGTCGCGGGTTGAGCTGCACGGGCTGATAGCTGAGCGCACGGTGTGCCAACTCGTCAAGGTTCTCGCGCTTGATGCCGACCGCGCGCAAGGATACGGGCTGATCGAGGCCCTGCACGAGTGCCTTGATCAGCGCGCTGGCGCTGGCCTCGGGCGCTCCCATGGCCGCCGACAGGGCTTTCTGGCGCTCGCCATTGACGGCGGCGTTCCAAGCCAACACGGCGTGCAACATGACGCAGGAGGTATGCCCGTGCGCGACGCCGAAGCCGGCACCCAGGGCGTAGCCGATGCCGTGGCTGGCACCGGTCGGCACGCCCGAGGCCGAGGCTGCGATCGCCTGCCACATGCCGAGCTGGGCCTCTTGGCGCGGCTCGAGCGCCGCGGGATCGCGCTTGATGGCCGGCAGGGCGCGGGTGAGGAGCTTCAGCCCCTGCAAGGAGAGCGCTTCGGTCGCCAGGCTGGCGCGCGAATTGCAATAGTTCTCAACCGCATGGTCGACCGAGCGGATGCCGGTGGCAAACAGCAGCCAGTCCGGGGTATCGAGCGTGGCGGCGGGATCGAGCACGATCGATCGCGGCGCAAACAGCCGGTGTCGGAAGGACTGCTTGGTATTGGTTTTGGACTGGGTGATGCCGGCGTTCTCCGTGAACTCGGACGCCGACAGGGTGGTGGAAACCGAAATCATGCGGATGGGATCGGCCGGTAGCGGCAACGGCACGCTTCTGTGGCGCTCAAATCCCATGCAGTAGGGCTCCATGGCATCGGCACTGGCGAGGCCGGCCCATAGGCAAAGCTGCATGGCCTTGCTGGCGTCGATCACCGAGCCACCGCCGACCGCCACCAGCAAGTCGGCCTTGGCCGCGCGCGCGGCGGCGGCACCCGCCACCACGTCCTCGCGCGGGCTGTGCGATCTGATCTGGGCATGGGTGCCGACGTGACGGGCCCCGAGGGCCCGCTCGAGGCGCAGGAGCGGCCCGTCCGGTTTGGTCGTCAAGGAGCGGGTCGAGGTGACAAAAATGCGCTTGGCGCCGTAGCGGTCGGCCTCCTCAAGGACGGCCTCCGCGGCCGGCCGTCCCCACAAGATCCGCTCGTGCGCCGTAATGCTGTAGCTGCCGGGCTTGAGCCCGTCTCCTTCACGCATGACCGTTACCTTTCGGGTGCGCGCTCTGCACTGTCGTGTCGATTGCCTGCGATTGAGCCCCCGCGACTTACTTGGGCAGGGCTCCTTCCAGGCCCTCGACGTAGAAATTCATGGCGAGCAGGTCCTTGTCGCTCGCCCTCTCGCCGTCCTTGAGCCAGAGGCTGCCGTCCTGGCGCTTGATCGGACCCGTGAACGGATGCAGCACGCCTTTGGCGATATTGTCGCGCGCGGTTTCGGCAAGCTTGACGACATCGGCTGGGATCTTCGGCGACCAGGGTGCCAGCACCACGGTGCCCTGGGCAATCCCATCCCAGACATCGCCGGTTTTCCAGGTCCCATCCAACAGCGCCTTAACCCGGCTCAGGTAGTAGGGGTTCCAGTCGTCGACGATCGCGGTGAGCTGCGCGTTGCGGCCGAACGGGGCCATGTCGGAGGCTTGGCCGAAGGCCATGACGCCTTTTTCCTCCGCATATTTCATGGCCGCCGGTGAATCGGTGTGCTGCATGAGAATATCGGCTCCCTGATCGACCAGGGCCTTGGCGGCGGCGGCTTCTTTGCCTGGGTCGAACCAGGTGCTCACCCACACCACCTTGAATTTGACGTTCGGGTTGACGGACTTTGCCGCCAGATAGGCGGCGTTGATGCCCATCACCACTTCCGGGATCGGGAAGGAGCCGATATAGCCGATGGTGTTGGTCTTGGTCATCTTG
Organism: uncultured Alphaproteobacteria bacterium; assembly: GCA_963775835.1. Classification (GTDB taxonomy): domain Bacteria; phylum Pseudomonadota; class Alphaproteobacteria; order Rhizobiales; family Hyphomicrobiaceae; genus AWTP1-13. The sequence continues at coordinate 488,283 of CAVZKV010000012.1, read as the reverse complement.
CCGGCGATCAGGCCGATGACGTGGCGACCCTCGTAGAACCTGGCATTGTAGGTTGCCACGTTTGGCGCCTGCTTGAAGCCGGTGGCATGCTCGAATTTGACGTTGGGATGCCGGGCGGCGACCTTGATCGTCGGGTTCATGAACCCGAACGAGGTCGTGAAGATCAGGTTGCTGCCGGTGGCTGCCAGCTGATCGATCACCCGCTCTGCGTCAGGACCTTCGGGCACGTTCTCGACGTAGCTCGTGGTGATCTTGTCGCCAAACTCCTGCTTGATCGCCTCGAGCCCCTTGTGGTGTTGATAGCTCCAGCCGTGGTCGCCGATCGGTCCTACGTAGACGAAGCTGATCTTGGGTTTGCTCGGCGTCTGCGCCGAAACGCCAGCGCCGGTGAGCACCGCCGCCAGCAGCAGCGCCGAGAGCCTCTTGGCAACTTGCATCGCTTTTCCCTCCTTTTCAAACCTCACAACCCCGGTTCGCTTAAGCGGCGGCATGGAAAGGTTTGCCCAGACAGGCCGGCGCCGTCAGCTTTACGCGCATCTTGTCACGGGAAATGATCACCAGCACCACGACGGTGACAAGATAAGGCAGCATCGAGAGTACCTGGGCATCGATCTTGATGCCAAGCGCTTGACCGTGCAGCTGGAGAATGGTCACCGCGCCGAAAAGATAGGCACCGCCGAGCAGGCGCCACGGTCGCCAGGCCGCAAACACGACGAGCGCAAGCGCGATCCAGCCGCGGCCGGCGGTCATGCGCTCGGCCCAGAGCGGCGTCTGCACGAGCGACAGGTAGGCGCCCCCTAGACCGGCCAGCGCCCCGCCGAACAGGGTGGCGCCGTAGCGATAGGCAATCACCGGATGGCCAATGGCGTGCGCGGCATCGTGGTTGTCGCCGATCGCCCGCAGGACCAGGCCGAGCCGCGTTTTCTCCATGAGGAAGGCCACCGCCGCCACCAGCGCCAGCGACAGATAGAGCAGGGCATCCTGGTGGAACAGCAGTTTGCCAATCCACGGCAGGTCGCTGAGCCCGGCAATCTCGAGCCGCGGAACCGGCGCCGCCGAAAGCCCGCTGTAGCCTTGGCCCCACAGGGCGGAAAGGCCGAGGCCAAACATGGTGAGCGCCAGGCCGGCCGCAACCTGGTTGGCGCGCAAGCTCAAGGTGATTAGGCCAAACAGCGCCGCCATGGTGACGCCGGCGCAGGTGGCGGCGACAACCGCCACGACGAGGCTGCCGGTCTTGATCAGGGCGGCGAAGGCGGCAAGCGCGCCGATCACCATCATGCCTTCGACGCCCAGGTTGAGGACGCCGGCACGCTCGGCCACGAGCTCGCCGGTCGCCGCCAGCACCAGCGGGGTGGCGGCGATCATGACGCTGATCAGGATATTGCTGAGAAGATCCAACCTGAGCCGCCTATTTCGCTGCTTTTGCCGGCGCGTTGGACGGCGTCGCTCGCAATTCGGCGCGCGTTCGCCGCGGCTGCCAGCGCGGTCGATAGTTCACCAGCACGTCGGCCGCCAGCATGAAGAATAAAAACATGCCCTGGAAGGTGGCGATGGTGGCGCTGGGCAGGCTCATGCTGATCTGCGCCATCTCGCCGCCGATCGTGGTCAACGCCAAGAGCAAGCCGGCGAGCAAAATGCCGAGGGGATTGAGCCGCCCCAGGAAGGCGACGACGATGGCGGCAAATCCGTAGCCTGCCGGCAACTGGGGCACGAGTTGGCCGACGGGACCCGCGGCCTCGAACAGCCCGGCCAGTCCGGCGGCGCCGCCCGACAGCAGCAAGGTAAACCAGACGAGGCGCGGCTCGGAGAAACCGGCAAAAGCCGCCGCCCGCGGCGCCTGCCCCAACACCTTAATCTTGAGGCCCAGCACATGGCTCTCCAGCAAGACCCAGGCGAGGGCAACCGCGGCCAGGGCGACGAGGAAGCCGGCGTGCGCGCGCGTGCCTGGGATGATCAGGGGGACGGCGGTCTGGAACAGGCGGCTTTCGGGGAAATTCAGACCATCGGGATCGCGCAGCGGCCCGTGCGTGAGCGCACTCAATAGCAGCACGGCGACGTAGGTGAGCATCAAGCTGACGAGGATCTCATTGGTGTTATAGCGCGTGCGCAGGACGGCAACGACCGCCGCCCACGCCATGCCGCCGGCGATGCCCGCCAGCGCCATGGCGGGCATGAGCCACCAGCCGCTTGCCGGATAGACCGCCAGCGCCACCGAGCCGCCGGTCAGCGCGCCGATGGTGAACTGACCCTCGGCGCCGATATTCCAGACCCCGGCGCGAAAGCCGATGGCGAGGCCAACGGCGATCAGGATCAAGGGTGTCGCCTTGACCAGGATTTCCGCAATGCCGCGCAGCGAGTGCAAGGGCTCCAGGAAGATCAGGTGCATGGCCCCGAGTGGAGATTTGCCAAGCGCGCCGAACAGCGCCATGCCGGCCGCCAAGGCCAGGGCGACGGCAATCAAGGGCGACAGGTAGAACATGAGGCGGGAGGGCTCCAGGCGTGGCTCGAGCCTAAGCATGGGCCGGCTCCCGGCGGTCCTGGCCGTGCCCGCCCATGCTGAGCCCCAAGTCGGCGGCGGTGATGAGATTGACCGGTTCTGCCCGTGATAGGCGGCCGTTGGCGATGACGGCGATACGATCGGCAACGGCAAATAGCTCGTCGAGATCCTGCGAGATGATGAGGATGGCCGTCCCCGCGCTTGCCAGCGCCAGCAGGCGCGCATGAATGGTGGCGGCGGCGCCGACGTCGACCCCCCACGTCGGCTGCGCCACCACCAGCACGCCCGGGGCTTGTAGGATCTCGCGTCCGACCAGGAATTTTTGCAGGTTGCCCCCTGACAAACGCTCCGCGCTGCTGTCCACCCCGGCGCTGCTAACGGCAAATTCGGCCACGATCCGCGCGGCAAAATTTCGGGCGCGGGCCTTGTCCAGGAGGCCGCGGCGGCTCAAGTGTCGGCGCGCCTCAGCGGTCAAGACGGCATTTTCCCACAGGGTCATGGCCGGCACCGAGGCATGTCCCAGCCGCTCCTCGCGCACGCTCAACAGTCCCAAGGCGCGCCGTAGGCGCGGAGGCTTGCGCCCCACGCCCGCGCCGTCGACCTCGATGGTCCGAGCGGCCGCGGCGAGCCGCTCACCGGTCAGCGCGTCCATCAGCTCCGCTTGGCCGTTGCCGGCGACGCCGGCAATGCCCACGATCTCGCCGCCTCTCACCTCGATCTCGATTTTTGCCAGATCGACGCCGAACTGCTCGGCCTTGGCGAGACTGAGGGCGTTCACCCTTAAGCGCACCGGACCGATGGCCCGGTGATGGCCACGCCGCACGGAGGGCAGTGTGCCACCCAGCATGATTGCCGCGAGCTTTTGCGCACTTTCCTGGCGCGGGTCGCAGCTCGCCACCACCCGGCCAGCGCGCAGGACGGTGGCCCGGCTGCACAGGGCACGGATTTCCTCGAGCTTGTGGGAAATGTAGAGGATCGAACGACCCTCCGCGACCAGCCGGCGCAGCGTTGCAAACAGGGCCTCGACCTCCTGCGGGGCCAACACCGAGGTAGGCTCGTCCATGATGATGAGCCGTGGGGCCTGCAATAGGCAGCGCACGATTTCCACGCGCTGCCGTTCGCCCACCGACAGGGTGCCGACCTGGCGATCCGGGTCGAGCTCGAGGCCGTAGGCGGCAGACGTCGCCGCGATGCGCGCCTTGAGCGTCCGATCGGCGCGCTGTCGGGGGATACCAAGCGCGATGTTTTCAGCCACCGTCAGGGCTTCGAACAGGGAAAAATGTTGAAAGACCAGCCCGACCCCCTGGGCGCGGGCGTCGGCGGGGCTCAAGGGGGCGTAGGGGGCACCCGCCAAGGTCATGCGGCCGGTGTCCGGGCGCATGAGCCCATAGATCAGTTTGACCAGCGTGGATTTGCCGGCCCCGTTTTCGCCGAGCAGCGCGTGGATCTCGCACCGGCTCACGGCAAAGCTGACCTGATCGTTGGCAAGCACGCCCGGGAAGCGCTTGCTGATGTCCGCAAGGGCAAGGAGCGGTTCGGCGCCCGCGGCGGCGCTGGCGGCGAGCTCCGCCGGTCCAGATTGCCGGTCGCTCACGGCGCGCGCGCCCGTGCCGCCAAGCCCTGCATCAGCCATCCACGTCAGCCCCACGTCAGGCCCCACGTCAGGCCCACACGTTAGGCCCACACGTTAGGCCAGGACCAAATCGATCCGAGCAAGGTGGGCCTTGCCCCCGCGCCGGCAAGATAGAGCAGACCACCGCGGTCGAACAGGCGCCTTTGTGGAGGCCATCGCTTCAGGCGCCAGCGCTTGAAGTGAGCACGGCCGGGCTCGGCGCCAGGCGGGCCCGCGCAAAAGCGGAAAAACGGCCAATCGAGCGCGCAGCCTCAAGCGCGCACGCGCTCCACGCGATCGGGGCCGATGACGGCCTGCAACTCGCCCCGGCGCAACATATAATTGACGTGCGCCAGGACCTCGGAGAAGGCGAAGCCCATCTGGTGAGCATCGAGCGCGCGCTCGAAAATATGCGGAATGAGCTCGGCGGCCGAGCGCGGCGCCGTCCGACAGGCCCGCGCGATGGCTTCGCAGCGCAAAAGGTGATGGCGCTCGAGCTGGCTGGCGCGGGCGCCAAGCCCCGTGAACGGCAGCTGATGTCCGGGCAGTACCAGCACGTCGTCGGCAACGGTCTCCTTCAGCGCGCCGAGGGAACGCAAATAGATGCCGAGCGGGTCGCCCGCCGGGTCGACCGCGGCCACGCTGACATTGGGCGTGATCTTGGCCAGCACCTGGTCCGCCGCGAAAAAGAGCTTGTCGTCGCGACCGAGCAGCATGACCTGCTCGGGCGAATGTCCGCCCCCGGTCAGGACCTCGAAATCGCGTCCGCCGAGGCGCAGGACGTCACCGGCGATCAGCCGCCGGTAGGTCTTGGGCAACCCGGAAACGATGCGCAGGTATTCGTGACCCTTGGTGACGACGTTCTGGGTGGTGGCCGCGTCGAGACCGTGGTTGCGATAGAAGTTGCGGTAATGCTCGGCCTCCAGAGCCCCCGGATCGAGGTGCAGGTTGAGGCTGAGCAAGTACTCCGTGGCGCTCATATAAAGGGGCACATCGAAGCGCTTCAGCAGCCAACCGGCGGAGCCGACGTGGTCGGGATGGAAATGCGTGACGATGATGCGATTGATCGGGTGCGCCCGCAGGGCTCCCGCCAGCAGCTCCCGCCAGGCGCGTTCGGTGGCGGCGTCGCCGAGGCCGGTGTCGATCAGGGTCCAACCTTCCTCGTCTTCGATCAGGTAGATGTTCACGTGATCGAGGAGAAAGGGAAGGGCGAGGCGGAACCACAAAACGCCAGGCGCGATCTCGCTGACGCTGCCCGGCGAGGGGGGCAGGTCCCGGGGGTAGGTCAGGCCAGGCTGCGGAGCATGCATCGGCTGCGGCTCTTTGATCCAAGGTCGTTGTGCTTATAGCTGGTGCGCCGCATCCGACGGCGCGAGGTGCCGAGGCGCGCAGCTGCAATGCGGCAAGGCGTCCTTTGCCGCAGAATCCCCCTGAAAATCAAGCGCAAGCGGACGGACTTGGCCCGGGGCCGGCGCCCAGCATCGCTGCGGGCCGCGCCCGCTCGGGGCCAAATCCTCCCATGCGCGCCTGCGCAAAGTGCCGCGCCGTGTTGCAACGCCCTTGGACTTTTGGCATGGTCCGGCCGCGAATCATGCGCCGGCGTTGGCCGCGGTTTAATGCCGCGCAGCCTGGGCCGGCTCCGTCGTTTGTGGGCTCAAGAGTTCGTGGCCTCCGGAACGGTCCAGCCGTCTTAAGAAGGGAAATTCCGCCATGCCGATGGTCATGTGGGCAATCATCCTGTGCGGATTGCTCTCGCTCGTTTACGGCGCCTATACGGTGCGCGCCCTGATGGCCGCGAGCCCCGGCAGCGCCCGCATGCAGGAGATCGCCGGCGCCATCCAGGAGGGTGCGCAGGCCTATCTCGCCCGGCAATACACGACGATTGCCGTCGCCGGCGCCGTGATCTTTTTGATCGTCGGCGTGCTGTTGGGTTGGCTGGTGGCGATCGGCTTCCTGATCGGCGCCGTGCTGTCGGGCTCGGCCGGGTTTGCCGGCATGTTGGTGTCGGTGCGTGCCAACGTGCGCACGGCGCAGGCCTCGACGCAGTCGCTCGCCGACGGGCTCTCCATGGCCTTCCGCGCCGGCGCGGTGACCGGCCTGCTGGTGGCCGGTCTGGCGCTGTTGGGTGTTGCCAGTTACTTTTCGATCCTGACGGCCGGCATCGGCTATGCCGCCACCAGCCGCACGGTCGTCAATTCCATGGTCGCGTTGGGCTTTGGCGCCTCGCTGATTTCGATTTTCGCCCGTCTGGGCGGGGGCATTTTCACCAAGGGGGCCGACGTCGGCGGCGATCTCGTCGGTAAGGTGGAGGCCGGCATACCCGAGGACGATCCGCGCAACCCCGCAACCATCGCCGACAACGTGGGCGACAACGTCGGCGACTGCGCCGGCATGGCGGCGGATCTGTTCGAGACCTATGCGGTCACCGTGGTCGCCACCATGGTGTTAGCCGCCATTTATTTCAGCGGCCAGCCGGTGGTCTACAACTTGATGCTCTATCCGCTCGTCATCTGCGCGGTGGGCGTGGTGGCCTCCATCATCGGCACCTTCTTCGTCCGGCTCGGCGCCAACCAGTCGATCATGGGCGCCCTCTACAAGGGCTTTATTGCCACCGGCGTGATCTCGATTTTCGCGCTGTGGCCCGTCACCGACTCGCTGTTGGGGCTCGGCACCGTCTTCTCGACCCGCGGCGGCAGCTTCACCGGCATGGATCTTTACTGGTGCGCGCTGGTGGGATTGATCGTCACGGCCCTGATCATCGTCGTGACCGAATACTACACCGGTACCAACTACCGGCCCGTGCGCTCCATCGCGGAAGCGTCCAAGACCGGGCACGGCACCAATGTGATCCAGGGACTTGCCGTATCGCTGGAGGCCACGGCGTTGCCGGCGCTGACCATCGTGGCCGGCATCATCGCTTCCTACAATGTTGCGGGACTGTTTGGCATCGCCATTGCCGTCACGAGCATGCTTTCGGTGGCCGGCGTGGTGGTGGCGCTCGACGCCTTCGGTCCTGTCACCGACAATGCCGGCGGCATCGCAGAAATGTCGGGTCTGCCCAAGGAAATCCGCAAGACCACCGATGCGCTCGATGCCGTCGGCAACACCACCAAGGCGGTGACCAAGGGCTATGCCATTGGCTCGGCCGGGCTCGGCGCGCTGGTGCTGTTTGCCGCCTACAATGAGGACCTCAAGTTCTTCATCGCCCAGGCTAAGCCGGGCTCGATCTTCTATGGCCTGAATGTCGACAACCTGTTCTCGCTCAGCAATCCCTATGTCGTGGTGGGGCTATTCTTGGGCGGGCTGTTGCCATACCTGTTCAGCGGTATCGCCATGACCGCCGTCGGCCGCGCCGGCGGGGCGGTGGTGGAAGAGGTGCGCCGCCAGTTCCGGGAGAAGCCCGGGATCATGCAGGGCAAGGACAAGCCCGACTATGCCCGCGCCGTCGACATGCTGACGCGCGCGGCCATCAAGGAAATGATCATTCCCTCGCTGCTACCAGTGCTCTCTCCGATCGTGTGTTTTTATGTGGTGAAGTGGATCGGTGGAACCGGCAATGCCTTCGCCGCGCTCGGCGCCATGCTGCTCGGCGTCATCGTCACCGGCCTGTTCGTCGCCATCTCCATGACCGCGGGCGGCGGGGCCTGGGACAACGCCAAAAAGTACATCGAGGATGGGCACTTCGGCGGCAAGGGCTCGGAAGCCCACAAGGCGGCGGTGACGGGAGACACGGTGGGTGACCCCTATAAGGACACGGCCGGCCCGGCGGTCAATCCGATGATCAAGATCACCAACATCGTGGCGCTGCTGCTGTTGGCCGTGCTGGCGCACTAGCGGGGCGAGGCGGCCCTCAATCGAGCCCGAACTGCTTGGTGCCCAGGTTGCGGAACAGGGCCTTGAGGATGCCCTCGTCGCGGGCGTGGCTCGGCGTTTCCCGCTTGATGTAGTCGAATACCTTGCCGTCCTTCAGGCCGTACTGGGCGACTTTGTCGACCGCGCCCAGGGAGGTAAAGTAGATGGCGACCACCTGGCGGTCCTTGACGGTGGGCGCAAAGAACGATGTCTGCCCTTCGACGCTGGAAATATAGTAGTAGGCCGATCCCGTGCCGACCGTGGCCGTGGTGGTGGGCGTGCCGAGCGACGTCTTCACTTGCTCCTGGCTCATGCCCGGCTGGATCTGCTTGAGATCGTTCTCGTGAAACTGATGGCCGCGTTTGGTCACCGTCTCGGCGCAGGCGCTCAAGCCCAGCGCGATCAGGAGGCCGAGCGCGGTCGGGCGCAGCCATGGCTTGGGCGGCGTCCGTCTCAGGCCGACGCCGTTGGCCCGTTCTTGCGGCGCTGGGCAGCCGGAGCGCATGGTTGAGCATTCCTCATGAGAATCGACTGCAGAGCCCAAGCCGTGGCCTAACGCAAGAACCTTTTATTTGCAACGCTGGCAGACCCCTTGGGCCCTTTGTGTGCGGCGGTCGCAAACATCAGCCCGGAGCATCCTTGTTGCTATGTTGGCCTGGCTATCAAGACGATCGCACCGGCGCCGAAATGCACGCGAGCTTTATGGCTCGATTGTGACGCAGGCGCGCGTGCCCACCTTCTATACGGCCTGGGGCGTGCCGGATACGGTTGCGGGCCGATTCGAGATGCTGGTGGTGCACGTATCAGTCGTCCTCGATCGGCTGAGCCGAGAGGGCAGGGAGGGTGCCACGCTGGCGCGGGCCGTGAGCGAAGCCTTCATCGCCGACATGGACGCCAACATGCGCGAGATGAGCTTTGGCGACCTTGCCGTGCCGAAGGAAATCAAACGCACCGCCGCGGCCCTGTTCGACCGCCATGGGGCCTATCGTGGACCGCTTGCGGCGCGGCAGCCGGCGCTTTTGCTGCGCGCGCTCGAGGCGCAACTGGCCTACCTTGTTCCGGCCGGTGGATTGGACGCGGGGCGGATCGCACACTACATGCTGGAAGCCGCCGATGGCCTCGGCGGCCAGCCCGGCAGTGCGCTGTTGGCGGGACGGCTGGGTTGGCCCGTCCCGACCCCGCAGGCGAGGCCGCGGCGGGGCGAAAACGCAGGATAAAGAGCAAGATTGAGCGGCGGAAAAGAGCAAGAGACGGCATGGCAGGCGAGCTCAGCTGGGACCATTTGGTCGAGGACATTCCCGCGACGGGCCTTTCCGTCGAGCGCACGGCCGAGTTGGAGGAGCGCGCAGGTGTCGCCGCCGCCCTCGATCTCATCGACCTGCCGCAGCTGCAGGCGCGCTATCAGATCACGCCTTTGAGCCTTGGTCGCTACCAGCTCACGGGCGAGCTGCAGGCTGTTCTCGAGCAGACCTGCGTCGTCACGCTTGAGCCCGTCAGGAGCCAGATCGCCGAGACCTATGCGGCGACCTATTGGCCCCCCGAGGCCATGCCCGAACCCGTCAAGGGGCAGGTGGCGCTCAACGGCGAGCCCGATCCCGAGGCGATCGTGGGCGGCAGCATAGACGTCGGGCGCATCGTATTTGAAAGCCTCGCCGCGGCTATCGATCCGTTTCCGCGCCTGCCGGGTGCGGTCTTCGAGGGCCCACTGTCGACGCCGCAGGGGGACAAGCCGGAAAGTCCCTTTGCCGTGCTGGCAAATCTCAAGGGCAAGCGGTGAGGGGCAGCAGCGGCGGAGAGGGGTGGCTTTCCCAACGCTGTCAAGCCTGCGAAAATGTATTGTTTCGCGGCGGCAACCGGCTATGGTCGGGCGGTTTGGCGGCCTCGAGTTGATGGATTTGCTGAGATCCTGCTGGCCCGGCACTGGAGCCACGTCAATCAAGGTAGACAAGAACGGGTCATGACAAGGCCGCGCACGATATCGCTCGATGCGATGGGCGGGGATGGCGGTCCGGGCGTCGTGGTGCCTGGTGCGGCGCTAGCGCTCGAGCGCCAACCGGAGCTGCGCTTTGTGTTTTTCGGTGCCCGCCCGCGCATCGAGGCCGAACTCGCGGCGCACCCGGAGCTCAGCGCCCGGGCCTCCATCGTGCACACCGACATTGCCGTGGAGATGCAGGACAAGCCCAGCCAGGCCGTGCGCCGCGGTCGCGGCTCGAGCATGTGGCTGGCGCTCGAGGCGGTGCAGAAGCGCGAGGCCGACTGCATGGTTTCGGCCGGCAACACCGGTGCTTTGATGGCGATGGCAAAGCTATGCCTGCGCACCATGCCGGGGATCGAGCGCCCGGCCATCGCCGGTCAGTGGCCGACCATCAGCAAGCCGTGCATTGTGTTGGATCTGGGCGCCAACATCGGCGCCACCGCGCGCCAGCTCGCCGACTACGCCCTGATGGGCGCGGCAATGGCGCGGGCGCTGTTTCACATCGAGCGCCCGAGCGTCGGGCTCCTCAACATCGGCGTGGAGGAGATCAAGGGCATCGAGGAGGTGCGCCAGGCGCACGCCTGGCTCAAGCAGACCGATCTGCAAATCGACTATCGCGGTTTCGTCGAGGGCGACCAGATCGGGCAGCGCGTGGCCGATGTGGTGGTCGTGGAGGGCTTCGCGGGCAATATGGCGCTGAAGACCGCCGAAGGTACGGCGCGGCAGATGGCGGCCTACGTGCGCGAGGCGCTGACGAGTTCGTGGGCCGCGCGGATCGGCGCCCTGTTCGCCGCGCGCGGCCTGCGCGCGCTCAAGGATCGCATGGATCCGGGGCGTCTCAACGGTGGCCCGTTCTTGGGACTGAACGGCATCGCCATCAAGAGCCATGGCGGCACCGATGTCTTCGGCTATGCCAGCGCCATCAACGTCGGCTATCAGATGGTGGAAAGCAACGTACTCGAACGATTGGCCGCTGATCTGGATGCCTTCCACGGCAACCTGCACGAGGTCGAGGCGGCCCGTAAGACTTCATGAAGTTCGGTTGAGGCTTGGTGGTGCGGAGGTTTACCCCCGGTGGCCCGTTGCCGGCCGGAATGAGACGTGGACGAGGTGAGACGTGGCCTTCATTCGAGCCGTGATTCGCGGTGTCGGCGCCTATCTGCCGAAAAAGGTTCTGAGCAATCACGACCTCACGCGCCTGGTCGACACGAGCGACAGCTGGATTCGCGAGCGCACCGGCATCGAGCAACGGCATATTGCGGCCGATGACGAGGTGACCTCGGATCTGGGAATTGCCGCGGCGCGCCAGGCCCTGGTGCGCGCCGGCGTCGATCCGGTCGACGTCGACCTGATCGTCTGCGCCACCGCCACGCCGGATCGCACCTTTCCGGCGACGGCGGTGCGCATTCAAGCGGGCCTTGGCGTCACCAAGGGCGCGGCCTTTGATGTACAGGCCGTCTGCTCGGGCTTCATCTATGCCTTGGCCGTCGCCGACAACTTTCTGCGCACCGGACAGTTCAAGCGCGCCATCGTCGTCGGCGCGGAGGTCTTCTCGCGCATCTTGGATTGGAAGGATCGCGGCACCTGCGTCTTGTTTGGCGACGGGGCGGGGGCGGTGGTGCTGGAGGCGCAGACCCAGCTCGGCAATCGTGACGATCGCGGCATTCTTGCCACCCGCATCCGCTCCGATGGACGCTTCGAGGACCTCTTGTACGTCGATGGGGGTCCCGGCTCGACCAAGACCACGGGACACTTGCGCATGAACGGGCGTGAAGTCTTCCGCCACGCCGTGCAGAAGATCTCCGGCATCATGGAAGAAACGTTGGTGGCGGCCGGGTATGCGCCCGATGAGGTGGATCTCTACGTGCCGCACCAAGCCAACCGACGCATTCTCGACGGCATCGCCAAGCGGCTCGAGATACCGGCCGAGAAGGTGGTAATTACCCTTGCCAAGCACGGCAATACGTCGGCCGCCTCCATTCCGCTGGCGCTTAATCAGGCGTTCGAGGACCATCTCCTCAAGGAACGTCAACTGGTGCTGATGGAGGCGATGGGCGGGGGATTTACCTGGGGGGCCGCCCTAGTGCGGTGGTAAAAGCCACACCATCCTCATTTATATGTGCAATTTCAGCCTGTTGATGTTGACCCCTAAATTCGCCGCGGCTAGCATCGAGCGTGGGTAAAGTGTTGGGGAGGGGCGTATTTCATGGGTGGCAAAACACTCACGCGGGCGGATCTCGCTGAGGCGGTGGTGCAGAGGGTAGGCCTACCGCGCAACGAATCCCAGGAGCTCGTCGAACTTATTTTAAAAGAGATTTCGAGCACGCTGGCGGCCGGCGATGCCGTCAAGCTCTCCTCTTTCGGCTCGTTTGGCATCCGCCAGAAGGGCCAGCGCGTCGGGCGCAACCCGAAGACCGGGGAGGAGGTGCCGATCACGCCGCGGCGCGTTCTGGTGTTCCGCCCGAGCAATATCATGAAGGATCGCATTAACTCCGGATTACTGCGGCGCAGAGCCGCCGAATGAAGTTTGTCAATTGCAGATTCAGCGGGGGCTGATCGTGCCGAAGGCAACCGAGGCGTTTCGGAATATTGGTGAGGTCTCCAAGGAACTCGCGGTCAAGAAGCATGTGCTGCGGTTCTGGGAGCAGAAGTTTCCGCAAGTGCGGCCCATGAAGCGTGGCGGCGGGCGGCGCCTCTATCGTCCGGCCGACGTTGAGCTGTTGCGCGGGATCCGCGATCTTTTGCAAAACGCCGGCTACACCATCAAGGGGGTGCAGAAGATCCTGCGCGAGCAAGGCATCGAACAGGTGAAGCTGACCGGCGCCATGGTTGCCGCGCGCACGGGCGCGGCCGCGGAGGGGGCGTTGGCCGCCAAACCCCTGCTGCTCTCCCCCTTACAAGTGCGCACGCTGCAAAAAATAGCGGGCGAGCTCGACGCCTGCGCGGAAATCTTGCGCACCGGCGCGGTCCGCCGAGCGAGCGGCCAGCGCGAGAAGCGCGCCGCCTCCCGCGGCTAGCGGGGAAAGCGCAAGCGCGCTTGGCCCGCGACGCCGGCGGCGGGGCAATCGATCCGCCATCGGCTTGCCAGCGGCACGCCTTCTGGCCTAAGTGGCCTCCCCAGGGACCTTTGAGCCGTTCGAGCCGGTGGGCGCCAGGGCATGATGGTGAAAGACACCAGCGCAGCGAAAGAGGCCGAGGTGTGGCTTGTCGATCTTGCCCGCTCGGGGGCGGCGCTGGAGAGCCTGGAGCAGGAGGAGCCGCGCCTGGGGGCGCGTGATCGCGCGGCTATCCTGGCGCGCCAAGATGCAGCGATGCGGCAACAGCGGCTCATTGCGCATCTTGCCCTGCGCGTCTTGCTTGAGCGCGCGCTCGGGACCGGGGTGCGCGGCGAGGAGCTTGAGCGCCCGGTCGGCGCCAAACCGCGCTTGCCCGGATGCGCCGGTGTCGAGTTCAGCCTTGCGCATAGCGAAGAGGCAGTGCTGATCGGCGTCAGCCGCGGTGCGGCGATCGGCGTCGACCTGGAGCGCGTGCGGCCGGTTCGCATCGCCAAAGCTTCTCGAGAGCGCATTTTGTGGGCGGGCGCGGCCCTGCTGGCGGCCGAGCATGTCGACGCCCCGGCCGAGGAAGCGTTCATGCGTGCCTGGGTCCGGCTCGAGGCCGTGGCCAAGGCGGAGGGGGCTGGGCTCGCACGCACGCTTGTCGCGCTCGGCGTCCGGCACGGTGGGCAGCCCGGCGGCCGCAGCGAGGTGGCCGCGCGCGTGGAGAAGCTTCTGTCGCAAACAGGTCTCAAGGTGCACGACCTGGCGCCGATGCGGGGCAGCGTGGCGGCGTTGGCGCTCGCCAGGGCGGTGCGCCTGCCCGTGCTTCGTGCCTTCCCCGTCGATCGCGCCGGCATCGAGGCGCTGTTGCGCGAGCCCGCGCCAGACCACCCTGTCGCCTGAACCGCAAGCCGCTGAGCGCGTGGCGAATTGTGCGTCGCCTGCGCCAGCTCGATTGGCTATGTTGGTAGGACACTTGAGGGCAAGCGCGTGGCCGGAAAGCGATTGCGGGTCGGTCGCGGCAGATGGGGCGCTGAGAGAATGGTGGCAGCTGAGAGAATGCAAGACAAGGCATCCGAGACGACAAGCTTCGAAACCCTGCACGAGTTCGTGGCGCCGGCCAAACGCAACCTGACCAAGGAGACCTGGGACTATTTGATGGGCGGCGCCGAAACCGAGACCACGCTCGAGCGCAATCGGCTGGCCATCGATGCCCTCGCCTTTCGGCCGCGCGTGCTGCGCAACGTCGAAAACGTCAGCACCCGCAGCACGCTCCTTGGGCAAGAGCTGCGCTTGCCCGTCATTTTGGCGCCGATCGGCTCGATGCAGGACATGGTCAAGGATGGTGGGATCGCGCCCTCGCTGGCGGCCGCGCGCTTCGGCGCGCTGCACATGCTGAGCTCGGCCTGTGCGCCGGGGCTCGAGGCCGTCGCCGCGTCCAATCCGCATCCCAAGCTGTTCCAGCTCTACGTGCGCGGTGATGCGGCCTGGGTGGATGACTACATCGAGCGTGCGATGGCCCAGCGCTATGTCGCGCTTTGCCTAACCGTCGATCTCGATTACTACGGCCGGCGCGAGCGGGACATCGCCAAGCGCTACCTGACAACGGCGCGTCGGCGCACCAGGTCGGAGGAATATCAGGCCCGCTTTGCCTGGGGAGACGTCGACCGCATTAAAAGCAAATTCAAGATCCCCATCATCCTGAAGGGGATCGCCACGGCCGCAGATGCGCGGATCGCCGTCGAGCATGGCATCGAAGGCATCTACGTTTCCAACCACGGCGGCCGCCAGCTCGACCATGGCAAGGGCGGGCTCGCCGTCTTGCCGGAGGTCGTCGATGCCGCGGCCGGTCGCGCCGCCGTCATCGTCGACGGCGGCTTCATGCGCGGCAGCGATATCGTCAAAGCCATGGCGCTCGGCGCCAGCGCCGTCGGCATCGGCCGCCTGCAGGGTCTGGCGGCGGCAGCGGGGGGAGTCGACGGTATGGTGCGCATGCTCGAGCTGCTGCAAGACGAGGCGACGCGCTGCTTGGGTCTCATTGGGGTGCGATCGTTCGCCGAGCTGGACGCCTCCTACCTGGAGCCGGTTGCGCCGCTCGGTCGGCCCTGGCTGGACGCGGCCTTTCCGCTGCTCAAGGAAGGCTATTAACCGCTTTTGCGGTTCCCCCACGCGGCCGATGGGCCAGGCTGGGGCGGCGCCAGCCTGCTGTCGCGGAGCCTGCACAATCTGTTAGACTGGGCGCGGGGCTTACGCTGGAGAGAAACGGGAGACGGTCGAGTGCACGCGTTGTTGTTTGCGGCCGCGGTGGCGTTCCTGCTGAGCCCTGCGCTCGCCGCCTCCTCCCGGGCCGATAGCGAGCGGGCGCGCCGCGGCGCCCACGCAAGCGCGCGCTTTGCGCCCCAGCGCGCGGCGGAACAGGCGCACCTTATTGTCTGTCCGGGCTGGCAGCTGAGCCGGCCGCGGCCGGTCAAGCGACGGCGCCATGCCGCGGGCTTGACGCTGGGCACGCCGGCAGTCAAACGCCGCGCCGCCCAGTCCCGGGCCGGGCTGCGGGCCTTGGCGGGCATGAACTATGCGGTGCAGTTCAAAGCCGGCCTCAGCAAGGCGGAGCGCGATGCGGCCATCGCCACGTTGCGCGACAAATACAAACTGCGGATCATCAAATTCAACAAGGGTCTCGACATTCTTCGCCTCGCCCCCCGCGTCGCTCCGAGCCGGGCGCCCAAAAGCCTCGGCGCCGCGCTGACCCCCAAGATCATTCAAGATTTGCGCACGGAGCCGTTCGTCGACGCCGCCTATGTGGACTTCCCGGTCAGCCCCCCGGTAACCCCACAATCCCCATCCAAGGCAAAGGTGGGGCCGGGCAAGTCGTCGCATTAGCCACCCTTTTGCGCGGCGAGGGTTGCAGGGCCTGGCCGGAGGGCGTGCGGGCCCTTTCGCGTTGCCCGACGGCACATTCAACCTATGATGCGCTGGCGCTGGGCGGCGGCACCCGGCGTTTAGCTTTTCCTTGGCACCGCGGAGCAAAAGGGCATGGCGCGCATGAAGGGTGGCGAGCTCATCGCCGAGTATCTGATCAAGAATAAGATCCCTTACGTGTTCGGCATTTGCGGGCACGGCAATGTGGGCATGCTCGATGCGCTCTATCAGGCGCGTGGGCACATCAAACTGGTGTCGCCGCGGCACGAACAGGTGGCGGCGCATATGGCGGACGCCTACTTTCGGGTGCGCCACGAACCGGTGGCGACGCTGACCTCGTGCGGTCCCGGCTCCTGCAATATCGTCATGCCGCTGCAGGTGGCGCTATCGGATTCCTCGGCGCTGCTGGCGATTACCGCCAACGTCCCGACCCAGCAGTTCAATCGCAGCCCGTTTCAGGAGATCAACCGGCACTTTCAGGCGGATTTTCCCAACATCATTCGGCCCGTCGTGAAAAAGAGCTTCCAGCCGACCCGCGTCGACATGTTGCCGCTGGCCTTGCGCCAGGCGATGACGGCGATGCTGTCGGGACGACCGGGGCCGGTCAACCTGGATGTGCCCTTCAATCTATTCCAGGAAGACGATGACGTGGCTGTGCCGCCGGCGGCGCCGGCGCATGGCAGCCAGCGCAGCGGTGCGGCGCCCGAACAGATTGTGGCAGCCCTGGACATGCTGCTGGCCGCCAAGCGCCCGGTGCTGTTCATTGGCCATGGCGTCACGCTATCGGAGGCGAGCGAGGAGCTGACCCTTCTCGTCAACACCCTTGGGCTCCCGGTGATCTCCTCGCCCAACGGCATGGGTGCGTTCGACATGACGCAGGCCTTGTCGCTGGGCTTCATCGGTCGCAATGGCGCCTATCCCGCCAATGAGGCCGGTCGACGCGCCGACCTGGTGCTGGCCATCGGCGCCCGCTTTGATGATCGCTCGGCCTCCTCATGGATCCCTGGCTATTCCTGGAACTTCCCACACACCAAGCTGATCCAGGTCGACGTTGACTGGGAGGAGCTCGGGCGCAATTACCCGCCCGACCTCGGCATTCTCGCCGACGCGCGCACCTTCCTGCGCCAAGTCTTGGCCGAGCTCGCCCGGCGTCCTGCCCGGCCCGGCGACGCCCTCAAGGGCTGGCATGCCGAGATCAAGGACTGGACGGCGGCATGGGAGGCCTACACGCGACCAAACTTCGAGCTCCACGCCAGCCCGATCCGCCCCGAGCGGGTGGTGGCGGACTGCCAGGCGGTGCTGCCGGCGAATGCGGTGCTCGCCTGCGACGTTGGCGTCAATCACAACTGGTTCATGCAGTTCTGGCAGGCACGCCGCCCCCAGAGCATGCTCAATTCCTGGGGCTTCTCGGGGATGGGCTTCGGCGCGGCGGGTGTGTTGGGCGCCAAGCTGGCGGCGCCGGAGCGGCCCTGCGTTGCCATCGTTGGCGACGGCTCTTTCACCATGGTACCGCACGTGCTGTTGACGGCGGTGGAGTACGACATTCCCGTGGTGTGGGTGATCTGGAACAACTTCGGCTGGGCGTCGATCCGCGACATTCAGCTCGGCATGTTCGGTGGCCGGGAGCTCGGCACCATGTTCCATCAGGGGGCCAACAACACGCCCTACAACCCGGACTTTGCGGCCTGGGCCAAGGCCAGCGGCGTTGAGGCGGCCACGGTGACCCGCTCGCAGGACTTCAGGGGTGCCCTCGAGCATGCCATCAAGGCCAACAGGCCCTTCCTGTTGGACGTGCACGTCGACGCCGAGGTGCGCCCACCGGCGACGGGCACCTGGCAGCTGCCGCCGACGCCCCATCGCGAGCCCGCCTTCGGACAGCGCTGGGTCCCCGGCGAGCCGGTACCCGCCAAGTAGCAGCCAAGTCGACTAACGGCTGCGAGGCATAGCCAGAGCGCCGAACCCGTGGCCAACGCGCGGGCCCCGGCCCCGCGCGGTCGTGCACATTGACGCTGGCGTCGGGCTCGCGCATGGTCCGCCCACCGGCACCCGATCGGGCAGCCGTCGGGGCCGCCAAGTGGAGCATTGAGCGTCATGCCCCAAGCCAAGCCTTGCGTCCTCATCCGCAACATCGCCGAGGTGCCGTGGCAGCAGTTCCCCAATCATTTCGGCGGCGCGCTGTCCAAACCGCTGGTGGGGCCGCAAACGGCCGGCTCGCGGCATCTTGACTACCGCATTTCGATGTACCAGCCGATGGCCTACGTCGAGCTGCATGCCCACCAAGTGCAGGAGCAGATCTATCACGTGCTCGAGGGCGAAGGCCTGATGGATATCGACGGCAAAAAGCACGTGGTGAGGAAGCACGACGTCATCTATCTGCCGCCGGGGGTCGCCCACGCCATCCAAAATTCCGGCTTGGTCGATCTCATCTTCCTGGTGGTGACCTCGCCCGTGACGGACGAGGCTGGCTGAAGTCGCCCATGCAGCTCATCATCTTCGATTGCGACGGTACGCTAGTCGACAGCCAGCACAAAATTTGCGCGGCCATGGCTCATGCCTTCACCGCCATGGCGTTGCCGGTACCGGCCCGCGCCGAGATCCTGGGCATCGTTGGTCTGTCCCTGCCGCAGGTGTTTGCCGTGCTCGCCCCCGAGCAGCCGGCAAGCGTGCAGGCCGAGCTCGCCGAGCTTTATCGCATGGACTTTCCGGCCCGACGCCGCGAGGCGGCGCTGCACGATCCCTTGTTTGCCGGCATGGCGGCATTGGTGACGACGCTGGGGCGCCGGGCCGACATCGTGTTGGGTATGGCGACCGGCAAATCACGTCGGGGCGTTGCCCGCATTCTCGAGCGTGAGGGCTGGTCCGGACACTTCCTGACCATCCAAACGGCCGACGATCACCCCTCCAAGCCCCACCCGGCCATGATCTTGCAGGCCATGGCCGAAGTCGGCGCCGATGCCGCAACCACCACCATGGTGGGCGACACTACCTACGACATCGAGATGGCGCTCAATGCCGGCGTCCGCGGGGTCGGTGTCGGTTGGGGCTATCACGCGCCGGCGCGGCTCCTCCAAGCGGGGGCGGAGCGGGTCGTCAACACGAGCGAGGAGCTGCTCGCGGCCATCGCCGAGCCGTTGGGGGCGCTGGCGTGAGGCGGCCCAACGGCGAGCAAGGGAGCGCCAAGACGCCGGGCCAACGCGGCGCGCTGCCGCGGCGATTTTATCAAACGGTGACGATTGCCCGCATCGATCCCAGCGTCGCGCCAAGCCAACAGCAGCCCGCAGGCTACCGTGTCCTGCTCGATGGCAAGGAGCTCCGCACGCCGGCCAAAGGCCGATTTGCCGTCCCCGCGCACGCCTTGGCGGCGGCGATCGCTGCGGAATGGCAGGCGCAGCGCGAGCATATCGATCCCGAAAGCATGCCTTTGACGCGCCTGACCAACGCCGCCATCGACGGCGTTACCGGTCGACCAGCCGAGGTGGGCGCCGACATTGTCAAATACCTTGGCAGCGACCTCGTCTGCTATCGCGCCGCCGATCCCAGCGAACTGGTGCGGCGTCAGGCCGAGGCCTGGGATCCGGTCCTCGATTGGTGCCAAAGGGTGCTCGGCATCAAGCTCACCGTCACCACCGGCATCGTGCCCGTCGCGCAGCCCGCGGCTGCCGGCGCGGCCCTGGCCAAATGGTTGCACGGGCTCGATGCCTTCGCGCTGGCGGCAGCGCATGCCATGACGACGCTGTTGGGCTCGGCGGTGCTGACGGTGGCGCATGCCGAGGGCCGCCTTGCCTGCGCTGAAGCCTGGGCGGCGGCACATATCGATGAGGATTTCCAGGCAGAGAAGTGGGGCGTCGATAGCGTGGCCAAAGCGCGCCGCGATCGGCAATGGTGCCAGATGCGGGCGGCGAGCCGGTTGTTCACGTTGTCGGGCGGGCTTGATGAGACGTTAACGATCTCGCGTTAAGAGCGGTGGCGGGCGCCCATCGCGACCGGTTCGTGCCATTGAACTCAAGGTGCCGTTGTCGCCGAACGCGACGATCGATCGCGCGCTGGCACGCGCCGTTGTCGCCGAGGGCCTGTGGGCGGCGGCGGGCGAAACGGGGCTTTTCGGCGACGTGTTGGCGCCGCTCGCCGAACTACATCTGCGGCCGGTTGCTGGTGTGGCGGCCGAGACGCGCCGGATCATCGCCCCTGGTTTTTGCGCGGGCGAAGGCGCCATCGAGCTGGCAGCGGGTGAGCTGATCGGCGACGTGGTCGACGCGGTCGCGGACGCTTGCCCTGCGGCCTAGCCTGCCGAAGGCCAAGCCTGCCGGCGTGCGGCGCGCCCGCGGTTTGCGGGGCCGCCAGCCCATGCTATGCCGCTTTATTAGCTTGTGCGTTGCAATATCGGGGGCCGCGGCCATGAAGGAAGTTCTCGACGAACTGGAGCGCCGGCGAGCGGAGGCGCGTCTCGGCGGCGGCCGCGCCCGCATCGAGGCGCAGCACAAGCGCGGCAAGCTCACCGCGCGCGAGCGCATCGAGCTGCTGATGGATGAGAACTCCTTCGAAGAGTTCGACATGTACGTTGAGCACCGTTGCGCCGACTTTGGCATGGAAAAGATCAAGATCCCCGGCGACGGCGTGGTCACGGGCTGGGGCACGATCAACGGTCGCGTCGTTTATGTGTTCGCCAAGGACTTTACCGTCTTCGGCGGCTCGCTGTCAGAGGCGCACGCCAGGAAGATCACCAAGATCCAGGACATGGCGTTGCAGAACCGGGCCCCCATCATTGGCTTGTTCGATGCCGGCGGGGCGCGCATTCAGGAGGGCGTGGCCGCGCTCGGCGGCTATGGTGAGGTCTTCCTGCGCAATGTGCTTGCTTCGGGCGTCATCCCCCAGATCTCCGTCATCATGGGGCCGTGCGCCGGCGGCGACGTCTACTCTCCGGCCATGACCGACTTCATCTTCATGGTCAAGGACACGAGCTACATGTTCGTGACGGGACCCGACGTGGTGAAGACCGTGACCAACGAGACGGTAACGGCGGAGGAACTGGGTGGCGCCAAGATTTACACCACCAAGTCCTCGATTGCCGATCGAGCCTACGACAACGACGTCGAGACTTTGCTGCAGATGCGCCGGCTGATGGATTTTCTGCCCGCCAACAACCGATCGGGCGTGCCGGTGCTGCCGACCAAAGACAGCCCGGACCGCATCGAAGCCTCGCTCGATACCTTGATCCCCGACAATCCCAACAAGCCCTACGACATCAAGGAGCTGGTCGTTAAGATCATCGACGAGGGTGATTTCTTCGAAATCCAGGACGCCTACGCGCGCAATATCGTCACCGGTTTTGCCCGCATGGAGGGGCGCACGGTCGGTATTATTGCCAACCAGCCGCTGGTGCTGGCGGGCGTGCTGGATTCGGATGCTTCGCGCAAGGCCGCCCGCTTTGTGCGCTTCTGCGATTGTTTTGACATCCCGATCCTGACGTTCGTCGACGTGCCGGGCTTTCTGCCCGGCACGGCGCAGGAGTACGGGGGCCTGATCAAGCACGGAGCCAAGCTGCTGTTCGCCTTTTCCGAGGCAACGGTGCCCAAGGTGACCGTGATCACGCGCAAGGCCTACGGCGGTGCCTATGACGTGATGAGCTCCAAGCACATCCGCGGCGATGTCAACTATGCTTGGCCGTCGGCAGAGATTGCCGTCATGGGGCCAAAGGGCGCCGTGGAAATCCTCTATCGTGCCGAGCTCGGTGACGCCGACAAGATTGCCCAGCGGATCAAGGAGTACCAGGACCGCTTCGCCAATCCGTTCGCGGCGGCCGAACGCGGCTATATCGACGAAGTGATCCTGCCGCGCTCGACGCGCCGGCGCATCTGCCGCGCGCTCAACATGCTGCGCAACAAGACCGTCGAGAATCCTTGGAAGAAACACGACAATATTCCTCTGTGAGACGGCGAGGCGGCGGGTTGCCCCGGCGCCAGGTAGGATTGCGGCGCTGCGGCGGGCCGCGTTGCCAGCATCGCCACGCCTGAAGGTTGCGCGCCAGGTCGGGCGGCCCAAGCAACCAACCAGCACAAACAACCGGAGCCAACACACGGCGCTCAGGCCGACGCCCGGCACAGCCAACGCGCTGAACGCCCATTCATCTCGAGGCGTGGACGCGCGGGCTCCCTTGCGCATTTTTAACGAACGGATCGGCTGCCGTCGGAGCGTTTTGCCCCCTGTAAGCCCACCGCTGCCGAGCCCCAACCGGTAGCTCAGAGTGGGATGATCATGAGAAGGAGTTGACGTCATGAACCGCCTAGTTCTCAGTGCTTGCGCCGGCGCCCTGCTGTCGGGTTTGCTGCTGGCCGCGCCGGCCGAGGCCGCTCCCTACCGACATGGCTACGGCAAAATCACCCCGGCCGAGCACGCCGCCATCGCCCGCAGTCAGCATCAGCTTAACGTGATCAAGGTCAGAGCCCGGGCAGACGGTCATGTGACCCCGTGGGAGCGCGCAAAGATCTCCATGGCCCAGTCACGCCACAACGCGCTCGTCTACCGTTTGAGCCACAACTGATAGCAATGGCTGGAGCCTGTCTCGAGCCCGGCGGCCGCCTTGCGAGGCGGCCGCCTTTTTCGCCACGGCGCCGCCGCGGCCAGATGCGTGCAAAAAGGAGCGGTTGTTAGCGTGATGGTAACCCTCAGGCCTTAGCCTGCCCTCGGCTATCAGTTGGGGGTTTGCCGCCATGGGCGTACTGAGCGCGGTTTCGGTTCCGGAAATCAAGGCGCGGGGTAGCATCAAAGATGCCGACGTCTTGAAGCTGCGCCGCAGCTACTACGAGGGCGGCTCGATCAGTGCGGAGGAAGCCGAAACCATCCTGGCCCTCAACGACGCCTGCCCGATCCAGGATCCGGCCTGGGCCGATTGCTTCATCGAGACCATCACCGATTTCATCGTCGACCAGGCCGAGCCGCAGGGCTATCTCACCGTCGAAAACGCCGACTGGCTGATCCGGCGGATCGCCAAGGACGGGCGAGTTGGCAGCAAGACCGAGCTCGAACTGCTGCTCAATGTGCTCGACAAGGCGCGCTGGGTGCCGCCAAGCCTGGTGCGTTTCGCCCTCGACCAGGTGAAGGATGCCATCATCGACAACGCCGGACCCCTGCGGGTCGGCAAGGCCCGCGGGGCGACCAGCGTCAACGAAGCCGATGTCGATCTCTTGCGCCGTATCCTCTACAGCTTCGGCGGCGACGGCAACATCGCGGTGACGCAGGTGGAAGCCGAGGTCCTGTTCGAGATCGATGCGGCAACGGCGGCGGCCGACAATCACCCGAGCTGGAGCGATTTGTTCGTCAAGGCCATCGCCAACTGCGTGCTTGGCGCCTGCGGCTATGCCGCCCCGCCGCGCGCGGTGGCGTTAGCGCGCGATGCCTGGTTGGAGCGGCGCGGCGAGCTCAGCATCGATGAGGTGCTCGCCGGGATGAGCGGCGGCCGCAAGAAGCTGTTCGGCGGCTATCGCCGGCAGAGCGGCGAGCAGCAGGCGATCGCTCGACTGACGCAACAAAAAATCGAGATCATCACGCGCGAGACCATCACGCCGAGCGAGGTTGGCTGGCTTGCCGACCGCATCGGCCGGGATGGTAAACTGACGGCCAACGAACGCTTCTTGCTGATGTTCCTCAAGGCCGAAAGTCCGGCAATCGATCCCGTTATCAGCGACATCCTGCAGCGGGCGCCAACGGTGGCGGCCTGAGGCCGACGGCGGCCGTAAGGCCCTGCCTTTTAAAGCTGACGCGGCGGCGCCCGCTCTAGCAGCTGCGGCTCGACATCCCCTATCGTGCGGCCGCCCTTTGCCCCTATCATCGGCCCTCGAGGGGGCGTGCCGCCTTCGACCTCGCCGGGATGGTAGCCGTTCATGTTCCAAAAGTTACTCATTGCCAATCGCGGCGAAATTGCCTGCCGTATCATCAAAACCGCGCACAAGCTCGGCATCAAGACGGTGGCGGTCTACTCGGACGCCGACCGAGATGGCCTGCACGTGCGCATGGCAGATGAGGCCGTGGCCATCGGCCCTCCCCCCGCCGCCCAGTCGTACCTCATGGTCGACAAGATCGTCGAGGCCTGTCGCCGGACCGGCGCCGAGGCGGTGCATCCAGGCTATGGCTTCCTGTCGGAACGGGAGGCCTTTGCCCTCGCCTTGGAGCGGGCAGGTATCGTTTTCATCGGTCCGAACCCCAAGGCGATCGCCGCCATGGGTGACAAGATCGAGAGCAAGAAGGCGGCGGCGCGCGCCAAGGTCTCCACCGTGCCCGGCTATCTCGGCGAGATTGCCGATGCCAAGCAGGCGGTGCGAATCGCCGCCGAGATCGGCTATCCCGTCATGATCAAGGCTTCGGCGGGCGGCGGCGGCAAAGGCATGCGCGTTGCCTATTCGCCGAAGGAGGCCGAGGAGGGCTTCGCGCTCGCGCGCTCGGAGGCCAAGGCCAGCTTCGGCGATGATCGCGTGTTTCTCGAAAAATTCATCGAAAATCCGCGCCACGTCGAGATCCAGGTGCTGGGCGACAAGCACGGCAATGTCATCCATCTGGGTGAGCGCGAATGTTCCATCCAGCGGCGCAACCAGAAGGTCGTGGAGGAGGCCCCCTCGCCGCTGCTTGACGCGCGCACGCGCAAGGCCATGGGAGAGCAGGCCGTGGCGCTGGCCAAGGCGGTCGGCTACGACAGCGCCGGCACGGTGGAATTCGTGGCCGGCCAGGATCGCTCGTTTTTCTTCCTGGAGATGAATACGCGCCTGCAGGTCGAGCACCCGGTGACCGAGTTGGTGACGGGCATCGATCTGGTCGAGCAGATGATCCGGGTCGCAGCCGGCGAGAAGCTCGCTTGGCGTCAGGCCGACGTGAAGCTCAGCGGCTGGGCGGTGGAGACGCGCATCTATGCGGAGGACCCCTATCGCAATTTCCTGCCCTCGATCGGGCGCCTGAGGCGCTACCGGCCGCCGCGCGAGGGCAAGGACGCCAGGGGCACGATCCGTAACGACACCGGCGTCTATGAGGGCGCCGAGATCTCCATGTTTTATGACCCGATGATCGCCAAGCTCGTCAGCCACGCGGCGACGCGTGAGGACGCCATCTCCCTGCAAGCGGAGGCGCTGGATGCCTTTGTGATCGACGGCGTCGAGCACAATATTCCCTTCCTCACCGCCCTGATGCAGCACCCGCGCTGGAAGAGCGGTCAGCTATCGACCGGCTTTATCGCCGAAGAGTTCAAAGGCGGCTTCAGACCGCGCGCGCTCGCCGGCGAAGACTTGGAGGTGCTCGCCGCGGTGGCGGTGGCGATCGATCACCTCGGCAACGCGCGCCGACGCGAGATCACCGATCAGATGGGGGGGCCGAGCGTGCGTTTCGCCCGGCGCCGGATCGTCAAGATCGGCGCCGAGCGCGTGGCGGCGGAGGTCGAAGGAGGCCTGGCAGGGCCGACCAAGGTGACCGTCCTGGCTGCGGGCGGGGCCGACAGCAAAGTTCTCGAACTCGCCTCCGACTGGTGGCCGGGCGAGCCGGTTTGGCAGGGCACGGTGGCGGGCCGCCCCGTGTTCGTGCAGGTGCGCGGCGTTCTCAATGGCTACGACCTCGCTTACCGGGGCGTGCGCGACAAGGCTTATGTTTATACCGAGCGCGAGGCGGCCCTTGCCGACCTGATGCCGCAGAAGCTTGCCCCCGATACCTCCAAGCTGCTGATCTGTCCAATGCCGGGCCTGGTCAAAGCCATCCACGTCGCCCCGGGCCAGGAAGTGAAGGCCGGCGATGCCTTGTGTATCGTGGAGGCGATGAAGATGGAAAACGTGCTGCGGGCCGAGCGCGAAGGGGTGGTGAAATCCATCAAGGCTAAACCGGGGGACAGTCTCGCCGTCGACGCGGTGATCATGGAATTTGTCTAATGCCCCCGACGCCCGCAATCGGACTTGCGGACGCTTCGGTTTTCATCGACCCTCGCGCGCCAACAGCGCCAGCCGGCTCAAGGACATCTAGCATCATGCGCAGCTTTCACTTCCCCGGGCGTTCGGCGGTTTACGGGCGGCGGGCGATGTGCGCCACCTCCCATCCCGCTGCCAGCCTGACGGCGATCGAGATCCTGCGCCAGGGGGGCAATGCGGTCGACGCGGCGATTGCCACGGCCGCGGTGTTGGCGGTGGTGGAGTGTCCGATGACCGGCATCGGCGGCGACTGTTTCGCGCTTGTCGCCAAGCCGGGCGCGAAGCTGCCGCTCGCGCTCAATGCCGCGGGCCGCGCGCCCGCGGCCGCCCGCGCCGACTGGTATGCCAAAAAGGGCATTGGCCGCATCGAAACCAGCAGCGTGCATGCCGTCACCGTGCCCGGTGCCGTCGACGGCTGGTGTCGCTTGTGTGAGGATCACGGCAGCATGCCACTGGCACGCCTGCTCGAGCCCGCCATCGCCTTGGCCGAGCAGGGTTTTGTGGTGGCCCCACGCGTATCCGTCGATTGGGCGCGCGGCGCCGCCAAACTGGCGCGGCATCGGGCTGCGGCTAAGCATTTCCTGCCCGCGGGGCGCCCACCACGGGTCGGCGAGGTCATGCGCTTCCCGGCGCTGGCCGCTACCCTGAAGCGCATCGCCAAGGAGGGCCGGGCGGGCTTTTATGCGGGCGAGGTCGCCCGGGACATGGTGGCGACGCTCAGCGAACTCGGCGGTTTGCACACGCTTGAGGATTTTGCCGCGCAGTCGGCAAGCTACGTCGAGCCGATCTCGACGCGCTACCACAGCATAGACCTGTTCGAGCTACCGCCGAGCAATCACGGTGTGGTTGCCCTGATCCTGCTCAAGATGCTTGAGCGCTTGGGTCGGATCGGCGACAGCGTATCGGTTGAGCGCTATCACGTGCTGATGGAGGCGGCGCGCCTGGCCTATGCCATGCGCGATAGCTTTGTGGCCGACCCCGATGCGGCCCAGGTGCCGCTGCGCCATCTGCTCGATGAGCGCGTGATCGACGGCCTGGCGGCGCGTATCGACCGCAAGCGGCGCCGGCCTGAGCTTGGGCCAATGCCGCAGCCCTCAGGTTCCGACACGGTTTGCTTTTCCATCGTGGACGAGAAGGGCATGGCGATTTCCTTCATCAATTCGCTGTTTGCCGACTTCGGCTCGGGCATCGTGACGGATCGCACGGGTGTAAACTTCCACAACCGCGGTGAGGGCTTCGTACTCGAAAAAGATCACCCCAACGCCATCGCCCCGCGCAAGCGCCCGCTGCACACCCTGATTCCCGCCATGGGCTTCGAGGCAGGGGCGCTGGCGCTCGCGTTCGGCGTCATGGGCGCGCACTTCCAGCCGATGGGCCATGTCTACCTGATGAGCAATCTGTTCGACTACGGGATGGACCTACAGGACGCCGTCGACTGCCCGCGTGTGTTCTTCGAGGGCGATGCCCTGGTGGTGGAAGAGGCAGTGCCGGCGGCGGTGGTGGCCGGGCTGGAAGCCTTGGGCCACAAGGTTAAGACCCGCGAGCTGCCGTGGGGTGGCGCGCAGATCGTTGCCCTGGACCGTGCCCAGGGCGTCCTGATCGGCGCCTCCGATCCGCGCAAGGATGGGATGGCGCTGGGGTACTAGCGGCGTGAGGTTGCCATGCCCGAGCAGGCGAGCGATCGGCGCACCGTGCGCGTGCGTCTCGAAGGTCACGTGCAGGGGGTCGGCTTTCGCTACTGGACGGAGCGTGCGGCCATCGACCTCGGCCTCGATGGCTGGGTACGCAATCGGCGCGATGGTGGCGTCGAAGCAGTCTTTTCGGGTGGCGCCGACGCCGTCGCCCGCATGCTCGAGCGCTGCCAGCAAGGTCCGCCGTCGGCACGCGTCGATTTCGTCAAAGTCTTGGCTGAGACGCAAGTGCCGCAGCCGGGCTTCGAGGTGTGCCCCACCGTGTGAGGTGGCCTCAGATCAAGCGTTCGGCGGCCCGGCGCAAACCCTTGAGGATCGGCTCGTAGGCTTCCTCGTCGCGGGTTTCGGGATAGACCATGTAGACGGGACAGCTGAAGGCGCGCGCGCGCGCCGGGATGCGCAGCCGGCGCCGGCTCAGGTGCTGGCGCACGAGGCGCCGAGGGAAGTAGCCGGACGCCTCATTGGCCAAGAGAAAATCGAGGCCGAGTGAGCCTAAGTCCAGGTGCACGCTGGTATTGCTCAGGTCGGGATAGGCCGCAGCGTGCTCGGCTTGGAATTCCGGCCCCCAATCCATTAACACGTAATCGCTGGAATGGCGGCGCCGGCCGGAACTGCTCGTCACCAGCACGAATTCTTCGTCGAACAGGTGCTCGATGGTGAGCCCGGGCGGCTGGCCGGGCCGGTACATGATGGCAAGATCGAGGGTGCCCTCAAGCAGACGCTGGATCATCACGGCCGAAAGCGAGGCGCTGGCCGAGATGGCGATGTCGGGAATGTTATCCCGGAGCCAGGATATCCACTTCAGAAGAAAGCCGTCCCAGAGCGTGGCTTGAGCACCGACCGCGAGGTGGTCGCGATGTTGGCCCGACAGGCCCACCTCCAGTTGCGCGTGTTGCCATAGTCGTACCAAAGCCAGTGCGTGCTTTTGGAACTGCTCGCCCGCCGCCGTAAGCGTCGCCCCGTTGCGCGAACGCTCAAACAGCGAGCGGCCGAATTGTTCTTCGAGCACTTTGATACGGGCGCTGACCGTCGATTGGGTGACGTTCATCTTGCGGGCCGCGTCGATGAAGCTACCGGTCTCCGCGACCATCAGGAAAGTGCGTGCAAGTGCGATGTCCATCGGTTATGCATTCACTGCTGCATGGGTGCTGAAATGTATCTATCGAAATCATCGATAGTCGTCAGCGGAAAAATCCGTTTGTAGAATGTCATGAAAATTTCCACATTGACGACGCCCGGAACTCGATTCGGGTGATTCACTGGAAGGACAAGAACATGAAGGCGAAGAAGACTGCGAAGAAAGCTGCGAAGAAGAAGCCGGCGAAGAAGAAGAAGAAGTAAGGCTCCGGGTGCACCTTAGCGTCGAGTCAATCAGATGCGTTGTGCCGGTGTGATCGGGGTGATTGCGCTCCTGTTGAGCAGCACCGCAGCCCACGCGGTGTCGATCACCAATCGTGACGAGCAGGATCACAAGGTGACGGTCATCGAGGGCGATACCACGGCAGATCATGTGCTGAAGCCTTCGCAGACCCTGAATGGCATCTGCGCGAAAGGGTGCACCATTCGTCTGAACGACAGCGAAGACGACGAGTACTTGCTCGAGGCAAACGACGTCGTCTCGATCGAGGACGGTAGCCTCTACTACGAGGGGCCCGATACTCCGGCGCAGCCGGCGCCGGCTCCGGCGACCGGTCCCGGGCCCGCCGGGAAGGGGTAAGCGTCCCAAAGCTTGGCGCCTGCCGCCTGGTTTCAGATCGGGTGGCCAGGCGTCCTTTATTTTGTGTCCATTCATCGACTTAACAGGCTCCTTGCGCGATTGCCGGGGGGAGCGGCGAGGTCGAGAGGTGGCGGGCGGGCTCCTCACGGCTCGATGTTTTGCACTGGTCCGAAGCGACGCTCGAAGGTAAATCGCAGGGCGGTGTCGACCTCGGCCAAGGACGCCTGACAGCCCAGGCGGGCGAGGCTCGTCACCGGTTCGTTGAGCCCGCAGGGCACGATACCAGCAAAGTGGTCAAGGTCCGGCGCGACGTTGAGGCTTACGCCGTGCGAGCTGATCCAGCGCCGCAAGCGCAAGCCGATGGCGGCGATTTTGGCGAACTCGGTAGTCCGATCCTTGGCCCCCACCCACACGCCAATGAGACCCTCGCGGCGTTGCGCGGCGACCCCGAACTCGGCCAAGACGGCGATGATCCACTGCTCTAGGGCGGCGACGTAGGCGCGCACGTCGCCGAACCGGGCTTGAACGTCGAGCATCAGATAGACGACCCGTTGGCCGGGACCATGATAGGTGAACTGGCCGCCACGCGGGCTGCGAAATACCGGCAGGCGGTCGGGTTCAATGAGATGCTCGCGCTTGGCGCTGGTCCCGGCCGTGTAGAGGGGGGGATGCTCGAGTAGCCAGACGATTTCGCCCGCCGCCCCGGTGGCAATCGCGTCGACGCGCCTTGCCATAAAGGCGCAGGCGGCCTCGTAGGGAACGGGCTCTTGCGTGGCCATCCAGTCGATCGGCGCGGAGGGCAACTCAGATGGCATTGGCTGATGGATCCCGCTTGGGGGTCGGGGGCAGACGGTCATGCGGGTTGGGCTGCGACCAGACCAGGCTGGCGAGGGGGCCCCGCACCGCCGGCAACGGCGCCCACGCCCTTATCACATAGGCCATCTTGGCCGCCGAGCAAGGGTGTCGCGGTGAACCGCTTGTTCCGGGCGCCTGGGTTTGCTAACAGGGGCGGGCTCCCATCGGGGGCCTTGGTCGTGCGGTCGTGGCGGAATTGGTAGACGCACTAGCTTGAGGGGTTAGCGCCGCAAGGCGTGGAGGTTCGAGTCCTCTCGACCGCACCAACGCCGTCTTCGCTGCCAAAGAATGCGAAGACGCAAAGACGTCCCGCGCGCTGCCGCTACCAAGGGCGCGACACATGGCAGTCCCCATGACGACGTTGGCGATTGGATCAGCCGCAAGGCTATCCCGGCCGACGATGTGGCGCCGATCGCCCAGCCAATGGCTTGTCCCGCGTGAGTGCGCCGTCGGCGGCGCGGCTCGATGGCGCTCGAGGCGGCAAAGCAAGAGCTTCACGAACGGGAGGCGATGGCGTCGAGCATCAGCACGCTCAGGACATTGAGGCCGGCAAGGCTGGTCTCTCACCCAACGGCGAGCTCATGGCTCGCTGGCGCGGGGGTATCTCTGGTTCGCAGTACAACTTGAGGAGGAGGCCGGGTCTGTCGAGCGCTAGGGTCTCGACGCCTCAGCGCCGTCAAGACGCCCACGCTCGGTATGCCCAGTGCGGACCCGCGGGACGTCAGCAAACGAAAGCGAAGCGCATGGTGGCCGACGCCAACCGCCTTGGCGCTTCCCTGTGCTGTAGGCTTGCCGACTGGCCTCACCCATTACACATGTCACAGGACAGGACACATGTCGCAGGACAGGCCCACACTCGCTGCAGGATTGCTGCTGGCTCGCGCCCCGCCTTTGCGGTGGAGCGCGGCACGAGGACCCCTAGGGTGCGGTTCGGCCACACCCTAACGCCACCGGCCAAGAGAATCGGGCGGCCAACATTCTGGGGCTACGTTCGGCGCCTATAGTTGAGTGCCATCGACTGCAGGGCGGCGCGCTTCAGGACCTCGACGTCACGGCTGTCCTCATGGGCAATCGACAACAGGGCGCTGGCCAACCGCAGGCGAGCCTTCTCCACGTCCGGCGGGTCATCGCCGAAGTTGGCAGCAATCTCTGCCCAAGCCGCATCGAAAGCCTGCCCGATGGCCTTCAAGGCATCTGGGCCGAACGAAGCGCCATCGATGAGCTGTCGGGCGTTCGTTGCGGCCTTTCTGTGTATGGTCCCCATCCTGACCTTCACCGAACAACTTTGGCGGCAGCTAGACGCTCCCCTATCCCGCCCTTCCGTGTCAATCGGGAAGACCACGCCCGGCTTCGAAATTTGTGATCGTTTTGCAGGCATACCGCCCTGCGGCACTCAAAATCCTCGATGCCGAGCGTAGGTATTGCCTTGCCGCAACTGCGACTTCAACCGATGCGCCTGCCCCGCTTCGCGCAGGCGTGAGCAGCGGCGAACGAGAGCCTCGGCTGCAATCCTCGCGGCGCAGCCGAAGGCCATTCCAGTAGACGCGGAAGCAGAACTGGGCACGGAGACTTAACCCCCGGCCTTTTGCCTTTGCAGGTCGCGCGCAGTGCGAGCCGCAAGGCGCCTCGGCCGATCGGCTTCACGCATTTGTTAGAAAGTCTCTGAAACCTGATCTGCGTCGAGCCGTACCTCCACCGCTCGCTCGAGAGCATGCCATGTCAACGGAGGTCGTCGAAATGAAAGTACGCATAGCAGCCGGCGTAGCCGCGATTCTGCTTCTGTCATCTGCCGCTCACGCCACGATGCACAACGGGTCGCTCTACAGTAGGCTCGGAGGAAAGCCGGCCATCCGCCTCGTCGTCGAGGATTTTGTCCAGAATGTTGCTGAGGATCGCCGTATCAATGGGTTCTTCGGCACCACAAACATTCCGCGCCTCAAACGTCTGCTCGTTGAGCAAATCTGCCAGGCGAGTGGCGGTCCATGCCAGTACAGCGGCCGCAGCATGAAGGCGGCGCATCGAGGTCTCGGCATTCGCAATGCCGATTTCAATGCGCTCGTCCAGGATCTCGGAAAATCACTCAACAAATACGGTGTTCCGGCGAGAGAGCAGCGGGAGTTGACCGCAATCCTGCTTCCC
Organism: uncultured Alphaproteobacteria bacterium; assembly: GCA_963775835.1. Classification (GTDB taxonomy): domain Bacteria; phylum Pseudomonadota; class Alphaproteobacteria; order Rhizobiales; family Hyphomicrobiaceae; genus AWTP1-13. The sequence goes on along the minus strand of CAVZKV010000012.1, from coordinate 456,056 downwards.
CTGAAGCGAGATATCGTCTCCCGGTGAGGCTTTCTGCATAAGCGCCGCGCTCGTTCGGCACAGGGCTGGCGTTGGGTCCATTTGTAGCGAGCCCTGTCGCGACCTCTCGCGGATCTCCTGCGAGAGATGCGTGGGACGCCAGCCCATTCAGCTGAGGCTCGCCAACAATCGATGAGGTGGGTCAATGACCTATCAGCTTGATTTTGTAGATGCACTCGCTGCCCTTCGCAACGAAGGGCGCTACCGCGTGTTCGCCGATATCAAGCGGTCATGCGGTGCATTCCCGCGCGCCAAGCACTTCACCGAGGGCGGCAGCCACACCATCACGGTGTGGTGCTCAAACGACTATCTCGGCATGGGTCAGTCGCCCGTTGTGCGGGCGGCCATGCACGAGGCCATCGACGCCGTCGGCGCCGGCGCGGGCGGCACGCGCAATATTTCCGGCACGACACATTATCACGTCGAGCTCGAGGCCGAGCTTGCCGATCTGCACGGCAAGGCTGCGGCACTGTTGTTCACGTCCGCCTATGTCGCCAACGACGCCACGCTGGCAACGTTGGCCAAGCTCATTCCCGGCCTCGTCATATTCTCCGATGAGATGAACCACGCCTCCATGATCGAGGGTATCCGCCATGGCGGCGGGCCCAAGCGCATCTTCCGCCATAATGACGTCGCCGATCTCGAGCGTCTCTTGCGGGATCATCCCAAAAAAACGCCGAAGTTAATTGCCTTTGAGAGCGTGTACTCGATGGATGGCCACATTTCCCCGGTCGAGCAGATCTGCGACCTCGCGGCCAAGTACGGCGCGCTCACCTACATCGACGAGGTGCACTCGGTTGGTCTTTATGGCCGGCGCGGCGGCGGCATCGCCGAGCGCGATGGCCAGGCCCACCGCATCGATATCGTCAACGGCACCCTGGCCAAGGGGTTCGGCGTAATGGGTGGCTATATCGCCGCCTCGCGCCAGTGCTGTGACGCGATCCGCTCATTTGCCCCGGGCTTCATTTTCACGACCTCGCTGGCCCCGGCCGTGGTCGCCGGCGCGTTGGCGAGCGTCAGGCATTTGAAGGTCAGCCAGATCGAACGCGCACGGCACCAGGAGCGGGCGCGCACGCTGAAAAAGAAGCTCGCTGCGGTCGGCCTGCCGTTGATGAACAATCCGAGCCACATCGTCCCTGTGTTCGTTGGCGACGCTCTCCGCTGCAAGGTCGTGAGCGATAGGCTGCTGAAGCACTACGGCATCTATATTCAGCCGATCAACTATCCGACCGTGCCGCGCGGCACCGAGCGGCTACGCCTAACGCCGACGCCGCAGCATTCGGATGCCGACATGGATCACCTGTGCACCTCGCTCGCCCAGGTGTGGGCCGCACACCCAACGTCGATGATGCCAAGATTAGCTATGAGCGGCAGCTGACACGATATCATGCAGTGCCTCCCCGATATCTGAGCCATCGACGCAGCGCGTTAGCCGACCTTCGCAGGCTATGCTTTTTTCAGCGCGGCACGCCGTTCTTCGGCGAAGGGACGAGTTCACGCCTTCCCGTCTTTGAACAGTTTCGGCGATCTGGTGCGATAGATGTTGACGACGGGTCGCCCATCATTATCGGGGTCGTGAACCCAACCGCAAACTCTGTCATCAGGATCAGCAAGATCGAAACGTCGCTGCTTGCCCTAGCCCACTTGACCCCGCGAAGTCGCGGCAGCCGCGACGGTCCGGCCGCCTTACCCCGTGATTGCGGACCCGATCGAGGAATGCGGCATGAAGCGACGTGGGCGCCATCCGCGGATCCTCGAATTTTGGCGCGCCGGCGCCCTGCGCGCTCCTCCCCCGTGGTCAAATTCTGAGCAGATCGCCCATTCTTGTGTAATTCCCGGGGCGCCGCAGACGCGCTATCAAATGGCCTCAGCACCGATGCCCGGAGCGAAATGACACGCTTGCCGCACAGATATGCGCCCTTCCTTTACGGGGTCATTCAGGTTGCGATCACCCACGGCGGTTGCCAGCGCCGTCGGCGTCTACCATTCCGGGCCATTAGGCGCCGCGGCGCTGGCCCGTTGGGCCGGGCTTTGGCTTGCCGCCTGGCTCCTGATGCTGCCGATCGTCATCGTCATTTCGCCTCTCGTGCACCGTCATGTGGCCGCCATTACGCGCGAGGCACCGCGGCGATGTCCCTGAGGTGCCGACCAGGCGATCGATGTCATGCCCGCCGCTGGCTTGGCGCCCTGCAGCCCCGGCCATGACCGGCGACCCTCCCCTCAAGATCCTGGTCATTGACGAGAACCCGATCCGCCGGGCCATCCTCGACGCCGGCCTGAAGGACGCCGGCTTTACCGACATAACGCTGATGGGCGACACCAATGGCCTGCTTGAGCGCATCTATACCGTCGATCCGGACGTCATCATCATCGACCTGCAGAACCCCAGCCGCGACGTGCTCGAGCAGATGTTCCAGGTCTCGCGTATCGTGCGCCGGCCGATCGCCATGTTTGTCGATCAGAGCGACCGCGCCACGATCGAGAAGGCGATCGATGCGGGTGTCAGCGCCTATATCGTCGATGGCCTCAAGCGCGAGCGCGTCCGCGCCATTCTCGACATGACGATCTCCCGTTTTGGCGCCTTCGAACGGCTGCGCGCCGAACTCGAGGAGACCAAAAGCGCGCTTAAAGAGCGCAAGTTGATCGAGAAAGCCAAAGGCATCTTGATGAAGAGCCGCGGACTTGACGAGGAGGCGGCTTACGCCCTTCTGCGCCGTACGGCCATGAGTAAAGGCAAGCGAATTGGCGACATCGCCGAAAGCCTGGTAAGCGCCATCGACCTTCTCGAGAGCTGACGATGACGACCGATTTGAGCCCTGTCGGCACCAGCGCCCCTGTGCCCCTGAAGATTGGCTTCATCCCGCTGGCGGATGCGGCAGCCCTGATCGTGGCGGTCGACAAGGGCTTCGCGCGCGCCCAAGGCCTCGACGTCAAACTGGTGCGGGAGATCTCCTGGTCCAACGTGCGAGATCGGCTCAATATCGGCCAGTTCGATGCGGCGCACCTCTTGGCACCCGTTGCGGTTGCCTCCAGTCTGGGCCTCGGCCACGTGCGCGTGCCGATCCTGGCCCCGTTCAATCTCGGCCTCAATGGCAACGCCATTACCGTGACGACCGCCCTCCATGCCGCGCTCAGGTGTGAGGCACAGGGAGATCTTGCCGACCCGCGCGTCTCGGCCGCAGCGCTGGCGCGCGTGGTGGCCGCGCGCAAGCGGAAGGGCCGCGATCCGCTCACCTTCGGCATGACGTTCCCCTACTCCACCCACAACTACCAACTGCGCTTCTGGATGGCGTCCGGAGGGGTTGATCCGGATCAGGATATCAGACTGGTTGTGCTGCCGCCGCCCTACATGGTCGAGAGCATCGCCAACGGCCATGTCGACGCTTTCTGTGTGGGTGCGCCCTGGAACTCGGTGGCGGTCGATCTTGGCATCGCTCAGATCTTGCATTTCGTCTCGGAGATCCTCGAGCGTGCGGCCGAGAAAGTCCTGGCTGTCCGCAGCGACTGGGCCGGGCGGCATCCTGAAGTGCTGGCACGTCTCCTCAAGGCGCACGCCGCGGCCGTCGCCTACGTCGAGGACATCGCCAACCGCGAAGATGTTTGTCGCATCTTGGCGGCCCCCAACCGCCTCGGCGTCGCGCCCGAGGTCATCCGCCGCACCTTGGACGGCCGCCTCAAAGTCTCTCCCAGCGGCGAGCTGCGCACGAGTGACCGCTATCTCCTCATCGGCCGAAAAGGGGCGGCGCGGCCCGACCCGGTGCAGGCCGCCTGGCTCTATGCGCAGATGATACGCTGGGGCCAGGCGCCGATGTCGCAAGATTTGCTCGCGGCGGCACTCGGGGTATTCCGGCCCGACATCTACGACGATGTCCTGGGCGCGCCGTCCGACCGTGCCGCCGGGGCGCCGGTGGACGGCATCGGCGCGTTCGCTGGGCCGCCCTTTGATCCCCGCGACATCCTCGGACATCTGGCGCCATGGCGCATCAAGCGCGGGGCGTTCTGAGCTCGTGCGTGGAGGCTTGCTGACCTCCGATCGGGCATTTCCGCAGGCGATTCGCTCAAGAAGGCGGCACGTAAAGGGGTCGGCAAAGGGGGCGCAGGTCGCAAAAGCCCTGATTGATCCGGCTTTCGACCGGGCCAAGCCGGTTGGCACGAAGCTTGATAGGGACTGACGGACGTGCCGGCGCAAAGGCGGGCCGGCACGAGGCAACGCTGCTTCGTGGAGGACGCTTAGGCCAACCTCCAGGGCCAGCGTTTTTTTGTTTTCTGCGATGAGGAACGCAAAGGAGGGATCGGCAACGGTCCATGCAACTGGCTAAGAGGACGAGCAAGCAATGACGAGCACGAGCTGGAAGGGAACTCGCGCGCGCCGCCGTGTCACCCGGCGTAGTTTTCTGAAAAGCAGCGGCGGCGCCGCGGCCACAATCGCGGCCGCCAAAGTGAGCTTTCTTGGCGGCGTCCACATCGCTGAGGCCGCCGGGCCGGAAGTGAAGGGCGCCAAGCTCGGCTTTATTGCTTTGACCGATGCCGCGCCTCTGTTCGTTGCCAAGGAGAAGGGCATGTTCGCCAAGTACGGCCTGCCCGATACCGAGGTCATCAAGCAGGCGTCCTGGGGCGCGACGCGCGACAATCTGGTCCTGGGTTCGGAGGGTAGCGGCATCGACGGCGCTCACATCCTCTCGCCGATGCCCTACCTGATCAGCGCCGGCAAGGTGACGCAGAACAACGTGCCGACGCCCATGTACATCCTGGCCCGTCTCAACCTGAACGGCCAGTGCATCTCGGTCGCCAAGGAGTATGCCGACGTGAAGGTCGGCGTCGATGCGAGCCCCTTCAAGGCCGCGCTGGAAACGAAGAAGGCTGCCGGTAAAGCCATCAAGGCCGCCAACACCTTCCCGGGCGGCACCCATGACCTATGGATCCGCTACTGGCTGGCCGCGGGTGGTATCGATCCCGACAAGGACATCGAGACCATCACGGTGCCGCCCCCGCAAATGGTGGCCAACATGAAGGTCGGCACCATGGATTGCTTTTGTGTGTGTGAACCTTGGAACCTGCAGTTGATCCACCAGGGCATCGGCTACACCGCGATTACGACGGGCGAACTGTGGAACCTGCACCCGGAGAAGTCGCTGGGCATGCGCGCCGCCTGGGTCGACAAGAATCCCAAAGCTGCGCAGGCCACCTTGATGGCGGTGATGGAAGCCCAGCAGTGGTGTGAAGCGCCCGAGAATGCCGCCGAGGTGGCCGCAATCTGTGCCAAGCGGCAATGGATCAACTGTCCCATTGAGGACATCACGGACCGCGTCAAGGGCACGTTCGACTACGGTATTGCCGGCAAGATCGTCGAGAACAGCCCGCACAAAATGCGCTACTGGCAGGACTTTGCCTCCTATCCCTTCCAGAGCCACGACCTGTGGTTTCTTAGCGAAGACATGCGCTGGGGAAAATTCGAGCCGACGCTGGATGCCAAGGCCATGGTCAAGAAAGTCAACCGCGAGGATCTCTGGCGCGAGGCGGCACGACAGCTCTCGGTACCGGCCGCTGCCATACCCGCCTCGACGTCGCGGGGCAAGGAAACCTTCTTCGACGGCAAGGTGTTCGATCCCGACAATCCCGCGGACTACCTCAAGAGCCTAACGATCAAACGGCTCGAAGTCTGAACTTGGCGGGCTGCCGCCTGCCGGCGGCCCACGGCCCTCAGCGCGAAAGACTAAGCTCATGAACACGATGGCCATCAAGGCCGCCAAGGCGCCAGGGTTGCCGAAACCGCGCGCCAATGTCGTTGCTAGCCTTCCCGTCAAGGCTACCCCGCGCCCGGGGCGCCTGTTGGCGGCGCTTGCCGATCTGGCTGCGCGGGTGATCCCGCCGGCACTCGTCGTGGCGCTTTTCCTCCTCGTGTGGGAGATGCTTTGCGCCCGCAAGGGGGCCGCACTGCCGCCTCCATCGCGCGTGCTGTCCGACACCTGGGAGCTTATCGTCGATCCCTTCTTCGATCGGGGTGGGATCGACAAGGGTCTGTTCTGGCACCTTAGCGCCAGTCTGCAGCGTGTGGCTCTGGGCTACGCCCTGGCGGCCGCGGTCGGTGTCGCACTCGGCACGCTGGTCGGACAATCGGTGTGGGCCTTGCGGGGATTGGATCCCCTCTTCCAGGTCCTGCGCACCGTGCCGCCGCTGGCCTGGCTACCGCTTTCGCTCGCCGCCTTCCGCGACGGGCAGCCCTCCGCCATCTTCGTGATCTTCATCACCGCGATTTGGCCGATCATCATCAATACCGCCGTCGGCATTCGCAATATCCCGCAGGACTATCGCAACGTCGCCGCCGTGCTGCGGCTCAATGCGGTGGAGTTCTTCAGCAAGATCATGATACCGTCGGCGGCGCCCTTTATTTTTACCGGGTTGCGCATCGGCATCGGCCTTTCCTGGCTCGCCATCGTGGCCGCGGAGATGTTGATCGGCGGCGTCGGCATCGGCTTCTTCATCTGGGATGCCTGGAACTCCTCGCACATCAGCGAGATCATTCTCGCCCTGACCTACGTCGGCATCATCGGCTTCATCCTCGACCGCATCGTCGCTCTCATGGCGTCGATCGTCACGCGCGGTACCGCGGCCAACTAAGGAGAGGGCGATGAGCTATCTGAGGATTGATCACGTCGACAAAACCTTTGTGCGCGGCGCGCAGGAGACCGAGGTATTGAAGGACGTCACGGTCGAGGTGGAAAAGGGCCAATTCGTCTCCATCATCGGTCACTCCGGTTGTGGCAAGTCCACGCTGCTCAACATCGTGGCGGGCTTGACCCAACCCACGCGCGGCGGCGTGTTGCTCGAGAACCGCGAGGTTAACGATCCCGGTCCCGATCGCGCTGTCGTGTTCCAGAACCATAGCCTGCTGCCGTGGCTCACCGTCTACGACAACGTTCGCCTCGCCGTGGACAAGGTGTTCGCGGCCACGAAGGGGAGGCGCGAGCGCCATGACTGGACCATTGAGAATCTCGACCTCGTGCAGATGGGGCACGCCAAGGACAAGCGGCCGCACGAGATCTCGGGTGGCATGAAGCAGCGGGTCGGCATCGCCCGGGCGCTTGCCATGCAGCCGAAGGTGCTCTTGCTCGATGAGCCGTTCGGCGCGCTAGACGCGCTGACACGGGCACATCTGCAGGATTCTGTCATGGCGATCCATCAGACGCTCGGCAACACCGTCCTGATGATTACCCACGACGTCGATGAGGCGGTGCTGCTCTCGGATCGCGTCGTCATGATGACGAACGGTCCTGCCGCCCGCATCGGCGAGGTGCTCGAGATTGGGATGGCGCGGCCGCGCCGGCGGCTCGAGCTCGCCGCCGACCCCCTCTCCATAAAGTGCCGCCAGCGCTTGCTCGAATTCCTGTACGCCCGGCAGCGGACGCCGCAGCTGCAGGCGGCGGAGTAGGAGGCCTGCCATGGCCCGGCAGCGGCTCGTCATCGTCGGCAACGGCATGGCCGGTCTACGCTTCCTCGAGGAGACCCTCGAGCGCGCGCGAGCACGTTTCGAGATAACCGTGGTCGGCGCCGAACCGGTGGCAGCCTACAACCGGGTGCTGTTGTCCGCCGTGCTTGCCGGCGAGGCCGCTGCGGTCGACGTGTTGCTGCGCCCCAGACGATGGTACGCGGCGCACGAAATCGACCTCATCACCGGCCAAGTGGTGCAGGTCCTGGATGGCGGGGCTCGCCGCGTCCGGCTGCAAAACGGCCGAACCATTCCCTTCGACATCCTCGTGCTCGCGACCGGCTCCGATCCCATCACGCTTTCCGTGCCGGGCAGCGACCTCAGGGGTGTCGCCACCTTTCGGACGCTCTGCGATATCGCCGCTTTCGAGCGTTTTGCCGCCGGCCGGCGGCCGGCGGTGGTGATCGGCGGCGGGCTGCTCGGCATCGAGGCCGCCCACGGCCTGGCGCAACGCGGCGTGAAGGTGACCTTGGTGCATCTCGCCGACCGCCTGATGGAACGGCAACTCGACGCGGAGGGTGCGGCCCTCCTGGCGGAGGCGATCAAGGCGAAGGGCGTACGGGTGCTGCTGGGGGCGAACACCCGGGCCATTCGTGGCAGCTGCGAGGTGGAGGCCGTCGAGCTGGCCGACGGACGCGTCCTTGAATGCGGCCTCGTGATCATGGCGATCGGCATTCGACCGCGCGCGGCGCTTGCTGCCAGCGGCGGCCTCGGCACCAGCCGCGGCATCCTCGTCGACGATCGCATGGAGACTTCGCTCAAGGGGGTGTTCGCGATCGGCGAATGCGCCGAGCATCGCGGCAGCTGCTACGGACTGGTTGAGCCCTGCTACGAGCATGCCAAGGTCGCGGCCGCAGCCATCGTGGGCGAGACCATCGGCTATCGGGGCTCTGTGCTCGCCACCAATCTCAAGGTATCCGGCGTGCCGGTCTTCTCCGCCGGCGATTTCGAGGGGCCGGGCGAGGCCATTATCGTGCGCGATGTCGGCGTGCCCTCCTTGCGTAAGCTCATTACCCGCGACGGCCGCCTGACGGGGGCGGTGCTGGTCGGCGATGTTGCCGACGCAACTTGGTATTGGGAGCTGATCCGCTCTCGTGAGCTCGTGACGCCGTTTCGGGATGCCCTGGCCTTCGGCCGGGCGTTTGCGGAGGCGGCGTAATGGGCGAACACGATTTCTCCGAGGAACAAAAGCGCTACTTGGAGGGCTTCGTTTCTGGCCTCGAGGCCTCGCGCACGGTGGCCGGCCTAAAGCCGTTAGCGGGGGGCGGCGACCGCGCGGCGATGCCGCGGGGACCTGATGCCGCCCACCTGGCCGCCATGGCGCGTTTCGAGGCCGAGGGTCGCAAGCTTGCCAGCGAAGAGAAGGCAAAGCGCGACGAGCATCCCTTCGATGCCTATGCGCGTCTCAGGCGGGAAAGCGTCGAGGGCCGCTATCCCAAAGGCATCGACAATTTCCGCTGGCGCTTCCACGGGCTCTTCTACGTCGCGCCCGCGCAGAATAGCTACATGTGCCGGCTGCGCATTCCCAACGGCGTCATCACGCACTGGCAGTTGGCAGGCGTCGCCGCCATAACCGAGCGTTATGCCAAGGGCTCAGCGCACGTCACCACGCGCGCTAACCTGCAGCTGCGCGAGATTGCCGCTGAGGATGCGGTGGCGGTTCTAGAGGAGTTGGCCGAGCTCGGGCTCGCCACCAAGGGATCGGGTGCCGACAACATCCGCAACGTCACCGGCTCACCCACCGCCGGTATCGACCCGCAGGAGCTGATCGACACCCGACCCTACGCGCGCGGCTGGCATCATCACATTCTCAATGACCGCTCGCTCTATGGGCTGCCGCGCAAGTTCAATGTCGGCTTCGACGGCGGCGGCGTGGTGCCGGTGCTGGAGGACACCAACGACATCGCCTTCACGGCCGTGCGCGTGCCCGAAGGCGGCAAGGCCGCTGCCGGTATCTGGTTCCGGCTCGGGCTCGGCGGCATCACGGGGCACCGGGATTTTGCGCGGCCGACCGGCGTGCTGGTTGCGCCTGCCGACGCGGTCGCGGTGGCCGATGCCATTGTGCGCGTGTTCATCGAGCACGGCGACCGCACCGACCGCAAGAAGGCCCGCCTCAAGTACCTGCTCGACACCTGGGGTTTTGCCAAGTTTCTCGCCGCCGTCGAGGAGAAGCTCGGGCGCCCCTTGACCCGCGTGCCGTCGGAACTCGTGCAGGAGCCCACCCGCCCGCAGCGTCTGGCCCACATCGGCGTACATCCGCAAAGGCAGGCCGGCCGCGTCTGGGTCGGTGTGGCGCTGGCGGTAGGCCGTCTCACGGTCGAGCAAATGCAAGCCTTGGCGGCGATCGCCGGCAGCTTGGGCGATGGCGACATCCGCCTCACGGTCTGGCAGAACCTTTTGCTTTCCGGCGTTGCCGAGGCGGACGCCGCCGCCGTGGAGCGGCGCTTGCAGGCGGTCGGCCTCAGCTCTGTGGCCTCGCCCATCCGCGCCGGCCTGGTGGCCTGCACGGGCAGTAGCGGCTGCAAATTCGCCGCGTCGAACACCAAGGACACGGCGCTGGCAATCGCGGCGCATGTCGAGGCGCAGGTGGCGCTCGACACTCCCGTCAACGTGCATCTTACGGGGTGCCCGAACTCGTGCGCGCAGCACTATATCGGCGACATTGGCCTCATTGCCTGTCGCGTTCCCGTGGCCCCCGACAGCGACGACACGGTGGAAGGTTTTCACGTGCATGTCGGCGGGGGTTTTGGCGTCAATGCCGCCATTGGGCGCGAGCTCTGCCGCGACGTCAGGGTCGAAGATTGCCCGGAGCTGGTGGTGCGCTTGCTTAAGGCCTATCTCGCCAACCGAAGCCATGCTGGGGAAACATTCCATGAGTTCAGCCGGCGCTGGGAGCTCGCCGCCTTGCGAAAAATGCTGGGCATCGAGGCTGCGTCGGCATGACCATCCAGGACCCGCGGCCGGCGGCCATTCACCTCATTCCCGAGAACGCGCCCTTTTCCCCGGAGCAACGCGCCTGGCTCAACGGTTTCTTCGCCGGCCTCCTATCGCTCGAAGCCCAGACCGGTGCGGCGCCGCACACGGGCGAACTGCCCGTGGCCGCCGCCAAGGCCTTGTTGGCGGGCGATGACGATGGCGAGGCGCCCTGGCACGATGCCGCCATGCCGCTCGAGCAGCGTTTGGCGCTGGCGGCGGGACAGCCTCTGAGGCAGCGGTTGTTTGCCGCTATGGCGCAGCAGGACTGCGGCCAGTGCGGGTATCTTTGCGCGACCTACGCGGCGGCTCTCGCCGTCGGCAGCGAGAGCAAACTCAACCTTTGTGTGCCCGGTGGCAAAGAGACGAGCCGCACCCTGAAGCAGCTGTTGGCGGCGAACCCAGGTCCGGCCGTGCCGACAACCGCCGCCCCTGCGGTGGTCGCTTGCAACGGGAATGCCGCTGCGGGGCCCGGCCACGGCCGCGATCGGCCCGTGGACGCCATCTTCCGTTCGGCCGTCCGGATCAGCGGCGAGGCCTCGGGGAAGGATACGCGCCACGTTGTGCTCGACATCGCGGCCACGGGGCTCTCCTACGCACCGGGCGATAGCTTTGGCCTCTACCCCCATAACGACGGCGCGCTCGTCGACGCCGTGCTCATGGCGCTCGACATTCCGCCCGATTTTCCCGTTGCGGAGAAGAGTATTCGTCAGGCCCTGATCGAGGACTATGCGCTGGGTCTCGTCCCCGACGCGCTCTTCGAGTTGATGGGGTACGTGACCGGCGGCGACCGACGGCGCAAAGCCAAGGCGCTCGCCAGGGGGGAGGACCCCGACGGTGACGCCGCCAGCCTCGACGTGCTGGCGGCCGTCGAAGCGCTTGGTCCGATCCGCGTCGACCCCGAGGCGTTGCTCGAATGCCTCGAGCCGTTGCAACCCCGGCTTTATTCGATCTCCTCCTCGCCGCTGGTGTCGCCGGGTGAGATCCATCTTACCGTGGACGCGGTGCGCCATGATATCGGCGGACGCCGGCGCCTCGGCGTGGCCTCGACGTTTCTCGCCGACCGGCTCAGCTCCGGTGCGCGTGTCAAAGTCTACCTGCAACGGGCGCACGCCTTTGGCCTGCCAGAGGATCCGCGCACGCCCATCATCATGATCGGGCCGGGCACGGGTATTGCTCCCTTCCGCGCCTTTCTGTGGCATCGGCACGCCACCAAGGCGCCCGGCAAGGCTTGGCTCTTCTTCGGCCACCGGCACGAGGCAACCGACTTCTTTTACCGCGACGAGCTTGCGGCGCTCGGTCGAGGCGGGCGCTTTGACGAGGCTCTCCACCGCCTGGTCGCGCGATGGTGCGCAAAAGTTCTACGTGCAGGACCGCATGCGCGAAAGCGGCGCCGAGTTATGGGCGTGGCTCGAGGCGGGCGCGCACGTCTATGTCTGCGGCGACGCCAAGCGCATGGCCAAAGACGTCGAGACCGCGCTCGCGGACATCGCCGCCAGGCACGGCGGCAAGGGCGAGGGCGACGCCAAAGCCTACCTCGCCGGTCTAAAGGCGGCGGGCCGTTATCAGGCGGACGTCTACTGATGGGGGATGGAGCGGCACCGCTGCAGGACGCGATCCGCACCACCTGTCCCTATTGCGGCGTCGGCTGCGGGATACGCGCGGTGCCCGACGGCCGCGGCGGTGCGGCGATTGCCGGTGATCCCGCGCACCCCGCCAACTTCGGCCGTCTGTGTTCCAAGGGTGCGGCGCTGGGCGAGACGCTGGGCCTGGAAGGCCGCCTGCTGCGGCCGATGCTCGGCGAGCGGGAGGTTGGGTGGGAGGAAGCGATCGCGTATGTCGCCGGCGGGCTCGCCCGCGTGCGGGACCGCTTCGGGCCAAAAGCGATCGCTTTTTATCTATCGGGTCAGCTGCTGACCGAGGACTACTACGTCGCCAACAAGCTGGCCAAAGGCTTCATCGGCACCCCGCACGTCGACACCAACTCGCGGCTGTGCATGGCGTCCTCGGTCGCCGGACACCGGCGCGCCTTCGGCGCCGACGTGGTGCCGCAGAATTACGCGGATCTGGAACTTGCCGACCTGGTCGTGCTGGTTGGATCGAATGCCGCCTGGTGTCATCCCGTGCTCTACCACCGCCTGCAGACGGCGCGGGCGGAACGCGGCGTGCGCGTGGTTACTATCGACCCGCGCCGCACCGCCAGCAGCGACGGCGCGGACTTGCATCTCGCCATCCGACCCGGCACCGATGCCCAACTCTGGAACGGCTTGCTGGTTTGGCTCGACGATCAAAGCCGGGTCGACTGGTGCTACGTTGAGCGCCACACGGAGGGGCTCATGCCGGCCCTCACGCTGGCGCGCGCGCAGGGTGCCGGCCTCGCCTTGCTCGCGCGAGAAACCGGCCTTGCCGCCGCAGATATCGAGACCTTCTACCGCTGGTGGGCGGGCAGCGAGCGCGTCGTCAGCTGCTATTCGCAGGGCGTCAACCAGTCGGCGCAGGGCAGTGACAAGGTCAATGCCATCATCAACTGCCACCTGGCGACGGGACGCATCGGCACACCGGGCGCCGGCCCACTCTCGTTGACCGGACAACCCAACGCCATGGGTGGGCGTGAGGTGGGCGCTCTCGCCAACATGCTGGCCGCGCACATGAGCTACGGCGCGCATGAGCGCGATATCGTGCGGCGCTTCTGGGCGGCACCCAACCTCCCCTGCGGCGAAGGCCTCAAGGCCATCCAGATGTTCGAGGCCATCGCTGCGGGCAGCATCAAGGCCTTGTGGGTGATGGGCACCAATCCGGCCGTCAGCCTGCCGAACGCCGACCTTGTGCGGACGGCTCTGGCTCGGCTCGAGTTGCTCATCGTCTCGGACAATGTTGCCGCCAACGACACCCTGAGCGCCGCCCATGTGCGCCTGCCCGCCCTCGCCTGGGGCGAGAAGGACGGCACCGTCACCAACTCCGAGCGGCGCATCTCGCGCCAGCGCCCATTCCTGCCGGCGCCCGGCGAGGCGCGCGCAGACTGGTGGATGCTAAGTGAGGTCGCCGTTCGTCTCGGCTGGCGGGAGGCCTTCCCCTACCTTAGCGCGGCTGACATTTTCCGCGAGCACGCGGCGCTGTCGGGCTTCGAAAACGGCGGCACGCGCGCGTTCGACATTTCTGCCTGGGCGGGGCTGAGCCAGGCGGCCTACGCTGCGCTAAGGCCGACGCAGTGGCCGCTCAAGCGCGACCATGCCGGTCGGATCATCGGCACTGATCGCGTTTTCGGCCAGGGCAGCTATGCCTTTCCCTCCGGGCGCGCCAGGATCGTGGCGATCCCAGCCGGAGCACTGGCCGCAGCGGCCTCAGCAACCTATCCGTTCGTGCTCAACACCGGCCGGGTGCGCGATCAGTGGCACAGCATGACGCGCACCGGCCTCAGCCCGCGCTTGGCGGTGCATGTCGGCGAGCCGTTCGTGGAGCTCAACAGCGAGGATGCGGGCAGGCTGGGGCTCAGCCAGGGCCGGCTGGCCCGCGTCTGGACACGCTACGGGGAGGCCATCCTCCGCGTCATGCCGAGCGAGCGGGTGCAGCCGGGCTCGCTGTTCGTCCCGATCCACTGGTCGGATCAGAACAGTTCGGCAGCCCGCATCGGTGCACTCGTGCAGCCGACGACCGATCCACACTCGGGTCAGCCCGAAATGAAGGCGACGCCCGCGAGCATCCAGCCGTTTGCGGCGACCCAGTTCGGCTTCGTCTTGTCGCGCGAGATTTTGCCGACCCGCAATCTCGCCTATTGGGCACGGGCGCGCATGCCGGCTGGCTATGCGACCTTTTTCGCGCTCACCGCCACGCCGACGAATTGGAGCGACTGGTGTAGAGGCCGTTTGCCCGCCGGCGAGCTCCTGACCTACGAGGACGCCGGCTCGGGCCAGTTCCGCGTCGCGGTACTGGCCGACGGCCGGCTGCGGGCGGTGCTGTATGCGGCAAGTCATCCCGAACTTCCCTGCATCGAATGGCTGAAGACGCGTTTCGCGCTGGCGCGGGTGCCGGCCCGCGAGCGCCGCACCCTGATCGCCGGCCGGCCGATCGGTGGCGTGGACGAGGGACACGTGGTGTGCGCCTGCTTCCAGGTCGGTCGCGCCCGCATCCTGACGGCGGTCGCCGCCGGCGCCCGCTCGCCCGCCGCCATCGGCATCGCGACGCGCGCCGGCACCAATTGTGGCTCGTGCGTGCCAGAACTGAAGCGCCTAGCGTCGGTCATTAGGCAAGGCTCGGCGGCGGAGTAAGGCGCCATGCAGCACCTCCATCCCTGCGAGACGCGACCGGCCCGGCTGGGGCCTCTGGCCGTGCTACCCATGTTCTTCGATTTGGCGGGCCGTTGCGCGGTGGTCGCGGGCGCAGGCGATGCGCTGACCTGGAAGGCGGAGCTACTGGCGGCCGCCGGCGCCAACGTTAGGGTCTACGCGGCCACGCCATGCGCGGAGCTAGCGGCCCTCGCCGCGGCTCCCCCCGCAGGCACCGTTGCCATTGTCAGGCGCGGCTGGCAGCCGGCCGACCTGACCAGCGCCGTCGTGGCCGTGGGTGGCCTTGACGGCGCGCAAGCCGTAGCGTTCGCGCACGCGGCGCGCGCAAGCGGTGTGCCGGTCAACATCGTCGACAGGCCGGATCTGTCGGCCTTCAGCTTCGGCACCATCGTCAACCGCTCGCCCGTTGTGATTGGCATCAGTACGGCTGGGGCCGCGCCCGTGCTGGGCCAGGCCATCCGCGCCAAGGTCGAAGGCCTCCTGCACCCTGCTTTGGCGGCTTGGGCGACCGCGGCGCGCGCCGTGCGCGCCAGGCTCAATGCCCGCACCGAAATGGGGCCAGCCCGCCGCGACGCCTGGCGGCGATTTGCCGACCGCGCTTTGGTGGCGCGCGCGCCACCAAAGCGCACCGAGTTGGTCGGCCTGAGCGCACCCGCATCGCTGGACGGTGGCAGCGTGGTTCTGGTCGGTGCGGGGCCCGGTGATCCGGAACTCCTCACGCTCAAGGCGCTGCGCGCGCTGCAATCGGCCGACATTATTCTTTACGACCGGCTGGTCAGTCCGGAGATTCTGGAACTGGCACGACGCGAGGCGCGCCGCATCCTGGTGGGCAAGGCCGGTCACGCGTCGTCTTGCCGGCAGGACGACATCAACGCACTGATGGTCAGGCTGGCGCGCGAAGGTCGGCGCGTCGTGCGCCTCAAGGGCGGCGATCCCTTGATCTTTGGCCGCGCCGCCGAGGAGATCGAGGCCTGTCGTAGCGCCGCCGTCCCGGTCGAGATTGTACCGGGTATCACGGCAGCTGTCGGTGCCGCCGCTGAACTCGCAATGCCGCTTACCGATCGGCAATGTTCCCGTCGGCTCCACTTCGTTACCGGCCATAACAGGGACGGGGGCGTACCAAATCACGATTGGCCGAGCCTGGCCGATCCTTGGGCGACGACGGTCTTTTATATGGGTGCGCGCGCATTCTCCGCCAGCCTGCAGCGGCTGCTGGCGGCCGGTCTCGATCCCGATACACCCGCCGTCGCCGTGAGTGGCGCTACAACCCCGCGACGGCAGCACGTGTTCTGCTCTGTGCACGACCTTACGCAAGGCATCGCCAGCCTCGACCGACCTGAGCCCTGTCTCATCATGATCGGCCGAGCCTTTGCGCGTCTCGCGGTGGCAGGAGAATATATCTGAGAATTAATCCTGACCGCTAACGCGCGCTATGAAGGCTGGAAGGCTGTTCTAAACATGTGTACTTAGGTTGCGACGGCCGAGGTCGCTCAAAACGCGCTCAACGAGCTGGTCCGGCGATGATGCCGTGGTTGCAAGTGAAAGCTCCGGCTTTAGGGGACGTTCGTAAGCAGAATCGATGCCTGTGAAATTTGCAATCAACCCTTGTCGCGCCTTGCGGTAGAGACCCTTGGGATCTCGCCGCTCGCATTCTTCTAATGGAGTGTCCACGAAAATTTCGATGAATTCACCGTCTACGAACAATTCCCGTGCCATCTGACGCTCTGCGCGGAAGGGTGAAATGAATGACACCAGTACGATCAATCCCGCTTCGACCATCAATTTGGCGACCTCGGCCACACGCCTAATGTTTTCGACACGATCGGCATCGGTGAAGCCTAGATCACGGCTTAGCCCATGGCGTACGTTATCGCCGTCAAGAAGGAAGGTGTGATGTCCTCGCGAGACCAGTCGCTTCTCCAGCAGATTAGCGATCGTCGATTTGCCAGAGCCGGATAACCCCGTGAACCACAGGCAACACGGCTTGTGTCCCTTGATCAGAGAGCGTGCCGTGCGGTCGACATCAAGGCTCTGCCAATGAATGTTGGTGGCCCGACGCAATGCGAACCGAATAAGACCCGCCGCAACCGTGTCATTGCTGATTTTGTCGATGAGAATAAAGCCGCCGAGACTGGAACTTGTTTCGTAGGGCTCAAGCACCAGCGGGCGTGAGAAAGAAAGATTGCAATTGCCGATTTCGTTCACCTCAAGCCGCCGACCGGCAATGTGATCCAGGTTCTCGACGTTGACCTTGTGCTTGAGCTGGGTGATCGTGGCCGTTGCAGTCTGCGTTCCAACACGAATGAGATAGGGTCGGCCAGGAAGCATCGGCTCGTCGCCAAGCCAAATCATATGTGCCGATATCTGATCTGCGAAATCAGGTTGCAGGTCGGTCGCGGCGATCACATCGCCCCTGCTGACGTCGATTTCATCCTCAAGCACGATGGTGGCCGCGTCGCCAGGACGTGCGACGTTGGCCTCGCCATCTTGAGTCAATAGCCTCTTTACCTGGCTCGTGCGCCCGGACGGCAGTATGGCAACGGCATCGCCTGTCCGCACGATCCCCGCCACGACGTCACCGGCAAAACCACGAAAGCTTGCATCGGGCCGGGCTACCCATTGCACCGGCATGCGGAACGGATGTTCGCTAGCGTCGGTGGCTATTTCGATGGTGTCGAGGAACGTCATCAGCGTTGGTCCTTGATACCAAGGCATGCGTGCACTCGCGTGGACGACGTTGTCCCCATCGCGCGCGGAGACCGGTACGCAGGTGACATTGGCGATGCCCAGGCGCTTGCTGAAGTCGCAATAGGCCTGAACGAGTGCGTCAAAGCGATCCTGACGAAAGCCGACCAGGTCCATCTTGTTCACCGCCAAGACCACATGCTTGATACGCAAAAGATGAACGACTGAGCTGTGCCGTCGCGTTTGGTTGGTAATACCCTTGGCGGCATCCACCAGCAGCACAGCGAGATCGCTGGTGCTTGCCGCGGTCACCATGTTGCGCGTGTACTGCTCGTGCCCGGGAGCGTCGGCAAGGATGAAGGTACGACGAGCGCTGGAGAAATAGCGGTAGGCTACATCTATGGTGATGCCCTGTTCGCGTTCGGCCTGGAGACCATCGAGGAGTAGCGCAAAATCAAGACTGCCGCGCACGGTTCCGAATTTTTTGCTCTCTGCTTCGAGAGAGGCGAGTTGATCCTCTGGTACTTTCTTGGCGTCATAGAGCAGTCTGCCGATGAGAGTGCTCTTGCCATCGTCGACGCTGCCACAGGTGAGAAATCTGAGCAGGTCTTGCTGTGGTATTCCTGACCGCTCCAGCATCAGAAGTAGCCCTCTCGCTTCTTCTTTTCCATCGACCCGACTTGATCTTGGTCGATGAGGCGCCCTGCGCGTTCCGAGCTAGGGGAGGCAACGAGTTCGCGGATGATTTCGGACACCGATTTGGCTTGTGAGCGTACCGCTCCAGTTAACGGATAACAGCCCAATGTTCGAAAGCGGATCTCAAGCATCTGTGGCCGTTCACCCGGGCACAGCGGCATGCGGTCATCGTCGACCATGATGAGCATTGAATTTCGCTCGACCACGGGCCGATGCTTGGCGAAATAAAGCGGGACGATCGGTATGTTCTCAGCCTCGATGTAGCGCCAGACATCGAGTTCCGTCCAGTTCGATAAGGGAAAAACGCGCATACTCTCCGCCGGGTGCAGCATGCCATTGTACAGCTGCCAGAGTTCGGGACGCTGGCGTTTCGGATCCCACTGATGCGTCGCCGACCGAAAGGAAAAAATGCGTTCCTTGGCGCGAGATTTTTCCTCATCACGACGTGCACCGCCGATGGCTGCATCAAAACCATACTCCTGCAAGGCTTGACGCAGGGCCTGAGTTTTCATGATCTCGGTATAGAGCGCGCTTCCCTGGCTAAAGGGATTGATCCCTTTTGCGATGCCATCGTCATTCGAGTGAACGATGAGTTCCATGCCATACGCTGGAACAACGTCATTACGAAAGGCTATCATTTCCCGGAACTTCCAGGTCGTGTCGACATGCAGTACGGGGAAGGGAGGTCTTGCAGGGTGAAAGGCCTTCTTTGCAAGGTGGATCAGAACGGATGAATCCTTACCGATCGAGTAGAGGAGCACCGGACGTCTGAACTGGCCCGCCACCTCACGCAGAATGTGAATGCTTTCCGCTTCAAGACGTCTAAGTAGAGGCGTTTTTGCGCTCATTCTAGTGCCCGACACTCGTGACCGCGAGGCTATTGCTGCACTTCACCCAGCAAGCCGTAGATGGATCGCCGATGGTGACAGTTGCCCTCCAATACGCGTCTCTTTTTTGCCGATTTAGCTCAACCTGTCACTCCCGCCGTTGCATCCGCAGCCTCCGTCTGCTGCGGCTTCGCATCGCGCCTCCGGTTCGGCGACGATGCTGGCACCCACTATGGTATCGAGCACAGGCTTCTGGCGCCGGGCTTTGCCGCGGCCTCGAGGTTGCGCCTCGGGTCGGCCACGAGCTGTAGGGGCTGTCGAATGGCGTTTCAGTAACCTCCTAGAACAATGGCTGAGCGAGCAGCACTACAGGATCGAATTTATCAATCTGGGAGGTCCAGGGTTCCAATCCGAAGACATCCTCAAGGTCGTCAACAGAAAATACCTGCCTACGCTGCAACCTGACCTTGTCCTCTATGCGGTGTCTGTCTCTACCCCCTCGTAGCGCGCGATACCAAAATCACAACGCCTATGCGCTATTTCGAAGTCCGCCGCGATCTGCGGGCTTTCCAGCGCTAGCTGGGGTTCAGCAAACCGATCTGTTGGCGAATGCGGCGTCGGTTTTCTTCTTCTGCGGCTCCTGGTTTTTGCGTTGAACCGGAGTTGGCGTGCGGGAAGGGCTCCTTCGGTTCACCGCGTCCTAGAAAGCCACATAGCGGTTTCCATCCGTGCCGGTTCTCCCAGCACACCTCTAGCAAGAGGTGCTTGGCATTTTGGTCTTGGAAGAATGCGCGAACCTCTCGGTTGTGGCGCTCGTATATATCAATGTGCTGCTTCTCCAGCCCATGCGGGTAGGTGTAACCGTATGCCAAAAGCCGGCAGTGCGTGTTCGGATCGGTGCGAAGCGAGTGCCGCTTGAGGCTGTCTAGCCAGATAGACGAACTGATTCGCGTCGTCAGGACATATCGGGCGCGGTCGCCATACCTGAAGAACAATTCCCGAAACATCAAGGGGTATGGCCAATCTTCACACGAATCCGCGCGGTCAATCTCGGCAAAGATCGGTTGCAGATTGCCATCTCGGTATCGCTTCAACAGATCGGTCTGCAGCTGATGGGCGTGTACCCCAGCACGGTAAGGCACTTGTTGAGTGTCTTGGTGCCGGTCTTGTTTAGTCCAATACCGAAATACCTTTGGGCGTTCTGTCATGAGTGCGACCCCGCGGCTGTTGCTATTGAACCTTGTTTCAAGCGGTGTGCTTGAAGATACGATGTTGATCTTCACATCCGATAACGGTTCACAGGATATCGGCCGAACGGTCAGTGGCTCGGTTTGTTGAGCGCGGCTACAGACTGTGGTCCGATCTTGGCGGTTCGTGCTGGCAATTTCCACGTCTTCCATTGGCAACCACGCCTAAGGTGTCTAGAGACGGTCCAATAGTATTTATGATTGGTTACCCACCGGAAAATGCTGGCCTTGTCGCCTGCGTGCTGTATCCCGAACGCATGGACAGCAAACCTTTTAATGAGGTGGTCATCGGTTCGATCGTTCGATCCCACCCGGGCTCACCAGAAAAATCAAGCACTTCCGAACGATCCAGGTTCCACGAGAGAGGCCCGGCGGAACGCTGGCGGAATTTCAGAGGCCGAGTGGCTCGCCCCGTTCCCACTGCTTCATGCGCTTGAGTATTAGCTCGCGCTTCTGTGCGGTGATCCAGGCCGTGCCGCCGCATTCCTCGCAGACTTTTCCCTGAATGGCAGGCGGGACTCAACCCCGCCCGTTGCCCGGCAGACGGGGCAATTGTGAAGATCTGCCGTGTGAACCTTACGCGGCATTGCAAGCAAAGTTATAGGGCGCGTAATGCGGTGACGGCACGTTTGCATCCTGGTCTGGGGAATGATGACTTGGTAGGATTGAGTTCATTGGACATGGCGCGGCCCGTGTCGTCAATGTGCCGCGCGACCGCGGCCACGTCGTGGCAATCCTCGTCTTCACCTATTCCGGCGATCAAGACTATAGATAAGGCAACGTAACTCAGCAGCGCGTCCCACTCTGACTTTCTTGAATGCTCGCTCGCGCACTCGAGCCGCGCCATCTTTTTGCGCACCGCACTTCACCAGCTTGCCCGCTCTGAGCCGATAGCCGCTGATTCTAATGCGGCGGTCATGGGCCATGTCAGTGAGGCTTCAGGCCGTGCCTCTCTGGCGAGCGTCGCGAGTTCCTTGATGGCGGCCTGTGGGCCGTACCGGTCGGCAGGCTCCCCGATGGATCTCGGTGACGCCACCCTCTTTCAACAGCACGGACGGCAAGCCGTAGAGTTCGCTGAATATTCTTTGCGTTGACGAGCAGAACCCCCCACGTTTATGATTAGTTATTGTCTGGGGTTTATTTCGATGCGTTCGTTGCGTGCTGTTGCGGATTTCGGTGCCCTCATAAGCCTTGGCACTGTATTGGTGGTATTCGCTAAGTGGGTTCAGCTGGCCGACAAGGCCAGGGAGTCGAGGCTGAGATGGTCGCGTGCCTCTCTGCCGCGCGCCATCAACGATGGCGCTAAGTCTCATTAGGCAAGACCTGTCAGAAGGCTGACAAAAGAAACAGGCCGGTGCGACGCCGAATACCGCCTTAATTGGCTGCGACGCCGTCCGGGCGATTTCGGCGAGCCGTCGGCCGCAACGGCGCTCTCATCGCCCCACCCATTAGGAGCTTTCAAAACTGGCGTCGGCCCATGTTGCGTGCGCAGGCGCTTTGGTCGCGAAACTGCTTGAGCTGCCGCGCCTGAGAGCGGCGCGGATCTTCAAGGCGCTGTTGACGATCAGGCAGTGCGACCATCGCGCCGGTCCCAGCCGCCCCCAGTTGAACAAGAACCCTTCCAAATTGCGGATCGGGTTGCCGAATGCGGCACGCAATCCACGGCGCGACGTGCGCCGCTTGCACCCGCGCCCGAATGGTGGAAAGTATCGACCAGTTATGTCGGATCGGCGGCGACACTACGCCGTAAACGGCGAGCCCGAAGACCCACGGGCGCCGTGTGTCTGTATCAATGGGCCATACTCTCGGCTCTGCCTGGAGGAGTTTTTTGGCACCTGCGTGAGAAATCAAATAGCCGACAGCGCCAGGCGGAACTCGCGAGAATTGCACGATCCTGCGGTTGCCAACCTTGGCTATTTCACACACGGCGCGGTCGGGCTCGGTGCCGAGGTGAACCATGTCCCAACCCTTGGGAAGTGCCGCCACAATATGAGTAAGAGCTCTACCCAGGCCCGGAGGAAGAATGGCGTCGTCCTCAAGCACAAGGGCATAGGGCAGGGCCTTGCGGATGACTTGCTCCCAAGCCTTGATGTGGCTGGCATAGCAGCCCAAGGCGCCCGGATCCATTAGGTGCCTGGCGTCAAAATAGAGCGACAGCTCCCGAGGCAAAGGTTTCCTGCCATCCACGGCCGCAACTCGCTCGGCTGCTATCCCAGCATCGGCTAGTTGTCCCTCGATTGAACAGCGACGGAACGCTTCTTGATCTAGGTTGAGGTAAAAAGCCCTGATTGTGTGCGCGGGGTTACTCACAGTACTACCTAACAGCGACGCAACTAAGAGCCCCCCGCGGCCCCTCGTTCATTTATACTTAGTGAACATTTTGTGTGGAAAAGTCTCCTGTTTTGACGCCGTGTATTTTGCCCAACCCTGTTGCTATCGGAACACAGGCGGCACAAACGGGATCCTCGTTCTTCAGCACGACGACCGGCAACCTCGCGCGCGTTCCGAGACGGACAACCGCCATCGATAGCCATCTATCTGAATACGGTGGCTCATGCCGAGGCCTAGCGGACTTGAGGCGTATCAGACCCTCACCATTGGCCGCCTCAGCAACTGCAGCCTTCCGACGCTCGGCTCGATCTTTGACCTTCTTGGCATTCGCTCGATCCTATGCCGGCTGAGGAGCTGCAGGTCGCGGCTGGCTCCAGCACTAGATCGATCGCTTTCCATTCCGGCCGCACCACAAACCAGAAGAAGCCGTCGCCTCAGCAAATGCCGTCCTCCAACGGTTCCAGGAGCAGGGGGTACGGGTTGTCCTTGAGGGACCCAAACCCCTATTCCGATCCCCAACGTTCCGGTGCACTGAATTTTACAACAAGACGAGTGATATCTGTGCCAGGAGACCGGAGGTAAGGAGGACTGAACTGGAGGAACTGCGCAAGCCGGGTTTGGAGGTCTTGTTTCGCCTGGGTAAGAAAGCAAGTCCGCGGCGTATATTTGCTTGGCTCCTTCCGCCAACCGCCGAATTAGGTAGTAGTTAGCGTTGCTTTAGGCGTAATCCCCTCATCGGTTCTCCGATGACGCGCCTATGCGTCTCTCCAGGTGAGCGGCAGTGCGTGGCGGAGAAGCGGACGGAGGAGGACGGGAATAGTCTGTGTGTGCAGCCATTGGGACCGCTGATGTGTTGTGCTGCTGCTCGGTCACCGGTCCCCGCATGAGAACGTGCGTAGATGTCGAAAGTGGAAAGAGAAGCGCCTGACGCGGTGAACTGCGGCAGGGCTGCTGCCGGAGGACTAGCGTCGTTCGAACCCACCCAGGCTCACCATATTGAAACAGACCAATTTTTTTGCCTCACCCGAAAGGCCGACATTGAGGGCAAGCAAAATGGCCGTGCATACACCGTGCACACATTTGGAGCGAAAAGCTGCGATTGTGAGCCTCTGCGTGACATCACGATAGGTCGCGTGTGCACGGCCACGCGCGAAATCGCGACTAGTACCCGACATCTCAAGTGAGTGAGTCATTTCCGCACTATCGCGGAGTGTCGCGGCGTGATTCAACCTCAGGATGATTCCTGATGCAATCGAGGTCCATCTGACCCGGAAAGAACGCGTGGAGCTTGAGGCTCGGCTCGGCGCGGGAACCACGGAGCAGCGGCAGCTGCTGAGGATACGCATCGTGCTGGAGGCGGCAGGGGGGGTGGGGGACGCGGGATATCGCCCGTGAGCTCGACACAACCCCGACCACGGTCAGCTTGTGGCGCTGTCGGTTTGCCCGCGAGAGGCTAGCCG
This sequence comes from uncultured Alphaproteobacteria bacterium, assembly GCA_963775835.1. Lineage (GTDB taxonomy): Bacteria > Pseudomonadota > Alphaproteobacteria > Rhizobiales > Hyphomicrobiaceae > AWTP1-13. The sequence goes on along the minus strand of CAVZKV010000012.1, from coordinate 432,029 downwards.
CTATATTGCGCTGGGCGCGCGCATGATCCTCGGTGCCAGCGACCATAGTTTATTGTTGGAGGCGGCGACGCGGCGCGCGGCGTTCTTGCGCGGCCTGCTGCCGGAAACGGGCGGCTGAGGCATTGCGTTCTAGGCGTGGCGGCCGCCCTGCCGCTAGCCGTCGGTGCCGCGGCCGCCCAGCCGCTCGATCAGCGCCATGGCGGCCGCGGGGGCGGCGCGGACCTTGCCTTCGTGGATGACGTAGAGGAAGACGTCGCGCCTGGCCGGCAGCATTGCAAGGAAGGCTTGAAAGTCGGCCGCATCGAACTTTTTGGTCGGAGCGAACTGCCACAGGATCGGCCCCAACCGGTCGCCCAGCTCACTCACGCCGGACTTGAAAAAAAATTCAAGCGCTTCGCCGGCCTCGGCCAACGCACGCTTTTGCACGACATAGCGCGGGCCCTTGACCGAGAACACGAACCCGTCGGATACTTGCTTGCGCCATTTGGCGAAAGTTGCCGGCGTTTGCGTGCGGTAGAACGTGCCATTGATCTCGATGGTGGTCAGCTTGCAGCTCGCATAGGCGAGTTCCTTGGCGTGCGCCAGACCCTTGGGATAAAACTCGCCGCGCCAGGGCGCAAAAGTCCAGCCGCCGACACCGACCCTGACGTTGCCTGCCTTCGGCATGCTCTAGCCCTCAATGCGGCGCCCGCCTGTGCTCATGCTCGGCAAAAGTCGCCGCTGGCGCAAGGGGGGTGCTGGCGCTACATTCGTGCCGTGCCATCGCTGAATAACAGGTGACGCCCTCAGCCATCGAGGTTCGCGCCGTTGACCACCACCAGGGACCGTTGTCAGTGTCGCGCCATCGTCTATGCGTTCGAGGGTCCGCCGAAGTGGGTGATGCATTGCCATTGTGCAAGCTGTCGGCGCGCCGTGTCCTCGCCGCTGGCGACCTATGTCGGCGTTCGGCTCGACCTACACCTCCTCGGCCGGCGTGCAGCCTATTTCTGCCGCGCCTGCGGGACGCCGATGGCATATGCCAGTGCGCATTGGCCGGGCGAAGTCCACCTCTTGCACGGCACGCTCGAGGATCCCGCGCAGTGGCCACCCACCGGCCATGCCTTCATCGGCGAGCAGCTCGCCTGGTTCGACGTCGCCGACCACTTGCCGCGCTACCTGACGACGGCCGGCAAGGGCGCCGAGCCGGTTCGCAACGGTCCGCGCGGCTGACCGGCTCCTTGCCCGCCCGGCGTTGCGCGGGCACCCATCGCCAGCCATTTTTCCAGGCAGCGCTTTTTTTGCGCAACGCGCACCTTCATGGAGACGGTCGATGCACAAAACGCTTGCTCTCATCGGCTTGGGCCTGGCCGTGCCGACGGCCGTGCTCGCCCATCACGGCTGGGGCAGCTACGACGCCGCCCATCCAATCACCGTGACCGGTCTCATCGAGACCCTAAAATACGAAAATCCCCACGCGCTGATCACGGTCAAGGCGGCCGACAAGGTGTGGACCGTCACGCTGGCGCCGACCTCGCGCATGCACTCGCGCGGCGCCCCGCCCGAGTTCGTTGCCGTCGGCAAAATCGTGTCCGCCTACGGCTACGCGTCGACTGTGGAGAGGGAGGAGATGCGCATCACCATCGATGGCAAGGCAGTCGAGCTGCGCTGATGCTGCACGATGCGCCGCAGTTCCTGGTTGCGCTGGAGCAATCGGCCCTGGCGTCGGCGATCCGGCAGTCGTCCAGGCCTTTTGCAAGTGGCCGGGGTATGACACAAGTTCGCGAGGCGGCTTGCGTTTCGCCAAGCGACATTTGCGACTGTCCGCCATGAGACCCGCGATTTTCTGGCTCCACATCAAGAAGTCCGGCGGAATGTCGACTCGGGCGGCACTCGCTCCCCTTTACAAGGAGGTCGACAGGTCGAGTGTGCCGAGCTGCTTTGCCGGCAGGCCGCAGAACGAATGGAACGACATTCTCAACAATTACCGGGTTCCGCTTGGAACCTACCAATTCCGACGCAGCGACTTCGCCAAGGACATTCTTTACCCGGAAGATTGGCCCGACATGATCAGGCTGGCCTTCTGCCGCGAGCCCGTGGACAGGGTGCTATCCATGTACTTCTATCTATTCTCACGGCGTGAGCGCAGGCGGGAAGAGATGCGACGGGCACTTGCCAAGCTCCCTTCCCCACCGCGACGGCTTCTGTGGAGCGAGAGCTATGCCTTCTCTGTGTTCCTGGATTTGCTCGCGCTGCAAAACGCGCTCCGTAGGCAATCGATCTACGAGCCAGCAGGCCTACATTTCGCCACCCACACCAATCCCATGAGTCTCGATGTGGGCTACTGCGAGGGCGCAACCAACCTGTCCCACATCTACAAGCTTGAAAACCACGAGGCTGGCATCGATGCCTGCTTCGCCGCCGGAGGCACGAACCGACCGGCCGAATTGCGCGGGCATCGGCGCAATGCTTCCAAGCGCAGCGCATTCGCGCCAAATGCCGAACAGCGGCGGAAAATCCGCGAGCTGTTTGCCGACGATTTCGCGCTATACGAACAAGCGCTGTAAACGCCGGCGCTACTTGGGCTCGAAGCCTTTGGCTTTCAGCACGGCAACGGCCTCCGGCGTATGCAAGTATGCAAGAAGCGCCTCTGCCGCTTGCACCTCGGTCGCCGAACTGCCGCGCGCGGCGGCAAAGCCAATCCTAATCTGCACCTCCGCCGGCAGCGGGCCCAGTAGCTCCGCGCCGAACTGCGGGACGTATGGGATCGTTCGCCTCACCGTCGGGCAGGGCGTGGGCAAGAATTTCGTCGGGCAACTGCTTGAGCTTTGCGCGCAACGCTTCGGACAGCCCTGGGCGCGCGAGCAGATCCTTGTACGTCCCGGCTGCGCCTGCGGTGGAAAAGCGATTGCGTTAGCACGAACGAGCGTGGCTTTGAAGCCGTCAAGCGTTGCAATGTCGGGTCTCGCGGCGCCCACGCGCACCCCAAGTCCCACGCCCGTGCTTGCTACATCTATTCGCGTGCGCGACGCGAGCTTGCCCTCGGCGATCAGCACATCGATTACGGGGACGATGGAAAGTGCGACGTCGAACGTCGCGCCGGCTTCGATCTCGCGCTTGACGCTCGGACCGGAGACGAAGCTAGCTGGGCTTGAGGATTTGCCGCGCTCCGGTGCCCCACGCATCTATGATGTTGAGACGGACCGGCGCATTCGCGCGATCCTCGACCAGCCGCCGCCCAGAGGTTTTGCGCGCTGGAACGGACCTTGATCGCCGAGGCGCTGGGCGATGTCGATGTTCAGTACGTCTGGCGCTCCCTGCGCAAGCAGAAAATCGACCTCGGCGGCCGTAAAAGCTGGTGCGAGAGCAACGATCCGCAGTTCGCGGTAAAGGCGGCCGATGTGGTCGGCCTCTACTTGGCGCCGCCCAAAAATGCCGTCGTTCTCTGTGTCGATGAGAAGCCCTCCATTCAGGCGCTCGAACGGGCGCAGGGCTACAATCCAAAGTTCACCAGCGCCGCGTGAAAGGGCGCCGTCTCAGCGACTTGTGATTCCGGGTACTAGTATTGAGACCCCTTGCGAACGACTTCACTGTCGTCTCGAGCTTGAGGAGCTCTGGCGCGCCCGATTTCCTCAGACGCTGTATCCAAAGTCCGCAAGTGGAAGGCCCAATCGCTTCGCAAGCCGAGCATTGCCGGCTCTGTAGCGTTCACGCAATTCGCCAATCCGAGCGGGCACCAACGACTTATGGCCCCAGGGACCCAGCAGGCGCCCCCATCTGACGAGTGCTCCCTGCTGCGCCTCGATCGAAGCCAAATCAGCTGATTTGCTTCCGCGCCAGGGTTGTTGACGTCCATTTGATTGGTGTTCGTGCCTGCCATTCATCAGGTTCATGAGAGTAGAAACATCGGCGCACAAGAAGCGGCCTAATTCCTCCGCATAGGCGCCCGGATCAGCCACCAACTTCTCGTAAAGAAGAATGCAAACATTATCATGGCCAAAAACTTCGATGTAGCGATCGACAACGCTCGCATAATCCAAGGTCGCGAGGTAATTGCGTTCATCGGCGGACTTCTGCAGCGCCAGCCAGTCGAGGAAAGGTATCGGGTACCTAATACGCGTTTGCGGATCTTTTGGACCAATCGTCAGGTATTCGCCGAAGCGGCCATGCATCCAGTAGAAGGACAAAATCGATCCAATTTGCTCGCGTATGGTGATCAAGACTTTACTCGACCCGAGGGTCTTGTGCAGGCGATCGGCTACCAGCGCGACATCAAATGCCATTGGGTGGACGAAGGACTCAGATGAAATAAGAACGCATTTTCGCGAGGTTTGCCTGCGGACGTCCTCGACCAATAGGCGCAACTCATCGGTTGGAGGAAACGTGTTGCTCCCGCACAGGAAGATATTGTTGATCAAGTCATACATTCTTGCATCAACATAGCGAAATGATGGGATGAACTTTCCCAAATACTCCAAATCTGGATGGTGCGGGAAAACGTGCGTCTGGAATGTTGTCGTCGCGGTCTTCGGATACCCAACGTGAATGGCAAGAGGGGCCATGGTCGTCATGCTGTCTCAACCATCAGTTTTGTTGCCATGTAGCGGGGCTTCAAATTGACCAAACACCGTTCAAGCTCTGGCCCAGCGCGGACCGAGAAGTGGAGTGCGTCGACTCGGCGATCGAAGGGTTTTTCAGCTTGGAAGCTCCAGGCACCGAATGTGACGAAATAGTCGCCCGGTCCCAAATTCATGGTCACGTCCAGTGTCACGCGAACGACATCACCCTTGCGCATAGGCGGCATGTGGACACGGTGTTTTACCGAATTATGCCCGGCCAGGAGGATGCCGGTCCTCGTGCTCACGCCTATTCCGATCTGCAGGCCTTCGATGCTCTCGATGTTGCAGTGCGCGTCGCAATACAGCCTGTACGTCGCTCCTGACAGACACATCGTCGTTGAGGCCCCACCCTGATCGTGTAGGCCACAGTGAGTAATGGTGACTTCGCCGGTTCCGTACCGCCGTTCGACCTTTTCGGGTAATTTTTGCGCTTCGACACCGTTGGCTTGCTCCTCAACCGCGGGAGCCTTGCCCGGGCCAGTTGTCTCCTTTTCCTGCCCGAATAAATCCTGGAAGTATTGAGCCACGGCTTCGCCTGGCGGCCCATCGAAAGCAACGGCGCCGCTAGCGAGATAGATTGCCCGATTGCAAATCGCTTCCACCACCCCGGACTGATGCGTAACGAAGAGGATGGTGGCCCCTGAGGCGCGGAACTCTTCGAACTTGCGGAAGCACTTGCGCTGAAACTTTGCATCGCCAACCGAGAGCGCTTCATCGACGATCAAAATGTCTGGATTGATGCTCACGGCGACGCTGAACGTGAGGCGCGCCTGCATGCCGCTGGAGTAAGTTTTGAACGGCTGGTCAATGAAAGCCTCAAGCTCGCTAAAGGCAATGATGTCGGCTTCGCGGGCGCGGATTTCCTCACGCCTGAGGCCGAGGCACAGACCACCGAGATAGATGTTTTCTCGGCCCGTGTACTCAGGATTAAAGCCGCTGCCGAGCTCGAGGATGGCCGAGATTCGTCCGTTGACTTCAACACGACCGGCGCTTGGTTCCATCGTTTCGGCGATGATCTTAAGCAAGGTGGACTTGCCGGCCCCGTTGCGGCCGATGATCCCGACGATTTCGCCGCGCGCAATCGAAAACGTGACAGCATCGAGGGCGGTGAACTCGCGATGCCGGCGACGGCCAGTCAATACCTCCCAAACCAGGTCTGCTGCACGTTCGTAGATACGAAAGCGCTTGGACAGACGTTGCACAACGATGGCCGGTTCGCTCACAGAACCTCTCCAAACATATGACGCACGCTGCGAAACAACCGGTATCCAATCGGGAGGCTCAGAAGCCCGGCGGCGGGAGCAATCAACCAGGATGCCGGGTGAGAAATTTCACCCAGAACAACATCACGAAAGACCCAAATGATATGCGCGAAGGGGCTCAACGCAAACGCGCGCTCTGCCCACGGCGACAACATACCGGGAACGTACAGGACGGGATGGGCGAATAGACCGATGCTGAGAAGGAGCTGAATGATGTTGCGTATGTCGCGCAGGAATACGCCCGCTGCCGAGATGGCATAGCAAAGCCCAACCGTGAGCAGCACATAACTCAAGACCGGGAGCGGCAGGAGCAGCCATGAAAGAGGCTTCGCCGTGCCGTTGAGGACCGTCAGAACCATCGGGAAAAGGAGGCCGACACCCAGCACGAGCAGGGTCGACAACACCAGCTTGAGCGGCAGCACCTCGACGGGGAAGACGAGTTGCTTGACGAAGCTCTTGTTTTCGATGATGCAGGTCGATGCTCGACCGACTGCCTCCTGAATGGCAAGCCAGGGTACGAGTCCGGCCAGCAGAAAGGCAACGTAGCCAAAGCCGTTGTCGCCGACGCCCAAGCGCATGGCAAACACGAACGAGAACACATAAACATAAACCAGCATCATCAGCAGAGGCTGGCCGATCACCCAAAATGCCCCAAAGGCCAATCCTGCCTGTCGGTCTAGGATATCGCGACGCGTCATCTCCCACAGCAGCTCACGATATTGCGTGAGCATATGCAAAATGAGATTGAGAGCGCGAAGATTGGCATACGGGCTCAGGATCTGATGCATGCTCAGGCCAACGTTCGTCCCGGCCCATGCCAGGCGTAATTGTTCGGTTCGTGCCGGCTAAGCTTCATTTCACACAGGCTGCCAGCCGGTTTGACCGTTGAGGCCACATGTTCAAACGCCCCATTCGGATCGTGCGTCATCACCATTTCGTCGGTCCCCAACAATCAAGGATCGCACGAAAGACCCTCAATAGTGGCAGCGCCTGTTCAGCTGCCTTAGCTCTCACGCGCTCAACATGGCGCTGGACACAAGCTGCCTGATACTGACGCGATCCCGCCCTCGTGGCGACGCCGGGCCTTCCCCTTTCTTTTAGAGTTCGTAGCAATGCCTCCTCCCAATCAGGTGCATCTGGCTAAGTCATTATCCGCGCCCTCTTATGCCGGCGCCTACGTCTTGCGGAAGACATACTCATCGCATCCAGTCCCAAAAAGGCCGATGCCAGGCCTCCGACAAAAAAGGCGAAGGGCCGACAAGCCGAGGTCCTGCGTGAAACTCAGCATCTCCTCTTTGGAGATCGATTCGTAGGGATATCCGCCCAGCCAGTCCCTCACATCGGTCATCCAATGCATGCCGCGGTTGTGCACGTACGACGCCACATAGTCCCGAAAATTCCTGCGCTGGATCGCCATGGCGAGACGAAAGGCGGCAACGTATCCGACCTCGAGGCTCCGTCGCCCCCAGTCGGGAGCATTCGTGTATAGCCATTTTTCTGCGCGCCAAAACCCGCACATGGGAGTTTTTCGATAAAGCGCCAGATACAGCCCGCCGCCGGGCGCAACGCGGTCGGCCGCACAGCGGATGGCCTTGTACATATCGCCCGTGTGATGCAGGACACCCCACGAGTACACGACTGGAAACTGCGGCATGTGCTCCAGGTCGAAGACGCTTTTCACCGACGCCGACCAGTTTGCACCCGGCGGTGCATGGAGCGATAAAACCTGTCGCGTCGTCGCGATCGAGTCCTCGTCGATGTCGATAGCGGTTACGCTCGAGGCACCGAGCCGCAAGGCCGCCAGCGCATGCAACCCCGAGCCGCAACCGATGTCCAAAACGTTGCGCCCCGAAATCTCTTCGGCCGGCAGCAGGCGTGCTAGGCCCAAAGCCGCCTGTTCAATGGACGCGGCAGAAAGTCCGTTGGCGAATTTCTTCCAGTTCTGTCCGAATTCATAGCGCGTCGAAACACCACTCAGCGAGTTCATCTTTTAGCCTAATCTCAAGGGCGTTACAGTTCTCACCATCTGCTGGCGAACTCGCGCCAAGGTTCTCGAAAATGCGTAGCGCTTCACGGCGGCATCGAATGTCTCGCCGACAACATGCGGGTGCGATTGGAGCCACACTTCCAAGATCAACAAAGACCATACGCGATACGCATTAAAATCCGCCTCCATTTCGTTAAGATAGGCCGACAGCTTCTTGGCTGGTATCCAACGATGCAACCGGGTATCCGATGTTTCAAGCAATCGCCGAGCCGCTGGAAGGAGGGCCGTTGCGCCCCACAGCCCCATGGGCAAGCCGAAGCCGCGTTTGGGGCGGTTGGTGCATTGCTCTGGTAAGTGCCGCCGCGCCACCTCCTTGAGTACCAGTTTGCCCTGACCGCCGCCAAGGCATTCGTCGGCTGCTAGGTTCTGCGCGAATTCCGCGACACCGCGTCCAATCAGTGGCGCACGGACCTCGAGACTGGATTGCATGCTCATGCGATCGACCTTGGCGAGAACAGCGCCCGGCATGTAGTGCGAAGCGTCCACCTCCCGCAGGCAATTGATCAGTGGACGTCTGTCCGTTTCGAGGAACCTGCGTGCGTTTGCCAAATCCCGACTCAGGCCAACGGGGACGCTTCCGGTCAATTTTGTCAGCTCGGCTTCGGGGAACACCAGGATTCGTGAGGACCAATAGGCGAGGCCGGGAGTCCACCATCCCATGCCGCCGCCATGGGCTTTGCGTTGCTCCTCATCTATGGTGGCGAGATAGCGGCCGTAGCCGCCGAACATCTCGTCGCCACCGTCACCGGAAAGTGCCACCGTCACCTTTGTGCGAGTGAAAGCGCTGAGAAGGTATGTTGGTAGACATGAACTGTCGGCGTTTGGTTCGTCCAGAACCTGACCGATGTGGCCGCACAGCGCAACAGCGTCCGGCCGCAGAAGCTGTTCGTGATGGTCGGTGCCGAGAAAGCGGGCCGTCTCTGCCGCATCGGCATGCTCGGAGTCGACAAAGTCCTCGAACCCAACTGTGAAGGTCTTCACCGGCTCTTTGGTGAGTTTCGTCGCCAGCGCGACCACCGTGGACGAGTCGACACCGCCCGACAGGAATGCGCCGATCGGCACGTCGCTAATCAATCGCCGTTTGATCGAGGTGGCCAATATTACCTCTAGTTCGTCGGCAGCGTCAGAAAGCCGGCGACCCCCGCTCATCCTTCCGCCAGTCGCGAACCGGTAGTACTGACGAACGTGTAATCGGCCGTCCCTCTCGCGGGTGAGCACGCTGCCTGGTGGCAGCTTGCGCACGCAGCGGTAAATGGTCTCGGGCGCGGGGACGTACTGATAACAAAGATAGCGTGCGATCGCGCTCGCATCGATGCGGGCATCGAAGTTCGGCAGGGCGAAAAGCGCGGAGAGTTCCGATGCGAACGCGAAATATTCAGGTCCGTCGACGTAGTAAAGTGGCTTCTCGCCAAAAATGTCCCGGGCGAGAATGAGGCGCTTGGCTGGCTCATCGTACCAACCGAACGCAAACATGGCGTCAAGCTCGTTCAGCCCCGCAATGCCGTGCTGCTCAAGTATTTGGATCAGCACCTCGGTGTCAGTACGCGAGCGAAATGAGACACCCTTTGCCTTCAATTCTTCGCGAAGCTCGAGGAAATTGTACAGCTCCCCGTTGAAGACAATCTGCTTGCAACCGTCGTGGCTGGCCATCGGCTGGTGGCCCGCATCAGACGTGTCAATGATCGACAAGCGACGATGTGATAGAGCAGCCTGGCCATCACGGGACACCCAGACACCGGCATCGTCGGGTCCTCGATGGACCATGGCATCGGCCATCTGCTTGGCGACCTGCGCGAGCCTGGCAGGGCCAAGCCGTAACGACTTGTCGATCAGTCCTGCGATACCACACATGAGTGCTGCGTTGAATGCCCCTGCGATCGGGAAAGCACGCGCAGCCCGGCGCGAGTCGTTTGCTTTGCAAACGCCAATCATCATCGGCCTAAAATGCTGAGGCCGTCAATGATGCGGGGGCTCGCTTGCTAACGGCAGGCGTGGAAAAGTGACAAATTTTTGCCACAGTGAGGTAAGGCTACTTTACATAGTGTCAATGAGGAGTGCCCTGGTTGCTTTTGCATTGACAGGGCGGCGCGCAGCTACGGTTCACAACATTCGCCAAACCGCGCCGGGGGGCGACGTGAGCACTTGCGTCGGCGCATTGAGTGCTTGCGATTGTACGAAGACCACCGTTCCGGCGGCACAACGGAGGAGGCATCGCGGATGCAAAGCACGGCAAATGTGGCAGCGCATTTAAGTTGTGCGCGTTGAAGCGGCTGGGAGGCGACATCGCTTATTGCATACAATTGGGGGGTTGCCAGTTCGCTTGCATCGGACGGACGCAGCTGGGCGTTGCTCAAAACGCAGGGACGAAGATGTCGGATCAAACGACAGAAATGCGCTTTGGATTCGGCAAGAACTGGGCGGAGTTCGTCGAAAAACGCCTGAGCGAGGGCACCATCGACGCCTCACGTCTTCACTTGGCCGACATGCTACGCACTGATGACTTAACGGGCATGACATTTCTCGACATCGGATGCGGTTCTGGCATCCACTCATTGGCGGCATTGCGGATGGGAGCGGAGCGGGTCGTCAGCTTTGATTACGACTGGGACTCCGTCAGCACCACGCAGCGGGTCCGCGAGCAGGCCGAAGTCACCGACGAACTGGCAGGTCATGCAAGGCTCCGTGCTGGACAAAACCTTTATGAGCAGCCTTCCCAAGGCGGACGTCGTCTACTCTTGGGGGGTGTTGCACCATACGGGAGAGATGTGGTCAGCCATCAGAAATTCGGTTATCCCCCTTAAGGCGAGCGGCGTCTACTACATCGCACTCTATTCGTCCGACAATTATGTAGATCCTCCGCCAGCTTACTGGATGGCGATCAAAAAGCGATACAACCTTGCTGGTGAAGCTAGGAAGCGATGGATGGAATGGCGCTATATGCTGCGATTCCATTTTCTCCCGGAGCTTAGAGCTGGTCGTAATCCCTTCGAGCTCATTCGCCGGTACGGCGCTCGAGGCATGACCTATTGGACGGACGTGAAGGACTGGCTCGGTGGTTGGCCAATGGACTTCGCTAGCCTCGCGGAGACGCAGGCTTTTTGTAGATCGGAGGCAGGGTTGACGCTCGCCAATGTCAAGACTGGTGAAGGCTGCACCGAATATGTTTTCACCCACCCCGAGTACAACGCTCATTGGCGGTCGGTTATTGAGGAGCGCGCGCAAGTCAAACTGACGGGTCCGTTCGCACGCAATGGCGGAATGAGTTATTCGATTGCTCTTCCTCACCTGGAATTGGAGGCTGACTGCAGCGATGCACCTCGGCATTCCCGTCTCATGCTCTACGAGGACGGAGTGATGCTAGGTCTCGCACACAGCATCCACGATCACATCCGACGCTATGGCAACGGTCGTTTCAGCCACTGGGGTCGGGACCTTTTCTTTTCCGCATCTGATGGCTCTGATCCGAATACAAATGGTCGGGCCTATACGTATTGCGAGAGGTTCTGATCGCGATGGATGAGAACGCGGCTCTGTTCGCCAAGGTGATCGCGGCGTACGAGGCGGAGGGTTTGCCTGACGAAAAAATTGGCCAGCGGACGCTGCCGGCGAACGATGCGGCCGATCTCATCGATCTGGTTCGCAAGTATCAGGCCAAGCGCATCATGGAGGTCGCTAAGTTCGTCGGGGGGGTCGATGATGTTGATCGCCCTGGTTCCCGGGCAGGATGCGCGCGTCGTTTCGATCAACCCTGGATTTCCACTCGGGGTCGAGATGGGTAGCATGGGATCCGCTTCGGCAATCTCGACCCAGAAATGCGAACACACGAAGTCGTTCGTGCGGTGGCTAGGCGACTGGGTCTTGCTGATAGGACCAATTTTATCGTGGGCGGTTTCTCTAGACTTTCCGATCTTTCCGAAACCAAGCTGACGCATTCGAGAAGTCTGCAAGACTGCACATCCACTATTCTGGAAAACGAGATGATTGATCCGCAGCTGAATAGCGCCAATCCTTCGCAGCCACGCCATGCCAAGATCCTTGCGGAACTGCGCAGGCTCGCTGGATCGCGCGCATTTGTCGCTCGCTTCCGGCATGATTTTTCGCTCGGATGCAAAAGGTTGCGGTCAAGGGTACGCGGGTGCCCAGCGCTCGCTAGTGCTCCGACCCGCGTCATCGAGCACGCGGTGGCCCACGCCAGGCGGCGTTGTACCAGCAATCCAGTCGTCATGCTGAATAGTACTCTCGCCGATAAAGCTGTGGAGGTGCTCTCGGCAGACGCGAGGTTCGGGGAAGTCGGAGTAAAGATTGCCAATGACCAGCTATTAGCGGCGCAGCAGTCCTCCAGTCCGCGCATCGGTTATTATTACCATCGTGAGCGCGAGTGGAAATTGCCTCAAGGCAGTGAGACCGTTTATTTCGCCGGCTCTGTTCGTTTCTTATCTAGAGGAATGCTTGAAGCAGCATGGCGCGCGGGAGTTAAGCGCCTCTACGCTCAGGCCGGAGAATTCTGGTTGCGCATTCCGTTACAAAGCTTGCAACGCGCGGCCCTGCATGCGCGCGGGCTCAACAGCCGACTGACAACCTACCACTTCGCCATAGTCTCTAAGCTGGCAAACTCCCGGTTGCGAGCGTATTTGCCGCACGCAATACGATTGATGACATTTGATGAGGGGTTTGCCGTTGCACTCCAGGGTGCGAATTTACGGACAGACTTCGTTCCGGGCCGAGTAGTTGTTGTGTGTGGCAGCCTCGCTCCGGGCGGCGCTGAGCGTCAAGTGGCCAACACATTGGTAGGTCTGCATAGGTTTGGTCTGCATGACCTTTCCTTTTTGGCGCATCATCTGCAGGAGGGACCCGCGCGCTTGGATTTCCATCTGCCCAAGGTCCGCGCCGCGGGGATACAAACCTATGAGATCAGACGTGTACTGAAAAGGGTTAGGGATCCCGCAATGCCAAAATCATTGCGCGACGCAGCTAAGGCGCTACCTGCCAATCTCTTGGTCGACATCGCCAATTTGGTCCGTGAGTTCGAGTGCTTAAAACCCCAGGTTGTTCACGCCTGGTTGGATTGGGACAACATTCGAGCCGGTCTAGCCGCTGCTATCGCCGGAGTACCAAGAATTGTAATCTCAGGGCGCAATCTTGCACCTTACAATTTCAAACTGTATCAGCCCTATATGGACGCTGCTTATCGCGCTCTTGCGCGGCTGCCGCAGGTTCATTTTATTAACAACAGCCAAGCTGGCGCAGACGATTACGCGGAGTGGATTGGCATTTCCCGAGAGCGTATCCAGGTGATTTACAATGGACTCGATTCCGGTGATCGCCGGCGCCTGTCCGTTACGGAACGTGCGCAGGCGCGTGCGAAATTGGGGATAGCTCCAGATAGTTTTGTTGTGGGTGGTGTGTTCCGTTTTGACGAAGAGAAGAGACCCTTTTTGTGGATCGAAGTGGCAGCTCGAGTAGCGGCGGTGTCGAGCCAGGTCCGTTTCATTCTTCATGGCCAGGGACCACTGCGCGAAGCTATGGAAGCAAGGATCGGAAAACGGGGGCTGCGCAATCTTGTAGTCATGGCAGGCGTGACCGATGATCCGTTCAATGCAATGTCCTTAATGGATGTACTCCTTTTGACGTCCCACGGTGAGGGTTTGCCTAATGTTGTCATCGAAGCCCAATCCGTTGGAACGGCCGTTGTTTGCACCAACGCAGGTGGAGCTGCGGAGGCTGTCAATCCCGGCAAGTCAGGTTGGGTAGTTGACAGCGATGATCCGGCTAACTTGGCAAACGCCGTTGTCAACCTAATCGTCAACCCTAAACCTCTACAAACGGCTTTGGAGGAAGGGCCTGCTTTCGTCCGATGCAAGTTCGGGATCGAACGCATGATTGCGGAAACAGTTGACGCGTATGGACTGGAACCGGCCAAAATATCTGACCGGCGATTGGTTTCGAACTAGAGGGCCTTTGCCTCAACACCGCATGATAAGATGTCAGGCTCGCGTGAGGGTCCGCACCATCTCATGTTTGTAGCCAATGTCGAGCACGGCGGGGATTGGTCTTTTTCTGGCTGCTCCCTGACCAGGAGACAACGGTCGCGAAGACTAGACTATGAGGATCCGTCTTCTCCAATGCCCCCTTCGTCCAATGGTCTGGTGGTTGTGCATGTTATCACCGACTTGATGATTGTCGGTGGCGCTGAGCAGATGCTGCTGAAGTTGACCAATGTCCTGCCTGGCCTTGGAATAAGGATGAGCGTCGTGTCACTTGGCGGACTGGGCGAGCTTGGCGCCGCAATTGAGAAGGTGGGCGTCCCAGTAAGACCATTGCAAGTGCGCTCGCCTCGCCATTTGCCGTCCGCAGTGGTGGCGCTGGCGCGGGAGATTCGCGCGCGAGATGCTGACATTGTTCAGACGTGGCTCTATCACGGGGACTTCGTTGGCACGATCGCCAATGTACTCGCCGGTCGTCGAACGCTCGTCTGGAATATTCGATGCTCTGATATCGACCTCGATACCGACAACAAGACTACTGCTTTGATTCGGCGAATGCTCGCGCGTGCCTCTACCCTTCCGAACTTGGTCATTGCCAATTCGCACGCTGGCCTAGAGGCTCACCGCGCACTCGGCTATAGGCCGCGATCCGAACTTATTATCCCCAACGGGTTTGACGGCACCGTCTTCCGGCCAGACCCAGAAGCTAGGGCGCGAATACGCGCTGAGTTGTGCGTGGGACCCAACCAACCTTTGATTGGAATGGCCGCACGCGTCGCGCCGATGAAAGACCATGACGGCTTCTTGCAAGCCGCACGCGAGCTTACTCGTGACCGTGAGGATGTGGTGTTCGCACTTGCCGGCGCGGGGACGGAACCCAACTCCGCGCTCGCCGCCCGAGCCTCTGCGCTCGGTCTAGCAAATCACGTGAGGATGCTCGGCAAGCGTGCTGATATGGCGCAGGTATTTGCGGCGATCGACGTTGCTACCCTCAGCTCTGCCCATGGGGAGGGATTTCCCAATGTGCTGGGAGAGGCCATGTCTTGTGGCATACCGTGTGTGGCTACCGATGTTGGCGACGCTGCCATCATCGTTAGGGACACCGGAATCATTGTTCCTCCACAATCACCGCAAGCTTTGGCCCAAGCCTGGCGAAACATGATTGAGCTTGATGTTAATGAGCGCTGCGCTCTTGGCCTTGCTGCTCGCACCCATATCCTGAAATATTACGAAATTACGAGTGTGGCGCGTCAGTATGCGCAAGCCTACCGGCGATTGGCTGCGCGCCAAAGTATGGCCTCTGATCATTTTCGATCTTCACCGTAACCACTATTTGACTGAAATGACGTAAAATTCAGCTTAGATCCTCTACGCTGTGCTGGGACCAAGCCAAACACGGCGCCAGCTTTCAAACATCAAAACATCCCATAATGGATATTGCCAATTGACCCGTCCGCTCAGATGCTCTTTCCAGCGCTGGCGGATCACATCGGAGCGAAGAACGCCGCCGTCGCATAGCGATCGTTCGCTCAATAGGTCCTCACACCATTCACGCAGTGGGCCGCGCATCCAGTCGCCAATCGGCACCCCAAACCCCATTTTCGGCCGATCGACAAGCGCAGGCGGAACGTGGCGGTAGAGCACCTGACGCAATACCCATTTCCCAATGCCGCCTCGCACCCTTTGATGAGGCGCCAAGCTCCAGGCGTAGGCGGCAACGCGCGGATCCAACAATGGGACACGCGCTTCAAGCGCAACGCTCATGCTCGCCCTGTCGACCTTAACGAGGATATCGTCCGGCAGATACGTGATGCTGTCGATGAACTGCATTCGTTCTGTGAAATGCGGAACTCGGTTCGCCAAGTCGTCATCCCAGAACACGTTTTGATGCTCCTGCGCGTTCAGCACCGGATTGTCTTCCTCGGTCCAGTGCGACATCAGGCGGCGATAAAGACGGTCGTGACCCTTTTCGGTCAGCATCGAACCCGCTTTACGCAGTTTTGTTCCTAGTCGATGAATGCGCAGGTGCCCTAAGGCAGCGTCAAGCGATTGCGCCGGCACTCGGGTCAATACTTTCGCCAACAGGTGACGTAGTGAGCGTGGAATCGCCATCGGAATGCGCGTCAGGCGCAGCGCGTGAAAATACCGATCATAGCCCCCGAACAGTTCGTCACCTCCGTCGCCCGAGAGCACTACGGTGACGTGGCGTCGCGTTAGCGCACTCACCAAGTGCGTAGGTATCTGCGAGGGATCTGCAAACGGCTCATCATACATATGCGGCAAACGTGGAATGACATCGAGCGCCATTGGGGCGTCGACATAGAGCTCCGTATGCTCTGTACCCAAGTGCCGGGCAACAGCAGCGGCGTGGTTGGCTTCATCAAAGCCCTCGACGTGGAATCCGATCGCAAAGCTGCGTACCCGACGAAGGTTTTGCGTTTGCGCCAGTGCTGCCACGGTCGAGGAGTCGATACCTCCTGAGAGCAACACACCAACGGGCACATCCGCCACCATTTGCCGTGCAACTGCGTCCCGCAACACGCATTCCAAACCGTCGACGGCTTCTTGATCAGATATGCGGCGACGATTGGCTAAGGCATTCGCGGCTACTTCCGCCATCGACCAATAAGGAGCCATTGCACAAGAGCCGTTGTTTTCGATGGTCATTATGTGACCCGGAGGAAGCTTGTGTACGCCTTCATAGATCGTGGCGGGCGACGGAACATAGGCAAACCGAAAAAAGCTCGCCGCAGCCGCGCGGTCGAGGCGTGCTTTGAAACTCGGGTGGGCCCGTAACGCCTTGAGCTCAGACCCGAACAGAAGGTTACCTCCCATCATGGCCCAATAGAGCGGCTTTATACCGATGTGGTCGCGCGCGAGAGTCAGCTGACGAAAATCGCGATCGTAGATGGCTAGTGCAAACATGCCGTTGCACTTTTCAATTGCCTTTCGAACGCCCCAATGAGCACATCCTTCTAGTAGAACCTCCGTGTCCGACTCGCTACGAAACGCAATGCCGACGTCTTCTAATTCGAGTCGCATCTCTTTGTAATTATAGAGCTCGCCATTAAAGACGATGACGAATCGACCATTGCTCGAAGTCATTGGTTGGGCGCCAAGCGGCGAAAGATCGATAATGGCAAGTCGCAAATGCGCCAAGGCTACGCCAACCATTTCATCAATCCAGCAACCGCGGCCATCGGGGCCCCGATGCTCAATCGACGTCGCCATTGCGTGCGCCACGGCGCGCATCTTTGGAGCTGGTGTCCGCGTGCCGAATTCCCAAAATCCAGCGATTCCACACATGTGTCGCTATCTGTCCCTCTAGCCAACGTAAGCTGAATCGGGTCCTGAAGGCATTACTCAAGATCAGTGGTCAGCAACACTTAGACCTTAATTGCCTCGCGCGTGCGTCAAAACTCAAGTGCCTAGAGTGCGGGTCTAAGTCGTGATGGCGATGAACACCCCATTGAATGAGATGAGCGCAAATTCGATCCACGCTATTCGTATTCTTGCCACGCAAGCTCATAAGACCTTTATGCAAGACGCTGTCACTCCAGTCTCTTGAATAGTCGCGACCGCCGCGGGTCGTCAACAAGCGGGCCACTTTTTAGCAAGATTTCAGGCGGGCATTCGAGTGAGGCGCCTCGCTGTCGACGGCCCGCAGGGCTCGCCTAGTGTGAGCGGCTGACGCTGTGCTATCAGCAACTGCTCGTTGGCTGATTTGCGGCGGTCGAAATGTTGCCAATCGCGAGAATTGGATGTTTGGATTTGGGCGACCTATCACAAGGAACGAAGTCGGCTTCGCCGAAAAGCATTGCCGCAATTGGGCCAAGCGGTCAAACGCTGACTTCAGCAACCGGATGAAGCAGCGCTCCTGTTGCACCAGGAAACCCTGGCAATGCTCGATATGCACGAAAGGCAGAGCACGGGATCTTTGAAATCGGCACCTACATTGGTGGTGCCACCCTCGATGACTACCAATGACGGCGCGAATGTGAAGGAGAACCTTGGGCAGAAATGGGTCGACAATGCCCTTGCCGGAGGCAGTGCGCGAGATCGGTGTGCTTAATCGGTGTGCTTAAATCTCTGCTGCGTTCTTGGAGCTTATACCGCCAGTGTAGGCCGCCGCTCGGTACGCCGCTAGCACGTCCTCCACGTCACCAACGTTCAGAAGTTTGCCTCCAGCGAACAGGGCGCCCTTGTTGCACCAAGCGCGAATCATATCTTCGTTGTGAGTGGCGAAAACAAAACTCTTGCTGCTATCTATGAACAGCGCATGCGTTGGGCTGCGCGATCCGCAAATCCACTGTCACCTGCTCCGATGCCTTCATCAATCAACAGTATAGCAGGATCGACCGCAGTGGCGACGAGAAGCCCAGCCTCGTTATCATTCCGGCAGAATAAGTGCGAACGGGCAACCTCTGGTGCCGCGTATTTGCGAGGCGCGTCTTCTAGCGCGTCGATGCAAAACTCCGTGTCCATCGTATTGGACCAATAATTTGCGGCTCGCGCAGTCCATGATGGCAACCAGGTCGAGAAATTCCGCCGCATCCCTCGAGATCGATCGGCCAATCAAGTGTGGTGCGCCGATATCACCTACATTCCGGTCACGCAGCAGGTAGGGAAAGACCTCGTGGTCTGCAGCCGGAATGTTCGTGCCTGGCCGCTGATAGATCACGCACAGGCTCAGCCGGCGGATACGCTTGCGGCGCATCACGTAGCCCTCACGCCGCAAATGTCGAGCCATCTGCCCGGCCCCGTAAATCTGCGTCCGCGGTCGATCCTTCGCCGAGGATGCATTGCACGAGGATGACGCTCTAAACGGGTGCAGACGAGCTATCGTCCAGGCGCTTCAGTCGACCACAAGGGAAAGCCCCTTCGCGAAGAGTAGAATTGGGGTGAACGTGGCGCACTCACCCAAGGTGATCAAGAAGAAATCTTGGGCTCACGTAAGTAACGCGCACCTTGCTGCATCCATAGCGCCGAAGAGTGCCCTGGCGCATCATGTATCCTCCCGTCCTCAACCCCAAGGCTTAACTTGCCTGGCCCCCGCCTGTTGTCCTTTTAGTATCTGCATTAACTTTATCGAGTATGAGGTAGCGAAGGGGGAGGAGAACCCGGAGAGAGCTGCCACATCGATGGCTCGCCGCCGTGCCTCGGTCTCGGCCCTTCACTGCGTCTAGAGTTGCTGCGGAGGGGACCCAGAACTAGTATAACGGCGTTGTTACATGCAAACTGCGCAAAATCGGCGGCGCCACTTGAGTGGGGGATTGTGAGCGCACTTGACGGATGCTTGGTAAGCGTGGGCGATAATGTTCTCGAGTGCAACCGTGCGGCGGATCACCTTATGTTTTGTGTTGATTTTACCTTTCTCACACCAGCTGCCCGCTTGGGCTGAGTCCCAAAATACGGTGGGCCCCGAGGCAGCGAAATCCGTGGAAGGGGCCAGGCGTGCAAGTGCCTCCGCTAGCGAAATCTGCCGCGTGGTGAGCCAGGCGGCGAGCGATAACGGCCTCCCTCTCGATTTCTTCACCCGTCTGATCTGGCAGGAAAGTCGCTTCAATCCCGAGGCCATCAGTCCGAAGGGCGCGCAGGGCATCGCCCAGTTCATGCCGGGCACGGCGTCGGGACGTGGCCTCGCCAATCCCTTCGAACCGGTGCAGGCGCTGCGCGAAGCGGCGAGCTACCTTAGAGAACTGCGCACAACGTTCCGCGGCAGCCTGGGCCTTGCCGCGGCGGCCTATAACGCCGGCCCCGGGCGAGTGGAGACCTGGCTCGCCGGACGTGGCGGCCTGCCCGGCGAAACGCGCGCCTATGTGCGCGCCGTCACCGGGCATGACGCGGAGACCTGGGCCTCCGACGCGCCGCCGGAATGGCAGCCTGTCGCCATCCCTAAAGGCGGCAATTGCCTCGAGCTTGCCAAGTTGATCACGGCCTCACCCAGGGCACCGCGCCGGCCTGTGACCGAGAGCGCGGCCTGGGGTCCCTGGGGTGTGCAGCTCGCCGGCAACTGGTCGGAAGGCGGCGTGCTTGCCAGCTACGAGCGGCTGCGTCGCACCTACGGTCCGGCCCTGCGCGATCGGCTGCCGCTGGTGCTGCAGGCTAAGCTGCCGGGGAGGCGCGGCGCCGCAAAGTACATCGTCCGGGTCTCGGAATCGACACGCGTGAAGGCAGATGCCCTATGTGCGCAGCTGCGCGCCGTGGGTGGGGCCTGCATCGTTTTACGCAATCCACCGACGCGGGCGCAGGGGTAGGGGCGTTTCCAGAATTGTGCTGGCCCTGCGCTCGCCTCCGGCCGAGGCGCTGCCGGTTTCCGCCAGCACGACACGCGGATCGGTTTCAGCCAATCGACAGGGGCCCGTGTCGGGCGCGCCCAAGTCATGCGGCCCTTGCCTTGGCACGGCGGGCAAGTCCATGCTCGCAACGGGTTCGGCGCCGGCTGGCACAAGCACGTAGGGCGCACGACAGCGAGGGGAGCGGCGAACGCATGCCACGGGTCAGGACCGACGATGGTGTGGAGATCTATTTCGAAGAGGCGGGATCGGGCGATCCGATCCTGTTCTTGCACGAGTTCGGTGGGCACCATCTGAGCTGGGAGCCGCAGCTGCGGTTTTTTTCGCGCCGCTATCGCTGCATTAGCTACGCCGCCCGCGGCTGGCCGCCGTCCGATATTCCAGAGGAGCCCGATGCCTATTCTCAGGCGCGCGCGGCGGATGACGCGGCAGCCGTCCTCAAAGGCCTCGGCCTTGCGCGAGCGCACCTGGTCGGGTTGTCCATGGGGGCCACGGCGGCCCTCGAATTCGGTATCCGCCATCCGCAGATGGCTCTGTCCTTGACGGCCGCGGCCGCCGGCAGCGGCGCCTCGCTGGATCCCGTCGCCAAGCGCCGCTTCCAGGAGGAGTGCGCGGCCTTTGCCGAGCGCATTGAGCGCGAGGGCATGCCCGCCATGGCGGAGCTCTACTGCGCCAGTCCTGCGCGCGCTACCTACCGAGACAAGGACCCGCGCGGCTGGGCGGAATTCAAGCACCAGTTCGCGGCGGGCTCGGCCAAGGGGCACGCGCGGACCATGCTCGGCGTGCAGGGTCGTCGCGCACCCCTGTTTGAGCGCAAGGCGGAGCTTGCCGCCATTCCGGTCCCCGTGCTGGTGATTGCCGGCGACGATGACGACACGACGCTGGATGTCGCCTTGTTCCTCAAGCGCACGATCCCCCGCTGCGGCCTGCTGATGCTGCCCAAGACCGGTCACGGCATCAACCTGGAGGAGCCCGCCGCCTTCAACGCGGCCGTGGAGGACTTCATCGGCAACGTCGAGCGTGGTCGCTGGGGACCAAGCCCGGCCGTGGCGGGGAAGGCCTACACGCTGGTGCCGCGCGACAAATAAGAAGGGCGGCCGAGTGCAAGGCCCGCCGCCCTCGCTGCTGTCTCGCTCATTTCGAGGGCAAGGAGGTGATCTTGACGTTCTCCGGGCGGACCTGCTTCAGCAGATCCGTATAGACATAGCGCGAGTAGTCGAGGGGCGCTTTCAGCTTGCCCTGACGTTGCAGCTGCTCCTCCGAGATCTTGATGGTGGCGAGAGCGCGGTCGGTCAGCGTCATGTCGTATTCGACCTTCGGCATCAGCTCGCGCGCCAGTTCGATCGGCATCTTAAGAAACTTGGAGACCATGCCGGCCGCCGCCTCACGATCCTTGCCGATGAGATCATTGGCCTCGACCAGGGCGCGGATAAAGCGCAGCGAGGTGTCGTTGTTCTTCTCAATCCAAGTCCGGTTCATGTAGACGAAGTTGATGTTGTTATAGATGCCCTCGGCATCCTGCAGGATCTTGGTGTCCTTCACGTTCATCAGCGCTCGTGTCGGCCAAGGCTCCCAGGTCGCAAAGGCATCGATATCGCCCCGCTCGATAGCGGCCACCATCTCCGGTGCCTCGATGTCGACAATTCTGTAGTCGGCCGCATTGAGTTTGAGCTTGTCGACCACGCGGTTCCAGAAGATCTCGCCGCCGGTTCCCCTGGCGACGCCAACCCGCTTGCCCTTGAGGCCCGCCATATCCGGGATGTTCCGGCCCACCACCGACAGCCACTTGACGAGGTAGGTGCCGTCGGCAACGGCGACGATGTTGTTGTCGATGTTATGGTTGATCACGCCGGCCAGATCGCTGCCGTAAGCGGCATGGATCTGATTGTTGATGAGGAACGGCACCATGGCGGAGCCGGAGGGTCCGGTGTTGATCGTGACGTCGAGCCCGTTCTTCTCGAACAGTCCCGCCTCCTTGGCGACGTAGAATTGGGAAAAGGCCGGATCGACGCCGGTTGCGATCGTCATTTTGTTTGGCGACTGCGCCTCAGTGTTCGCGGCGGCAAACAGTGTAAAGGCCGCTAGGCCTGCCATTAGGTTTGCAATCCTGCGCATGCTGCAGTTCTCCTCCAGTCGGCTGTAAACGGTGTTGCCTCATGTCACGGGTGAGAAGCGGCCGGCAAAGGCGTAGATGGCCCAGCGAAACAGCCGGTCGGCGGTGAAGCCTAGCAAGCCCAACACGAGGAGGGCCACAAAGATCTGGTCGACGAGCATATAAAGGCGCGCATCCCAGATCATTTTGCCGAGCCCGACATTGGCGGCTACCAGCTCGGCGGCGATGATGGTCACGAAAGAGTTGCCCATGGCGAGACGCATGCCGGTGAGGATGTAGGGCACGGTCGCCGGTAGGGCAACGTACCAGAAGACCTGCGCGCGGCTGGCGCCAAGCGATCGCGCAGCGCGAATTTTGTTGGGTGCCACGGCGCTGACACCGGCCGCCGTGTTGATGATGACGATGAACACGGTGGTGTAGATAATGAGGAAAATCTTCGAGCCCTCGCCGATGCCGAACCAGATCACCGCCACCGTGATCAAGCGCTGTCGCCGGAATGAAGCGAAGAAACTCGGTGTAGGGCTCGAGGATGCGCCGGACGATGGCAAACGAGCCAATCGCCATGCCAACCGGGATGCCGATCAGCGAACCAAAAAAGAAGCCGAGCGCGATGCGCTGGAGGCTGACACGAGCGTTCTCCCAGAGCGTGCCCTCCTGCGCCAGCTCGATCGCCTTGGCGATCACGCGCGCCGGCGGCGGGAACAGGATCGAGTTGAGGAGATAGACCGAAGCCATGTGCCAGATGGCAAACAGGCTGCCGAAGCCGATGAGGTAGCCCAAAAGCTTGCCCAGGGAACGGTGCATACCTTCTTCACCCCTTAAGCGCGGCGCATGGCGATGGCGACCTCGTCACGGATCATGGCATGCACCTGCCGATACACGGCAACGAAACGATCATGCGTGCGATCGCGCTCGACGTTGCTCAGCCGCACTTCGACGATGCCTTTGAGCTTGGAGGCAGGGCCCGCATGCATGACGCCTATTCTGGTCGCCAGCATGATGGCTTCATCGATGTCGTGGGTGATGAACAGCACGGTCTTGCGCGTGGCGCGCCAGATCTTGGCAAGTTCGCTCTGCATGGCGGCGCGGGTGTGGGCATCGAGCGCGGCAAACGGCTCATCCATCAAGAGCATTTGCGGTTCGTTGGCGAGCACGCGCGCAATCTGGATGCGCTGTTTCATGCCGCCCGATAGCTCCGGGGGATGCTTGTGCTCCTGACCACTGAGGCCGACGAGATCGAGATAGCGCTGCGCCCGCTGCAACCGCTCCTGACGCGGCAGGCCGCGCATGCGCAAGCCGAACTCGACGTTGCCAAGGGCGGTCAGCCACGGGTAGAGCGAATCGTCGCCCTGAAAAACGACGCCGCGGTCGGCCCCAGGGTTGTCGATGACGCGGCCGGCGATTTCCACGCGACCGGAGGTGGCGGGCTCGAAACCGGCCGTCATGTTGAGGACGGTGGTCTTGCCGCAGCCGCTCGTGCCCAACAAGCAGAAGAACTCGCCGGCCGCGATGTCGAGGTTGAAATCCTCAACGGCAATATAGTCGCTGCCCTTAAGCGAGCGGTAGACTTTGCCAACGCCGATCAACCGCACCAAAGTCAATCGCGGAGCCCTCGCCAATCTATCTCGCTGGTTAGCAATCGCGGGCCGTGCGCCGCCATGCTGATATGTCCCCCGGTGCGCATGATGCAGGTTGGGAGGCGGTCGAGCAAGTCGTGTGCCACATTTGCGCTTGTTGGAGCCCCGGCCTGGAACGCACACTGCCTATGGTGCTTTGCCGGCCGATGCGGAGGCTCCCATGCACGACGTGGCGTTTCTGCCGATAACCGAGTTGTCGCGCCGCATTGAGGCGTGCGAACTTGATCCGCGGCACTTGCTCAACGTCTATCTGGAGCGCGCCACGGGAGTTGGTCGGGCGCTCAACTGCTACCTCGCCCTGTGCCAGGAGAGCGCGCAGGCCGAGGCCGAGCGCGCAGCCGCGAGGGCTCGACGCAACGCGCGCTTGGGACCACTCGACGGCATCCCCATCGCCATCAAGGACAATATCGATGTTGCCGGCGTGCCGACCAGCAACGGCTTCGGCGGTCCACATCCCGCCGCCAGCGCCGATGCGGAGGTTGTGCGCCGGCTCAGGGCACAAGGTGCGGTCATTTTGGGCAAGCTCAACATGCAGGAAGGAGCCTTGGGCGCCGTCAACGACAATCCGCATCACGGCCGAACCAGCAACCCATTTCGCGATGGCTACACGCCCGGGGGCTCGAGCGGCGGTTCGGCGGCGGCCGTTGCGGCGGGATTGTGCGCGGCTGCCTTGGGGACCGACACGGGCGGCTCGGTGCGCATTCCGGCCGCCTATTGCGGCCAAGTGGGACTGAAACCAAGCTATGGCCGGGTCAGCGCCCGCGGCGTCGCGCCCCTGAGCTGGCGCCTTGACCACGTCGGACCCTTGACCCGGACGGTGAGCGATGCGGCGCTCCTGCTCGCGGGCATGGCCGGCTATGATCCAGACTGGCCCTACGCGCGGGACTATCCGAGGCAGGAAGGCGCGCAATCGACCCCAGATCTCAAGGGCCTCAGGCTGGGTGTCCTCAGCAATTTGCAACGAACAGCGGTCGAGCCCAGCGTCGAGGCGGCCTTTCAACGCGCCATCGCCGTTTTGGGCGCGCTGGGTGCCGACGTGCGCGACGTGACGCTTCCCAGCTACGATATGGTGCAGGGGCGCAGGGCGGTCTTCGTGCGGGTGGAGGTCGACGCGGCGGCTGTGCACGGGCCGCTCTATCGCCGCGAGCCCGAACGCTTCTCCGCGGAAATGCGCGGCTACCTCGACTGGGGCTTGCGCGCGAGTGCCGTAAGGTTGGCCGGAGCCGACCGCGTGATCGATGTCGCGGCCCACGAACTTCGGTGCGCCTTGGCAAGCGTGGACGCGGTTCTGACGCCAACCACGCCGCAGGCGGCCTTTGCCTTTGCAGGCAAGGTGCCCGACAACGTCGGCGACTTTTGCGTGCTCGCCAATATGGCGGGCTGTCCCGCCATTTCGCTCGCCATGGGCGCAAACGAGCTTGGCTTGCCGCTGGGTCTGCAAGTGATCGCGGCCAAGGGACAAGAGGACCGCCTGCTCGCCATCGCCAGGGTTTACGAGGATGCCGCGGGCATGAGCTCACCGCCGCCGGCGAGATTTGCGCCGCGCTGAGGCGTGCCTTTGCCACAGCGGCGCGCCCCGCCGCCCGCCCGCGCTCCCGCCACGGCTTTCGCCCACGCGCCTCACGGAGTGTCCGCCGAGCAGATGCCGTGGGCTGCGGCGCATTCGCGCTGGCTTGGCCGCCCCAGCTAGGCTAAAGTTCGATGCGCGTCCATTAACAGTCTGAAAACAATAACGAATTTGCAAAATGCGTCGCCTGCGCGCGGCGCCCGTTAAGGAGGAAGCAGCATCCATGCAACGTCGAACGGTCCTCGCCGGCTTGGGGGCACTTGCCGCAGCCAACGGCTTTCCCAGCATCCTCAGGGCTCAGGCGCCGATTACGCTCAATGGTGCCGTACAGTTCAACGACGACCACGCCTTCACCAAGGCGCTCGTCAAGTTTGAGGAGCTGGTAAAGCAGTACTACGGCAAGCCCATCACCTTCGTGCTGCACAAGAACTCTGCGCTGGGTCTTGAAAAGCAGTATTTCGAATACATGGCGCAGGGCAAAGCCGTCGACTACGGCATCGTCTCCCCGGCGCACATGTCGACCTTCTCCAAGGCTGCACCCTTCATCGATGCCCCGTTCCTGTTCAGTGACCTCGGCCATTGGAACAAGGTGCTCGATGCCGACCTGTTAAAGCCGGTGGCCGACGAGATCGCCCAGAAGGCCGACGTCATGCTGATCGGTTACGCCGGCGGTGGCGTGCGCAACATTTTCATCAACAAGCCGATGGGTTCGCTGGCCGAAATCAAGGGGCTCAAGGTCCGCGTCCAGGGGGCGCCGATCTGGTCCAGAACCTTCCAGGCCGCGGGCATGGCGCCAACGGTGATCGCCTACAACGAGGTCTACAACGCCATTCAGAACAATGTCATCAGCGCCGGCGAGAACGAGGCTGCCGGTGTCGAGTCGATGAAGTTCTACGAGGTGGCTCCCCATCTCGCCATGACGCAGCACGCCATTACCATCCGGCCCATCTGCTTCTCCGGCAAGACCTTCAAGGCGCTCCCCGCCGATCTGCAGGCGGCCGTGCTCAAGGCCGGCAAGGAGGCGGGCGCTTACGGGCGCAAGATCGAGTCCTCCGAGGACGAGCAAAAGCTCGAGGCCCTGGAAAAGGCAGGCAAGCTCAAGCGCGTGCCCTTCAAGGACCGGGCCGAGATGGAAAAACTGGTCGCGCCCGTCATGGCAGCCTACGCCAAGGAGATCGGCGCGGAAGACATCTACGCCAAGATCGCGGCGCTGAAGTAGGTCTCCCCGTCACGGCAATATCCGTTGCCGCGGCCGGGATCCTCTCCCGGCCGCTTTGCCAACGTGGGATCTCAACCCAATGCATGATGTCTCTCAGCCATCGCGCCCGAGCCCGTGGCGGCAATTCACCAGGGCTTATGCGGCGCTCTTGTCCTGGCTGCTGGTGCTATCGGTGGCCATTCTGGTCCTCCCGGTCAGCCTGCAAATCTTTTCGCGGTATACGGCGCTGATCCCGTCCTACATCTGGACGGAGGAAATGGCGCGCTTCCTGTTTATCTGGACCATTATGATCGGCGCCATGATTGGGGTGCGCGAGTCGACGCATTTCGAGGTCGACATTTGGCCGAAGCTCGCGGCGCGGGGCGAAGCCTTGGTACGGCTGGTCGGCCGCCTAGGTGTGCTGGCTGCGGCTTTGGTGTTTGTTTCCGCCGGCCTGCATTTCACGCAGTTTGCCTGGCAGCGGACGTCCGAACTCGCCGAGCTGCCGCTTTGGTTGATCCACGTCGCTTGGCCGCTAACGGGCTTGAGCTGGATCGTCTTTCTCGGCGAGCAGGTCTTGGATGACCTCAAAATCGTGGCGGGGAGAGCCCAATGACCGGTGCCGTGCTGTCGCCGGGGGAGGCGGCGCTCATTCTGTTCGGGCTGTTTTTTCTGCTGATGTTTCTGCGCGTGCCCGTGGCCTTCGCGCTTGGGCTCGCCTGCCTGCCGATCCTGATCATCGAGCCGCGGCTCGACACCATGACGCTGATGCAGGAGACCTTCAATGCCTACAATTCCTTCATCCTCCTGGCGGTGCCGTTCTTCCTGCTGACGGCCAATCTGATGAACGTCGGCGGCACCACCGACCGGCTGATGCAGCTTTCCCGCACCATGGTCGGGCATTTTCCCGGCAGTCTGGCGCAAATCAACGTCGTGCTCTCGATCTTCTTCGCCGGTATCTCCGGCTCCTCGACGGCCGATGCCGCCAGCCAATCCAAGATCTTTATCGAGGCGCAAACCAAAGAGGGCTACGATCTGTCCTTTTCGGTCGCCATTACGGCGGTCTCGGCCGTACTCGCGGTGATCATTCCACCATCGATCCTGATGATCGTGTGGGGCGGCCTGCTCACCGTTTCGATCGGGGCGCTGTTTCTTGCCGGCATCGTGCCTGGCCTGCTGATCGGGCTAGCGCAGATGGCAACCGTGCACGCCTATGCCAAGGCGCGCGGCTACCCGACCTATCCGCGTTCGTCGTGGCGTGAGCTTCTCTGTGCCTGCTGGATCGCCATTCCGGCCCTGATGACCCCGGGGATCATCGTCGGCGGCAAGATCTTCGGTTGGTTCACGGCCACCGAATCGGCGTGCATCGCCGTGCTCTATGCTGCGGTGCTGTCCTTGCTGGTCTACCGCGAAATGGATTTTTCCGGCCTGCATGCTGCGCTACTCGACACCGGCAAGCTTGCCGGTATCGCGCTCTTCTGCGTCGGTACCGCCAGCGCCTTCGGCTGGTTGCTAGCCTATTACAAAATTCCCGAGGCCATCCTGACAGGCGTCACGGCCTGGGGGATGGGTTTCGCGGCGACGGGGTTCTTCGTCGCTGGGGTCTTTCTCGTCGTCGGCTGCTTTCTCGATGCAATCCCCGCCATCATCATCTGCGCGCCAATCCTCGAGCCGCTGGCCAAGGCGGTGGCGATGGATCCCGTGCACTTTGCCATGATCGGCATCGTCTCGCTTGCCTTCGGCTTGGTGACGCCGCCCTATGGCCTATGCCTGATGATCGCCTGCTCGATCGCCGGCATCCGCATCCGCGATGCCATCAAGGACACGGGGATCATGCTGGTGCCGATGCTGCTGGTGCTCGCCCTCGTCATCGTTTGGCCGAAGCTGTCGTTGTGGCTGCCCGGTCTGATCTCGCCTGAATTCTTGCGCTAGGTCGAAGCGCGCGCGGCCGGCGGGCAAGGCCGCGGTGGCCTTTGCACCCGCCGACGATAAGCTCGCATGGCGCGGTAAATCGAAAGCGAGCCTAGCGCCCGGCGTGGGCCGCCTTGAGGCGCGCGATGTCGAACTTGACCATCTGCAGCATGGCTTCCATCACGCGTTTGGATTTCTGCGGGTCCTTGTCCTGCATCAGTTCGCCCAACACGCTTGGCACCACCTGCCAAGACAGCCCAAATTTGTCCTTGAGCCAGCCGCACGCCTGCGTCTGGCCGCCGGCGCCGAGCCTTGCCCAGAAATAATCGATCTCCTCCTGCGTCTCGCAATCGATCACCAGTGAAATCGCCTCCGTGAATTTGAAGCGTGGGCCGCCATTCAAGGCCAAGAAGCGCTGGCCCTCGAGCTCGAAGGCGCCGACCATGACCGTCCCCTTCGGGCCGGGACCCGCCTCGCCGTAGCGCGAGACGCTGAGGATCTTCGAATGCTTGAAGATCGCGGTGTAGAATTCCATTGCCTGTTCGGCATTGTTGTCGAACCACAGGAACGTCGTGATCTTCTGTTTGCTGGCCATCGCCGTGCTACCTCGCATGGTTTGCCGGGTGGGGGCGGGAGCGCCCCCACCCATTGCCTAGCGTCAGGATGCGTTGCGCTTTTCCAGCTGGGCGCGCAGCTCCTCTTCGCGCGCTCTCAGCTCCGGCGTGAAGGCCTCGCCGAAATCGTCCGCCGTAAACACCTGGCGGATTTCAATTTCGGACTCGCCCTCATGCGGGTTGGGGCAGCGTTTGACCCAGTCGATGGCATCCTGCAGGGAGGCGACTTCCCACAGCCAGAAGCCCGCGATCAGCTCCTTGGTCTCGGTGAAGGGGCCGTCGGTGACCAGGCGCTGCTTGCCGGAAAACTTGACCCGCGCGCCCTTCGAGCTCGGCTGCAGACCCTCGCCGGCGAGCATGACGCCGGCTTTCACCAGCTCCTCGTTGAATTTGCCCATTTCGGCCAGCAGCTCTTGGCTCGGCAGCTTGCCGGCTTCCGAGTCCTTCGTGGCTTTGACCAAGACCATGACCTTCATTGCTTGTGCTCCTTTGCGTTTGCCTGGGGCGGGTGCCTCTCAAAAGGACGCCGCCGCGCCGTCAGCGCCGACATTTTTGCGCCGGTATTTTCAAAGCCTGCGTTAGAGAGAGACAAACATCTCGAAGCCGCCCCAGAACATGCGCTTGGCATCGAAGGGCATCGACTTGGGATCCGTGCCGGTAATGCGAGGGTCTTTCATGACGGCGGCGTTGATGCGATCGCGCTCGGCGCGGGAGGAATAGACGATCCAGGCAAAGACCACCGTCTCGTTGGCTTCGAGCTTGACCGCCTGCGGGAACGAGGTGAGCTTGCCCGGCGGCACGTCGTCGCCGAAGCACTCGACATACTCAAGCGCGCCCAATTCCCGCCAGACCTTGCCGGCCGTTTCGGAAAATTTCCGGTAGGCCTCCAGCTTGTCCTTGGGGACGGGAACAACAAAACCATCGACGTACTTGCCCATGCGCCAACTCCTCTATTCGACGGCTTTTGGGGTTTGCCTAACGTGGCGGGGATGCCTCGCCAGGCAGGTGTTGCAAGACATAGCAGGGGAGGCTTTGGCTTAATCCGAGCGCTCACCCGTCCCGCTGCCATGGCAACAGCTGGCCGCGGTCTCGGCGTACTCGTCGTGCCGCCTGACCCAATCCATGATTTCCTTCTCGTTGCGCCCCTTGGGTGTGATGTCGAGGTAGATGAAGGCGCCGATCACCTCTTCGTTGCCGCGCGCGTAGCTGGAGTAGGTGTGGAAGACCCCGTCGGCGTTCTTGCAGAACACGCTGAGGCCAGGCAGCTCGTCGAAGCCCTCGACCAGGCCGTAGTTGTAGTAGACCTTGCCCTCGGCCAGCTGCTCCTGGCTGAACGAGACGTGGAAATCGTAGTTGAAGTCGCTGCCGTAAGAGGACACCCACTTCGCCGTCCAGCCCATGCGCTTGCGGTACGCTTGCAGCTTTTCAAGCGGCGCCCGCGAGACGCGCACGTAGGAGACATCGTGGTGCACCAGGTGCACAATCGCCCCCTCGGCGTGATCGGCCTCCAGTGAGCAGCTAGCGCAGCCCTGGTCGAGATCCCAGCGCCACATGAAGTGATGAATGATGAGCTGGCTGTTGCGGCCGAACAATTCCCCAAGCGTTCTTTTGCCCTCGGTGGTGTCGAACACGTAGTCCTTCTCGATTTTCACCCAAGGCAGGCTGCGGCGTTCGGCGGCGACAAGATCGCGCATGCGCGTCAGAGCCTTTTCGTTTTTCAGGTGGGCCTTGCGCGCCGCGAGCCACTCCTCGCGAAAAACGATCAATGGTTGCATGTCTCGATCCTCTCGTTCGCAAATACCCTTCACGCGCTGGATTGCCCCATGGACCACAGGACCCCGAAGG
Source organism: uncultured Alphaproteobacteria bacterium (assembly GCA_963775835.1). Taxonomy (GTDB): domain Bacteria; phylum Pseudomonadota; class Alphaproteobacteria; order Rhizobiales; family Hyphomicrobiaceae; genus AWTP1-13. Next base: position 400,960 of record CAVZKV010000012.1, on the reverse strand, counting down.
GGTCACGCACTTGGCCGTAGCGATCGCCCCAGAACATCTTTTGCAGGGGCAGCACGACGTCGGCACCGGCGTCGACCGCGCGCTGCCACCAGGTGTCCACATCATCGACTTTGAGGTGCAAGGTATAGCCCTGCGCGGGTCGGTGCGGGTGCCCGTGCTCAGGGTAGGGATCGGCGAGCATGAGCGAGCCGCCGTTGATGTAGAGATGAATATGCATGCTCCGCCCTTCCTCGTCGGTCGGATGGCGAAACACCTCGCGCGCGGCGAAGGCGCGGGCGTAGAACGCCGCCGCCCGGCTGGCGCCCTCGAGCGAGAGATAGGGAACGATGCCCCCCAAAACTTGCGGGTGTGGCGCCTGTGCTGGTGCGGCCGTCGTCATCGTTGCTCTCCATTGCGCTAGGGGGGCTTGCCAACCTGATGCCCCTAGGACGAAGGGGCGGCGTCGACACCGACAAACGCGCTTGAACTTTTTGCCGCGGCCCTATCAGCCTGTGTGGCCGAGGTTTTTCTGAGGCGACGGGCGCGCCAACCGATCAAGTTGTTGGCGGATATGCGCGGCCTCGGCGGGCGTATTGGCGAGCGCGATGGCCCTGTTGAAGGCAACGCGGGCCTCCTCGCTGCGTCCGAGCTCGAGCAGGAAGGCGCCCTTGGCGCCGTGGAAGTAGAAGTAGCCGTTGAGTTTGGCGGCCAGCGGCTCGATCATGGCGAGCGCGGCTTCGGGCCCCCGCACCTTTGCCGCGGCTACGGCCCGGTTAAGCGTGACCACGGGTGAGGGCTGCATGCGCTCAAGCGCGCCGTAGAGCAGATCGATCTCGCCCCAATCGGTATCCTGCGGACGTTGCGCACGGGCGTGCAGGGCGGCAATCGCGGCCTGAACCTGGTAGGGGCCGGGTCGGCGGTGGCGTACGGCCTTGTCGATGAGGGCCAACCCCTCCGCAATCAGCTTTTGATCCCACAGTTGCCGATCCTGTTCCTCGAGCAGCACGACGGAGCCTTCCTTGTCGAAGCGCGCGCGTGAGCGGGCATGCTGCAACAACTGCAGCGAGGTCAGCGCCATGATTTCCGGCTCCGCCGGGAATAGGCGCAGCAGCAGTCGACACAGGCGGATCGCTTCATCGCACAGGGCGGCGCGGCTGCCCTGCTCGCTGGCGCCGGCCGTATAGCCCTCGTTGAACAACAGGTAGAGCATTGCCGCCACGGCGGCGAGGCGCTCGCTGCGATCCACCGCGCTCGGAGCTTCGAACGGCACGTTGGCCTTAGCAACGCGCGCCTTGGCCCGGGTGATACGTTGCTCCATGGCATCGTCACTGACCAGGAAAGCCCGTGCGATCTGGCGCGTTGACAGGCCCGAAACGATGCGCAGCGCCAAGGCGATTTGCTGGGTTGCAGGCAACTCGGGATGACAGCACACAAACAACAAGCGCAGGATATCGTCGCGGTAGTCGGCTTCGTCGATGCGTTCCACCGTGCTGGCCTCAGCGTCGGAGAGATCCGAGATCAACTCTTCCTGCGGCAGCGGTGCCTCCCGGCGTTGCCGGCGCACCGTGTCGATCGCCGCATTCTTGCCGACCATGATCAGCCAGGCGGCGGCGTCGCGCGGAGGCCCGTTTTTCGGCCACGATTTCAGGGCCCTGAGGCACGCCTCCTGGAAGGCTTCCTCGGCTATGTCGAGATCGCGGAAATAGCGCAGCAGCGCGGCCACGGCCTGGGCGCGAGCCGAGGTGAGGACGGCGTCGATCCAAGAGACGTCGCTCACGCGCGGACGCTCCCGGGGTTGAAGGCGCCAATCGGTCGGATCTCGTAGGCACCCCCAGGATTGGCGGCAGCCAGCTCACGCGCGATCTGGAGCACCTCTTCCAATGAGGCGCAATCGACCACGTAAAAGCCCAACAGCTGCTCTTTGGTTTCGGCAAACGGCCCGTCGATCACGAGCGGTGGTTCGCGGTCCTTGCGCAGGGTGGTCGCGGCCGTGGTCGGCAGCAATCGCACCACCGGCCCGAGCTTGCCCTGCCTGGCGAGTTTCTCCTGCACCCGCGAAAGTTTCGCCATCACGGCGTCGTCTTCCTCTTTGCTCCATGCGCTCACAACGTTCTCATCGTGATAGCAAAGTATGGCGTACTGCATGGGTGGCCCTCCTGGCTCCGATCCAAGGACGTTTGAGACGGGCTGATCCCGACAGGTAAAATACCCTTCACTCGGGATTGTTCGGGGGCATCTGATCCACCCCCTCCACCCGGCCCAGCGTCCAACTAGATGTGCTAGACTGCTACACCGCATCTCTGCCGGCGTCATGGCGGGTCGGAATGCGGGCTGCGACGGGGATCACCTTTCAGGTTTAGGCGCGAAAATGCTCAATCCAATCCAATGCTTGATCGTGACCCGGCCGCAGCAGGCGCCACCGCCGCCGAAGGCCGGCGACGGCGCCGACCGGACGTGGCGGGCGGCGCCAAGCATTGCCTTGGCGCTATCGGCAACCCTGATCTTGCAAATGGCGGCGGCCACCCCGGCCCCGGCGCAGGGTGGCGCGCCCGACAACCGCCCGGAGGCCGTCAGCGAAAAGGTCATCATTACGCCGACGCCCCAGCAAGGCTCTCGCCTGCGCGCCGCCCTCTCCAAGCTGTTGGGCAAGGATGAGCGCCAGAAGCTGGGCGGCACGAAATCGGAGGTGTGGACCGTTCCAGGATCGCGCGTGGAGCGCCTCAAGGCCAAGTTCAAGGAACTAGGGCTCAAGGTCACGCAGCTGCGCGAGGATTGGAACCACATCTTGCGACGCCAGCAGGGCCCCCTGGCGATGACGCCCGCGCAGGAAGCGATGATGAAAAAGGCGCAAGGGGCGCGCGAAATCGTCGGCGTCGGCGTGATGAAGGCGCCGGAAGCCGCGGTGGCGGAGTATGCGCTCACGGCGGGCGCGAAGAAGAAGGGTGCGGGGGGCGTGGCCGAGGAAGGGCTGGGCCGCCTCGTCATCCCCCTCAATGACAAACAGCACGTGACCGTCGAGCGCGTCAATGCGGTCACCACGGAAAAAGGCACGACCTGGCGCGGCAAGGTCTCCGAGACGGGCGAGAGTGCCATGCTGATGTGGTGGAAGGACGGCCGCCTGTCCGGCGTGTTCGGCTACAAGGGCCACATCTACATGATCGTGAACATGGGTGGCGACGTCCACGCCGTGCTCGAGACCGATCCAACCCAACTGCCGCCCGACCACTCACCGAGTTCCGACCGGGCCGACGCCCGCGCCGGTCGCGCGCTAATCCCGGCTTCGGTGCCCCCGCCCCCCGATATCAAGCCGTTGGACGAGATCGAAGGCAAGAAGCTCGAGGCCGCCGACGCCCGCCCCGGCCGCGCGCTGATCCCGGCCTCGGTGCCCCCGCCCCCCGATATCAAGCCGCTGGATGAGATCGAGCGCAAGAAGCTCGAGGCCAAAGACATCACCATCGACCTGATGCTGCTCTATACGCGAAAGCCTGCCAGCCGCTACATCCGCGACCCGGCGGATCTGTTGGAGCTTGCCGTCGAGCAGGCCAACGAAACCTTCCGCAATAGCGGCATTCCCAACGTCAAGCTGCGCCTGGTGCATACCCAGCTCGTCGACTACGACGAAACCGGCAGTGAGCACTTCGAACACCTCTACAACCTGGTCGACGGCAAGGTGGCGTTCAAAAACATTCGCCGCCTTCGCGAGGAGAAGCGCGCCGACATCGTCGGCTTGATCGTCGACGATCCCTCCGGCTGCGGCCTTTCCACGCGCGTCGGCGCCGAGGCGGAGGAGGCCTTTTTTGTCGTGCACCATTCCTGCGCCGCCATCACGATTTCGATCGCGCATGAAATCGGCCACATTTTGGGCGCGCGGCATGACCGTCTGATTGACGGCAACGACACGCCGTTCGCCTACGGGCACGGCTACGTCAACGGCAGCAAATGGCGCGATATCATGAGCTATCAAAAGGGCTGCGATGGTTGCCCGCGCATGCCGTTCTGGTCGAACCCGCGCGTGATGTATCAGGGCGAGCCGACGGGCACGTTGGCCAACGACAATGCCCGCGTCATCCTCGAGCAGGCCGAGCGCGTCGCCAGCTTTCGCTAGGGGGGCCGGGCCTACTCCAGCTTGGCGCCGAACAGCCGTTCGGCATTGCCGTGCGCGATGCGCTTGGCCTGATCTTCGGGCAGCTGTGCCAACCAGGCGCGATAGCCCGTGATGATGCTGTCATAGGCAAACCAGCGCTCGTTGATCCAGGTGTCGGAGCCGAGCAGGAACCGGTCCGAGTGCCGCGCGAACAGCTCGCGCCATTCGCCCGACAGGCGGCCACCGTCTGTGACACCGCTGCGGTAGGACAGTTCGCCCATCAGGGCCGGATGCTGTTCGAGCAGCTCACGTACGCGCGCCACCGGCGTCGAGAAGCCGGTATGGGCCCAGATGATCTTGGCGCCGCTGTGGTGGCCAAGCAAGATGTCGAGCGCCACCTCATCGCAATGGGCAAGAATGTAAAGGTCGCGCGCGGCGGCGAACTCCACGGTCTTCTTGACCAGCGGCCGGGCCGCGGCATCGCCATAGATGTGGAACTCGCCGATGCCGCGGAAATAGCCGCGGCGATACTCGCTCTCGATCAGGTCGTAGATGCTGGGATCGGTCGACCAGTCCGAGACGTCGGCGCGCGTTCGGTAAGGCCGAATAAACGGCACCACCAGCAAGCCTTGGGCCTTGGCGTCGACCAGCTCATGTGTGCCCTTGTTGGGGCGAGAATTGGCAATGATGCCGGCGATGTTGTTGCGGCGAAAAACGTCAAGCACCTGATCGAGCCGATAGAACGCCGTGGGCTCCTGATTGTAGTGCAGATGCGCATCGAAGATCTTGAATTTCGTTTGTGCCGCGCCCGCTTGCGGGACAAGGGCAAGCACGGCGGCGACAACGAGGGTGAGGCAGTGCGCGTGCGGCATGGATCGGCTCCTTCGCCGGCGGGTGGCGCCCCCATGTTAGCGCCCCTGCTCCTGCAAGTGCGACCTTTGCAGGGGAGGGCGATCCGCTTCAACGCCGTTGCCGCCCGCCCCAGCGGTGGGGCGGCCACGCCGGCAGTAGCGCCGGCCGCGATAACCTGTAAAACTCGGGCGCCAGCGCGCGCCCCGAGACCCTGGCAGCCATCAGATCCGGACCCAACGCCCCATGCCCCAGCTGACCACCGACGACAACGTTGAGCTCTACTACGAGGAGGTGGGCAGCGGCACCCCCATCGTGTTCGTGCACGAGTTTGCCGGCGACTACCGCAGTTGGGAGCCGCAGATGCGCTATTTTGCCCGACGCTATCGCTGCATAGCCTACAACGCCCGCGGCTACCCGCCCTCCGCCGTTCCGGCGCCGGGCGTGGGCTATTCACAGGCGCGCGCCGCCGCCGACATCCGCTGTGTGCTCGACCAACTCAAGATCGACAAGGCCCATGTCGTCGGCCTATCGATGGGCGGGCTCGCCGTCTTGCATTTCGGCCTGACCTACCCGGCGCGGGCACGCTCGCTGTTGGTCGGCGGCGCGGGCTACGGTTCGGAGGCGGGCGAGCGGGACAAGTTCCGCGCCGAGGCCTCCACCATTGCCGCCAGGCTCGAGCGCGACGGGATGGCGAAATTCGCCGAAGCTTATGCCTATGGACCGACGCGCGTGCAGTTCGAGCGCAAGGATCCGCGCGGTTTTGCCGAATTCAAGCAGATGTTGGCCGAGCACTCCGCTGCAGGCGCGATCGGTACGCAACTGGGGGTGCAGCGCGAGCGGCCCTCGCTGTTTGCTTTGGAGGAGCAGGTCAGGGCGCTGAAGGTGCCCATGCTGGTTGTCACGGGAGACGAGGACTGGCCCTGCTTGCTGCCCAACATTTTCTTGAAACGCACCTGCGCTTCGGCCGCGCTGTTGGTGCTTCCCAACAGCGGACACGCCGTCAATCTCGAGGAACCCGGCCTTTTCAACGCCGCGCTGGCCGACTTTTTGGCTCAGGTCGATGCCGGCCGCTGGCCCGTGCGCGATCCGCGGGCCATCAGCCAGAGCATCACCGGCATGACAAAGTAGCGACCATGAACGACAAATCCCCCGCGCCTCAAGCTGCGCCCAACCTCGCCGACCCGGTGGCGCGCGTTGCCAGCATCGCCGACACATTGCAAAGGGCGGCGCCGAAAAACGAGACCTTGGGCCGCCTCACGCCCCAGGTGGTGGACAAGCTCAACGAGCAGCGGCTGTTTCGGCTGCTGCTGCCTGCCGCCTACGGCGGCGACGAAGTCGATCTCGCCACCTGGTTTCGCACCATGGAGGCCATCGCCAAGCTCGATGCCAGCACCGCCTGGTGCGTCGGACAGATCAACGGCTGCGCCGCATCGTCCGCGGCGCTGGCGCCAGAGATTGCGCACAAAATGTGGGGCGCGGATCCGCGCGCGGCGCTCAGCTGGGGTCCGCCCCTCCAGTCGCGCGCCGAAGAAGTGGACGGTGGCCACCGCCTAAGTGGCGAGTGGGGGATGTCCAGCGGCAGCCGGCACGCGACCTGGCTCGGCCTGATGGCGCCGGTCTTCGATCGCGCCGGTAAGCCGGTTCCCCTGCCGCAGGGTGTCAGCGCGCGCATCTTCTTTGTTCCGGCCAGTGCGGTGGAGTGGATCGACAACTGGGACGTGATCGGGCTCAATGCCACCTGCAGCGGCGGCTATCGCCTCGAGGGTCACTTCGTGCCCGCCGGTTATTCCTTCAGCCGGGAGCATTTGCCCGACGTGCGCCTACCCGGTGCGCTGTTCAAGTTTCCTCTGAACAGCTTGTTTGCCACGGGCTTTTCCGGTGTCAGCTTGGGCATCGCCCGCTCCATGCTCAATGACGTAATCGCGCTCGCCCGCGACAAGACGCCCCGGCTCGCCAAGTCGGCTTTGCGCGACAATCATCACGTGCAATTCCAAATCGGCGAGGCCGAGGCCCGCCTGCGTTCCGCGCGTCATTACGTGGAGAGCACGGCCGGCCGGGTGTTCCAGGAGGTTCGGGGGTCTGGCAAGCTCACGATCGAGCGGCGGATCGACATCCGCATGGCGGCCACCTTTGCCATCCACGAGGCCAATGCCGTGGCCGACACCGCCTGGCAGATTGCCGGTGCCACGGCGATCTTTACCGCGCAGTCGTTCGAGCGGCGCCTGCGCGACATCAAGACTTTGACGCAGCAGGTGCAGGGACGCCAATCGCACCTGCAGGACGTGGGCGCCTACCTGATGGGGTTGGAGCCCAGTCTGTCGTTTGCCTGAAGCGCCAGCGTCGGCCGCCGGCGAGGCGCGCGCCCGGCTCAAGCGCCGCTGGCCGCCACCGCCCGCCGGGCCATGACGCCGACGAGGTGGGCGCGGTATTGGGCGTCGGCGTGGATGTCGCTCATCATTTTGGCGGCATCGCCGGCAAGCCCGCTCAGCGATTGCGCCGACCAGCCCTTGGCCAAGGCGGCTTCCATGTCGGTGGCGCGATAGACGCCCGAAGAGGCGGCGCCCGTTACCGCCACCCTCACCCCGCTCGGCGGTTGCGCGACGGCAACGCCAACCAACGCATAGCGCGAGGCGGGATTGGCAAATTTTGCGTAGGCAAACTTGCTGGCGATGGGAAAGGCGATGCGCGTAATGATTTCGTCGGCGCCGAGCGCGGTGGCGAACAGTCCCTTGAAGAAGTCGTCGGCCTTGATTTCGCGCTTGTTGGTGACGACGGTGGCGTTGAGCGCCAGCACGGCGGCCGGATAGTCGGCGGCTGGATCGTTGTTGGCGACCGATCCGCCGATGGTGCCGCGATGGCGCACGTGCTGGTCGCCGATCTGGGTGGCCAGCTCAGCCAGGCCACGAATGGCTCCCTGCACCACCGGCGAACTTGCCACGGCGTCATGCGTCTCCATGGCGCCGATGACGAGATCGCCGCCCTTCCTTTCGATGCCGCGTAACTCGGAGATGCGGCCGAGGTCGATAAGGTGCTTTGGTCCGGCCAGGCGCAGTTTCATGGTGGGCAGCAGCGTGTGCCCACCCGCCAGCAGTTTGCCCTCTTGCGAGCTAGCCAGCAGCCTTGCAGCCTCGGCAACCGAGCTCGGACGGTGGTAATCGAAGGCATACATGATCAGTTCCTCCGTGCTCGCGCTATTCGGCGGCAAGCTTTTGCATTGACGTGTTGGCGGCGCGCCATACCGCCTGTGGCGTGGCCGGCATGGCAACAGCCTCGTGTCCGAGCGCGTCCGTGATGGCGTTGATGACGGCGGCCGGCGCGGCAATGGCGCCCGCCTCGCCGCAACCCTTGATGCCCGAGCGGGTTCGATGGACACGGCGTATTGGTCATCGCCACCTTGAAAGACGGCACGTCGCTGGCGCGCGGCATGGTGTAGTCCATAAAGCTCGCGGTAACGAGCTGGCCGTCCTTGTTGTAAACGGCGCCCTCAAGCAGCGCCTGTCCCACACCCTGAACGATACCGCCGTGCACCTGGCCCTCGACGATCATCGGATTGACGAGCGTGCCGAAATCATCGACCGCCGTCCAACGATCGATGCGGGTGGCGCCGGTCGCGGGATCGATCTCGAGCTCGCAGATGTGTACGCCCGAGGGGAAGGTGAAATTGGTGGGATCGAAGAAGGCACCTTCCTTGAGGCCGGGCTCGAGCTGGGCGCCGGTGAACTTGTGGGCGATGTAGGCCTGCAGTGCCACCTCGGGGAAGCTGAGGGTTTTATTGCTGGCCTTGCTCGAGAAGATGCCGTCATTGAAGTCGACGCTGTCTTCGGGAACTTCCAGCACGAAGCCCGCCACCTTCTTGGCCTTGACAATGACCTTGTCGATGGCCCGGAAGATGGCCGACATGCCGACCGCGCCGGAGCGCGAGCCGTAGGTGCCCATGCCGAACTGAACCTTGTCGGTATCGCCGTGCACGACCGTGACCTGTTCGATGGGGATACCGAGGCGCTGCGACACCAGCTGAGCGAACGTCGTCTCGTGGCCCTGACCGTGGCTGTGCGAGCCGGTGAGCACCTCCACGGAGCCCGTCGGATTGACGCGCACTTCCGCCGATTCCCATAGGCCGACGCCGGCGCCCAGCGAACCTACCGCTTGGCTCGGCGCAATGCCGCAGGCCTCGATGTAGGCGGAGAAGCCGAGGCCGCGTTTCAAACCCTTTTTCGCGCTCTCGGCCTTGCGGCCGCCGAGGCCCTTGTAGTCGGCAAGCTCGAGCGCCTTGTTGAGGCATGCTTCGTAATCGCCCGTGTCGTACATCATGATGACCGGGGTCTGATGCGGGAAGGATTTGATGAAGTTCTGGCGCCGAAATTCGGCCGGATCCATGCCGATCTGCCGGGCCGCCACCTCGATCAGACGTTCCACCACGAAGGTTGCTTCCGGCCGTCCGGCCCCGCGATAGGCATCGACCGGTGCGGTGTTGGTGTAGACGCCGTCGACCTCGCAATAGATCGCCGGGATATCGTATTGGCCGGACAGCAAGGGCGCGTAAAGATAGGTCGGCACCGAGGAGGCGAAGGTCGACAAATAGCCGCCGAGGTTGGCCTTGGTGCTTGCCCGCAATGCCAGGATCTTGCCGTTGGCGTCGACCGCAAGTTCCGCGTGCGTCGCGTGATCGCGCCCGTGCGCGTCGGCAAGGAAAGCCTCGCTGCGGTCACCGGTCCACTTCACCGGCACGCCGATCTTGCGCGCCGCCCACAGGCAGACGGTCTCTTCCGCGTAGATGAAGATCTTGGAGCCGAAACCGCCGCCGACATCCGGTGCAATCACGCGCAGCTTGTGCTCCGGCGCAAGGCCGATAAAGGCGGCGAGCACCAGCCGGGTGACGTGTGGGTTCTGACTGGTCGTGTAGAGGGTGAGGCTATCGTTGCCGGCGTCGTACTCGCCAATCGCCGCGCGCGGTTCGATCGCATTCGGGATCAGCCGATTGTTGATGAGATCGATCTTGGTTACTTGCTTGGCGGTGGCAAAGGCGGCGGCGACGGCCGCCTTGTCGCCGAGGTGCCATTGGTACACCGTATTATTGGCGGCCTCGGCGTGGATTTGCGGCTGGCCAGCGTTCTGCGCGCTGGCAAGATCGGTGACGGCGGGCAAGGCCTCGTATTCGACGCTTACCTTCTCGGCCGCGTCCTTGGCCGCATTCAAGGTCTCGCCGATGACAACGGCCACATGGTCGCCGACGTAGCGCACCTTGCCCTGGGCAAGCGCCGGGTGCACGCCGGCTTTCATTGGTGATCCATCCTTGGAATGGATCATCCAGCCGCAGATCAAGGTGCCGACCTTGTCCGCCGCCAGGTCGGCACCCGTGAAGGCGCCAAGGCAGCCCGGCGATTTCAGCGCCGCACTAAGATCGATATTTTTCAGGGTGGCATGGGCGTGGGGGGAGCGTACGAACACGGCGTAGGCTTGCCCCGGGCGATTGATGTCATCGGTATATTGCCCCTTGCCGGTGATGAACCGCTGATCTTCCTTGCGCCTGACGGGCGCTCCGATGCCGGTGGCAGTCATCGTCTTCTCCCTGAGCGTCGGCGCGAGCTGACGAAGCCCAGCACCGGTTAACGGCGAACCCTTTTCAGACTTATTCGGCGGCTTGCGGTTTGGCGGCGCCGGCGGCGGACATGGCGGCGGCACCGGCAAGCACGGCGGCAACGATGTTGTGATAGCCCGTGCAGCGGCAGATATTGCCTTCCAGATCGGCGCGGACCACGTCCTCGCTCACGCGCCCACCACGCCGCGCGACGATGTCGACGGCAGCCATGATCATGCCGGGCGTACAGAAGCCGCATTGCAGGCCGTGATGCTCGCGGAAGGCTTCCTGCATCGGGTGCAGTTTGCCGCCCTGGGCCAAGCCTTCGATGGTCACGACCTTGGCGCCATCGCAGGATGCCGCGAGCGTCGTGCACGATTTGACCGCACGGCCGTCGAGATGGACGACGCAAGCGCCGCATTGGCTGGTGTCGCAGCCGACGTGTGTGCCGGTCAGGCGCAAGTTTTCTCGCAGGAACTGTACAAGCAGCGTCCTGGCATCGATCTCCGCGCTAGCCGGCTTGCCGTTCACCGTCAGGTTGATCTTGACCATGCGTCCCCCGGAGGCCGTTGTGGTTGTGTTTCTTTCGGCTGCGCTCGCTGCGGCGGCGGGCGCGGCAGCGCTCTGGGATGCCGGCGCCGGTTCGGCCGGCCTCTTCCCCTTGCGAAACAGAGAAAACATCGCTTCCTCCTCTCTGGCGCCAAGGCTTGGCCGGACGCAGACGATTGTTGGTTGTGCTCGTTCTCAATTACGCCACAGCTCAGGGCTTTGCGCAATCGTGTCGGCGGGCGGGGTGCAGCGCGGCTCGGGGCCGCTGCGTCCGGGGCTGCTGCCCGGCGCCGCAGACCCGTTCCGCTCGCCGGCAAGCAAGACCTGGCAAATCAGCGAACCCTCCGTCGGCGCGGCGCGTGCGGCCTTTAGAGGCCATCACCCAGATAGACGCGAATAACGTCGCGGTCGGCCAGCGTCGCCTCGGGTGTACCGCTGGCGATGACGCGGCCGGCATTGAGCACCACGATCTGGCCGCACAGCGAGCGGATGGCGTGCATGACGTGCTCGACCATCACGATGGTCAGCCCGTCGTCCTTGAGCGAGCGCACCAGCGCGATGCCGGCCTCGAGCTCGGTGGGATTGAGCCCGGCCAACCATTCATCGAGCAACAGCAGCTCCGGGCGCAGGCGAGCGCACGCGCAAGCTCGATGCGCTTGAGGTCGAAATAGGCAAGCGCGTCGGCGCGCACCGACAGCGCCCCGGCAAAACCCACGCGCTCGAGCAGGCGCTCGGCCTCGGCGCGGGCAGTGGCGACGTCGAGCCGGCGACGGCCGTACATGGCCGCAACCGCGACATTGTCGCGCGCGTCAAGCGCATCGGGAATACGCGCGAGCTGAAAGGTGCCGGCGATGCCGGCGCGGCATACCACCTCAGGGCTGCGGCCGGTCATTGGCCGGCCGGTGAGACGCACCTCGCCGCGGCTGGCCTCGAGGCGACCGCTGACGATGTTGAGAAGCGTGGTCTTGCCTGAGCCGTTGGGGCCGATCAGTCCAACAATTGAGCCCCGAGCGACCTTGAAGGTAACGCCGTCGAGGGCGGCAAGGCCGCCGAAGTTGCGGCTGAGGTCGCGGACCTCGAGCAGGGGCAAAGCGGCGCCCGTCATGGCTCGCCTTTCCGCGCCGCACTCAGCCAACGCTTGGCCTGCCGAGACGGCGGCAAGGAAGGCGCGGCCGGCGCCCCGAGCGCCGGCTCGGTCCGGCTGCCGCCGGGGCGGCGGCCATCGAGGCGTTGGGCGAGCCAGCGCAGGAGGCCGGCGAGCCGTTCCCGGGCGGCCACGAGACCGTCGGGCCGCAGCAAGCCGATCAAGCCGCCCGGAACCAGGAAGACGATGGCGAGCAGCACCAACCCCAGCACCACGCTGAAATAGTAGGGCACGGTGACGGAGAGGTAGTCGGAGATCAGCACGAGAGGAATGACGCCGAGCATCGGACCCAGACCGAGGTGGCACCGCCCAGCAGCGCCATGATCACGGTCAGGAACGAGGTGTTGGGATTGAAGGCGACGGTGGCGTCCATGTAGCTCCAACGCGGGGCCAAAATGGCGCCGGCCAGCGTCATGGTGAGGCAGCTCACGACAAAGGTAGCGATCTTCAGCGCCACCGTGTTAATGCCGATCTGGCGGGCCACAGTTTCGTCGGCGCCGAGCGTCGTCAGCGCGAAGCCCATGCGGCTCCTATCGCGGATCAGCCACAGCACGATGATCAAGGCGCAGAGCGCCAGCAACTGGTAGTAGATGTGCGTGGTGGTGATGGACAGGAACAGGTGACGGCCGGCCTGCTGGGCGACATTGAACTCCCACCAGGTCACGATCTCGCGCACTAGCGTGGCCAATCCGAAAGTGAAGATCACGAAGTACATGCCCGACAGGCGTAGGGTCGCCAAGCCGACGAAGGCGGACAGCACGCTGGCAATCCCCAGCGCGGCGGCGAGCGCCAGGGGATAGGAATAGTCGGGCGCCAACACGGCCACCGCATAGGCGCCGAGGCCGAAGAAGGCGGAAGCCGCCAGCGAAACGTAGCGCGTTGGGCCACAGAAAAACGCCCAGCCTGTCGCGAGCGCGACGTACATGAGGATGTTGACGAGGAGGGAGAGCCAATAGGCATTGGCGAAGGCGGGTGCCAGCAGTAGCAGCGCCAGCACAATGGCGCCGAGGGCGTGTCGGCCAAGCCGCAAGCGGGTGGCGGCGTCGGTCCCTGGGTCGCGGGCGAACAGGCCTTGCGGTCGCCACAGCAGCACGATCGAGAAAATGGCAAAGTTGATGACCGTGATGAGGCCAGGGTCGATCAGCAGAGCGGCCATGGTCTCGGCCATACCGAGCACCAACCCGGCCACCAGCCCGCCCAGCACGTGGCCGATGCCGCCCATCACCACCACGATCAGCGCCTTCATGGTAAAGGCGGCGCCGATCGTCGGGTTGATGCCGATGAAGGTCGACAGGAGCACGCCGGCGATGGCGGCAAGCGCGCCGCCCAGCGCAAAGGCGCCGGCGCTGTAGCGGGCAACATCGATGCCGACCAGGGGCGCGGTGTGCGGGCTGGCGGCCAGCGCGCGCAGGGCCCGGCCGACGGCGGTCAGCTGCAGCAGCGCGAAAATTGCACCCGACAGCAGCAGGGCGGCAACCAGCACCAACAGGCGGTTGGCACTCATGACGATGCCAAGCACGTTCACCGGTGTGGCGAGAAAACTGTAGAAGCGGTCCGTACCGGTCCAGGCCGCCAGCGCCGCACCCTGCAACACGAACAGAAGGCCGAAGGTGGCAAGAATGGAATCGATCTCGCGCTTGCCAGCATCGCGCGACCGCTCAAGGAGGGGATGCAACACGTAGCGGAACAGCAGCCAGCTGGCGGCGAAGGCCAGCGGCGCGGCCACGAGCATGGTGAGCAGCGGCGGCGCGCCGATCAGCGTGACCCCCCAGAAGGCGCCGTAGCCGGCCAGCATCAGGAACTCGCCGTAGGCGAGGTTCAGCACGCGGGCGACGCCGTATTGCAGGTTGAGGCCGATCGAGATCAGCGCATAGATGCCGCCGATCACCAGACCGGCGAGGAGGAAATCGAACACGAGCATGGCGACGGGCTGCGTTTCGTCTCGGGGTCGTTTGCCGCGGCACGCACAAACGGGCGTGTCGTGCTTGCCATGACATTTTATAGGCGCTGGCGGCGCCGGCCCGGCGACAAAAAGGCCCGCGTCATGAACGCGGGACCAATTGCGCCGTTAAGGCATGTATAGGCTACTTCAAGCGCGGCTTGGTCGCGCCCGACAGATCCGTCGGCGCGATGCCGCGATATTCCCCATCCTGCCACTGGCCGACCCACCAGACTTTGCGCAAAACGCCGGCTTCGAGCTTGGTGTCGCCGAGGATGGTCTTGAAGGTGCCCGTCTTGATGGCCTCGACGATCTTGGGCCGGTCGATCTCGCCAACCTGTTCGATCGCCTGCTGCAAGACTTGCAGTGAGGCATAGGTGTTGGAGGAGGCCCAGCGATCCGGCTCCTGATTGGTCAGGCTCTTGTGGCGGGCGAACCAGTCCTTGACGCCGGGGCCGTCCGGGTTCCAGGCCCCGAGGCCGAAGGTGCCCTCCACCTTGTCGCCGAACTTGGCCTTGTAGTTGGGAAAGGCGACGCCGACGCTCAGGAATTTGACCTTCGGGCTGAAATCGTTGGCGATCGACTGTTCCGTCAGCATGAAGGTGTCGGGCGGGTAGGAGAAGGCAACCATGGTATCGGGGGCGGCGGCCTTGGCCGCCTTGATTTGTGCGGAGAGGTCGGAGACGCCAAGCGGATAGGTGGTCTCGTAGGCGAGCTTGAATCCGGCCTTTTCCAACAGCGGCTTGGTCGGGGTCACGAACTCCGAACCGAACGGATGCTGCACCACGAACAGGGCCACCTTGTCGTTGATCCGGCCCGCCTGCTTGAGGTCGGATAAAAGATCAACCAGCGCCTTGGCGCCGTCGCCGGGCATGCCCAGGAACCAGAAGGTGGTCGGGAAGCGTTGCACGAGCTCGGGGATCTTGTCGGAATTGCCCGTGCCGACGAGCTGCGGATAGCCGTTCTTGGCGAACACGGGCGCGGCCTGCAGGTTGGGTCCGGTGCCCCAGGGGGAGAGGACGATGTCGACCTTGTCGACCGTCATCAGGCGCTCGACCAGACGCACCATGTCTTCGTTGTTGGAGCGATCGTCGATCTCGGTGACCTCGATGGGGATGCGCTTGTTGTATTTTTTCAGCATTAGGCCGCCGGCCTTGTTGACCTCATCGACCCACAGTCGATAGTTCGGCACCGTCGTCAGCATTGCGCCCGCCGACTGCGGGCCCGACAGCGAAATGACGTAGCCGATCTTGATGGATTTCGGCGCCTCTTGGGCCGCCGCTGGACTGCTAAGCGGAACGGTGATCGCCAGTGCCGCCGCTAACGCATGCAACCTCGATCTGCGCATCGTGGGCCTCCCTATCGCTGGTTGTTGGTCTTTACACCAACCTATTAGTTGGAGGTCCAACTAGTCAAGGTTGGGCGCGAAACGGGCGGGCGCGGGCAAAGCTGCCAAGACGTGCGGTGCGAAAGAGAAGCGCGCGGCGCCGCGGCGGCTAAGGCGTTGACCAGCGCCAGGGCCACCACGGCTCTTGCACCTGAATGCGCCAGGAGGGGCCGGACGTTTCAGCGCTGGGCCGCGCCGGCGGCGTCGCGGGCAGTTCGGCGGCGGCCGGCTGGGACGGGATGGTCTTCGCGGCCGGCCAAGTCAAGGAGCGACGCGCCAGCGGCTCGGCGCCGAGCGCGGCGCGACGCCGTCCCAGTTCCTGCTGCGCCTGGCCGTCGAATTCGGCAATCGTGGTGGCCTCGCCGTTGGCGATGATGTGCACCACCTTGTAGCCCTTGGCCTTCAATTCGGCGAGCAGGCCCGGCAGGGCGCGCGCCGTCGAGTAATGGATGTCATGGAACAGGATGATGCCCTTGCGCAGCCGCGCCAGGTCGGCCATCACCTTGCGCTGCACGGCGGAGGGATCGCGGGTGCGATAGTCCTTGCTGTCGACGTCGATGGAAAACGCCGCGAACTGTCGGCTGGTCAGATAGTCGCTCGTCCCCTTCGAGTCACGCAGATAGGGAAAGCGAAAGAACGGAGCGATCGGCCGACCCATCGCGCCCTGCACGGCGCTGAAGCCCAGCTCGATTTCCGCCCGCGCCCGCGCCGGTGACATGGCCTGCAGGTTGGCGTGCGACCAGGTGTGGGTGCCGACCGTGTGGCCTTGGCGGGCATATTCCTGCACCATCTCAGGGTCGGCGACGGCCATGCGTCCGACCAGGAAAAAGGTGGCCTTGCTGCAGTGCGCCGCCAGCGCCTCGAGGATCGGCCTGGTGTAGGCGCGCAGCGGCCCGTCATCGAAGGTGAGGATCACTTCGCCGTCGGCGAGGAGGCCGGGGTCCTGGTATTGAAAGCCGAAGCGCGGGCCGGCGCGCGTATCGATCTCGAGGGTGCGCGCGACGCCAAGCGCCTGTGGACCGCAGGTCTGCGGCGCGGCCAACACCGGTGTGCCGGCCATCAGGCACAGCAGCAACGCCCACGCGCAAGAAACGCGCATTTTGCCCATATCCCCCTACGCTCGATCGGCCCGCCGTGATCCAACCCGAAGCGGCTTCTGACATGCGCGGGAGGTATAGGCAAGACAAGCACGGCCCTGACAGGACAAATGCTTCAACCCAGTTTGCTTTTTTGCACCAACGTTTTGTGCCGCGCCTGTGTCGCGGCGGCATCAGATTATGGTATGCGCCAGAGCGGGCCTGTCCTAGGGGTGAGCCATTGCGCCGGTAACGCCCCTCAGGCAGGCCCACGAGGCCTCTCGGGGCGGACCGGCATGCGCCGACGGTCGCTGAGGCGAGGCCGCCGACCCAACGGATCAGCGCCATGCATGATGAAACCACCGGCGAGCGCGCCGTCCAGCCGACGTCGGAGCTCGCTCCCGCCATAGCCGAGGCGCTCGCGGCGCGGGACGGGGGCCGGATCCGCTCGCTCGTCGCGGGCCTGCAGGCGCCCGATCTCGCCGATCTGATCGAGCTCCTCGAGGCGCCCGAACGCGTTGAACTCGTCGAAATCTTGGGGGCCACCTTTGATCCGGAGGCGCTGTCCGAGCTTGAGGAGGGCGTTCGTGACCAGTTGCTGCGGGATCTGCCGCACGCGACGGTGGCCAAGGCCGTTGCCGAGCTCGAGACGGACGACGCCGCCTACGTCCTGGAGAGCCTCGACGAAGAGGACCGGCAAGCAATCCTGGCGCAGATCCCCACCGTCGATCGCGCCGCGCTTGAGCGCAATCTCGAATATCCGGAAGAGACGGCCGGTCGCCTCATGCAGACCGACTTCGTCGCCGTGCCGCCCTTCTGGACCGTCGGCCAGGTGATCGACCACATGCGGGAGGCGGAGGATCTGCCGGACACCTTTTCCGACATCTACGTCGTCGACCCGACCTACCATGTGGTCGGCAGCGTGGACTTGAGCCGGCTCCTGCGCACCAAGCGCGAGGTCCCGGTGGAGACCATCATGGATGGGGCGCGGCAAGTGGTGCTCGCCACGGCCGATCAGGAAGAGGTGGCACGGCAATTCGAACGCTACGACTTGAAGTCGGCGCCGGTGGTCGACGCCAACCGGCGGCTGGTGGGCGTGGTTACCGTTGATGACGTCGTGGAGGTGATCCAAGAGGAAGCGGAGGAGGACCTGCGCCGCCTCGGCGGCGTCGGCGACGAGAGCGTGATGGACACGGTGATCGACACCGTGCGCAACCGCTTCGCCTGGCTGCTGATCAATCTCGCCACGGCGCTGCTTGCCTCCAGCGTCATCAAATTGTTCGACGCCACGATCGGTCAAATGGTTGCCCTGGCGGTGCTAATGCCCGTGGTTGCTTCCATGGGCGGCAACGCTGCGACCCAGACCATGACGGTGACGGTGCGCGCGCTCGCGACCCGCGCCCTGGGGCCAGCCAACACGCTGCGCGTGATCGTCCGCGAGGCCTCCGTCGGCCTCGTCAATGGCGTGGCATTTGCCACCATTGTCGGCCTCATCGTGCTGTTCTGGTTCGGGGTCGGCACGCTCGGCTTGGTCATTGCCACCGCCATGATCTGCAACTTCCTTGCCGCGGCCCTCGCCGGCATCATGATTCCCCTGACACTCGCGCGGTTCGGCTACGATCCGGCCGTGGCCTCGGGCGTGTTTGTGACGATGGTCACCGACGTGGTCGGGTTCTTTGCCTTCCTGGGTCTGGCCTCGCTGTGGCTCAGGTAGCAGGGGAGCGCTGGTTCGCGGCCGGCCGATATGCAAGAGGTTTCCGACAAGGCAATGGGAGGGCTCGAGCCATGAGCATCGCCGTGCGGCGTCTGGAGGCGAAGGACAAGTCGGTTTGGCTCAAGCTCTTCAAGGGCTACATCGAATTCTACAAGGCCAGCGTCGCCGAGCCGGTGATCGAGGAGACGTGGCGCCGCCTGATGGCCGGCGGTTCCGACTTTCACATCGGGCTGGTGGTGGTCGACGCAAGCGATACCCCCGTGGGGCTGGCGCACGTGCTGTTTCATCGCTCGACCTGGTCGCCGACCTACTATTGCTACCTGGAGGACCTTTTCGTTGACCCCGCCCGGCGCAAGACCGGTGCCGGGCGTGCCCTGATCGAGGCCACCTATCGCGAGGCGGACGCGCGGGGCGCCACGCGCACCTACTGGGCCACGCAGGAATTCAACTACACCGCGCGCGCCCTCTACGACCAGATGGCGACCAAGTCGGTGTTCATCCAATACCGGCGCTAGCGGCGCGCTTTTTTGCTTTCGACGCGGCAAAGCGCGCGCGGTTGGAACGGCAACGGCAGATAGGGTGCAGGGGGATGCGAGCCAAAACGACACCTCGCACCGGCTGCTGAGGGCCTTCATCCCGGGCCAAGGCGCGCCGCGGTGCGGGGTGGCGCGCCAGCGGCAAAGGCGTGCTACTTTTTTGCGTCCCGCGCGGGTTTTGCAAACTAGGGCTCACCGATGCAGCGCGTCCTGATCTGGCTCGCAGCGCTTTGTGCGCTGCTCGTCACGCTGGCGGGTTTGGCCATCGGGGCCGGCTATGCCTGGTTACGCGCGACGGTGCCCTCCGCCTCGGGTCGCCTCGTGCTCGAGGGCATCGCCGCACCCGTCGCGATCACCCGCGACCGCGAATATGTGCCGCACGTCTTTGCCAAGTCGCGTCGCGATCTCCTGTTTGGCTTGGGTTTCGCGCACGCGCAGGACCGTCTGTGGCAGATGGAGCTGTCGCGGCGCAGCGGGCAAGGGCGGCTGTCGGAGATCTTCGGTGAACGCAGCTTTACCACCGATGTGTTCCTGCGCACGCTTGATCTTTACGGCCACGCCGAACGCTCGCTGGCGGCGCTGACCGCCCAGGACCGGCAGGACCTCGACGCCTATGCCGATGGCGTCAATGCCTTCATGACGCGCAGGACCGGTTGGTTCGAGTCGCGACTTGCCCCCGAATTCATCTTGTTGCGCCATACGCCCGAGCCATGGCGGCCCGCCGACAGCATGGTGATTGCCAAGCTGATGGCCTTGCAGCTCGGCGCCAACATCAATCACGAGCTGGCGCGGCTCGCCTATGCCGCGCAGGGTTTGAAGGCGGCAGAAATCGAAGACCTGATGCCCTCCGATGCGGCCGAACATGCGCCGCCGCTGCCGGAACTCGCCGAGCTTTATCCCCTTCAACGCGCCGTGCTTCCCGGGCGCCGGGCGGCGGCAGGTTTCGTCGACGCCGGCATGGGTGGTGCCTCCAACAACTGGGTCGTGGCGGGCGCGCGCACGCGCTCGGGCAAACCGCTGCTCGCCAACGATCCGCATCTGGGCTTGACGGCGCCATCGGTGTGGTATTTGGCGCACCTCGCCCTCGAGCAAGCGGGCGCCGCGCCGGTCAATGTCGTCGGTGCCAGCCTACCGGGAGTGCCGCTGATCGTGCTCGGTCGCACCGACGCGCTCGCCTGGGGCTATACCAATACGGGTGCTGACGTCGAGGACATCTTCATCGAAAAGCTCAATCCCGATAATGGTGCGGAGTACTTGACGCCCGAGGGCTGGCGCACCTTCGTGCGCGAACCCATGGCGATCGTCGTCAAGGGGGTGGGTGTGCGCCATCTCGAGCGTCGGCGCACCCGGCATGGGCCGGTGTTGCCGGGTTTCTATCGCGGTCTTGAAGCCCTGCTCGGGCCCGGTCATGTGGCAGCCCTGCAATGGACGGCCTTGAGCGACGACGACACGACGCTGGCCGTCGGCTTGCTCGCCCCCGGCCTCAAGACGGTTGCCGATTACATGGAGCGCATGCAGGGCTACGTGGGACCCATGCAGAACATGGTGGTGGCCGATGCCAGCGGGCACATCGGCTTGATCGCCCCGGGCCGCGTGCCGCTGCGCGATCCCGCCAACACGGTGGCCGGCCGCGCGCCGGTACCGGGCTGGGATGCGCGCTACGACTGGAAGGGTTACGTGCCGTTCCAAGATCTGCCGCGCCTCATGGATCCACCGCAGGGCGCCATCGGCACCGCCAATACCCGCATCGTTGCGGCAAACGCTGCCCAGCACCTGACGTTTGATTGGGACCCGGCCTTCCGGCAGCGGCGCATCGAGGAGCTGATCATCGCCGC
This sequence comes from uncultured Alphaproteobacteria bacterium, assembly GCA_963775835.1. Classification (GTDB taxonomy): domain Bacteria; phylum Pseudomonadota; class Alphaproteobacteria; order Rhizobiales; family Hyphomicrobiaceae; genus AWTP1-13. The sequence goes on along the minus strand of CAVZKV010000012.1, from coordinate 380,287 downwards.
CGGCCGCGGGCCGCATGATCTTAACAGCATGCGGCAGGCGCAGGCGGATGTGCTGTCGCTCGCCATCACCCGGCTGCAACCGTTGATGACGGCCGCCGCACAAATCGGCGAGAAGGTCGACCAGCAACTCCTCGATCAACTGACCGGTTGGGACGGCAGCATGCGCGCCGATCTCCCCGAACCGCTGATCTTTACGGCCTGGCTGCGCGAGGCCGTGCGCGCGATTTACCACGACGATCTAGGGTTTGCCTTCGACCGCTTTTGGGGCTCACGGGCGACCGCGCTGATCCGGCTCTTGGAGGGGCGCGCGACGGGTCGCGATTGGTGCGACGACCGCACCACCTCGCCACGAAAAAGCTGCGGTGCCGTACTCGCCGCCGCGCTGGCAAGCGCGGTCGAAGACCTGGAACGCCGTTACGGCAAGGATCGATCGAAATGGCGCTGGGGCGACGTGCACCAGGCCCACAGCGAACACCGCCCCCTTGGGGCAGTTGGCAAAATAGCCGGGCTGTTGGATGTCGCCGCCATCTTCAATATCAGCGTGGCGAGCCCCGGCGACGACTACACGCTCGATGTCGGGCGCATGGATTTCACGAGCTCTGAACCGTTTGCCAATCGGCATGCGGCGAGCTATCGCGCCATTTATGATTTTGCCGATCTCGATCGCTCGCTTTACATGCACACCACCGGCCAATCCGGCAACGCCTTCTCACCCTTCTATCGTTCGTTTGCCGAGCGCTGGGCCAAGGTCGACTACATCGAGATTGCCACCAAGCCGGATCGGATCCTTGTGCTTGGCACCTGGACGCTCACCCCGAAATAGGTCTCGGCCAACGGCGTCGCGATCGCTCCTGAATCGCGCTATGAGGGAGCGCGCCCGGGTGCATTTTTTGAGGAGTACCAAAAGGCAGGCGAGGCGATGGCGGCAGACGAGCGCCAGGAGGAGGAGCGGTTCTTGGCGGAGCTAAAGGCCCGCTCCGGGCGTGACTTGGCCGCTTGGATGACCGCGATCGCAGCCCAGAACTTCAGCGACAAGAACGAGGTCATCGATTGGTTGCGCGGCCAAGGCTTTGCATTCGCGCGTGCATCCTGGTTAGAGCGCATCTACAGCAATGGTGGCCGGCCGATTTACGAAGGCGTCCCGGAGCGACCGGCGCGTTCCGCGCCCAAGCCGCGACCGGAAAAGCTTTCCCCGGCGCCGCCGCCGCCCTCGGTGCTGCGCCCCAATCCCGACGAGGCCGCGTTGCTCGAAAAGCTGATCGCGCAAGCCAAGGGATATCGACCCCTCTATCAGCTGCTCGAGGCCGAGGTGAAGCGGGCCATACCGGACCTGCGGCTCAGCCCAGCCCCGACGCACATCTTGTTTGGCGCACCGGCGGCGTTTGCCGCCGTGGCGCTCAACGCCAGTGAAGTGCGCCTCGGCCTGGCTTTGGGTGATCGTCCCTTCGATACCCGCTTGCAGCGCGCCAAAATAAAGGGCCTCGGCGAGGACATTACGCACTTGATCGTTCTCACCGATGCGCGCCAAGTGAATGCCGACCTCATGAGCCTGGTGCTGGCGGCCAATGCCCGCGTCAACGGCTAACCAGCCCTCGCATCACGAAAAAGTCGATTTGCTCCGCCATGCTATGGGCCGAGCAGGAGGTGCGGGGTCATGGTCACTAGCATCCGCCGGGCGCACGCGACGCTGGCCACCAGCATGGCGTTTGCGCTGATGGCTTTGAGCGCCGCAGCCGAGGCGCAGACGGCGCAGCGCGACGGCATCGCCGAGCTGATCGGGCGCAAACCTGACGCCGCCGCGGACCAGCCCCCGCAGCCGGGCGCGCCCAGGCCCAATGCGGCCCCCGCTGGGCCCGGCCAAACCGCCGAGCCCGCCAAGGACCCGCGCGAAGGCGACGTCAGCTATGAGCAGGCGCAGCGTCTGATGAAGGCGGTCGACGCCATTTTGCAGGATACCGCGCGCAATCGGGGCGAGGCCAGGAAACTGCCCCCCGAGGCCGACTTTCTCGTCAAGCCGCTGTGGACCGAGACGCGCGAGGATCGCGAGAAGAAAATCCGCGAGCTCTTGGATGCCGCCCTGGGCATTGTCACGGACGTGCCCGTGGTCGATGTGCAAAAGAAAATCGAGGGTTTGCGCAAAAACATCCGGGAGCTCGACGATCGCATCGTCAAGCTGCGCGAGAAGCAGCTGGTGGCGCCCAAGGACGGTATGCTGCCGGGCTACCTCACCGATACCGTCGATAGCCTCGCCAAGGACATCGAGGAGACCAAGAAGAAGATCGATCTCAATCGCGAGGAAATCAAGCAAGCCAAAGGCGAGGTGCTGGAGGCCCTGAAAAAGGCCGGCGTGCAATTGAGCGCCGAACAGGTCGACCTGTTGCTCGACAGCGTGCTGTCCGGTGATCTCGTGCGCTTGGTGGCGGTGTTCAATTCGGCCAAGCTGATCGATCTACAACTCGGTAAGCTCATGACGGCATCGGGTGAAAATATCGGTGCGGCTCGCAAGTATTTTGCCATGCACGCCGCCCTGTTTGCCCTCTTGGTGCATGCCCAGGATGGCCTGATCGCCAAGATCGACAACCAATATCTGCCGAAGTTGACGGCGATCGAGCGCGACATTCGCGCCGCGCGCGTCAAAACCGCCGAGCTGCTCAAGGCCGAGAACCGCGACGATCAAAAGCGCGCGCTGGAAGGCAATCGCGAGAGCCAGAAGCTGGCGGAAGAGGCCGCCAAGGGCTACCGGCGCTATCTGTTGCAGCAGCGTGAGCAAGTTGCCAAGGCGCGCCAGCGCGCAACGCACGACCTGCGCATTGCCGATAATACCTACGAGACGGTCGAGGCCAGTTTCCAGCTCAAGATCCTCATGCAGGACTCGGCCGCCTCCTTCGAGGCCATCCAAAAGCTGGAGGCGCCGACCTTCGATCAGATCTTCCGCAATGAGGAACTGAGGCGCGAGTTCGAGAGCCTGACGCGCAAACTGGACGCGCCCTCGAGCTGATCGAAGCGGCCGCCGGGCTTGGTGGGCGCCCGTCAGTAGCGCTTGGCGCCCTGCTCGGGCGGTTTGGCCAGCTCCGCGTCAATGTCCATGGTCTTGCAGTTCTTGCTCGCGAGCAGGCGGTTATAGGCCTCGAGCCTGGCGCGCTCGCGTGCGTATTCCGCCTGCCGATCGGCGCCGCGCGCCGAACCGCCGGCGATCGCGGCGCTACCGCTCTGGATGGTCGAGGAAACGGCGGACGGCTCGACCCGGAAGGCGGGATCCTTGAGACGAGCAAGAATGATCTGCATGGATCCCAGCGTGCGTTTGCAGTCGCGCCCCTTGTCAAGCTCGCTCAGCTCGTAGGTTCCCTCGCCGGTCATCTCGCCGCTGGTCGGTCCAATGAGTTTGGTCGTCTTCTTTTCCTTGAGGGGAGGCGGGGTGTAGCCCGGCAAGGCTGCCGCGCAGGCGCCAAGGAGGAGGGCAGCGGCAGCAAGGGCATAGCGCACGGGCATGGGCACCAAGACTATGAGATTCGCCGCTACGCTAGCCATCTAAACGTGGCGGCGCGAGGGCGTCTGCCGTAAGGAAGGGTCAAGGTGGCCAGGTCATGGCCGTTGAGCTTGAGATTAGCGGAGACGTTTGATGGCCCAGAAGATTGTCAGAAGTGTCAAAGCAATGGTCGATGCCGCCAAGCGCGAGATCGAGGAGCTGCCGGCCGGCGAGGCGGTCAAGCTCGTTGGCCGTGACGACGTGGTGCTGGTCGACCTGCGTGATCCGCGTGAGCGCGAGCGCGACGGTAAGGTGCCCGGCACCTTCAATGTGACGCGCGGCATGTTGGAATTTTGGATCGATCCCGAAAGCCCCTACTACAAGGAGAGGTTCGGAGAGGATAAGAAATTCGTGTTCTTCTGCGCCGGTGGTCTTCGCTCGGCCTTGGCCGCCAAGACGGCGCAGGACATGGGGCTAAAGCCCGTGGCCCACGTGTTGGGCGGTTTCAAAGCCTGGCAAGAGGCTGGTGGGCCCGTCGAGCCCGGCACGCCGAAGCCGAGCGCGGACCCGCAACGCAAGTAGGCGCGCCTTCAGCCGCGGCCGACGGTGGCCGCGCGGCTTTTGCAATTCCCCTTGCCGCCTGCGCGGACTAGGCTTGAGCAAGGCAAAGACGGGCGGCGCGGTTCGGAGGAAGCCGTCATGGCAAACTACATCTTACTCGCCAGTTACAGCGAACAGGGTCTTAAGGGCATCAAGGACACGGTGAAGCGCACCGATCAGGTGCGGGAGCTGGCCAAGAAGGCCGGTATCACCATGAAGGAAAGCTATTGGACGCTTGGCCAATACGATGTGGTGGCCGTATTCGAGGCGCCGGATGACGAGGCCATGACGGCCTTCGCGCTTTCGATTGCCAAGCTTGGCAACGTCAAGACCCAGACGCTGCGCGCCTTCTCCGCCAAGGAGATGACCTCGATCCTGGGCAAAATGGTCTAACGGTCTGCCGTCCGCGGATGCTTGCGAGGGGGTAACCCGCGGGTCGCTGGCGCGGCGGGTCGCCGACGGGTTGCGCTGGGGCGCGCGCAAGGCCGGGCGGCGTGGCATCGGCCCGAGGCCCAGCTCTTTTGCGTCTCTCCTGTGCGCGGACGGGTGCTGGCTGCTGCGCGTTTGCGCGCCCGCCTCGCTCGAAGCCCCCCAAGGTGGGCTCCCGCCAGCTGCAGGCGTCGCGCGCTTTCGCCTTGGGCGCGACAGCGCTAAGCTCCTATTGCACTGCACAAATCGAAGGCGACCTCCGCCCATGTCCTCGAATGGCCCCGGCCCGACTTCCCGCATCTTTTTTTCTCAACGCCTGCGCCTGCATTACGTCGATTGGGGCAATGCGGACGCTCCGCTGCTGGTGTTGGTGCACGGCGGGCGCGATCACTGTCGCAACTGGGACTGGTTGGCCGAAGAGCTGCGCCGGGACTGGCACATCATCGCGCCGGACCTGCGCGGGCACGGCGACAGCGAATGGTCCAAGGATGGTACCTACATGATGGCGGGCTACATCTATGACCTGGCCCAGCTCATGCATCAGCTCAAGGTCTCCCCCGTCACCATTATTGGGCACTCGCTCGGCGGCAATATCGCGCTGCGCTACAGCGGCCTTTACCCCGAAAACGTGGCCAAACTCATCGCCATCGAGGGACTTGGGCCCAGCCCGAAAATGTTGCGGGAGCGCCAGGCCAAGCCCTTCGCCGAGCGCATGCGCACTTGGATCGGCGAGCAGCGCGCCCTCTCCGGCCGTGTCGCTCGCCGGTATCCATCGATCGAGGATGCCTACAAACGCATGCAGGAGGAGAATGGGCATCTGTCGCCGCAACAGGCGCGGCATTTGACCGTGCATGGGGTCAACCAGAACGAGGACGGCACCTACAGCTGGAAGTTCGACAACTACGTGCGCTCATGGCCGCCCTACGACATGCGCAGCAACGACATTGAGGCCCTCTGGGGCCGCATCGGCTGTCCGACCCTGCTGGTGTACGGCAAAGAGAGCTGGGCCTCCAATCCGACCGAGGACGGGCGGATTGAGGCTTTCAAGAACGCCAGCGTGGTGACGATCGAACAGGCGGGCCACTGGGTGCACCACGACCGGCTCGATGAGTTCCTGAGGCTGACGCGCGCCTTTCTTGCCCGTTAGCCGCGCCGGCGCCGACCATTGCCATCGCCGCTCGCGAGCGGGCGCGTGCGCTGGGCGCCGCCGCGGGCGTCACCGCTAGCGGGCGTCTGCGGTAGACGCCGCCAAACCGGGGCAGCTTGCAATCTTGCGCAATTTCGCGGCGGGCGTGGCGGGGCTGCCGCGCTCGGGGAGCGCAATCCGCAGTATACTCACGGCCTTAGTAAGAATCGCAGTACGACTGCGCGCGGGCAAGGGGTTTGGAGGCGGCCATGCTGGCAGGGAAGGCGTCGGGGCTGGGTGTCTTTGGCCTTGCGATTGCCGTAGGCCTATTGAGCGGGGTGCCGACGCCGCGTGCGGCCGGCGCCTTTGCCTTCCTCAACGGATCTTGGTCCGGGTCGGGCAGCATCCGGCTCGACGATGGACGCTCGGAAGCCCTCAAATGCCGCGCCTATTACAGCCCCAAGGGGGACGAGAACCTTGGTTTGGCGCTGCGTTGCGCCTCTTCCTCCAACAAGATCGAATTGCGTGCGCAGCTGACGGCGACCGGCAGCCGCGTCGCCGGGCATTGGGAGGAGCGCACATTTAATGCCTCCGGCACCGTGGCCGGCCATGCCTCCGGCAACCATATCAAGCTCGCCATCAATGGCGGTGGCTTCTCCGGTTCGATGGCGGTCACGACCGATGGCAAGAGCCAGGTCATCTCGGTCGCCACCCAAGGCGTGGCGCTCAAGGCCGTGAACGTGAATTTACGCCGCGACTGACGGCTTCAGGCGAGGAAGGGATTGCTACGGCGTTCCTCGCCGATCGTGCTCATCGGCCCGTGCCCGCAGATAAAGACCAAATCGTCGCCGAGGGGGAGCAACTTGGTTTTGATGCCCTCGATCAGCGCCGCGTGGTCGCCATAGGGAAAATCGGTGCGCCCGATCGAGCCGCGGAATAGCACGTCACCCACGAGTGCCAGGCGCTGGGCCTCGTTGACAAGCACGACCGAACCCGGCGAATGCCCCGGGCAGTGTAGTACCGCAAAGTCGAGCCCCGCCGCACTGACGCTGTCGCCTTCGCTCAGCCAGCGGTCGGGAGTGACGTTGCGCCCATCGGCCAAACCGTAGGAGCGTGCTTGCGCGGCCAGGCCGTCGAGCAGGAACTGGTCGGCCCGATGCGGCCCCTCGATCGGTACCCCACCCAGTTTTTCCTTCAATTCGGCGGCAGCGCCGGCGTGATCGATGTGGCCGTGCGTGAGAATGATCTTCTCGACGAGGAGGCCCACCTGATCGAGGCCGGCTTGGATGCGATCGAGGTCGCCGCCGGGGTCGACGACGACACCGCGCTTGCTGTCTTCGTCCCACAGGAAGGTGCAGTTCTGCTGGAACGGCGTCACGGGGACGATGGCGGCTTTGAGGGGCATGGGCGTGGCTGGCAGCGCGGGGGGTGCAAGGTGACGTTCTACTAGCGCGTGCCGCCCCGTTGGTCCACGGCCCGCGTCGAGCCTGCCGGCGGCGGGGACAGTTGCTGCGCTCAAGCCGCTAGGCTTGCCCAAGTGGGAAGCTGACGGGCAGGAGACGGGGACCGCGCACGGTACCTTCGGACCATTTGACCTCGCCGGCCAGGCTGAACTCGGGGATCCGCCGCAAGAACTCCTCGACGGCAACGGTCATCTCCAGGCGCGCCAGGTTGGACCCGATGCAGCGATGGATGCCGAGGCCGAAGGCGGCGTGGCGGTTTTCCTTGCGATCGATGATGACCTGATCGGCCTCGGGAAACATTTCCGGATCGCGATTGGCGGCCGGGAAAGAGAGCAGCACCATTTGCCCTTCCTTGAAGGTGCAACCGTTGATCTGCGTCTGCCTCTTGACCTCTCGCGCCATGGTGACCGGAGCAAAGGCGCGCAAGAACTCCTCGATGGCGAGCGGCATCAGCTCGGGTTCTTTGCCGAGGCGCCGACGATCCGTCGGGGTCTTGGCCAAGTGCCACAGGCACGAGCCGATCGCGCTCCAGGTCGTGTCGATGCCAGCGATCAACAACAGCCGCAAGGAGCCGATGACGTTTTCAGTGCTCATCGGTTCGCCGTTGAGCTGGGTTTTGTTCAAGTAGCTGATGAGGTCGTCGCCCGGCTTCTCCAGGCGGTCATGCACATGGCCCATGAAGTAATGGGTCATTTCGCCGACGGCCTGCATCAACGCGCTGTTGTCGGTAATGCCGTCCTCGAGGATGCCTTTGATCCATTGCCGGTAGAGGTCCCCGTCCTCCTCCGGCAGGCCCAAGAGATGGGCTATGAGACGCACGGGTATTTCCTGCGCGTACTCGACCGCGGCATCGCAGCCGCCACGATCGATGAATTTATCGATCAGCTCGTTTGCCAGCGCCCGCGCCCGCGGCTCGAGCTTCTTCATCTGATCGGGTGTGAAGGGGGGCAGCAGGACCATGCGCGCGGGGCGGTGCTCCGGCGGATCCGAGGTAATGGGCGGAGCCGGGACGCGTGGCGGCGGCGTTTCGCGAACGACCACGCGGCGGGATGAGAAGTGCTCGGTATCGTAAGCAATGGCCCGCACGTCGGCATAGCGCGACGGGAAGTAGACGCCCATGAAGCGATCGGTATGGGCGATCGGGCAGCCCTTGCGCATTTCCTCCCAGATCGGGAACGGATCGTTGATCCAGCGCGGATCAAGGTGATCGAAGTCGGTGGCCCAGTCCTTGACGGGCGGTCGTTCGCTCATTGCGCGCTCTCTCACTTCTCGACGATCTCGACCGCGAACTCGGGGCAGTTGGATTTGGCGAGGTAGGCCTTTTCTTCCAGTTCCGGGGGAACCGAGCCGTCGTTGACCTCGCGTGCGTTGCCATACTCGTCGAGCTCGAACAACTCCGGAGCGATCGCCTTGCAACGATTGTGCCCCTGGCATTTGTCCCTGTTGACGCGAACTTTCAGCCTTGCGGTGTTGCCCATTGCCACTTCCTTCCAGGTTCGCAGGTGGGGCATCGCGGTCTAGTTTGGCGCATGCCCACAGCAGGGGCAAGGTCCCCGCCGCCAAGCCTTGCCGTTGCGCGCGCTGCCTCAACAATCTAGAGCGGCGCCAGTTCGAGCAGCGGCTGGCCTTCGGCCACCGTGCTGTTCTCGCTCACGAGCCATTTGCTGACGCGGCCGGACTGCTCAGCGACGACCGGTATATGCATCTTCATGGCTTCGATGATGCCGATCTCGGTGTCGGCCTCGACGCGGTCGCCGACCTTGACCAGGCAGGTCATGAGGTGTCCGGACACCGGAGAGGAAACGTTGCGCGACACGCGGCTCGGCTCGGCTCATGTTTTTGCCTGCGCACAGGAGCATGTCCGCCCTCGCTCGGCAAGGCGCCGGCAGCCGGCAGCCGGAAGGCGGTAGCGGCGGTGCTGCCCGGCGGCAACGTCCCTCGCCCTCACAGGGAACACGCGGGCCAGGGGCGAGCAGGCTTTGCCCAGCAACCCTCGGCAAAAAAAGACAAGGGAGCCCGACGGGCCCCCTTGCAAGGTGAGAAGCGAAGAAGCAGAAGAGAACTCAAGCTGCTACGTGTTCGTCGCCAGGATCGCGCAGCACGTAGCCCCGCCCCCAAACCGTCTCGATATAGTGCTGACCACCGGTCGCCGCCTGCAGTTTCTTGCGCAACTTGCAGATGAAGACGTCGATGATCTTGAGCTCGGGCTCGTCCATGCCGCCGTAGAGGTGGTTGAGAAACATTTCCTTGGTCAGGGTGGTGCCCTTGCGCAGCGAAAGCAACTCCAGCATTTGGTATTCTTTGCTGGTCAAATGCACCCGCTGATTGTGCACCTCGACCGTCTTGGTATCGAGATTGACCTTGAGTTCGCCGGTCTCGATGACCGACTGGGCGTGGCCCTTGGACCGGCGCACGATGGCGTGGATGCGGGCCACCAACTCGTCCTTGTGGAAGGGCTTGGTCATGTAGTCGTCGGCGCCGAAGCCCAGGCCGCGCACCTTGTCCTCGATGCCCGCAAGCCCAGACAGGATCAGGATCGGCGTCTGCACCTTGCTGACCCGGAGCGTCTTTAAGACCTCATAGCCGCTCATATCCGGCAAATTGAGGTCAAGCAGAATGATGTCGTAGTCGTAGAGTTTGCCGAGGTCGACGCCTTCTTCCCCAAGGTCGGTCGTGTAGACGTTGAAACCCTCGGACTGCAGCATCAGCTCGATGCTCTGCGCCGTCGCGCTGTCGTCCTCGATCAGAAGGACCCGCATGTCAATCCTCTCTCCCAGACCCCCAGGCGGGGTCCGCTGCCCGATGTATGAAGAGGCCGCCGCCGGCTGAACTCGCCTAGCCTTCCGTTCCCGAGGCTAGTCGCCAGAGGTTAACAAAGCCTAATTTTGCCTTACAAGTACGCTCATTTCCGAACAGCAAAGCTTGCGGCATTTACCCCCGGACAGCGTCGGCCATTGTGCCGTACACAAACAAATGTCCCAGCCCAGCCGGAAGCCGAAGCCCCCGCCGCGCGCCAAGACGGCACACAAATGACCCAGCTGATGTCACCCCCAGCACAGAAGCCTGAGCTTGGCTGTACCCGTTTGCCCTCGGGACCTTGCCGGCCAGGTATCTGCGCACCGCAATCGTGTTCTAGCTGATTTGCGACTCAGGCCCTAGAGGCGCCGCAAAAAAAAGTATCGCCTGCGGCCCGTGACCTCGGCTCCGTCCTAACGCGTTGCTTTACCGCAACTTAATGGCTCATGTATAAGTTAACCGACAGAGCGAGGAGCAGCCGTCGCCCAGCGCTCGAAAAAGGCTGGCCGTGAGCGATCCCAGTGTGTATTGGCACATGGTTTGCGTACGGCCCTATGGCGCGAGCGCGGTGTTCGCAGGGCGGTAGGACGAGTGTTGAACGCGGGACTTGGGGGTAGCGAGTCATGAAGCCACGTGACGCGGCGTTGCGGGTGAAACAATTCGAGGTCAGCGCAAAGGCGCGCACGGTCGTTTCGATGGAATCCATGATCGGCGACTTTGAGCGCATGGCCAACGATCTGGCGCGCCAGATTGCGGCCGAGGAAGAGCGCACGGGGATCAAGGACACCTCGCACTTCGCCTATTCGACCTTTGCCAAGGCCGCGTCGCTGCGGCGTATGAATCTGCTCAACTCGGTTGCCGACTTGCGCGCAAAACTTGATGCCGCCAAGCGCGAGCACGAGGAGATGGCCAACGAGCTGAGCAAACTCGAGCCCATCACCTCGCGCGAAGGCGAACGACACGACCACACGGTCGAGCGCGGTGGCCTGATGCTGAGCTGAGCCACGCCCGCAGCGTCTCCGCGGGTTCCTTGCTCGGTGCGCCCTTCTTGTGGCAGCGTCGCCCTCAATCGTTGGCCGAATCGTCTTAGTGCAACCGCGACGCGGCGGTAGCACGCGGGCATTCGCGCGCATCGGGGGCAGGCTCAGCATGCACCGTTTGCGGTTGTTGCCATTGGCGATTGCAGCGCTGGGCGCCGTTGGCGGTTGCTCGTCGCTGACGCCGCCCACGCTTGGCGGCGCGCCAAAGCAGCCGGCGCCGGCGGCCGCTCCGGTCAGCCAATCCAGCCAACCCAACGCCTATGAGAGCGCCTTCATGGTGCAAGGCACGCCGACGGCCATCTACGCCCTGGTCGCGCGGGGCGCGCTCAACTGCTGGCTGGGCGCAGCCGGTCCCTTGCACGCGACGCATGTCTTCGCGGCTGAAGCCGCGCCTCCCAACCAGGGTGGTGCGGCCGAAATCGTTCTGCACGAACGCGATCCCACCTTCCGCGATCAGCGGGGTCCCAGAGCCTTGCGCCTGCGCTTTGAGCACGCCCAGGGCGGCGTGCGTGTCGGCTTCGTCAATCTGCGCCTCGGCGCGGCGCTCGCCGAAGCCATGTCGCAGGACACCGCGACGTGGGCGAAAGGGGGCAGCGGTTGCCGCGTCCGGGAGCTGCGCGAGCCGCCAATGCTCACGGGATTGACAAGGGCGCCGCCGCCGAACTTGGGTGGCGGAGGCCACAGGTAGTCGCCCGCCGCGTTAGGCTCGAGGCCCAAAGGGCCGCCACGCGCCGCGCAACAGGCAACCGTCTAGTCGCGGTAGTCCTGGATCCGCGTTGCACGCAGACCGGGAAGGCCGTGCCGATCGATGGAGCGCTGCCAGGACAAGAACTCGTCCACGGTTAGCTTGTAGCGTTCGCACGCTTCTTCGAGGCTCAGCAAACCACCGCGCACCGCGGCGACGACTTCGGCCTTGCGCCGAATTACCCAGCGCTTGGTATCCTTTGGCGGCAGGTCGGCCACGGTGAGCGGACTACCGTCCGGCCCGATGACGTAGCGCACCCTCGCCCTGTACTGTTGATCGGTCATGATACTCGTTACACGTTTGTCTGACCTGGGGGAGATCCTAGACCAACGCAATTAAAATCGACCTAAGTCTTGAGGTAAATACTTGGGCAACGCCTGTGCCATTATTTGCCGAGACAATGGTTAATGCTGCCGATAGTCAGGCGGCGGGCGGGTCTCGCGAGCGGCTTTGGGCCTGTCGCTCCGCCCTCAGGGGCCTGTGCGCGGTTCGCCTTGATTGTGCTCGGTTGAGCCGCCATAGTCCGGCCCGCGGGGATGGGTGGCCGCGCTTACGGGGGAATTGATGAGGATTTAGGCCTGCTGCCGCCATGCCGTCTCGCCCAGTCTCCTGCCCACCGCCCCGTGTCGCCAGCCCCGCCGGGCCCCGAATCGTGGTCGCCATGTCCGGTGGCGTTGATTCCTCGGTTGTGGCGGCCCTGTTGAAAGAGCAAGGCCACGAGGTGATCGGCGTCACCTTGCAGCTTTATGATCACGGCGCGGTCGTCGCCCGCGCAGGGGCGTGCTGTGCCGGGCAGGACATCCATGATGCGCGCCGGGTCGCGGATCGGCTGGCCATTGCCCACTACGTGCTCGACTACGAGCAGCGGTTCAAAGCAACCGTCATGCAATCTTTCGCCGACAGCTATGCGGCGGGCGAAACGCCGATCCCCTGCGTGACCTGCAACCAGCAGATCAAGTTCCACGAGCTGCTGACCACGGCCGAGGATCTCGGCGCCGAAATGCTCGCCACCGGACATTACATCCAGCGCCGCCTCGGCGCGGCCGGCCCTGAGCTCTACCGCGCCCGCGATGACAACCGCGACCAGAGCTACTTTTTGTTTGCCACCACCAGGGCGCAACTCGACCGGCTCCTGTTTCCCCTCGGCGCCCTGCCCAAGGCCGAGGTGCGCGCGCTGGCGCGCAAGTATGACCTGATGGTCGCCGACAAGTCCGATAGCCAGGACATCTGCTTCGTGCCGCAGGGCCGCTACAGCACCATTGTGGAGCGTCTGAAACCCGGCGCGGCGGAGGCCGGCGATATCGTGCACATCGACGGACGCAGGCTCGGCCGCCACAGGGGCATCATCAATTATACGATCGGCCAGCGCCGCGGTCTCGGCATACCGGGGCCGGCTCCGCTCTACGTCGTGCGGCTCGATGCCGACAAGAAGCAGGTGATCGTGGGACCGCGCGAAAGCTTGCACGCCCGGACTATTGCGCTGCGCAGCGTGAACTGGTTGGGCGACGATCCGATCCCAGAGGGTGGTCTCGGCGTGGCCGTGCGGATACGCTCGAGCGCGCCCCCGCAGCCTGCCACATTGTTCCCGTGCGCGGAGGGTGCCAAGGTTCTGCTGCAGGATGGCGACTATGGGATTGCCGCCGGGCAGGCATGTGTGTTTTATGCGAATACCACCGCGCAAGCGCGTCTGCTCGGCGGTGGTTGGATCAGCCGTGCCCTGAGCCGGGCGGAACAGCGTGCGCAGGTGGAAGGGGAAGCCGCACTGCCCGCATTGAGTGGAGAGCACGTCAGCGCCCGCTGACAGAGTGTGCCAATGAGGGAGACGAGTACGTCATGACGTTGACGCCGCAGTCATCGGAGCCGCGCGCGCACAAGTTCTTCAAGCGTTTTAGGGATGCCTCAGAGACGGGTTCCCAGATGGATGAAGAGGCCATCAAAAGCGCGTATCGGCGCTGGGCTCCCGTGTACGACCACACCTTCGGCTTTGTGGCCGCCGAAGGACGCAAACATTCCGTCGAGATCATCAATCAGAGCAAGGGGCGCGTGCTCGAGGTGGGCGTCGGAACCGGCCTATCGTTGCCGACTTATGGGCGCCATCTCGAAATCGTGGGCATCGACCTGTCGCCAGACATGCTGGAAAAGGCACGCGAACGGGTGATGGCTGAGGGTCTCAGCAACGTCACGGGTCTCCACGAGATGGATGCGGGGGATCTCAAGTTCGATGACGCGTCTTTCGACACCGTGGTCGCCATGTATGTCATGACGGTGGTACCCGATCCGGAGAAGGTCATGCGCGAACTGTCGCGCGTGTGTCGGGCGGGCGGCGAAGTGCTGATCGTCAATCACTTTAGTGCCGAGGAAGGCATGCGCGGTTGGGTCGAGCGCCGAATGGCACCCTTCGCCGACATGCTGGGCTGGCGGCCCGTATTCGATGTCGAGCGCGTGTTGGTGTGCGACGATCTCGTGTTGATGGAAAAGCGCGGGCTCAGGCCTTTCGGCCTGTTCACCATGATGCGCTTCCATAAGGACATGCTCGCGGGTCAAAGACCGCGCGCCGCCTGACGGCGCCGCGCGGCCCTATCCCTGCTAGCCTAGCCGGGCGGGGTCGATCACGCCGCCTTTTCCATGGCTTGTGACCATTTGCCCAGCGCCGCGGCACCATTCATTTTGGCCCGGTGGCCGAAGGCGCGCTGGCCGGCGGCGTAATTTTCGGATTTGCCCGCCCAGGCCTTCTGTGCGGCAGCCTGCAGCGCGCGGCCATAGGAGAACGACAGCTTCCAGGGCAGCGGGCCCATGGCGTTCATCAAGGAGAGATGTGCCGTGGCATCTTCGTCGGATTGTCCGCCGGACAGAAAGGCAATGCCGGAGACGGAAACGGGGACGCAGTGGCGCAAGACTTTGACGGTGCGCTCCGCCACCTCTTGGCGGCTCGCCTGCTTGGGCGACTTCTTGCCGGCGATCACCATGTTGGGCTTGAGCACGGTTGCCTCGAGCGGCACCCGCGCATAGTAGAGCTGCGTGTACACCTCTTTGAGCACCCACTCCGTGATCTTCTCGCAGGTGTCGACGTCGTGGTCGCCATCCATCAGCACCTCGGGCTCGACGATCGGCACCAGGCCACCCTCGACGCAGAGCGCCGCATAGCGCGCCAGAGCTTGCGCGTTGGCGTTGATGGCGTTGTAGGAGGGCATATTTTTGCCAATGTCGATGACGGCGCGCCACTTGGCGAACTTGGCGCCGAGACCGACGTAGTCTTTGATGCGTTCGCGCAGGCCGTCGAGGCCTTCCGTGATGGTCTCGCCTGGGCAGAACGGCAATGGCTTGGCGCCCGTGTCGACCTTGATACCGGGCAGCGCCCCGGTATCGGCGATGATCCGCACCAGCGGCGTGCCGTCTTTGGCTTGCTGGCGGATGGTCTCGTCGTAGAGGATGACGCCGGAGATGTGATTGCGCATTGCCTCCGTCGAGCGGAATAGCATCTCGCGGTAGTCACGGCGATTGTTCTGCGTGTTCTCCACCTGAATGGCATCGAACCGCTTCTTGATGGTGCCGGAGCTTTCGTCGGCGGCCAGAATGCCCTTGCCCGGCGCGACCATGGCCTGTGCGACGGCCTCAAGCGATTGGGTCATGGTTTCCTCCTCGATCTGACGGGAAATCTGCTACAAACTGCTGTGGTTGCATTAGCGGCATTTCGGCGACGCGACCAGGGGGGCGGCGCGCGGCCATCGCGTTATAGAACGAGAAGCCGGGTCGGGCCGTTCGCATTTTTTTGCTCACCGCAGACGGCCAATCCGGCTGGACGGAAGAGGAACAATGCCCAATTTCCCCGCATGGCGCCGCTCGAGGCTGACGGGGGCCCTGCTGCTGTTGTTTGCCGCCGTTGCCGCCCTTGCCCAAACGGCACCGCTGAGGATCGTGGCCCTGGGCGCCAGCAACACCGCGGGCTGGGGCGTGGCCGCGTCCGAGAGTTATCCCGCCCAGCTCGAGGCCTTGTTCGCGGCCAAGGGCCTGCCGGCAAGCGTGGCCAATGCCGGCGTCCCCGGCGACACCACCGGCGGCATGTTGGCGCGGCTCGACCGCGAGGTGCCGCCCGGCACGCACCTCGTCATCCTGCAGCCGGGTACCAACGATGAGCGCTACGGCAGCGGCGCGGAGCGCATCGCCAACATTGCCGAAATCGGCCGCCGCCTCGACAGCCGCGGCATCAAGCTCTTGATCATTGAGAACAGCATGCTGGAAGAGCTGCCGGCGAGCGAGTTGCGCGAGGACGGCATTCACTACACGCCCAAGGGTTACACGCTTCTCGCCCAACGCGTCCTGCCGCTGATCATCGACGCCCTCGAGGCGCGCTGACGGTGGCTTCATCGCAACGCACACCAGCACACTCGACAGTCTACGGAACATAGGCTTACGTCTGCGCAGGCATCGATTCGCGATCCGGGGAGGGGCGCATGCGCATGACACCCGAGCTCATGTATTTGCTGTGGTCCGTGGCCTTGACGGTGGTTCTGGTCGTGGTGGCGACGCTTGGGGCGACGCAACAGGTCGGATTGCCGAAGCTCGCCGGCAACCGCGACAACATGCCCGAACTGCAGGGCTGGGCCGGACGCGCCGAACGGGCGCACCGCAACATGCTGGAAAGCCTGGTGTTGTTCGCCATCCTGGTGTTGGCCGCGCGTGCCCTCAACATCAGCAACAATTTGACCGTGCTTGGCGCCCAGTTGTTCTTCTGGGGTCGCGTCGCCCACGCCGGCCTCTACATCGCCGGCATCACCTGGGTGCGCACGGCGGCCTGGGCGGTCTCGGTGGTGGGCTTGCTGCTCATCTTCCTGCAACTCATCGCCTAAGGGCGGTGGAGCGAGCCGGGCGCCTCGCGGCAGGCCACGGTTCGGGGCCTGCTGCGGCAATCTGCGCCTCGTAAATGCGGGCGGCCGGGCGCATTTGCGGCGCAGGCGGCATGACGCCGCCGGGCATTCGGCTAATGGGCTGCTGCCAGTCTCGCGATCGCGTCCGCAATGCCGCCCTCCCACCGAGCCATCACCGCCAGCCAGCTCATCACCCATGTCAGCGCCATTGGCTTTGCCACCGCCCTGTCGGCGCGCGCGCTTGATCCCCTGATCCCCTCCATCGCCCACAATCTTGCGGTCGACGCGGCGAGCGTGGCCCTGCTCTCGACGGCATTTGCTCTGCCCTTCGCCTTCGTGCAGCCGATCTTGGGCCCGCTGGCCGACATGGTGGGGAAAATCCGCCTGATGGTGACCTGCCTGGCGGTCATCATCATCGTCTCGTGCCTCTCTGCCCTGGCGCAAAGCTTCGCGGTGCTGATGCTGGCCCGTATCGTGTGCGGCATGGCAACCGGTGGCATCTTTCCCGTCGGGTTGGCGATCATTGCCGATGCCGTGCCGGTGGCGGAGCGGCAGGTGGCGATTGCCCGCTGGTTGGCAATCACCATCGGCGGCAACCTGATCGGCGCGGCGTTTGCCGGCATGGTTGGGGATCTGCTGGGCTGGCGCGCGGTATTCTGGATCATCGGCGCCTGCGGCGCCGCCGCCTTCCTCAATGCGTGGGTCAACCTGCGGCAGGCCGCCTCGCGCCCATCGGGGCGGCTTGATCTGCGCGCCGTACCCGCGGGCTACCAAGGCATCTTCGCCAACCCGCGCGCCAAGTTCTGCTTTGCCGCCGTCTTTCTCGAGGGCGTGGCGGTGTTCGGGCTGTTTCCCTTCGTTGCCCTCATCCTCTTCACCGCCGGCGAGCCGCGCGCCTCGATTGCTGGCATTGTCATCGGCGGCTTTTCCATCGGCGGCGTCGTCTATTCCCTGCTCGTGCGCCTATTGACCCGGCGCTGGCAACCCAGAAGCCTGATGATTGGCGGGGGTGCGATCTCAGCCCTAGCCTTCCTGCTGATTGCCGCCAATCCACCCTGGCCGCTGCAGTTGGCGGCCTTTCTCATCCTCGGCGTTGGTTTTTACTCGCTGCACGGCTGCATTCAGGTGGAGGCAACGGAGCTTTCCGTCAGCGCCCGCGGCGCGGCCACCTCACTGCACTCCTCGTTCTTTTTCTTGGGTCACGCGACCGGACCCGTGCTCTATGGCCTCGCGTTCGCGCAACTGGGAGGCGGTCCCGCCGTGGCGCTCGGGGGTCTGGTCATGCTCCTCGTCGGCTTGATGTGCGCGCGCTACCTCGGCCGGCCGCGCCCGCCCAGGACCTGAGCCAGCCAAGCCGGTGCCGCCCGCGGGCGCTAGAGCAGCTTGCCCATCGCCACGGCCGTGTCGGCCATGCGGTTGGAGAAGCCCCATTCGTTGTCGTACCAGGCCAGCACCCGCACCAGCTTGCCGTCGACGATCTGCGTTTGCGTCAGGTCGAAGGTCGAGGAGTGCGGGTTATGGTTGAAGTCGATCGACACCAGCGGCTCGTTGCTAACGGCCAGAATGCCTTTCAGCTCCTGTTTGGCGGCGTGGTCCATCGCCGTGTTGATCTCGTCGATCGCCGTCTCGCGACCCGGGATGAATTTGAGGTCGACCACCGACACGTTGGGCGTGGGCACGCGGATTGCCGTGCCGTCGAGCTTGCCTTTGAGCTCCGGCAGCACCAGGCCGACGGCGGCGGCCGCACCGGTCGAGGTGGGGATCAGGTTGAGGGCGGCCGCGCGCGCGCGCCGCATGTCCTTGTGTGCTTGATCGAGCACGTTTTGGTCGTTGGTATAGGCGTGGATCGTGGTCATGAAACCAGACTTGATGCCGACCAGGTCATTGAGGACCTTGGCGACGGGAGCCAAGCAATTGGTGGTGCAGGACGCGTTCGACACGACCTTGTGATCACGCGTCAGCTTGTCGTGATTGACCCCATAGACCACCGTCAGATCCGCGCCCTTGGCCGGTGCCGATACCAATACGCGTTTGGCCCCGGCTTCCAGGTGCAGGGCCGCCTTGTCGCGGTCGGTGAAGATGCCGGTGCACTCCATCACCACGTCGATGTTCAAGGATTTCCAAGGGAGTTTCTTGGGATCGCGTTCGGCGAGCACTTTGATCGGCCCGCTGCCGACGTCGATGCTGTCGCCTGCAACCGTCACCTCGCCCGGGAAGCGGCCGTGCACGCTGTCATGCCGGAGCAGGTGTGCGTTGTCTTTGGTGGAGAACAAGTCATTGATGGCGACAATTTCGACGTCCTTGCGATTGGCTTCCACAATGGCGCGCAAGATGTTGCGGCCGATACGGCCGAAACCGGAAATTGCGATCCTGACGGCCATTGGCTGCTCCATTCGCTCGCGCTGCACCCGTGGCGGGCTGCGGCCCCGGCGCTCACTTAGAAGCGGCAGCGCTGTGGCTTGCGGGCTGCACCCTGCCTTTGTGCTGTCTAGTGGTGCGTGAAGGCGGCGCTGTCAATACGAGCCTTGAGTTCACGTCCGCGACGTAGTCGCCGCGGCAATTGCAATCTGCGATGCGTTGACGGTGCGGGTCGGCCTACCTATCGTCGTAAAGTCGAGGGCCGCGCCGCAAATTTCAGGCGGCGCAAGAAAAAATGGTTTATGCGATGACCCCACGCCGCGGGGATGCTGCGAGCAGAAAGACTGCCGCTGCGCGAATGCAATCTGAGCGCAGCAAATCGAAAGCCACCAAACCGCCCGGCACGGCCGACAGGCTGGCGGCGCTCGAGCGCGAGCGCGACGCCCTGCGGCTCGAGCTGGAGCGATCCGAGGCCCGAGTGGAGGCGCTCGAGAAAGCCCAGGCGCACGTGCGCGATCGCTTGGCTTGGGCCTTGGATTCCCTGCAGAACATCATTCAGGGCAAAGCTTGATATTTTTTTCGATCTGAGGCGATGTGGGCTCGCGGCAAGCGGCACGCGTCCGGTATGTGCCCGCGGGCGAGCAAAATGGCGGAGCCTCTCGGCTAAAATGGTGGAGCCTCTCGGCCAAAATGCGGTGCTTCTCGGATTGTGCCGCCTAAACTGATGCCGGTCGAATGTGACCGCGTCGCATGGTCCCTGGAAGCCCGCCGCTGGCGATGCCTGGGGGCTGGCCTGGCGTGGCTCGGCGGGCGTGCCGGCTTTTTTCCCGCACCGATTTTTTCCCGCATTGATTTTTCAGGGGCGCAGCCTAATCTCTGCGCTGCAGGGCTGCGGGGTGCGTGGCAAGCAATGCGACCCGGGGGCCTATAAGATCCGCACGGGAGCTGTCCCTGTCCAGGATCGTGGTTCTGGACACACGGCGCCCACCTACATCTCGTAGGGACCGCGCGGGATCGCCGCTCGCACGGCTTTCGCGGCTCTGCTGTCTTCTGCTTGCTCGCGCACGGCGCCGAAGTGCGCTAAGGCGACGGTGTGAGCCAGATCATCCTTGAGCAAAAGCGGGCATTGCGCGCACGGGCCAAGAGCCAACGCGCCAGCTATACGGCCGCCCAGAAGGCGCAGGCAGCCAGCGCCATTGCCGAGTTGGGCCTTGGCTTCCTGCCGTCGTTGCGCGCCGAGGCTACCGTTTCCGGTTTCGCGCCGCTTGCCGATGAATTCCGGCTCTGGCCACTGCTGCGCCGCCTCGCCCGCGAGCGCGTGCTGCTGGCCTTGCCGGTGATTGACGGCAAGGGCAAGCCGCTGCTGTTCCGGGCTTGGCAGCCGGCAGATCAGACCGCGGCCGGCGTCTGGGGCATCGCCGAACCGACGCCCGACAAGCCGCGCGTGGAGCCGGACATTCTCCTCGTCCCGCTTTTGGCCTTCGATCAGGAGGGCTGGCGTCTCGGCTATGGCGGAGGCTTTTACGACCGCACCTTGCGGGGCTTGCGCGCGCGCAAGCCCATCGTGGCCGTCGGCATCGCCTTTGACGAGCAACGCGTCGACGCGGTGCCGCATCTCGACTATGACGAGCGGCTCGACTGGGTGCTGACCCCGTCGGGTCCGATTCGGTGTGTGGGCTAGCACATGCGGCTGTTGTTCATCGGCGACGTCGTGGGACGCTCGGGCCGCAAGGTGGTGCTCAATGAGCTGCCCCGGCTGCGGGCGCGCTATGGCCTCGATTTCGTGGCGGTCAACGGGGAAAACGCCGCCGGCGGCTTTGGTATTACGGAGCCCATCCTGGAGGACTTGTTGGGCGCGGGCGCCGACGTCGTGACGCTGGGAAACCACGCTTTCGATCAGAAAGAGGCCCTCGTCTTCATTGCGCGTCATGATCGGTTGCTGCGACCGATCAACTATCCGCCGGGTACCCCGGGCAAGGGTTCGGGCTTGTTCAAAGCCGGCAATGGTGCCGAGGTGCTGGTGATCAATGCCATGGGCCTGATCTTCATGCCCGAACTCGGCTGCCCATTTCGCGCCATCGACGCAGAGCTTGCCGCCTGCGGCTTGAAGCAGGGGGCCGATGCCATCCTGGTCGACTTCCACGCCGAAGCCACCAGCGAAAAGCAGGCGATGGGCTACTTTCTCGACGGCCGAGCCAGCTGCGTTGTTGGCACCCACACGCATGTGCCGACCGCCGATGAGCGCGTGCTGCCGCAAGGAACCGCGTTCATGTGCGATGTCGGCATGTGCGGCGACTACGAATTGGTGTTGGGCATGGATCGGGAGGAGCCGCTCAACCGCTTCTTGAGCAAAATCCCGCGCGGCCGCTTCGAGCCGGCGCAGGGCCCGGGCACGCTGAGCGCGCTCGCGGTCGAGATTGATGATGCAACCGGGCTGGCGGTGCGCACAAAAGCTGTGCGGCTCGGTGGTGCCCTTGCACCTACCGAGCCGCTGTTCTGGGTCGAATGAGAAAGAGAGGGTCAGTCTTGTTGCTAGAGACGGCCAATCCGTCTCTTTTGGTGTGTGGGAAGAGAGCTGATACTCGCGGCTCCCTGGATCTGGCGCCATGGGCAGCAGGGCGGCAAATCCAGAATGCGATTTGCATTCCTGATACGGACGCTAGGCGCGAAGTGTAAACAAATTCTTAACGGCCATGCCCAAGCCGGGCGCGCCTCCTCTGGATTTGCCAAAAGCGCCCTCCTATAAGCGTCGTATAAGCGTCGGGCCAGGGGCGCCTCGTTGCCTTGGGCCTGAACGGCGATGCGGCGCCTAGCAGCTTGCCCGCTCCGGCGCCAATCGAAGGCGTCGCTGCGCGTTCTGGCCGAGGCCCATTGGCACGGACGACCCTGCCGCAGGCTTGGGCGCTTACACCGTTGGAACGAAAATGGCCGGCCATTCGCAGTTCAAGAACATCATGCATCGCAAGGGTCGCCAGGACGCGGCCAAGGCCAAGGTGTTCGCCAAATTGGCCCGGGAGATCACGGTGGCCACCAAGGCCGGGTCGCCGGACCCCAGCATGAATGCCCGCCTGCGGCTCGCGATCCAGTCGGCGCGGGCCGAGAACATGCCGAAGGACAACATCGAACGGGCCATCAAAAAGGCGGCCGGCGCCGACACCGACACCTTCGAATTGATGCGCTATGAAGGCTACGGCCCCGGCGGGGTCGCCATCATGGTCGAGACCTTGACCGACAATCGCAACCGCACCGGCGGTGCGGTGCGCGCGTTGTTCACGAAATACGGCGGCAATCTCGGCGCTACCGGCGCCGTCTCGCACATGTTCGCGCGCATCGGAGAAATCACCTACCCGGCCGCGGCGGGTTCTGCCGATGGGGTGCTCGAGGCGGCCATCGAGGCCGGGGCCGAAGACGTGCAATCGAGCCCGACGGGGCACGTCATTTCCACGAGCTTTACCGATCTGGGCGCCGTCTCGGCGGCGCTGGAGGGCAAACTCGGGGAGGCTGAGACCGTCAAGGCGCTCTGGAAGCCGGTGCAGACCACTTCCGTCGATGAGGACAAGGCGGCCTCAGTCCTCAAGCTGATCGCGGGCCTGGAGGAGGACGACGATGTGCAAAGCGTCTACTCCAATTTCGAGGTGTCAGACGCGGTCATGGCCAAACTGACGGCGGCCTGAGCGGCGCGCCTGGCGCTATTCCCGGCTGGGTCGCGCCGTGCTTGAAAATTGCACGGCAAACTTGCACGGCCCTCGACGCTTGCGGCAAAATTCGCGCCCGGCCAACGCCAAGGGCCCGCCTGTCGTGCTATCGGGGATCATGGCAACGCATCCGATTCGTATCATTGGCATCGATCCGGGGCTGCGACGCACCGGCTGGGGCATCATCGTTGCGGAGGGTGCGCGCCTGTCCTACGTGGCAAGCGGGCTCATTACCTCCGATAGCGAGGACGATCTCGCCTATCGTCTACGCGCCCTGCACGCGGGACTGGTCGATGTGATCGCGCGCTTTGCGCCGGAGGAGGCCGCCGTCGAGGAGACCTTTGTCAACAAAGACGCGCGCGCCACCTTGAAGCTGGGCCAGGCGCGCGGCATGGCGCTTTTGGCACCGGCCCAGCGCGGGTTGCGGGTGGCCGAGTATCCGCCCAATGTCATCAAAAAGACGATTACCGGTACGGGGCATGGCGAGAAGCGACAGATCGCGGCCATGGTCGGCTTCCTGCTCCCGCGCGCCAAATTCGAGAGCGCCGATGAAGCGGATGCCTTGGCCATTGCCGTGTGCCATGCCAGCCATCGGGCAAGCCTTCGCCTGAGCCAGACGCCGCTCGGCCAGCGCGCGCCGGAGCTTTCCCCGTGAGCCGGGTG
Organism: uncultured Alphaproteobacteria bacterium; assembly: GCA_963775835.1. Lineage (GTDB taxonomy): Bacteria > Pseudomonadota > Alphaproteobacteria > Rhizobiales > Hyphomicrobiaceae > AWTP1-13. The sequence goes on along the minus strand of CAVZKV010000012.1, from coordinate 357,041 downwards.
ACGCTCAGCGCCACCGCGCGCGCGCCCTGTTGGCGGATCTGGTCTCGTCGGCGGAAGCGGCGAGCCGCGGATCCGACCCCCAACCTGCGCGGGGGCCTTCGATGATCGGCAAGCTCAAGGGCACGGTCGACGCCATCGGTGAAGCTCACGCCATCATCGACGTCGGCGGCGTCGGCTATGAGGTGCAGGCCTCGGCACGAACCCTACGCGCGCTGAGCCTGGGGCAAGAGGTGAGCCTCGCCATCGAGACCCATGTGCGCGAGGATGCGATCCGCCTGTTTGGCTTTACGAGCGAAATCGAGCGCGCCTGGTTCCGCATCTTGCAGACCATTCAAGGGGTCGGCTCGAAGGTAGCATTGGGCGTATTGGGCACGCTGGGGCCCCAGGACCTTGCCAACGCCATTGCGCTGCAGAACTGGGCGGCCGTCGAGCAGGCCCCCGGGGTCGGCAAAAAGCTGGCGCAGCGCATCGTCGCGGAGCTGAAGGACAAGGCGCCGGCGCTCACCGTCGCCGCGCTCGGCGCCCCCAGCGGGGCCAAAAAGGGCGGCTCGGACGCGCCCGCCGGCGACGTGGCGGCGGAGGCGATCTCGGCGCTGACCAACCTCGGCTATCATCCCGGACAGGCGAGCCAGGCGGTAGCGGTCGCCGTTCACGAGCTGGGCGAGGCGGTCGATACGGCAAAACTCATTCGCCGTGGGCTGAAGGAGCTGGCGCGATAGGCTATGGTGCCGCACCATGGCGGCGATTGGGATGCCTTGCCGGAGCCGCATTGACATCCTAGCCGAGCCGAGTTCTCGTCTCATTAGGCCGATGCAGATTTATCTCCCCGTCGCCGAGCTTTCGCTCAATGCGTACATGCTGCTCGGCATGGGGCTGGCGATCGGCGTCCTCTCCGGCATGTTCGGTATCGGCGGTGGCTTCATTCTGACGCCGTTTCTGATCTTCCTCGGCGTGCCTCCCGGGATTGCGGTCGGTACCGGCGCCAGCCAGGTGGTGGCGGCCTCCGTTTCCAGCGCGCTCGGCCACTGGCAGCGCGGCAATGTCGACCTGCATATGGGCGTCCTGCTCGTTGCCGGCGGCTTCGTCGGGGCCCTGGCCGGGGTCAAAGTCCTCTATTGGCTGCGGGTTTGGGGGCAGCTCGACCTGGTGGTGGCCCTGACCTACGTTATCTTGCTCGGCGTGGTCGGCGCCTTGATGCTGATCGAGAGCATCCGCACCTTGCGCGCCTCCCCGGCCAAGCTTGCCAGCGCCTCTCATCGCGGCGGCCAGCACGGCTGGATCGAGCGCCTGCCGCTCAAGCAGCGCTTCCGCCGCTCCAAGCGCTATATCAGCACCATTCCGCTCTTCGTCATGGGCGTCTTCATCGGCTGGCTCACGGCCATCATGGGGGTTGGCGGCGGCTTTTTATTGGTGCCAGCCATGATCTACCTTTTGCGCATTCCAACGCGCATCGTGATCGGCACCTCGACCTTCCAAATTGTCTGCGTCACGGCGCTGACGACGGTACTGCAGGCCGTGCAAAATCATAGCGTCGACGTGGTCCTGGCCCTGCCCCTGATTGCCGGTGCCGTGATCGGTGCCCAGTTCGGCGTCGGGTTCGGTGAGCGCCTGAAGGCCGAGCAGCTGCGCGCGGGGCTTGCCCTCTTGGTGCTGGCGGTGGCCGTGCGCATGGCGCTCAGTTTGACCGTCGCCCCGCAAAACATCTATTCCATGGAGCCACCCGTCTGAAGCCATCGGCAGCGCGCCGGGCCAAACGCTGCTTGATCTGGGTTAAGCGGGGAGTGAAGGCGGGGGCGCGCCCCCGCAGTCCGCGGCAGGGAGGAGGAGGGACCCGCCGCTATCACTCCCCAGGGACCACCACAGCAGCTGGGCCGCCGTCGCGCTGTGCTGCGCAGCACAAGGCTCGGCGGTACGGGGATCTTGGGAAAACCCGGCTTGCGGGCCTCATTCGGGCGTGTGAGGTCGCACCTGCGCGACCTTGGGATAAAGCGCGGGGGACAAAGCGCGGGGGCGAGGCGCGGGGCCTATCCTTGGTTCTTGACGCCTTGCTCGAATAGCTCCATCAGAACAAACCATGTCCGATGCCGACCGCCTTGTGACGGGGGCCAAGCGCGAAGCCGATGACGCAGAGCCGTCTCTGCGCCCGCAATACCTGCGCGAATTCATCGGCCAGGAGCAGGCGCGCGCCAATCTCAAGGTCTTTATCGAAGCGGCCAAGGGGCGGGGCGAACCGCTCGATCACGTGCTGTTTGCAGGGCCTCCGGGCCTCGGCAAGACGACGCTTGCCCAGATCATGGCGCGGGAACTGGGGGTTGGCTTTCGCGCCACCTCCGGTCCGGTCATCGCCAAAGCCGGCGACCTGGCGGCGCTGTTGACCAACCTTGAGGAACGCGACGTCTTGTTCATCGACGAGATCCACCGCCTCAGTCCGGCGGTGGAAGAAATTCTCTACCCGGCCATGGAGGACTATCAGCTCGATCTCATTATTGGCGAGGGGCCGGCGGCGCGCTCGGTCAAAATCGACCTTGCCAAGTTCACGCTGATCGGCGCCACCACCCGCACTGGCCTCTTGACCACGCCCTTGCGCGACCGCTTCGGCATCCCGGTGCGCCTCAATTTCTACAGTCACGGCGAACTGACCACGATCGTGACCCGCGGGGGGGCGTGTTGAAGGTTGCCATGAGCCCGGAAGGCGCCGCGGAAATCGCGCGGCGCTCGCGCGGCACCCCGCGCGTTGCCGGCCGGCTGTTGCGGCGCGTGCGTGATTTCGCCGCCGTCGAGAAGGCGAAGGTCATCACCGCCGAGATGGCCGATCGGGCGCTGCGCCAGCTCGAAGTGGACAGCGAAGGGCTCGATGCCCTCGATCATCGCTATCTGAGCTGCATCGCCAAGAACTATGACGGCGGCCCGGTCGGCATTGAAACGATCTCGGCGGCGCTCTCAGAGCCCCGCGACGCCCTGGAGGAGATCGTCGAGCCATACCTGCTGCAGCAGGGGTTCATCGGCCGCACGCCGCGCGGGCGCGTGCTGACCTTGCGCGCCTACAGGCACCTGGGCCTGAGCGGGCCTCAGCGTGCCGCCACCCCGCAAATTGGCCTGTTCGACGACAGATCCGAAAGCGAAGACGGCAATGGCAAGGCGGGTTTGGGTTGAGCAGCTTTGGTGTTGGCCGGGTTTCCCCCATCTCGATCGCGGGCAAGCGGATGCGGCGTCGGGTAGCCGCGGGCGCCCCAACTTTTCCATGCTTTGCCGCCACACCACCGACCGCGATCCCCAGACGTTGCGATTTTCGCGCTGCCGGGGGTCTTAAGGCCAAGCAGGAACGAGCACCGTGATCAAGATTTCCCGCCGCAGGTTTTTAAAAACGCTGGGTTTGTCCGGCGCCGGCACGCTGGCCCTCGGCAGCGGCTACGGCTTTGCCGTCGAACCGCTCTGGCGGCTTGACGTGACGCGCTATGCCCTCGCGCCCCCCGGCTGGCCGCGGGGCCTGAAGCTGTCGATGGCGGTGATTGCCGACCTGCACGCCGGGGGGCCGGCGATGCCGCTGGGGCGGATCGAGGCGATCGTCGAGGCCACCAATGCGCTCGGCGCCGACACGGTGGTGCTGCTCGGCGATTTCGCAGCCAGCCACAAATTCAAGGGGCGTCCGCTCGCGGCGCAAGATTGGGCCAAGGCGCTGGCCCAGCTGCGGGCCCCCCTTGGCGTCCATGCCGTGCTCGGCAACCACGATTGGTGGGACGATCTGGCCGCCCAGCGCACGCTTGCCGGGCCCGTGCACGGCCGGCGCGTGCTCGAAAAGAATGGCATCCCCGTCTATGAAAACACCGTCGTGCGCCTCGCCAAAGATGGGCAGCATTTTTGGCTGGCCGGGCTCGGCGATCAGCTGGCCTTTATTCGCCGTCGCCGGGCGGGGGCCTGGCGCAGCTTCCAGGGCGTCGATGATCTCGGCGGTACGCTGGCGCAGGTGACCGACGCGGCCCCCGTTATTTTGCTCGCGCACGAGCCCGACATCTTCCCGCGCGTGCCCTCCCGCGTGGCGCTGACGCTGTGCGGGCACACCCACGGCGGCCAGGTGAGGCTATTTGGCTATTCGCCGATGGTGCCCTCCCGCTTCGGCAATCGTTTCGCCTACGGGCATATCGTCGAAAACAATCGGCATTTGATCGTTTCGGGCGGGCTCGGGTGCTCTATTCTGCCGGTGCGGATGGGGGTGCCGCCGGAGATCGTTGTGGTCGATGTCGCCGTCTGAAGCGCAGCGCCGCTGGCCCGACATTTCCGGTCACCTGGTTGAGGACGCGGCCGGGCGATGCCACGTGTTGCCCATTCGGGTCTATTTCGAGGACACGGATTTCTCCGGGCTCGTCTATCACGGCAGCTACGTGCGCTGGTGCGAACGCGGCCGCTCCGACTTTTTGCGCGCGCTTGGCAACGATCATCGCGCGCTGTTGGCCGGCGCCGGTGGCTCCGAGCCCGCCGCCTTTGTGGTGCGGCGCATGGCGCTCGAATTTTTGAAGCCGGCGCGCATCGATGAGATCCTCGAGGTGACGACGCGCGTGGGGACGATGACGGCGGCCACGCTCACCCTCGACCAGCGCATCAGCCGCGGGGAGGTGCTTTTGTTTACCGCCGAGGTCATGGTGGTGTTGATGTCGGCCGCGGGCAAGCCGCTGCGCCTGTCGGCGCATCTGCGGGATGCCGTGCAGGCGAAAAATCCGCGGGCTTAGACTTGGCGAGCGGCGAACGAGCCGCAAGAGGAGACGCCGCAATGCTGGCTGCCGAGGACTTCCAGAAGCACATGGCGCCCCTGTTTCCGGGTCTCATGGGCATCAAGATCCTAGAGGCGAGCAAGGATAAAATCGTTGCCAGCATGCGGGTGCGGCCGGACCTGTGCACCTCGGGAGGCCTGTGCCACGGCGGCGCTTACATGGCGCTCGCGGACACGCTGGGCGCCATCGGCACGGTCGTCAACCTGCCGCCCAACGCGCGCACGACGACGATCGAATCGAAAACCAATTTCCTCGGCGCAGCCGCGGTCGACACGGAAGTGACGGCCGAATCGGTGCCGCTGCACCGCGGCCGCACCACCCAGGTTTGGCAGACGACCATCAAGTCGCAGGCCGGCAAGCTGTGCGCCGTCGTCATGCAAACGCAAATGGTCTTGCCGCCGGCTTAAGGCACGCCCGCACGCGCGCCGGCGGCGTGGTGCTGGCGCGGCGGGCCCAATTCCCGTCACATTGGGCGCCAGTATGGCCCCTGGTCCGGCGGGCGGGAAACGGGTACGCAATGGACATGTGAAGGAGGGCGGGGCGTCGCCAGCATTGGCGGCCGCGGATGGTACTTGTCGCTACCCCTGAGCGCTCGGCCCCTGCCACAGCACTGAGCGGTCACGTGAGACGGACAACACCATGAATCCCCTTGATATGTTAAAGCCGGCTGCAGGCGGTGGATTCTCCTTTCTGGAGCTGTTTATGACGGCGCACCCCGTCGTCAAAGTCGTGATGCTGGGCCTATTGGCGGCCTCGGTGTGGGCCTGGGCCATCATTGTCGAAAAGGTGTTCGCCTTTCGCCGTGCCCGGCGCGAGGCCGACCGATTCGAGCAGATGTTCTGGTCCGGACAGTCGCTAGAGGAACTTTATAGCAGCGTCGCGCACGGTCGCACTTTCTCGATGGCATCGCTGTTCGTGGCCGCCATGCGCGAGTGGAAGCGTTCGGTTGAAGGCAACATCCGGGCCTTGGGCGGCATCCAGCTCCGCGTCGAAAAGGTGATGGACGTCACCATCAGCCGCGAGATGGAGCAGCTCGACCGCCGCCTGCTGTTCCTGGCCACGGTCGGCTCGACGGCCCCGTTCGTCGGCCTGTTCGGTACCGTGTGGGGCATTATGACGAGCTTCCAGGCCATTGCCGTCTCCAAGAACACCAACCTGGCGGTGGTGGCGCCTGGCATCGCCGAGGCCCTGTTTGCCACGGCCTTGGGACTGCTGGCGGCGATCCCGGCCGTCGTCTTTTACAATAAGTTTGCCGCCGACTCCTCCGCGCTCAGCCAGCGGCTCGAGGCCTTCGCCGACGAGTTCTCCGCGATCGTGTCGCGCCAAATCGACGTGCGCACCTAAGGGAAAAGCCAATGGGCGTCAGTCTCAAGACCGGACGAGCCAAGGGTGGCCGGCGTGGCCGCGCTCGCGGTCACACACCCATGCACGAAATCAACGTCACGCCATTCGTCGACGTCATGCTGGTGCTGCTCATCGTCTTCATGGTCACGGCACCACTGCTGCTGTCGGGCCTGCCCGTCGATCTGCCGGCGGCGAAGGGGCAATCGCTCAATCTCAACAAAGATCCGCTGACCGTCACCGTTGATCGCACAGGCAAAATCTTCTTAGGTTCCTCAGAAGAATCGCTGGATGTGTCCCAGCTGATCGTGAAGCTGAAGGCGACCGCCAAGAGCGGCGAGGATGATCCGGTGCTGTTCCGCGGCGATCGGCAACTCGTGTACGGGCGCGTGTCAGAGGTGATCAGCGCCGTGCGCGAGGGTGGTTTCAAGAAATTCACCTTTGTCAGCGGACCGGAGGACATCGAGCAGGGGCCTGGTCCGGCTGGGCGCAGGTAAGATTTAAGCAGAACTTGGCAAGGGGTTCGAAACGGGAGCGTGCACTTCGGGCTGATCATCTCCCTGTGTCTGCATGCGGCGGTTCTCGGCTGGGCGGTGCTCAACATCCAGACGCTGGCACCCTTGCACGTGGCCGAACCGGAGCCGGTTGCCATCGACTTTGTGACGCCCGGCGAGGTGACCAAGCTGCGACTGGGGTCGAGGACGGCCAAGCAGCTACAGGCCCAACCCAAGGAAAGCCCGCGGCCGGACGTGGCCAAGAAGGAGGCGCCGAAGCCCACCCCGGTCGCCGCGGCCCCGCCTCCCCCCGCGCCCGAGCCGGTAGCCCCTGCCAAGGAAGAGCCAAAGCCCGAGCCGCCCATGCCCGAGCCGCCGCCCAAAGCGGAACCGCCCAAGGCCGAGCCGCAGAAAGCCGAGCCGCCGAAGGCTGAGCCGCCGAAGGATGCACTCGCCGAAAAGCTGGCGGCCGTGCCGCCCGAGCCCGCCGCCGTGCCGCCGCTGCCGGCGCTCGAGGAACAAAGAAAACTCGATGAGATGCTGAAGGAGCAGCAGCGTCAGGCCGAGGAGCAGAAGAAACTCGAGGAGGAAAAGCGCCAGGTCGAAGAGGAGAAGAGGAAGCTGGAAGAGGAAAAAAAGAAGCTCGAAGAGGAGACCAAAAAGGCCGAGGACAAGCGACGGCAGGAAGAGGAAGAGCGCAAGCAGGCCGAGCTGAAGAAGAAGCAAGAAGACGAGAAACGGCGCAAAGAAGCCGAATTGAAGAAGAAGCGTGAGGAGGAAAAGCGGCGCAAGGAGGCGGAAGCAAAAAAGAAATTCGATGCGGAAAAGATTTCGGCCTTGCTCAACAAGATGCCGGATAAGGGGGCGCCGCGACCCTCAGTGCCGCTCGACGAGCAGGCAAAGACCCTCAACAAGGGCCCGGTGCTGGGCGCCCCGGAGGGGCGCGATCAGCAGCTCTCGGCCAGTGAGCTCGCCATTCTGGCGCAAATCATAAAGTCCTGCGTGCAGTCGAAGTGGAACGTCCTGGGTGGCGGGGAGTCCGCGCAGAACACCCAGGTCAAGCTGCGCTTGCGCTTCAATCCCGATGGCAGATTGGCGGGCGAGCCGCAGATCATGAACCCGCAGAACACCCCCTACTTCCTGGCGGTACGGGATAGTGCCTTGCGCGCCGTGCAGGCTTGCGAGCCCTTTAGTCTGCCGCCCGCCAAATACGACTTCTGGAAGGATATTGTTCTCAATTTCGATCCCCGCGACATGTTCTAGCCGCGAACCCGTACTATCGGCCGACCGAATCACCTCAGCAAGCCCACGGGAAGGTCACTTGTGATGGACATGCCTGCTTCCCCCCCACGGCCGGCGCCCGCCGCCGTCCTCGTCCCTGCCGTGGGTGAGATGGCGGCTGCCCGCACGGGCCGTCGGCGCTGGCAATGGCTACAGCCGCACGCGTCGCTGGGGCTGGCGCGGTTGGCCGGAGCGCTGCTGGCCCGGTCCGTCCTGGCCTGGTCGCTGCTGCTGGCCCTCGCCGGCGGTGCCGCCGAGGCGCAGCAGCGCGGCTTCCAAGCGCCGCCCCAGCGCGGCAGCGGGCCCCTCGAGGTCGACATCACCCAGGGCACCCTGAAGCCCATTCCGATCGCGATCCCGGAGTTTGCGGGCGAGGATGCGCGCTTTGCCGTCGAGCTCTCCAACGTGGTGGCCGCCGACCTCGAGCGCTCGGGTTTGTTTCAGCCGCTCAATCGCGAATTGTTCATCCAGCGACTGACCGACCACAATGCCACCCCACGCTTTTCCGATTGGCGCGCCATCAATGCCCAGGCGCTGGTGGTCGGCCGTGCCGGACGTGCGGGCGACGGCAAGCTGGCTGCCGAATTTCGGCTCTGGGACGTCCTTTCCGGGCGCCAGCTGGCCGGACAGCGGCTCGCCGTTGGGTCGGGCGAAGGGCGGCGCCTCGGCCATTTGATCGCCGATCAGATCTATGAGCGCTTGACCGGGGAGAAAGGCTACTTCGACACCCAAATCGTCTTCATCGACGAGACCGGGCCCAAGGATCACCGCAACAAGCGCCTGGCCATCATGGACCAAGACGGCGCCAATGTGCGTCTTTTGAGCCAGGGTCGGGAATTGGTGTTGACGCCGCGCTTTAGCCCAAGCTCGCACGAAGTGACCTTCCTGCAATACACCGGCGATCAGCCCCGGGTTTTTCTGCTCAACCTGGAAAGCGGACGACGCGAGCTGGTCGGCAACTTCCCCGGCATGACCTTCGCGCCGCGCTTTTCTCCCGATGGCCAGCGAATCATCATGAGCATCGGCGAGGGCGGCGCCTCTTCGATCGTGGAAATGGACCTGCGCTCGCGTCAGTCGCGCCGTCTGACCCAATCCAATTCGATCGACACCGGTCCCTGCTACAGCCCGGACGGGCGGCGCATCGTGTTCGAATCGGATCGCGATGGCTCCCAGCAGCTCTACGTCATGAATGCCGACGGCTCCGGGCAACACCGCATCAGCTTCGGCGAGGGACGCTACTCGACGCCGGTGTGGTCGCCGCGCGGCGATCTGATCGCATTCACCAAGCAATCCGCGGGAAGCTTCCTGATCGGGGTGATGCGTCCCGATGGCTCGGGCGAGCGCACCTTGACGGAGGGCTTCCACAACGAGGGGCCGACCTGGGCGCCGAACGGGCGCGTGCTGGCGTTCTTCCGCGAGGGCCGCGGCGCCGGCGGGCCGCGACTCTTTTCCATCGATCTCACCGGCTACAACGAGCGCGAAATGCTGACGCCGACCTTCAGCTCGGATCCGGCCTGGTCGCCCCAGCGAAACTGAACGGTGCTTTACGCGACCTTAACCAAATTGGTGTTGTTGTAGGCCTTAGCGCGGCACGGTTGCATCAGGGCAAACTTCGGCGCTTCAAACTGGGCCTCTAGTCTGTCCTGGGCACCACAAATCCAGTGGCATTTTCGCATCAACGACCGTGGAAAACCTTGGCAAAAGCAGCTGCGTTCTTGATCTAAGCGTTATGCACCGGTAGCGAAGTGATGCGATTGCCGAACGTGTAGGAGAGAAGACCATGAACGTAAAAAGCGTGATCGTACTCGCGGCAGTTGTCGCCGCGGTTGCTCTCGGCGCATGCCGCCGCGAGGTAGAGCATGTCCCCATGAAGTTAGGGGCTGATGTACCGGTTTCTCAGGTAGCGCGTTAACACCAACTCTCTAAGAGACCTTAGGAGAAGAAGCATGAAGGGCGCTATCGTTCTCGCAGCTGTCATCGCTGCTGTCGCTCTCGGCGCATGCCGGAAAGAAGTAGAGCATACACCGATGAAGCTGGGCGCGAGCGTGCAAGACGTCGCTCGTTGAGCCGGAGCGATCGCTGCCCTTTGGCAGACGAATCGCAGGATTGGGGCTGTAGCGCGGCAGGTTGTCTGCCTTGCTACGGCCCTGGTTGTTTTAGAGGTTGCTTGGCTGTGTATTGTGGGGAAAACCCCCCGCGCCCGGTTGTCTCACGCCGCCGAACCACGTTTCACCGACAGGCGCCACGGCGGACACATTTTTGAACGAAGCTTTCGCTAGATATTGCAACCGGATCGAAGTCGGCGTGCGGTGGAAACGCCGTTTGCCGCAAAAACAAGGGGGACGGCATGCAGCTGTCGAAGTGGCACAGAGCGGGTGGCCCGGTGGTGGCGGCCGTCGCTGTGGCACTGCTGCTGGCGGCCTGCTCGAATACCCCCAAGCCCGAGAGCGAACTCGGGCGCAACAGCCCGGCAACGCCGGGATCCTCGCGCGACTTTGCGGTCAATGTCGGCGATATCGTGTACTTTTCCACCGACAGCACGGATTTGTCGCCCGAGGCCCAGCAAACGCTGACGAATCAGGCGCGATGGCTGCAGCAATATTCCCAGTATTCGATCACGATCGAGGGTCACGCCGACGAACGCGGCACGCGTGAATACAATATCGCCCTTGGCGCCCGACGGGCCCAGACGGTGCGCGACTTCCTGGCCCGCCATGGCATCAACGCCGGCCGCATCCGCACGATCTCCTATGGTAAGGAGCGTCCGGTGGCGGTGTGCAACGACATCTCCTGTTGGTCGCAGAACCGGCGAGCCCAGACGGTCCTCAACGGACGCGCCGAGGCGCGGTCCTAGGCCAGCGTGGCCGGCGCTTGGCGCCGAACCCCCCGGAGGGCGCGGCTCCGGCGGCCTTGCCCGCGCCACCTGCTCATCAAATTTTGGCCCCAATGCGGGCGCAGTGTGGCCGTGATGCATCAAGCGTGGGGGAACACGCCACATGCCATGCGGTCGAGCGCTCGGCCTCGCCTTCGTTTTGGCCGGCACGATAGCCTTTGGGTGTCCGTCTTTGGGGTCCGCCGAGGAGCGCATGCAGCTCGGTGTGCCAGACGTGATGGCGGCCGGGATCGGCCGCGACTTCCGCACGAGCGTTGGGGACCGTGTCTTTTTTGCTGACCGCAGTGCCGAGCTCAGCGCGCGCGCGCGTGCCGCCATCGAGTCGCAGGCCTATTGGCTCAAGCGCAAGCCCGGGCTCATCATCATCGTGGAAGGCCACGCCGATGAACTCGGGCACCGGCGACGACAACATGGCCCTGTCGCGCCAACGCGCCGACGCCGTGCGCCAGAGGCTAATCGAGCTCGGTGTTGCCACCGATCGCATTCGCGTCACGGCCTTCGGCCGCAACCAGACCGTTGCCGACTGCACGGGTTCCCTGTGCGCCGCTCAGAACCGGCGCGCGGTGACGGTCGTCAGACCCGGCGCGCCCGCGCCGGCGGCCGCTCCCGGCACCGCGCGCAAGGCCGACGCGGCCCCGGCACCAAGGCGCCAATCTTCCGCCCAAGCGTTCTAAAGCAAGCGTTCTAAAGCAAGTGTTCTAAGCGGGTGTTCTCGGGGCGTTTTAGGCGGGGGTTCTGGGCGGCGGTCTTGCTCCTGCCTGGAAGGCGTGTTGAAGAGGGCGGCGGAGCTTCAATGCGAGGCGGGGCAATGCGAGCCAGCATGAGACGTTATGGCATCGGATGGACGGCGGTGTTTGGTGCGGCGATGGCCGCACTGTTGGCAACGGCGCCGGTCGTCGCCCAACAGGGCCCCCCCGTGCAGCGGCCGCTGCCCGCGCCCCAGCCGACGCCGAAGGCTGCCGCGCCGCGGGACGGTGGGCAATCGGGGGAGGCGGCGCTGCGCCAGCGCGTTGAGCAGCTCGAGGAACAGCTGGTCGACATGCAGGTGGTCGTTGGCACCCTGGAGTTGTTGGCCAAAGGCGCGCCGGCCCCGGTCGGCGCGAGCATGCCCGGGCGCGGCAATGCCGGCGCCGCCGCGGCGCTCAACGCCGCCGATGCCGGGCGCCTCGACAGCCTCGAAACGCAACTTCAGGCTCTCGCCGCGCAGCTTGAGACTCTGCAAGAACAAATGCGCGCCCTGGCCGGCCGCAGTGGCGCTTTGGCGCCCTCCTCCACCTTTGCCAATGCCGAGCCAGCGAAGGGGGCGCGTGTCGGTGAGGCGGGCCCCCCGCCGCCAGGGCGTGCGGGCTTCGGCGCGGTCACGGTATCGCCCGGTGGTCAAGGTCAGCGCGACGATATCGATCAGCTCTTGAGCCAACCCGGCGCGCCGCCGGCCATGGCGGCGCCGTCAGTTGGCGGAGCGATCGCGGCGGCGGCGCCCTTCCCCGGCGGTGGCGCGCCGGAGGGGGATGTGGCGCCCAAACAGCTGTATGAGACGGCCTACGGGTATCTGCTGCAGCGCGACTACGGGGCGGCCGAAGCCGCCTTCGAAGATTTCCTGCAGCGTTTTCCCAGCGATCCGCTCGCCGGCAATGCGCAGTATTGGCTGGGAGAGTCGCTGTTTGTGCGCGGGCAGTATCGTTCCGCCGCCGGCGCCTTCCTCAAGGGCTACCAGACCTATGGCCGCAACGCCAAAGCGCCGGAGAGCCTCCTCAGGCTTGCCATGTCGCTGCAGCGTTTGGGACAGAAGGATGCGGCCTGCTCGTCCTTCAACGAGTTGGCGAGCAAATACCCGAGCGCACCCCCGCACGTGAAGACGAGCGCTCAGGCCGAACAAAAGAAGGCGGGTTGCTGAGGACCGCACGATAGCTTCGCACACCGGGGGGCAGCGCGCGTGCTCTGCGGCCTGTGATGGGGACCAGCAGCGATACGGCGTGGGCACGCGAGGCCTATCGGCCCGACGTCGATGGCCTACGCGCGCTCGCCGTGCTTGCCATCTTTGCTTTCCATCTGGGCCTTGCGGGCTCCCGTGGCGGTTTCGTCGGCGTCGACGTGTTTTTCGTGATCTCGGGCTTCGTTATCACGCGCGGCGTTTTGCTCGAGATCGATGAGCGGCGCTTTTCGCTCCAAGCTTTCTACCTGCGTCGCGCGCGCCGCATCCTGCCGGCGCTGATTGTGACGCTGCTCGGGACGCTGCTCGTCGGCTCGATCGTCCTTTCGCCATCCGAGACGCGGGAGTTTGCCGGCAGTGCCTTGGCGAGCTTGGTCTCGGCGGCCAACGTCTTTTTTCACGACCGCACCAACTACTTTGCCGACGCCGCCCACTACCGACCGCTCCTGCATACCTGGTCGCTCAGCTTGGAAGAGCAGTTCTATCTGCTGTTCCCGCTGCTCTTGGGCGTGCTCGTCGTGCGCGCGGGGCAGGCTCCGGCGCGCATCCTGGCCTATCTTGTGGCCCTGTCGCTGGCCTGGTGCGTGGTGGTGGGTTGGTTCCGCGCACGCCATGCCTTTTACATGCCGATGGCGCGCTTCTGGGAGCTTGGTGCGGGAGCCCTGATCGCCTGCGCGGAGGCCTATCAGGTTAAGGTCCCCCACCCCACGCTCCTGGGGTTGGCAGGGTTGGGCGGCATCGCCGCCAGCGTGGCCCTGCTGGACGGACCGGAAACCTCGACCTGGATGATGCTCGGGCCGGTTGCGGCCGCCGCGGCCGTCATCCTGTCGGGCGCCGCCGGCGAAGGCCCGGTGCACGGCCTTTTGTCGACGAGGACCGCGGTGGCGATCGGGCGCCTATCGTATGCGATCTATCTTCTGCATTGGCCGGTCATCGTTTTTTGGCGCATGTGCGTGGCCCGAGCGCTGAACGGCGTCGAGCAGGTCGCGATTTTGATCGGCGTCCTCTTTGCGGCCCAGCTCCTGTGGCGGTTCGTCGAAAAGCCGTTCCGCGCCGGCAGCGCGCTTTCCAACGCCGCGACCATGACGGCGATTGGTGCCGGCTGCGCCGCCGTTGTCGGGCTGGGCCTGCTGCTGCGCACCGATCGCGCGAGCCTGTGGACGTTGAGCGCGCCGGCTCGTCAGTCCGTGAGCCAGCTGCACGCGGCCACCAAGTCCCGGCCTGCCTGCAGCAGGGATGCGACTTGGCTCGGCGACGCCCCGACCGGGGCCACGGCCTGCCGCTGGCACAAGGCGCAGGGCGACGGATCCGATTTGGTCATCTGGGGCGATTCGCACGCAGGTGCGCTGGCACCGGAATTGGCGCAGGAGTTGTTGCGCTCGCACGATCTCAAGTCGGCGCTGCTCATCAGCATGCCCCACTGTCCGCCCCTCAAAGGGGTGTCCTTGTTGGGACCCAAGGTCGATGGCGATTGCGAAAACTTTGTCACCCGCGTCTTGGCTGCGGTCGCCAAGCACAAGCCGAAGCTGGTCGTGGTCGCTGGTCGCTGGGCCAACTTTTCTTCCGACGTGCGCTCGCCCGGCGACGGCGGGGAGGCCGGCCGCATTGTCGATGCCGCAAACGGCCAAGTCATCGGCCTCGCCGAGGCCCTGATGCGGACGCTCGATCAGCTCGCCCCGCACGCCCAGCACGTCGTGCTCGTCGGCCCGGTGCCCGAACTTGAGTACAATGTGCCAGCAACCCTGGTGCGCGCACTCCGCGGGCTGTCCGAGTTGCCGCCGGTCTGGCGCCGTGACTTCGAGCGCCGCCAGCGCCTGGTGCTGGCCGCACTCGCCGACGTTGCCGCGGCCGGCGGCGCCCTGGTGCTCTATCCCCATACCGTCTTGTGCGACGGGGCAACCTGTGCGGTCGCCGATGGGCTACGTCCGCTCTATAGCGACGATGACCATTTGAGCGCCTTTGGCGCCGAGCGCGTGGCTCGCGCCTTGGCCCCGCGCTTGCTAAAGTCCCTGGGACTTCCGGTCGGCGCCTCCGGTTCGCCGTGACGGCGCCGCCCAGCGACACTGCCGACGGCGGCCGCCAAAGAGGCTGCGTTGGCGGGCATGAGGCCCATGACTTCGGTTGATCGTTCGAACCTGCGCCCTGAGCTCGATGGCCTGTTTGGCAGCCTCATCGGCAAGCCCGCCGCCGGCGTGGCGCTCGCCGTCTCCGGCGGCAGCGACAGTACCGCGCTCATGGTGCTGTTTGCGGAGTGGCTGGGCCAGACCGGACAATCCCCGGCCGACATCTTTGTGCTCACCGTCGATCACGGCCTGCGCCAGCGCTCAGGCGCGGAGGCTGAATGGGTGGCGCAGATGGCCGCGGGGCTCGGGTTTCGCCACGCCATCTTGCCGTGGGCCGGGGCCAAGCCAAAAACCGGGGTGCAGGCGGCCGCGCGCGCCGCGCGCTACCGTTTGCTGGTGGAGTTCATGGCCGGCACCGGCCTCAGCGTGCTGATGACCGCCCACACCGCCGACGATCAAGCCGAGACGCTGTTGATGCGCTTGGCGCGCGGCAGCGGTCTCGACGGGCTCGCCGCCATGGCGCCATTGCTACCGCTCGAGGCCCCGATGCTACCGGGTAAGGGGGAAATCGTGCTGGCGCGACCGCTCCTGGGTGTCGCCAAGGCGTGCCTCAGGGCCGCCCTTGAGGCGCGCGGCGTGCCCTGGTTGGAAGATGAGAGCAATGCGGCCCTCATCTTCGAGCGGGGCCGATGGCGCGCGGCTGGCGATACCTTCACCCAATTGGGGCTGACCGGGCCCAGCCTGGCGCTGAGCGCGCGCCGCTTGCAGCGGGCGCGCGCGGCCCTCGACTGGGCGCTCGCACAGTTTTGCGCGGCCGATGCTGGTCGCTACCGCGTCGACCCCTGCGGGTTCATCAGCCTCGATGCCCGCGCCTGGCGTGCACTACCAAGCGAACTGCAAGTGCGGGTGTTGGGCAAGGGTATCGCTGCGGTGGGAGGGGCCGGCGGTCCCGTACCGCTGGCCAAGCTGGAGGCGCTCGCCGAAACGCTTGCCACCCCCGACGCCGCGGGGCGGTGGACCTTGGCGCGGACGGCGATCCGCGCCGCGCGCGGCACGATTGTGCTCGAGCGCGAGCCTGGTCGCCGGCCATGGCCGGAACTCGCCCTGGCGCCCGGCGAGCGGGCGCTCTGGGATGGCCGCTTTTGGGTGACGGCAGGGCCTAAGCTTGGCTTTCCGGTCGCCGTGCGCGCCCTGGGCCAAACGGGGCTTGCGGCCCTGCGCCGCCAGGTTTCGCTGCCCAGCGGCGTGCCATCGGGCACCCTGCGCGCCTTGCCGGGCTTCTGGAAGGAGGCCGCGCTCTTCGCCGTCCCAAGTCTTGCCTTCCCCTGCGCTGGTGGCTTGGTTTCGGCGACCTTTGCCGCCTTGGGCGGCCCGGCGGGCGACGGGGCCGGCGGACAAGCGCAAAGATCGCCTGGTCCTGCCCGCCCATAAGCGTCGGCGCCCCCCCGCTCGCCTTGGCGCCGCAACCTTCCCCATTTCGGGGCAGGCCCCCCCGCAAAATCGCTGGCGGGAGCCTAAACTTGGCAAAGTAGTAAGAGGCTCCTATGTTAAAGTGCACGGGCCCGGGGATCATGCCGGCAGCGCGCAACAGCTGGGATCGCGGCGGCGGTTTGGCGTCCCAGGCCATCAAGGATACTCGATGAACTCGAATTTCCGGAACCTTGCCATCTGGGTCGTGATCGTCCTGTTGTTGATGGCTCTCTTCAACCTGTTCCAGAATCCGAGCCAAGGTCGCCGCGGTAACGAAATCAGCTATTCGGAGTTTCTGGCCGGCGTCGACAGCGGCAGCGTGTCGGAAGTGACGATCGCCAAGCATCGCATCACCGGTTCCTTCCGCGACAAGAGCAGCAATTTCACGACGGTAGCGCCCGACGACCCCAACCTGGTCGAGCGCCTGACCAAAAAAGGCGTGAAGATTACCGCCAAGCCGCCCGAGGAGGACGTGCCCTCCATCCTGGGCGTGCTGGTGAATTGGTTCCCGATGCTGCTGCTGATTGGCGTGTGGGTGTTTTTTATGCGCCAAATGCAGTCGGGCGGCGGCCGGGCCATGGGATTTGGCAAGTCGAAGGCCAAACTTTTGACCGAGCGGCACGGCCGGGTGACGTTTGAGGACGTGGCCGGGGTCGACGAGGCCAAGTCCGATCTGCAGGAAATTGTCGAGTTTCTTCGCGATCCGCAAAAATTCCAACGCCTTGGTGGACGCATTCCGCGTGGCGCGTTGCTCGTCGGGCCCCCTGGGACCGGCAAGACGCTGATCGCGCGGGCCGTGGCCGGGGAAGCCAACGTGCCCTTCTTCACGATTTCGGGCTCCGATTTCGTCGAGATGTTCGTGGGCGTGGGCGCCTCGCGCGTGCGCGACATGTTCGACCAGGCAAAGAAGAACGCCCCTTGCATTATTTTCATCGACGAGATCGACGCGGTCGGTCGCCACCGTGGCGCTGGCCTCGGCGGCGGCAACGACGAGCGCGAGCAGACCCTCAATCAGCTGCTGGTTGAGATGGACGGCTTTGAGGCCAATGAGGGCATCATTATCCTCGCGGCCACCAACCGCCCCGACGTGCTCGATCCGGCGTTGCTGCGTCCCGGTCGCTTCGACCGGCAGGTTACGGTGCCCAATCCCGACGTGGGCGGACGTGAGAAGATCCTGCGCGTGCACATGCGCAAAGTCCCGTTGGCCCCCGACGTCGATCCCAAGATCATCGCCCGCGGCACGCCCGGCTTTTCCGGTGCCGACCTCGCCAACCTGGTGAACGAGGCGGCGCTGTTGGCGGCGCGGCGCAACAAGCGGCTGGTGACGCAGGCCGAGTTCGAGGACAGCAAGGACAAGGTGATGATGGGGGCGGAACGGCGCTCCATGATCATGACCGAAGAGGAAAAGCTCGCCACCGCCTATCACGAAGGCGGCCACGCGCTCGTCAATCTGCTGGTGCCGGGCAACGATCCCCTGCACAAGGTCACCATTATTCCGCGCGGGCGCGCCCTTGGCGTGACCATGAGCCTGCCCGAGCGCGATAAGCTCTCCTATTCCAAGCAGTGGTGCGAGGCGCGCATTGCCACCATGTTCGGCGGCAGGGTGGCCGAGCAGCTCGTGTACGGCGAGGACCACCTCAATACCGGTGCCTCCAGCGATATCATGCAGGCGACCGAACTCGCCCGGCGCATGGTGACCGAGTGGGGCATGAGCGACAAATTGGGTCCACTGCGCTATAACGAGAACCAGCAAGAGGTGTTTCTCGGCCACGCCATCACGCAGCGTCAGAACATGTCCGAGGACACGGCCAGGCTGATCGATGAAGAGATCCGCCGCATTGTCACGGAGGGCGAGCGCAAGGCGCGCGAGGTGCTCGGCGGCAACCGCGACAAACTTGAGGCGATCACTCAGGCGCTGATGGAATACGAGACCATCAGCGGCGAGGAAGTGAACGCGCTGATGCGCGGCGAAAAAATCGTGCGTGCAAACGACGACGAGGAATCGAAAGGGCCGGCTGGGCCGGCGGTGCCAGCGGCCGGCAAGATGCGTCCGTCGCGACCGGAGCCGGGCCCCGGGGGCCTGGAACCGCAGCCGCAAACTTAAAACGGAGTACGGCTCGGCCCGAATTGGGGCCGCGCCGCTTGAGGCGCCTTCCTTTCGTCCTTTTTGCCTCGCTTTGTTGGTATCAAGCGTGGGGTTGCGTATGACGCGCCGCTGACTGCGGCCAGTTCTTTGCTTGTCGCTCGGCAACGAGCGATCGGCTCGGCGCCACATGATTGAGGGAGCGTCGTGAAGAGGACGGGCGGGCAAGGGGCGAAGCGGGTGGTGGAAACCACTATCCGCCCGACCACACGCACGTTGACCAAGCGGCCGCCGGCGGCGGTGCAGCCCTGGCGCGGCGGCGCCCTGCTGCTGGCCAAGGCGTTCATCATCACCACGCTCGTGCTGGCGTTGGCGGGCGGCCTGTTCTACGCGCGGCTGTTGCACGGGCCGGTGCCGTTGGCATTTCTGGTCGAGCCGCTGCAGCGCGCGATTGCCGAGGAGCTGGCGGGTTTCGGGGTTGAGATCGACAACGTCGCCGCGCGGCTCAATGATCGCCATCAGCTGGAATTCGAACTCAGCAACGTACGCATCGCCGACAGCAGCAATGCGCCCTTGGCGGTGGCGCCCTCGGCGACGTTTTCCATCAGCCGCCGGGCACTGTTGCAGGGGCGGATCGCACCCGAAAGCGTCGATCTGATCTCGCCACGGCTTCTGCTCTACCTGGGCGAGGACGGGAAACTGTCGCTGCAGTTCTCTGCGCCCGCCGAGGCGGCCGAGGCCGACAAGCCCAAAGGGGCGGGCAGCAAATCGACCGCCTCGGCCAGCGCCACGGGGCTCAGCGACGGTGGCCTCGGCCGCATCGATCTCGTCAAGATGCTGTCGGAGGCCTCGGCGCGGGCGCGCCGGCGCGAATACGTGACGGCCTATTTGCGCGAGGTTGGATTGCGCTCGGCCACCCTCATCGTCGACAACGGCAGCCGCAAGAGCATTTGGCGCCTGCCGGAACTCGACGTTGATCTCGACCATCGCCGCAGCCGCAGTTCGATCGCCGGGCGTGCCAAGGTCGAATCCCTAGCCGGGCCGTGGAACCTCAACTTCCGCACCTTTGAGGCCGAGAAGACCGGAACCCTGCAGCTTGCCGTCTCGGTGCAGAACCTGGTGCCGCGCGGCTTGGCGCGCACCTTGCCGCATCTGGCCGGGCTCGAAGGTTTCGATTTGCCGGTGTGGGCAGAGGCCTACCTCGACCTCTCGAGCGACGGCGACATCTTAGGGGGCCGGATCGGCATCGACGCGGCTCCGGGAACGGTGGCGCTGCCCTGGCTGGCGGAAACACCGTTTGCAATCGACGGCGGGCATTTGGAGATCTCCTACCAGAGCGACACGCGCCGCTTCGAGATTGCGCCCTCGGTGCTGGTGTGGGGCGACAGTCGCGTGCAGTTCGCCGGCAGCGTGGCGCACGACGCGCGCGCACCGGAAGGTCCCGCCTGGGCCTTCGCACTCAAATCCGAGGGTGGCTGGATTGGCGCCGAGCTGCCCGCGCACGAGCGCCTGCCGATCGACGATTGGTCGGCGCACGGCTTTCTGGCACCCGAGCGTGGCCGGGTCGTGCTCAGCGAATTTTTGCTGCGGGCCGGCGGCGCCGAAGTTACCGCAGAAGGCGACGTTGCCGGCATGGGCGGCGCGCCGGTCGCGCGCCTCGAAGGCAAGATCGGCGCCATGCCGGAAAAGACCTTCAAGGCACTATGGCCCGCGGCGCTGGCGCCGCAGACCCGCGCCTGGATCGGCCAGCGCCTGGTGCGCGGGCAGCTGCAGGGTGGCTCCTTCAAGCTGACCTCCGGTGATGGGGCCCCGGGCGGGGAGCGTTCGGGGCGCCAGAGCGCGGCGGACCGCGTCTCGCTCACCCTGGTGGGCAGCGACCTGGCGCTCGCCTTGAGCGATCGCTGGCCGGCGCTGGAACTGCCGCGCGCGCTGGCGCGTCTCGACGGTCATACCTTTGAGGTCTCGGCACCCGAGGGCGCCTTTGTTGCCAGCGACGGGCGCCGCATCGGCGTCAAGGGCAACTTCAGCGTCGACATGCAAGAGCCCCTGCCGCGCACCGGCCACATCACGGCCAAAGCGCAGGGGCCGTTGTCATTGGCCCTGGAGATGCTGGCGCAGGAACCATTCAATGTTCTGCAGGACAGCGGGCTCAACCCGGCGACGGTCGACGGCAAACTCGAGGCCCAGCTTTCGCTAGCGCTTCCCCTGCAGCACGCCGTGGCAGCCGCCGACCTGAAAATCGACGGCAAGGCGCGCATCAGCGATGGGCGCCTGCCGCAAATCTTTCCGCCCTACGACGTGCACGGTGCCAATATCGCCTTGGAGCTGACAGGTACGGCCGTGGAGGCGCGCGGCGACATGCTGATCAAGGGCGTGCCGATCAAGGCCAACTGGCAGCATGTGTTTGGCGTGCCGCTGGACAAGCAGCCGCCGCTCACGCTTACGACCAGCCTCGATGCCAACGATCGCACGCAGCTCGGCCTCGACATCAACGATATCGTGCAGGGCGAGGTCGCCGCCGAAATCACGGTCGCACGCGATGCGCAAAACGAGCAGCGCGTGCATCTACGCGCCGACCTGGCCAACGCCGAGATCGTGCTCGACAGCATCGCCTGGAAGAAGCCCAAGGGACGCTCCAGCACATTCCAGTGCGATATCGTCAGGAACGGCACGACGCATCCGATCGAGCTGATGAACGTGCAGCTGGTTGGCGACAACGTGGCGATCGAGGGCTGGATGGGCGTGGGGCCGGATCACCGCGTCCGCGAGTATCGTTTCCCCAATTTCTCGATCAACGTCATCACCAGCCTACAGGCGCACGGCAAGATGCGCCCCGACGGGGTTTGGGAGGTGACGGCCAAAGGGCCGCGCTATGACGGCAGGGATCTGTTTCAATCGTTCTTTGATGTCGCCGGCATCCACGACCGCGACAGCAAGGTGCGCCCGGGCCTGGATCTTCGCGCCGAGATCGATACCGTGGTCGGCTATAACGACGGTGCGCTGCGCAACGTCAAGGTGTGGCTGCAAAAGCGCAACAACAAGCTGACGGCGCTCGACGCGCGCGGTGTCCTCGAGGGCAATAAGGCCTTCGCCGCCGTGCTGCGTCCCGAGCCCGGGCAAGCGCGGCTGCTGCGGGCCGAGGCCAACGATGCCGGGCAGCTGTTCAAGCTGGTTGGGTTCTATACCAGCGCGGTCGGCGGCAGCATGAACCTCGAGGTCAACCTCGAAGGCTCGGGCGTGGCCCAGCGCACCGGCACGCTATGGGCCAAGAATTTCGTCTTGCTCGGCGATGCCGTCGGCGGCGATCTGCTGGTGCAGCAGGCCGACGGCGCCGTGCGGCCGATCGGATCGGCCGAGAAACGCGGCATCGTGCGCGAGCAATTCGCCTTTGAGACGCTGCGCGTGCCCTTCTCCGTCGGGCACGGGCAGTTTCTTCTCAACGAGGCCCGGCTCGACGGGCCAGTGCTCAGTGCCAACATGCGCGGCAAGATCGATTTCCGCTCGCAAAATCTCAATGTTGGCGGCACCTTCACGCCGCTGGCGGGGCTCAATACGATGTTTCGCGGCCTGCCGCTGTTCGGTCCCTTGTTGACGGGGCCGCGCGGCGATGGGGTGTTTGCGATGACGTTCGCCATTCAAGGCTCGATGAGCGCGCCGCAGATCATCGTCAATCCGTTCTCCGTGATTACACCCGGCGTGACGCGCGAGATCATGCAGATGGCGCCCGACACGCAACGCATCGTGCCGCGCGACAGGCCGCAAGGGCGCAGCGAACCCGCCCCGCGCGCTTCAAGTGCACCGGCGGCGGCAACCTCCAACAATGGCTTCGAGGCTCGGGTGCAGCCCGAAATCGGCGGCGGCTGGTCGGCCGAGGGCGAGCCGGCGGCGTCCGCCAAGAAGCGCTAGCGCAAGCGAAGGGGCGGCGCCAGACGGCGCCAGACGCGACTTTTGTTGCGGGCGCGCGACGTGCCATAGTTGCGCGCGCCGCGGTCGCGGCGTTGGCAGCGGCATGATCGTGGCGGCAGCGTGCCTCGCACGGGGAGAAATATGGACAAGCGTAAATTGGGAAATTCGGGGCTTGAGATTGCGCCGCTGATTTTCGGCGGCAACGTGTTGGGCTGGACGGCGGACGCGGCGACCTCCTTCAAGCTGCTCGACGGTTTCGTCGCGGCCGGCTTTAACTGCATCGATACCGCCGACGTTTACTCCAAATGGGTGCCGGGCCATAAAGGCGGCGAATCCGAAACCATCATCGGCAACTGGCTGAAGGCGCGCGGCAACAGAAGCAAGGTGGTGATCGCCACCAAGGTCGGCATGGAAATGCCCGACATCGGCCAGGGCCTGCGCCGGCCCTATATCATGGCGCGGGTGGAGGACTCGCTCAATCGCTTGCAGACCGACTATATCGATCTTTACCAGTCGCACAGCGACGACACGGAGGCTCCCCTGGAGGAGACGCTCGGCGCCTATCAGCGGCTGATCGAACAAGGCAAAGTGCGCGCCATCGGGGCGTCGAACTACGAGGCGCCGCGACTGGCGGCAGCCCTCAAGACCAGCGCCAGCCATAAGCTGCCGCGCTATCAGACCCTGCAGCCGCTCTACAACCTATCCGATCGCGCCCCATTCGAGAGCGCGCTCGCGGCCTTGTGTGTGCGCGAGAACGTCGGCGTCATCCCCTACTACGCCCTGGCTGCCGGTTTCCTCACCGGCAAGTACCGTTCGGAGGCCGACTTTTCTAAAAGCCCGCGCGGCGGTCGCATGGCGAGCTACCTCAACGACCGGGGTCGCCGCATCCTCAAGGCGCTGGATGCGGTGGCGGCGCGCTGCAATGCCAAACCCGGTCAGGTGGCCCTTGCCTGGCTGCGCGACCGTCCGGCCGTGACGGCGCCGATCGCCAGCGCCACCAGCATGGCCCAGCTCGAGGAGTTGACGACCGGGATCAGGCTTCAACTCGACAAGGCCGCAACCGATGAGCTCGACGGGGCAAGCGCTTAAAGGCGCCAGACCAGGGTGCCGAGCCGTCGTGCTCGGCCCTGATCGGCCCTGAGCGCCGGCAGGCTAGACCGCCTTTAGCAGCACATGGCGCTTGCGGCCGAGCGAAAGCTTGATGACGCCGTCGGCCAGGTCCGCAGGCGTGAGTTTGCCATTGACGTCACTCAAGGGGGTGTCGTTGACGCGCAGCCCGCCGCCCTCGATCTGGCGCCGCGCCTCGCCGTTGGATTTGACGAGCCCCGACTTCACAAACGCCGCCAGCACGCCGAACCCGGCGGCGAGTTCGGCTTGAGCGATCTCGACGGTTGGCAGGCCCTGGCTGGTCGTGCCCTTCTCAAACGTCTCCTGGGCGGTTTTTGCCGCGGCTTCGGCGGCAGCGCGGCCATGCAGCAGGGCGGTTGCCTCGGTGGCAAGCACCTTCTTGGCCTCGTTGATCAGCGCACCCTTGAGCGCCGCCAACTTGGCGATCTCGGCCAAGGGCAGAAACGTGAACAGTTTGAGGAAACGCTCAACGTCGCCGTCCTCGGTATTGCGCCAGAACTGCCAGTAGTCGTAAACGGCAAGCATGTCTCGATTGAGCCACACCGCGCCCGCCGCGGTCTTGCCCATCTTGGCGCCCGAGGCGGTGGTGAGTAGCGGGCAGGTCAGGGCATGAAGTTGGTGGGTGCCCATGCGGCGGCCGAGATCAATGCCCGTGACGATGTTGCCCCACTGGTCCGAGCCGCCCATCTGCAGGTTGCAGCCGTAGCGTTTGGCCTGTTCGACGAAATCGTAGGCCTGCAACAGCATGTAGTTGAATTCGATGAAGGACAGCTCCTGGTCCCGCTCCAGGCGAAGTTTAGCCGAATCCATGGTCAGCATGCGATTGACCGAGAAATGTCGCCCCACATCGCGCAGGAACTCGATATAGTTGAGCGGTGCCAGCCACTCGGCGTTGTCGAGCATCAGCGCCGCGGTCGCGCCGCCGCCGAATTGCAAGAAGCGAGCGAACACGCCTTTGATGGCTTCCTTGTTGCTTTCGATCGTCTCGATGGGAAGGATGCGCCGCGTCTCGTCCTTGCCGGACGGGTCGCCGACCCGGGTGGTGCCGCCGCCCATCAGGGCAATGGGCTTGCCGCCGGTCCGCTGCAGCCAGGTGAGCATCATGATCGAGATCAGGTGGCCGATGTGCAGCGAAGGTGCGGTGCAGTCATAGCCGACGTAGGCGATGACCTCGCCGGCCGCCGCCAGGCGATCGAGGCCGTCGAAGTCGGAGCACTGGTGGATGTAGCCGCGCTCATCGAGCGTTTGCAGAAAGTCCGATTGGTATTTGCGCATAGGCCTGCGGCGGGTTCAAAGGGCTGCTAGCGATGGCGTACGCACCGCCTACACGTTTCAGGCGATTAAGGCGAGTGGAAGATGCTACGGGAGCCCGCGATGGCTAAAATGATGCGCGCGATCGGCCTGATGAGCGGCACCTCGATGGACGGCATCGATGTCGCCCTGATCGAGACCGACGGGGCCGAGCGCGCCACCCGCGGGCCCTCCGCCACCTACCCATACGCCGAGGCGTTCCGCCAGCGCCTGGGCGCCGCGATCGGCGCGGCGGCCGGCCTTGCCGGTCGGCATGAGCGTCCCGGCAGCTTGGCCGCCGTCGAGGCCGAACTGACGCAATTGCATGCCGAGGCGGCCGCGCGCTTTCTTGCGGAGGCAGGCCTGGCGGCGGCGCAAATCGACGTCGCGGGCTTTCACGGCCACACCGTGCTGCACGCGCCCGAGCGAGGCCTGACGGTACAGCTTGGCGATGGCGCCGGCTTGGCGCGGCGGCTCTCGGTTGACGTGGTCTATGACTTGCGCGCGGCAGATGTGGCGGCCGGTGGCCAAGGCGCCCCACTCGCCCCGGCCTATCATGGTGCGCTGATGGCGCGGCAGAGCAAGCCGGTGGTGATCGTCAACATCGGCGGAGTTGCCAACGTCACCTGGATCGGCGCGGCGGGCGAATTGTTGGCGTTCGATACCGGGCCTGGCAATGCCCTGATCGATGATTGGATGCAGCGCCGGCAAGGTCTGGCTCGCGACCACAACGGTGAGCTAGCCGCGGCGGGGCGTGCGCACGCGGACGTCGTCACCGGCTACCTGCGCCATGCCTATTTCGGCGAGCCGCCACCCAAGTCGCTCGATCGCAATGCCTTCGGCCTCGACCCCGTCGCTGGGCTCAGCGACGCCGACGGTGCGGCGACGCTGACGGCCTTCACGGTTGAGAGCATCGCCCGCGCCCGCGAGCATTTTCCCGAGCAACCCCGGCTATGGGTCGTCTCGGGTGGCGGTCGTCGCAACAAGACCTTGATGGCGATGCTGGCGGGGCGGGTCGAGGCCGCGGTCGCCCCGGCCGAGGCGACCGGCGTCGACGGGGATGCGATGGAGGCTGAGGCGTGGGCCTACCTTGCGGTGCGTTCCCTGAAGGGCCTGCCGATCAGCTTTCCCGGCACGACGGGGGTGCCAGCGCCGCTGTCGGGTGGTGTCGTTGCCCGCGGCGCGCCGTCGCCGCAAAGGGGCCCCTCCGCCTGAGACCGCGCGCGACGCGCGCCGGGGCGGGCCCTCGAAGGTCGCGCGATCCGGCAAGCGCGGCCGGCTATTCCTTGCGTTCCTGCTCGAGCTCGACGATCCGGCGATCGACATAAACGCCGGTGACTTTTATGAGCTCTTCGATTTTGTCTTGGAAGAAGTGATTGGCCTCGGGCACCACGGCGTGTTCGATCTTCACGCCCTTTTGTACCTTGGTCTTGGCTGCCAGCTCGGCCACCGAAGCCGAGGGTACGACGCGATCGCGCTCGCCGTTCACGAACAAACCCGAGGACGGGCACGGCGCCAGGAAACTGTAGTCATAAAGGTTGGCCGGCGGCGCCACGCAGATGAAGCCGTCGATCTCGGGCCGCCGCATCAAGAGCTGCATGGCAATCCAGGTGCCGAAGGACACCCCGGCGATCCAGCAGGAGCGCGAGTTGGGATTTTGCAGCTGCAGCCAGTCGAGCGCGGAGGCTGCGTCGGAAAGTTCGCCCGGTCCGTTGTCGAAATAGCCTTGGCTGCGCCCCACCCCGCGGAAATTAAAGCGCAACACCGAAAATCCCCGCTCCACGAACAGATAGTAGAGGGCATAGACCACCTGGTTGTTCATCGTGCCGCCGAACTGGGGATGCGGATGCAGGATGAGGGCGATCGGGCTGTTGCTGCCCGCCTCGTGGTGATAGCGGGCTTCGAGGCGTCCGGCGGGCCCGTTGATGATCAGCTCAGGCATCGGTGACTACACTCTCGCGGGGGCTAGGGGATAGCGTGGGGACGAGGCTGTGGGCAGCGCCGCCAGGAGCCGCAAATAAACTTGACTTGCGTGCTCGGAATTTCCATATATCCATGAAGTTTAGAACAGTTCGAAAGAGCTGGAGGGCGTGCCCCTCGTGCGGGAACTGCTCATGGGCCGTGTCATAGCACAGCCGGGGGTGGCCAACGCAAGAAGAAGCGACCAAAGGGGGGCGAGGCAGGCACCTGCAGCCGTGGAGTTGCTGTCGTGGAGTTGAATACCAAGGGTCGCTACGCCGTCATGGCCATGGCCGACCTCGCCAAATTCGGCGCCGGCGACGCGCTGCCGCTTTCGTCGATCGCGGAACGCCAACAGATCTCACTGGCCTACCTGGAGCAGCTGTTCGTCAAGCTGCGGCGCGCCCAGCTAGTGGAAAGCGCGCGCGGCCGCTCGGGTGGCTATCGCTTGGGCCGGCCGGCGGCCAGCATCAGCGTGGCCGAGATCATGGCCGCGGTCGAGGAAGGCGTGCGCATGACGCGTTGCCACGGCGAGGATGCCACGCCCTGCGTGACGGGCCAGCGCTGCCTCACCCACGGCCTATGGGACGCGCTTGGCGAACAGATTTTAGCGTTCCTCGACAGCATCACCTTGGCCGAGGTGATCGACGGCATTCCCGCGGCCAAGCAGGCCAAGCGGGTCGGCGATCAAGCGCTGCGGATTGCTGCAAAATGAGCGGGCCGCGGACCTATCTCGACTGGAACGCAACGGCGCCGTTGCGCCCTGAGGCGCGCGCCGCCATGCTGGCGGCGCTCGATTGCGTTGGCAATGCGTCCTCGCCCCACGCCGAAGGGCGTCGGGCCCGCGCGCTGATGGAAGGCGCGCGCGAGCAAATTGCCGGCTGCCTCGGGGCCGATCCACGCCGCGTCTATTTTACCTCGGGGGCGACGGAGGCCGCCAATTGGCTGCTGAGGCCCAACGGGGGAGGCGCCGCAAGCGAGGCGGCTGTCGAGCTGCTGCTGGTCGGGGCGAGCGAGCACGCTTGCGTCCTGGAGGGGCATCGCTTTGCCGCCGGGCGGGTCGAGCGCATCCCCGTCGATGGCGACGGCGTCGTGGACTTGGCATGGCTGGAGCGGCGCCTGGCTGCGGCGGTGGCGCGGCATGGTGCCGGGACGACGCTGGTGGCCCTGCAGGCCGCCAACAACGAGACCGGCGTGCTGCAGCCGTTGGCGCCGATTGCCGGCTTGTTGGCAGCGGCGCGGGCGATCTGGGTGTGCGACGCGGTGCAGGCGGCGGGGCGCATCGTCCTTGACGTCAACGCCATCGGCCGCGGCGTGCTCTTCCTCTCCGGGCACAAGCTCGGCGGTCCCAAGGGCGTCGGTGCCGTGGTCTTTAGCAGCGACGATCTTGCTTGCGAGCCGCTGCTGCGCGGCGGCGGCCAGGAGCGGCGGCAGCGCTCGGGCACGGAGAACATCGCCGCCATTGCCGGCCTTGCGGCCGCGCTCGCGGCGGCCATAGCTGAACAGGACGAGGTCGCCGCGCGGAGTTGGCACTTGCAGCGGCGCTTCGAGGCCGGCCTGCGCAGCCTCAGCTCGGAAGCGGTGATCTTCGGCGACGCGGTGCCCCGGCTCGCCAATACGACCTGCTTCGCGCTGCCGGGCATTGCCGCCGAGACGGCGCTGATCGCCCTTGATTTGGATGGGGTGGCGGTGAGCTCCGGGTCGGCATGCTCCTCGGGCAAGGTTGCGCGCAGCCATGTGCTGGAGGCCATGCAGGCGGCGCCAGCTTTGCGCAGTTC
This sequence comes from uncultured Alphaproteobacteria bacterium, assembly GCA_963775835.1. Classification (GTDB taxonomy): domain Bacteria; phylum Pseudomonadota; class Alphaproteobacteria; order Rhizobiales; family Hyphomicrobiaceae; genus AWTP1-13. Next base: position 328,659 of record CAVZKV010000012.1, on the reverse strand, counting down.
GGCCCTGCGCGTCAGCAGCGGACGCACGAGTAGCGAGGTTGAGATCGACGCCTGCCTTGCGGCATTGCGCCGGCTCGCCGAGGGGCAGGCCAAACGCCATCTCGCAAGGGTCAAGGCGCGCGATCGCAAGGTGGCCTGAGCCTGGCTGTAAGAGGATTGTGAGCTTAGCGGAGACCGCAATGCCAGCTGTTCAACAGACGATCGATCAGGTGCGAGAATCGACGTCGACCAATACAAGTACGGTTTCGAAACGACGATCGAGTCGGTGAAGGCTCCCAAGGGCCTCGACGAGGAGACCGTGCGCTTCATTTCGCGCAAGAAGGGCGAACCGGGCTGGATGCTGGAGTGGCGTCTGGAGGCCTATCGGCGTTGGAAGACCATGACCGAGCCGACCTGGGCCAACGTGCGCTATCCCAAAATCGATTTCCAAAATTTGCACTACTATTCGGCGCCAAAGTCGAGCGAAGGACCAAAGAGCCTGGCGGAGGTGGATCCCGAACTCTTGCGCACCTACGAGAGGCTCGGCATTCCGCTCAAGGAGCGCGAGATTCTGGCCGGGGTCAAAGGCGCGCGCGTGGCCGTCGACGCCGTGTTCGACAGCATCTCGGTGGTGACGACCTTCAAGGCGGAGCTGGCCAAGGCCGGCGTGATCTTCTGCTCGATTTCGGAGGCCCTGCGCGAGCACCCGCAACTGGTGCAGAAGTATTTGGGCTCGGTTGTGCCGCAGTCGGACAATTTTTATGCGGCGCTCAACTCGGCGGTGTTCTCCGACGGGTCATTCGTCTACGTCCCTGAGGGTGTGCGCTGCCCGATGGAGCTATCCACCTACTTCCGGATCAACGAGAAGCAAACCGGCCAGTTCGAGCGCACCTTGATCATCGCCGAGAAGGGCGCCTACGTTTCTTATCTGGAGGGATGCACGGCGCCGATGCGCGATGAGCATCAGCTGCACGCCGCCGTCGTCGAGCTCATCGCCTTGGACGATGCGGAGATCAAGTACTCGACCGTGCAAAACTGGTATCCGGGCGACAAGGACGGCAAGGGCGGCATTTACAACTTCGTCACCAAGCGTGGCGACTGCCGCGGCCGCAATTCCAAGATTTCCTGGACCCAGGTGGAGACGGGATCGGCGATTACCTGGAAGTACCCAAGCTGCATCCTGCGTGGCGACGGCGCGCGCGGCGAGTTCTATTCGATCGCCGTTTCCAACGGCTATCAGCAGGTCGATAGCGGCACCAAGATGCTGCACCTTGGCGCCAACACCTCCAGCCGCATCATCTCCAAGGGCATCGCGGCGGGCCATTCGCAAAATACCTATCGTGGGCTGGTCTCGGCCCACCGCAAGGCCAAGGGCGCGCGCAACTTCACCAACTGCGATTCGCTTCTGATCGGCGATCGCTGCGGCGCCCACACGGTGCCGTATATCGAGGCGAAGAACGCCTCATCGCATTTCGAGCACGAAGCGACCACCTCGAAAATCTCCGACGACAAGCTGTTCTATTGCAGGCAGCGCGGCTTGAGCGAGGAGGAGGCGGTGGCGCTGATCGTCAACGGCTTTGTGCGCGATGTGCTGCAGCAGCTGCCGATGGAATTCATGGCCGAGACGCAGAAGCTGATCGGCATATCGCTGGAGGGCTCGGTCGGATGAGCCGGCTTCGCCGGCCCGCGGCCGCCGTTTGCCATGGTTGCCGGTGTGGAGAGGAGAGTTGGCGTTGGCACAGTTTTTAACAAGAAGGGTGGCACGGGGCGGGTCAACCGGCCGGCAAAAGCTTCAAGTAGTTCGCGGTGGAGCCGGGCGGTGGGTAGGCCGCGCGGATTGTTCGAGGAGACGGCAGATGCGTGATGCGGCTGAGATGATGTCGGCGATGGTGCTGGCCCGAGTAACGCGCGGGATGGACGAGAGCGAATGCAAGCGGCGCAATGCCCTATCGAAGACAAGCCCTGGCTTCGTCTTGCGCCCGGGCGACGTTGGCACCGTGGTCGAGACCTTCGGAACCAACGAAGCGTTTCTGGTCGAATTCAACAAGAACGGGCATGGCGCGGCCAACTCCTGCGAATGGATGGGGGTGCTGTATCCCGCGGAGATCGAGGTATCGCAAATTAGTCCCGACAAGGCTTGAGGTGTGGGGCGGGCGCCGCCCCGTCACCGTTGCTGGTGGAGAAGGCCAAGGTAATGCTCAAGATCGAAAATTTACGCGTCAAGCTGTCCGATGAAGACAAGCTGATCCTCGACGGCGTGAGCCTTGAGGTGCCGAAAGGTCAGGTGCACGCCATCATGGGTCCGAACGGCTCGGGCAAGTCGACGCTGGCCTACGTGCTTTCCGGGCGGGACGGCTACCAGGTGACGGATGGCAGCATTCTGTGGAATGGCGACAATCTGTTGGCTCTGGAGCCCGACGAGCGCGCGGCCAAGGGCGTGTTTCTGGCGTTCCAGTATCCGATGGAGATCCCGGGCGTCGCCACCATGACGTTCCTGCGTACGGCGGTGAATTCCCTGCGCAAGCAGCGGGGTGAGAAGGAGTTCACGACCCCGGAGTTTCTCAAGCGCGCGCGCGCCGAGGCCGCGCGCCTTGGCATGCCGGATGACATGCTCAAGCGCCCGCTCAATGTCGGGTTCTCCGGCGGCGAGAAGAAGCGCATGGAAATCCTGCAGATGGCCATGCTGGAGCCGACACTGTGCGTGATGGATGAGACCAACTCCGGCCTCGATATCGATGCGGTGCGGGTGGTGTCGGAAGGCGTGAACCGCCTCCGATCCAAGGATCGCGCCATGCTGATCATCACCCACTATCAGCGCCTGCTGAACTACATCGTACCCGACCGTGTGCACGTGATGGCCGCGGGCAAGATCCAGAAATCGGGTGGCAAGGAGCTGGCGCTCGAACTGGAAAAGACGGGTTACGCCGAGTTCCAAAGCCGGGCGGCTTGAGCGCCGCCACGGTCCAGAAAAAAAAGTGAACGTGAGATGACAGTGGCCATAACTAGGACGAAGGCCGAGCAGGGGTTCACCCAGAACTTCGAGGCGGCCGCGGCCCAGCTGCCGGGCGGCCCCGGCGTGGCGGCGGCGCGCCGGGCGGCGATCGGAGCCTTTGCGGCGCTCGGCCTGCCGCATCGGCGGCTCGAGGCCTGGAAGTACACCGACCTGCGAGCGGCGCTCAAGGACGCCCTGCCCATTGCGGTCGGCGCCGTGCGCGCGCTGCCCACGCGCGCGCAAATCGACACCGCCCTTGAGGGGTTCGCCGAGCTCGATGCCCATCGTGTGGTGTTCGTCGACGGCGTCTATGCCCAGGGCCTGTCGGCACAAGCCACGCTGGGCGGGCTCGAATTCGCGCCACTGGCTGAGCGTTTGGCCAAGCCCGAGGGCGCGGCCGACGCTCCTCGCCTGGCGGCGGCCGAACAGGACGCCGTGGTGGCGCTCAATACCGCCTTCATGACCGATGGCGCGGTGATCGACATCGCCCAAGGCGCCAAACTCGCCAAACCGCTGCTGCTGCTCTTTATCCGCAGCGCCGCCGAGGCACGCCTCGTCACCACGCGCAATCTCCTTAGCATCGGCGCCAACGCGCACGCGACCGTGATCGAGGCGCATCTGACGCTGCCTGGCGCCGCCGCCGGGCAGAGCAACGCCTTAAGCGAACTCGCCATTGCCGAGGGCGCCCAGCTGGCGCACGTCAAACTGACACTCGCGGGGCAGGCCGAGAGCCATCTGGCGACCTGGCGGCCCACGCTTGCCGCCGGCGCGAGCTATCGTGCCTTCCAGTTCACCGCCGCCACCGGTCTGGTGCGCAACGGCGTCGACTTGAGGTTTGCCGGTGAGGGAGCCAAGGCCGACGTCTCCGGATGTTTTCTGGGGCGGGGCAGCGAACACATCGACACCACGCTGGTGATCGACCATGCGCTGGGTGGGTGCGAAAGTCGTGAACTCTTCAAGGGCGTGTTGGCGGATAGGGCCCGTGGCGTGTTCCAGGGCAAGGTGATCGTGCGGCCCGATGCACAGAAGACCGACGGCAAGCAGATGGTGCAGGTCCTGATGCTGTCGCAGGATGCCGAATTCGACTCCAAGCCCGAGCTTGAGATCAACGCCGACGACGTGGTGTGTGGGCATGGGTCGACCTCGGCGGAGATCGACGAGGATCTGCTTTTCTATTTCCGCGCCCGCGGCATTGCCGCCGAGGCAGCGCGCGCCCTACTGATTGAAAGCTTCATCGGTGAGGCGATCGACAAGGTCGCCGAGGCGCTGCGCCCCGCGCTGATGGCCGCGGCACGGCGCCGCTTGGCGCAATTGAGCACGTGAGCTGGCGCCGTTGGCAACGGCGAAGGAAGGCAGATGACCACGATGATCAAGGGGGCCGAGCGCAAGGGCGGCGTCAACTACGACGTCGAGACCATCCGAACGGATTTTCCCATTCTTTTCCGTGAGGTCTACGGCAAGCCGCTCGTCTATCTCGACAACGGGGCTTCGGCGCAGAAGCCGCGTCCGGTGCTGGAAGCCATCGAGCATGCCTACAAGATGGAATACGCCAATGTGCATCGCGGCTTGCACTACCTTTCCAACACCGCGACCGCCCGCTTCGAGGATGCACGCGAGACCGTGCGGCGCTTTCTCAATGCCGCGACTGCCGAGGAGATCATCTTTACGCGCAACGCCACCGAGGCGATCAACTTGGTGGCGAGCTCGTTCGGCGGCATGACGATCGGCGAGGGCGACGAAATTGTCATTTCGGTGATGGAGCATCACTCCAATATCGTGCCCTGGCATTTTCATCGCGAGCGGTGCGGTGCCGTCATCAAGTGGGCACCGATCAGCGATACGGGCGAATTTCTGCTCGATCGCTTCGAGAGCCTGCTCGGCCCGCGCACCAAGATGGTGGCCATCACCCACATGTCGAACGTGCTGGGCACCATCGTGCCGATCAAGGAGGTTGTCAGGATCGCGCACGCCCGCTCAATTCCGGTGCTGGTCGACGGCAGCCAGGCAGCCGTGCACATGCCGGTCGATGTGCGCGATCTCGATTGCGACTTTTACGCCTTTACCGGGCACAAGACGTACGGCCCGTCGGGGATAGGCGTGCTCTATGCCAAGCGCCGCCATCTCGATGCCATGCCGCCCTATATGGGGGGCGGCGAGATGATCGAGAGCGTGCAGCAGGACGCCATCACTTATGGACAGCCGCCGCACAAGTTCGAGGCCGGCACACCCCCCATCGTGCAGGCGATCGGCCTGGGCGCCGCGCTTAACTACATGATGCAGGTCGGGCGCGAGCATATTGGTCGGCACGAGGCCGTGCTCAAGGACTATGCACACGCGCGCCTGTCCGGGCTCAATTGGCTCAAGCTCTACGGCACCGCCGCCGACAAGGGTGCCATCGTCGCGTTCGGCATCGACGGCCTGCATCCGCACGACATTTCCACCATTATCGACCGCTCCGGGGTGGCGGTACGCGCCGGCCACCACTGCGCCCAACCGTTGATGCAGCGGCTGGGCGTGACCGCCACCTGTCGGGCCTCCTTTGCCATGTACAACACCAAGGCCGAGGTGGACGCGCTGGCCGAGGCCCTGATCAAGGCGCATGATTTCTTCGCCTGAGGCGGCGCCGGCGAGGACGATAAGCAAGGGGTAGTGCGATGGATGAGGCCAAGGTTAAGGCAAGCGATCAGGCCCCGCTCGAGGCCACAGCCGGGCCGACAGTGGTTGCGGCCGCGCCGGGCTCATCGATCCCGCCCGAGGAACTGGAGCAGCTGACCGCGGATATCGTCGGTGCGCTCAAGACCGTCTACGACCCGGAAATCCCGGCCGATATTTATGAGTTGGGCCTCATCTACAAGATCGACGTCGATGATGCGCGCAACGTCGCGGTGGAAATGACCCTGACCGCTCCTGGCTGTCCGGTGGCCGGTGAAATGCCCATATGGGTGGAGAATGCCGTGGGCGGCGTGGCCGGCGTTGGTCAGGTCGCGGTCAAGCTAACCTTCGATCCGCCCTGGGATCAGTCGCGCATGTCCGACGAAGCCCGCCTCGCCCTCGGCATGTTTTGATAGGCACGTTGCCGCCTTGACTGCAGGCGGGAAGACGGAGCAGGCGCGCCTGAGCGCGCGGCCCGCGCCAGGGCAGGATGGCGCAAACAACAGGCAGCTTGCACCTTGGCGGGCTCGGCTGCACCCGCAGCTAGGCCGCCTGGACGCTGCGCGCGGTTTCCTGCCAGCCCTTGATCTTTTCCAGATCCGGCATCTCGGCCTGGCGCAGGAGGCGTTGGCCCGTGGTGGTCAGGGCAAAATTGATGACGTCGGTGCACAGTTTTTCAGGTGCCGCGGCGGCGATTGCTTGCGCGCTGGTATAGCCCGCACCGACCAGGAGCTGCGCGTGCGTGCCCACCAATCCGGGTAGTGTGCAGACGAGCCGGGCCTGATCCTGCCAACCGGAGATGATTTCGGGGGTGATGTGGCGCGCCCCGATCAGCACCGACAGCGCCGTCGGATCGGCCTTGATCAGGTCGCGCACCGTCTTGATGCCGTGTGGATAAAGGCGCGCGGCCGTCTTGGGTCCGATCGACGGACCCATGACCACATCCTGGTCGAGCGACAGGCGCGCTGGCGGCGCCGTGCCAGCCGACGCGGGCGCTCGCCGCCGGGGCGCGGCGGCCGTGACCCGTTGCAGGCGAAGCGACAGACCGGCGCTGGGGCGGGAGGGAGACTTTTGGTCGGCGCCGACAGGGGTCTTGAGCGCGGGTGGCCGCAAGGCAGCGAACGCCACGACATTATCGTGCGCCGCCGCGGCGCGCCGGGCGGTCGCGGTGCGCTCGATGTGCGTGACGACGCGCGGGCGCGGCGTGAAGGGAAAGACCTGTGACGCTAACGGCGGCGGCTTGCGCTTGGCCAGCACCTCCTCGGCGTAAAGATCGCGAACGACCCGCTCGTGGTCCCCCAGCGTGTGCTCGACTTTGCCCACGGCGGTGAGTTCATCGTAGCTGCGCTCGATCTGGCGGCGCTCTGCCCGATCGGCGATACGCCGCGCGACCAGCTTGAAGGGCACTTTGAGCGTTGCCAACAGCGTCGCCGCCGCCAGCGGTACCTGCGGCGGACGCACGTGTGCTTCCCCGATGGCGCGGCCGAGTACAATGCCGTAGCTAGCGCTGGCATAGCGGATCAGCTCGGCGATAAGGCGGCGGGCGATCGGATCGAGACCGGCCGGAGGGTCGACCACACCGCGCTGGATGTCATAGTGGGCGATCAATTTCTCATAGTTGGCGTTGGCGCGTTCGGCGCCCGTCAAGACCAGCGTCACCAGCCAGTTGGCGTCCTCGCTCAGGGTGACGGGCAGTTGCGGAAATTCGCGGTTCCCCTCGGCGCGCAGCTGCGCATAACTCTTGGCGATGCTCCACTCGACCGCGCGGTGAATATTGTTTTCCGCCTCCGACTGGCCGGTGTGGAAGGGATGCAAGGGGTCGGTGTAGTAGTGGCTCAAAACGCCGGCGCAGTAGACCGCCGTCTGCCAGTCCTCTTGCGACAGCGCCTCCACCAGGTGCTGGTACCAGCTCATCACCTTTTGCGGTGCCCCGCCCCAGTAGTCCTCGCGCGTGTGCAGCACGTGGTTCTTGAAGTCCTTGAACTCCTGGTCCGGTGCCTTGGAGCCTTCCAAGTAGAGATCGGCGTGCTTGAGAAATAGCCTTTGCCACGCCTCCCGGTCGGGGCCTTCGAGCCGGCGCAGCGCGTCGAGCGCCAGCTTGTGGTGGGTGCCGTGGGCGTGGGCCGCGTAGATGATGGAAAAGAGCAGGTGCATGGCGGTTGCGTTCCGAAGCGCAAAGGGGGCACGCACAACGGCAAGGCTGGGAAGGCCCGGCACGATAGGCCGAGTCGCAAAGGGTTGCGAAGGCAATTTCGGCAGCGGCAAGATCGGCCCGCCCCAGTTTCGCCGACCCGGCCCGGTCGGCCCTGGCAGGGTTGTGGCGGCTCGCGGGCGCGGTGATTTGCCGTGCGACCGCCGCCGGCGCAAGGCAACACTGCCCCCCCATGAGGTTATCGGACAAAGAGATCCAGGCCTTGCTTGGCGACCCCGCTCGGCAGCCGCCCAGTGCGCGCCACCTCGGTTTTGAGCTCTTGGCCTTCTCGGTGGCGGAGGCTTGGGCCGAGGTCGCCTTCAGCCCGCGGCCGGAATTTGCCAATCCTGCCGGGCATGTGCAGGGCGGTTTCGTGTGCGCCATGCTGGACGATGCGATGGGGTTCACCGCAAGCATCTCCCAGCGCTTTGCCATCCTCGTGCCGACCCTGCAGGTCTGCGTCAGTTACCTGCGGCCGACGCCGATCTGTCGCGTTATTGCCCGCGGCGAGGTGTTGCGCATGGGAAGCGCGACCGCGCATTTGCAAGGCCTGCTCCGGTTGCCCGATGGCACCCGGCTTGCCACCGCCACGGCAACGGCGGCACTGCGGCCCTTTCCGCGACCGGCGGCCTAGCGCGCGGGCGCGCAACCGCGCCCGGGGGCGAACGGCACGGGGGGGGCGGGCGCCGCCGCGCCTCAGGGCAAGGCCCTTAGGGCTGAGGCGTCAGCGCCGAATTGCCGGTCCAGATCAAGATGGCGAGCAGCACCAAGCCGACGATCAGGCTCCAGGCCAGCAGCTTTTTTTCGATGGGGAGCAGCGGCTCGGCTTGCATTTTGGCCAGCTCTTTGCCGATGCGCGCGCGCTCGTTGGGCTCAGTCATGGATCCTCTCCGTTCAGCCGGCGAGTGGCGGCATGATGCCGTAGAAAAACAGCCACGAGATCAGCAGTCCAACCCAGATCACGAACCCAAATAGCGACACCACATACACCGCGGCCAACTTGCCAATACCCTCTTGCCAGAGTTGGCGCACATCGGACATCAGCCCGATGGAGAAGAAGGTGAATAAGAAGAAGAGCTGTCGGAAGATGTTGGCCTGCGCCATGGCGCCGTCGACCGTCTTCAGGACCGCCGGGCTCGAGGCGAGACCGATGCCGAGCACAAGCAAGAAGGTGGCGAGGAAGCCCAGGACGAATTTGGGAAAGCGCTCCCAGATTTCGCCGAAGCGCAGCTCATCGCCCGCGCGGCGCGGCTCGATGTGGCGGGTCCAGATATAAGCCAGAATGAAGGACCATACGCCGATGAAGATATCGATGAAGACCTTGATGGTGGTGGTGGTGCCGACCACCCAGCCCGGGCTCCATTTGACGCCCCGGGCGGCGGCGTCGCCGTAAAGCAGCGCCTCGGTCACGGCACCGCTTGCCACCGCGGCACCATCCGTCTTGACCGCCAGCCCCATCCAGGCGGCGGCCACCAGCGGCTGATCGGCGAGAAAGCTGCGCGCCAGGAAGGGCAGGATCAACAGCTCCACCATGGCAAAGAACACCACCAGCGACGACACCATGATCGGCACTAGCGGGCGGGCGCGGATGGCCCCGGCGGTGGCGATGGCGGCCGAGACGCCGCAGATGGAGATGCCGGAAGCCAGCGGGGCCGCCCATTCGCGCGAAAAGCCGAACCACTTGCGGGCGACGAAATAGACCACGGCCCAGTAGATCAAATAGGCCTCGACGATGGCGGCAAGCCCGCGCACCATCACGGTCGAGGCAAGGCTCAGTTGCTCGGCGGCCTTGACGGCCAGAAAACCCCCGAGAATGACGATCGCGGTCTTGATGTAGAGCTCCGGCCGCGCCGCCTCGCCGAGCCAGCGCGCCAAAGGGGGGGCAAAGTTGGCGATGGCGAGCCCCAACAGCAGGGCGATCAGATAGCCGAACTCGCCCGTCAGCCGCAGCGACCAGCCGATCGCTAGGCGCTGCATATCGGCCGGCGTGGTCACGGCAATATAGGCGTAGTTGCCGAGCACCCAGGCGAGGTAGGAGAGCCAGTAGATCACGCTGAAGCCGAGCACGAACCTGACGATGCCGACACCCAGGAGGGCAGCACCGATGCTCAGCAACGCCAGGACAAAGCCATAGGTGGCCAGCAGCAGGGTGAAGCTGCCGTAGTCACCATAGCCCGGCGAGGCCGGGCGCACGGACTTGCCGACCTCGACCCAAGTTCGAGGCGCCGTGGCCCATCCCAACAGGTCAATGCCGGCGAGCAGGCAGAGCGCGAGCAGGAAGATGACGAGGCCGGTGCCGACGGCCAGCCAATCCTCGCTGATGCGGGGAGCCTGCGGTCTCAGCGCGACATTCTCGCCCGTTGCCGTCTGTTGGACCATGATCGCCTCCACAGCAGGACCGCCGGAAGTTCGGGGCTTTCTAAAAATATTTTCTGAAAAAGGGCAATAAGAGGGCGAAGAAAAGAAAAATAATTCGCTTTCTGGGCGGGAGGGCCACGGCGTGTGCGCCGCCGCGGGAGTTGTTGGGCCTGTGGCGGGGCGTCACAGGGGAGGGGTGAGAAAGCGTTGTGCGGGCGGCAGTGGGCCGCCCTGGCCCGAGCGGGGGTCGGTCAGCGGCCCTCGCGCCACCAGGCCAGCGCGAGGAAGGCCAGCAGGGCCGCCAGCGCCAGGGCGCCGGTGAACATCGGGATCAGTTTGACGCCGCGCGTCACGTAGGCCTCGCGATCCTTGAGGCCGAGCCAACCGGAGCCCGCCAAAACGCGCGCGTTGGCCAACATGGACACGCGCGGCACCTCGACGGCGCTCGGGTTTAGGCTGGCGGCGAGCCCGCCGCTGCGCGTCCAGAAGGTGCCGCCGCCCGTCGCCTCGATCAGAGGCTTTAGCTTTTCATCGGTGGCCGTCACTTCGCTCATTTCGCGCGCGTCTTCGATGCCGGTGAGGGCGACGGCGGTGAGCGGGCCGGTGGGGGAGGACGTCTGCAGCTTGTAAAGACCCGGCGTCTTTACATCGATCGTGGAGCGCCACACGCCCGGGGCCGCCGGGTCGAGCGTGACATTGGAGGTCTCGCCACCGGGTGCCGACACCTGGACCTCGGGCACGCTCTCCTCCATCGAGCGCCGCTCGATGGTGAGCTTGAGGCCCTTGGAGGAGGCCAGCAGGCGCTCTTCTTCCAGGTCCGGCTCCTTCATCAGCCAGTGGGCGAGACGGCGCAGCAGGTCCGTGTGCGGACCGCCGCCATCGTAGCCGCGCGCCCACAGCCAGGCATGGTCGGACAGCAGCAGCGCCACGCGCCCGCGTCCCTTGCGGTCGAGAACGAGCAGGGGATGATTGTCCACCCCGTTCATGACGGTGCGCCCCTTGCCCGGGATCACGTCGACCTGGCGGAACCAACGGCCCCAGCTCGGATCCTTGTTGGCATCGTTGGAGCTGCTGCCGGGCAGCCCGCGCGTGACGGGATGCTTTAGTCCGTCGACCGATAACTTCGCCTTGAAGGGCTGCTCGAGCAGGCGCCCGGTCGGCGTCGCCGGCAGCACGGTGGCCAGCGGCGTGCGCGACAGGCTCATCTGGCCCGCGAAGTCGTCGCCGGCGGCAACCAGCAGCGCGCCGCCCTGCTCCACATAGCGGGCGATATTCTCATAGTAGAGCAGCTGGAGAATGTCGCGGTGCTGGTAGCGATCGAAGATGATGAGGTCGAAGTCCTTGATCTTCTCGGAGAACAGTTCCCGCGTCGGGAAAGCGATGAGCGAGAGCTGATGGATCGGCGTGCCATCCTGTTTTTGCGGCGGGCGCAGGATCGTGAAGTGCACGAGATCGACGGCGGCGTCCGATTTGAGCAGGTTGCGCCAGACGCGCTCGCCGGCGTGCGGTTCGCCGGAAACCAAGAGCACGCGCAAGTTCTCGCGCACGCCTTCGGCCGCGACCACCACCCGATTGTTGGCGGCGGTGAGCTCGCCGGGCGCCGTTTCGAGCTCGATCTCGACAATGTTCTGCCCGGCGTGCGGGAACGGCATCTGAATTTGCACCGGCCGACCGATCGTGGTCGGGCGCGTTTCGTCGGGCCGGCCTTCGCGGCGGACTTTGAGCGTGACGCGATCGCCGCCCTTGCCCTTGCGCCCGGTTTCGACCACCCGCACCTCGATGTCGCGGGCCTGACCGACAATGCCGTAGCGGGGAGCCCGCAGCACCTCGATACGCCGGTCGAACTCGTCGGGTACACCGGTGAGAAGGGCGTGCACGGGGGCATCAAAGCCCAGCATTTGCGCCGATTTCGGAATGTCGTGCACCTGTCCGTCGGTGATCATGATGACGCCGGCGAGCCGGTCGGGCGGGGTATTGGCCAGCGCGCTGTTGAGGTCGGTGAACAGATTGGTGCCGGCGGCGGCGTCCCCGGTCGGTTTCGAGGAGGAGACCCAGCGCACCTGCAGGTTGGCGATGCCCGCCAGCTTGTTTTCGAGCTCGTTGCGGATGGCGGCAGTTTGCTCGGGCCGGCCGGCGATGGTCTGGCTCGTGCTTTCGTCGATGACGACGATGGCGATGTTGGCAAGGCTCTCACGCTCTTCCTGCCGCAGCGTCGGGTTGGCGAGTGCCAGCAGCAGGGCGGCGAGCGACAAGGCGCGTAAAACCGCGCCGCGGTTGCGGCGCAGGAGGAGAACGAGCGCCAGCGCAGCGGCCAGCACGACGGCGGCCCAGAAGTAGGGGCCCGGTAGCATTGGCGAGAAATCGATCGACCAGCTGCTCATTGCCTCACTGTCCTAACCGTTCGAGCAGTGCGGGCACATGCACTTGGTCGGCCTTGTAGTTGCCGGTCAAGGCATACATCACGATGTTGACGCCGGTGCGGAACGCCATTTCGCGCTGGCGTTCGCCGCCCGGCACGACCGGATAGAGCGGCTGATTGCGATCATCCAGCGCCCAGGCCGCCGCGAAATCATTGCCGGTGACCAGGATCGAGCTTACCCCGTCGACCCGGCGGGCCTGCCGGCCCTGATCGCTATCGCGCGGGGACTCGGCCTCCACCCACAAGGGTCCGCCCTCCCAGCGCCCCGGAAACGAGCGCAACAGATAAAACGACTTGGTCAAGACGTGGTGTTCGGGAACCGGTTCGAGGCGCGGAATATCGAGGTTGCCAAGCAGGCGCTGCAGCGGTGTGCCGGCCTCGCCGCGCAAATTAAAGCCGGTCGGCATCCCCTGCCCGTAGTCCTTGGTGTCGAAGATGATCATGCCGCCTTGCTTCATGTAGGCGTCGATTTTGGCGAGCGTCGCTTCGTTCAAAGCGCGCGCGTTGGCAAGGACGGGCCAGTAGAGCAGAGGATAGAAGGTGATTTCATCGCTTTGGATGTTGATGGCAAAAGGATCGCCCGGCTCCACCGCCGTGCGCGCGATCAGGAACTTGTTGAGGCCGATCAGGCCCTGGCGGCTGGCCTCGTCGGTGGCGCCGTCGCCGGTGAGGACGTAGCCGAAACTGACCTTGCCCGTGGCGCCAATGGCGCGCGCGTCGGCCCCCGTCGCGCGTGTCGGGGCGCCCTGGGCGGCGGCGGGTGGGCTCGTCGCCGCCGTGCCGGCGGCCAGGAACGCCAGCACGATGACGGCGCTCGAGGCGCGCGACAGTCGCCGGCCCGCCCCGAGGGCGAGGCCCTGCAGCAGGAGGACCGCCACGATGTCGGCGAACAGCAGCGCGAGCGCGGCCAGCAGCAGCTGCGCCTTGAGGGGCTGGGCGGCATCGCCCTCATAGACGCGCCGCTCGACGCCGAGCGGCAGGCTGGGGAGCGGCTTCAATAGGCTCTTGGCGGTGATCAAATTGAGCGCGCGCGGCGTTCCAGCCGGCCCGTAGTAGCCCGGCGGATTGTCGGCGTTGGGCTTGGCGTCTGCCAGCTTCGCGGCCGCGATCGCTTGGGTCGTCGGTGGCGGCGTGCGCAGCAAGCCGAAGCCGTCGAGTACCTGCAGGGGGGCCAGGACCTCGGCCGTCGCGGGGGCATCGCTCTCCCGGTCGCCGGTCAACTGTGCGGCCTCGCCGCCGCCGAGCCGGCCGAGGCTGGTGATGCGCCGCAGCATTTCCACAAACAGGCCCGAGAGCGGCAAGTTCGACCACTCGGAGTTGGCGGTGACGTGGAAAAAGATCACCTGCCCGTCGCCGCGCCGCGCCGCGGTAACGAGCGGCGTGCCGTCCTTGAGACGCGCCCAGACTTTGACCTCGGGGCCGAGAGCGGCCGGATCCGCCAGCACCTGACGGTTGACGACGACTTCGGCGGCAACGGGCAGCCCCGCGAAGGGGGTGTCGTCGGTGAAGGGGGCAAGCGGTTGCGGCGTCGCCCATGACAGGGCGCCGCCCAGCGTGCGACCGCCAAGGCGCAAGGCCACGGGCAAAAGATCATCACCGCCCTTCTCGAGCCGCGGGCCGGCGAAGCGCACGAGCACGCCGCCCTTTTTCACCCACTGCTCGACCCGCTGCTTGATCTCGACGGGCAGGGTGCCGATGTCGGCCAGCATGAGCACGGAAATATTGCGTTTGATCAGCGCCTCGAGCGAGGTTTCGAGATTGGCGTCTTCGCTTTTGGCGATTTCCGAGAAGGGTTGCAGCGCCCGTTCGATGTAATAGAGCGGGGCCAATAGGGGTTGGGCCTGCTCACGCGAGGCGCCGGACACCAGACCCACCCGGTGCCACTGCGAGCGCGCATCGAGCAGGCTGACGGCAGCGGCGGAGCGCTGGCCGGCGATCTCCACGCGCGTCACCTGGTTCCTGAGCTCCAGCGGCAGATCGAAGGTTGCCAGCGCACGCGTGTCGCCGGCCTCGAACTTGAAGGGCGTCTCGCCGAGGCGCTGGCCGCGGGCGGAGAGCGCGTGCAGCATGCCCTCGCGGCCGCCGCCCTCGGCGCGCAGCACCTGCGCATCGAGGCGGCCGCCGGCACCGACGCCCGCCGTGGCGCCTAGCGCCTCGCGGCCTGCGGCGTTGCCGATCACCGTCAGGCCACCGCCCGCAAGCTCCTTTAGCTTCTCGGCAAAGCTGCGTGCCCCGTCATCATGGTCGATGCCGTCGGCCAACCAGACGGCGCTGGCATCGCGGGCACCGGCGAGCGCCCTGGCGATGGCTGCCACCGTCGCCGGCCGATCGGGCGCAAACGGCTGGGGCTGCACGGCGGCCGCGGTCGAGCGGGCGGCCGCCGGGGGTTCGACCTTTAGCGTAGCGGTTTTGCCCGCCTGGGCGGTGGGCGCGATGATCACGGGCCGGCTCTGCGCTTCGGCCTCGGCGATAAAGCGGTCGAGGGCGCGCGTGCGCTCGGCCCAGTGCGCGGCGGCCGCCCAGGTGTTGTCGACGGCAATAATGACCGGTCCCGACCCCGTCAGCGCGCGTTCGCGATTGGCGTTGAGCACCGGTTCGGCCAGCGCCAGGATGACGAGGCCCGCGGCCAGCATGCGGATCAGGGTGAGCCACCAGGGGGTTTGCGCCGGGGTCTGCTCGCGGTTCTCCACGCCCATCAGAATGCGCGTCGGCGGAAAAGCCAGGCGGCGCGGGCGCGGTGGGATGGTGCGCAACAGCCACCAGATGACGGGCAGCGCCAACAGTCCCGCCAGCAGCCATGGGCTCAAGAAGGCAAGCGGCCCAAAGCTCATGACCTCGCCCCCAAGCCGACGACGGCATCCGGCTTCCACCGGTAGTCGCTGGCCATGCCTTGCAGACGCATGATCAGGGTCAAAAGCGGCTCGGCGGCGGGTCGGTCGGTATGATGCACCAGGAACGACCAGCCGATGCGACGCGTGATCTCCTCAAGGCTGGCGCGATGCTCGGCGAGCTTGCGTTGGTAGGCCGGCCGCAGGGTCTCCACGCGGTCGGCGACCCAACGGTCGCTGGTTTCCGGGGAGCGAAACTCGATGCGGCCGTGGTAGGCCAACGTCTCTTCCGCGGGATCGAGAATTTGCACGACATGGCCGACAACGCCGCCCTCGGCCATGGCGTTGAAGCGCTCGGCGATGGCGCTCGGCGGGTCGAGGAAGTCGCCAAACAGCAGGGCGCTGGAAAAGCGCGACAGCCGCACCGGCGGCGGCAGGCTCGACTGCACGGCGGCGTCCTTTTCGTGTGTCGCCAACGATTCGGCGATGCGCGAGGCCGCCCGGCGGCTCGCCATTGGTTGCGTGAGCCCGATCAGGGCGATGCGCTCGCCCGCACGCACCAGCAGCTCGGCCATGGCGAGCGTCATGACCACGGCCCGATCGCGCTTGCTGAGCGGGGCGAGATGACTGCGAAAGGCCATGGAGGGCGAGACGTCGGGCCACAGCCAGAAGGTATGGGCCGCCTCCCACTCACGCTCGCGGACATACAGGGTATCCGAGCTGGCCGAACGGCGCCAATCGACCACGGCCGCAGGGTCGCTGGCGGGAATGAACTGGCGGAATTGCCAAAAGGTCTCGCCGGTGCCGGCGCGACGGCGGCCGTGGAT
The DNA here is from genome assembly GCA_963775835.1 of uncultured Alphaproteobacteria bacterium. Lineage (GTDB taxonomy): Bacteria > Pseudomonadota > Alphaproteobacteria > Rhizobiales > Hyphomicrobiaceae > AWTP1-13. The sequence continues at coordinate 312,413 of CAVZKV010000012.1, read as the reverse complement.
GCCGTGCGTCACGGTGTTGGCCACGCGCAAGGCATCGAGCAAGAGCTCGGGCAAGCGATCGGCGACGGCTTGCGCCTCGCCTTCGAGGGCAAACACGCTGCTGACGCCGGCGCCGTCTGTTTTCGGCGATCCCCGCGCGGCCACTCTGGCTCACTCCAGCGCTGCGGCCAGCCGCGCGATCACGCCGCTGGCGGTTTCTCCTTCTGCACGTGCCGCAAATGTCAGAGCCATGCGATGTTTCAATACCGGCTCTGCAAGTTGGATCACGTCGTCGACCGAGGGCGCCAGCCGTCCATCGATCAATGCCTTGGCGCGCACAGCGAGCATCAATGCCTGACTGGCGCGCGGGCCGGGACCCCAGGCGACGAACCGATCGGTGTCTTGACCCGCGCCGGTGCCTGGGCGTGCCGATCGCGTCAGCTTCAGGATCGCCTCGACGACCTTGTCGGGAACCGGCAGCTGGCGCACGAGGCGCTGAATGCCCAACAGCTCCTGTCCCGTCAGGATCTGCTCGATGCGGCGTTCGTCCGTGCCGGTGGTGGCAAACAGCATGCGCCGCTCGGCGCCCTGGTCCGGATAGCCGACGTCGATCTGCAGCAGGAAGCGATCGAGCTGGGCTTCGGGCAAGGGGTAGGTGCCTTCCTGTTCGAGCGGGTTTTGCGTGGCCAGCACATGGAAGGGCGTTGGCACATCGTGGCGCTGGCCGGCGACCGTGACGTGATGCTCCTGCATCGCCTGCAGCAGGGCCGACTGGGTCTTCGGGCTGGCGCGGTTGATCTCGTCGGCCATCAGCAGCTGGGCGAAGATCGGGCCCTTCACGAAGCGGAAGTGGCGCCGTCCCGCGGCACTGTCTTCCAGGAGCTCGGCGCCGATGATGTCGGAAGGCATGAGGTCGGGTGTGAACTGAATGCGCTTGGCATCGAGCCCGAGTACCTTGCCCAGGGTCTCCACCAACAAGGTCTTGGCTAGACCGGGCACGCCGATCAGGAGGGCGTGGCCGCCGGACAGGATGGTGATAAGCGTGCGCTCGATCACCTGCTCCTGCCCGAAGATGACGGCCGCGGCCGCTTTTTGGATGCGTTGGATGCGCTCGCCGGCCGCTTCGATGCGACCGACGATGGCCTCGTCGGTTTGGGTGAGTATGCTCATGACCTGACTATACGCTGGGCTGCGGGGAATGCGAAACTGTGTTGGCAAACATGGTCAGAATATGAACAGGTGGGATTGGCGGCAATTGGTGCAAGAGCCAAGATAATGGGCACCCGGCCCGCCACCGGCCGGGGGGTAACTTTGGCGGCCAAATCGGATGGATCTGGGCCAAGGCAAGGGAAAGGACGGCAAAGTTCATGGCGAACGCGGAACGGCTGCCGCCGATGACGGCGGAAAAGATGACCAAAGAGCAGAGGCTGGCGGCTGAGGAGTTTAAGGCCGGGCGTGGTTACGACCTGCTCGGACCGTTCGCCGTCATGGTGCGCTCGCCCGAGGTCATGCTGCGCGCGAAGGCCATGGGCGACTACTTACGATTTCGTAATGTTCTTCCCAAACGCGTGAGCGAAATGGTGATTTTGATGACGGCGCGCGAATGGACGCAGGAGTTCGAATGGTCGCATCATTACACGTATGCGCTTGAAGCGGGGCTCGCCCCTGCCGTCATCGCGGCGATCGCCGATGGGCGGCGGCCGCAGGCCATGGCCGCGGACGAGGCGGCCGCCTACGAGTTTGCCAGCGAGTTGCAGCGGCGCAAAAGCGTGAGCGATGAGACCTTCGCCCAAGCGCGCAATGCCTTTGGCGAGCCGGGCCTCATCGATCTCATCGGCATCGTCGGCTACTACAGTCTGCTCGCCATGATGATGAACGTGGCGCGAACCAAGCCCGACACCAGCACGGGTCTGCCGTTGCCGCGCTTTCCGGATTGAGCATGGCCGCGGATACGAGCAACCGCATCTTTGGTCTGGAAGCGCTTCTCAAGGCGGAGGCCGGCCGGGGCCGGCCGCCCGTGGAGGCGTGGAACCCGCCCTACTGCGGCGACATTGGCATGGCCATTGGCGCCGATGGGGTGTGGCACTACCGAGGAAGCCCAATTGGGCGCGCGGCCCTCGTCAAGTTGTTTGCCAGTGTGCTGCGCAAGGATGCCGACGGCCGACACTATCTGGTGACGCCCGCGGAGAAGGTGGACGTGGCGGTGAAGGACGCACCGTTCCTCGCCGTCGAGATGGAGGTGCGCGGGCAGGGCAGAGCGCAAGAGCTCATCTTTCGCACCAACGTTGACGACATCGTCACCGCGAGCCCCGCTCATCCCCTTCGCTTCGAGCTTGAAGCGGGCAGCGGCGGGCTCAAACCCTACCTCGGCGTGCGCGGACGCCTCGAGGCTTTAGTGACGCGCGCCATCGCTTGGGACCTGGCGCAGCTGGCGATGGCGGCCGCCGAGACGGGGTCGCCCCTAGGCCTGTGGAGCGGCGGCGCCTTCTTTGCGCTGCCGTTTGCCGTCGCCGGTGGGTCGGCGCCATGACGTGGGACCCTGCCGGGCAAGCGTTGAACGAGACGCAATTCCGCGAGCTGGCGCGGCGCGGCCTGGCGCCGGAGCCCTCGCCAGCGATCTTCGATGCGCGCACCGGCCGTGCCTACGGCCCCAGCGATTGGGACCTCAACCCCGAGCTCAAAGGCGAGTTGGCGGCGATGGCGGCGCCGAGGCCCGCCGCGGTCCTCGTCCCCATTGTCCTGCGCGAGGAGCTGACCGTGCTCTTGACGCAGCGCTCCCACGACATGCCCAGTCACCCCGGCCAGATTTCCTTTCCCGGCGGCAAACTGGAAGCCGGTGACGCCACGCCCGTTGCCTGCGCCTTGCGGGAGGCCCGAGAGGAGATCGGACTGCCGCCCGCCAACGTCGAGCCCTTGGGCTTCCTCGACAGCTATCGCACCGGCACCGGTTTTCAGATCAGCCCGGTGGTAGGCCTGGTGCGGCCGCAGTTCCAAGCCGTGCTCGACCCGCGCGAGGTGCTGGAAGTGTTTGAGGTGCCGCTCGCCTTCCTCATGAACCCTGCCAACCATCAAAGGGCCTCGCGCGAGTGGCGCGGGGGGCAACGTTTCTTCTATGCCATGCCCTATCAGGGGCGATATATTTGGGGTGCCACGGCCGGCATCCTCAAAAACCTATACGAGAGATTGTTGTTGCGATGATCCGCGTCGTCATCGAGAACATTCTGCTCTTCCTGACGCCGATGGCCATGTACATCGCCTACATGCTGCTGACCCGCCGGGCCGCATCGGCGGGCGCGGTGGTCAGCGATGCGCCGCTGATCTGGTTGTTCGTGGCGGGAGCGCTCCTGGTCGTGGCCACCCTGGTGTTCTACGGCTCGACCTCGGGGGGCCGTCCCGGCCAGGTCTACATCCCCCCGCACATGGGCAAGGACGGGCGCATCGAGCCCGGCCAGATCAAGTAGGCTCAATGATCGCCGCCGCCGCACCGCCCGCGCCCGCCTCTCTGCGCGACGCCGCCTGGCTCAGGCGCGCGGCCACGCAGGCGGTCTTTGCCGCCTTGGCGGCGCACGGCCATGAAGCGCGCGCGGTGGGCGGTGCGGTTCGCGACGCCTTGCTCGGGCGCAGCGTTGGCGATGTCGACCTTGCGACCCCGGCGCGGCCCGAGGCGGTGATGGCGGCGGCGCAAGCCGCGGGCCTCAAGGCGATTGCGACCGGACTTGCGCACGGGACCGTGACGGTCATCGCCGAGGGACATCCCTACGAGATCACCACCTTGCGTGAGGACGTGGAGACCTACGGCCGGCACGCCAAGGTGGCCTTCACCGCCGACTGGGCAGCGGATGCGCGCCGGCGCGACTTCACGATCAACGCCCTTTACTGCGGTGCGGACGGCGCGCTGTTCGATCCGCTGGGCGGTTGGCCGGACCTGGCCCAGCGCCGCGTTCGCTTCATCGGCGATGCGGGCGAACGCATTCGCGAGGACTACCTGCGCATTTTGCGTTTTTTCCGCTTCGGCGCCGAATACGCCGATGGCCCGCCCGATCGGCAGGGGCTCGAGGCCGCGGTTGCCGAGCGCGCCGGGCTTGCCTGCCTGTCGGGCGAGCGCGTGCGCCAGGAGTTCTTTCGCCTCCTCGTGGCGCCGCGCGGGCCAGCGATGGTGCGCCTGATGCTCGACTATGGCCTGATCACCTTGGTGCTCGGCCAGGCGCCGCGTCCCCTGCTGCTTGAGCGCGCCGCCGAGCTCGAGGCCGGCCTTGGCCTTGCCGCCGATCCCCTGCTCCGCCTCGCGGCGCTGGCCGTCGAAACCCACGAGGATGCCGACGCGCTGCGCGCCCGCCTGCGCCTCTCCACTCAGCAATATGCCTGCCTTGCCCGGGTCGAGACCGGCAAGGCCAAGTTTGCCGCCGGGATGGCCGAGGGCAGGGCCAAAGCCGTGCTTTACCGTGAAGGGCGGGAGGCCTCCCGTTGGCTGCTTCTGCTCGCCTGGGCGCGCTCCGCCGATCCCGCCGAGCATCGGGGTTGGCGCGACCTGTGGGCTTTGGCAGAACAATGGCAGGCGCCGCTTTTGGCGGTGACGGGCGAGGATGTCATGGCGCTGGGCGTGCCCGCGGGACCGCGCGTCGGGGCGCTGTTGCGCGCGCTCGAGGCGTGGTGGATCGCCGGCGAGTTTGCGGCGGACCGCGCCAGCCTACTGGCGAAGCTGGGCGAACTCGGCGCCGAGGAGGCCCGATCGCCCTGACGGCGCGGCGGCTCGCAGCGATTGGGTGTCGCCCGGCAAGGGCCATCCTGCAAGCGCGTTTTTATGCAGGCGGCACTTGTAGCCCGGCCGCGCCGGCCGTCAGACGGCGAGGGGCAGGCTCGCCTGCTTGGCCGTGCCGAACACACGCCGGTAGCGCTCGACTTCCTGGGGTGGGCCCATCGCCTTCAGGGCATTGTCGGACAGCTTTACGGCCGGGCGCCCGTTGGCCGAGATCACCTTGCAGACGATCGAAAAGGGGTCGAGCCGCTTGTCGGGCCCGAGACCGCGGAAGTCGTTGGTGAGCAGCGTGCCCCAGCCGTAACCGAGCCGCATGCGGCCGTGGAAGTGCCGGTGGATCTGTTCGATCCATTCCACGTCGAGCCCGTCCGAGAAGATGGCAAGTTTCTGGCGCGGGTCCTGGCCGCGCCGCCGCCACCAGTCGACAGCGATCTCGCCGCCGGCGATGGGATCGCCGGAATTGATGCGCATGCCGGTCCAATGCGTGACCCAGTCCGGTGCCCGCTCGAGAAAGCCTCGCGTGCCGTAGGTGTCGGGCAGCATGACGCGCAGGTTGCCGTCGTAGTCCTCCTGCCAATCGGCCAACACTTTATAGGGTGCTTCGGCCAGCTGCCGGTCGTTGGCGGCGAGCGCGCAGTAGACCATCGGCAGCTCGTGCGCATTGGTGCCGATCGCCTCGACCTCGCGCCGCATGGCGATCAGACAATTGGAGGTGCCGAGAAAGGCCGTGCCCAGACCCTCGATCATGGCCTGCACGCACCAGTCTTGCCACAAAAAGCCGTGCCGCCGCCGGGTGCCGAAGTCGGCGATGTTGAGGCCGGGCAGTTGTTTGAGGCGGCCGATCTTCTCCCAAACGCGGGTCATGGCGCGGGCGTACAGTACCTGCAGCTCGAACTTGCCCATGCCCTTGGTAACGGCACGGCTATGCAACTCCATCAGCACGGCGAGGGCGGGAATCTCCCACATCGTGGTTTCGATCCAGGAGCCCTCGAAGGCGAGCTCGTACTGATCGCCGCTGCGTTCGAGATGGTAGGCGGGATAGCGGAAGCTCTCGAGCCATTGAATGAAATCGGGCGCAAACATCTGCCGTTTGCCGTAAAACATATTGCCCCGCAGCCAGGTAGATTCGCCGCGAGAGAGGGTGAGGGTGCGGATGTGATCGAGCTGCTCCTTGAGCTCGCCGGGGTCGACGAGCTCCGCCAACCGCACCGAGCTCGTGCGGTTGATAATGCCAAAGGTGACTTGCGCGTCCTTGTGGCGCCGAAAGATGGTCTGCGCCATCAGCAGCTTGTAAAAATCCGTATCCAGCACCGAACGGATGATCGGATCGATCTTGAAGGTGTGGTTGTAAACGCGGGTGGCGATGTCCGTCATGGAGCGCTTTCGAACGGCTGCGGGTCGTTCTCCAGGTTCGTGGCCCGATGGTAGCCGTTGGCGGCGGCTCAGCGCAATGCGCGCAGGTGCTGGCCCGAGCCAGAAGGAGGCTTGGCTTGGCGCCACCGGGGCGCCAATATTGCCGCGGGTCCGCAGGGGGTGAAGCCTAGCCAGCCACGGGTTAGGGACGCGGGCGAGGGGGAGCAGCGTGCCGGATTGAACCCACAACTGTGCCGCGCCGGCGGGCGCTTCTGCAAAGCCTATCATCGCCGGCGGCAGCCTGCTCGCCGCCGTCTATACGCTCGCCAACGCGCTGGCTCTTTACTATGCCAAGGCCTATCTGAGCGACAGGCCAGCGCTCACGGTCAACAGGCAGGTCGAGCAGATTGGGCCGACGGAGGACCGACGCTACCTGTTGGTCACGCTCGCGTTTTGAAAACAACGGCGTGCGGCCCTACGACCTGACGCTCAAGGGATTGAAGCCGATCACCCATCGCCAGGGTCACGGCCAGCCTCGATGGGAGCCCAGCTATCGGTTCTTGAAGCAGATTTCGCTGCCGAGCGTTTACCCGGACGACCAGTCCGTCGTCATCGACGACATCAACGGCATCATCTTCAGCCCCGGCGAGCGAGGCAAGAACGCGGGTGGTGCCGGAGCCGGGGCTCTATTTCATCGAAATTCCATGCCGCGGTTGCCTACCGCTCGCTGAGCGGGGAGTTCCTCTGGACCAGGATCGCCAACGCGACGCCGGAGCCGAGCTCGCTGTCGGCCAATGGCTACGTCTACGTCAGATGAGCTTTGCCCCGTGCGCTGAGCCGGTACAGCAAAGCCCCGGCGAAATTCGCCGGGGCTCCTTGGCACTGCGGCCCAGTGCTGTGCGAGGTGGCGCGGGAAGCGCGCGGACCCCTTAGAAGTCCATACCGCCCATACCGCCCATGCCGCCCATGCCGCCGGGACCGCCGGGCATTGGCGGCGGGGCGTCCTTGGGACGCTCGGCCACCATGGCCTCGGTGGTGATCAGCAGGCCGGCCACGGAGGCGGCGTCCTGCAGGGCGGTGCGAACGACCTTGGTCGGGTCGATGACGCCCTCGCTGACGAGGTCGCCGTAGACACCGGTCTGGGCGTTGTAGCCGTAGGTATACTTGGACTGCTCGAGAATCTTGCCGAGCACGATGGAGCCGTCCTCGCCTGCGTTCTGCACGATTTGGCGGGCGGGCACCTGCAGGGCGCGACGGACGATGTTGATGCCGACCTTTTGGTCGTCGTTTTCCGCCTTGAGGTTCTCGAGCGACTTCATGGCGCGCACGAGGGCGACACCGCCGCCGGGGACGATGCCTTCTTCCACCGCGGCGCGCGTTGCGTGGAGCGCGTCATCGACACGATCCTTGCGCTCCTTCACCTCGCTTTCGGTGGCGCCGCCGACCTTGATCACGGCCACGCCGCCGGCGAGCTTCGCCAAGCGTTCCTGCAGCTTCTCGCGGTCGTAGTCGGAGGTGGTTTCCTCGATCTGCGCCTTGATCTGCTTCACGCGCGCCTCGATGTCGGCCTTTTTGCCGGCGCCATCGACGATGGTGGTGTTCTCCTTGTCGATGGAGACCTTCTTGGCCTTGCCCAGCATGTCGAGGCCGACGTTCTCGAGCTTGATGCCGATGTCCTCGCTGATCATCTGGCCGCCCGTCAGGATGGCGATGTCCTCAAGCATGGCCTTGCGGCGGTCACCGAAACCCGGCGCCTTCACGGCCGCCACCTTGAGGCCGCCGCGCAGCTTGTTGACCACCAAGGTCGCCAGCGCCTCGCCCTCGACGTCCTCGGCAATGATCAGAAGCGGCCTGCCGGCCTGCACCACCGCTTCGAGCAGCGGCAGCATGCTCTGCAGCGAGGAGAGCTTCTTCTCATTGATGAGGATGTAGGGGTTTTCCAGCTCGGCCAGCATCTTGTCGGCGTTGGTAATAAAGTAGGGCGAAATGTAGCCGCGGTCGAACTCCATGCCCTCGACCACCTCGAGCTCGGTCTCGAGGCTCTTGGCCTCCTCCACCGTAATCACGCCCTCGTTGCCGACTTTCTTCATGGCCTCGGCAATGATCTTGCCGATTTCGCGATCGCCATTGGCCGAGATGGTGCCGACCTGGGCAATCTCGTCGTTGGACGTCACCTTCTTTGACTTGGCCTTGAGCTCCTCAACCACCAGGTTGACGGCGCGGTCGATACCGCGCTTCAGGTCCATCGGATTGGCGCCAGCGGCGACCGACTTGGCGCCTTCGCGCACAATCGCCTGCGCCAGCACGGTTGCCGTCGTGGTGCCGTCGCCGGCAACGTCCGACGTCTTGGCGGCGACCTCGCGCAGCATCTGCGCGCCCATGTTCTCGAACTTGTCTTCGAGTTCGATCTCCTTAGCGACGGTCACGCCGTCCTTGGTGACGCGTGGCGCACCATAGGATTTCTCGAGCACGACATTGCGGCCCTTGGGCCCGAGCGTAATCTTCACGGCGTTGGCCAGGATGTCGGCGCCGCGCAACATGCGCTCGCGGGCGTCCTGGGCGAACTTGACGTCTTTTGCTGCCATCGTCTGGCACCTCCATGTTGTAGCGAAGGGCGAACCTTCTCGTCATTTCTGACCGGCCTGCGCCGACCAGCCACCGCGGCACTGAGCGCAATTTGGGCGACCTGTTCGGGCCCGGCTCACACGCGCCTCGTGGTCACCTGTTGCTTGCGCCCGTGGCCAAAGCGCGGTTTGCAGCGGCCAAGCAAGATTAAGACGCGCTCGGCGGTCACGCCGCGGCGCGCACCGAAGCTTTTCCCTCGATGATCCCGAGGATGTCGCTCTCCTTCATGATGAGCAGCTCCTCGCCATCGATCTTGACCTCGGTGCCGGACCATTTGCCAAACAGCACCCGATCACCTTTCTTGACGTCGAGCGGCACCAGCTTGCCGACCTCATCCCGGGCGCCGGGCCCAACGGCGAGGATCTCGCCTTGCATCGGCTTTTCTTTCGCAGTGTCGGGGATAATGATGCCACCGGCGGTCTTGGTCTCCTCGTCGACGCGACGCACGACCACGCGATCGTGCAGAGGGCGAAACTTCATGGCCTCTACCTCACTCCTGTAGAACAAATTTTCCTCAGTTTTCGGCGGTTGTCCGTTGCTTTTGGACCAACCACCCGCGCCGACCTCATCGCCCGCCAGGGGGTGCCCGATCGGCATCGGTGACGGTAATAAAAAGCCCTGTTAGCAGTGTCAAGGGGAGAGTGCCAGGGATTGCCAGGGCGGACGGCCAGGGCGGCGGGCCAGGGGAGCGCCCCGAGGCGTGCCAGGGATGGCGCAAGCGGGTCTGGCGAAGGCCAGGGCTGAGCCCCGCGGAGGGGGAGGACCGGCCCCGGGTTTTGGGTTCGGATTTGGATTGCGGCCCTCGGCCATCCGCCGCAGGTAAACCGTCGAACCGATCGTTGCGGGTCTTCCGGCGGTGACATTGCGCTGGGCACGGCCATCGCGCGGGACCTGTCGCGGGGGTGGCAGACGGTGTCGTCCACGCTCGGCGCAGGTGTCGTTGGCACTGTCGGCACAGTGCTGCTGCTGCTGCTGGAGGCTCGGCGGGTCGTTGGCCACCTCGTCGGCGGGTCGGTTGGAACTCGTCCACGCCATGCGCCGTTTTCGATGGCCGACGACGGTGGCCTGCCCCCGTCGCCAAAAAAAGGGCGAACGCGCCGGCGCGGAACCGCAAACAGTTGGCGCGGAACGTTGGCGCGGAACGTTTGACGCCGAACGTGCGGTGCGCATGCGACGAAGAGATGAGATATGTTGTGGGAACTATGCAACTTGTGAATCGGCAAAGTCGGCTAGCATCGGTGGACGTGCGGCGCACCTTGAGGTCAGGGGACACCCATGCCTGATCGCGACTTTCGAACCCAGCTTGCCGGCTTCAGCCTAACGACCGCGGAGATCCTCTATCGCCTGCCGGACTATCCGCTCCTACTACAGAGTTTTGTGTGGCAGGAATACGATGTGCATCCGCGCTTCCCGCGCTTGACGCATTTTTTGGATTTCTGGGTGCGCAATCTCGATGGCAAGCTGCACAGCGTGAAAGTGGCGCACAAGCGGCTGATCGCGCCCGCGGAGCTGCGCCTCATCGACGGCGAGTTTCGCCTGCACTAAGCGGTGCTGCGTAGTCGCGCTTCAATCGGCGCGCAGCACCAGACATTCGACTTTGAGGGCGCGCAGCTCCTTGCATGCGGAGGCCGCCGCCGCCCCATCGAAGCCGGCAAAACGCGCCCGATAGAACAGCTTCTCACCTTGCTTCACCGGTTGGGTCACGGCTTCGTGTTGGCCGATCACCGCGGTGGCCCGTTGGCGCACCCACGCCAGTCGCCGCTGGGCCTCATCGACGCTCTGGAAGGCCCCGATCTGGATGGCCATGCCACCGGCCCAGGCCGGAGCTGGTGTCGCCCCCGCGGCCTCGCCCAACGGCGCATCGCGACGCAGGCTGAGGGCCTGCTCGGCAAGCGTCGATGGCGGACTGCCGCGTACGAGCCGCGGCGGCGACAGCAAGGTTGGCCCGCGCACCGGCGGCGCAGCTTGCGGCCCTGTTGGCCCTGGCGCGCTGGTCGGCGCCGAGGAGGCAAGGTCGTCTGCTTCCGGCTGCGCGTCCTGGCGCACGCTGCGCTCGATTAAGGCCGCAATGGTCGTTGCCGCTGGGGCGCCCTCCTCGCCCGCCCCTTGCGCTGGGGGGCTTCGGCCAACGTGGACGGGTCTCACCTGGGCCAATTCGACGCGCGGTGCGAAAGCGGTGGGCGTGCTTGCTGGCCCCGGCTCGGCCGCCGGGGACGACTTGAGCGATGGCCGCGGCTCGGCGACGGGCGACGGGCGGGTGGCGGCTGCCTTGGTCGCGGGCGGCGCCGCCGCAACGACGGCGCGCCGGCGCGTCTCTTCCGCGGCGCCCATGACGAGGCCGTTGTTGATCAGCGCCCGCATGGTCGTGTTGCGCGCGGCCGCCGTCGAGCCGCCGAACACAACGCCCAGCACGTGTTTGCGCCCGCGCCGCACCGACGCCACCAAATTGAAGCCGGAGGCGCGCGTATAGCCGGTCTTCAGGCCGTCGGTGCCCTTGTAGTGGAACAGCAGGCTGTTGTGGTTGCGAAAGGTCTCCGCCTTGTAGGTGAAGGTGCGCGTGGCAAACAGCGGATAGAGCTTGGGGAACTCATCCATCAAACGCAGCGCCAGGGTTGCCATGTCACGGGCCGTCGTCACCTGCTCGTCGTCGGGCAGTCCAGAGGCATTCCGGAAGGTGGTAGCAGCCATGCCGATTTGCCGCGCCTTGTCGGTCATCAGGCGGGCGAACCGTTCCTCGCTGCCCGCAATGTGCTCGGCGAATGCGACCGCCACGTCATTGGCGGACTTGGTGATCAAGGACTTGATCGCATCGATGACGGCGATCTCCTCGCCCGGCTCGAGGTCGAGTTTGGAGGGCGCCGCGGCGCTCGCGTGGGCCGAGACCTTGAGCTTGGTCTGGTAGTCGAGCTTGCCCTGCTCCAGCCGTTCAAAGACGAGATAAAGGGTCATCAGCTTGGCGAGCGAGGCCGGGTGGCGGGGCGCATCGGCGGCGCTTTGATAGAGGATTTGGCCGCTGTTGACGTCGAGGAGGAGGGCTGCGTGCTTGTCGCCGGCGCGGGCGTTGCTCGTGCATAGCCCGACCGCTGCCGCGAAAAGGATCGCCACCAGCCCCTTGCCATGGCGGCGCCATGGCCGTGACCCAAATCGAGATTGCGCCAATTCCCTCTCCGTCCCCCTGCACAACCCCATCGGGGCTGCACCGACCCCCGCGCCTGCGCGCCATGTGCCTTAACGAGCTAGGCCACCAGCTGTTTTGGGCGTCTGTGAGGCACGTAGGCGCCGGAAGGTCTGCGACGCGATGCTAGCGCCGGGGCGGTTAACAGGCCGCTGCCGCCCCGCCAGCGCTGCACACAGATGTCGCATGTTGCATTGCAGCAAAAAGTGTTGACTTTTTTTGTGCAGTGCATATATGAGGTCGGGCAAGCAGCCAAGCGTGTTTACGCCCGTTTACGTTCCCCCCGCAGGTACGAGCCCATAGGATCAGTCCAATGCTGAAGAACATCGAAGATTTCCAGAAATTCGGTCCATACAACGTGGACGCTGCCATGAAGATGTTTGGTGAGTGGAGCAAGGGTTGGCAGGCTATTGCTGTCGAGATGACCGACTATACCAAACGCTCCTTCGAAGAGGGCACGGCCACCTTCGAGAAACTGCTCTCGGCAAAGTCGATGGAGCAGGCCGTGGAAATCCAATCTGGCTACGCGCGCCGCGCCTATGACGGCTACCTCCACCAGCTGTCCAAGATCGGCGGCCTTTACGCCGAGTGGGCCAAGGAAGCCTATAAGCCGGTGGAAAAAGCGCTGCAAAACGCGCGCTGACCGCAAGCCAGGCATCCGAACAAGAACAGGCTCGGGCGGACCGCGGTCCGCCCGAGCCATTTTTGTTGTGCGCCGTGTGAGGCGGGTGCGACGAGGTTGGATTTTGCCGTCGCCTCTCCCAAATAAGCAAGCGACACGGTGAGGTTTGCGTAAGGCGCCAGGCTATCGCAAAATGCCTGGTGATTTGCGCTTCCGAGGCAGCGACCGAGGCGGTGCGCACATTTGGTCCCAGGCGGCGAGCACAGCAGGAACTCTCATGCGCATGGCCGGCAAGAACGGCTCACGAGGCGACGAGGAAGGCAAGACCGGTCTCGTCACCAAGACCCGGCCGAAGACCAAGAAGCCCAGCCTCTACAAGGTGCTTTTGTTAAACGACGATTACACGCCGATGGAGTTCGTCGTGCACGTGCTGGAGCGCTTTTTCAACAAGGGTCGTGAGGAAGCCACACGCATCATGCTGCATGTGCACCAGAAGGGTGTCGGCATTTGTGGGGTCTATACCTATGAAATCGCAGAGACCAAGGTTGCACAAGTGATGGACTTCTCACGCCAGCATCAGCATCCTCTGCAATGCACCATGGAAAAGGAGTAACCTAGCACGTGCCCGCATTCTCCCAGAGCCTGGAAGCGGCGCTGCATCGCGCCATCGAACATGCCAACGATCGCCATCATGAGTACGCGACGCTCGAGCACCTTCTCCTGTCGCTATTGGATGATCGAGACGCCTCGGCGGTGATGCGGGCGTGTTCGGTCGATCTCGACGGCTTGCGGGCCCGCATTACCGAATACCTCGACAACGAGCTGGTCGGACTGTTCGTCAAGGGCTCAACGGATGCCCAACCCACCACCGGGTTCCAGCGCGTCATTCATCGCGCGGTCGTGCACGTGCAATCCTCGGGGCGCGAGGAGGTGACCGGCGCCAACGTGCTGGTGGCGATTTTTGCCGAACGCGAAAGCCACGCAGCCTTCTTCCTGCAAGAGCAGGAAATGACGCGGTTTGATGCGGTGCAATACATCAGCCACGGCATCGCCAAGCGCCCAGGGATGTCCGATCCCAAGCACGTGCGCGGTGTCGACGAGGAGCAAGAGGCGAGCGGCAAGGGCGACGACAAGAAACAGGCCCAGGATGCGCTCAACACCTATTGCGTGAACCTCAACAAGAAGGCCAAGAGCGGACGCATCGACCCCTTGATCGGTCGAGAGAGCGAGGTGCTGCGCACGATTCAGGTGCTGTGCCGCCGCCAGAAGAACAACCCGCTATTCGTCGGCGACCCAGGGGTCGGCAAGACGGCCATCGCCGAGGGTCTGGCGCGCAAAATTATCAACGGTGATGTGCCCGAGGTCTTGAGGGACTCCACGATTTTTGCCCTCGACATGGGTGCCTTGCTGGCCGGCACGCGCTACCGCGGCGACTTCGAGGAGCGCCTGAAGGCGGTCATGAAGGAGGTCGAGAACTTCCCGGGCGCAATTCTGTTCATCGACGAGATCCATACCGTGATCGGCGCCGGCGCCACCTCCGGCGGCGCCATGGATGCCTCCAACCTTCTCAAGCCGGCGCTGCAGTCGGGCACCGTGCGCTGCATCGGCTCCACGACTTACAAGGAGTATCGCCAGCACTTCGAGAAGGATCGCGCGCTGGTGCGCCGCTTCCAAAAAATCGACATCAAGGAACCGACGGTTGAGGATTCCATCGAGATCCTGCGCGGCCTGAAGCCGGTCTTTGAGGAGTATCACAAGCTCAAGTACACCAACGACGCGATCAAGGCGGCGGTGGAGCTGTCCGCCAAGTACATCAACGATCGCAAACTCCCCGACAAGGCCATCGACGTGATCGACGAGACCGGGGCCTCGCAGATGCTGGTGCCGGAGAACAAGCGCAAAAAGAAGATCACCGTGAAGGAGGTGGAGGCAACGGTTGCCACCATGGCGCGTATCCCGCCCAAGACCATCAGCAAATCCGATGCCGAAGTGTTGGTCAATATCGACAAGGATCTCAAGCGCCTGGTGTTCGGCCAGGACAAGGCGATCGAAGCCCTGGCCAGCACCATCAAGCTGTCGCGCGCCGGGTTGCGCGAGCCGGAAAAGCCGATCGGCTGCTATCTGTTCTCCGGCCCCACGGGTGTCGGCAAGACCGAGGTCGCCAAGCAACTGGCTGGGTTGATGGGTGTCGAGCTATTGCGCTTTGATATGTCGGAGTACATGGAGAAGCACACGGTGTCGCGCCTGATCGGCGCCCCTCCGGGTTATGTCGGTTTCGATCAGGGCGGGCTGTTGACCGATGGTGTCGACCAGCATCCCCATAGCGTCCTGCTGCTCGACGAAATCGAGAAGGCGCACCCGGATCTTTTCAATATCCTGCTGCAGGTGATGGACCACGGCAAGCTCACCGATCACAACGGCAAGTCGGTGGATTTCCGCAACGTCATTCTGATCATGACGACAAACGCGGGAGCATCCGATCTGGTGCGCCCGCCCATGGGCTTCAACCGCTCGAAACGTGAGGGTGACGATACGGAGGCGATCAACCGTATGTTTACGCCCGAGTTTCGCAATCGGCTTGACGCCGTCATTGCCTTCTCCGCATTGCCCCACGACGTCATCATGAAGGTGGTGGAGAAGTTCGTGTTCCAGCTCGAGGCGCAGCTGGCCGACCGCGGCGTCACCATCGAGCTCTCGGAAGACGCAGCGCGCTGGCTAGCCGACACGGGCTACGACGAGAAGTTCGGCGCCCGCCCACTGGCGCGGGTGATCCAGGAGCACATCAAGAAGCCGCTCGCCGACGAATTGCTGTTCGGCAAGTTAGAGCATGGCGGCACCGTGCGCGTTCTCGTCGAAGGCGAAGACGGCGAGCGCAAGCTGGCCTTCGAGTACCTCCCCGCCGAACCCAAACCCAAGCGGGTGAAGGAAGAGGGTGAGGACGACCTCGATGAGGAGGAGAGCGAGGACGGCCCGGCCCTAGTGGAGGCAACCCCGCGCAAGGCCCTGCCCGGCCCGAAGGATCGCAAGGAGCGGCCGCGGCCCAGTGGCACCGTTCCCAGCGTCCCGCGCCGCAAAGAAGACTAGGGGAGGGGCAAGGCGAGGGTTGCTCGCGGGCCCAGCTCAATCGGGCAAGGTCTGTCTTTGGTCTAGTCGCCCGCTCGCCTCGACTTTGCCTTGCGCAAACTTTGCCTTCAGCGAGGGGCGGCGCGGCCGGGCCGTCCCGTGCTAGCGGCGACGAGCGCTCCAGACGCGATAGCGTCCGTTGTCCGCCAAAATCCTGACCTGGCCGAGGTGCTGGGCCAGAAGGTCTTCGACCGGCAGGCGGCGCTGCAGCACGAGTTGCAGTAGGCCGCCGCGCCGCAGATGCGCGGGCGCCTCGACAATGAGCTGCGTCAAGGCGGCGTGGCTCTCGGCCATGCCGGCATGCAGCGGCGGGTTGGAAAGGATCCCATCCCATAGCCCCGCCGCACCGCTGAGCGAGGAGGCGAGGATGGCCTGGCCGATGGGCACATTTTCCTTGGCGGCCAGGAGTGCCACGCTGTCGTGATCGATCAGGTCGAGGCCGATATCCGGCGCCATCGCCAGGGCCGCGGCGATCACCCCGGAGCCGCAGCCGAAGTCGGCAACGCGCGCCCCCGCCGGCAGGGACGGCAGCGTGGCAATGATGAGCTCGGTGCCTTCATCGATCCGATCGGCGGCGAAAAGCCCCGGATAGCTCACCCAGTCGCGCAGCCGTCCGGCGATGCTAACACGCGTTAGGCGGCGCCAGGCGGCAAGCTCTCCGCGTCGCGTATCGAGTGCGGTGGCCGCCGCGCGGCGAGTAGTCGGCCGTGGCCGCGTTTGGCAATGGTATCAGTTGCTCCACAAAGGCTCGCGAGCACGGTCGCCGCCGAACGGATGCCTTCCTCGTTACCGCCATAGATGAAGAGGCGGGCGTCCCGGGCCAGTACGCTCAAGACGGCATGCAGCACCATCTCCTGCTCGTCCTTGGCCCTGGCCAGGCGCACGATGGCGACGTCGAATGGTCCTGCTGGCGGCCAGGGTCGTGCCGAGCCGCCGGCGCTCAGCCGACGATCCCAGCGTTGGAAGGCGAGGCCGCGCGCTGCCAGCATGGCGGGGAGCCCACCCGAGGGATTGGCAATCAGGATCCGGCCGGAAAGGTCGAGGGCGTCGAGGCTGCGTCCAATCAGGGCGTCTGCGGCCGCATCCGGATCCTTCGCCCACCGGCTCATTGAGCCGCCAGCGCCCTTTTGATCTTCTCGGCGTTCGCCGCCAGCACTTCGGGCTTTTCCATCTTGGAGGTAGGCGGACCGAGCGTGACGCCCTCGCGCCGGGGCAGCACATGGAAGTGTAGGTGGAAGACGACTTGGCCGCCCGCGGGTTCGTTGAACTGCTGCAGCGTGATGCCGTCGGCGTTGAAGGCCTCCATGATTGCCACTGACACCTTCTGCACCGTCTTCATGCAGGCCGCAAGTTGGGCCGCATTGGCATCGAGCAGGTTGCGAGCCGGGCTCTTCGGCACGACCAGCGAATGCCCCTCGCAGCGGGGCATGATGTCCATGAAGGCAAGCGTTTCGTCGTCTTCGTAAACTTTGTGTGCAGGCAACTCGCCGCGCAAAATTTTGGCGAAAATGTTATTGGCATCATAGCTACGCATGAAATGCTCCCGCACAGGGCCGATCCTTTTCGATCTGTCGCAGGCAGCTTGCTGCGCGTCAAGCGCAAGCAGGCGAGCGGCTGTTTCGATCTCGGCGGCGGCGGGTTCATCGTCGGACTGGGCGGTGCGGTGCCGACGGCGGCCGCTGCCGATAATCGATCGCTAACCTCAGGGCGAGAACCTTTCGGCGCCTTTAGCGAACGCCAATACATTGCTGCGATAGCAAGGTATCGCTCGCGTGCGAGCGCAAATTGGGCAAACGACCGCGTCTGGGCTTCGCCGACAGTGCGGCGCTTGAGGGCGGGTAATGTGCCATGACGGACGACGCATGTCGCTAGCGAGCGATTGAGTGATACGCTTGATCGCGGCGGCGGGTTTAATCTTGCTGATTGTCGGCTGGGTGCAGGGTCTGGGGGCGCCGAGCTGCAGCGGCTTTGGGCCCTGCGAACCTATCTGGTGTCGAACGCGCACGCTTCAGGTCCGGTTCGATAGGGGACCTTTGCGGAAGGGCGCGTACTCGGCGAGCTCTTTGCCGGCGGCATCGACGTAGGCGCGTTCGCGTTTGAGATAGTCGGCGATGGCGCGGCGCAGGCCGGGATCGGCGATGAAGTGCGCCGAATACGTGCTGGTCGGCAGGTAACCGCGGGCGAGCTTGTGTTCGCCCTGCGCGCCGGCCTCCACGCGCGCCAGCTTGTGTTCAATGGCGATTTCGATGGCCTGATAGTAGCAAACCTCGAAATGCAGGCAGGGATGGTGCTCGATGGCACCCCAATAGCGCCCATAAAGGCAGTCGCCGCCGATCAGATGCAAGGCGCCGGCGATCGGTCGCGACCCCCGCTTGACCATGACGATCAGACAGCGCTCGCCCATGGCCTGGCCCAACAGCGAGAAGAACTTGCGGTTGAGGTAGGGGCGACCCCATTTGCGCGAGCCGGTTTGCATGTAGAAGGCGAAACAAGGCGTCCCAGCTGGCCTCGGTGATGTCGGCGCCCGCGAGCCGGATAATTTCGAGCCCGCCGCCGCAGGCCTGCTCGCGCTCCTTGCGCACGGCCTTGCGCTTGCGCGAGGCAAGGGAGGCCAGAAACTCATCAAAGGTGGCGTAGCCGGCGTTGTTCCAGTGGAACTGCTGATCGGTGCGCTTGAGGAAGCCCTTGTCGCCCAGGCGCAACCACTCGGCCTCGGTGAGGAAGGTAAGGTGCAGGCCCGATAGATCATTGCGCTCGACGAGTTCGACGGCGGCGGTCGCCAGCAGCATGGCATTGGCATCCGCATCGGGGCCCGGCCGCGCCAGCAGCCGCCGGCCCGGGACGGGCGTGAAAGGCACCGCGATCTGCAGCTTGGGATAGTACCTGCCACCCGCCCGCTCGTAGGCCTCGGCCCAGCCGCGGTCGAATACATACTCGCCCTGACTATGCGATTTCACATAACAGGGGGCGCAGGCCGCAAGGGTCTCCTCGCCGCCGAGCTTGAGCGCAAGGTGCTGGGGCAGCCAGCCGGTGCGCCCACCAACGGTGCCGGCGTCCTCGAGCGCCTTGAGGAAGGCGTGCGCGAGGAAAGGATTGTAGGTGGCGGGGTCCGGGTTGGCGCAGGCGTCCCACGCCTGCGGCGCGATGTCGCCGATCCGGGGTGTCACCTCGACCCGGGCGTCACACGGTCTGCTCATGGCCATCAGCGTTTCGCCGGTCATAAACGTCTTTTGACGCGCGGGGAGCGCGCGCGGGGGAGAATCACACGAGCAGGCCCGCGACACAACGGCCGTTGCGCGACCTCCAGCTTTCCCCTCACGACATGGCTGCCGCGCCGGGCCGCTCGGTGGCTTCGAAGATCGGCGCATCGGCCCAGCGGGCCGCGGCGGCGCGCTCTTTGGCGGTGCGGACGGTCCAGGTGAACAGCAAGGCCGCCGGGGCGTGCTGCGCCAGCCAAGCCTTGGCGGCTTCGAGCATGCGCACGTCGATGGCAAAAAAGCTGATGTCGGGCGGCGCTTTTTTGAGCAGGGTGGCGACGGCGGCATTCTGTCCCGCCGTGCTCGGCCCCGCCCACCAATTGCTGGCGAGCTGATGGCTGCCCATGACGATGCCGCGTGGCACCTGCGGCGCCAGCTTGGCGAGCTCACCTACGACCGCACGATCGAAGGACATGAGCGCGATGGGCCCGCGATAGTCCAAGGTCTCCTCGGCGACGGCGGCCAAGAAGCGTTTCGGCATGCGGCCGTTGCTTTTGATCTCGACCAGCAAGGGCACCCGCCCAGCGACCAATTTGAGCAGATCGCGGAAGGTGAGAATGCCGATGTTCTGGTCCTTGTAGCGCAGTCGGCTGAGTTCGTCGGGCGTGTGTGCGACGATGCGTCCGCGCGCCACCACCAGGCGGTCGAGGGTCGCATCGTGAAACACCATTGGCGTGCCATCGCGTGCCGGCTGCAGGTCGCACTCGATGCCGTAGTCATTGTCGATGGCGGCCACGAAGGCGGGCTCGGTGTTCTCGATCAGACCGCGGCTCCTATTGTGCAGCCCACGGTGTGCGATTGGGCGAACAAAGATACCCCGATCGAGGGCTACGCTCGCCGTTGCCGGCCGGCGTGCCGGCCTCGGAGCAGGTGGCGCTTTGGCCATCGTTACCCCATCGCGTGCCGTTTTGTGCGATCATTTCCGGCGCGCCCTTCTGTGCACAGCAGGCGCCCTCTGCTAGAGAGGGGTTGCTGCAGCGCACCCATCGGGAGCGTGCAGGCCCTAGTACCGCCCTTCTGTTTGGGAAAGAAGGCACAATGATGCACCCCATTTCCAGGCTCGCAGCCTTGGCGGCCGGCGCGGCCCTGCAACTGGCGTCCACGCCGACATGGGCCGGCGCACAGCACGTCGTGCTGGCGCCGCACCGCGCCGTCTACGAGATGACCCTGGCGGAGGCGCGCGGCGGTGCCGGCGTGACTGCGGTTTCGGGCCGCATGGTCTACGAACTGACGGGCTCGGCTTGCGAGGGCTACACACAGAACATGCGGTTCGTCACGCAAATGACGAATCAGAAGGGAGGCGCGACGCTGACGGACTTGCGTTCCTCGAGCTGGGAGGAAGGTAGCGGCAAACGGTTTCGCTTCAATTCGAGCCAGTTCCGCGACGAGAAGCCCACGGAAGCGACCGCCGGCGATGCGGCGCGCGCCAACGCCGCCGACGCCGCCAAGGTCGAACTGACCAAGCCCGTGACGAAGCATCTGGCTCTGCCGCAGCGCGTCTACTTCCCCATCCAACACTCGATCGCGCTTCTCGATGCCGCGCACGTGGGCAAGCGCTCCTTCCGTGCCGACCTCTACGACGGCTCCGAAAAGGGCGAGAAGGTCTATGACACGATTTCCGTGATCGGCAGGATGATTCCCGCCGGCGGTAACCGCAAGCTGGTGCGGGTGAAGAATGCCGAGCGTCTCGACACGATTGCGGCTTGGCCGGTTTCGATCGGCTACTTCGAGCCGAACTCCGATAAGAGCGACGCGGTGCCCGTCTACGAGCTGACGTTTTGGTTCTTTGAGAACGGTGTCAGTCGCAAGCTGTTCATCGACTACGGCGAGTTCGCGATTTCAGGGTGAGCTGGCCCAGATCACTTTTCACGAACCGAGCAAGTGCGATCAGCCTAAGTAGGCGCGCGGCGGAAGCGCCCTCGGTCCGCCGTGCCGGCGGGCGGTGCAAAGGATCCCGCCGCATCACGGGGCCCTACGGCCACAGCCAGGCAGCGCCGCGCACGCCGCTTGCATCTCCCCAGCGGGGCGGCTTGACGATCACGCGGGTATCGCGGGCCAGAATGTAGGGGGCCATCAGCCGCGGCAATTGGGTGTAGAGGTGGTCGAGCTGTGACAGCCCGCCGCCCAAAACCACAAGTTCGGGATCGAAGATGTTGACCACGTGGGCGAGGCCGCGGGCGAGCCGGCTGGCGTGGCGCTCCAGCGAGGCGCGCGCCTGCGCTTGTCCGGCGCCGGCATTGGCGGCAATAGCCATTGCCGAAAGCGCGACCCCCGTATGCTGCAAGTGATCGCTCTCCAGCCCCGGGCCGGCGACCCATTTTTCCATGCAACCTCGGCGACCGCACCAACACGGCGGGCCCGGATGTTCGCTGGGTTCGGCCCAGGGGAGTGGATTGTGCCCCCACTCGCCGCCGATCCCGCGTGGCCCGTCGATCAACTTGCCCTCAAATACCAGGCCGCCGCCGCAGCCGGTGCCGAGGATAACGCCGAACAGCGAGCGGGCGCCGGCGCCGGCGCCGTCGACGGCCTCCGAGAGGGCAAAGCAGTTGGCATCGTTGGCAAGGCGCACGGGCCTTGCCAGACATCGCTCGAGATCGCCGGCGAACGGCTTGCCGTTGAGCCAGGTGGAGTTTGCATTCTGCACGCCGCCACCGCCGGGGGCGATCGACCCGGGCATGCCGATGCCGACCGTGCCCGGCCGATCGGCCGCCTGCTCGAGCGCCCCCGCCATCTCGGCAATAGCCCGAATGGTGGCGGCGTAATCGTGCTGCGGTGCGGCGATGCGCCGGGCCGCGAGGATGGCGCCCGCCTCCCCAATCGCGACGCCGGCGATCTTGGAGCCGCCGAGGTCGATGCCGATCCGGCAGGGCGAGGACGGCGCACTATTGGCCATCGGCGCTGTCCAACCGCGCCAGGGCGGCGGCGATCGCTGCGGGGGCTACATGATGGCTGGCCGCGAAGGTCAAGAGCAGTGATTCGTCCGCGGCCAGAAAACTTAAAGCCGCCGCCAGAACCTCCCTCGAGCCCAGGCGGGTCCTGAGATCGGCCGGCTGCAAGCCCGTCAAGGCCAGCAAGCGTTGCAGCCGGTGGGCGTCTGCCGTCAGGAACGCAAGCCCTTGCGCGGCAATTGTTTCCGCCGTTTCGCGGTCGATCGGATGCCCCCTTTGAGCGGACTTAAGCATATTGCCTTTTACGCCTCTTTGCCGGCCGATGCCGGGGGCATCTTAAACAGTTGGTTAGCTGTTCTGAAGCAGAGTTGGCTGCCAGAGCCGCGTAGAATTGGTGCAGGAGTACGCGGAGCGGGAGAGCGGGCCGCCGCATGACCTATCAGGAAAGCATCAGGGCCATCGCCGGCCGGCAGCCCGAGGCGCGCCAGCTCCCCAAGACCGTGCTCATCGTGGAGGACAACGAGCTCAATATGAAGCTCTTCCACGATCTGCTCGACGCCCACGGCTATCGCACCCTGCAGACCAGAACCGGCATGGAGGCACTGAAGCTGGCGCGCGAGCACCGGCCGGACCTGATCTTGATGGACATTCAGCTGCCGGAGGTTTCCGGTCTCGAAGTCACCAAGTGGTTAAAGGACGATGATGATCTGCGCGAGATCCCGGTGATCGCGGTGACGGCGTTCGCCATGAAGGGTGACGAGGCGCGCATCAGACAGGGCGGCTGCGAGGCCTATATCTCCAAGCCGATCTCGGTCGTGACGTTTCTTGCGGCCGTTCGGCGGTACCTCGGTGAAGCATGAGAGCCTTGGGTCTGGTAGCCTAAACCGTATGACTGCCCGCGTTCTGGTCGTTGACGACATTGTCGCCAACGTCAAGCTCCTGGAGGCCCGGCTCAACGCCGAGTACTTCGAAGTGCTGACCGCGCGTAGCGGCGAAGAGGCCCTCGCCGTCGTGCACTCGAGCCCGGTCGATGTGGTGTTGCTCGACGTCATGATGCCGGGCATGGACGGCTTTGAGGTTTGTCGTCAGATCAAGAGCGCCGCGGCAACCGCGCAGCTGCCGATCATCATGGTCACTGCGCTGGATCAGGCATCCGACAAGGTGCGGGGGCTGGAGGCAGGCGCGGACGACTTCTTAGCGAAGCCGGTCGATGGCATCGCGCTGATTACCCGGGTTAAGAACCTCGCGCGCCTCAAGGCCCTGAGCGATGCGATGATGCTGCGCCTGGTGACCAGCGCCGATTTCAAACAGCTGCAAAGCGGCGAGATCGCCGGCCTCAACGAAAAAGTCGCCGGCCGCATCCTGCTCGTGGAGGATCAGTTCCGCGTGGCGAGCCGCATCCTGTCCTGGCTGGAAGCGCTCAATAGCATCGACGTCGAACCCGACCTGCAGGCGGCAATGCTGCGCCTGGCGGAGCAGCCATATGATCTTCTCATCGTCAGCCTAAGCCTCGGCAATGCCGACGGCTTACGCCTGTGCGGGCAGCTGCGCTCGCTCGAGCGCACGCGGCAGCTGCCCATCATTGTCTTGGTTGAATTGAGCGAGCAAGTGCGGCTGTTGCGCGCGCTCGATATGGGCGTTAACGATTACCTGACGCGTCCGATCGACAAGAGCGAACTTGCCGCGCGCGTGCGCACGCAAATCAAGCGCAAACGCCATTGCGATTACCTGCGCGATCGGCTCGAGGAAAGCGTCGAGCTCGCCGTCACCGACGCCCTCACCGGCCTCAACAATCGCAGGTACATGGAAGCGCACCTCAAGGCCCTGGAGGGCGCGGCGCTGAGTGCGGGTCAGCCGCTGTCGGTGTTGCTGGTCGACGTCGACAACTTCAAGGCGATTAACGACACCTACGGCCACGCGGCGGGGGACACCATTCTGCGTGAGTTGGCGGCGCGGTTTCGCCGCAACACGCGCGCCATCGATACGGCCTGCCGACTGGGCGGTGAGGAATTTGTCATCCTGATGCCCGCCATCAGCCTGGCCGATGCTTGTCAAATCGGCGAGCGCGTGCGCCACGCGATTGCATCGGAGCTTTTTCACATTAACCGCCACAGCAAAATCCCCGTCACCGCCAGCGTTGGTATCGCCAGCCTGGACGGGCCGCACGACAGTTTGGAGCAGCTCTTGGCGCGTGCCGACGGCGCGCTTTATGCCGCCAAAAAGAAGGGCCGCAACCGGGTGGTCGCCGATGCCGCATAGCCGGCGAGCTCTCCTGCATAGCTCCTAAGTAATTGGAACATCAGCGGTTCTTGCAGCTCGAAGCGACCGTTGCCAAAGGTGGCTCGATGGCGTGGCGTCAGCCGCGGTCACCATGCGCTCATTTAAGCTTGCCCACCAAGCTATTGGGAGGATTGCATTTTGACTGCCGATCTGCTTTCTTGACCAGGGGCAATTGCGGGAGGAGGGATTAGCGGGATTTGGTGCAGCGCGCCGTAACGGCGCCGCATCCATCAGCATACAATTCGAATCCTCACGGATTTTCAGGTCCGCCGCATCTCCTGAGGCCCGTGAGGTGTGATCGTCCTAAGCGGCTAGGAGTGGCCTCCTCTTGTTATGCCGCCCTCGGACGATCGAACGCCAGGTCTGGCCAACGCCCTCTTTGGTCCACGACTTGGCAGGCCGGTGTTCGTGGCTGCTCGGACTTCTACCCCGCTGCCGATGTCAGTCACGGACCCGGCCACCAATTTCCCGGATGTTTTCCAGGTCTGGTGAAACGCTGCAACAACTCCGGCGGCTTGAGACGCTGGGCTCGGGTAGCCAATGCCTTCGCCCATACCTTGCGCCCACGGCTCTGCGCGGTGCGCGGGCCCGCTTGCGCGAGGGCGAGGCAGCGCTCAGCGGCTATTTGATTTTTGTTTCCTTGAACGCCACGTGCTTGCGAGCGATCGGGTCATACTTTTTAAAGGACAGCTTTTCGGTGGCCGTACGCGGGTTCTTCTTGGTGACGTAAAAGAAGCCGGTTCCCGCCGTGCTCAGGAGTTTGATCTTTTGGGTGACGGGTTTGGCCATGGCGATGTCTCCGCAGCGATGATCGCCGGCACTGTATTCGGCCACAACCGTTAGTCAAGCGTTGCCTCGGCGGTGATCAGATCCCGCCGGTAGCTACCGCTGCGGCGATGATAGAACGGCACCGGGAAATCGCCTGCGGCCAGGCCACCGGCGGCAACCCGTTCTCCCAGGTCTTCGAGCACCACGCGGGTAATGTTGGGCAATTCGAGCGCGCGCGCCTGTGCAATCGAATGCCATTCGAGATCGGAGAGCTCGCCGTCGGCCACGGCGACGCGGTGGACGATGGCTTCCGCCGGCGCACAGAAAAAGCGCGTGTCGTAGCGTCGCGGCCGGCCGGGGGGTGTAATGGCGCGCGCGAAAAACGTGAGCTGGGCGAGCGTCGGGGCAAAGCCGGCAGCATAGAAGGCCTGCCAGCCCGGCGCCTTGTTGACGACCGGCGCGGCGAGCGGTCTGCCGATCAAGAGCCCCGCCTCCTCGAAGGTCTCCCGTACGGCCGCCAGCGCCAGGGCGCGGGCACGGGCTAGGCTCGGCGTGCCCTTCATGCAAACCATCAGCTTTTTGAGCTCGCTCGCGCCGATATCGTGCTCAACGGCAATGAGGCGGTCGGCGCGGTCGACGCGGCCGCCGGGAAACACGTAGCGGCCGGGCATGAACACCATATCCCGGCGCCGGCGCCCCAGCAGCACGCGGGCCTCCCCCGAGGTCGTGTCCACAATGATGAGCGTGGCTGCATCGCGCGGCCGCAGCGCCCGCGTCTTGGCCGCCGCACCCGACGCCGACCTCGCCTGCTCGCCCGTCATGTCCATCCCGTGTCCCCGCGCGCACACCGTCCCTCGGCTCTGCCCCGCGCGTCAAGTATCCGTGGTTCGGCTGGGCTCCTTCTTGCATGCAGGGGCCCGCGCGAACGGGCGCCCCTCAGCGCTGCTGCGTGCGCCGCGCTGCCACCAGCCCGCGACGGCGGCGGCCCCTCCCGGCGGCGGAGCCGAGCCGGGTCCCGGGCGAGAGCATTTCGAAACGCAGCGCCCCGGCCGATGGCACGGCCTCGATGAGGCGCACCCGGACGGCATCGCCCAGCCGATAGCCGGCACCGGTGCGGTCGCCGATCAGGGCATGCTCCTCTTCCCGGTGCCGGTAATAGTCCTCGCCGATGGTTGCGGCGGGCACGAAGCCATCGGCGCCGCTCTCAGACAGCCGCACGAACAGCCCGGCGCGCGTCACCCCGGAGACGCGGGCGGCGAACTCGGCGCCGACGCGCTCGCTCAGGTACTGGGCGATCAGCCGGTCCATGGTCTCGCGCTCGGCCGCCATGGCGCGTCGCTCCGTATCGGACAGGGCGGCGCAGATTTCGCCGAGCCGTGCCGCCTCGTCCTCGCCGATGCCGCCGGCGCCAAGCCCGAGCGTCTTGATCAAGGAGCGGTGGACCAACAGGTCGGCATAGCGCCGGATCGGCGAGGTAAAATGGCTGTAGCGGGCAAGGTTGAGGCCGAAGTGGCCGACGTTGATGGCCGCATAGGCGGCCTGGGACTGAGAGCGCAACACGACCTCGTTGACAAGCTCGCGCGCCGGCATGGCCTTGGCGCGATCGAGCACGCGGTTGAAGTCGCCAGCGCGCGGCGTGGCCGAGCCCGGGAGTTTGAGCTCGAGACTGGCCAGGAACTCGCGCAGCGCCACGAGCTTTTCCCGCGAGGGCGCCTCGTGCACGCGAAAGATCACGGGGGCATGCTTCAGGGCCAGCGTCTCGGCCGCGGCAACATTGGCCTGGATCATGAACTCTTCGATCAGCCGGTGCGCCTCGAGCCGCGCGGGAACGACGACGCGGGCAACCCGGCCGTGCGCGTCGAGCTGCACCTTGCGCTCCGGCAGATCGAGCAGGAGAGGTTCGCGGCGGTCGCGGGCAACCGCCAGGGCAGCATAGGCCGCCCAGAGCGGTCTCAGCACGCTGTCGAGCAGCGGCCGGCACGTCCCGTTCGGTCGCCCGTCGATGGCGGCCTGGGCTTCCTCGTAGGTGAGCTTGGCGGCCGAGCGCATGAGGGCGCGTTGGAAGCTGTGCCGGCGTTTGTTGCCTTGGGCATCGATGACGATGCGCACCGCCAGACACGGGCGTTCCTGGCGCTCCTGCAGGGAGCACAGATCATTGGAAATCTTCTCCGGCAGCATCGGCACCACCCGATCGGGGAAGTAGGCCGAGTTGCCGCGCAGGCGTGCTTCATGGTCGAGCCGGCTGCCCGGGCGCACGTAGTGGGCGACATCGGCGATGGCCACGTGCAGCACAAAGCCACCGGGGTTGCTGGGGTCGGCATCGGCGGCCGCATGCACGGCATCGTCGTGGTCGCGCGCATCGGCGGGATCAATGGTGATCAGGTTGAGGGCGCGCAGATCGGTGCGGCCGGACAAGGTCGGCGCCTCGAGTTTGGCAATGTCGGCCAGGACATTGTTGGGAAACTCGTCTGGAATGCCGTGGGCGTGCACGGCGATGAGGCTTACCTTGCGCTCCCCCTGGGGATTGCCCAAGCTTTCCAGCACGCGCGCTTGCGGCACGCCATAGCGGCCCGAGCGTACGAGGTCGAAGCGGACAAGATCACCGTTCTTGGCCTCGCCCTCATCGCCCGCTTGGATCGGCCATTCCTTGAGCTCCTTGCGGTCGATGGGATCGATGACGCCGCCACCTTTGGCGTGCCGCCGGAAAATCCCCAGTTGCCGCCGCTTTTCCGCGGGCAGCCGCTTGATGAGTTCGGCCTCGTAGCGACAGCCGGCGACGTCGGGGGCCTCGAGGCGCGTCAGGCGCGCCAGGATGCGGTCACCCTGTCCCAGCGCCGGCGGCGCGGCGCCGCGCGCTCGCGTGGGCAGCAGCAAAAGCGCGCGCGGTTTTTCTCCCTCGGTGCGGTCCCAGACCGCCGGCTCGGCTATCAGTTCGCCGTCAGGATCGCGCGCCACGATTTCGAGGACCGCCACGGGGGGCAGCTGTCCCCGCTCCTTGAAGGTCTTGCGATTGCCGCTGATGAGACCCGCATCGGTCATTGCCGCCAGCATCTTTTTCAAAGCCGGACGGTCACCACCCTTGACCCGGAAGGCACGCGCGATCTCGCGCTTGCCGACCTTGCCACTGGCGCCGCGCACAAATTGAAGGATCTCGTCTTTGCTTGGCAGGGCCGCCGCAGGCCGGGGTTCTTTATGCTTGCGGGGCACCGTCTTGCCGGTCCTTGCCTATTCCGCCGCCTCGCGCGTGCCGCTCACTTTCTTGGGCTTGCCCTTCGTGGGCTTGGTGGCCTTGTCGGCCTTCTTGACCTTGCCCTTGGCGCTCTTCTCCGGCTTGGCGACGGCGGCGTCTTGGCCGGCCTTGCTGCGCCCCTTGTCGGTTTTGCGGCGGCCCTTGGCCTTGTTGCTCGGCCCCTTGGCGAGGCGCTCGGCGATCAGCTCGACCGCTTCGTTCAGGCTGAGCGTGGCGGGGTCTTTGGCGCGGGGCAGCGTGGCATTGACCTCGCCGTGCTTGACGTAAGGGCCATAGCGACCGGACAGCACCTGCACCTTGCCGCCTTCGCTTGGATGCTCGCCGAGCTCCTTGAGGACGGTGGGGGCGGCGCGCTGGAACCGCCCCTTGCCGACACCGGCCTTTTTCTCCGCCAAGAGAACGACGGCGCGGTTGCTGCCGATCGAAAACACCTCCTCCAGGGTCGGCAGGTTTGCGTAGGTGCCGTCGTGCAGGATGAAGGGTCCATAGCGGCCGATGCCGGCCGTGATCGGCTTGCCGGTCTCCGGATGCAGACCGATTTCGCGCGGCAGCGCCAAAAGTTTGAGCGCGCGTTCAAGGTCGAGGCTGGCGGCATCGATGCCGCGCGGCACGGAGGCACGCTTGGGCTTCTCCTCACCGTCGGCGTCCCCGAGCTGCACGTAGGGGCCGAAGCGTCCGCTGCGCAGCGTCACCGGCAGGCCGGTGTCGGGATCCTGGCCGAGCAGCTTGCCCTCCGGCGTCGAGGCCTCCGGCGCGCTGTTCTGGGTGTCGGAGAATTGGCGCGTAAAGCGGCAATCGGGATAGTTGGAGCAGCCGATGAAGGCACCGAACTTGCCGACTTTGAGGCTGAGCCGCCCGGCGCCGCAGTTCGGGCACTGGCGCGGGTCGCCGCCCTCGGGTTTGGGCGGGAAAATGTGGGGGCCCAAGATTTCGTTCAAGGCCTCCAGCACGTCACCAACGCGCAAATCCTTGATCTCGTCGACCGCACCGGTGAATTCGCGCCAAAAGGCGCGCAGCACATCCTTCCACTCGAGCTTACCGTCGGAAATGAGATCGAGCTTCTCTTCCAGATCGGCCGTGAAATCGTATTCGACGTAGCGCTTGAAAAAGCCCTCCAGGAAAGCGGTGACAAGCCGGCCTTTGTCTTCCGGGATCAGCCGCTTCTTGTCGATGCGGACATAATCGCGTTCCTGCAGCACGGCCAGCGTCGAAGCGTAGGTGGAGGGCCGACCGATGCCGAGCTCTTCCATGCGTTTGACCAGCGTTGCTTCCGTGAAGCGCGGTGGCGGCTCGGTAAAGTGCTGCTTGGCCTCGATGGCGCGCGGCTTCAGGGTGTCGCCCGCTGCCAGCGGCGGCAGGCGGCGGCCGTCCTCGTCCTCCGCCTCCTCGGCCTTGCCGTTGCGGGCGCGGTCGTCGCGGCCTTCCTCGTAGAGTTTGAGAAAGCCCTCAAACAGCACGACGGAACCCGTGGCCCGGAACCCGTAGGCCTTGCCGTCCTTGCCAGCAACGTCGATTTCGGCGGTCGTCTGCTCGAGCTCGGCGGAAGCCATTTGGCTGGCCACCGCCCGCTTCCAGATGAGCTCGTAGAGGCGCGCCTGGTCGCGCTCCAGATGGCGCCCAACGGCGTCGGGTCGGCGTCGCACGTCGGTCGGGCGAATGGCCTCGTGCGCCTCCTGGGCATTTTTGGCTTTGGCTTTGTATTCGCGGATGAAGGGCGGAAGGTAGCGGGCCGAGTAGTCCTGCTCGACCAATCGGCGAATGCCCGAGATGGCCTCCGGAATGATGGTGACGCCGTCGGTTCGCATGTAGGTGATGAGACCGGTGGTCTCGCCGTCGATCTCGATGCCCTCGTAAAGGCGCTGGGCCACCTGCATGGTTTGCTTCGCCGAGAAGCCAAGCTTGCGGGATGCCTCCTGCTGCAGGGTCGAGGTCGTAAACGGCGCATAAGGATTGCGCCGCACCGCCTTTTTTTCCACCGAGGTGACGCGGAAGGGCGCGCCCTCGACGGCGGCCTTGATGGCGTTGGCGCTGGCGGCATCCTTGATGTCCAGGCGATCGAGCTTGCGGCCGGCGATGGCCGTGAGGCGGGCGCGCACGTCTTCGGCCTTTGCCGTCGTGAGCAGGGCCTCGATGGTCCAATATTCTTCGCTCTTGAAGGCCTCGATTTCGGCCTCACGGTCGCACACCAGGCGCAGCGACACCGATTGCACGCGGCCCGCCGAACGCGCGCCCGGCAGCTTGCGCCACAGCACCGGGGACAGGGTAAAGCCGACGAGATAGTCGAGGGCTCGACGGGCAAGGTAGGCTTCAACCAGGGGCGCATCGATCGCGCGCGGCGCCTTGAAGGCGTCGAGCACGGACTGCTTGGTCACGGCATTGAAGGTGACGCGTTCGACGGGAACGCCCTTTTTGAGGGCCTTTTTGTCCTCCAGGATACGCAGAATATGCCAGGAAATGGCCTCTCCTTCGCGGTCGGGGTCGGTGGCCAAGATCAGCTTGTCGGCCGTTTTGACGGCATCGGCGATCTCGCGCATGACCTTGCTGGATTTGCCATCCACGTCCCAGTGCATGGCAAAGTCCTTGTCGGGCTCCACCGAGCCGTCCTTGGACGGCAAGTCGCGCACGTGCCCGTAGGACGCGAGCACTTTGTAGCTGGAGCCGAGATACTTATTGATCGCCTTGGCCTTGGCGACCGATTCGACAATGACAACGTTCATGAAAGGTCTCTGCGGCAGCGTCGGCTCAGGCCCTCTTGGCGGCCGCTCGATCCTGCGCTGTTGGTACCTTGCCCGATCGGCGGCGAGAACATGGTGGATGCAATGGGGCGTGTCAAACACCCGGCCGCGGGTATTTTCCGCCGAAAATCTTCTCGATCGTAATATTACCGCGCTAATGTGCGAATATCTGCGCTTATTTCCGGGACATGTCATGCTGATTTGTAGGCGAGACCCTGGCGGGCAAAAAGTAAAGTGAGGCAAGGTCACGCCCAACTTTGGCGGTGCAGGCGGCCGCAGCCCGCAGAAAAATGAGCGAGCCCGTGATCGCCCGGCCTGCCGGGTACGAAGCCCGCACATGGCCACCGCCTGCAGCTTTGCCGTCACCGGGGCGCGGCCGGGCCTGTGGCCGACCCGTGGAGCCAACCCCGCCAGGGTGCCCCTCACGGCTTGGCGCCGATGCGGGCCTCCGCACCGTTGAGGAGCCGCCGGATATTGGCATGGTGTTTGACGAAGATGAGCGCCGCCATGGTCAGAATGAACAGAAGGCCCGCCTGCCCGAAGATCAGGTAGTAGGCGACCACGCCGGCGGTGCCGCTGAGTGAGGCCAGCGATGAATAGCGCCAGACCGCGGCCACGCTAACCCACACCAGGACGAACACGACGGCGGCCGGCCAATGCGCGCCGAGGAGTACGCCGATCAAGGTGGCAACGCCCTTGCCACCACGGAAGCCGAGCCAGACCGGGAAGAGATGACCCAGGACGGCGCCGAGCCCGGCGACGTAGGCGAGCCGGTAGGCGTCGAAGGCCACGAAGCGTTTGGCCACTTCGTAGACGATGAGGACGGCGATGGTGCCTTTCAGCAGGTCGAGCAGCAAGGTGGTGGCCGCCAAGCCCTTGTGGCCGGTGCGCAAGACATTGGTGGCGCCGATACTGCCCGAACCGATGCCGCGCACGTCGCCGAGCCCAGCCCAGCGCGTCAGCAGCAGTCCGAAGGGGAGCGAGCCGAGCAGATAGCCCGTGAGCAGGGCCAACACGCCATAAAATGTGAAGATCGGGCCCATTCCCCAGTGCTCGGGCTCACAATCGCCTCAGCTGCGCTCGCCGCTAGCGTATTGGTAGGCGAGGTTGCCGGCAACCATGGTGTTGAGGACGCGGCCTTGCATTTTACTCTCATCAAACGGGGAATTTTTTGAGCGCGCTTTGAGCTGCACCTTGTCGACCACCCAAGGCAAGCCGAGGTCGACGACGATCAGGTCTGCCGGCGCGCCCTTTGCCAGTCGACCCGAGGCTAGTCCCAACAGCTTGGCCGGATTGGCGGTCATGGCCTTGAGCAGGGGAATGAGACCGACCTCGCCGCTATGATGAAGGCGCAGCGCGGCGGCAAGCAGCGTCTCGAGGCCGATGGCGCCGTCGGCGGCCTCCGCGAAGGGATGCCGCTTGACGTCGGCATCTTGCGGATCATGGCTCGAGACGATGACGTCGATGTCGCCGGCCGCGATGCCGCGCACCATTGCCGCGCGGTCCTCCTCCGCGCGCAGCGGCGGGCGCAGTCGAAAAAAGGTGCGATAGGGGCCGATGTCGTTTTCGTTGAGCGTGAGATGATTGACGGAGATGCCGCAGGTCACCGGCAGTTTGCGCGATTTGGCGGCGCGGACGACGGCCAGGCTTTCGGCGCAGCTGATATTGGAGGCATGGTAGCGCCCACCCGTGATCTCGACGAGGCGCACGTCGCGCTCAAGCACGATGGTTTCGGCGGCCTTATGCGCACCGGGTAGGCCGAGACGGGTCGCAATCTCGCCGGCGTTCATCACGGCGCCATCGATCAGGTCGCGATCTTCGGTGTGGTGCGCGATCAGCGCGCCAAAGTCCTTGGCATAAAGCAGCACGTTGTGCATCACGCGCGCATTGGCCACGCTGGACTTGCCGTTGGTAAAGGCGATGGCGCCGGCCCGCTGCAACAGCCCGATCTCGGTCATGTCCTGACCTTTGAGGCCCCGCGTCATGGCGGCCATGATGTGCACGTTGACGACGGCATTGTCGCGTGCGCGCCGCTGAATGAAATCGACCAGCGCCACCTGATCGATGACGGGCTGGGTGTCGGGCATGACCACGATGGTGGTGACGCCGCCGGCGGCAGCGGCTTGGCCCGCCGTCTTCAGCGTCTCGCGGTGCTCCTGGCCAGGTTCTCCCGTGAACACCTGCATGTCGATAATGCCGGGGCACAATACGTGTCCCTTGCAGTCGATCACGACCGCCCCGTCCGGGGCGTTGCGCCGCAGGTGGGCGCCGAGATCGGCGATCACGCCGCCCCGCACCAACAGGCCGCCCGGCTCGTCCTTGCCCGAAGCAGGGTCGATGAGGCGCGCGTTGAGGAAGGCGGTCGCGTCCGGTGGCGGCGGCGGATCGGATTTGCGCATACGCTCAATACTTCTCAATGGTTGGGCAAGAGGCGCGCCATGGCCTCGAGCACGGCCATGCGCACGGCCACACCCATCTCGACCTGTTCGCGAATGACACTGCGGGAGTGGTCGGCGATGGTGGAGGCAATCTCAACGCCGCGATTCATCGGGCCCGGATGCATGATCAGGGCATCGGGCTTGGCGCGGGCGAGTTTCTCGTGATCGAGGCCGAAGAAGTGGAAGTACTCACGCGTGGAAGGCACATAGGAGCCTTGCATGCGCTCTTTTTGCAGGCGCAGCATCATGACGATATCGGCATCTTCCAGGCCAGCGTTCATGTCGGTGAAGATCTCGGCGCCGAGACGATCGGCGTGCGCGGGCAGCAACGTCGACGGCGCCACGACGCGCACCCGTGCCCCCATCGTATTGAGGACGTTGATGTTGGAGCGGGCGACGCGCGAGTGCAGAATGTCACCGCAGATGGCGACCGTCAGACCGGCAATGCGGCCCTTGGCGCGGCGGATGGTGAGGGCATCGAGCAGGGCCTGGGTGGGATGCTGATGGGCGCCGTCGCCGGCATTGATCACCGAGCAATCGACCTTCTGGGCCAGCAGTTCGACCGCCCCCGCGGCGTGGTGGCGCACCACCAGAATATCCGGCCGCATGGCGTTGAGTGTCATGGCCGTGTCGATCAGCGTCTCGCCCTTGGCCACCGAGGAGGTGGAAACGTTCATATTCATGACGTCGGCGCTCAGCCGCTTGCCGGCGAGCTCAAAAGAGCTCTGCGTGCGCGTCGAGGCCTCGAAAAACAGGTTGATCAGCGTTCGACCGCGCAGCACGTCGCGTTTTTTGATGACTTGCCGGTTGCCCTCGGCGGCCTTGTCGGCCAAATCCAAGAGTGCGTTGATTTCGCCGGCCTTAAGGCCTTCGCAAGTTAACAGATGGCGGCGGACGAAGGAGGCGGGATGGATGGCGCTGGTCATTAAAGGCGGTCCTATACGCCAACTCCAGCGGGCTCGCAAGCCGCGCCGGGGCGGTGGCGGTGGAGAAGGTCGGCGGCGGGCTGCGCGCGCGGGCGCCAGTTGCTAGGCTGAGGCTTTCTAAAAGAGGCGCAAACCCCATGCTCGAGCCGTTCCAGACCCATGCGGTTTTCAACCAGAGTCCGCCGTTCCAGGACGTGAACCTGTTCACGACCGACGCGGCCCTGATGGAGGCCGTCGAAAGGGAAGGCGCCAAAGGGGCAGCCCAACAGCTGGCGCAGTTCGGGCACACCTGCGGCAGCGCCGAAGCCCTCGAGCAGGCCCGGCTCGCCAATGAAAACCCGCCGCGCCTATTGAGCTTCGATAGCAAAGGCGCACGGCTGGACGTGGTGGAATTTCATCCGGCCTATCATGCCCTAATGGCCATCAGTATCGGCCAAGGCCTGCACTCCTCGGCCTGGGACCATCTCGCGAGCGGGCATGGGAAGCGGCGCATGGGGGCCACCGTGGAGCGCTCGGCGGGCTGTTACCTCGCCAACCAGATGGAAGCGGGACACCAGTGCCCAATCACAATGACGAATGCGGCGGTGCCAACGCTTTTGCTTGAACCCGATCTCGCCGCTCGCTGGATTCCCAAGATCCTGACGCGGAGCTACGACAAGTCGCTCCGGCGCCTGGCCGAGAAGCGCGGCGCCACCATCGGCATGGGCATGACCGAAAAGCAGGGCGGCACCGACGTGCGCGCCAACACCACGCGGGCTGAGCCGGTGGCTGCCGGCGGGCCCGGCAGCGAGTATCTGATCACCGGCCACAAATGGTTCATGTCTGCACCGATGTGCGATGCATTTCTGGTGCTGGCGCAGGCGCCGGCCGGGCTCAGCTGCTTCCTGCTGCCGCGGGTTTTGCCCGACGGCAGCATCAATGCGCTGCGCTTCCAGCGCCTCAAGGACAAGCTCGGCAATCGCTCGAACGCCTCCTCCGAGGTGGAATTTCAGGCGGCGCATGGCTGGATGATCGGCGAGGAAGGCCGCGGCGTTCCCAGCATCATGCAAATGGTGACGCTGACCCGGCTCGATTGCGCCGTGGCCTCGGCGGGGTTGATGCGGCTGGCGCTCGCCAATGCCGTTCATCACTGCCGGCACCGCCGCGTTTTCCAGAAGCCCTTGGTTGATCAGCCGCTGATGCAGCAGGTGCTGGCCGACATGGCCCTCGACGTTGAGGCCGCCACGGCCTTGTGCTTCCGCCTGGCCGGCGCCTTCGACCGGTCCGAGGATCAAACGGCGGCGGCCTGGCGGCGGCTGATGACGCCCGTCACCAAATACTGGGTGTGCAAGATGGGCCCCGCGCTCGGCTATGAGGCGCTGGAGTGTCTCGGCGGCAACGGCTATGTGGAAGAAGGCCTGGCCGCGCGGCTTTACCGCGAGTTGCCGCTCAACGCCATCTGGGAAGGTTCCGGCAATGTGATGGCGCTCGATCTCATGCGCGTTTTGCAGCGCGAGCCGGAGGCCTTTGAATGCGTGCTGGAGGAGCTTGGCGCCGACATCGGTAAGGACGCGCATTTGCAGGCGCAGCTCGAGCGCTTGCGGGGACTGCTGCAGGACCCCGTGCGGCTCGACGGGCGCGGCCGCGACCTGATCGAGGGGCTTGCTTTGTTGGCCGCCGGCGCGGTGCTGCGGCGGCACGCGCCAAATTTTGTTGCCGACGCCTTCATCGGCACGCGTTTTGCTGGGACCGGCGGCCGTAGCTACGGCCAAGGCCTGGCGGCCGCCAACCCGCGTGCGATCGTCGATCGTGCGTTGGCGGGCTAGCGCCAACGCCAAGCTTGAGTTGAGCCGGACCTTGAGCTGAGCCGGACCTAGGAGTGCAGGGACTTGACGATCTCGCCCAGCGCCTCGATGAAATCCCCCCGCTGATCGGTCTTCAGAGCGGAGAGGATGCGCTGGTCGACCCGGGAGGCCACCGGTTTGACAGCGCCGAGGGCCGATTGGCCTTTGGCGGTGAGCCGCACCGCATACATGCGCGCATCGCGGCGGGTCCGCTTGCGGTGCAACAATCCCTTCTTCACCAGACGTCGCACGATATCGGCGAGCGTGGAGCGGTCGACCCCCGTCTGCTCGACCAACCCGGTCTGGGAGATGTCGGGATTATGGGCAACGCAGGCAAGGACGGCATACTGGCGGGGCGTGAGATCCACCTTACCAGTTTCGTTGGTGAAGAGTTCCTCAGCGCGCTGACCAGCACGGTGTAGGAGGTGCAAGGCCGACGCCTCAAGCGGGCCTGAACGATGGTTGTTCTTCATGGCTTGGATATCCACCTCACTCAATATTGATGAGAAAAGCCAGAGCAGCCTTTGGGCGCTCGCGCCGATCTGGCTCTGTACTTAGTGTGCGATACCGCAATGGTCCAGACGGACCCCAGCGGCTTTATCCGTCGGCCAACGAAAATTCGACCGACGACGGCTCAATCAATGTACGCTAGCAAACTTATCGGCAGCCGGAAGTCAACTTCGACGCGCGAAATAGTCGCGGCGCGCGCTCGCCTATCGAGCTGGGTGTGGCTCGATCGCTCGCATCGGGCGCCGCCCACCTCGACGATGCTCAGCAGCAATATCAATTCACAAGGCTATGCGCTGCACGCGACGCTAGAAGGCCGGGTTGCCCACCGCGTGGCCCAGGTGACGCCGTGACGTCGGCAAGGCCAAGGCGCCGGAGAAGACCGCCGGGGTGCGCGCCTGCGCGCCCCCATGTGCTGGGCTCGCCGGCCGGGCGTGAACGGCACCGATCAAGCTTGGCGCACCCTCGCGAGGCCTGTTCGATGACAATCCGGTTCGATCACAATAAGGTGCGCGGCTTCGCCACGCCAAGGCGCGCGGCTTCGCCAGCAAGCCAAGGTGGCGGCTTCGCCACGCCAAGGTGCGCGGCTTCGCCACGCCAAGGCTGCGCGGCTTCGCCACAAGCCAAGGTGCGTGGCTTCGCCACAAGCCAAGCTGCGTGGCTTCGCCGCAAGCCAAGCTGGTGGCTTCGCCACAAGCCAAGCTGCGTGGCTTCGCCACAAGCCAAGCTGCGTGGCTTCGCCACAACATGTGCGAGGCAACGCCACGGCCGGATGGCCAGCTGCGCGGCATAGCGCTCACCGCGTGCGTCGGGCGGCGCCGTTCATGCGGTCGAGAGCGGTTTGCAGGATCACGGTGGCTGCGACCTTGTCGATCACAGCTGCGCGACGGCGGCGGGAGGTCGAGGCCTCGATCAGCACACGTTCCGCCGCCGCGGTGGAGAAACGCTCATCCCAAAGTAGGATCGGCAGCGGAATGCGTTTCGCCAGGTTGCGGGCGAAGGCGCGCGTCGATTGCGCACGCGGACCGTCTGCGCCGTCCAGGTTTTGCGGTAGCCCGACGACCAGGCCACCCACCTGATGGGCCGCGATCAGTTCCGACAGGCGCTCGACGTCGCGTGAGAATTTTTCCCGCTTGAGGGTCGTCAGACCCGAGGCGATGGTGCGCGTGACGTCGGAAAGCGCAAGGCCCAAGGTCTTGCTACCGACGTCGATGCCGAGCAGGCGCGCGCCCGCTGGCAGGGTGCGCCCGAACAGGTCCGCGTCCTCGGACATCCTTTGAGCTTGCCGATCTGGGTCTTGGCCAATCACACGCGCACCCCGCGCCTTGCAAAAGAGTGTGGTTTTTTGCCGGCCTCTTATCGCGCCCGGCGCCGGCGGGCAAATCGTCACTCGCGTGGGGTCCACCCCCGTGGTCTGGGGGAGGCGCAGAAAACTCGGGCACCAAAAGGCACCCGCGACCGTTTTGAAGGGCGGCGGGACGGGGGATATAGTGCCGGCGGCGCTTTCATCGCGGGCGCCGAGACAGGAGAGCCCCCCATGCCCGATGCCAGCGTCAAAGAGCCCGTCAGCGCGACCGGCGATGATCGCCAAGTGGAAACGCGCGGGCCCGCGCTGGGCCGTTTCTTCTTTGCGAACCCCAATCCCCACTTCGTGCTGGCGGCCTATACCGCCACCACCTTCCTCTCGGCGCTCCTGTTGTTTTCGGTGCAACCGATGTTCGCCAAGATGGTGCTGCCGGTGCTCGGCGGCTCGCCTTCGGTGTGGGCGGTCGCGATCTTCTTCTTTCAGGCCGCGCTCCTCATCGGCTACTGCTATGCCCATCTGCTGATTGCCAAAGCCTCGCCCCTCTTCACCGGCATCATCCATCTTGCCGTATGCAGCGTGGCCTTTTTGGCATTGCCGATCGGCCTGCCGAGCGGCTGGACCGAGCCGCCGGCGGGCGAGCCCTACCTGTGGCAAATCGGCCTCTTCACGGTGGCGATCGGCCTGCCGTTTTTGGCCGTTGCCGCCAACGCCCCCTTGCTGCAGGCGTGGTTCGCGCGCACGGGGCACGCCCAAGCCGGCGATCCTTATTTTCTCTACGCGGCGAGCAATCTCGGCAGCTTGATGGCC
The DNA here is from genome assembly GCA_963775835.1 of uncultured Alphaproteobacteria bacterium. Taxonomy (GTDB): domain Bacteria; phylum Pseudomonadota; class Alphaproteobacteria; order Rhizobiales; family Hyphomicrobiaceae; genus AWTP1-13. Next base: position 273,795 of record CAVZKV010000012.1, on the reverse strand, counting down.
CTGTTGAGCTACCCGTTCATCCTCGAGCCTGCCTTTGGTCTCAAGGCACTGAGCGGGTTTTGGGCGGTCGGTTATGTGCTGTTGCTGGCGGCCCTCGCCTTGGCCTTTGTGCTGATGCTGGGCCGCGGCGCGCCCGCGGCCAACCGCCTGGCGCCGGCCTCCCCCGGCAGTCTGGGCGCCGACGCGCCGCCCACGTGGTCGGATCGGCTTGGCTGGATCGGCCTGGCGCTGGTACCGGCGGCACTCCTTACCGCCTTCACCACCCACGTCACTACCGATATCGCCTCCGCACCGCTGCTCTGGGTGTTGCCGCTTTCGCTTTATCTGCTGACCTTCGTCTTGGTGTTCCGCGAGCGGCCCCTGGTGCCGCGACCCATCCTGTTGGCTGCCCACCTGATTGCCCTGGCGGTGGCGCTGCTCGCCATTTCCCAAACCAAGCACGAGACCTGGTTCATCGCGGCTGCGACCGGCGTTGCCGTGTTCTTCACCTCCGCCATGGTGGCTCACCGCACGCTTTACGAGGCCCGGCCGGCGGCCCGGTATTTGACCGAGTTCTACCTCTGGATGTCCTTCGGCGGGGCGCTTGGCGGGCTGGCGGCGGCGCTGGTGGCGCCTAAGATCTTCAGGGAGGTGTTTGAGTATCCCCTTCTGCTTGCGCTCTCGATGGCTTGCCGCCCCGGCGTCTTCGCCCCGGCCGCCCTGCGGCGCTTGGGCGGCACGCTGACCGCCTGGGGCGGGCGTCTGGGCAAGGGCGGCGGCGAGCAAGGCGGGTCGCGGCTCACCGAAGCCGACAAGCAGGAGATGCTGATCGGGTGGCTTATTATCGCCGGCGGCCTGCTCGCCATTTACTGGGTGCCATGGGCGATTGGGCGGCTCAATCTCGATCTCAACGAATGGGGCAGTACGCCCGTCGTGGTCGCCTTGCTCGTCGTCATCCTGTTTAGCCAATTTCGCCGGCCCATGCGCCAGCTCCTGGCCGCCCTGATGATTTTTTGCGCGCTCGTGCTCTTGCCCTCTGGCGTGAAGCGGGGCGATGCGCAACGCAGCTATTTCGGTGTCTATCGGGTGCAGACCTCCAGCGACGGCGACTACCATACGCTGATCCACGGCACCACGCTGCACGGTGCGCAACGCGTCAGGGATGAGAAAGGCAATCTCATCGATGATCCAAGTCCCGCCACTTACTACTATGAGAACAGTCCCATCGCCCGCACCGTCGGCAAGGTCAGGGAAACCTTGGGCGAGAAGAAGGGCCGCTATGGGGTCACGGGCCTCGGCGCCGGATCGCTCGCCTGTCATTCGCAGGACGGCGAAGCCTGGCGGTTTTTCGAGATTGATCCGGTGATCATCGGCATCGCCAGCAATCCCAAATACTTTACCTTCCTGGCCCACTGCCAGCCGAAGCCCGACATCGTGCTGGGTGACGCACGCCTGACCATGGCCAAGGAAGCAAACGACAGTTTCGACCTGTTGGTGATCGACGCCTTCTCATCGGACGCCGTGCCGGTACACCTGATGACGGCCGAGGCCATCAAACTCTATCTCGACAAGATCAAACCGAGCGGCATCGTGTTGTTGCACATCTCCAACCGTTACTTGGACCTCGATGCGGTTTTGGGCGCCACCATCAAGGTGCTGCCGGGGGCACAGGGTTTTATCGTCACCGACGATTCCGCCGACGGCAGTTACGCTCAATCGACCTCGACGGTGGCGCTGTTCGCCAAGACCGCGGCCGCGCTGGAGCCGTTCCGCGACCTGGAGGAGGTCAGCGATTTCGATGTGAGCGATTTGCGCCCCTGGACCGATGACTACTCCGATATTCTGGGTCCATTTCTCAGTAAAATGAAAAAGCGCGGCGGTTGAGCCCCAAGGCAGGCCGTGCATAAGGCCGGCGGCGCCGTTTTAAGTGACGGAGATGATGCTGGCGCCGGCCGCGGCGGCGAGGCGTTGGGGAGCGATGGGGAACACGGCGTCGGGGGTGCCGCCGGCGGCCCAGACCAGCGCGTAGTCCACGAGCGCGGCATCCATGTAGGTGGCGAGCGGCGTCCTGTGGCCGAGCGGAGGGATGCCGCCGATGGCAAAGCCGGTGATGTCGCGCACGTCATTGGCGTCGGGCCGGCGCAAGGCCTCGCCGATCACCCGGGCGACGTCCTCTTGATTGACGCGATTGGCGCCCGACACCAAGAGCAGATAGGGCTTGCCGGAGACCGCGCCGCGGAAGACCAGCGATTTGACGATTTGGCCGACGCTGCAACCGCAGGCCGCGGCCGCCTCATCGGCGCTGCGGGTGGCCTGGGACATGTGCCTGACTTGACTTTCGAGCCCCTTGTCGCGCAGCGCGTCCTGCACGCGCTGGGCAGCAGGCTTGAGGTCGGCCATTTCGAGCATCCTCCGCGCCGGGCCCTGAGGCTTCCTTGCCGCCGGCCTTTAGCGCCGTTATGAGGTTAGCGCAATCAGGGTGCCGAAAAGTAAGGGCGGGACCGGCAATGGAAGTCGATGAAGCCACCGTGCGGCGGATTGCGCGCCTGGCGCGCATCAAGGTCAGCGATGCCGAGGCAAAGGCGTTGGAAAACGAGCTGTCGGGCATCTTCGAGTGGATCAAGCAACTCGACGAAGTCGATACCGACGCCGTCGAGCCGATGACCCGGGTGGTGGCCATGACGCTGAAGAAGCGGTCCGACGAGGTCACGGCTGGGGGTATCGCCGATGAGGTCGTGGCAAATGCCCCGGCCGCGGACGACCATTTCTTCCTCGTGCCCAAGGTGGTGGAGTAGCCATGACGATCACGGTGGCCGCCGAAAGTCCGTTGAGCGAGGACGTGCGCCGCCTCATCGCGAAACTGAACGCCACGCTGTTGGCCCTGACCCCGGCCGAGTATTGCTCGCACATGACGGTCGAACAGATGGCGGGGCCCGACACCACCGTCTTGGTGGGGCGCCTCGAGGGCACCGCCGTGGCCTGCGGCGCCTTGCGCCGGCACGCGGGAGGAATCGGCGAAGTCAAGCGCATGTTCACCGAGCCCGCCTATCAGAGCCGCGGCATCGGCGCTCTTATTCTGAGAGAAATCGAGGCACTGGCGCGACGCGAGGGCTTGGTTCGCCTGGTGCTGGAGACGGGGCACCGACATCCCGCCGCCTGGCACCTTTACGAACGCGCGGGTTTTGCCCGCTGCCCCCGGGTGCTCGATTACCCGCCGTCCCCCTACTCGGTGTTCTACGCCAAGACGATGGGCCAAAACGATGGGCCAGGACGATGGGCCGAGCCGAAGTCGGGACCCCTTGCATGAGCGACCTCACCAGATTGACCTTGCTCGAAGCCCGCGCCGGTCTTGCCGCCAAGCGCTTCTCGGCCACGGAATTGACCACGGCATTTCTCGAGGCCATTGCCGTCAGCAACAAGTCGCTCAATGCCTACGTGCTGCCGACGCCGGATCAGGCCTTGGCCCGCGCCAAGATCAGCGACGCGCGCTATGCCAAGGGCGAGGCGCGGCCGCTCGAAGGACTGCCGCTCGGAATCAAGGACCTCTATTGCACCAAGGGTGTGCGCACGACCGCCTGCTCCAACATTCTGCAGGGCTTTACGCCCACCTACGAATCCACCGTCACGCAGAACCTATGGGACGCCGGCGCACTGATGCTGGGCAAGCTCAACAACGATGAGTTCGCCATGGGTTCGTCGAACGAGACCAGTTGCTTCGGTCCGGTGGTCAACCCGTGGCGGCGCAAGGGTTCCAACGTGGCGTTGGTGCCGGGTGGCTCCTCGGGTGGCTCGTCTTCGGCGGTTGCCGCCGACCTTTGTCTCGGCGCCACGGCCACCGATACGGGCGGATCCATTCGCCAGCCGGCGGCGATTACCGGCACGGTGGGAATCAAGCCGACCTATGGGCGCTGTTCGCGCTGGGGGATCGTGGCGTTTGCCTCCTCCCTTGACCAGGCCGGACCGATCGCCAAGTGCGTGCGCGATGCCGCAATCTTACTGCGGCATATGGCCAGCGTCGATGCCAAGGATTTCGACCTCGGTGGACATTGCCGTGCCCGATTACGAGGCCGCCGTCGGCCGCTCCATCAAGGGCCTCAAGGTGGGTGTGCCGAAAGAGTATCGGATGGATGGCATGCCGAAGGAGATCGAGGAGCTTTGGCAGCAAGGCATCGACTGGCTAAGGGCGGCCGGGGCCACGGTGCAGGAGGTGTCGCTGCCGCACACCAAGTATGCCTTGCCGGCCTACTACATCGTGGCGCCGGCCGAGTGCTCCTCCAACTTGGCGCGATACGACAGCGTGCGCTACGGTCTGCGCAAGCCCGGCCACGATCTGATCGATACCTACGAGAGGACCCGCGCCGCCGGCTTCGGTGCCGAGGTTCGTCGGCGCGTGCTGATCGGTACCTACGTGCTTTCCGCCGGTTACTACGACGCCTATTACCTCAAGGCCCAGAAGGTGCGCACGCTGATCAAAGGCGATTTCGAGGACGTGTTCGCAACGATCGATGTGCTGCTGACGCCGACCACGCCCGGCCCAGCCTTCGGCATCGGCGAGGTGTCGGGCGATCCGGTGCAGATGTACCTCAACGACATCTTCACGGTAACGGTGAACATGGCGGGGCTGCCGGGCATCTCGGTCCCAGCCGGACTTTCTTCGGAGCAAACCCCATTGGGTCTGCAACTGATCGGCAGGCCGTTCGACGAAGCGACGCTGTTCCGCGTCGCCCAGGTGATCGAGGATGCCGCCGGCCGCTTCGCCGTGCCGGAGCGGTGGTGGGATTCGCGCCTTGCCGGTCAAAGGCCGTCTGGCGCGGCCGGAACGGGGGGGAAATCGGGAGGCAGGACATGAGTGGGCGACCACCTGATGCGTGCAAGGACCTGGCCGAGGTCAGGGTCGAGATCGACCGCATCGACAATGCGTTGGTCGATCGGATCGCCGAGCGCCTCGGCTACGTCGAGCGCGCCTGGCAACTCAAGCTGCAGTTGCGCCAGGAAGCCAACGTGCCCTGGCGCAACCAACAGGTGATCGACAAGGTGCGCGCCCGCGCCAGCGAAAGGGGCGTGCCGCCGGATCTGTGCGAGGCGCTGTGGCGTCAGATGATCGGCTGGTTCATCCAGTACGAAGAGGAAAAATTGCGCGACCAGATTGAAAGCAAACCTTCCGGCTGAAGCGAGAGGGTCTGGCTGTCCCGCATGCCGCCCGTTGAACCCGTCAATCTGACGGCGGTTGTTTTGACCGCCCTGTTCAATCCCGCCGTGGCGATCGTCGCGGTCTGGATGGGCCGCCAGGCGGATCAGTGGCAGAAGCTGCCGGTCGCCGCGTTTGCCGCGGCGCTGGTCGGCTCCATGCTGGTCTTTGTTGCCGTGTATATCGGCATGCCGGGGGTCGTCGGCGTCGGCCGAGCGACGGCGGGCGTATTCGTGGCAGAATTCGTGTTTGGCCTGGCCTGGGCTGCGCTGGCCTATCGGTTTTGGCCGGCAAGCAGATGAGCGGCCAGATGCGCATTACTCTTCTGCGCCTGTGGCTGATCGGCACGGCGCTGATCGGGGCTGCCGTTTTGGTCTGGGCCTTCGCCCCCGTGCTCGTCTTTATCGGCTTGCTGACGGTTGGACTTGGGGTGCTTGCCGTAGCCATGATCGGCCTGGCGCGTGCGCTCGAGCGGGCGCTGGTCAAACGCCGCAGCGACCGATCCGACCGCGACCCGGCCTGAGGTTTGACGCTTGTGATCGTGCCCTAGGCCGCGGCGGGCGTCGCCGTCGCCGGGCGGCGCATGGGCCAGCGTGCAAGCGTCTTTTCCAGGCGCATCACTCCTCGCGCCTCCAAGCTGCGGGTGATGGCAAACCCCGCCGAGTGCGCCAACTTGAGCATGCGCTCGTTGCTGGCCAGCGTCTCGCCGACGAGGCGCCGGATCCCCGAACCGGCCGCGCGCTCGATCAGCTTGCCGAGCAGCAGCCTCGCCAGACCCAAGCCCTGCCAGGGCTCGGCAACAGAGACGGCGAATTCCGCTTCGCTGCGATCTGCGCCGCGCGCGTAGCGTGCCTCTGCAATCACCGTCTCCCGCCCGTCGCGAAAGACCTCTGCCACCAAGGCCAAGTGCTCCGTGTAGTCGACCTGGGTTAGGCGTTTGACCAGCCCGGGCGGCAGGTTGCGCATGGCCGATAAGAATCGCTGCTGGCGTGCCGTCGCCGACAGGGCCCCGAAAAAGGCGGTCGTGAGGTCTTCGTCCTGGGGCAGAATTGGCCGGATCACGACCCGCTCACCGCCGAGATAGACGACGTCGATGAGGTCGGCCGGGTAGCGATGGATCTCGTAGGTCATCGTCGCACAGCCGTTGCGGCCCCAATCAGGCGGCGCGAGCGGCGCCGGTTTGTTCGATCCGGAAGCGCGCCGCCTCCAGGCCGTAGACGATGGCGAGGCCATCGCGATCGAGCCAAAAGCGCTGGCCGCGTTCGAGCGTAATGTCGCGGTGATCACCGTTTTGGGTAATCCAAAGCACCCCGCTCAGACATTCGATCAGCGTGCCGGCGCCATCCTCGATGCGGTGAACCCCGCGCGCCCTAAGCGCGATCTCGCCTGCGTCGATCACTGGGAGCATTGCCGCCTCCTGTTGCATGCGCCACGCGCATCTGAGGTTGCTCTATTGCCTAACTAAGGTGTAGAGATAGTTGAACTTGTGCGCTGCGACAAACGACCATTTCTCACCCCATGCATGAGTTTTGCGAATGGCTAGACGTTTTCACCTACCGCCCCTCGACCTGATCCAGGGCTTCGAGGCTGCGGCCAGAAACCTTTCCTTCACCAAGGCGGCTGAGGAGCTGCTGCTCACCCAATCGGCCATCAGCCGGCAAATCCGCGGCCTCGAAGAGCACCTTGGCGTGGCCCTGTTCCAGCGGCGCGCGCGCGCCATCGCGCTGACCGAGCAGGGCCAGGTGCTCAATCGCGCGGTCAGCGATCTGCTCGAGCGCCTGCAACAGGTGACCGATGCCCTGCGCGCCGACGCTGGTCAGCCGCATCTGACCGTTACCACCACCAGCGGCTTTGCCTCGCTGTGGTTGATCCCTCGCTTGCGCCGTTTCACGCAGCTCAATCCCGACGTCGATGTGCGCATTTCCGCCACCTACAAGACCGTCAATCTGGAACGCAGTCTGGTGGACGTGGCGGTGCGCTACTGCCGCAGCGACGCGGCACCGGAGGGGGCCAAGCTGCTGTTCGGCGAGGAACTGTTTCCCGTTTGCAGTCCGCTGCTCAGGAGCGAAGGCGAGCGCCCCTTGCGCACGCCGGAGGACTTGCGGCATCACGCCTTGCTGCGCATCGATGATGCCAGCGGTTTCCTGGATTGGGGGACCTGGCTCGAGGCGCAAGGCTTGAGTGATTTCAAACCGGCGGCCTCGTTGCGGTTCGACAACTACGAGCAGATGATCGCCGCGGCGCTGGCGGCCCAGGGTGTGGCGATGGGCATCAGCAGTCTGGTCAGCAGGCTGTTGGAGTCCGGCCAGCTGATCCAGCCGTTCAGCAAGAGCGTGATCGGCACGCGCGCCTACTACGTCATTTCTTCGGCCGCCACCGGCCTGCGCCCACACGTGCGGGCCTTCGTCGACTGGCTGGTCGCCGAGGCGGCCGACACCGCCCCCGCCAGGGCCGAACCGCCTCTCAAGTCCCCACCACCAGCGTTGCCGTCAACCGCCGCAGCGCGGCGAGCGCGCTCAAGGCCGTGATCCGGCCGGTACGGGGGTTCTCGAGGGAGGGACTGTTTTGAATGCTCATGGTCAGGTCGGACGAGTTGGAAGTCACGACGATGCTATGGGTATTGTGCGTGACCGTTGGATCGGCCCAGATCTCGACACGGGTGCGATCCGGGCCGATGCCGGCAAGCGACAAAGCGACGGCCACGTTGACGTTGGCGGGGAAGCCGGCGATGGCCTCGCGCGCGCTGCCTTCAAACACCAGCAGCGGCGCGCTGAGGCCCGCCAACGAGACGTTGCGCTGGGCCAGCAGTGGTGCCCCGGCGAGTCCGGCAGGGGGCTTGCGCGTGACCATCCGCACCGAGCTGATCGTGCCCTCCGCCGCCGCGCGCACGGCGTCGAGCCCCAACAGCGCGCCGGTCGGGACCAAGATGCGCGCGCCCGTCTGCTCGGCGCGTGCAACGAGGCCCCAGTGCTCGAGCAGGGCGCCGACCGATAGGGGCATCAGGATACGGCCGTTGGCGACCGCGGGCTCGGCGACCGCCGCAAAGTGTGCCGCCGGCAGGCATTCGAGAATGACGTCGGCGACCTCGGCCAGGCCCGCGAGCGTGGTCATGGGCGGGGGCGCGCGGAAGCCGGCCGTGGCCTTGCGCGCCTTGTCGTGATCGCGGGCCGCCGCGGCGATCAGAAGCATGCCGGGCAGTTCGCCCGCATCGACGCGGCGGGCCACGGCGAGGCCGATGGCACCGAGCCCTGCAACCGCAAGCTTGAGAGGGGCGCGCGCGCTCGCCATGGCTGTAGTCCAATCCGCGGTCACTTCCGCATTCGAGGTTGGTCAACTCCGGTCCGCGCCACAAAAGTGATGTTTCGAGACCGATCGATCTGCGACACTAGCCGCCGCCGGCGTCCCTGTCAGGAGAGCTCTTGTGCCAGCCAAGCTTCCCCAGTCGATTGCGGAGTGGAATGGCGCTGGCGCCGCCTATCTGCCGGGGTTGCTCGGCATGCGCTTCGAGAAGGTCGAGCCGCAGGAGGTGATCGCCACCCTTGAGCCGCGCCAGGCGCTGGAGGCCTGGAACGGCTACCTGCACGCAGGCAGCGTGGTTGCGCTGGCCGACACCTGCTGCGGCTATGGCACCTTGCGCAGCCTGCCAGCCGGTGCGACCGGCTTTACCACCATCGAACTCAAGAGCAATTTCTTCGGCTCGGCGCACGAGGGCGTGATCGTCTGCGTGGCGAGACCCCTGCATCAGGGCCGCACCACCCAGGTTTGGGATGCGAGCGTCTCCCGCGAGGGCGTGGCCAGGCCGATCGCCCAGTTCCGCAACACCCAGTTGATCCTGTGGCCCAAGACATGACCGCACGCCTCGACAGCGCCGCTGCGCCCTCGCGCCGGCAACTGCTCGGCCTCAGCGCCGGTGCCTGCTGTGCTGGCCTTTGCGGCCGACCCGCGCGCGGGTTGGCGCAATCCTTGCCGCCGACATCCACTGGGCGGACTCAACAGTGTTTGCAAGCGAGGCCGACCATGCTGACGCGCACCATTCCGCAAAGCCAAGAGCCGTTGCCGGTCGTGGGATTTGGTACCTGGCAAACGTTCGACATCGGCACCGATCGCAGCCAATTCGAACAACGGCGACAGGTCCTGGCCGTCCTGTTCGAGGCCGGCGGCAAGGTGATCGATTCCTCGCCGATGTACGGCAGTGCCGAGGCCGTAGTGGGCCAGCTGTTGAGCGAGATGCAGGCGCACGAGAAGGCCTTTCTCGCCACCAAGGTGTGGACTAACGGCGAGGCCGCCGGTCGGCGGCAAATGGAGGCCTCCTTCGCCAACCTAAAAACGCGCAGCATCGACCTCATGCAGATCCACAACCTGGTCGACTGGCGCACGCAACTCAAGACGCTGCGGGCTTGGAAGGAGGCAAAGCGGTTTCGCTATATTGGCATCACCCATTACACCGTGGCCGAGCTCGATAGTCTCGAAGCCATCATCCGGCACGAGCGGCTCGACTTTGTCCAACTCGGCTACTCCCTCAACGTGCGCGCCGCCGAAGCCCGTCTTCTGCCCCTGGCGGCGGAGCGCGGCGTGGCGGTCATCGTCAATCAACCTTTCGACAGCGGATCGCTGTTCGGCAAGGTGCGCGGCAAAGCCCTGCCGGCGTGGACGTCGGAGTTCGATTGCGCCAGTTGGGGACAGTTCTTTTTGAAGTACATCCTGGGCCATCCGGCCGTGACTTGCGTCATTCCTGGCACGGCAAAGCCCGAGCATGGACGCGACAACGTGGCCGCCGGACTGGGGCGTCTGCCGGATGCGGCCCAACGCCAGCGCATGAGCGCCTATTGGCAGGCGGGCCTACCCTAGGCTTTGCTACCGGACGGCGCCAAAATTGGCGGCGCAATTTTCGCGAGAAGATCGACTTTTATCGTGCTGTACTAGAGGCTTAGGCTTTTGACGGCCGGCAGGCGCGTTGCTGAGGAAACCATTGCCACATGGGTGCCCAACCGGTCGGCACCTTGCCTCCTCAACAAAGATGCGCGAGGAGGTGCTGCGATGGCGAAAATAGCAAAAAAGTCGAAGGCCAAAGCCGGTCGCGGACTCGCGCAGGCAGCGATGGCGGCGGCGCCGGAAGTGCGCTCGGTGTTTGTTGATGCGGCCGGCAAACGCTGGCGCTGGGTGGTGGACAACCGGATGCGGGACTATGGGGCGATCGACTACGGTCGGCGCATCATCCGCATCAATCGCGACATCCACAAACGCGAGCGCGAATCCCTGATCGACACGCTGTTCCATGAGGAGCTGCATCGGCTGTTTCCCTACCTGGGTGAACGCACGATCTGCGCCATGACCAGGCTGCTGTTGCCGACCCTCACCAAGCGCTATCGGGCTTGGCTCTACGCCCGCATCCGGCCGCGCTAGCGGGCGCCAACGGCGCCCAGGGACGCCGCGCGAGGGTGGCGGCCGGGCGCCAAGAAATTCGTCGTTGACTTGTTGGCGCGTTTGGGTTCGTTGCGCGCGAGGAACAACTTACCCCGCTAAGGAGCCGCCGATGCCCGATACGTCCAACACCGCACCGGGATTCTCGACGCTTTCCGTCCACGCCGGCGCGGCGCCCGATCCCTCGACGGGCGCGCGTGTGACGCCCATCTATCAGACGACCTCCTATGTTTTCAATGACGTGGACCATGCGGCGTCCTTGTTTGGCCTGGAGGCGTTCGGCAATATTTATACGCGCATCGGCGGGCCGACCCAGAGCGTGCTCGAGCAGCGCATTGCCGCCCTCGAAGGCGGCAGCGCGGCGCTTGCCGTCGCCTCCGGACACGCGGCGCAGGCCGTGGTGTTCCACACCTTGCTGGAGCCCGGCGATGAATTCGTGGCTGGCCGCCAGCTCTACGGCGGCTCGGTCAACCAGTTCAATCACTCCTTCAAGAAGTTCGACTGGCGTGTCGCCTGGGCCGACGCCACCGACCCGGCCAGCTTTGCCAAAGCCATCACGCCGAAAACGAAGGCGGTCTTCTGTGAATCGATTGCCAATCCCGGCGGCATCATCGTCGATCTGCCGGCCATCGCCGCCATCGCGGCCAAGGCGGGGGTGCCGTTCATCGTCGACAATACCTTGGCGACACCCTATCTGTGCCAGCCCAAGGAGTTCGGTGCCGATATCATCGTGCACTCGCTCACCAAGTTCCTCGGCGGGCACGGCAACTCCATCGGCGGCGTGATCGTGGATTGCGGTAGCTTCGATTGGCTGAGTGCGCGCAAGAAATACGCAACCCTCGTCGATCCCAACCCGAGCTACAACGGCCTGCGGCTGGCCGAGACCTTCGGCAACTTTGCCTTCGCCATCGCCTGCCGCGTCATGGGCCTGCGCGACCTGGGTCCGGCCATTTCGCCCTTCAATGCCTTCCTGATTCTGACCGGCGTCGAAACCCTGCCGCTCCGGATGGCCAAGCATTGCGAAAACGCCATTGCCGTCGCCAAATATCTCGAACGGCACAAGAACATCGAATGGGTGAATTACGCGGGCCTGCCCAACAACCCCTATCATGCGCTCGCCAGCAAGATCTGCCCCAAGGGCGCGGGCAGCGTCTTCACCTTCGGCGTCAAGGGAGGCTACGACGCGGGGGTAAAGCTCGTGTCCAACGTCAAGCTGTTCTCCCATCTTGCCAACATCGGCGACGTGCGTAGCCTGATCATCCATCCGGCCTCCACGACGCATCGCCAGCTCACCGACGAACAGCGCAAGGCGGCCGGCGCGGGACCCGATGTGGTGCGCGTCTCGATCGGCATCGAGGACGCAGCCGACATCATCGCCGATCTCGAGCAGGCGCTCGCCGCTTGAGGGGCGGAGACGACCGCGCGCAGCTCAAGGGCGCGGGGTGTTGCCGGCCAGCACGTCGGCGAACGGCTCGCGGTCGATATTGCCGCCGCTGAGGATTAGGCCGATGCGCTTGCCCTGCATGCTGGTGCGTTCCTTGAGGAGGGCGGCCAGCGGGGCGGCGCCGGCGCCCTCGGCAAGGTTGTGGGTGTCGGTGTAATAGGCGCGGATCGCTTCGGCGATCTCGTCCTCCGTGACGCGGACCACGCGTGCCGCACCGCGACGGATGATGTCGACGGGCTCCGCCGCGGGCACGCGGCAGGCCATGCCATCGGCGAAGGTCGCCGCCGCATTGGTATTGACCAGCCGCCCCTGGTCGAACGAGAGGGCAATGGCCGGCGCGCCGTCCGCCACCACGCCGATGATGTCCGTCTGCAAGCCCAACAGGTCGCGGACCGAGATCAGACCACAGATCCCCGAGCCCATGCCGATCGGCGCGTACACGGCATCGAGATCCTCAACTGCCGAAAACAGCTCGAGCGCATAGGTGGCGACCCCCTTGACCAGGTCGGCGTGGAACGACGGCACGTAGTGATAGCCGTGCTGGTCGGCGAACTCGGCCGCGTGCGGCCGACAGGCATCGAAATCGGAGCCGATCACGATCAGCTCGGCGCCGAGGCCCTGCATGGCCGCATTCTTTTCGCGCGAGTTGCCGTGCGGCACGAAAATGGTGCAAGGCAGGCCCGCGCGCGCCGCCGCCAAGGCGATGGATTGGCCGTGGTTGCCGCGGGTGGCGGTCACCACGCCGCTGAACTGGCGACCGCTGCGCTTGAGTGCGTCGAGATAGACCACCCCGCCCCTGATCTTGAAGGCGCCGATGGGCGTGTGGTTTTCGTGCTTGACCCACACCTGCGCGCCGGTGCGCCGCGCCAACAGCGGCCAGGCGTGCTGCGGCGTCGCCGGCACCACGCTGCGCACGAGAGGCAGGGCCGCTTCGAGCTCGGCCAAGGTGAAAAGGGGCATGGGAATTGCGCTCTCCTCGAAAATAGGCCGTGCGGCCTTGCTCGTTCAGAGCGGGCCTTGGCCTTAAGCTGCGGGCGCCAGCGGTTCGGCCTCAGGCGCGGGAAAGGTCGACCAGGTGCTCGACCGGCTCGCCGCGCCAGAAGCGCTCGAGGTTGGCGAACACGAAGGCCATCTTAGCGATGAACGCATCACGCGTACCGGCCGAAATGTGTGGGGTGAGGACGACGTTGCGGAAGCGGTAGAGGGGGTGATTGGCGGGCGGCGGCTCGGGGTCGAACACGTCGAGCGCGGCACCGGCAAGACGCCCCTCCGCCAAGGCCGCCACCAGCGCGTCCTCGTCGAGGACGCCGCCGCGGCAGGTATTGATGAGGTAGGCCCCCGGGCGCAGGCGCTGCAGCGTGGCAGCATTGACGATTTTGCGGGTGGCGGGGGTTACCGGCACGTGCAGGGTCAGGATCTCGGCGCGCGCGAACAGCTCCTGCAAGCTCACCGGCTCGACGCCGAGCTCGGCGTCCAGCGCCGGCGGCATGGCGAGGATGTCGCGGTAGATGACCTTGACGTCGAAGGGCTTGAGGCGCCGCGCCACCGCCTGGCCGATGCGGCCGAGGCCCAAGATGCCGATGCAGCGGCCGCTCAGATCGCGCGTCACGGGCCGCATGGCATTGACGTGGAAGCGGCCCTGGCGCAACTCGCTGTCGGCATAGGGCAGCATCCGCAGCACCGCCAGTATGAACATGATGGTCTGCTCGGCGACGCTTTCCGCCGTGCCTCCCGGCGTGAGCGCCAGGGGGATATGGCGCTGTGCCAGGGCCTGCCAGGCCACGGTGTCGTGGTAGCCGACGCCCTGGTGATGGACAAAGGCGAGCCGGGGGGCGGCGGCCAGGAGCTCCTCGCTGAGCCGCGTGGCGGCCACGATCACCGCATCGGCCTCGGCCAGCTTGCGCTTGCGCTCGCCGTCGTCGTCGCGCTCGAGCGTCATCAGCTCGACGTCTTCGCCCGCGGCGGCCCGGATCATGGCGTAGAGGGCCTCATCGCCATGGCTGTTGTAGAATACACGCTTGCGATTGCGCATCGCGTTTTTTCCCTCGCTCCATCGCCGTAGGCCGGCTCGCCGATCTCGGCTAGTCTGTTCCGCATCGCCATCGCCCAGCGGTGGCCGAGGCAAGCTACACCCTCAGCCAGGGGAGACAACTCATGCCAGACGTGTTGGGCTGGCGGCGAAAGTTCGGCGTTTTGGCTCCGTCGACGAACACCGTCGTTGAGCCCGACTTCGATGACCTGCGCCCGGCCGGCGTCACCAACCACTTGAGCCGCATTTTCACGCCAAACGTCAAGGGGCTCAGTAACGAGACCTTCCGAGCCGGCATAGCCACCATCTCCAATAGCGTGATGGATGCCATCAAGAGCGTGATGACCTGCGCGCCCGACTACTTGGTGATGGGCATGTCCGGCATCACCTTTTTGGGCGGCGTCAAGGGCGCCGACGCCTTCGTGCGCCAGGTCGAGGAGGTGGCAGGGGTCTCAATTTCGATCGGCAGTCACGCCGCCGCCGCGGCGCTCAGGGCCTACGGCGGGGTTTCGCGCCTCGCGATCCTGTCGCCCTACTGGCCGGTGATGAACGAGGAGGTCAAGCGCTACTTCACGGAGGCGGGCTTCCAGGTGGTGCGCGATCACGCCATGCAAGTGACGTCCTGGGTCGGCATTGCCGCGGTGCCCCCGGCACAATGCCGCGACGCCCTGGCGCGCCTGGATGGCGACGATGTCGATGCCATCCTGCAGGTCGGCACCAATCTCTCGATGCTGCGCGTGGCGGCCGCAGCCGAGCTGTGGCTGGGCAAGCCCGTCATTGCCATCAATGCGGCTACCTATTGGCACGCCCTGCGCAGCAATGATATTCGCGAGCCGATCGCCGGCTTTGGCCGGCTGCTGCAGGAGTTTTAGCCTCGCCAGCCGGCGAGGAGTTTTGCAAGCCGGACGGCGATTTTTAAGACAAACAGGGCGGACGACGTCGGAACATGCCAGACAAAAAAGCCCCCGGTGCCAAGCCGGGTCCAGCATTTGATGCAGTGATCGTCGGGGCGGGCTTCGCCGGCATGTACATGCTACACCGCTTGCGGCGCCTGGGATTTAGCGCGCGCGTGTTCGAGGCGGGTGGGGATGTCGGCGGCACCTGGTACTGGAACCGATATCCGGGAGCGCGCTGCGATGTGGAGAGCGTGCAATACTCCTACCAGTTCGACGCTGCCCTCGAGCACGAGTGGGAGTGGAGCGAGCGCTACGCGGCCCAGCCGGAACTCTTGCGCTACGCCAGGCACGTAGCCGATCGCTTCGACCTTAAGCGCGACATTCAATTCAATACCAGGGTGATCTCGGCGCGGTTCGATGCCGCGCAAGGGCATTGGCTGGTCGAAACCAGCGATCGCGCCTTGACCAGCGCCGCCTTCTGCATCATGGCGACGGGCTGTTTGTCCTCGCCCAATCTGCCATGCTTCAAGGGCCTCGACAGCTTCGCGGGTGATCGCTACCACACGGGCCATTGGCCGCACGAGGACGTGGATTTCTCCGGCAAGCGCGTCGCCATCATCGGCACCGGCTCATCGGCCGTGCAATCGATCCCGATCATCGCGCGCCAGGCCAAGCACCTTTACGTCTTTCAACGTACGCCGAACTATGCCGTGCCGGCGCACAATCGCCCACTCGATGCGGATGATCTCGAAAAGGTGAAAGCCGACTATCCGGCCATGCGCAAGCGGGCCAAGCAGACCATGACCGGCATCGACTTCGACTATAGCGACAAAAAGGCGCTTGAGACCGCGGCCGCCGATCGCCAGCGCGAGTATGAGCGGCGCTGGCGTCACGGCGGGCTGTGGTTCCTGGGTGCCTACCAGGATCTGATGGTCGACCAGGCGGCCAATGACACGGCGGCCGAGTTCGTACGCGGCAAAATTCGCCAACGGGTGAACAGCCAAGAGGTCGCCGAGCTGCTGGCACCGAAGAATACCATCGGTTGCAAGCGGCTGTGCGTCGACATCGGCTACTACGAGACGTTCAATCGCGAAAACGTCACCTTGGTCGACGTGAGCACCGAGCCGATCGAGCACATCACGGCGCGCGGTCTGCGCGCCAGGGGTGTCGACTATGAGGTCGATGCCATCGTGTTTGCCACCGGCTTTGACGCCATGACCGGGAGCCTGCTGCGGATCGATATCCGCGGCCGCAACGGCCTAACGCTCGAGACAAAATGGCAGGAGGGGCCGCGCAGCTATCTGGGCGTCGCCATCGCCCAGTTCCCCAATCTTTTTATGATCACGGGACCGGGCAGCCCGTCGGTGCTCACCAATATGCTGCCGACCATCGAGCAACACGTGGAGTGGATCGCCGACGCGCTGGCTTTCATGCGCGCGCGGGGCATTGCCCTGATCGAGCCCAGCGGGGAAGCGGAGGACGACTGGGTTGGGCACGTTGCCGAGCCTCGCCGGCCGCACGCTGCGCTATACCTGCGGTTCTTGGTATCTCGGGGTCAACATTCCGGGCAAGCCGCGCGTGTTCATGCCCTATATCGGCGGCTTTCCCAAGTACGTCGAGCACTGTGACCAGATCGCCGCCAACGACTACCAGGGCTTTGTCCTGACATAGCCGGGCGGTGACCGCTCAGCGGAACGCGGCCACGCGCGCCGCCTGCTCGGAAATCACCCTGGCGTTGTCGAGGTCGGGCGTGCCTGCCGGCTCGCCTTTGATCAGCACGGTGGGGCTCGACCACACGGGCAGCCGTGGACAGCCTCCGCAGCTCGCCTTGTAGCTCATGATGTCGCGCCACTTGGTGCCATTGACGAAGCCGTGGCCGTAGGCGAACGGCGTCATGTTCTTGTCGATCGATGTGTCGTGGCGTGCGCCAATCAGATGCCCGATCTCGTGCGCCAGGGAGTAGGACGAAGCGGCACACTCATGGTGCACGACCGCGAAGGCGTCGCCGGCATCGGCAAACACGCGCGTGGCTAAGCCGCAGCCGCTGGCATCGTCCACAATCAGCACCACGACGTCGGCATGGTATTTGTCGCGCAGGCCGTGCACCTCCTCCATGTAGCCGTCGCCCTTGTCGACCATGCGATAGAGGTGATCGAAGTGTTCGCCGTCCTTATCCTCTTCGTAATCTGTCTGGTAAGCGTGCACGAGCCTCAGCTTGATGTTGCCGAGATTGCTCATGCGGAACGACTCGTTGCCCTCTTCGATGGCGAGGTCGACCAGTTCACGTTTGACGTCGGAATAGTTGCGCGCTGTCTTTTTCGTGTAGGCAACGAGCACGTCGATGACGATGTCGCGGCCGTGCGGCGGGGTTCGGGTCCTGGCTGGTAGGGCCTTGCCGGGATTGGCCGCGGCCATCTTGGGGTGCTGGCGTTTGGTGGCCTGCAGCGCTGCCGGGGGCCGGCGTACACCGGCGGTCGACGGCCGCAGCATGCTCGCATCCCCTTGCTGGATCAGCGGATCATCGCGCAGATTGGGGTCGTTGTTGCGCATGCGCGCCGGCATCGGCGCATGTTCGTCGGGCATCCGATCCTCGCCCATCTCGACGACGGCGTGCATCTCTCCGCCGACGTGCCGGATCGAGTAGATGCGCCCCTCGTGCTGGACGTTGCCGGCCATTTTTCCGCCGGGCCACCACATGATCGTCGCCGGCGCGTCGGTGCCCTCGACGGTGCCGCGCCAAACGCACATGCCGGGCTTGATGTCGACGCTGGAGCGCGTGATCGTCAGCACCTTATCGTTGCTGAGCTTGACGATAATTTTTGCCGCATCGTGGGCGGCCGCCGGCGTATTGGCATCCTTGGTGAGGGCGTATTCGATGGTTGGCGCCCGGGGCGTCATCATCATGCCAACCCCCATGCTGGCGCGCGAGGCCTTGGCGAGGTCCATCATGGACTTCTGTTTGTCGTCCATTTTCATGTCGCTGGGGGCGGAATGGAACACGTGGTTCCAGTCGCTGCCGAGCTGGTCCACCCCGACGCCATGCTGGGCGGCCGCCCGTTTCACGGCCTCCACGTTGCGCTTGGGTACCGCCCACATCTCGGTCTTGGTCAGCGTCAGGATCTGGCCCTTGGCCTTACCGGCGTGGCGTTTGATGGCATTGTAAAGCGCCGAGCCCTGCGGCGGCAGCTTCGACATAATGAGCGGCACGCGCTCCTGGTCGTCCTGGGCCAGCGCCGGGGCGGCAGCGTGGGAGATAAGATAGCCGGCCAGTGCCGCGGCACTGGCAAGGCGCAAGCTGATCATGACCGCAACCTCGCTTAAGCGATGGCTCCGTTGGCTTGAGTTGGCTGCAAAGGGCTCATCGCGATTTATGTTCCGCCGTGCGATCGACCGCCATCAGCTTGCCGAGAAAGGCGAAGGCTCCCGTCGGCGTGCCCGTCGTCGATCCGCCGTCGGGCTCCTGGCTCACGGCGAGCGTGGCATTGAGCAGCGTTGCCGGAGCAATCGGCGCCGGACAGGGCGCCGTCAGGGGTTCCGGGCCGCTCAGGACGCCAAGGGATTCAGCGGCCGGCACGCCTTGGCGCATGATCCAGAGCTGATAGTTGCGGCCGGGCCGCGGCTGGGCCGTGACGGGGCGGGCGGTGATGGTGCAGGCGTTAAGGTCGACGCTGACCACGAAGGCGGGGTGCATGATCTCGTCCGCCGTGGAGGTGCCGGCGGCGCGGTAGAGCTCGGCCACCAATAGGGGAGGCTCGACGATGCGCTCATAGAGAAACCAACCCACGGCCAGGCCCAGGCAGGCGGCGATGGCGGTGGCGGTGGCGGCGATGCCCCGCCAGCGTTTGGCGTGGCGACGCAGAAAGACCACTTCTGCCGACCGCGGGGCGGCGATCTTCTGCAGGATGGCCTCGAACAGTTGGGCCGGCGGCTGCACCTCGGGGGTGCGCCAGCTCAACGGCCCAAGGCGACGCTCCCAGGCCCGAATCGCATCGGCCAATGCCCGATCGCTGCGGCGGCGCACATCGACCGCCACCCGTTCGCTGGGATCGAGCGCGCCAAGCACGTACTCGGCCGCCAATCCGTCGATGTCGTCGTCCTCAGTCATTGCCCAAGGCAGGCCTTGATCTGCTCGAGGCTGCGGCGCAGCCAGGTTTTCACGGTTGGTACGGGGCGGTTCAGCCGGCGAGCGATTTCCTCGCGCGTCAGACCATAGTGGTAGACGAGTAACACTATCTCCTTTTTTTCAGGCTCCAGTTCGTTGAGGCAGGCGTACAGTCGTCTTCGTTCCTCCATCTCCTCGAAGTTGGCGCTGGGATCGTCGTCGCCGGGCAATTGCAGCAGTTCGGGGCTTTCCTCCAGCGACACCATGGTTTTGCGCTTGGCCTCGTCCAGGGCGCGATTACGCGCAATGGTGGCGAGCCAGGTGATGGGCGAACTGGTCACGGGATTATAGTCGGCTGCGCTTTGCCACACTCGAACGTAAACTTCTTGCAAGACCTCGTCCGCCAAATCGCGGCGCCCTAAGATACGGACGACGATGCCATAAAGTTTCAGTGAAGTGGCCGCGTAGACCTCGGCAAAGGCAGCCTGATCGCCCTGGGCCACCCGCCCGAGCGCCTCAATCAGCTGTTGCCTTGACAATGGCATGTCGCAGGCCTCGCCGCACGCCCCCAAGTCTTGGGGCGAAAAGGGGGCTCGAGCAAGCTGTGACCAGATTGCCCCCGACCCGTCAAGCACTGCCCGCGGTCGGCGCCTCGAGATGGGCGCTAATTTTCTATGCCCCAGCCGATTTTGCGCAGTTTTGGCGGCTTGCAGAGGCCCCCTTGGGATAGGGTCGAAGTGCGGTTCCAACAAACGATAATGTGGGTCAGAGCACGCATTTTTTACCTGGACTTTGAAACCTTTTTAGGACTAACTCGTATCTGCACACAGCGAGCGACGAAAGACGCGTCGCTGCTCCTGATCGGGAGATCATTGGCAGTCATAGGGAGATCGATATGAAGCGTTTCGCACTTGCTTTCGTTGCCGCCGCTGCACTGAGCGCCCCAGCTTTGGCAGCCGACTGCGCGAAAGATTACAAGGCATTCTGGGATAACCTCGACCGCTCCAGGATGGCAAAAATGTCGCCTGAGCAGTTTGCCGATCTGAGCCGTACGGCTCTGCGCGGCTACGACGCTTGCAACGCCGGCGACGAGCGGTTCACGGCCAGTAAGTTCTTCCAAGAGCTCGACAAGGTCGGTCCGAACGCGAAGGCCTCGGACATCTTCAAGAGCGGCGCTTTTGCGGCCCCCGGCGCCAAGAAGAAGTAAGCTTACGTTTCGATTTAGGACTTGAACTGCGGGCGCCCGCTATCTCGGCGCCCGCAGTTTTACGTTGACTAGACCCGATTGGGCCCTGGGGGTGGTGAAAATACTTGAGCTATGGCGTGCGCATCCCTATCGACGCTGGAGTTCGAAAAGGGGTAGCCTGGGCGCCCGTTAAATCGGGAAGGAGCCCCCCTTGAGATCCCTGCGGAGCGCCGGCTGATGCGTCGCGCCGGTCTACTCTTCGCCATCGCGATCGTGCTCTTGTTTGCGCCTGCGGCATTGGCCGAGCCGCGGGTCAATACGTTCACGCTCGCCAATGGCATGCAGGTCGTGGTGATCGAGGATCACCGCGTGCCCGTGGTCACGCACATGGTCTGGTATCGCGCCGGGGCGGCCGAGGACCCCTGGGGCACATCCGGCATCGCCCACTTCCTGGAACACTTGATGTTCAAGTCGACGGGCAAACTCAAGTCCGGAGAATTTTCGCGCACGATCACCCGGCTCGGTGGTCGCGACAACGCCGCTACGACCCACGACAGCACCTCCTACTTCCAACGCGTCGCCAAGGAACACCTGCGCGCGGTGATGGAGCTCGAGGCGGACCGCATGGTCAACTTGCGGCTGGTCGAGGATGAGGTGAAGACCGAACGGGATGTGATCCTGGCCGAGCGCCGCTCCAACATCGACGGCAATCCGCTGAGCCTGCTCAGCGAACAAATGCTGGCGGGGCTCTACCAAAACCATCCCTATGGGCGGCCTTCGATCGGTTTTGAACATGAAATGGCGAAATTGACGCGCCAGGATGCGATCAGCTTCTACAAGCGCTATTACGCCCCCAACAATGCCGTGCTGGTGGTGGCCGGTGACGTTACCCCGGAGGAGGTCAAGGCCCTTGCTCAGGCAACCTATGGCAAGAACCGCCCCAACCGCGCCCTGGTCCGGCCGGTGCGGGCCGACGAGCCCAAGCCGATTGCGGCCCGCCGGGTGCAGCTCGTCGATGGTCGTGCCGGCGCGCGCATCTTGCTGCGCTACTATCTGAGCCCGAGCTTCGCCTCGGGGCCACCCGGCGAGGGCGAAAGCCTGGAGCTGCTGGCGCGCATCATCGGCGGCGATGATACCTCGCGCCTTTATCGTCGTCTGGTCGTAGAAAAACTGGCATCGACCGCGGGGGCGAATTTTTCCGGCGCGGGTCGCGACAGTGGTCGCCTCGCCTTCGTCGTCATTCCATTGGAGGGGGTCCCGCTCGAGAAGATCGAGGCCATCCTGGATGCCGTTATCCTCGAAGTGCGTGAGAAGGGTGTCACGCAGGCGGAGCTGGATCGGGCCAAGGGAGCGTTCGAGGCCGTGCGCGTGTTCGAGTCGGACGATCAGATGCAACTGGCGCGACGCTATGGCGAGGGTGTCGCGTTCGGACAAAGCATCGCCGACATCGACGAGCTTGCGAAGCGCGTGCAGTCGAGGAGCCTCGACGACATCAAGCGGGTGGCGAGCGAATACTTGGGCCCAGAGCGCTCGGTGACCGGTACGCTGGTGCTGCCGCAAAAGGTCGAAGCCAGCGCACCGCAAGCGGTCAAACAATGACCGGAAAGGAGCGCTGCATGGCCACGGTCGGTGCCAGGGGATGGCTGCACTGCGCATTGGGCTTGCTGGCGACGGCGTTCGCGCTCGGGCTGGGTGCAAGCCCCGGGCTTGCGCTGACGGTGGAAGAAATCGTCAGCCCCAAGGGCATCAAGGCCTGGCTGGTGCAGGAGCATAGCGTCCCGTTGATCGCACTGAAGTTCGCCCTCGCCGGCGGTGCCTCCCAGGATCCCACCGGCAAAGAGGGTCTCGCTACCATGGTGGCGGACATGCTGACCGAAGGGGCCGGCGATCTCACCGAAGAGGCCTTCAAGTCACAGGTCTCCTCGCTCGGCATGCGCCTGTCGCTGTCGGCCGGGCGCGATGCCATTTACGGAGGCCTCGACACGCTCACCAAGCGGTTTGCGCCATCGGCCGAATTGTTGCGGCTGGCGCTCACGGCCCCACGCTTCGATGAGGATGCGATCGAGCGCGTAAGATCCCAGCGCCTGACCGACCTCGCCATTGCGGCCAACGAACCCAACCGGGTGGCGGTCGACCGCTGGTATCAGGAAGCCTTTCCGGGCAATGCCTACGGTCGGCCGGCCGACGGCACGCCCGAGTCGGTGGCGCGCATCGTGCGCGACGACCTAACAAGCCAACACGCCAAGCTTTTTGCGCGCGACGTGCTCAAGGTTGTGATCGTCGGCGACATCGACAAGGCGGCGGCCGCCGCCGCGCTCGATAGTATCTTCGGCGACCTAGCCGAGCGGGCAAAAGTAGACCTCCTGGCCAAGGTCGAGCCGCGCGCAACGGCGGCGCCGGTCGTCGTCGAAAGGGATTTGCCCTCCGCCACGGCCGCATTCGGTCTTGCCTCGATTGCCAGCGACCATGCTGATTTTCCGGCCCTGGAGGTGCTGAACCATATCATCGGTAGCGGCGACTTCGATGCCGTCCTGACGGAGGAGATTCGCGTCAAGCGCGGGCTCGCCTATTCCGTGCAAACCGCGCTCTTGCACGATTCCATCACCTCGCTGCTGCTGGGTGCGTTTTCCACCAAGAACGATACGATGGAATCGGCCTTGGGCGTGCTGAAAGAGGTCCTCGTCAAGACGGCGCGAGATGGACCCAACCCCGGCCAGTTTGAGAACGCCAAACGCTATCTCACCGGCTCTTTCCTGTTGGATTTCGATACCAACGCCAAGGTGGCGAGTTCACTGCTTGGCATTTGGGTTGACGGGGAAGGGCCCGACTATTTGAAACGGCGCAATCAGAAAATCAATGCCGTGACGCTCGCCGACGTCAAGCGCGTGGCGCGCGACGTGCTCAAAGCCGATGCCCTGAGCGTGACGATCGTCGGCAAACCTCGGTTGTGAGGCCCAATCACATCTCCGGTCACATCTTTAGCGGAAGGCGGCAACGCGCGCGCCCTGCTCGGAAATAACCCGGGCGTTGTCGAGATCGGTGGTGCCGGCCGCCTCGCCCTTGACCAGCACATTTGGGCTCGACCACACGGGCAGGCGCGGACACCCTCCGCAGCTCACCTTGTAGCTCATGATGTCGCGCCATTTGCTGCCGTTGACGAAGCCGTGACCGTAGGGAAACGGTGTCATGTTCTTGTCTAAGGCCAGTTCGTGGCGCGCCCCAATGATGTGGCCGATCTCATGCGCCAACGAGTAAGCTGCCGCCGCGCACTCGTGATGCACGACGGCGAATGCTTCTTCGGCATCGGCATAGACGCGCGTTGACAGGCCGCAGCCTGCGGGATCGTCCACGATGAGCACGGCCACATCCGCGCGATATTTGTCGCGCAGGCCATGGATCTCGTCCATGTAGCCGTCACCCCTGTCGGCAAATCGCCACAGGTGCTGGAAGTGTTCACCCTCCTCGACGTAGGTCGTCTGGTAGGCGTGCGCGAGCCGCAGCTTGATGTTGCCGAGATTGCTCATGCGAAACGAGTGGTTGGCCTCCTCAATGGCGAGGTCGATGAGCTCGCGCTTGAGATCGCCATAGTTGCCGGCGGCTTTTCGCGTGTAGGCAATGATGACATCGATCACCACCGCCTTGCCGCCCGGCGCCGGCTTATGGGCGGCCGCGTCCTTGGCGGCGACGGTCGCCCGCTGGCGTGGTCCCTGGGCAGGTGCTGCCCGTGGTGCGCGCACGGCCGTCATGACCCGGCGCAGCAAGCTGGCATCTCCCTGTTGCACCAGCGGATCATCGCGCAAATTCGGGTCGCTTGCCCGCAAGCTCGACGGCAGGGAGGCGTGTTCCTGCGGCATGCGTTCAGTACTCAGTTCGACGACGGCGTAGAATTGGCCACCCATGTGCCGGATCGAGTAGATCTTGCCTTGATCCTGCACGGTGCCCGCCATCTGGCCGTTCGGCCACCACATCAGGGTAACAAGGCCACCCGTCTGCTCCACCTCGCCGCGCCAAATACACAGCTTGGGCTTGAGGTCGATGCTGGTGCGGGCGACCGTCAGCACGGTGTTGTCGCTGAGCGCCACGGTGAGCTTGGGGGCGTCGGCGCCGGCTGGCGCCTTGGCGTTCTTGGTCAAGGCATATTCGAGCATCGACGGGGCTGGACCGGACATGATCTTGACGCCCGTCGTCGCCTTGCCGCTCTTCGCCAAGTCGATGATGGATTTTTGCTTGGCCGTTACGTTGAGCTCCGGTGGCGTCGCCTGGAAGACATGGTCCCATCCGGGGCCGAGTTCCGTCACCAGCAAGCCTTGCTTGGCGGCGGCTTTTTTCACGGTCTCGAGGTTGGCTTTCGGCAGCGTCCATTTCTCGCATTTGCTCAGGGGTAGCGCGTAGCCCGTGAGGCTGGCGGCGGTGCGTTTGACAAGATTGAAGAAGCCGCGCACCGACAAACGCTGCTTTGCCGAGGCGTCGGACTGGGAGACGATGACCTCGACGCTGTCGCCGCTGCCCTGGGCAAACGCGGATCCGGCAGCCATCGAGATCAATGCGGCAAGCAAGGGCGCTGTGGTGGCGCGTGCGCGTCTCATGGCTGCCCTTTCCTGGAAATTTCTCGACACAGGTCGGAGGCGGGTTTTCGCAAGCTCCCCAGCGATTGTCAGCTTGCGCCGGGCCAGTCTATCGCGGCCGCGCCATCGCCGCTAGCGTGAGGGGGCGCTGCCACCTAAGCTCCGGGCAGCGCGCCGGCGACAGGGCGTCGCCTCGCGTCAGCCATCGCGGGCGCAAACCGCGCCGGCGTTAGGGGTGAAGAGTGGGGTCGCGAGCATGGGTGGCCATCATGCCTAGCAAGCAAACGGGCTCCAGGCCTGCTGATCGCGTCGCGGTCAAACGGGTCTATGCACCCGCCTCACCACAGGATGGCACGCGCATCCTGGTCGATCGTCTGTGGCCGCGCGGGGTTAGCAAGGACAAAGCGAAGATTGATATATGGCTCAAGGACATCGCGCCGAGCGACGGGCTGCGCCGGCGCGTGCATGGCGGGCAAGCGGCGTGGGATGCGTTCGTGGTCGATTACGGCCGGGAGTTGGCCCAGGAGCCGGGGGCCAGCGCCGCCAGCGAATTGCTCACGCGCATCGGTCGCGAGCCGGTGACGTTGCTCTACGCGGCGCGCAATGAGACGCAAAACAACGCCGTCGCGCTCAAGCATTGGCTGCTCGGCAAAGTGCGGGCCGGCGCTGGCGGGGCTAGGGCCACGGCGCCGCGCCCGGGCGGCAAAAAAGCAAAGGCCGCCAAGCGCTAGGCGCCGCGCCAGGCGCTTGTCAACGCCGCGCCTCTTACGCGCTGATCCGGTCGGGCAGGTCGAGGCCAACGCCAACCAGATGTCCGAACAGCCCGGCCAAGCGCGCCTGGTCAGCCGCGGGCAGCGCTGGACGCAGGATCGAGGCAATATTGCTGCGCAGGTGCCGGGCGTTGCCGGTACCAAACAGCACCACGTCAATGCCGGGCTCGTGGCGGGCGAAGCGGTAGGCCGCATCGACGGTGCTTTGCGCCCCGCCGGGATGCACCAGGAAGCCTAGCGGGTCATCGGCATCGATCGCGTCTTGGCCGAGCTTGCCGGCAGCGATGAGATCCGCGACGGTAATTTGCAACAGGCCGGGCTTGCTGAAGATATTGCGGACCGCGAACATGCACAGGGTGCCGATGCCGTTCGCCCGCGTCCGTTCCAGCACCGGCCGGCGCGCGTTCTGGTTCATCATGTGGAAGGCCAGCATGACGACCTCCCACACGCCCTCCTCGGTGGCGCGCTCGAGCATCTTGTGCTCCGGATCGCGCGGACCCGTCTCGGAGACGGCAAGGTGGCGCACTTTCCCCTTCTCCTTTTGGCGCAGGAGCTGCGGCACGATCTCCGCCATGGCGTGGTCATAGGCCTTCGGCGCCAAGCCATGGAGATGAAAAACATCGACATAGTCGGTGTCGAGCTGACGCAATGACGTTTCCAGACTGCCGACCACCTGCGCGCCCGAAAGCGGGCGCCCGTCGGCGCTGACGTGGCCTTTTGTGGAGATGACAACGCTGTCGCGGGGCCGACCCTTGATGGCTTTGCCGACGACGGCTTCGGTTCCATAGGCCGCCGCCGTGTCCAACAGATTGACCCCGAGATCGAGGGCTTCCTGCACTAGGGCCACGGATTGGGCTTCGCTGAGCCCGGTGCCAAGCCCGATGCGGCTATTGCCGCCGCAGCCGAGCCCGGCCACGCTCACTTTCAATTGCGTCTTCCCAAGCGTGGTATAGTGCATGGCCTTGAACCTGTGCTGCGGAAGTTGGTGATTAAAGGCCATGAACGTTGAAGCACGCAAGTCCAGTTCCACAGCGTCGGCGTCGCCGGACTTCGCGCGGGCTCGACTTCTACGGCTCCGATCCATCCCTTAAGGGCATGCTGCAGATTTACCTTTCCGGCGCCGAGCGCGCGCATATGGAGCCACACTTGCAGCGCCTCGGTCGGCTGGTGGGGGGGCGGTTGGACGATCTGGCACGCGAGGCCGACAAGATGCCGCCACGGCTCGAGCCACGCACCCGCCAGGGCGAGGATCGCCAGTCCGTTGTCAAGGCCCCCGCCTACCTTGCCATGGAGCGCATTGCTTTTGGCGAGCTGGCATTGGCCGCGCTCTCGCACCGACCGGCGCTCGGCTGGGGCAGCCCGCTCTCGGCCGCCAGCAAGTATGCGCTCACCTATCTGTTCGCGCAGTCCGAATTTGGCTTGCTCTGCCCCGTCAATATGACGGACAGCCTGACCCGCACCATCCGTCGCTTTGCCGACGCAAGGTTGCTTGCGCGCTATTTGCCGGGCCTGCTTGCCGATGACCTCGAAGGGCAACTGCAAGGTGCAATGTTCATGACGGAGCGTTGGGCCGGGTCGGATGTGGGCGCTACCGAGACGCGCGCCGTGCGCTCGGGCGATCATTGGCTACTCTATGGCGACAAGTGGTTTTGCTCGAACGCGGGTGCGGATTTGGCGCTGGTGCTCGCCAGGCCCGAGGGCGCGGCAAGCGGCACCTCTGGGCTCGGCCTGTTCTTGATGCCACGCGTTCTGCCCACGGGCGCACCCAACAGCTATCGCATTGTGCGCCTCAAGGACAAACTCGGCACCCGCGCCATGGCCTCGGGCGAGGTCGTGCTGACGGGTGCCGTGGCCTGGCTGGTCGGCGATCTCAGCCAAGGCTTCAAGCAGATGGCCGAGATGGTGAACCAGTCACGACTATCGAACGGCGTGCGTTCCACCGGCATGATGCGGCGCGCCGTGCATGAGGCCTTGACCGTGGCGCTCGGCAGACATGCTTTTGGCCAACGCCTGATCGAGCTGCCGCTGGTGCGCCGGCAACTCGTCAAGATGATCCTGCCGGCCGAGGCCGCCCTCAGCATGGCATTTTTTACCGCCGATTGTCTCGAGCGCGCCGATCAGGGCGATGCCGAAGCACAGGCCTTGCGGCGCATTCTCACGCCGCTCATCAAACTCAGGGCCTGCCGCGACGCGCGCAAGGTAACGGGCGATGCCATGGAAATGCGTGGCGGCAACGGTTACATCGAGGAATGGATCGAGCCGCGGCTGCTGCGCGAGTCCCACCTTGGCTCGATCTGGGAAGGAACCAGCAACATCATCGCGCTCGACGTCGTGCGCGCCGCCGGCAAAGCGGCTGCCCATCGCCTGCTGGAGGCGCAGCTCAAGGTGATGCTGGCGCCGGGACCGAGCGATCTCGCTGCGGTGCTGGGGGAACGCCTGAGCGCGGCGCTGGCGCTGATCGAGCGCGCGGGAGCCGAGGATGGCACCGACGCGGCGGCGGCGCGTCAAGCCGCAACCGCGCTTTATTATGCCACGGCGGCCACGCTGCTCGTGCGCGAGGCGGCGCTGTTGCAGGATCCCGTGCGCGAGGATATGGCGCGACTTATCCTGTCGCATAAGCTCGCCCCGCGCGATCCCCTGGCTACCTCTCCGCAAGATGATGTCCGCGGCGGGCGTATCATCAGGTCCCTGGTGGCCGCCCGCAGGGGCGGGACCGCATGAGCGAAGCCGCTCACGGGCTCTGTGCCGCGCGCTGGCCGGCCGTGCTGCCGGCGATGCGTCCGAACACGGCGCCGTTCATCAGCCCGCTACCGCCTGGATAGTTGAAATAGAACAGGCCGCCGACCAGCTCGCCGGCGGCGTAGAGGCCTGGGATCACCTCGCCGTCGGTGTTGATGACCCGGGCGCTACCGTCGATCTTGAGACCGCCGAACGTGAAGGTCAGACCGCAGGTGACGGCGTAGGCTTCGAAGGGCGGAGTGTCGAGCACAATGGCCCAGTTGGATTTGGGTATGGCAAGGCCGACGGTGCCGCGTCCATCCTTGATATTGGGATTGAACGGCACATCCTTTTTCACGGCGGCGTTGTAGGCCTTGATCGTCGCAAGGGCCTTGGCCGAATTCACATCGTCGAGCTTCCCGACCAGCTCCTCCAACGTCTCGGCGCGCACCTTTGTCACACGCTTGATGCGGTACTCATCGCGCAGGAGGTGCAGCACCTTGGCATCGAAAATTTGCCAACAAAACTGCCCGGGCTGGGACAGGATCACGCGCCCATATTTGGCGTAAGTGTAGTTGCGAAAGTCGGCGCCCTCGTCGACGAAACGCTCCCCATTGGCGTTGATCATGACGGAGAAGGGATAGTTGTGCTTTTGGAAGTTGTCGCCGACGGTGAGATCGCCGAATTCGGGGGCGTTGCGATCCCAGGCCACGGCGTGGCCACCGGACCAGTTGCCCGTTGGCTGCGCGCCGCTGTCGAGCGCCATGCGGATGCCATCGCCGGTGTTGAAGCGCGTGCCGCGGACCTTGGCCAGCTCCCAGCCCGGTCCCATGTAGCGCGTGCGCCATTCCGCATTGGCCTGAAAGCCGCCGGCGGCAAGCACCACGCACTTGGCCGCAATCTCGCTGGTCTTGCCCTGGTAGCGCACGGTTAAGCCCTTGACGCCGTCGTCGTCGCTGAGGAGCGACAGCGCCCTTGCCTGATAGGCGATGCTGATGCCGGCAAGGGTGGCGGATTTGGTCAGGGCATCGACGAGGCCGGGACCGCCGCCCCAAGACTCCACCGTCAATCCGCCCCAGAACTTGAATTTGCCATCGACCTTGAAAGCCTGCCGCCCATAGATGGGTGCGAAGCGGATACCTTTGCTTCGCATCCACTGCATCGTGCTCTTGCTGCGGGTGACCAGGATTTCGCACAGCTCCGGATCGGTGCGGTATTCGGTCAGACGCCCCATGTCGTCAAAGAACTGGGCCTCGGTGTAGGTGCCAAAATCGGTGTTCTCAATCTCCGCAGCGGTCAGATCTGGCATGAGCGTCTTCAGATCGTCCACTCCGTCGTAGACGCAGCGAAAGGCCCCGGCCGTGAAGCGGCTGTTGCCGCCCGCCTCCCCGACGGGGGCGCGCTCGAGCACCAGCACCGAGACGCCACTTTCCGCCGCCGCCAAGGCGGCGCACAGCGCGGCGTTGCCGGCGCCAACGATCACAACATCTGTCGATTTCGGTAACGTGTTCGACATCTTGCGCCTTGCATCCCACCTGTGTGTCTGTCGCATCGAAGTCGTCTGCCGGCGCCGGGTCTGCGCGCGGGCGGGGTCCGATGTGGTCCGTCTGGTTAGGGTCCTTCTTCAGTGTGGGCCTCGCCTGAAGAAAAATGCAAGCGTGCCAAACGTGGCACCCCCGCTTTGCCGTGGGCTGCGCCGGTCGCCGCCGCAAGGGACGGCGCGGCCGCCCGGGCGATGCGGAGGCGCAGGGCATGCACCGGCTTGAGGCGAGCGTTAGCTCTTTGTAGGCTCTTGCCGCGCCCTGGCCTCGCTGAGACCTTGTGCGTGGCATATGAGCCCCCCGGGGGCTTCCGGGCCCGAGGGGCAAAGACTTGAGGTCGGCCTCGGATGCCGCCGCCCCCCCGCCCACAGGCGGAGCGTGTCGGCGCCGTCGTGAGGTGGGCGTCGGCGGCAAGCACGCAATATTCCTTCTCGCACCGGCGGGCTGGGCGCCGGTGGGCTGGGTGCCGGCGGGTTGAGTGCCGGCGGGTTGAGCGCCGGCGGGTTGAGCGCCGGCGGGTTGAGTGCCAGCGGGTTGAGTGGAGGTGTCGCAACGGGCATGGTTTCGCGCCGTTAAGGGCAAGCGTAGGCACGCCGGCAATCAAATCGCTTAGGGATAAATCCAATGTCTGAACCGAGTGGGGTTCTTGCGCCATTAGCCAACGGGGATGATCGCCCGCCTGCCGAGGCTGCGCGCCAGGGCTTGCACCGGATCGTTGTGGTTGGCGGTGGTGCGGGTGGGCTCGAGCTCGTCACCCGCCTCGGCGACAAGCTCGGCCGACGCGGCAAAGCCGCGGTATCGCTGATTGAAAAAAAGCGCACGCACCTGTGGAAGCCGCTGCTGCATGAAATTGCCGCGGGTAGCATGGACATCGGCATGCACGAGCTCGACTATCTGGCTCAGGCGCACTGGCATGGTTTTCGCTATCGGATCGGCGAGATGGTCGGGGTCGACCGCCAGCGTCGGCTGGTCCATGTCGCTCCGTTCAGCGACGAGGAAGGCATCATTGTCACGGAGCGGCAGTCGGTGCCCTATGACACCCTCGTCATCGCCGTCGGCAGCCTCAGCAATGACTTTGGAACACCCGGCGCCAAGGAGAATGCGATCCTGCTCGAAAGCCAGGCGGAAGCCGAACGTTTTCACCGTCGCCTGGTCAATGCTTTGATCCGTGCCCACACGCAGGCGGAGCCCCTGCGCCCCGAACAGCTGCAGGTCGCCATCATCGGCGCCGGGGCCACCGGCACGGAGCTCGCGGCCGAGCTGCATCGCACCATGCGCCAGTTGATCGCCTTCGGCCTCGACCGCATTGACCCGGACAAGCACATCAAGATCCATCTGATCGAGGCCGCCGCGCGCATTCTGCCTGCGCTGCCGGAGCGCCTCTCGGCGGCTGCGCAAAAGCTGCTCGAAGGGTTGCAGGTCGAGATCCATACATCGGCGCTCGTCGCCCAGGTGCTGCCCAACGGCGTACGGCTCGCCAGCGGGCGCTTCATTGCCGCGGAACTGGTGGTGTGGGCTGCCGGTGTAAAGGCGCCCGACGTGCTCAAGACGCTTGACGGGCTGGAGACCAACCGCCTCAACCAGCTTGTGGTGCTGCCGACGCTTGCGACAACGCGCGACCCCAACATTTTCGCGATTGGCGACTGCGCTGCCTGCCCCTGGCCGGGACATGATCAGCCCGTGCCGCCGCGTGCCCAAGCTGCCCACCAGCAGGCTTCGCACATGCTAAAGCAGATCAAACGCCGCTTGGCCGGCCAGCCATTGCTGCCCTGGCATTACCGCGATTTCGGCTCCCTGGTGGCGCTTGGCGACTACTCCACCGTCGGCAGTCTGATGGGGCGTCTGATCGGCCGCAATCTCTTCATCGAGGGTTATATTGCCCGCCTGATGTACAGATCGCTGTACAAGATGCATCAGCTGGCATTGCACGGACCGGCCAAGGTTTTGCTCGATACCCTTGCCCGCATCATCACGCGGCGCACGGAGCCACATGTGAAGCTACATTAGGGCGGCGCCTTGGTCGCGATTGGCAGCGGCGCGCTGCGCCCGCTTCGCGCTTTGGAGCTTAGCGGCGTTCGCCCTCCGCCTCGCTGTGGTTTTGCACCCAGCGCTCGGCTTTCCCCGTGCGGCCTTCCGACCGCGTCGACGGTTTCACCTTGCGTCCGGCCTCGGCCGCCGCCTGCGGCGGGTTTTGCGCCGCGTAGCTCTTGTGGCGCGCGATGGCCGCTTGATCCCAAGGATTGCCCTGGCAGGTGCAGTTTTCCAGATAGGTACTTCGGTGCAAAAACGCAGTGGGCAGCTGGCGGTAGGCGTGCCCCTCGAGGTCCACCATATCCCCTATGTCTCCGCCCGGGTTCCGGTAGACGAAGAGACGCCCAGCGGGGCAAGCCTGGGCGCAGCGGCGTGCATCTTTGGCAAACTGAGCCCGTGTCGTGCTGAAACTCATAGGGATTGGAAAACCGTCGCATAGGCGCACACACATCGTGCGGAAATAACCGCCGGCGCTTCTGCGGCCCTCGTGCTCTTCATCGTCGAAGGGACTGAAGCTACGGTCGCTGCCACGATCCCAGTCCTCGCGCTCCCGATTGCCGCGATCCTCACGCCGCCGCTCGTCACGGCGCAGGCCGCGAAAAATCTGCTGAAACCAGTCGGCCGTCGGCACAAGGTCGCGTTTGCCGCTGGGACGGGCCACATCGCCGGGCGGCAGGGGGAGCGCGCTGAGCCCGCCACCAGCGCGGGGAAGCACCAGCCCGAGGCCCGCCAGACATGCAGCGGCCAGGATGGGAAGAAGAAGCCGGCGCGGCATGGTGGCGGGGAATTTCTCGCGGGCGGGACAGGCACAAAACGTCGGCGCCGGCGCTCAGTTCCAGGGTAGAGGTGCAATTCGGTCTGCTTGCGGACTGCGCCCACCCATCTCCGACGAGCGCTTACGCCCGGCCTGCGCTCATCTGGTTGCCGGCGTACCGGGGGACTATCGCTCGTCTTCCTGCTCCACCAGCTCGGGCAGGGTTTGCACCGCTTCGGCCGGCAGATCGACCACGACAGCCCCACGCAGGACGGTAAAGAGCCCGGCCGGAATTTCGAGCGTGCGCGTACCCAGGCCTAACACGGAGGCGCTGGTCATGCGGATCCGTCTTGGCTGATCCTCTTCGTCATAGGAAATGTCGTTGACCTGTCCGATCAGCACGCCGTCCGCCGCGTACACGGGTGCGCCCAGCATCTCCGAGTGCATTGCGGCGGCGTCCTGATCATCGTCGCCCGTGCCCGTTGGTTGCGCCTGGCAGACCGGGCCAATGCCCAAAGCCAGCACCAGGAACGCGATCTTTGTCAGCGATCCAGCCATGAATGACGCTCCGCCTTGAGGCCGTTAACCCTCTAGGCCGCCAAACGGCGACTCACAAACTTAGTTCCTGGGCTCGCGTAATTGCCCCGGCCAATGGGGCGCCAGCAAGGCGGTCGCATCGCCTCTGTGGCTGCGACGAGGCTCGTGCGATGCCTTTTTGCCTGCGCGTCGGATCCCTGTGTTGGATCCCTGGGCGGAGCGCGCGGACGCTCGCCTGCGGCGGAGCTCCGCTGGGCAAGGGCGCGGCGTCGTCGGGCTCCCCCGTCGTCGTCGCGGTGAAGCCTGCGGCCCCTGCAGTGCGACCCGTTTGGCATTGGGCGCAGGCGCGGCGAGGCAATGCCATCGTGGTAAAGACGGTGTGTTTTTCGGGCCTCGGGCCGGGCACCGGCCCCGCGAGGCAAGTTTGTGAGCTGGCTTGGGAGGTTACGCGTGGTGCGCGCGGCTACGCCGACGGCATTGACGATGACGCACGCGCGCTTTTTTCTCCGCCAGCAGAACCTGCTAGAGTGTCGCCACGCTCGGACCAGGGCGAGAGCGGCCAGGGCGAGAGTGACATGAGACCGTCCCACGCGGCTCCAACCGGTCCGTTGTCGTCCAGGGAGACTTTTTCGCATGCGCAAGACCATGGTCGCGGCTTTGGCCCTCTGCGGCGCCGTGCTCGCCAGCAGTCCGGCACCGGCCTATTTCGATGACAGTCACTATCGGGGTCCGCCGATCTACCCCGTGCCCTACGCCTACGGTTATTCCTACGCACGCGCCCGCTGCGGCCACTACTGGGCCCGACCGTGGATTGTGCGCCCCTGCGGCGGATCACGCGTGGTGCGCCACAGCCACCGTCACAAAAAGCGGCTCCTCGACAAGTAGCGTAGCCCGTGGTGCTGGCGCGCCGCCACCCCGGCGACGGCGTCACCGCGTCCAAATGCCTCGCGCCGCGCAACTTTTGTGCGTTCAAACTGGCCGCGCCGAGCCTAATAGCAGGTTTTGCCTGCCCGGTTGATCAAGGGTCGGCCTCGCCGGCAGCGCGATTGGGCGCCCCACTAGGGCGCCGGTGCTATTCGGCCGAGCGCTTGAGCGAGGGGCGATTTCAGCGTTTTGCTGCGGCAACGCACTCAAGCTTGACGCCGTCGTGACCGCGGCCGACCATGCGCGCGGCGCGGCACACGGGCTTGCAGGCGGCTGGCGCGGCGCCTGCTGGCCCACTTTGGCCACGGCAGCACTCCAATCGTCAAAGGCAATGGGGCTCGCCAAGGGTGCGGGCTGTAAAGGATGCGGGGCTGCCCCGCTGCATCTTGGGGGCGGTGGGGGTTGTGACTGCAAACGCGGTGCGGCGGGGGATCGCTCTTGATCGGGGCGGACGAACTGGGGCGGACGGTCGACTGTGCCAGGGAAATGGCGGATCGTGGTAGCGGCAGTGGAAGTGCGCGCCGGGCGACCGCCGCATCGTTGCGCTCACGCTACGCGATCGCTCACGCCCTTCACGCCCTCGTGCTTGGCACAATGGGCACAACAATAGATCTTGCCGCTGGCCTCGATGCCGTGACCGACCACGCGACAGTCGCAGTGGGCACAGCGCGGCGCCATGGCGTGAATGGCGCACTCAAAGCTGTCGAAGGTCATCGTCCGGTTGCCTTGGCTGACACGGAAAGTCTTGTCGTAATCGTTACCGCACACATCGCATCGAGCCATCGCCTGCTCCTGTGATTGGCCCAAGCCTATCGCTGATTAACCGCCGGTGCTGGGTTGGGTTCCAAAGGGGGAAATTCCACCGCGCGCTTGCCGGCGGCGCCTATAGCGCCGGCAGAACTTAGCGGTGCAACAATCGGAACGATTGGGACGAAATCGGGTCGCAACACGGAACATCGCTGCCCGCCGCCAGTTGTTTCGACAGGATTGTTCGAACCCGCACGATCGACATCGGTTGTGTAGTGAGGGTAGCCAGCCATGAACGACATTATCTACATCATCGGCCTCATCGTGGTTGTGATGTTCATCTTGAGCGCCCTCGGACTTCGCTAACGTGGAGGCACAGTCATGACACATGTCGGTCCGGCTCCAGCCACAAGCGCGACCTCAGCGGGCGCCAGCTTCGTCGAATGGGGCGCGGTGCTAGCCGGTGCCTTTCTCGCCGCGGCGATCTCTTTTGTGCTTCTCACCTTCGGTGCCGCCATCGGTTTGTCGGCCACGTCGCCGTGGCCGAATTCCGGTGTCTCGGCGAAGCTGATCGCCACGCTTGCCGTGCTCTGGGCGATGATGCAGCAGATCGGTGCCTTCATGGTTGGTGGCTATGTGGCCGGTCGCATGCGTTCGCGCTGGCACGAGCCGACGCAGCACGAGGTTGAGTTTCGCGACGGATTGCACGGTGGTCTGGTGTGGGCCGTGGGCATCGTGATCGGCGCCGCGCTGGCGATGGCGACGGCGGGTGCCGCGGCAAAAACGGGGATCGACGTCGCCGGCAAGGCTGCGGGTGTGACGGCGCTTTCCACCACCGAGCCAATGGATGCGGTGTTGGACAGCATGTTAAGACCCACGACGGTCGCGCAGGCTCCGAGCGCCTCCACGCCGCCTGCGGCCGCCACGCCGGCGCCCAGCGCATCGCGCACGCGCTCGACAGCGGCAAGTTCCGACGAGACGCGCAGTGAGATGGCGCGCATACTGGCGAGCGCGGTCGCCAGCGGCGCGTTATCCGATCAGAATCGCGCCTACCTCGCGCAAGGCGTGGCGCAGCGTTCAGGCCTCTCCCAGCAGGAGGCCGAGCGGCGGGTCAATGAGGCGTTCACGGCCGCGCGCGAGGCGGCGGACAAGGCCCGCAAGGCCGCGATCCTTACGGGTTTCGTCACGGCGGCGAGCCTGATTATCTCGTTTGGCGCCGCCTGGTGGGCCGCCATCCGTGGCGGGCAGCACCGCGACAATGCAGTACCGGCCCGGTTTGCCTTCGGGCGCAACCGCCGGTCTACCCTCGCGAGCTAAAGGAGATTACTGATGTTGCGCGATATCATCCTGTGGCTCGCCGGCGTGCCGATCTTCGTCATCATTCTCCTGCACCTGTTCGGTTTCCTGCATTGAGCCAGGTTTGAGCGAGAACGGCGCGGCGCGAGAATGTGATCGGCGATGGCGCGGGGCGGCAAGACACTTTTGTCACCTTTACACCTGCTGCACCGGGCCGGGCAGCGTGCGGACTACCTGTTTGCGCATCACGTGGGCAGCCACGTTTTCACACCTCGCCAATTCGCCGTGTTGCAGGCGGTGGCCAACGCCGACGGTCTCAGTCAGACGGCGATCATGCAGGCAACCGGGATTGATCGGTCGGGCACTGCCGAGTTGGTGCGCCGTCTCGTCTCCGGCGGATTGCTGCAACGGCGACGAACCAAAGAGGACGCGCGCGTCTACGCCGTGCGGCTTACCCCCCAGGGCCGAAAAATGCTGGCGATCGGCGAGCGGGCGTCACGCGCGGCGGGCATTCAGCTGCTAGCCTCGATCCCAAGTCGACAGCGCGCCACGTTCATCGCGGCGCTCGCTTCGATCATCAAAGACGCGTGATGGAGTGCGGTGTCGGCGATCGCGTTGGTCGCAGCAGCTACCCGCGCGGGCCCTTGCGGCAGGACGCGCAAGAGAACCATTCTATGTACGGAGGATAGCAAAAGCGTCGGCGGAACTCGGGTTCGGCCTCGGCGGTTGATAGTGCGCTATGCTCGATCTACTCGATCTTCTCCTCTTAAAGCGCGGCCTCCCTTCCGATGATCGAACGCTTGCGTTTCGCCGCATCGACGGCGATGCAAATGCCAAAGTCATTTATTTTCTTCCCTGGCATACGCCGCTCAGCATTTGCCGCCAGGCCGGCTTTACCCCGCTCGACTTTCTTGCCTGCTACGAGATGCCGTGCGGCATCGTCAGTTCCGATCCTGAACTCGGCGTCAAGGCCATGCGCCTGTTGGTTGCCGACGCCGAAGCGCTCCTCACCGCTCGGGGACTTGCGGCGGCACAGGCGTTGATCGTGGGGCTCAGCGTTGGCACCTATCCGGCCATCTACCTTGCCAACCGTATTGGGGCGCGGCTTTGCGCGGTAGCCGCAGCCGATCGCGGTGATCTCATGCTCTGGCAAAGCCCCGCCGCGCGCATCATCAAGCGACGCGCGATTTAGCGCGGTCTGCGGCTGTGGCAATTTTCCAAGGCGATGCTTGGCTACCATCCCGCCCAAAACCTTGCGGGCATCGGCCGTGACAGCGTCTTTGTGATGGGTGAGCGGGACCCATTCATTCCACCGCGGCGGCGCGCGGGGCTCCTTGCGGCCATCGAGAGGTATGCGCCCAGGGCACGCGTGGCAAGCGTCGCCGGCGGCCATGTCAAAACCCTGATGACGAGCGCGCATTATCAGCAGGCGATGCTGGGTCTTGCCGCGCGCAGGTATTGGTGGATTCGCTTCGGTGGCCCACAGCAGCGCGCCCAGGTCTGATCGCTTGGTCCTGATCGCTTGGCCTGCCTTGGCCTGATGCCTTGGCCCTGATCGCTTGGTGCGAACCCTTGTCCTGATCCCTTGTCCCGATCCTTTGGCCTGATCGCTTTGGCTGCCTCAGGTCTGCTCGCTGAGGAGGTTGGCGTCGCGCGCAAGCAGCCAACGCCCGTCGGCTTGCTTGCTGAATATGGTGAGCGTGTGGCCCGCCCGGCGCACGCTGTTGCCGCCGGGCGGCGTCATTACGACCTGCAGATAGCCGCGCAGGTAGGCCCAGTCGCCCAGCACTTTGAGCTCGCGGATCTCGCTCTTGCCCTCCATCTGCACGCCTTGCATGTCCTGCGCGGCGGCAGCAAAGGCCGCCTTGCCAAACGGTTCGCGCCCCGGCACCAAGAACTCAACGTCGTCGGTCATAAGGCTGAGCACCGTTTGGGTATCGCCGGCCTGGCTTGCCGCCATCCAGTTGGCAACGAGGTCGCGAATTGCCCGTTCATCCTCATTCATGCGCCATCTCCGCCAAAGACGGCCTGAGCCGTCGACCGCAAAAAAAGAACGCGCTAAACCCTGCAAATCGCTGTGGCGCCGCGGCACCGTCCCTGCGCGGAGCCTTCTCGGAGCCCTCTCGGAGCAGCCCTCTGGCCCGGCAACGCGCAAGCCCGGCAATGAGTTCGCCGTGCAAAGCCTCGAAGATCGCCGCGCCAGCACCGTCGCGCCCGCTGGCGGCCCGCGCCGCCACCGCTTCGCCCGAGGCCGCGGGCGCCCGTCACGCTTAAGGGCTTGCGCCTTGAGGCTTGCCGTCAGCGGCCGCGGAACAAGCCGGCGAGGATGCCGCCCTTCTTTGTCTCGGTCTCGGCCTCGGCCGTGACGCCGGGCGGTGGGCTGCCGTAGGGCTTTTGCGTGGTGACGTCGCCGGCCGTGATCTGACCGGGATCGGCGCCGACGCGGCCGCTCAGCTTGTCGGCGACGCTCTCGCGCGCCAGGCTGAAGTCGAAGTGGACACTGGGTAGGCCCTTAATCGGACAAGCCGGGTCGCTGGTCTTGATCTCAGCCACCAGGTCGCCCGATGCGCCAAACACCACGTCATCCTCCAGGTGCTCATCACCGGCGATGTAGAGCGCCGTGGTCAGTTCGCGATAGCCCGGTGCGCCGATCAGGAAATGGATGTGCGCCGGACGCATGCCGTGCCGCTTTTGTGCCTGCACCATGCCGCCGACGGGGCCATCGAGAGGAATATAGTAGCCCAGCGGTCGCACGGTGCGCAGCAGATACCGGCCCTCGGCGTCGGTATTGAACACCCCGCGGCAGTCCATCGTGCTGGCGTCGGTCTGGATGTCGTAGCGACCATCCGCGGCGGTCTGCCACACCGTGACCTGGGCGCCCGGCAGCGGCTCACCCTTGGCGCTGGTGATGCGACCGAACAAGACGATCTCCGCACCCTCTGCGCCCTTGGCGATCTGTGCGCCCGGCTCGAACTTCGGGGTATTCTCGCGGAAGAAGGGCCCCAGCAGGCTGGCGCTGGTCGCCTCCTCGACCTTGGTCTTGTCGTGCATGATATTGACCAGCGCTGATAGGCCGACGGTATCCGACAACAAAATGAATTCCTGTCGCGCCGGGGTGCACATCTGCCCAACCTTGCTCATGAACTCGATGCCCTTGATCCACTCGGCTGGCGTCAGGTTGACCTCGCGCGCGAAGGCGTGCAGGTGTCTAACCGCGCTTTCCATGATCTCCCTTAGGCGCGGATCGGGCGTCGTCGACATCTGTTCGATCACGGCGTCGGTGATCGTTTCCGGCGTATAGGCTCGCATGGATGCTCTCTCCCTTGGCGGCGGCGCAGAGGGCCTGCCTCTCTCGGCCAGGCTGTTCCAGGCCGCCCAGGCTGTCAAGTTGAGGGCGCGGGGTTTGGGGCCCGTCCCACTCATAATCCCAGATAGAACTTTTTGATCAATTCGTTGTTGTTGAGCTCCTCGGCGGAACGACCCTCGACGGCAATCTTGCCGTGCACGATGACGTAGCCGCGATCGGCAATGCGAATGGCTTGCG
Source organism: uncultured Alphaproteobacteria bacterium (assembly GCA_963775835.1). Classification (GTDB taxonomy): domain Bacteria; phylum Pseudomonadota; class Alphaproteobacteria; order Rhizobiales; family Hyphomicrobiaceae; genus AWTP1-13. The sequence goes on along the minus strand of CAVZKV010000012.1, from coordinate 234,123 downwards.
TGAAGTTCTGCTCGGCCATCAGTACGGTCAGACGATGCTGCTCCTTCAGTTGCTTGATCGCGTCGATGGTACGGGCGACCAAGAGCGGCGCCAGGCCGACGGAGGGCTCGTCGACGAGTAGGATACGCGGCGCCAGCATTAGCGCGCGACCCAGCGCCACCATTTGCTGCTCGCCGCCGCTGAGACTGCCGGCAAGCTGCGCCCGGCGCTCGGCAAGACGGGGAAAGGTGGCAAAGCAGCTGTCGAGATTGCGCCGAATTTGTGCGCGTGCCTTGCGGCGGAAGGCGCCGAGCAGCAGGTTCTCTTCCACCGTCAGTTTCGGAAACAGGCGCCGACCCTCGGGCACCAGGGCGATGCCAAGATCGACGATCTGTTCGGTCGCCAACTTGGTGAGCTCGTGACGCTCGCCGTCGATGTTGGCGACGATGCGCCCAGCGCTCGGTCGTACTATGCCCATGATGCACTTGATCAGCGTGCTCTTGCCGTTGCCGTTGGTGCCGAGCAGGGCCACGGTTTCGCCGGGTGCAACCGTAAGCGAGACGTCTTCGACGACGCGTACCGCGCCATAGCCGGCATGGACGCCCTCGATGGCAAGGCTATTGGCCAAGATAGGCACTCACCACGCTAGGATTGTTGACGACGTCGGCGGGCTTGCCGTCGGCAATCTTGCGACCCGACACCAGGACGGCGATGCGTTGTGAGAAGCTCATCACCGCCCGCATGATATGCTCGATTAGAACGATGCTGATCCCCTGGGCATTGAGCCGGAGCAGCAGTTGAATGATATCCTCAATCTCGGAGTGCGAAAGGCCGGCCATCACCTCGTCGGCGATCAGCAGCTTGGGCTCGGCGGCCATGGCCCGCACCAGCTCGAGTTTGCGCATTTCCACCTGGGTCAAATCCCGCGGCAGTCGTCGCGCCTTGGCCTCTAGCCCAACCATGCGCAACAGCTCGATGGCGCGCGCCTCGAGCTCCTGAGGGGGAGCAAGCAACGCGCCGCGCCGCCGCACGGCGTAGATCAAGGGGATGCGCAAGTTGTCTGCGACCGACAGGCTCATGAACGGTCGCGGCAGTTGGAAGCTGCGTGCCAGGCCGAGGTGCGTGCGTCGATTGGCCGGCAATCCGTCCAGCGCGCGACCTTCGAAGCGCACCGTGCCCGTCTCGTTGTTGAGGGTACCGCAAATGCAATTGACGAGCGTGCTCTTGCCCGACCCGTTCGGGCCGATCAGCCCCAGACGTTCTCCCTGCGCGACGTTTAGATCGATGCCTTCGAGCGCGACGAAGCCGCCGAACCGTTTCCCCACGGCCTTGATTTCAAGTAGGGGTGCGGTCATGGTTTGGCCCGCGCGTGCCGCCAGTCCTCGATGAGACCCAGAATACCTTTGGGCGCAATCACCACGAAGCCGACCAACAGGACACCGACGATCAACAGATTGACGGCAGAGGAGATGGTCACGGTGGCGATTTGCTGCAGTGAGCCAAGCAGAATGGCGCCGAGCAAGGGGCCCGGCCAGCTCGTCGTACCGCCGATCATGGGCATGGCGATGGAATTGACCGCATAGGGAAGGCCGAAGGTGGCGGCCGGCTCGACGTAGCCGATGTAGTAGGGAAAGGGGGCGCCGGCCATTCCCATCAGTGCGCCGGAGATGGTGGTTGCAATCAGCTTCAGGCGCAAGGTGGGTACACCACAGGCCTCGGCGGCCAGTTCGTCATCGCGAATGCTGGCAAAACCGTAGCCGAGGCGAGAGCGCTCGATCAGCCGAGCAATCGTCAGGGCGATGACGGCAAGCAAAAGCATGATCAGGAACAGATACTCGATATAGCCAATGGCGAGCGGGCCGAGCGCCAGGCTTGCGGGACGCACGATGTAGGCGCCGCGCGAGCCGCCGACGAAGTCCCAGTTGATGATCAAGGTCTGCAACACCACCGCCATTGCCAGCGTGGCGATGGCAAAGAAGACACCGCGCAGCCGCAAGGTCAGGTAGCCCATGCCAAGGCCGATGATGCCGGCGATGATGCCGGCGAACAATTGCAAGGCTGGGATCGGCAGGGGTAGCAGGGGTTTGAGCCCGCCGGCCAGAAACTCCGGCAAATAGCGCGCGGGATTGGCGCCCAACTTGGTGAGCGCGACCGAGGTATAGACGCCGATGGCAAAGAACGCTGCCGAACCGAAGTTCACGTAGCCGCAATAACCGCCGAGGATATTCCAGGCCGTAGCCAGGACGACGAATTGCAAAACGACATAGCCGGCAAAGAACAAGTAATCGCTGCGCAGCAACAAGGCCAAGGCGAAGACGATGGCGCCGATCGACAGGGCGATGCAGAAAAAAAGCCAGGACCGCATGTGCTACCGCCCGAGGATGCCGGCCGGCCTGATCGCCAGCGTCAAAAGCAAGAACCCGAAGGCAACCGCCGGCGCCCACGAGGGCCCGTAGAAGGTGGCAGTAAAGCTCTCGACAATGCCGAGCAGCATCGAGGCAATGACCGTACCCGGTAGGCTGCCCATGCCTCCGAGCACGCAAATGGCAAAAACGCGGCCAATATACTCGCGTCCGACCGATGGCTCGACCGGTTGGATGATGATCAGGAAGGCGCCGGCGAGGGAAGCCGTGGCGATGGAGACGGCGAAGGCCATGCGCTTGATGCGGATCGGATTGGCAGCCATCAGCTGCAGGGCGAGCTGATCCTGCGCGACGGCCATGATGGCACGCCCGTTAAAGGTGTGCGTCAGCAGCAGCTGCAAGATCACAACAAGCAGCAGCGACACCAGGCACGGAACCAGCATGCGCAAGGGCAAATCGACGAAACCCAGCCGCCAGGTCGGTCCGATGTAGGGCGCCTCGACGTAACGGTAGTCGACGCCGAACAGCAAAATCAGCACCACCTCGGTGATGAACAGAAGCCCGAAAAAGAAGGCAAGGCCCCGCAAAGCATCCTGACCGCGTCGCTCGAACGACAGATAGTAGACCTGATAGACGGCTAGGCCGAGAACGTAAAAGGCCGGCAGCATGATCACGGCGGCCAAGATCGGATCCAATCCGAACGTGAGATTGAGCAGATAGGCGAGGTAGGAGCCGAGAATGATAAAGGCGGGATGCGCGATATTGACGACATCGAGCATGCCGAAGGAAATGGAGATCCCAATCGTCACGGCGGCGTAAAAGCCGCCGAGCAGCAGGCCAGCCACCGCCGCGTTGATCAGAAGATCCAATGAAACGCCCATGGCGCGCGAGCCCGCTCAAGCCAGTAGACGGGCGCGCACGCGATCGACTGCGCGTGGCAGTCCGCGGCCGTTCGATGTGCTAGGCATGGCCCAATCCTCCCGGCCGATGCGGCTTTTGCAGCACGCTTGTAGGGGTGATGTCGGGGCTATACTGCAGCAACGCGGGCTGATTGGCTATCCTGCTCTGCGCGCCGGCATGGCTCTTTAGGCGATGGTGCAAAAATGAGACCCGGACGGCGCCGTGCCGCCATCATCGGCGGCTCCATGAGCGGGCTGCTCTGCGCGCTCAATTTGCGCCAACGTGGCTGGCAGGTCGATATTTTCGAGCGCTCGCCCGTGCCCCTGCGCGGCCGCGGCGCCGGCATCATGACGCACCCCGAAATGCGGGCGGCATTGGCTAAGATCGGCATCGACTGTGCCAACAACTTCGGGATCCCGGTCGAGCGCCGGCTGGTGCTGGATGCCGCCGGCAACCCCGTTGCCCGGCGGCACTGTCCGCAAACGGCAACCTCGTGGAACCGCCTGTTCGAGCTGCTCAGCGCCGAATTCGGCGCCAGCCGCTATCATCTGGGCAAGGACCTTATTCGGGTTAGCCGAGCGGGCGAGGGGGTTGAGGCGCGGTTCGTTGACGGCACGACGTATCAAAGCGCACTGCTGGTGGGCGCCGATGGCTTCCGCTCGGCCGTGCGCGCGCAGTTTCTTCCCAAGGTGGAGCCCCGCTATGCCGGTTACGTGGCCTGGCGCGGTCTGGCGGGCGAACGGGAGGTGGTCCCCGTGCTGTCGCAAGAGCTGTTTGACAGTTTCGTCTTCTGTCTGCCGCCGGGTGAGCAGTTTCTGGGCTATCCGGTCGCAGGGCCCAACAACGACCTGCGCCCGCAACACCGCAGCTGGAACATCGTCTGGTACCGGCCCGCCGAGGAGGCCAGCGAGCTCGGCGAACTTCTGACCGACGCCACAGGTCACAGGCACGAGCTCTCCATTCCACCGCCTTTGATCCGGCCGGCCGTCATTGCCGCCATGCGCGAGGCGGCAAGACGCCTGTTGCCGCCGCAGCTTCGTGCCGTGATGGAGCGCGTCGAGCAGCCGTTTCTGCAACCGATCTACGATCTGGAAAGTCCGGCCATGGCGTTCGGCCGGGTTGCCGTGATCGGCGATGCCGCCTTCCTCATCCGTCCGCACGTCGGCGGTGGCATTGCCAAGGCGGCTGCGGACGCGGCCGTGCTCGCCGCGGCGTTCGACAGCCAGCCGAGCATCGCCTCAGCGCTTGAGGCTTTTGCCGCCGAGCGTGTGGCCGTGGCCGGCAAATTCATTGCCCAAGCGCGCCGGCTCGGCTGCTATCTTAGGTATCGGTTTGCTTCGGAGGCCGACCGTCTCGAGGCGGCCCATTACGCCGACCCGCACAGGGTCCTGGCCGAGACGGCGCTGCTCGATTTTTTACGCGCCTGAGCCTCAAGCCTGGCAATGGGCCAACAAACTGGGGCAAGATGGTGTTGCGCGCCCCCAAGCCATTTGGCCGCAAGGACCCGAGCCTTTCGGCCCCGAGCACAAAGGCCCGAGCGAGAGGATGAAAGCCATGCCTGAGCCGAAGCAGCCTGCGGTCAAGCGCAATATCGCCGTCTCCAAAGGCGCCGTCGATGCGGCCTTCACGGCGCTTTCCAATTGGGGGCGTTGGGGCAAGGACGACCAAATCGGCACGCTCAATCACGTGACGCCGGCCGACGTGGTGGCGGCCGCCAAACTCATCCGCCGCGGCAAGGTCTTTGCCCTCGGTATCCCATTGGGCGCCAGTGGACCGCAGCGCGGCTTGTTCGGCAAGCGCTGGAACCCGATCCACACCATGCTCGCCACCGGCACCGATGCGCTCGCCGGGCGGCAAGGCGGCCTGCTCTACGCCGACGATGCCCTCAACATGCCGATCCAGTCGGCGACCCACTGGGATTTGCTCGGGCACATTTTTTATCACGACAAAATGTACAACGGGCATCATGCCTCCGCCGTCGATTCCAATGGCTTGTCCAAGCTTGGCATCGAACACGCCAGGGACAAATTGGTGGGTCGCGGCGTGCTGCTCGATATCGCGCGCTACAAGGGCGTCGACGCCCTCAAAGATGGTGAAGGCATCTCCAACGATGATCTTGACGCCTGCGCCGAGGCGCAACGGGTGACGGTCGGCAGGGGCGACTTCGTGATCGTTCGCACCGGGCAGATGGAAGCCTGCAAGCAGCGCGGCGAATGGGGCGGCTACGCGGGCGGCGACGCCCCGGGCCTCAAATTCGAGAGCTGCTATTGGCTATATGACAAGGAGGTGGCGGGCGTGTGCTCGGACACCTGGGGCGTCGAGGTGCGGCCGAACGAGACCAAGGACGTGAACCAGCCCTGGCATTGGGTGGTGATCCCCGCCATGGGTCTCTACATGGGCGAGATGTTCGATTTGAAGGAGCTGGCCGAGGACTGCGCGCAAGATAGGGTTTATGAGTTTTTCTTCTGCGGCGCCCCCCTCGTCATTCCGGGTGGGACCGGTTCGCCCATCAATCCGCAGGCGATCAAATAGCCTCGAGAAACACTGACATCGGGAGCCTTGCAGGCATGAAACTCTATACATACTGGCGCTCACTAGCGACCTTCAGGGTGCGCATTGCCCTCAACCTCAAGGGCCTTAGCTACGAACCGGTCTACGTTGATTTGGATGCTGGCGATCAGAAGCGACCCGAGTTCAAGACCGTCAACCCGCAGATGGTGATCCCGGCCTTGGTCGAGGACGACGGCAATATTCTGTTTCAATCCTTGGCCATCCTCGAATACCTAAATGAGATCCATCCCGAACCGCCGCTGTTGCCGGCCGATCCGCGCGCCCGCGCCCGCGTGCGGGCGTTGGCCTTGATCGCGGTCGCCGATTCCCATCCCCTGATCGTGCCGCGGGTGCGCAACCACCTGGCCGCCACGCTCAATGTCGACGAGGAAGGCAGGCTCGCCTGGGTACGCCATTGGTTTACGGCCGGCCTCGACGCTTACGAGGGCCACCTCGCCCGCGACAAGGCTACCGGCACCTACGCCCATGGCGAGCAAGTCAGCATGGCCGACATCTGCCTGGTGAGCCACGCCGTCGGCCACCAGGTGTTCAAGGGCTCGCTTGAGGCCTATCCGACGGTCAAGCGCATTGTCGAGACCTGCATGCGCGATGAGCGGTTCGCCAAGGCCCAGCCGCGCCGGCAGCCCGGCGCGCCGCAAACGCACTAGGCCGAGCCAAGGAGCGCTGCCGGCATGACTTGGTCGATCATTGCGCGCGATGCGGCAACGCAGCGGACCGGAATCATCGTCGCCACCAAATTCTTTGCCGTGGGGGCGGTGGTGCCGCGTATCAGGACCGGGGTGGGGGCGATTGCCTCGCAGGCCTTCATCAATCCCTACTTCGCCGCGCAGGGCCTAGAGCTCCTGGCCGGCGGTGCGACGGGCGAGGCTCTGATCGCCAAGCTCGTCGCGGCGGATGCGGGCCGGGCCAATCGTCAGCTGCATCTGCTCGATGGCCGCGGCAACTTTGCTGCCTACACGGGGGCGGCCTGCATCGATTGGTGCGGGCACGAGGTGCGCACGGGCTATAGCGTTGCCGGCAATATGCTGGCAGGTCCGGCCGTGTTGAGGGAAACCATCAACAGCTACGAGGCCAACGCCCAACTGCCGTTTGCCCGGCGCCTGATCGCCGCCATGCAGGCGGGCGAGGCGGCCGGCGGCGACAAACGCGGCAAGCAGTCGGCGGCCCTGTTAATACATGACGGGGAAGACTATCCCCTTTACGACCTGCGCGTGGACGACCACGCCGAGCCCTTGGCGGAGCTGGCAAGATTGGAGGAGGTTGCGCGCCAGCGCTGGCTGCATTTCCGGCGCTTCATGCCCAATCGGCAGCACACCTCGGGCCTTATCGATCGCGCGCAACTCGAGGCCCTGATCGCCAAGTCGATTGCCGAGGGCTACCAGTGATCGCGGCTCCGCTGCTCACGGTCAAGGATTTGCGGGTCGCCTTTGAGGGCGATCGCGGCAGGCTGACGCAAGCCGTGAACGGCACCAGCTTCGCGCTGGCAGGGGGGCGCACGCTGGGGATCGTCGGCGAATCCGGCTGCGGCAAGAGCGTGACGGCGCTGGCCATCATGCGGCTGCTGACCGAGGCCGGCACGCGCGTTTCCGGGTCGATCAGGTTTGAGGGCCGCGAGCTCGTGGGCCTACCGGAGCGGCAGATGCGGGACCTCAGGGGCAATCGGCTGGCCATGATCTTCCAGGAGCCGATGACCTCTCTCAATCCGAGTTTCACGATCGGCGATCAGGTCGCCGAGGTGCTCGTTCGCCATCGCGGCTTGGCGGCTGCGGCGGCGCGCCGGTCGGCGATCGACATGCTGGCGCGGGTTAGAATTTCGTCACCGGCCGCGCGTGCCGATGAGTATCCGCACAAGCTTTCTGGCGGCATGCGCCAGCGCGTGATGATCGCCATGGCCTTGGCCTGTGCGCCGGCCTTGTTGATCGCCGACGAACCGACGACGGCGCTCGACGTCACCATCCAGGCACAAATCCTCGATCTCATCGGCAACCTGCGCGAAGAGACGGGGGCAGCCATCATCCTGATCACCCACGACCTCGGGGTGGTAGCCGAAACCTGCGACGATGTGCTGGTGATGTACACCGGCGAGATCGTCGAGCAGGCGCCGACCCGGCAGCTGTTCCTCGGCCCGCAGCATCCTTACACGGTGGGCTTGCTCGGGTCTCTCCCGCGCCTCACGGAGAAGCGCGAGCGCCTGTCCGCCATCGCCGGTGGCGTGCCGAGCTTGACGGGGGCCGAATTTGTCGGCTGTCGCTTCGCCGGCCGATGTCCCTTCGCCGACGCGCACTGCCGCACGGAGGCCCCGCCGCTGCGCGAGCTCGCTAGCGGACATTGGTCGCGCTGCTGGAAGGCCCCGCTGGATAGGCTCGCCGCATGACGTCACCGCTCCTCGTGCTTGACGGCGTGGCCAAGGCCTTCGTGGTGCGACGCTCGCTGTTCGGCGTACCAACGGCCGTGGTCCATGCCGTCGATGGCGTCTCGCTCAGCGTCGATCGCGGTGAGACCCTGGCGCTGGTCGGTGAATCGGGTTGCGGCAAATCCACCGTCGGCCGCCTGGCCCTGCGGCTGATCGAGCCGAGTGCGGGAACGGTTCGCTTCGACGGTCAGGACCTTGCCGCCCTCTCCCGCGCCGAGCTGCGGCACGCGCGCGCCGGTGCCCAGCTGATCTTTCAGGATCCTTACAGTTCGCTCAATCCGCGCATGCGCGTCGGCGAGATCTTGGCTGAGCCGCTGTTGTTGCACACGAAGTTCACGCCAGCGGACCGTCGCGCGCGCGTCGGCGAGCTCCTGCGCACCGTCGGTCTTGCTCCCCAGCACGCCCAGCGCTTTCCGCACGAGTTCTCCGGCGGCCAACGTCAGCGCATCGCCATCGCCCGTGCCTTGGCACTCGAGCCCAAGCTGATCGTCTGCGATGAGCCGGTCTCGGCCCTCGACGTTTCGATCCGCAGCCAAATTCTAAATCTGCTCAAGGACCTGCAACAACGCCTCGGACTCGCCTTCATCTTCATCAGCCACGATCTCGCGGTGGTGAAGCATATCGCCAGCCGGGTGGCAGTGATGTACCTTGGCCGCATCGTCGAGAGCGCCAGTTGCGATGCGCTCTTTGCCGCCCCCCGCCACCCCTATACGCAAGCCCTGCTTTCGGCCATTCCTCGCCTGCACGCCGACAGTCGGCGCAAGCGCCGGCTTCTGCCGGGCGATCCGCCTAGTCCCATTGCGCCACCGAGCGGGTGCCATTTGCATCCGCGCTGTCAATTCGCCGCTCGGCGTTGCGCGCAAGAGGCTCCCGCCCTCATAGTCGAGCCGGATGGGCACGCCACGGCTTGCCATCTGTGGCGCGACATAGTTTCTTCTCAGCGACCAGCCGTCGCCGCCGAACCGGGCTTTTCACCGGAGCTTGAGCGACTATTTCGGGCGTTCGAGCGGCCGACGGCGAATTAGGGCCGAGATCGTTCCTTGGCAAAGGGAGGAGTGCCGACCATGGCAAGGCTTCGTTACATCGGATTGCTGGCAGGCTTGCTGCTGGCGAGCTCGCCCGTGGCGGCGCAAACCACCCTGCGCATCGGTCTTGCCGAGGACCCCGACGTGCTCGACCCGACGTTGGCGCGCACCTATGTCGGGCGCATCGTCTTCGCCTCGCTGTGCGACAAATTGTTCGACATCGACGATCAACTCAACATCGTGCCGCAACTGGCGCTCGCGCACGAGACGTCCAAAGACGGCAAGACGGTCACCATCAAACTACGGCCGGGCGTCAAGTTCCACGACGGCAGCATGCTGGATGCCGCCGCGGTCAAGGCTAGTCTCGAGCGGCACATGAGCATGCAGGGCTCGTTCCGTCGGCCCGAACTGGCAGCCGTCGACAAGGTGGAGGTTGCCGATCCGGCCACCGTGCTGCTGCACCTGAAAAGCCCCTTCTCGCCCTTGATCGCCCAGCTGGCCGACCGCGCCGGCATGATACTCAGTGCGAAGGCGATCGCAGAGGAAGGTGACAAGTTCGGTTTGAAGCCGGTTTGTGCCGGTCCCTTCAAATTCGTCGAGCGCGTACAGCAGGATCGCATTGTCCTGGAAAAGTTCGCCGACTATTGGAACGCGGCCAATGTCCACATCGATCGTGTCGTGTTCCGCCCGATCGTTAAATCGACGGTGCGTCTTGCCAACCTCAAGTCGGGCAGCCTCGACCTGATCGAGCGGGCGCTAGCGACGGACCTCAAGGAGATCAAGGCCGATCCGAAGCTCAAGCTCGCCACCCAGATCGAGATCGGCTACCAGGGTCTCACCCTCAATCTCGCCAACGGTGAGGCGGGAAAGAACGGGCCATTTGGCAAGGACCCGCGCGTGCGCCAGGCGCTCGAAGCCGCCATTGATCGCAAGGCGCTCTCCGAGGTCGTCTTCAACGGGGAGTATCTGCCGGGCAACCAGTGGGTCAGCCCGAAGAATGCCTATTACCAGCAGAAATTCCCGGTGCCGGGACGCGATGTGGCAAAGGCCAAGAGGCTGCTCGCCGAGGCGGGTGTGGCGACGCCGGTCAGCGTCGACTTCATGGTGCCGAACAACCCCGAGAGCCGGCAGGCGGCGGAGGTCATCCAGGCCATGGCGAAGGAGGCCGGTTTCGACATGAAGATCCGGGTCACCGAGTTTGCCACCTCGTTGAACGAGGCCGAGCAGGGCCGCTTCCAAGCCTTCTTCATCGCTTGGTCTGGTCGCGTCGACCCCGATGGTAACAGCTATATCTTCTTCAAATGCAAGGCGCCGCAGAACAATGGCCACTTCTGCAGCAAGGATGTGGACCAATGGCTCGATGATGCGCGCCAGGCCAACAAACTCGAAGAGCGCAAGGCGATCTACGAGAAGGTTGCCGACACGTATCTCAAGGAGGGGTCAATCATCTATCTCTACCATCGCTTGGTGATCATCGCCCATAGCAACAAACTCGAAGGCTACCAGCAGTTGCCGGACGGGCTCGTGCGGGTCGTGGGCGTCAAGTTGAAGCCTTAAGATCGGTCGCGCGCGGAATCGCCAGTCGCCGTCGCGGGCGGGGGATGGCGCAGGTGGGCTAACACTATGCTGTTGTTTCTTGGCAAGCGCCTGCTGCAATTGCTGCCGACACTGTTCTTTGTGTCATTGATCATCTTTTCCCTGCAACAACTGCTGCCCGGCGATCCCGCCCTTGCCATGGCCGGAGAGGAGCGCGACCCGGCGGTGTTGGAGCAGATCCGCAGGCAATACCGGCTCGATCAGCCGCTCTACGTGCAATATGTCTATTGGGCCGGCGGCGTGCTCTCCGGCAACCTGGGCGAGTCGATGCGCCTGAAAGAGCCGGTGTTGACTTTGATCGCGCAAAAATTTCCGGTCACTTTGCAGCTGGCGCTGATGGCGATCCTGATCTCCCTGCTGATCGGGGTGAGCGCCGGTGTGATCTCGGCCGTCAAGAAGAATACACCCATCGACTATGCGGTGAACCTCGTTGCCCTGTGGGGGATTTCGACACCCAACTTTTGGCTTGGCATCATGCTGATCTTCCTGTTTGCGGTCTATCTCGGCTGGCTACCAGCCTCCGGCTATGTCGGCCCGCTGGAAGATTTCTGGCTTTCGCTCAAGACCACCATCCTGCCCGCTTTCGTGCTCGGCAACTCGTTTGCCGCGGTGCTGATGCGGCACACGCGTAGCGCCATGCTGCAGGCCATGAGCAGCGACTACGTGCGCACCGCTCGCGCCAAGGGGTTGGCCGAGCGCAAGGTTGTCCTCAAGCATGCCATGCGCAACGCCTTGACCCCGGTGGTGACGCTGGGCGCGCTCGAGCTTGGCACGCTGCTGTCGGGAGCGGTGTTGACCGAGCAAGTGTTCTCGATCCCGGGTTTCGGCAAACTGATCGTCGATAGCGTGTTCAACCGCGACTATGCCGTGGTGCAGGGCGTCACGCTGGTGACGGCCACCACCTACATCTTGCTCAATCTACTGGCGGACATCGCCTATGTGCTGATCAACCCGCGGCTCAGGAGCTAGCGATGGCCGTCTCCGAAGCCCTTGGCCTTGAGCTCAGCGAAGAAAGCCCGGGTGCCCGGGCCTGGCGGCGCCTGGTCAAGCGCAAGGGGGCCGTGCTTGGGCTCATCATCATCGCCGCATTCGTAGCGATGGCGGTGCTGGCTCCGGTGCTGGCGCCCTACGATCCGATTCAGCAGAGCTGGAGCACGATCCGCAAGCCGCCGTCGCAGCTGCACTGGTTCGGCACCGATGAGTCCGGGCGCGATCTGCTGTCGCGCGTGATTTTCGGGGCGCGCGCCTCGCTTCTCGCTGGCGTGGTATCGATTTCGATTGCGCTCGGCCTCGGCGTGCCGGTCGGATTGCTGGCGGGCTACGGGGGCAAGTGGACGGACGCGCTGATAAGTCGCATCACCGATGCCATGCTGGCTTGTCCCTTTCTCATCCTTGCGATCGCGCTGGCTGCGTTTCTCGGCCCCTCGCTTCAGAATGCCATGATCGCCATCGGCGTGACGGCCACGCCGATCTTTGTGCGGCTGACGCGCGGGCAAGTGCTAGCGGTAAAAGTTGAGGACTACGTCGAGGCCGCCCGCGCGGTCGGCAATCCGCCCACGCGGATCGCCTTGAAGCACATCTTGCCCAACATTCTGCCCGCCCTCATCGTGCAGGCCACCATCTCGGTGGCGACCGCCATTATCGCCGAGGCCAGCCTTTCCTTCCTTGGCCTTGGCCAGCAGCCACCGGCGCCGTCCTGGGGTTCGATGCTGAACACCGCCCAGCGATTTTTGACCAACGCGCCGTGGATGGCAATTTGGCCGGGTCTTGCCATTTTTCTGATCGTACTGTCGTTCAATATGGTAGGCGATGGCCTGCGCGACGCTCTGGATCCCAAAGAGCGCTAGGCGAATGAGCCAGAGCATGCGTTGCTATGGTGACGGGGGGTATACCAAGCATGAGAGTGATCCTGACGCTGATCTATGCCGTGGTGCTGGTCAGCACCCAGACGCTACCCGCGGGGGCGTCGCTGCATGCGGCCATGTACTGTTGGGTGCCGGATTACGAAATCGCCGTTGCCTGTGATGATGACGACGAGGGCGGCAGCGACGGCGATGATTCGCTGAGACAGCCCGTGCCGGCGGGCCGAGTCGGGGCCCGATCAACCGGCACGGCAGCGCAATGGCTCGGCTCAGAGCGGCCCTGACGCCAGCTGGGCGTCGATCGCCAGGGCCGCCTCAAGGAGGACTTGGGCGCCGGCGGCACAGTGTTCGCGTGTAGCGCTTTCGGCCTCGTTGTGACTGAGGCCATCCTTGCAGGGGACGAAGATCATGGCGCTCGGCGTGATGCGCGACAGGTGTACCGCATCGTGTCCGGCGCCCGAGATGATGTCGCGTTCGCTATAGCCCAAGGCCCGGGCCGCGCTGCGCACGGCCGCGATGCAGGTGGGATGAAACTTGATCGCCGCCAGGTCGTGGAGCTTGTGCAGCGTGATCTCCACCTTCTCCTCGCCGGCCACGCGATCGACCACGGCCTTGAGGGCGGTTTGCATGGCCTCGAGGATGGCGTCATCGTGATGGCGTAGATCCACCGTCATGCGCACGTGGCCCGGCACGACGTTGGGCGAATTTGGTTCGACCTCGACCTGACCGACAGTACCCACGGCCGTCGGCGCGTGCGCTAGGGCGAGGTCGCGCACGGCGCTGATCAGATGCGCTGAGGCTACCAGGGCGTCGACGCGGCGCGGCATCGGCGTCGTGCCGGCATGGCATTCCCGTCCACTGAGCTTGAGCTCATACCAGCGCACGCCCTGCACGCCCGTGACCACGCCGATGGTTTTTTCCTCCGCTTCCAGGATGGGGCCCTGCTCGATATGCAACTCCAGATAGGCCGAGAGCGGCATGGCGCCGGCCTTGGTCTCGCCGCGCCAACCGATGGCCTCGAGCGCCGCCCCGAAGCGAATGCCCTCGCGATCGGCAATGGCATCGGCCGAGGCGCGGCTATAGACGCCGGCGAACACTCCCGAGCCCAGCATCGCCGGGGCGAAGCGCGCACCCTCTTCGTTGGTCCAGTTCACGACAACGATGGGTGCGTTGGTCTCATAGCCGGCGCTAACGAGGCTCCGAAGCGCCTCCAACGCCCCGAGCACACCAAGGTTGCCGTCAAACTTGCCGCCGGTGGGCTGGGTGTCGAGATGGCTGCCGAGCGCGATCGGAGCCAAGCCGGCTTGGCGGCCGGCACGCAAGGCAAACATGTTGCCGACCTCGTCCACGGTGACGGAGCACCCCAAGGTCTCGGTCTCGCGTTTGAACCAGGCGCGCACGGCCGCGTCGTCGGCGGTCAGCGTTTGTCGGTTGATACCGCCTTTGGCCGTGGCGCCGATGGCCCCGGTCTCCATCAGCGTTGACCAGAGGCGTTCGGGGTCGATGCGCAAGTTGCTCGGCATGGGGTGGATCCGGGGGTGAACGGGAGGCAGGCGCGCCATTGTCGCCGCGCCTCAGCCTGGCGTAAAGAGCGATCGGCGGCGTCAGCCGACCTCGCCCAAGCAACGGGCGGGCGACGGGCTCGCTTGCGGGGTGGTGGCGCCGCGGCTATAAGGCGCTGCACGCGCCGGGCAGCTGCCGGGTGCCATTGACAGGTCGGGCGGAGCGTAGCGCAGCCTGGTAGCGCACTTGCTTCGGGAGCAAGGGGTCGCGAGTTCGAATCTCGCCGCTCCGACCAACACTTAGCCCATTTATCGAAAGGCGACGCCCAAGATTACGCCCAAGAAATCAGGTCTGTACTCGGCTAATAAAGCGGGGGGCCGTGAATGCAATTGACAGCATCCGGCGGGGCATCACGCCGTAAGAATTCTAAGCTTTGCGCCGCGCGGCTCGCGCCGTTGATCCTTCGATGATCAGGTCATCCTCGCGCTTGTAGAGCGCCTCCACTCTGACAAGGGCTGCCCACAAGGCACCGTAGGCGACGCCTCGGCAAATGTTGGGGTCCTTGTATTCAACGATTCCTCGTCCAACCTGCGCCGGCGTGGGAGCCTTCTTTTGCTCTTGCAGTACTTGATCTGCGAGCCATTTCGCCTCGCGCGGGCGCGCAGTGGGCAGGGGTCCCGGAAGCAGGCCGCTTAAGCGTAACCCAAGCTGGTTGCTATGGAACGCGGTTCGCAGTTGGCAGCGTGGAGGCTCTTCGAGGCGGTTTGGTGGTTCAGTGCCCAGATCGCCGCCTGAGTTCGATTCCTGACCTGAATTTTTCGAAGTATCGCCTTCACGTGCACCTTCACGGTCGCCTCGGTGATTTTCAGCTGATAAGCGATGACCTTGTTCGACGCACCCTGCACTAGGTGACCGAGGATTGAAGCCTCCCGCTGGGAGAGCTGTCGCTCTGATTCGGCGTGCTCTTGCCTGCCGGGCGGCTGCGGCTCGTCGACTGCAGGTGGCGCCGCATTTTCCGGGCAGGGCAGCTCTTTTTGTCCGTCCCGACCCTGAGTGTCCGGCGGCTGCGGCTGACCGACTGCGCGAAGCGGCACGGCTTCCTCGCAGAGGGGGGCAGAGCCTTGCCCGGCCAACTGCTTGAGAATGGAGACCGAGACCACGGGCTCGCCCATGGCCACCAGCTCAAGTTCCATGACCAAGCTAGACGTGGGCATGTTCTCGTCAACAAAGCTGACCGCGCCAAACTCGAGGGCGGTCGTCACATTGCCGAGGTCGCTTGCATCCCCGACGACCACGACGTACGCGTCCGGGAAGTTGGTCTTCGTCAAGCTCAAGGCTTCGGCGAGATCATTACCCTCCCGAACACCAATCAGGACCAGCACCTGCTCGCCGGCGTCTGAGATTGTGCTAGGCACGTCGTCAGTGCTTGAGGCGGTGCACGCTGGCTCGAATCGGCTCTTCGCCAAGATGCGGCTGAGACCTTCACGGAAGATGCGGCTCGGATGCACGATAACGCTTACAACGGAACGCATTTGAGTACACCTCCGCGCGATAGCAAACGCTGGGGTGTCGTTGCACATTCACATTGAGCGTTGTCAATTTGCGCCACTTCGAATGCAAAAGGGCGCACTTTCCTCTGCTCGCAAATCGGGTGCCCGCACACCTGCGATCTCTATCCGTCTTTGATCTGACTTTTAGTCCTCGGCAATCCAACCATGAAAAGGAACTCGTTGTTCCTTCCGCTCAGCGCTTCCTTTCGACTTAAGGGTTTCCATGAGCGCTTTGTAGGTGGTCTACGCAACTGCCCGTATCGCGAACGCTGTGGGTAAGTAACATCGCCGCTTTAGGTGAGGGCGTAGAGGAGCCCGCGAGGATTGTGGCGGACGTCAAGGGTGACCCACAAGGGCGCCTGTCCCAGCAGGACAGGTGGCCCTTCCTCAAAGCACCGGCCGCGCCGGCTCATCGAGGCGCATCGGCCTTGAATGCGCATGCCCGCCAGTGCAGGCTGGGGATGTGCGCTCAACTGTTGATGCAGGACCGGACACGGACCTTGCTTGCCCTGCAGCGGCTCGAGCAACGGCATCGGCTCTAGCATTTTCGTACCAGTACGCGCGTGCGCGCGAGGCAAACCAATGCCCGAGCTGACAGAAGCCCAGAAGACCCTCGCCAGGGTCATCGAGCGCCTGCGATCGCCAGGGCTAACGCGAGCTGTACAAGAATGTCGCCAGTCTCGAGCGGGAAATCGCTGAACTGGAGCAGGTTTGCGCGTCTCTGAAGTGGTAGTTCTTAAGGTCCGATGTTCTCTCAGCTTCGAAACATTTAACATTCTTGCTGGGGGTGCCGTTGGGTTCGAACCAGTACCAGTAGTTCGCAACTCCTGGCGCGGTGCGGGTCCGCGCGTCGCCCCCGCTAGCGAATGTCTCCGCGCCATCGCCAAGATTTCGGCGTGCATCAGGCCACGATTGCTAGATTTGGGGCCTAATGCATCATCGCTACCGAGCCCGACCCTGCCGCCTGGAGACCCAAGCCGGCCGTCAAAACGCCTGCTTCCTGCCGCTGAGGCTTCGCGCGCATGCGCGTAGAACGGCAGAATTTACGAAGGCGTGCGATCTTCCCGCTGCCTGGAGCCCCGAGGCCAAGCAGGAACGAACACCGTGATCAGGATTTCCCGCCGCAGGTTTTTGAAAACGTTAGGTTGGTCCGGTGCCGGCACGCTGGCTCTTGGCAGCGGCTATGGCTTTGCCGTCGAACCGCTCTGGCGGCTTGACGTAACGCGCTACGCCCTGGCGCCCGCCGGCTGGCCACGCGGCCTGAAGTTGTCGATTGCCGTGATTGCTGACCTGCACGCAGGGGGGCCGGCGATGCCGCTGGGGCGCATCGAGGCGATCGTCGAGGCCACCAACGCGCTCGGCGCCGACACGGTCGTGCTGCTCGGCGATTTCGCAGCCAGCCACAAGTTCAAGACGCGGCCCATCGCGCCGCAGGATTGGGCCAAGGCCCTGGCCCAGCTGCGGGCCCCCCTTGGCGTACACGCCGTGCTCGGCAACCACGATTGGTGGGACGATCTGGTCGCCCAACGCAAGCTTGCCGGGCCCGTGCACGGCCGGCGCGTGCTCGAAAAGAGCGGTATCCCCGTCTATGAGAATACCGTCGTGCGCCTCGCCAAGGATGGGCGGCATTTTTGGCTGGCCGGGCTCGGTGATCAGCTGGCCTTGGTTCGCCGCCGCCGGGCCGGGGCCCGGCGCAGCTTCCGGGGGGTCGACGATCTCGCCGGTACGCTGGCGCAAGTCACGGACGCGGCTCCCGTCATTCTGCTCGCGCACGAGCCCGACATCTTCCCGCGCGTGCCCTCCCGCGTGGCGCTGACACTGTCCGGGCACACCCATGGTGGGCAGGTGAGGTTTTTCGGTTATTCGCCGATGGTACCTTCGCGCTTCGGCAATCGTTTCGCCTACGGCCATATCGTCGAAGAGGATCGGCATTTGATCGTTTCAGGCGGGCTCGGATGCTCTTTTCTGCCGGTGCGGATGGGGGTGCCGCCGGAGATCGTCCTGGTCGATGTCGCCGTCTGAAGCGCAGCGCCGCTGGCCCGACATTGCCTGTCTTAATTTATCGTCTTCTGCGGGTATTGTTCGTTACGCAGTTCGGAACAAACTCGTCGCGGCTTGAGCGGCTGTCGTTACCCCGACCCGTCTTTCGATTTCACGATTGCCAAAATTCCCCGTCGGTTCGTGGGCACCTCACTCGCCAGGTTGGCGGGGTAAGCCGGGCCGTGCGGGCGTAGCGGTGGCCGCATCGGTGCTAGCGAGCGTTCGAGAGCTTGCACCGTAGCAGCTCCAGCCCTTACAGTAGAAAACTCGGCGCGGGTACGGACCAGCGCACCGCGACGCGAGCTTCGCAAGCCCGTAACTACTGGGATAGCGGCTGCTGGAAAGCATGGTCGATGGCAGGGGTTTCAGGAGCCCCCAATCGATGGTGATGTTGAAAAAGGGGGATCGCGTTCGCTACGTCGGCCCCATCGATTTACCTAGCGAACAAAAGCAAGGCGATGAAGGCACCGTTACTTGGGCAGGTGACATCCGCATCGGGCAAGTAACCTTGCGGGATTGTGTGCGGGTAAAGTGGGACGCGGTTCCCTTTCAATCTCACGTGCCGGCCCACCTCGTTGAAATCGTCACGGCATCGCCGCTAGCCTTAAATCCGGCTGTGGTTTCAGCCCGACGCCGGCACAACAGGCCTTGTCGCCGACCGGTTGCTGTTTTTCACGGAGTTAGCCAATTCCTCGCAGTGAGCGCCTATCTCACCTGCATCCCTCTGGCGAACTGGCTGATTAGCAACCTCGGGACCACGTGCGTCCCCGACGGCCCTTGCCTTGTCCCGGTTGGCTTCGGACTGCTCGCGCCGAGCGGCGTGCTTGTGATCGGGCTTGCGCTCGTCCTGCGCGATTTCGTGCAGCGCCACCTCGGTCGTGACTGGACCATCACCGCTATTCTTGCGGGCGCCGCTCTGTCGGCGATCGTGGCGCCGCCGGCCCTGGTTCTTGCGTCAACTGCCTCCTTCCTGCTGTCGGAACTGGCAGACATGGGGGTTTATACGCCATTGCGTGAGAGGCGCCTTGCGCTCGCCGTGCTGGCCTCGGGCCTCGTTGGCGCCATCGTAGACAGCGTTGTGTTCCTGTTGCTGGCCTTCGGCAACCTCGCCTATATCGAGGGCCTGATCGTCGGCAAGCTGTGGGCCTCGCTTGCAGCGTTTGGGCTCATCATCGCCCTACGCCAGCGGGGAGAGATCGACGCGTGACGATTCACAAACGTCTCGGCTGCTCGAAGGGAGGAAGGGCTCGATGACTGAGTTCAGGCCTCTGCGTCCTCCCATACGCGCGCGAGCCGAAGTTCCGTCCCGCAATACGCGCGCGCCCGCGCGAGGCCCCAGCCCGATCGGCCCTCGAGCCGGCCCAATCCGGCCTCGAGCTCGTCCAATCAGGCCCCCAAGCCTACCCGGCCCGCACCTCCTCGAGCTCGGCGGCCTACCGTAAATTTCGCCAGAGCGACCGCTCCGACACGCCATACATCTTGGCGACCTCGCGCGCTTTGAGCTTGCCCTCGGTCATATGCCGGCGGGCCGTGGTGCACCGGGCGACCTACCCGTCAGGTTGCGAGGGCCGAAGTCACTTCGTCCCAGCAGGAGGAGGCTTAAAGAAAACTTCGCCTCTCACTTTTGCTTTGGGGTTCTTAGCCTTCAGCGCACCGGGCTTTTTCTGGAATCTTGCGTGGTCGCCATGCGTGACGGTCCATGGGCTGATATCGGTGCCCTTAGACTTGTTTTGCGCATAAGCTGACCCCATTGCGATTGCGAATAGCAACGCAGCGGCCATTCCCATTGCCGTTATCTGCATCAAGATTTGCACCTCCCAATTTGCGAGACGGTCAACAGCATCATTATTACACCATTTCGACCAAGGCCAACGTTGCCGGCGAGGCAGACGAGCTGAGGCGGCGCCCGCTGGCGTGGTCCGCGTCATGGTGCCCGGAACTAGCCCGCCAGCCTGGCGATCGTGGCGTGATGCACGCCCATCGTCCGGCCGATCGCCCGGCAACTTTCGCCGGCGGCCAGGCGCTTGATGGCTTCTTCTTGCTGGTGCTCGGTGAGCTTGGGTTTGCGACCGAACTTCTTGCCCTAGGCCTTGGCGGCGGTACGGCCGTCGTTCGCCCTCTTCAAGATCCGCCCACGCTCATCCTCGGCCATTGCCGATAGGAAGGCGATGAACCCGCGGCCGAGCGGCGTGGTGAGATCGAGGTGCGGCTTGTCGAGCACTTTGATCAGCGCACCCCTGGTGTTGATGCGCTCGATCAGATGCACGCCGTCGAGCATCGATCGCGTTGCCCTGTCCCATTCGGCGACGATCAGCGTTCAGCGTGTCACCGGTGCCGAGCTGATCGATGGCGCGCTCGAGCTCGGGCCGGTTCTTCATGCTCTTGCCCGAGGCCTTCTCGCGGTAGATGGCGTCGACGCCTTCGGCACGAAGCGCACCGAGACTACGGCACCACCATCAGGGTTGGCCAGGCGCTCCACTACGAAGGAGGGGGCAGTAGCGCTGCGCTACCAGCGCCAGCGCAAATTTTAGAAGGGCATGGCCAATCAGGCCGAGGCAACTCGCCCGGCTGCGACGACCAAAGCATCGCTTTGCCCCATCACCAGAACGAGGCAATGAGCAGCAGTAGCGTTGTGCACATGGCCAGCGTTCCGACCGCCATAAACAGCGACTTCGGCGTGGTTGGTTCTTGCAGTTTGTCTGACATTACCCGTGCACTCTGAAACGTTCACGGTGTCCCGCCTAGTCTAGGACAACTGACGGCCGCGTGCCGCGTTCCCCCGGGTTTCTTCTCGCCGCTCCGACCAACACTTAAGGTCCATAACACTTAAGGGCCATAACATTTAAGGGCCAAACATTTAAGGTCCGCACCAGAGCTAATTCGGGCAACCGCGGTGTCGAGAGCGCGTGCCCTGAACCCGGGCGGGCCCTTCCCGGCGCTGGGCCACCGCCATGGCCGAGGCTCAACCCGCGCCGGGCGCTCGGTCGGAGGGCGTGGACCAGCCGCACAGGCCCTCGCCTTTTTTGCTACGACTATTTCATAGCGGTTGGCTCCGTTTGCAAAAGCAATCCCGCCCACCCATTTCGGGGAACAAAACAGCAAGAAGCCAAAGGCCATGGTGGGGCATGTGCCTGGCGCAAGCCAATTCGTCGCCTCCATGATTGGGTGGGCCACGGGCACGGTGCTCGGGGTGCTGATCGCGGCTGGGGCAAGCCTGGCCGTGACGAGCTTGGCCCGCCAGCACGCGGCGCCTTCGCCGCGCGATAGCCGGCCCGCCTCTCGGCCGCCGAAGGGCCGCAAAATCGACTGCCGCCGGCGTCGACCCCTGCCGGTGCAAGCGAGCCAACACTTCCCGATGACTAGGGCCGGTCGGGCAGAGGGGATGCGGCAAATGCGGTCAAGGGTCCGGCGACCGCTGCCCCATGTGGGCCGTGTCGGTGCCAAGCCAAAAGATCGGCCGGCGACGCAACAAGCCAATGGCAAAGGCGATGCAGCGCGGCGTCGAGTGGTGGGGAGCCAACCTGCCGAGCACCGCTGCGAGCCCACAGCGGCGAGCAAATGGCCAGCAAGACGGCGGGCCGTTTTCTGCGCACTTCCGGGTGAAGGCGCCAAGCCGTTGTGGCGCAAGGTTTTGGGGGTATCTACCGCATACGGACGATAGGCTGTTGCAATGAGGTAACGCTCAAAAATCAGCACGAAACCAACGCCGCACTAGGGCGTTTTCATAGCAGGTGAAACAATGGTGGAGTCGACCATGAACGCGATCCGTAAAACGCTTCTTATCGGCGCGGGTGCGTTAGCGTTGACGGCTACGGCGGCGTCAGCTGCGGTGGTTTGTAACGACGAAGGCGATTGTTGGCGCGTGCGCGGTAGGCCGGCCTATGGTCCCGACCTGCGGCTGAGCATCCATCCCGACCACTGGAGATGGTCGCGGCATGATCATTACCGTTGGCGCGAGCCCGGCCGTGGTCACGGCTACTGGCGCGGAGGCGATTGGATCGTAATCCGATAAATCTGCTGCTGTGAATTTAACTCGGAAAGCCGCCCCGCGTGGGCGGCTTTTTTTTTGCCTCATGCGTCTCGACCTCTCTCGCAGCTGCTCGTGCTGCGCGGGGGGAAAGCGCCCTTTTTTTCGGAGTTTGCCTTACGGCGTGCGTTCGCGCGGGGCTTTGCGAGCAGGGTCCAGGATTTTGGGCATTCCCGTGGGATCGTCACGTTGCGGAAGGTTCTTTTGGCACCGTTAACGGCCCGACGATAACGTGATGCCTTCGGTTTGTTCAGTGGGCGGTCCTTTTTTGGGAGGCATTCTTGTGCAACGGGGCTGCTTTGTTGTTCTAGCGCTTATCATTGGCCCTGCAGTTAAGGCAGGAAGCATGGCGGCTACGCCGCAAAGCAAGTATAGAGCCCAGAGCTTGGGTGGCCCCGCAAGAAGGACCCGACCTGCCAACACCAGGAAGATTGCCGGTTTTGGGCTGGGCCTGTGGTCATGATGCCGCCATGGTTGATGCGCAGCTTGCGGCCGTGTCGCGTGGCCCACCCCGCTGTGGGAGAGGCAAAGTTGCGCCCCGGCCGGTTGGCGGCGGCGTGCGGCATCGACGTGTCACTTGTGCGCGTCCACAACCGACACACGACCCGGCAAGGGCCAAGGCGATTGAGGTCAACGGCTGCGCCATGAGTCCCCCGCCGACGTCGTGGGATAGGGAAAAGGGAACACTTGCCTTGCTCGTCAGATCGGTCACGACAAACCTGTTGCGGCGCTCTAGGTCGACAAACAGTTGTCCTTGTTGCGATCGGGATTGCGCCTAGCCGAAGTCGGGCGCCTGAACTAACATCCGAGTCGGGCCACCGGGTGGGGGCTTGGCCGGGCCAAATCGCGCGTCCTTCTTCGACGCACAGGCCGCTACTGGCGCGGGATCCGGAGCGATTGGGCAGCAGGCCTCACGGGAGTGGGAGCTTAGACCCAATGGGGGTCCTTGCTGATCGCACGTGCCCTCGAGATGATGGAGGAAGACAACGGTTTGGCTTTGGGCGTCGCAATGAATATGACTGGCGCTAACATTCGCAACCTGCTGTTGGCTGCACTAGCGGCGCTTTGCGCGTGGGTCGGTGACGGTCTGGCGCAGGACGCCAGGACACCCGGCGCCCCATCGGCAACGGCAGCGGGTGATATCGCCAATTTTTTCGGGCAGGTTGGAGATCAGATTTACGAAGACTGCATCTTCGAATTATCGCAAGAACAAGTCGAGGTGCAGCAGGCGCTGATTGAGGCCTACATAAAACAAGGTGCGACCCACGTTCTCGCGCGGCAGCTTGCCGTAAAGCAGATCCATCCGCCCAAATTGTCGGCTGAGTGCGAGCAAATGCGAGGTTCGTCGAAGATGTCGGCGCCAAAGACGGTCGCACCGCCGTCCGCGCCGAAGAAGGCGCCGGTCGTCGCCGCCTTGCCGAAACCCGCGACGGAGGCGTCTTCGCCGAGCGTTGCTCTCGCCGACAAGAAGGTGCTGGCGCAGTGGGATTGCGCTCCCGGCATCGACTACGTCACGATCCAACACAAGGGATACGAGAGAAAACTGACGGACGGTGAAATTTGCAGCCCGTTTGACGATGTCGTGCGGCATGTGCCCGAGTCGCTCAAAAGCTTCCGCTTCGGTTACACCATCAGGACCGGCCGCCTATTCGTGATCGCCGACGATCCCCAGCTCGCCGGCAAAACCATCGCCTGGGCAATCTCCGGCCGAGAGGCCTGCAGAAACAATCCCGATCCTGATTGCTTGGCGGCGCGCGCCGTCGGGCCTCTGCCACCGGGACAATATTCGTTCGGGTCCGGCAAGGAGAACAGGGTGAGCTGGGGACCCAAGACCCAACGCATGGTGGCGGGCATCTACCTGACGAAGTTGTGGAACAGGGAAAAGTTTACCCCGGCGCAAACCGCCGCCATCCTGGCGCGCGGCAACATTGCCATTCACGTGCGTCTGAAGGGTGAAATGTCTGAGGCCTGTCTGGGACTGGGGCCGAACGGTTGGGCCTATGTTTCCTCGCTCATCAAAGACGGTCGCGCCAGTGGCGTGAACGTCTATATCGATGAACCCTATCCGCAGGTTGCCGAAACGCCGCCCATTGTCCGGGTGTCTTCGTTTTCGTTGTCCTCGCTCTTCAAATAGAGCCAATGGGGCTCGCCCTGCGGCCCCTGTGAGTTTTTCAATCAGCCAACCAGCGTCTGCCCGCTTGCGGGCGCTCGCCCGCCGCCAACATGTTAAAGAGGAGAAGCGCGGTCACCGCCGCGCTGGTGGGGATTGGCCATGCGCTCAAAAGCACGGCGAACGCAACGCTCGAAATCCATGACTTCGTACTCAGCCTCATCGATGCAGCTGCGCGCTGCCGCGACGGCGGCCAGGCTCGCCTGGTGGACCGCCCTCGACGCCGGCGCCAGCGTCGCCAGCGCCTCAATGACGTCGCCGATTGGATACCAGCACGGACGCGCCCCCGTGGGGTGTCGCGCAATCGCCCGCTGCAGCCAGGCCAAAAGCGGCTCAAAGGCGCGGTCGGTGGGGCAAGCGTTGGCAAGGGCCCTGGCGGCGACCGCCAGGGCACTTGCGTGTGCGCCATCGGGGCCGGGGACGGGAGCGCAGCACCGGTTGCGGGCAATGATGGCAAGAAAGGTTGCTTGCGCGCTCGAAGCTTCTGCGCCGAAATCGGCCAGAACCTGCAAGGCGCGCAGGGAAGCGGCGACGTCGTCGCCGGCGGCCACGCGCGTTACGGCGGCGATGAGAGCGGTTCCCCGGGGTGGCGGACACTCACGTGCCGCCGTCACGGCGTGCCACGCTTGGGGTGCGGCAGGATCCCTTAGCAGGTCCTGAACGAGCGCGTTGGCCAGCGCCGGGCGCTTGGCGGCTAGGGTGATGAGAAGCTTGGCGGCGCGCTGCTGGTCGTCCGGATCGGGCGATTGCGCCCGGCTGGCGATCGCCGCGAAGGCGCGGTCTATCACGGGATCGCTGGCGTTTCTGATGAGCTCGCCGGCAACAAGAAAACGGCCGAAATCGCTGGCGAAGGCGCCAGCAAAAACCGCATCTAAGACCTCCGGATCATCGCCCGCAATCTGCCAAAGGGCTTTGAGGACATCGCTATCGTCGGGCGTTTGGCGCAGGGCGGCCTTGAGAGGTGGGATCGCCGCTAATGCCGATGGGCCGATACAACCCAGGCAGAGTGTCGCGCGAGCGACCAGCGCGGGCGGCACGCCCTTCGCGCGTAGCGCCAACAAGAGGGGTACGGCGTCGGTGGCGCCAGAGCCGAGGCGTGGGAATATGCCGCCAGCTAAGTGCTGGACCGCGGGGCTTTCGTCCTCCAGCATCGCCGCCACCTTGACCGCAAGCGAGCGCGCGGCCGTGCCATGCGCGGCCGCGTGCGCAAGCGCGACCAGGCGCTGATCCTCGTGCGGCGCATCGAGTTTCTGGGCGACAACGTCGAGGGGCGCAGGTGTCTGAGCCATCGCCGCGAGGATGCGATGGATAAATGTCGAGCCTAAGGACGACGCCCGCTTCCCGTCGACAATCGACAACCGGGAGCAGACCTGAGAAGCCTCGCCACTTATGGGTGCGCTTAGCAGACGTCAGGGCGACGCGAGCCCGAAGCCTGCCCATTGCCATCACAGGCGCTGGCTTCTGGCGGGCGAGCGGGCGTGCGCTGGCACCGGGTTTACCGGCGCCGTTGCCTTCGAGGCGTGCTGCGATTGGCCAGCGAAGGCCCGGGCGCTGGCGCCAGGGACCAGCGCGGGCTGCGGGGCATGACGGGGGCTTGCAGCTGTAGCAACTCCAGGTTTTATGCTGCCCAACGCCATGAGATGCGGGCTGCTGGACCGACGTGGTCGGGCGACGTTGGGGATGGACCGATGCGAACGCGAGCGGCAGCTCAACAAGTAAGTCGCAGACGCACCATCAATCCAGAGTTACCGCGCTTCGTCTATCCCAATGGCAGCGGCTATCGGGCGTTGATCCGCAGCGGCGATAAGATCCTCTATCTGGGGACCTTCGATACCCCTGAAAAGGCGAGCGAGGCCGCCGAGCGGATGGCGCGAGAGCTGCGCCGCAAGGCCAATCCGCGCTCGAAACGGCCGAACGCCGGCGGCGGCGCCAAGGGCAAAGCCACGCCCGAGCGGACGGCGGTAAAGCGGCGGCGGCGACGGTCCGCGTAACACGCCAAGGCAGCTTTTGCTTCGGGCTTGGGCCACCGGATTGGGTGGCACACCCAGCGGGCCCCGGTTTCAGCCTCAGTCAGGAGGAAGAGACCCGCCGGCGTCGGCCTGTTACGGGGCCTAGAACTCGAAGGCAGCCTGCGCGGGTCGTGCTGGCGCGAGGTGAACGCCCTCCAACTCGAGCAGGCGCCGCTTGGCGGTCACACCGCCCGGTGCGGAAAAGCCGCCAAGCTTGCCGCCGGCGGCCAAGACCCGGTGGCAGGGGATGATGAGGGGTACCGGATTCTGCGCCATGGCCTGGCCGACATCGCGGGCGGCCTCCGGCCCGGCGCCCAGCTCCTTCGCCAGCGCGCCGTAGGTCGTTGTGTGACCCCACTCAACCCGTCGCGCCGCGGCATAGACCCGCTCGAAAAAGTCCGTCTGTTCGCCAAGGTCGAGCTTGAAGTCGGCAAAATCCGTCTGTTCACCGGCAAAGTAGCGCCGCGCGGCGCTAACCGCGCGCGCCACATCCGCGGGGGGCGTCCCCGGTTTGGCGCGCGGCAGGCGGCGCAGCAGATGTCGGCTGGCCGCTTCGCCGCTTTTGGCCGGCAGCTGAAAGCGGATGATGCCGGCGGTGGTCCAGGCGATGCCACAAAAGCCGCTCGCCGTCCCGAAGACGAGATAGTGCTGCTCGGTGGGGTGCATTGCACGCCTCTTTGCCTGGGGCTTGGTTCTAGTCGCCAAATTGTGCCGCACCGGGCGGACTTCAACCCGATTCCTGCCCGGCGCCATGGACGTTTTGCCTATCCGGCGAGCCGCAAAAGGCAAGACACGAGAAGGCGAGCGGCGGCTGTGCGCGACGCCCGCCATCGCATAGGGGATGGCGAGCTCCGGGTCCCTGGCGGTTCAGTCGAGTCGGGCGTGGACGAAATCGATAATGCGTTGCAGGGCCAGCGGGGCGGTCTTGGAGGCCGGATTGCGAATGAAACCCTCGCCCTCGCCCTCGTAGAGGGCAAGCTCAACCTCGCCGCCGCGCTTGCGGTAGCTTGCCACGAAGCGTTCGAGATCGACCCGTGGGTGCACGACATCGTTGCCGCCTTGCACATAAAGTACCGGTGGCATCTCGACAGCCTCGCCGCGGTCCAAAATACCAACAGGATTGCCCTCTTCCATCGCCTCCTCCGTCTGCCAAAACTTGATGTGCAGGGGGATAACGCGATCAATTTGCTCAGGGTATTTGCCGCCCGCGGCCTGCAGACGCTTGGCGTGGTGGAAACGGCGCAGTGGATCGATGACTGGCCAGACCAGCACGACGGCAGCGACGGTGGCATCGAGCTCGGCGTGGCGCCGCAGAGGGATGGCGGCGTAGCGCCTGTCGCGCGGGCGCATGGCTGACAGCATGGCCTGGTGGGCACCGCTCGAGACGCCGAGCAGGCCGACGCGGTCCGCCCGCGATTTGAGCTCGCCGGCGCGCGCCTTCAGCCAGCGGATGGCATAGTTGATGTCGGCCAGTGAAGCCGGATAGCCGGCGGTCGGTGGCATGCGAAAGTCGAGGGCCGCAACGACCACGCCGCTGTTTGCCAGCGCCTCGTTGAACAGGGCATCGGACGTGCGATCCTGACCGCACCAGGCGCCACCGTGCACGTCGATCAACAGCGGGAAGGGCCCAGCGCCGTTCGGTCTGAACAGGCGCAAGAGGAGCGGTTTGCCGTCGTGGTGCAGGTATTCGATGTCCTCGACGGTGAATGCGTCGGCGCCGGGCGCGGCCGCTGGCTTGCCGGTGGCGTTGCTGGTGAGCATAAGCGGATCCTCCACGTCAGCATGACAAAGAGCCGGCCACACGGGGATTGGGGGCTCGCCCAGCTTGCCATGCGGGCACGGAAAGGGAAATGCCCCCGAGCCGTTGCCGTCGTCCCCCGGACCGTGGCGTGGGGCTGAGCCGCGCGCGCTGACGGGCCCCGCGCCTGATCGGAGCTGCGCCTCACGCAGCTCGAGTTGCCGGTCCGACGCCGTGCGCCTTCAGATCACGGCGATCGCTTCTACTTCGATGAGCCAGCCCGGCTGCGCCAAGGCGGTGACGCCAACCAGCGTGGAGGCGGGACCCTTCTTGCCGAAAAATTCCTCGCGTATGGACGCCAGATCGTTGCGATAGCGAATGTCGACGAGATAGGTCGTCAACTTCACGATATTCGCGAGTGAGCCACCTCCGGCCTCGACCTGCGCCTTTAGCGCGCTGTAGGTGGCGCGCGCCTGGGCGGCAAAGTCACCGGGGTGCCCGGGCTGGCCCTTGTCGTCGTAGGCCACCTGGCCGGAAACAAATAAAATGGTCTGCGCCCCCGTGACCTTCATCGTTTGGGTGTACGTGGGTGGATCGAACACGCTTTTTGCTGCAAGTCTTTCGATCTTGGCCGTCATACCAGCTCTCCTCCCAAGGGTTCCTTGCTCAAATAGACCGCGCGCCCGTAGGCCGCTCACTTGGCAACCGAGCGCCGCCTTCGCCGTGCCGAGCGCCCGGCGGCAGGTGCCTGCCATTTTGGGCGCCAACGGCTGCCCGGCTCAATCAAAACTTTCAAAGGCGCAAACGAGGATCCGTTCGTGCCTATCCCTCGCGAGCCCTTAGTCGTCGAACACGGCGACGGCGCGGATCGGCGAGCCGGTGCCGTCGCGCCATTTGAGCGGTAGACCGATGAAGCGGAATGTGCCCTGGCCAAGCAAGGTCTCGAGATTGCAAAGGCTCTCGATGTGCGTGATGCCGAGCTCCAAGCACGCTTTGTGCACAAGCGCGTTGACGTCACCTTCCGGACCTGGGCGCATGGAGTCGATGCCGAAATGCACAATGCCTTGCTGTGCCAGCCATGCGGTTGCCGCGACGTTGACGCCGGGGTTGTCGGTGGCATAAGCGGGGCGGGGAAAGGTGCGGGCATGATGACCCGTGCAGAGCAGGATGGTGCCGCGCGGTGGGATCGCCATGCCTGCGGTTTTCACGGCCGCCTGCAGGTCGCTCGGAGCGATTTCCGCTTTGGGTGCGATGTGCCTCAGGTCAAGGCAGATCCCTGGCACGATGCAGTTCTCGAGCGGATACTCGTTGATGGGTATGCCGGCGCGACCGAAGTGACGCGGTGCATCGATGTGCGTCCCGCCATGGTCGGGCATGGAGAAATACATGACGCTGTTGCCGTGCACATTGCCGGAATCGACAAAGGCTTCCTCGTGCGTTTTCCAAACGCCATGGATGATGGGTGGCTGGCCCGGGTAGCTCGGCGTGCGATGGTAGAGCTCGCGGCTGAGGTCAATAATGCGCATTGGGGTCTCCATCTCGCGGGTGCTCGAAGACTACACGCGTTATCAAGGAGGCGGTGACGCAATTCGCGCCTTAGTGAGGTGCAACCACACTTCACCGGGAGGTGCCGGAATTTTGGCAAGCCGCCGGGGGATCCAAGGGACAGGCCCAAGCCTTGCGCGGTCTGGGGCCGGGGAGCGCACGCGGATTGCCCCGTGCGGCGCGTGGCCTTGGGCGCGGCAAAATCCGGCGAACCCGCCGGCCAATGTGACTACGCTCATACTTCGTTCCCCCGGCGCTGTGTCACAATTTTTCCGCATGAGGAGCCGAGACGAGAACGACCCTTAGCCTTTTTATGAACGGGCAATATGGCTGGCGAGGGCCGACAACGCGCCTTTCGGCAGGAAACCGACAAGGCTATGTCTACTGTCAGGTCACCATCTTTTTGAAGGTTTGCACACGGTGCGGTTTTGCGAGTTGGGATGACGCGGCCGAAGTGGCAATCGAGCGCGCTGCTCGGTCAGCAGTACGAAAGGCTGGCGTAAGCTTTGCGCTCGTCAATTCTCGCGGCCCGCCGCGTCGCGGCTAAACTAGCGCCAGGACGACCATGCAGTCTGTGCAGATCACGATGAATCACCTGGAGATCCTAGGCAACCATCCCATCCTTGGCGAGCTGCCAAGGGCAAGCATCCAGCGCCTCCTTTCCCGTGCGACAACGCGCAAGCTTCGACGGGGCGCAACCATCTTCGCCAAGGGCGATGCTGGCACGCAGCTGATCGCCGTCCTGTCCGGCCGCGTAAAGATCGTCGTGTCCTCACCTGAGGGGCGCGAGGCGGTGCTCAATGTCGTGCACGAAGGTGAGGTCTTCGGCGAAATCGCCTTGTTTGATGGTTGCTCGCGTACGGCAAGCGCGATCGCCGTTACGGATTGCGAGTTATTGAGCATTGATCGGCGTCACTTTTTGCCGATGGTGCGCGAACAGCCTGACGTCGCCATCAAGTTGATCGAAATCCTGTGTGCACGGCTGCGACGCTCGAGCGAGCAGTACGAGGACATAATGTTTCTCAATCTGCGCGCGCGGGTGGCGAAGCTGTTGTTGCGACTGGCCGAAGAAGTCGGTGGTCCGCTGCCCCGCAAGGTGCTGGTGACACAGCAGGAAATGAGCCAAATGGCGGGCTTGTCGCGAGAGAGTATCAACAAGCAGTTGCGCGCCTGGGCACAAGCCAAATGGGTGCGGTTGGAACGCGGGGGAGTGGTGGTTTTAAGGCCAGAGGCGCTGCTGAGCATCATCCAGCTTCCCGACAGCGCGAACGCCGTGCCGGCGTAGGGTTGCGCGCACGGCGCCAACTCCAAGCGCGGTGGCGACCGCCGCGCGCCACTCTCCCCGCGCCAGGATCCGGCCTTGGCGCTAGCCAATCGCGGGCCTCGCCGCCGCAACGCGGGGGCGCGGAGGAGTGCGCGCTAACCGGTGAGATGGTGCATTGGGTTTTCCACCGAGTGCCGAAACGCGCGACGCTGGCAGATTTCCGCGTACCAACGCGCCAGGTTCGCCATTGGCGGTCGCTCGATGTCGTAGAGGTGCCAGCGATGGGCGTGAACGCCGATCGGAATGTCGCCCATGCTGAAGTGGTCCCCGGCGATGAAACGCGAGCGCCCGAGCTCTTCGTCGATGACGCGGAAGGCCGCGATCTGGTCGTTGCACGCGCTCTCGAGTTCGCGGGTATCGCGCGCTTGCGCCGGTAAGCGGACGAGCTGCATCACCAAGGTGTGTTGGCCACCCATCAGATGGTTGTTATCCCAGTCCATCCACTGGGCCGCGCGGGCAAAAATCTGGAGGTCGTCGCCGTACAGCAGGGTCGGCGCGTACTTTGTGGCGAGGTAGCGCACGATGACATTGGATTCCCACAAGATGAAGCCATCGTCGTCGAGCGTCGGCACGGTGCCGTTTGGATTCATCGCCCGATAGGCGGGCTCTCCGACGACGCCGTGCGGGCGGTGGCCTCGGTACACGCTGCCGTTTGGACCCATGGTGGCGCTGGCCAGGATGAATTCGAACTCGAGGCCAATTTCTGAAAGGGTCCACAGCACCTTCAGCGTTCGCGTTGAGGTCGGACGCCCCCATAGCCTCAGCATGCTGTCCCTCATGAGTCGCGGTATAGGACCGCGGCCATTGTTTTCTCCACTCGTTATTTTGGCAAGGTGGCGGCGGGTGCCCACCAGGGCACCCGGGGCCGGAGCTCACCATGGCATCGCGGTCGGGGCGCTGTGGTCCGGCATCCTGGTGTGACCGCGGACATGATCCGGCAAGCCAGGATGGTCGTGCCTCGTCGCGCGCGAGCTGCGGCTAAGGCAGAGCAAGCAGGGGTTGGCCGATTGCCGATTTCTCCTCCGGACACACCGTCTCGCAGATCAGGGTTTGGCCCGAGTGCATCGCCACCGCCGGAAGGTTCATCAAGATCCGCCTTTCGCAGTCGCCACCGCCGCGCTGCCAATCGGCGAATGAACCAGATCTTTTGACCGTTTCATGGGGTGATGCGCATGGTCCTAAACCGTCGGCATGTCTTGCAGGGTCTGTTGGCGGGGAGTGCGCTTGCCGGACAAGGTCAAACATCTGCTCGGGCCAGTACCGAGCCCTCGTCGGTGACCCTCGACAACGGCTTTCGCGCCCACTTTGTCGCGAATGATTCACGCTACATCGCGGCAGCGTTGGTGCTGCGGAGCAGCGAAATACGCGCTTCCGATGGGCTTGGGCACATGCTCGAGCACACCTCGTTTGTCGGCGCCGCCGGCGACCATGAGGCCAGCCAAATCAAGAAAATGCATCAGGACTATATTCAAGAGAGCAATGCCTCCACGGGGCCTGGTATGATTCAGTGGCAGGCGATGTTCTTGCCCAAATACCTGGAGCAGGTGTTGCGCCTGCTGGCGCTCACCAGTCTCGAGCAGAAATGTGATGTCGAGACGGTAAGGCAGGAAGCGCGGGTGGTCCTGCAGGAGCTTTACCTCGACCGGTATGACGCCAGGGCCGGCCACAGGAGGCTGTTCGATGCGGCCTTGTTTGGCAATCGTCATCCCTATGGGGCCGACACGACCGAAGCCGAAATAGTCACCGCGAAGCTGCCGCCGGCGAGGCTCGCCGCCGAGCTGCGCGAATACGCCGAGAAAATTAGGCTGCCGGCGAACATGCAACTTTTTCTCGCCGGCGGCTTCGACGCCAGCAGCACCGGCGCCATGGTGGGCAAGTATTTTGGCGGCTATCCCTTTGCCCAGGGACCGATGCTGGCGGTGCCACAGGCGCCGGTAACGCAGGCGCATCGGGCTTTTTCCGCTTCATCGCCGGAGCTGCGCCGTCCCTTGTCCCAAATCAAGATCGCCTGGAACACCGGCGTCAGCGTTACCCATGCCGAGGCCAAGGTGGTGCTCGCGCTCAGCGAGTATTTGAATGCCATGCTCTTCAATCGGTTGCGCGAGCGTCACGGGGATGCCTACGCGCCCGTGGCCTCCTATCAGCCGGACGAATGCTCGGGCATTTTTGAAATCAACATTCCGAGCACCCAGGCCTCGCAGAGGATTGAGCGCCAAGTGTTTGAAGGCATTGCCGGCCTGAAGGTGAGTATCGATGCCAGCGAGCTCGAGCGCTTTCGCGATCGCGTTGAGCTCAAGCGCCGGAAAAACGCGGAAAGCAACGAGAGCATCGTCGAGCGGCTGGTGCAAAGGGCCGTGGAAGGCGGTTCGATCCACGACCTCAACCTCGAGGCGGTAACCGCCGACAGTGTCCTTGCCGCCGCGCGGCGCTATCTTCCCTCCTACGAGGGTGCCTATGTCCGGCTCTCCTTGGTTGGGCGATAACCTGGCCCGGGGGGCCAGCCAAAACCTCCAGGCGTTAGGGATGGTGGCCAAGACGATCGTGATCGGGCTAGCGATCTTGATGACCTGAGCTCATCCCAGGGCTGCGTCCACCGCAAACGTGACGATCGCGTTGTCACCTTCGTTGCGGTGGCAACGGGCAGCCACTGCAGCCTTGAGCGGCTAGCCGCCCGCGATGGCTTTGCTTCGCCATTGAGGCATTACGGGACGGGTCATCACGCGGCTTGCTTCAAGCCGACCCCATTGCGCGGCTTCGCATTTCGCAAGGAGCTGGCGTGTTGACGGGCGAGCCACGCGGCCGAAGCCGGCGAACGCAAAAACAACGCTCGGCCGAAGCCAAACCTATCGCCCCTAGCCTTTATCCTCAATCGGTGCATGAGTGTCGCGTGCGATCTTCACCAGCTAGCGGAGACGATACATGACCGCCGGTGTCCAGGGTACGCAGCAGATTGCCGGATTTTGCGGCCTCTGCATCGCGCGCTGCGGCACGATTGCCACCGTCGAGGCTGGGCGCTTCACGCGGCTTAATCCCGATCCAAGCCATCCCACCGGCGCGGCCCTGTGCGCCAAAGGCCGCGCCGCACCCGACCTGGTCTACAGCAAGGATCGCTTGACGCGACCATTGCGCCGTCGGCAACCAAAGGGCCATCCCGATCCGGGCTGGGAGGAGATTTCTTGGGACATGGCGCTCAGCGAGATGGTTTCAGCCATGCGCCGCATTGCCGACCAGTTCGGGCCGGAGGCCGTGGCCTTCAGCCAATGTTCGCCGTCGACCACCGCCATCGGGGACGCCAGCAGCTTCGTGCGGCGTCTCATGCATGCCTTTGGCACCCCGAACCAGGTGTCCTCGCTCGACCTGTGCGGTTGGGGACGTGGCTATGCCACGCGCTATGTTTTTGGCGTCGGTAGCGTGGGCACGGGCAGTGCCGGCGGCGCCATGCCGGACATCGAGCGTTCCGGCTGCCTGCTGCTGTGGGGCTACAACCCCTCCCATTCGCGCCTGACCCACGCCACCGCGACGGTCGCGGCGCTAAAGCGCGGCCTGAAACTGATCGTGGTCGACCCGCGCAACGCCGGCCTCGCCAACAAGGCCGACGTCTGGTTACGCCTGCGCCCGGGCACGGACGGTGCGTTGGCCTTGGGATTGGCCAATCTCATGATCCAGCGCGGCTGGTACGACCGCGACTTCATTCGCGACTGGAGCAATGGACCGCTGCTGGTGCGCTCCGACACTGGACGGCTGCTGCGCGAGAGCGATCTGGTCCCGGGCGGGAATGCCCGCAGGTCTATCGCCTGGGATGCGCGGGCTCGTTGCCCCACGGCATACGACCCCGACAGCGGTCGCTATCTGGCCGACAGTCAATCGCTGGCCCTTGAGGGCGAATACCGCATCGAGGCGGCGAACGGGCCGATCAGTTGCCGGCCGGTCTTCGCTCACTATGCATCCCTGTGCCGAAAGTATTCGCCAGAGGTGGTGCAGGCGACGTGTTGGATAGCGCCAAAAGAACTCGAGGAGGCCGCGCGCCTGATCTGGCACGCCCGCCCAGTCTCCTACTACGCCTGGAGCGGGCACGAACAACACGCCAACACGACGGAGAACGCCCGGGCCATTGCGCTGCTCTATGCGCTGACCGGCTGCTTCGATGCGCCCGGTGGCAACGTGCTGTTCCCTTCAGTCCCGAGCGCGCCGGTCACGGGGGAAGACCTTTGCGCCGGCAGGACGCTTGCCGCCGCCATCGGTGCCGCCGAACGCCCGCTAGGGCCGGCGCACTGGAACCATGTCTCCACCCATGATTTTTATCGAGCCGTGCTCGAAGGCACCCCCTATCCCGTACGCGGGCTCATCGGTTTTGGCACCAACTTATTGCTCGCCCAGGCCGATCCCTTGCGCGGGCGCGCCGCCTTGTCCAACTTGGAATTCTACGCCCATGCCGATCTCTTCATGACGCCAACCGCAACGCTGGCTGACATTGTCTTGCCCGTCGCGTCCTGCTTCGAGCGCGAAGCCTTGAAGATCGGCTTTGAGATCAATACCGAAGCACAGTCTTTGGTTCAATTCCGGCGGGCCGTGGTGCCGCCGCCGGGCGAAGCGCGACCCGATACCGATTTCATATTCGACCTTGCCATGCGGCTGGGCCTTGGTGAGCATTTCTGGCAAGGCGATATTGATGCGGCCTACCGCCAGCAGCTCGCTGCCAGCGGTGTGACGCTGGAACAGCTGCGGGCCGAGCCGCGCGGCATTCACGTCGCGCTCACGCCGCGGCATCAAAAGTATGCCGAAGTCGACCAGCAGGGGCGCGCGCGCGGATTTTCCACGCCGTCACGCAAGGTAGAGTTCTGGTCAGAGACCTTCCTCGAACACGGCTATCAGGCGTTGCCGGATTTCGTGGCGCCCGAGATTGGCCCGCTGGCTCGAGCCGAGTTGGCGCAGCGCTACCCGCTTGTGCTGACCTGTGCCAAGCCGATGGTGTTCTGCCAAACGCAACATCGCGCCTTGCCCGCCTTGCGCAGGCACGCGCTCGATCCGGAGGTGGAGTTGCATCCCGCGACGGCGGCGGCGCGCAAGATCACCGCCGGCAGCTGGGTGGCGCTGGAAACCCCCGTGGGAGCCATGCGCGCGCGGGCGCGACTGAACGAGAAACTCGATCCTCGCGTGGTAGTGGGCGAGCACGGCTGGTGGCAGGGCTGCGACGCCCTGGGTGCTAGGAGCTACGATCCCTTCAGTCCCGACGGCGCCAATTTCAATGCTACGGTCGATGCCACCATACGCGATCCCGTGAGTGGTACCCCCGCGCACCGGGCCAATCGCTGCGAGGTGCGCTTGGCGGCGCAGGCACCGCTTGCGGGCAAAGCGCGCTAGCTGGCGCGGCCTGCCGCGTTGGGCAGCTATGAGATGCAGCTATAAGATAATGCCGCGGTCGGCGCGGCTTGCTAGCGCGCGCCGCGCCAAGCAGAAAGCGCGCGCTATCGCGACAGAACCTCTGAAGTTTCCGACGCGGGCAAGATTACCCTACCGGCCGGGTCCACCTTGAGAATTAGTCGGCATGCCGGCAGATCGGGTAGGTAGGCCCGCTTCAACTCAGGCGAAATTGTACGGCCAGCCAGGCCTCGTCCAAGCGTTTGGCGGCGGCCAGCACCTTGTGATCACCGCACAAGAGCGCCAAGGTCCAGCCGGTTCTGATGGTCGTGAATTGCGCGCCGCAATCGCTTTGCGGAACCGTCATTGCCTTGCACTTGCTGACCGCCATGCCGATGGCATGGGCCAACGAGGCTTGGGTCGCGACCCCCCAAGAGCCATCGCGCGCGAGGGTGGCCACGGTCCAGCCTTCGCCTGTGCTTGGTTCGGCGCGCAGGCTCGCGGCGCCGAACAAAAATAGTCCGCAAAGGCACGAACAGGTGAGCCACGCGGGCAGCGAAACCGGTGCCTTGCAGGGCAG
Organism: uncultured Alphaproteobacteria bacterium; assembly: GCA_963775835.1. GTDB lineage: Bacteria > Pseudomonadota > Alphaproteobacteria > Rhizobiales > Hyphomicrobiaceae > AWTP1-13. The sequence goes on along the minus strand of CAVZKV010000012.1, from coordinate 197,570 downwards.
CGGCATGGTGCACGTCCATTCGAGCTGATGTGGCGAACCGCGTATTTCATGGCACGGGCTGCGCAGGCGGGCTGTGCTCTGGAGCAGGCTTTCGCGCGCCGATTTGCTCACAGACCATGCCGGCAGCTTGCGTGCCGCGCCCAATGCGTCGCGTCGCGGCATGGTTTGCGGGCAGCTACGGTTCGCCATCGCCACAACCCCTGCGGTCGACGTCGCGGCTGGGCTGGCGCCCGGCGTCATTTTCGTGCTAGCGCTGGGTTCCCGGCGGCGACCGCCATCGGATCATCGCCGCCGAGCGCGGGCGTTGATCGCACGCGCATTTCCGAACTCGCGTCCTAGCCGGCTGCAGGATGACATGCACGACGAGCACGACCACGATCATGGTTCGCATCTCACCGACGTGGAACTGCGCGTGCGGGCCCTTGAGTCCATACTCGTTGCGAAAGGCTACGTGGACCCAAAGGCGCTTGATCTGTTGATTGAGACCTACGAAAGCCGCGTCGGTCCGCACAATGGCGCTCGCGTCGTGGCCAAGGCTTGGGTCGATCCCACCTACAAGGAACGGCTGCTCCGGGATGCCACGGCCGCCATTGCCGAGCTCGGCTACACGGGTCGGCAAGGCGAACACATGGTTGCCGTCGAAAACACCGATCAGGTGCACAATCTTGTCGTTTGCACGCTTTGCTCCTGTTATCCCTGGCCGGTGCTCGGACTGCCCCCGGTTTGGTACAAATCGGCACCGTACCGCTCGCGCGCCGTGCTCGATCCACGCGCGGTTCTCGCCGAATTCGGTGTGACGCTGCCGTCCGACAAAGAGATCAAGGTGTGGGACTCGACGGCCGAGATCCGCTATCTGGTCCTGCCGCAACGCCCGGCCGGCGCCGAGACTTGGAGCGAAGAGGAGCTGTCCTCGCTGGTCACCCGCGACAGCATGATTGGTACAGGGCTCGCCAAGTCACCGGCAGAGGTGTCATGAACGGCGCGCAAGACATGGGTGGCATGATGGGCTTCGGCCCCGTCATTGCCGAGAAGGACGAACCCGTCTTTCATGCCGCTTGGGAACGGCGCGCCTTCGCGCTGACCCTTGCCATGGCGGCCCCCGGCGCTTGGAATATCGACCAATCGCGGGCGGCGCGCGAGAGCCTGCATCCAGCCCAATATCTGGCCAAGTCGTACTACGAGATTTGGCTTGCCGGGCTCGAGACGTTGATGGTCGAGCGCGGGCTGATCGCGCCCGAGGAAATCGCCGCGGGGAAGAGCTTGCAACCCCCCAAGCCGGTCCCCAGGGTGCTCACCGCCGCACGGGTGGAAAGGGTCCTCGCCAGGGGTGGGCCGACCGAGCGCGCCGCCCTGACGCCACAACGCTTCCAGGTCGGTCAGCACGTGCTTGCCCGCAATGTCCACCCCACAGGCCACACCCGGTTGCCGCGCTACGTTCGCGGCCACGTCGGCCGCGTGACGCACGTGCACGGCGCGCATGTGTTGCCGGACGCCAATGCCGCGGGGCTCGGCGAACATCCGCAATGGCTCTATACGGTTCGCTTCGCGGCGCATGAGTTGTGGGGCGAGGCGGCGGATCAGACCGCTTCGGTCTCCGTCGATGCTTGGGAGAGCTACCTGGAGGCCGTTTAGTGCCGCCGACTTGCGCACCGCCGTTGCCGGACTTGCCGTCCGATCGGGAGGGCCCCGTATTCCAGGCGCCGTGGGAGGCGCAAGCCTTTGCCCTGGCGCTGAGCCTTTACGACAAGGGGCTTTTCACCTGGCCGGAGTGGGCCGCCGCTCTGGCAACGGAGATTGGTCGCGCACAGGCCGCAGGCGATCCCGACAGGGGTGACACCTACTATCGGCACTGGCTGAACGCGCTGGAACAGCTGGTGACGGCGAAGAACCTGACGACGCCCGACCTGCTCGCGCGCTATCACAAGGCCTGGGATGCGGCGGCCGAACGAACCCCGCACGGGGTGCCCATCGAGTTGCGCAGCGAAGATTTCTCCAGCTGAAATCGGACCAAAGGGACGGCCAAGAGCGGCCGCTCCGGCGCGGCCCAGCGGCAGGGCCCAATGGACGCCGTGCGTCCCATGCGAGGGGCTTGGCGGCACCCGGCGCGGGCAGCGTTGGCCGCCGCTCAGGCGCGGCGCACCATGACCGGTGTGAGGTCTCGGATCGACGGTGCTCCGACCTGCTGCATGGCGACGCGCAGCTCGGCACGCAGAAGCTCCAACACGCGCTCCACGCCCTCCTGGCCAAAGGCGCCGAGGCCCCAAAGGCAGGGTCGCCCGATGCCGACGCCTTTGGCACCCAGGGCGAGCGCCTTGACGATGTCGGTGCCGCGGCGGAATCCGCTGTCTACCAGCACCGGCATGCTGTCGCCGGCGGCCTCGATGATTTCGGGCAGCGCGTCGATGGTCGAGCGTCCGCTGTCTTCGCTGCGTCCACCGTGGTTGGACACGATGATCGCGTCGATGCCGCTCGCCGCGGCCAGCCGCGCGTCTTCATGCGACATGATGCCCTTGAGCAGGAGCTTGGTTGCGACCGTGTCGCGCAAGCGCTTGATAAAGTCCCAGGTCATGTTGGGAGAAAGCACGGTCGATACCCCCGACATGTCGAGCCCATCATAGTTGGGCTTGCGCGCGACATAGCCCCAGCCCGGGGCGTGGCAGGCCGAGCACTGTCGCGTGTCGGTGCGGCGCAGGCGCTGCAGGGTTTCTTGGTTTCTGCCGCCGAGGTCGTCGATGGTCACAACGATCGCCGGGCAGCCCGCGCGCTCCGCCCGTTTCGCCAACGCCTCGGCGATCTGCCAGCGTGGCGAGGCATAAAGCTGAAACCAGATCGGCGCGCCGCGGGCCGTGGCGGCCTCCTCGATCGAGGTTGTGGCAACGGTCGAAAGTATTTGCAGATGATTACCGCTCCTTGCCGCCTTGGCGACGGCCACTTCGCCGTCCGGGTGAAAGGCGCGGTTGCTGGCCGTCGGGCAAATGAAGATCGGGCTATCGTACGCCGCCCCCAGAATAGTGCAGCGCATGTCGATTTTGCTGACGTCCACGAGCCGCCGCGGGCGGAGCTGGAACTTGAGAAAGCCCTCGCGATTGGCGCGCAAGGTCACTTCGTCGTCGACACCCGCAACCATGTAGCCGAAGTGCGCCGGGGGCACGTTCTTGCGCGCCACGGGCTCGAAATCGAAGACATTGATGGCCTCCTTCGGGGTGACGATCAAGTTTTCCAAATCGCGCGGCGCCCACAGCATTGGGTCGGGTAGCCTGTGTGGCGAGGAGGGCGTCTGCGCCAAGGCGGATAGACCGCCGGCACTGATGAGCGGGCTTGCCGCCAGGAAGCCCAGGAACCGGCGGCGGCTCGTCGTGCGATCAATCGTCGATGGCATGGCAGCGTCCCCCATCATGCAAGGACTTTAAAGGAGAGCGGCGGCACGGGGAAAGCGCCCCCTCATTCCTGGCGGCGCCGACCGGCGCCAAGACCTGTGCGCCCGCATTGGGCTCACAAGCCTCCTTTGGGCGCGCGGCGGGCTCAGGGCAAGCGCGGGGCTTGCCCGAGCCGGATGGGTTGGCCGCGCTCGCGTGCCTCGATGGTGCCCTAAAGGCTATGGCAGCCGATGCTATTGGACCAAAGCAAGGGCACTGGGCCTAACGGTGTTTGGCCCAACAGGTTAGGGAGGAGGGAAGCGCAAGCCTCCCTCGCCCCAGGCCCAGAATCTGTGGACCGTGCAGCAACCCCGCAGTGCTGCGCTCCCATCGAGAGCGGGGAGTTTGCATCCTAAGAGCAAACCGCAAGGGGCGCCAGCGCCATCTCGCAGGCGACGGCGGCGCCGTTGTGCCATACTCGCCGGGGACAATCAGACCCGAGGAGTGAGAACGCCGTGCGCGCATGGATCGAACGAGCCTGTCTTATCGGAGCATTGGCCTTTGCTTACCCGGCGCAAGCCCAGGATTATCCCAATCGCGCCATCAAGTTCGTGGTGCCGTTTCCGGCCGGGGGCCCCGCCGACACCATCAGCCGTATCCTGACGGAGAAGATGGCGAGCCTAATCGGGCAAAGCATGGTGATCGAGAATCGTGCCGGCGCCGGCGGCCTCACCGGCATTGCCTCGGTGGCCAAGGCAGAACCCGACGGCTACACCATCGCCATCGCCCCTTCGAGCGGCTTGGCGATGAACGTCAACCTTCGCGAGAACATGCCGTTTCATCCGCTCAAGGATCTAGCCCTCATCACGCAGATCGTCTCGGTGCCAGAAATCCTGGTCGTCAACGAAAAGGTGCCGGTCAGCTCGCTGGCCGAGCTCGTTAGCCTGGCAAAATCGCAGCCAGGCAAGATGGTATTCGCCTCGACGGGCCTCGGCGGCATGCCGCATCTCGCCATGGAGCTGCTCAAGCTGACCGCACAAATCGACCTGGTCCACGTTCCCTATACGGGTGCCGCACCCGCGGTAAACGATTTGCTCGGTGGTCACGTGCAGATGATGTTCGCCGACGTGCCTGTGTTGCTCGGCAGCATCCAGTCGGGCAAGCTGCGGGCGCTGGCGATCGGGAGCAAAGCGCGCATTGCGAGCCTGCCGTCGGTGGCCACCACGGCGGAGCTCGGCATGCCGCAGGTCGAAGCCGACAATTGGTATGGCTTGGTTGCGCCGATTGCCACGCCAGCGCCGATCATCGCCAAGATCTACGCCGCAGCCACGCAGGCGCTGCAGTCCGACGAAGTCAAAGACAAGCTTGCCGCGCAAGGTGCCCTCGCCGTCGGCAATTCGTCGGCGGAATTCTCCAGCTACGTCATGAGTGAGATCGAGCGCTGGGGTGTCGTCATCGCCGCCACCGGCATCAAGATCAAATGACCGCCGCGGTTATAGCTCCTGCTCCCAGGCGGCGGGGATCAATTGATAGCCCGTGCCCCGCCGAACCAAGTGCGCAAAACCTGGGAAATGCATGTGCATGCCCGTGACGAGTAGGCGGTCGGTGGCGACCATATCGAACACCTTGCGTCGCTGCGCGGCGGCGGCGTCGGCATCGGTATCGAATTCCATGCAGACTTCGGGCCGTGCGGTCTGCACCTCGGGTACGTGCACAATATCGCCCCAGATCAGCAGCTGATCATTGCCCGAGCTGATCAGAAAGGTGGTATGACCCGGCGTGTGGCCGGGCCGCGGAATTGCGGTGACGCCGGGAAAGACCTCGCCCGCGGTGAATAGGCGCGTGCGCTTCTTGTAGGGTGTGGTCTGCTCGCGTGCCGCCTGAAAATAAAGCTTTTTGGCCCGTTCGGTGGCGCTCGCCATCTTGGCGTCATCGAACCAGTGACGCGGCTCGTTCTCGTGCACCACCAACTCGGCGTTGGGATAGTTCAGTTTGCCGGTCTCCATATCGGTGAGGCCGGCCGAATGATCGGGATGCATGTGCGTCAGCAGCACGGCCTCGATGTCGGTCGGAGCGAGGCCCGCCGCGCCTAGGTTGGCCAGCAACTTGCCGGCGGTGGGCAACAGATAGTTGCCCGAGCCGGTTTCGATCAGGGCGAGGCGACCGGCCGAATACACCAGGAAGGCGTTCACCGGCGTGCGTCGTGCCGGCCGGAAGTTGTCCGCCAGGATCTGTCGGGCCTCGTCCTGCGAAATGTTGCGCAGCACATCGAGCGAGCCGTCGAGGAAGCCATCGCTGAGCGCGGTGACAACGATATCGCCGACGCGGCGATGATAGATGCCCGGAATCTGCTGCTGGGGAAGTTTGCTCATGCTGGGTCCTCGCCGGTTCGCAAACGTAATAGGCAGGCTTTTCAGTAGGCGTCCACATACTCGGTCGCGCGCATCGATGGGCGGGCGGCAAAATCTTCATACCAGGCCGCAAGCCGCGCCCGGCCGGCGCGCCAGTCGTCGGCGGCAAACCGAAAATCCAGGTGCGCCAGGGCACACGCCACCGCGATCTGGCCGATCTGCAACCTTCCGCTCCAGTCCGTCGACCGTTTTTCCAGCTCATCCAGCACCGCGGCGATCTTGAGCCGAAAACTCGACAGATGCGTCGCCGATTGGGTGGCCGGCGGGCGGTTCGTCTCGCCGAGCCGCGCGATGATCACCTCCATCAGGCCGTCGCCGAGCGCCTGCAGACGCAGCGCCTGCCAGCGGCAGGATGGCTCGGAGGGGACGAGGGGCGGCCCGGCGTGCAAGGTGTCGAAGAACTCACAGATCACGCGTAAGTCATAAAGCGTCGTGCCGTCCGCCAGCAGCAGCGTCGGGATCTTGTTGAGCGGATTGGCCGCCATCACCTCCAAGTTTGGCTTGTTAGCCGAGACCACGACGCGGCGGGTCTTGAGGCGCTGGGCTAGTCCGGTCTCGTGCGCCGCCACCAGTACCTTGCGCACGAAGGGCGAGCGTGAGGAGGCAAACAGGGTCATTGTTGCCTGCACCTGGTCCATGCGCTCGTCTCGTTTCCCTGGCTTGCGCGATTGTAGCTGGCACGGCGCGCCAATCAAACCCCGGTTGCCGCCGACGGCAGGCGAGGGCATAAAAGGCTCCTCGGGATCCGTCCACGCCAGGGAAGGCCCCTCATGCCCGCACCAGAGACCTCGCCACTCAAGACGTATCTTGCCCATCTCGAGCGCGGCCAGCTCGCCTACCAATGGAGTTCGGCGGCCGGCCGCGCCGTCTTCTATCCGCGCCTGCTGTGTCCATCAACGGGAAGCGATCAGCTCGAGTGGCGGGTGAGCAAGGGCTTGGGCACGGTCTACTCGACGACCGTGGTGCATCCGCCGGAAGGCGCGCCCTACAACGTCGCCCTCGTCGACTGCGATGAGGGCTTCCGGTTGATGAGCCGGGTCGAGGGCATTACCCCGGAGCAGGTGCGCATCGGCATGCGCGTTCAATTTCGCGCGCATCGTCCCGGCGGCGAGGAGCCGGCGATGCCCGTTTTCTTTCCGGTGGAGGCCTGAGCCATGCAGGGTCTTAAGCGTGCCAGCGCCGCGATCGTCGGCGTTGCAGAATCCGATCTCGGCCAGGTCGCCGACGGCATGTCGGTGATCGATCTGATGGCACAGGGCACCAAACGGGCGCTCGACGATTGCGGGCTCGGCCTGAAGGATGTCGACGGCTTGTTGTGCGCCACGGCCCAAAGCCGTCTATCGGTGCTGGCGTTTGCGGAGTATCTGGGCATCGATCCGCCATTCCTCGGCTCCACCATCGTCGGTGGCTCGTCATTCGAGTACCACCTTGCGCACGCCATGGCCGCGATCGAGCAGGGGCTTTGCAACGTCGCGGTGATCGCCTACGGCAGCACGCAACGCACGGTCGGCCGCAAGCAGGCCTCCCAGCGCGAAATCAATCCCTATGAGACGCCGTTCAAACCGTTCCTTCCCGCCAGCGCCTATGCGCTTGCGGCGGCACGACATATGCATGAATTTGGCACCACGCGCGAGCAACTCGCCGCCGTTGCCGTCGCCGCCCGCGACTGGGCGCTGCTCAATCCGGCGGCCTGGGAAAAGAAACCCTTGAGCATCGACGGCGTACTGTCCTCACGCCTGGTGAGCTACCCATTTACGGTGCGCGATTGCTGTTTGGTTACCGATGGCGGCGGCGCAATCGTGGTGACCTCGGCTGAACGCGCGCGCGCATGTAACAAGCCACCGGCCTACGTGCTGGGGTGCGGCCAGTCGGTCACGCACGCCAGCATTTCCAGCATGCCGGACCTGACGGTGACGGGGGCCGCAGCGTCGGGGCAGGCGGCCTACCAGATGGCGAAGCTCGGGCCCGCCGACGTCGACGTCCTGGAGCTCTATGACGCCTTCACCATCAACACCATTCTATTTCTGGAAGACCTCGGCTTTTGCAAAAAGGGCGAGGGCGGTGCCTTTGTAAGCGATGGGCGGATCGCACCAAAGGGAAGCGTGCCCGTCAACACCAACGGCGGGGGCCTCTCCTACTGCCACCCCGGCATGTATGGCCTGTTTTTGCTGATCGAGGCGGTGCGGCAATTGCGCGGCGAATGCGGCGCGCGGCAGGTCAAGGATTGCGAGGTAGCCATCGCACACGGCAACGGTGGCGTGCTGTCCTCGCAGGCGACCGTCATCCTTGGTGCGCCGGCGACGCTATAGTCCGGCAAAGTCTCGGCGAGCGACAGATTGTGATTAAGCGCACGGCTTTTAAGCGCGGGTTGACGCGCAGTTCGTTGCTCCGCGGATAGCGGGCACTGAGGGCTAGAACGTACAGATTGGAGGCCTCCAGGTCTGCCATGCGAACCCCGGCGATGTACCTATCGCCCTCGGCAAACAGGTTCGTACCCGTCAGCTGAGCGGAGTAGTAAAGCTCGGTGCCGGTTGGCAGCATGGCCTCGATCCCGCCCGAGGCAACGCTGCCCGAAAGGCTGGAAGTGGTTGCATCCAGGGTTACCTGATAGTTAGCCCGACTTGGCGGATTCGACCCCGGCCGAAAGATTTTTCGCTCGGTAAGCCGCTGATGCGTAAGGGGCCGAGTAGCGGAAAATCGCCAGATCGGGCTGTAGTGCAGACCTAGGGGATTCCCAGCCAATTAGTTTCATGTCATCGGCCACGCATGTTTCTACGCGGCACGATTCGCAAGAAGAACGGCAAGGAGCACCGCTACTGGAGCATTGTCGAGAACAAGCGCGTTGCCGGCGGCAAGGTGCGTCAGCGGCACGTTGTCTATCTCGGCGAGATCAATGCTTCGCAGGAGCGTGCTTGGCGCAAATCGATTGAGGTGCTGGACGAGCAAGCCGATCGGCCGCGAACGCTCGCACTGTTTCCTGAGGATCGTTGTGAAGGCCTGCTGCCGGATTCCTCGATTGTCCAGCTGCGCCTGTCGCAATTGCGCCTATGCCGCCCCCGGCAATGGGGGGCCTGCTGGTTGGCGCTTAAGCTGTGGGAAGAGCTGCAATTGGGAGAGTTCTGGGGCAGGCGGCTCACGCCCAGCCGCAAGGGTACGCGTTGGGACCACGTTCTGTTCATTTTGGTAGCCTACCGGTTGCTCTCGCCTGGGGCAGAATGGCGTCTGTATCGATTATGGTTTGAGCGCAGCGCCCTCGGCGACCTGCTTGGCTCGGATGGTGGGATAGCGGACATTCACAAACTTTATGAGTGTCACGATCGGTTACTCGAGCACAAGCAGGCGGTCTTTGATCACTTGATGGCGCGCTGGCGCACCCTGTTCAATGTCAACTTTGACGTGCTGCTTTATGACCTGACGAGCACATATTTTGAATCCGATCCGCCGTTTGATGAGGAGGACAAGCGCCGTTTTGGGCACTCGCGCGATCGTCGCTCCGATTGTGTGCAGGTGGTTATTGCCCTTGTTGTTACGCCTGAGGGCCTGCCGCTCGCCTACGAGGTGATGGCAGGAAACACGCAGGACAAAGCGACTTTGCGCGGCTTTCTGGCGCGCATCGAGCAGCAATACGGCAAGGCGCGCCGCATCTGGGTGATGGATCGGGGCATTCCAACCGAAGAGGTCCTGCAAGCGATGCGCGCGTGCGATCCACCGGTGCAATACCTTGTCGGCACGCCGAAGGGTCGTCTCACCCGATACGAAAAGCTTTGGATAAGCCATGGCATGAGGCGCGGTCGGGCGTACACGTGAAGCTGTTGCCGCAGGACGGCGAGCTTTATGTGCTCGCGCAAAGCACTGATCGCGTGTGGAAGGAGCGCGCGATACGCCGGCGCAAACTCAAGTGGCTGTGGCGGCGGCTCAAGGAACTTTCGGCAATGCGGCTCACGCGCGAAGAGCTGCTCATGAAGCTCGGTGGCGCGCGCTCCGAGGCCATAGCGGCATGGCGGCTTGTTGTCGTCGAGGTTGCGGAGACGGATGCCTCGTTCAGCTATAGGCTGGATCGCGACAAACTCAGAAAGGTGCGTCGGCGCGAGGGTCGCTACTTACTGCGCACCAATTTGACCGAGCAGGACCCTGCGAAGCTTTGGAACTACTATCTGCAGCTCGTTGCGGTCGAAGAAGCTTTCAAAAATCTCAAGGGCGATCTCGCCCTTCGGCCTATCTATCACCAGAGAGAGGAGCGCATCGAGGCGCACGTCTTCATCGCCTTTCTCGCTTATTGCCTACACGCCACGCTTCGCTGTCGTTTGCAGGCGATGGCACCCGGGCTTACACCTCGTTCCGTGTTCGACAAATTCGCTGGCGTGCAGATGATCGACGTGCACATCCCCACCACCGACGGTCGGGAGCTGATCCTCGAGCGCTACACCGAGCCGGACAGAGACCTCAAGCTGCTGCTGGGAGAACTCAAGCTCGTTCTCCCCGAGCAACCGCCTCCGAAAATCACCGCCTCTGCCCCGGCCTCCGAGCACCCGCCCCGTAGTGCAGACCTTTGCAACTCGACCCTTGCGATATCAAGGGCTTAGGTTTCGCCAACTGCCCCAATCCGCCAAGTCGGGTTAGGCGCCCCCAGCGGCGCCAAACGCCAGCACGCGGTGGTGCGGTTGCCGGCGCGCCCGTCCGGGCGGCAACGTTACGGCTGCCAACGTAAACGGCCCGCCGACGGTCGAAGCCGTCGCGGCGGGCCGGTCTCCCCCGAGTTTTCCTCTAGCGGCCTCGGGCTTTTCGCTTACCGCGTCCAGCCCGCAACGAGTGCGGCCTTTTCTTCCGCGTCGCGATAGAGTTTGCCGCCGCTGGCGGCGCGAATGGCGGCCTCGAGCGCCACGTCGGCGGCATCGGCGCTTGGCCCCGACGCCGGGGTGAAGCCCGCGCTCGGGTTCACGGGGGTCGAGTCAAGCTTGGCGTGCGCCTGGACGGTCCACTGACCATCGCCGCCGCGACAGGCAAAACCGGCAAAGTGCTCCTGCGCCAGGCTTCTGAGCTCGTAGCGCCGGCAGGGCTGCTGGCCGATGGAGTGGAAGCTGAATGCCGCCTCGAGCTCCCAAGTGCCACCCCCGGCCAGCTCGGCCCGCACGGGTATGCCGCGGGCGGTATGCTCGAGCAGGTCCTGCAGGGGACCTTGCGCCGTCAGGCGGCCGTCGCTGACCCCAATGAATCCCGTCGTCGGCACGGACGAGGCGGCCCAGGGCTGGAGCAGCGAGCCCAAGGCGGCGCCGATCAACAAGGCCAGCGAAGCGGCGATCGCCATGGGATAGTGCTGGTGCCAGGGATGCCGGGGTGCCGGCAGGGGCCGCCGGGCTTGCGGCAGCTGACGGACTTCGGCCGGGCGTGCGGGCGTCTGGTTGGGCGCCAAGTCGGCACGGCGGATGCGGTCAATCAGGGGTTCGAGATGGTCGATGCCGATCGATTCGCGGAATAGGCTTTGCAGCGGAGAAAGCGTGGCTCGGAACTTTTCTACTTTCTGTCGGCACTCCGGATGCCTTTGCATGGCCGCCTCGACGGCGTCCCGCTCGGCGGGGTCAAGGACACCATCGGCATACGCCATCAACACTTCATCTGACACTACGGACACGACGAGTCTCCATTGTCGTGGTCGCCTTGGCAGGCGCCCCATTGATTGCATCGTGGATCGCCAGCCGCGCACGAGCCAACCGGCTCATGACCGTACCGACGGGGACCTTCAGAACTTCGGCTGCCTCCTGATAGGTTAAGCCGTCCACACATACCAAAGCGATCAGCACCCGATGCTCAGGCGAGAGTTGCTCGAGGCCGCGAAGCACCGCGGCGAGCTCCAGCCTGTTTTCCACAACCGCGCGCCCGTCGCTTCCGACCAAGGTGTCGACGGCGTCGACATCAACGGATTCGCCGCGGAACCGATCCGCACGCTTGCGGTCGAGCCACAGGTTTTGCGCGATCCGAAACATCCAACTGTCGAGCCGCGTCCCGGGCTGCCATTTGTCCCTATTGGCCAAAGCACGGGCACACGTCTCCTGCACAAGATCGTCACGCTGATCTGCATTTCCCGTCAGGGCATATGCAAACCCAGCAAGGCGCGGCAAGAAGGCGATCATTCGCTCGCGAAAATCGTCGCCGTCGGCTTCACCTTGCGGGCCTGGCACATAACGTGCGGGATGCCCCCCTATTCCCTGGCGGGTTCCGCCCCGATGACCCGCAGCGGCAAGCGAAGCCTTTGAGCCCGTGGTCAATTTCATTGCCTGCCCAGTCCTTGCCTAAAAGAAACGGTGGTGTGACATTTTTCGCACGTCCGGCCGAAAGCTCCCTCGTGCACGTCGTTTTGGCCGTGGCAGGCGCAAAACCTGCTGGGGGCGCTGACCTTCGCGACCGTGCTCGTCTTGTGGCGGGCATGGCACTGCAGGGCACGGTGGGCGCCGGTCAGGGGGTAGGGGATCTGCTTGTCATGGTCGAAACGCCAGCGCGACCAGCCGTTGGGATTGTGGCAGGTCGCGCAATTGGGCCCCATGCGCCCGGCGTGGTGCACGTCCTTGTGGCAGCTGGCGCAGGCGCGGGAGGCATCCTTGAAGGAGGGGGTGCGATGGCCCTCGCAGGGGACGGCGGCGTGCAGGAAAAAGCGCGTCAGATCATGGTCAAAGGTCACCGCCTGGCGCCAGCCCGGCTCCTTGTGGAAGCTCTCGCAGGCAGTCCCAAGCTGGCCCGGATCATCCTTGCGGTTGCAGGCGGCGCAGTTGGTGGCCAAGCGGTCGCGCCGGGCATCGCTGGTGTGGCAGCGTTCACAGGCGAGCTTGGCATGAGCGCCGCGCAAGGGAAACCGCCTCGCCGTGTTGTGGTCGAAGCTGACGGCTGTCCATTTGGTCGGCGCATGGCAGGTCTCGCACTTGCTGCCATTGCGCCCCGCATGCTTGTGCTGCAAGCCGTGACAGGAGGTGCAGGTGGTGGCCAAACCCTGGTAGCGCTCGCCGGCGTGGCACTTGGCGCAGGCGACCTCCTTATGGGCGGCCACCAGCGCGAACCCCGTCTTGCTATGGTCGAAGGGTTTCACGCGCCTCCAGGCCTCCTCGCCGTGACAGGCTTCGCACTTCTCGCCCAACTGGCCTTTGCGGAGGTCGATAGACCTGTGGCAGTCGAAGCAGCGCCCGGGCGTCTCGCGGTATTTCGTGTTCTTTACATGGCAGCCGTCGCCGCTTGCGCGTTTGTGAGACCCTGTCAGGGTGAAATTGGCAAAAGCGTGGTTGAAGGTTTCGCGATTGAGCTGAACGACGTCGAAGGTGCGCGCCGTGTGTTCGCTGTGACAGGTCTTGCACTCGCCCTGGAGCGCTTCGGGGTGGCGGCGGGATGAGCGCCGGTGCGATCACGCCGAGCCGCATGTGGACCCGGAACCAGCCGGTGACGCTGCCAAGGATCTGCAGGCCGGTCAGGCGTTTGCGCAGGGGATAGCCCAGCAGCAGCATGGCGCTGGCGCCGCCGATGCCAAGCCAGTAGCCCACGCCGGATTCCGGCGTCAGGTAATCCTCATCACGCATCTGCCAGCCGTCAATCAACGCCGCCGCCACGACGGCCGCGAACGCGAGCGAGGGCAGCTGGGTGGCAAGCCCGGGCGCATTGCCCGACGTCTTGGGTGGGGAGCGCCGTGGCGACGGGCGCTCAGCTTCGCCCGTTTTGGCCGCTGCCGGTTTCGCGGCGCGGGCCGTGGGTCTTGCCGCTTGGCTCGAAGCGCGCCGCGGCATCGGTACGGAGGCTGAAGCGGTCATCGTCCCCCCGCGCGCGCCACGCGCATCTGGTCTCCCCAAGGAGGGTCGGTCCGGAAGCGGCTTCCGGTGGCTCGCTCGATGGTGGCGCCCCCAATCGAGACCCCCAACACTACTTGCCACAAACAGGCGCTTTTGTGGCCGAAGCTTGGCGAAAGCACCGCGGCGACCGCGGTCGTGCCGGCAGGCTTTGCTAAACGCGCTCGCGAATTTTTCGCGACGGCGCAGATCCCCGCAATTTCGCGGCAATGCAAGGGAATAGTCGGTTGGCAATATCGTTGTGGCGACGATATCGGCGCCCGCGACAAGACGGATCGATGCGCCTGCTGACGAAATCGTTCACAACAAAAACCATCGCAATCGAGACGACGATGGCATTAACTATAGCACCGTCATTTTCGGAGCCGGCACGATGACGCCCTCGCTCGCATTGGCCCTCACTCTCGCTAGCGTCGCTGTTGCAGCGCTCGTCCTTGCCGTCGCCCGCGCGACCGGGGGTCCGAGCAGCGAGCTGTCGCGTGCGCTCGCCCAACTCGGCGTCGTTCGCCTGAAGGAACTTGAGCGTTCCTGGCGCGGCAGAACGGATGAGGCGCGCATCGAACTACTCCGTCAACTGTTGGAAGAGGCGCGGTCCTCGCGCGCCTGGCGCTGGCCAAGCCGTCGCAAGCCAATGCTGCTTCTCGCCGCCAGCCTACTCGCACTCATTATGTGTGGCCTCACTCTTTTAGGTCTAGCCGGTGAGCCGGCGGCCACGCCGCGCTCCGCCGAAGCCATGGGCTCGCCAGCGCCCGATCCCGACCTTGCGCGCCTGGAGCTCTACGCCAAGGCGAAGGCGCCGCGCCCGCCGGCGAGTGCCTCGGGAGCCAAGGCGCCGGAGCTGCCAGATGTCGAAACCATGATCGAGCGGCTGGCTCTGCGCTTGCAAAAGAAGCCGGACGATGTCGAGGGCTGGCGCATGCTGGGCTGGTCCTATTTCAGCCTCCAGCAGCCAGCCAAGGCCGTGGAAGCCTACGCGCGTGCCGTCGCGTTGGAACCGCAGGCGGCGGCGCTCAAGAGCGCTTACGGGGAGGCCATGGTCGCCGCCGAGAATGGCACCGTGACGCCGCAAGCCGTCGAAACCTTCAATGCTGCGTTGGCGCTCGAGGCGAAAAACCCCAAGGCGCGCTACTTTGTGGCGCTCGCGCTGGAGCAGACGGGCAAGAAGAAGGAGGCGCTCGATGGTTGGCTCGGCCTGCTGGCGGAGCCAATGGCGGATGAACCATGGGCGGTCGACCTGCGCCAGCGCGTGCAAAGCCTGGCGCGGGAACTTGGCGTCACGCTCCCGGCCCAGCCCCTACTTGCGGCGGAAGGGAGCGGCGAGACCGCGAGCCCCTCTGCGGGCAAGCTCGAAACCAAGACGAGCCATGGTCCGCGTGGGTTGACGGCGGAGGAGATCAGGCTGGCGCAGGCACTTCCGGCCGATCAGCAGCAGGCCATGATCCGCAGCATGGTGAGCAGCCTGGCGGACCGGCTCGAGAGCAAGCCTCGCGACGAAGAGGGCTGGATGCGGCTGATCCGCTCGCGGGTCGTACTCGGCGAGGAAGATGCCGCGCGTGCGGCGCTGGCACGCGCGCTCGCCGTGTTCGCCGATGATGCCTCGGCAGGCGGCCGCATTGCCGCCGCCGCCAAAGAACTGGGCCTCTCCAACAACTAGCTGCCGCATGGCGCGCCGCCGACCGCGGCAACGGCGCGGCGGTGCGGGCCCTGCTCGGCAAGGCGGCCGACGCCCGAATTGCCGACCAGCAAGGGTCCACGCCCCCGCTGCGGGCCAGCGAAAGCGGGGAACAAGAGGCCGCCCAGCTGCTTTTCGGCAAGGGCGCCGAGCTCGATCGGCGTTCCTCGGCCGGCAATACCGCCTTGATGCTGGCCTCCCAAGAGGGTTTACGCGAGGTGGTGCGCGCGCTTATTAAACGCGGTGCCGCGGCCGATCTGCGCAACGAGCAGGGCTATACGGCGCTGATGCTTGCCAGTGCGGCGGGCCCACGGCGAGATCGTCAAGACGCTCTTCGAGGGGTGCCGATCGCGGGCTCAGGAACAAGCGACGGCACACGGCGGACGACATTGCCACGTCCGGGCAGAGCGCAGTGGTGGAGCCGTTGAAATAGCGCCGGCCGCTCGAGCCGTGCGGCATAGGTCTGCGGCAGCGCGCTCGTGGTGCAGGGCACCCCGGTCGGTACCCACGACGTATTGTTGAGGAAAAGATCGCAGCGCGTCAGCTGTCGACCGAGGTGTGTGTTCATACACACCGTATCGCCAAGGCGATAAGCTGCGCCCTGATAGCGGCACAGGCATGGAATGGGCAGGCCGGTGGCGCCATCGATCACGCCATGGAACGGAGAGCTCGGCCATGCCGGCGGTGGGCTGGACCCTGGTGCGGGCCCGCCATGGTGAGGGTCCTCGGCGCGTGCTGGCGACCACAGCAAGGCGATGATCGTCGCCAATGCGAGGACCAGCGGGCAGGACCGCGAGGTTGGTTTCGTTATCCCATGCGCCTGACAGGCTAGCACGTTCGCCAGGGGACGAGGAAGCGGCGAGCCTGCAACGCTGCTAGCGCCTTTCGCGTCCGTGCCCGAGTGCCGCCCCGAGCTGGACCATGAGACTGGCGCCAAGAATGAGGACGGCGCCAACCCAACCCAAGGCGCCCAGTCGCTCACCCAGCAGCAGATAGGCCGCGGTCGCCGCAAACAGCGTCTCGGTGCCGACGATGATCGCGGCCTCCGAGGCTGGGGTGTGCTGCATGGCGATGGTGAGCAGCGTAAACGTGAGCGCGCTCGAAAAGAGCCCAACGAAGGCAATCTCGCCGGCGGCTGCGCGCAGGTGGGCAAGGCTAAGCGGCTCGAGCGCGAGCGCAGCCAGGCCGGCCAATAGCGCGACCACGCCGAATTGCAGGGCGGTGAAGCCGATCGGGCGTCGATAGCGCGTGGCGCTCGCCGTGATCACGACCTGCACGGCCCAAAAGAAAGCCGAGATCGCCACCATGATGTCACCCCGTGAAAAGGCGCTGAGCGTGCCGCCGCCGAGCAGCCACGTGCCGATCGCCGACATCGCCACCGCGGGCCACACCAATACGTTGGGCATCTTGCCGCTCCAGCACAAGACGATGAGGGGCGTGATGACGACGTAGAGCGCGGTGAGAAAGCCGGTGTTGGTGACGGTGGCGGTTTCCAGTCCGGCTTGCTGCAGCCAACCGGCGATGAGGAAAGCGGCGCCGCCCAGGACGGAGGTCAGGTAAAAATCCGAGCGGGCCGGCGCGGCCGCGCGCGTGCTTTCACGCAGGGCCAACGGGGCGAGGGCGAGAAAGGCGACCAAGCCGCGCATGGCCAGGAACGCAAAGGGTCCGATATGGGCCGTGGCCGACTTCTGGAACAGGAACGCCACGCCCCAGATGCCGGCGGTGAACAGTAAAAGCAGGTCGGCGTGTAGGCGTGACATGGAGGGGTTGGTCGCCGAGGCAATGTCGGTTCGGGCGGTACATTTAAAAGGCAGACTGGTGTCGAGTTGCCCAAGGAACGCGCGGGCTGAGGGCCAAACCTTGCGCCCGCCGCGCGCCCGCGACGAGCTCAACGCTTGATCTAAAGGCAATGTGACCGTCCCCGCCACTCGCCGGCAAGGTCTACGCCCAACTCGGCGTGGACGTGAAGCTGCTGCCGGCCGGCGAAATCTTTCCGGCACTGGAGCGCGGTGTGATCGATGCAGCCGAATTCGTCGGTCCTTACCAGGATCGACGCCTGGGTCTGCACAAGGCGGCCAAATACTACCACACGACGGGCTGGCACGAGTCTTCGACAGTGACCGAGCTCATTGTCAATAAGGCGGCCTGGGCGTCGCTGCCCGCCGATTTGCAGGAAATCGTCCGGGCCGCCGCCGGGGCCTGCAACGCCATCAGCCAAGCCTGGTGCGACGCGACCAATGCCGAGGCGCTTGAAGATTTGGTGACCAACCAAGGCGTGAAAGCCTCGCCGCTACCCCCCGAAGTCCTCGCCAGACTGAAGGAGGCAACGATGCAGACGCTGTCGGACAGCGCTGGCAAGGATGCCGTCGTCAAGAAGGTGCACGACAGCTACATGGGCTTTAAGAAAGGCTGGGACAAATGGGCTGGCATTTCGGAGGGGGTCTATCACAGCCAGATCCGCGGACAAATCTAGCCCTTGGCCGCTAGGGCTGCGAGCGCGTCGCCGGCTGCGCACGCCGGCGACGGGTTAGTGCCTAACAATGGGGGATGGCGATGCTGAACAAGAGCCTCGCAAGGCTAGCCGATGCGCTCGACACGCTGATCGATCGGATTGGCCGCGTCACCGGTTGGTGCTCGTTCGCAATCGTCCTGGTCATGGCCTATAACGTCCTACTGCGCTACTTTTTCCGCACGGGCTCGGTGGCCATGCAGGAGTTGGAATGGCACCTGATGGCCCCAATCTGTCTGCTCGGCCTGTCCTATGCGATCCTCAAGGACGGCCACGTCCAGGTTGATATTCTGTTTGGTCGATTTCCTCCGCGCGTGCAGCGCCTGATCCAATTCACGTCGACGGTGTTGGTCGTCATCGTGATCGGTATTTTGCTCAAACTATCGATCCCCTACGTCGCGCAATCCTACAGCATCGGCGAACAATCGCCCGACCCGGGGGGCTTGCCGCGTCGCTGGATTTTGAAGTCGATGCTGCCGATTGGCTTCAGTTTGCTCTTGATTCAAAGCATCGCGGCCATGGTGCGGGCTCTCATCCCCATTATCGATCCGACCGCGACGGTTACCAGCGCGACGCACACGGTCTGACATGGTCTATACAGAGTTGTTGGCAATCCTGTGTATCGTTTCGTTTTTCGCGTTGCTGGCGATCGGCTTTCCCGTCGCCCTGACGCTGGCCATCAGCGGGCTCTTTTGGGGCTATCTTGGCTTCGGTGCCGGCCTCTTCGATCTGCTGCCGGCCCGCATCTACGGCGTTACCGCCAACTACACGCTGATCGCCATTCCCTTGTTTGTTTTCATGGGGGTAATGCTGGAAAAATCCAAAATTGCCGACGATTTGATGGACGTGATCGGCCATCTGGCCGGCGGCCTGCGTGGCGGCATGGGTATCGGCATCATCATCGTCGGCGTGCTGATGGGTGCTACCACCGGTATCGTCGGGGCGACGATAGTCACGCTTGGCCTGATCACCTTGCCTGCCCTGATGCGTCGCGGTTATCACCTGCCGACCGCCTGCGGCACCATTTGCGCCTCCGGCACGCTTGGCCAGATTATTCCACCCAGCACCATCCTGATCCTGCTTGCCGACATCCTTGGCCAGTCGGTTGGCACCTTGTTTGCCGCCGCGCTGTTTCCGGGCCTCGTGCTCTCGGCCATCTTTTGTATCTACCTGTTCCTACTCGGTGTCTTTCGCCCCAACTTGGTGCCGCCCGTAGCCTTGCAGGAGCGGGAAGCGATGTCCCGAACCGCCCTCGTTAAGGCCACGCTGCGCATAGCCCTGCCGCCGATCAGTCTCGTGTTGGCCGTACTCGGCTCGATTATTGGCGGCGTGGCCGCGCCAACCGAAGCCGCCTCGATGGGCGCCCTTGGCTCCATCTTGGTGGTTGCTCTGGCAGGCCGGTTTAACTTCAACGTGCTGCGCGAAACCGCGCTGGCGACGACACGCATTACCGCCGGCATGATGTTCATCCTGATCTGCGCGCAAGTCTTTGCGCTGTCTTTTCGCGGCCTGCACGGCGAGCAGCTGGTTGCCGATCTATTCAGGGTCGTGCCGGGCGGCGTCGATGGCGTGCTCATTTTCATGATGCTGCTGATTTTCATCCTAGGCTTTTTCATCGAATGGATCGAAATCAGCTATATCGTCGTGCCCTTGTTCCTACCGCTGCTGCTCAATCTCAACGTCGATTTGGTATGGGTCGCGTCCTTGATCGCACTCAACCTGCAAACATCGTTTTTGACACCACCCTTCGGCTGGGCACTATTTTATCTGCGCGGTGTCGCGCCTCCGGAGGTGCCGACGCTTGCCATCTACAAGGGCGTTGTGCCTTTCATCGGGTTGCAGCTTTTGGCCCTCGTCGTACTTTACCTGTACCCGAGCCTCGCCACCTGGTTGCCGCGCGCCATCGGTTGGTAGGCGCAAATAATGGGCGCCGGAGGCGCATGAGCACCAGGAATTACTGAGCCGCCACCGAGCGCCTGGGCCCGCGCGGCTGCTAGCGAGAGCGCGGCGCCGAGGCCGTCCGCTCCCAAGTGCTGTCTGACCGTGTCCGACTAGAGCCCGCGCACGAGGTTGCCGACCATCAAGACGATATAGGCCACCATGGCGAGCCAATATTCCTGATGCGGCAGGTAGCGCGGCACGTTGATGCCGATGGCGCCGAACTTGGAGATTAACGCCAGGCCCGCCAGCAGCAGGGAGATCAGGAAGACGAAAATCGATGGCGGGTTGAGACGCATGGGGCGCGCACTCCGGCAAAAGCGGCAAGAGGGTTCCGGTTCCCTGGAATAGTACGTGCTCGCACGGCGTGCGTGAATAGCGATCTGGGCGAGGAGCGTCGGCGAGCACGCGTTCCGTCCCGCCCTTTGAAGCCGCCGCCCAGCGGCGGGTGTCGGGGGCGAAGCACGTGTGGGGATGGGTACGGAGGCGTCCGGTTCGGCGCTAGAGGGCCTTCGGTTGCATGGCAGGCGCAGCGTCCGCCGGCGGCATCTCGACAATGAAGCGGACCGTGCGCTGATCGCGGCCACTGGTATCGATCAGGCGGCAGACGACGAGCATCAAGCGGCCCGGCGCCAGGTTGCCGTCGACCGTGGCTCGGCTCCCAACGCCTTGATCGCCGTGACCTCGAATTGGCGGTTGTCACTGCCGGCGCTGGAAATAGCAATGCGGTCTCCGACCAGCAGCGGCTTGGCGAACGGGCTGGAACTGTCGGTGCTGGCCCGCGTCAGCCAATACCCGTCATCGCCGACGGCAACGCCGCCCCTCGAGGTCGCCTGTGCCGTATCGAAGGAAAGCTCCGAGCCCGATTGCCGCAGCGCCGAGCCGAGACCAAGGCCGAGCAGCACGTCGGTGCGCAGGACGGCGGCACCGGCGGCGGCGGCGATCAGGCACGCCGTGAGCATCGTCACGCGGCTCTTCCAAACGGTTGGCTGCATTGTTGACCTTTGTCTCATTACCTGGGTGAAACGGTCTCACCTATACACTACAGCAACATTGCAAAAGTGTGGAGGAGGGTGGGGGAGAAGACCACCCTGACCTGTCATCCCCTCCTCCACACACCACGCCGCGGGGAGGCATAGGCGCGGCGCAGATGACGCCAAATGGCAAGGTTGAGCGCTGCCAGGAGCGCGAACGCCACGCTGAGAAGGCCCAGCGATTGGCGCTCGTTCGCAAGGTTTGGACGGCCGCCGCGCGTCTCGAAGCTGAGCAGCGTTAACCGGTTCACCCGCTCGGGCGTGGTCTGCACCCCCTGGGGGTTGGCGTAGAGCGGCACGGCGTGAGCTTTACCACCATGGGTGCTGAGCGCGAAGGTCAGCAGCCAAAACAGCATCAGCGCCAGTGCGAAGTCGATCGCCCCACGGCGGAGCGTAGCCCTGTTGACATGCCCGTACATGTCTTTCATCCCGCACTCCCTCGCGCTTGGTGCCGGCTCCCCGACCCGACCCGGCTCCTTGGCGCAAGGTATCCAACCAGGTTAGTAGGGCGTGGATATGCCGACAATATGGCCAATCCGTTTGATCCTTGTGTCGGAATTAAGTGCCCTTTTGACCGAGGTCTCCCAGCTCAAAACGAACGCCCGAGCGACAAACAATCCGTCGCCACCGGCGCCCGCCTCGCGTCTCACGCGCCCGTGAAGAGCTAACCCTTCCGCGCGCGACGCCCGAGGGATCCGTTGTGAGGGCGGTCGGATTGGCCTACAACTTTTGCAGGGAAGGAGACCCAACAAAGGAGCGGGTCATGCAGCTCACACCGCAACAGCTCAAGGATTTCAACGAGCTCGGCTACCTCGTGCTCCCCAATTGCTTTTCCGCCGAGGAGATTGCGGTCTTGCGCTCGGAGGCGGAGGGCATTTTCGACAGCGACCGGCAGGAAGTCTGGCGCGAAAAGTCGGGAGCGCCGCGCACGGCCTTTGCGGCCCACACCTACAACAAGGGCTTCGCCATTCTCGGCTGCCACCCCCGCCTCATCAAGCCGCTCGAGCAGTTCTTCGGCGAGCCGGTCTACATGCATCAATTCAAAATCAACGCCAAGGCAGCCTTCGATGGTGAGGTCTGGCAGTGGCATCAGGACTACGGCACCTGGAAGCGCGACGACGGCATGCCGCAGGCGCGCGCCATGAACATCTCGGTCTTTCTCGATGAAGTCATGCCCTACAATGGACCACTGATGTTCATTCCCAAGAGCCACAAGCGCGGCACGCTTGAGGCCGGGCACGACAAGGCCACCACCAGCTATCCGCTCTGGACGCTCGACAAGGCCATGGTGACCAAGCTTGTGGAGGACGGCGGCATCGTCGCCCCGACCGGCAAGCCCGGAACCGTGCTGATGTTTCACGGCAATCTCGCCCACGCCTCCCCGCCCAACATCACGCCCTACCCGCGCAAGATTGTGTATCTGACGCTGTGTGCGGTCTCCAACCACATCACCAAATTCAATCGCCCGGAATTTATCGCCCACCGCAATTTTGCCCCGATCGAGGCTTGCGCCGACGATGCCCTCCTCGAGTTTGCTCGCAAATATCGGCAGGCGGCGGAATAACTGTTCACACCGTGCAGCAAAAACTGGAAGGGCTCGTCGGCTGGACGCCGCCATCGCGGCGCCTCGCCGGCATGGCGGCGGCGCGGCCAAGGCAGCAAGCGGTGTCGTAAGCCTTTTGCTCGGTCAGCGCCGAGCCGGTCAGGCGGTTGATCTCCGCCTTGAGCCGCGCGCGCTCATCATTGTTGGTGTAGACGGCGCAAACCCGCGCGATCAAGCCGGGGCCGAAGTCGCCGCGGCGCTTGCAGTCTCGACGGTCAGCCTCGAGATGCCAAAGCGTGGCGTCGACCGCCAGCAAGCGGCACACCTGGCCGATCGGTGCGTCGTTGAGCTTGAGCGTTTCGGCCACGGCCGCCAGCGCGCTAGGTTCGCGCTCGAGGTTCTGGCGCGTGATCGCACGGAGGCCGAGCTTGTCGAAGAGGTCCCTCGAACGCCCCGAGCTCGCGTAGGACATGGTCCAAGCAGAGCCTGCACATGATCCGCAACGGCGGGTGGCCATCGAGGCCGACGGTCGCGCCGCCTCGAGGTGGCGTCGCCAACCTCGGGCATGGCCCTCCCAGGCAGGGCAAAAGGACCGAACCAAACGCGGCCGGGCGACCCTGCCGGTCCCGATCGGCCTCCGGCCGGCGCCATGGGCATTGGCGGGGCGGCGTCCCGACCGGGCGAAGCCCTTTTTTGTCGTTGCCGCGGTGACACATTCGGCGCCATGCTCTGGCCACATCTGAGAATCGAAATTAGCCCTTACTGGCAGGTTCGTGCTACCGACCATTAAACCAATCATTGCTTAGGGCGGAGATTGCCATTGATTCCCGGCCGCTGGAGCGTGCTTGCCCTCTTGTTTGCCGTGCGGGCGACCATGGGGTTCCAGTATCAGAGCGTGGCCGCGGTCGCCCCGCTGATTGCGCGCGACATGGGGCTGACGCTCGCGGATATTGGTGTGCTGTTCGGCCTCTATCTGGCGCCGGGCATGGCGCTCGCCTATCCCGGGGGCAGCATCGGGCGGCGTTTCGGCGATAGGCCGGTCGTGCTCGCCGGTTTGGCGTTGATGGTCGCGGGCGGCGCCATCATGGCTTTTGTGCCAAGCTGGGCCGGCCAGATTGTGGGGCGTCTGGTGGCCGGCACTGGCGGCGTGCTGCTCAACGTCTTGATGTCGAAAATGGTGACCGACTGGTTCGCCGGCCGCGAAATCGCCACCGCCATGGCCGTCTTCGTGAATTCCTGGCCGGTCGGCATCGCCGCCGCGCTCGTGGTCTTGCCGCCCATCGCGGAGATGCAAGGGCTAAAGGCGGCATACTTCTTTTCTGCCCTGCTCGTGCTCTTGGGCCTGGTGCTGCTGGCGCAACGCTACACCGCCCCACCGCGCCCGAGCGAGGTCGCAGTCGAAGAGACTTTGGTGCCTGAGCGCGCGGCGCTGAAGGCGGCGATCGTCGCCGGCAGCATCTGGGGTCTCTACAATGCCGGGTTGGCGATGGTGTTTGCCTTCTCCCCCTCGTTGCTGGTCGAGCATGGCTGGCCCATCACAAGCGCCGGATCGGCCGTCAGCTTAGTGCTGTGGCTGGCCATCATCTCCGTGCCGCTCGGCGGCTTTCTGGCGGACCGCCTGAAGTATCATGCGGTTTTTATCATTGCAGGCTGCCTGGCCGCGGGCGTGCTGTTGCTGCTGGCCAGCCGGGAGCCGGATCTGGTTGTCCTCTACGCCGTGCTCGGCCTGGTCGCCGGTTTGCCGGCGGGGCCGATCATGAGCCTGCCCTCGCGCGTGCTGCGGCCCCCTTCGCGGGCGATCGGCATGGGCGCGTTCTTTAGCGTCTTTTACGCCGCCATGGTGGTGGGGCCGGCGCTCGGCGGCTGGCTCGCGGCCCTACGCGGCAGCGCGGCGGCGGCCATCGACTTGGGGGCGCTTTTGCTTTTTGCCTGCGTGCCTGGCATTTGGTTTTTCCACCGTTTGACGACGACCAGCGGCCGGCGCTTGCCACTTGAGGCTTGAAGCCAAGGTCGAGCTGCCGCAATTTTAGCAAGATGCGCGTGGCCAATGGCCGGGCGCGGGGGTCGCGCGAGCGTGCTTGGGGCGCGCGCTAGTTTTGGGGAACGCGAGGGAAAGTCACACATGCGGGTTGAGCGTAGCCTCTCGGCTGTTGCAGCCGTGCTTTGGATTCTGGGTTTGCAATGCGCTTCGGCGCAATCGGCGGCACCGGTAAGTCTGCAACGCGACGGGGCCATCACCATGGCCGGGCGCGCGCTCAAGTGCGGCTCGGTGCGCAACGTGCTCGACAACCGGCTCCCCAACCTCGGGATCGCGTCGCCGGGCGTGTTGATCATGAACCCGCGCCTATTGACCCGGCAGCCGCAGACGGTACGGCTGTTTGTGTTCTACCATGAGTGCGGGCACCACCATGTCGGCGGCAACGAGTTGAAGGCCGACTGCTGGGCCGTTGGCGAGGGCGTGCGCGAAGGCTGGCTTGATCGCAAGGGTCTGACGCAGGTGTGCGCCTCGTTCAACGACGCGCCGCCAACGCCGACGCATCCCTCCGGACGCGCACGCTGCGGCAACCTCGACCGTTGTTTTGCCTCGGCCGCGCAGCGCCAGCGGACCGCCGCCGCCACGGCCGCCGCTCCCAAGCCTGGGGCGCCGAAGCTAACCTCCGGGCCGACGCTGGTGCGGCCCGGCGTCGTGCCCGAGCAGGACGCCCCGGCATTCCAGGCCGCGCCGGCACCTTGAGGCGCCGCAGGCCTCAGGAGGCGCCCACCGGCGTGCCGCGCCGCGCCGCGCCTGGCCATACGGCAGGGGCCGCGCGGGCATACTGCGGCGGATAGGCGATCGCGGCCCCGAGCCGCTCGGCGGCATGCCAGACCCAGCGTGGATCGTCGAGGAAGGCGCGCGCCAAGGCCACCATGTCCGCTTTTGCGGTGCCGACGATCTCCTGGGCCTGGGCCGGCTCGATGATCATGCCGACGGCGCGCGTCACCAGCCCAGAGCCGGTGCGTATCGCCTGCGCCAGCGGCACCTGGAAGCCCGGCGCAAATGGGATTTTGCTGGGCACGACGTTGCCGCTCGAAACACACACGTAATCATAGCCGTGCGACTTGAGGGCGCGGGCAAAGGTCGTCGCCTCCTCGATACCGAACCCGCCGTCGGCCCAGTCGCTGCCGCTGATGCGCGCTCCCAGCGCGATCGAACGCGGCACCACGGCACGCAGGGCGGCGGCCGCCTGCAACGGAAACCGCATGCGGTTCTCGAGGCTGCCGCCGAAGGCATCGGTGCGTTTGTTGGCGAGCGGCGACAGGAACTGATGCAGCAGGTAGCCGTGCGCGGCGTGGAGCTCAATGGCATCAAAGCCGACGCGGACGGATCGTTCCGCCGCCTGTAGAAAGCCGGCAAGGGTGCGTTCGAGGCCCGCGGCATCGAGCGCGTGCGGCGTAGGCCAGCCCTCGCTGAAGGGAATTGCCGAGGGCGCCAGCGTGCTCCAGGGATGTTCGCCGGATTTGAGCGGCTGGGCGCCGTCGAAGGGAGGCTGGACCGAGGCTTTGCGACCCGCATGGGCGAGCTGGATGGCAAAGCAGGTGCCCGGTGCGGCGACCGCCTTCGCCGCCTTGATCACGCGGGCGAGTGCCGCCTCGTTGGCGTCGGAATAGATGCCGAGGCATTTGTGCGTGATGCGGCCGACGCGCTCAACGGCCGTGGCTTCCACCACCACCATGCCGGCGCGCGCGATGGCAAACTGCATCAAGTGCTGCAGATGCCAATCGGTCGCGCTGCCGTCCTCGGCCGAATATTGGCACATCGGCGAGACGGCAATGCGATTGGCTAGCGTGAGCGGTCCCAGCTTGAGGGGGTCGAATAGATTGGGCACGGCGCATCGGCTCCTGTGTGAGGAAGGCAAGAGGCGAAACCTTCACAGCGGCGCGGCGGCTTCGGCAATGCGAAATTTGCGCGCGGGCCGCAGCCCCACGCTCGGGGAGGTGCGGCATCAAAGCCCGCTGAACCAGTTGTAGCCCTGGTCCTCCCAATAGCCCCCCGTATAATTGTTGAGCACGGTCATACCGATCACGTGCTTGGGGTTCTTGAAGCCGAGCTTGGTCGGGATGCGGATGCGCATGGGAAATCCGAGCCGCGTCGGCAGCGTCTGTCCGTCGAAGGCCAGCGTCATCTGCGTCTGCGGATGCAGCGCGGTGGGCATATCAATGGAGCTGGAATAGCCTTCGGCACACACGAAGTGCACGTACTTGGCGCTAAGGTCGGCGCCGATGCGTTCAAGGAAGCTGCGCAAAGGCACGCCGGTCCATTTGCCGATGGCACTCCAACCCTCCACACAGACGAGGCGGGTGATCTGCGTCTGCTGCGGCAGGCCGGCGAGTTGCTCCAAGGACCACGGCTGCTTGTTGGCGACCAGGCCATCGAGGATCAACCGATAGCGTTCCTCGTCGACATCGGGCGCCTCCGCTTCGGCATAGTAGGCATTGAAGGGAAACGGTCGCGTCACGGCACTATCGGGGTAGGTGGTCGCCAGTCGGTTGGGATTGAATAAGCGCGCCTGCACCCAGTCGTTGAACTCGGAAATTTTGCGCAGGGCTTTTTCAGCCGACGGCGCATCGGTGATATCGCAGCCCGTGAGCATGGCAAGGGCACCCAGGCTGCCGACCTGACGCAGAAACCGCCGCCGCGAGAGATCGGGTAGCAGCCTCGCTGCGTCGTTGACGAGGCGCTCGGCATCCACCCCTGCAACACGCTTGCGAGCTTGGCGCATCAATCGCTCCTCAATGACCACGGATCATGGCGCGCAGGCTGCGCGGTACCAAGACCGCCATCAGCACATGGATGACAAGGAACAGCACGATGCTGGTCATGGCAAAAAAATGCACGAGCCGGGCGCCCTCGTAGCCACCGCACAGGGCTGCCAGCTCCTTGAACTGCACCGGTTTCCACAGGGCGAGGCCCGAGGCGACGATGACGACGCCGGCAATGAGGACGCCGAGGTAGAAAAGCTTTTGCACCGCATTGTAGACGGCGAGATCGGCATGACTGAGCCGGCCCGTGAGCGCGGCGCCGAGATCGCCGACGACGTCGGCGGCCCGGATCGGCAGGAACTTGCGGCGGAAGTGGGCTTTCTTCAGTCCCAGCGCCAGGTAGAGGAGGCCGTTGGCGACGAACAGCCACATGCCGGCGAAGTGCCAAAGCAGTCCCCCCGCGAGCCAGCCGCCAAGCGTGAGGCTCGGCGGAAAGGCGAAGGCGAATAACGGCGAGGCATTGTAGATCTGCCAACCCGATCCGAGCATGATGAAGACGGCGATGGCGTTAATCCAATGCGTGATCCGCACGTAGAGCGGATGGATCGGGCCGAGGTCCCGGGTGGTCGTCTCAGTCGTCGACATGCTCATGAGGTTTGCGCTTCTTTTCTGAAGCCTGTGGCCTGCTTCTTGCTCGCGCTTTGCCGAAGCATACTGCCCCGCGGGGAAGCGTGCGCCTCATCAATGTTTCGTGCAAGTGGACTAAATTCCGCGGTCGCAGCGTTCATCTGGCATGGATACGGCTCGGAACTTCGGGAGGATGACGATGCTGCAACATTTTGTGCGCCCGCTCACGGCGATGACGCTCGGGCTCGGCGTGGCCTTGTGCATGGCCGGGTCGCTGGCCGGGTCCTCGGCCTCGGCCCAGGACGCGCCGGTTCGCATCCGCGGAACCATCGAAAAGGTCGAAGGCGACACCTACCTCGTCAAGGCGCGCGACGGCGCCGAATTGAAGCTGAAGCTTGCCCCCAACGCCGCCGTGGTCGCCCTGGTGCAGGCAACGCCCGCCGACATCAAACAGGGCACCTACATCGGCGTCGCCGGCATGCCGCAGGCTGACGGCAGCCAGAAGGCCCTGGAGGTGCACATTTTTCCCGAATCCATGCGCGGTGTCGGCGACGGTCATCGCGGCTGGGATTTGCAGGCCTCAAGCACCATGACCAACGGCAATGTCGAGGCCACCGCCGCCGCGAGCGACGGCCAGATGGTGACCCTCAAATACAAGGACGGTGAAAAGAAGATTGCCATCCCCGCCGGCATCCCCATCGTCCTCTACGTGCCGGGCGAGGTCGGCGAGCTCAAGCCCGGAGCAAAAATTTTCGTTTCCGCGGCCAACAAGCAACCGGATGGCACCTTGCAAGCCGGGCGGGTCAATGTCGGCCGTGGGGTGGCGCCGCCGATGTAGGGGCCGCGCACGGTGGCGGCTTTGCCATCGCCGGTTCTCCGGGAGGTGTGCCCATGCGCATTGAGGCAATTTGCACCCTGCCGATGCGGCTCGCCGGCGCCAGCCTGGCCATGCTGCTCTGGGCTGGCCAGGCCGCCCCCCAGCCGGCCCCCACCATTGAAAAGCTCGTCGCCGACGGCTGGGAGGTCGCCGGCTACGTTGCCGCTTGGGAGAACCGGTCGCTGATCCTGTTCAAGAACAAGAACCAGAGCTATTTGGTGCAATGTTCGGTACTGATCGACGTCATGCGCAACCCGCGCCAGGTCGTCTATTGTTACGAGCTGCACTGAGGCGAGGGACCGAACAAGCGTTGCCTTCAAGTCCCCTTGGCGGTCCGCTCGGCGTGCTGGCGTCCCAATATCAGGCTCAGCGCCACCCACAGCAGCGCCAAGGGCAGGCTGAGGGCGGCGACGGCGCCAAGGCTCAGGCCCAAACTCTTGGCCAGACTGTTGAAGATCCAGCCCGAGGCGGCGTCGCCGGCGCGAAAGACCACCGTGTCGTTGAAGTTCTGCGCCTTATACTTTGCTTCCGGCTCGAGCACGGTATAGAGCACCTTGACGGCGGGATTGCTAATGGCGAAGGCCAAGGCCCGCTCAATGGCCAGAATGCTGACGATCACCCCCAGCGTCGGCGACAGCGCCAGGCCGACGAGGCCGAGGCCGGCGAAGGTCGGCAGCACGGCGATGGCCCTGGCAAGGCCGAAGCGAGCCAGCACGCGCGAGGTCAAGAACACCTGGGCCAGGATGGTGGCAAGGCTGACGGTCAGATCGAGGCGCGCAAAGAGCTGCACCCGTTGCGTGCGGTCGGCCAGCGTTTCCCCGACGATGCGCGCCTGCTCGAGGTAGAACAGCGTCGACACCAGGTTGGCGATCAGGATCCAAAGGGCGATGCGAAACAGGTAGGGCGAGCGCCACACGGCGATGGCCCCGGCCAACAGGCCCTTGCCCAACGGCCGATCTTCGCCCTGCCGCGCGCCGTGCCCGGCGAACAGGCCGCGCAGCACCAGGGCCGCCTTGGTGGCGGCGAGCAGCAGCACCGCCGACACCAGCAATAGGTTGGTCGGCCCGACGATGCCGACCAGGCTTTGGGTGAGCAGGGGCCCGGCCAGCGCGCCGGCGCTGCCGCCGGCGGCAATGAAGCCGTAAAGCCGCGTGGCCTGCTCGCTGCGGTAGAGCTCCGACATTAGGCTCCAGAACAGGGAGACCACGAAGAGGTTGAAGACGCTGACCCAAACGAAGAAGGTGCCGGCAACGACGGCGCCGTGCGCGCTCAGATGAAACAGCCCCCAGAAGGCCAACAGGTTGGCGATCAGGAAGCCGTAGACGATGGGAACGATACGCCGACGCGCGAACGAGGAGACGACCCAGCCGAATAGCGGCACCGCGGCCAGCATCACCACGAACACCGCCGAGAACAACCACTGCAGGCGTTCCGGTCCCAAGCTGACGCCCATTTCATCGCGCAGTGGGCGGATGATGTAGTAAGCGCACAAGACGAAAAAGAAGAAGGCAAAAGACCAGAGCAGGCCGGCGATCTCATTGCGCTCGACGTGTACGACGCGGGCGAGCAAGCCCGGCAAGCGGGAGCGGGACAGCGTCGAGGGCGTGCCCCAGCCCGCGCCCGTCCCGTCCCGGTTGGGAGGCTCGCCCACCGCTCAGCCCAGCGGCATCACGCCGGGTCGGGGTGCGACCGCAGCCAAGCTGGTATCCGTCAAGGCAACGCCCAGGTCGGCAAGCGCGCTGCGATGCTGGGCCGTTGGCGTCTGCATCAACCGCTCGGCGAGCCCGGTGATTTTGGCGAGGCCGGGCGTGAGGGTGGTGCGTTCGACCCAAGCCAGCGTTTTCGGCCAGCGTGTCGGCTCGGGGAAGACCCGCGCCCACTTGAGATTGGCGAACACCACGGCCACCGCGATATCCGCCAGCGACAGCTCACCAGCCAGAAATGCGTGGGCCGGCGCCATCCCTTCCAGATAGGTGAGCGCCTGCGGCAGATCCTCGGCGACAGTCTTGGCGATCTTCGCCTTGTCACGCGCCTTGCCGAAGACGAAGGGCAGGATGACCGCCTGATAGAAGATGCGCCAAATGCAGACGTCGGCAAGGCGCGTGTCGGCAAACTCCTCCACCCAGCGGACCTGCGCGCGGGCGGCGGGACCGGGCGGCAACAGGCGTGGCGTCGGATAGCGATCCTCGAGATACTCGCAGATGACGGTGCTGTCGCAGAGCGTGACCGCATCATCGATATAGACGGGGATGCGCCGCAGCGGCGAAATGGCGCTGAAGCCGTCATCGCCGAAAAAGGGAACAATTGGATCGAGCCTGTAGGGCACGCCCTTGGCCTCGCACACCGCCAGCACCTTGCGCACGAAGGGCGAAACGGGTCCGCCGATGACGGTGGCGGGGCTGGCAGGCTGGCGCATGGGGCTCTCCTCGGCGGCAGTGATAGCATGAGGCCAGGCTTTTTCGGATATTTACCCTCGCCGATCGGAGATCGACACATATCCCTTGAACTCGCGGGCATCGCAGCGTAGTTTCCGCGCCGTTTGCGCATCGCGGCGCCAAAATCGCAGTCAAACGAGGCACCCATGGGCTTCATCGCCGACAGTGTGAACCGCATCCAGCCGTCCCAGACCATCGGTATGGCGACCAAAGCGCGCGAGCTGCAGGCCAAAGGTCGCGACGTCATTTCGCTCTCCGCCGGTGAGCCCGACTTCGATACGCCCGAGAACATCAAGCAGGCCGCCGTCAAGGCCTTGCGCGAGGGCAAGACCAAGTACACCGACGTCGACGGAATTCCGGAGTTGAAGGCGGCCGTCGTCGCCAAGTTCAAGCGCGAGAACGGCCTCGAGTATCGCCCCTCACAGGTGTCGGTGGGCACCGGCGGCAAGCAGGTGCTCTATAACGCCCTAGTGGCCACGCTCAATCCGGGCGATGAGGTGGTGATCCCGGCGCCCTGCTGGGTGTCGTACGCCGACATCGTGCTGCTGGGTGGCGGCAAGCCCGTGTTTGTACCGTGCCGGCTCGAGGACGGCTACAAGCTGCAGCCGGAGGCCTTCGCGCGCGCCATCACGCCGAAGACCAAGTGGTTCGTGTTCAATGCGCCGTGCAATCCGACGGGCGTGGCCTATTCCAGGGCCGAGCTCAAAGCCTTGACCGACGTGCTGATGCAGCCCAAGGCCAAGCACGTGTGGGTGTTGACCGACGATATCTACGAGCACTTGATCTATGACGAGGCCAAGTTCTATACGCCGGCGCAGGTCGAGCCAGGCCTCTATGAGCGCACGCTGACGCTCAACGGTCTGTCCAAGACCTATTGCATGACCGGTTGGCGGCTTGGCTACGGTGCGGGCCCCGAGCCCCTCATCAAAGCCATGTGCAAATTGCAGTCGCAGTCGACATCCAATCCGTCCTCGATCACACAGTGGGCCGCCGTCGAGGCCCTCAATGGCCCGCAGGACTTCATCCCGCGCAACAATCAGGCGTTCCGGGAGCGGCGCGACCTCGTGGTCTCCATGCTCAACCAAGCCAAGGGCCTGAAGTGCCCGAAGCCGCAGGGGGCCTTCTACGTGTATCCATCGTGCGAGGGCCTGATCGGCAGGACCTCGGGCAAGGGCGCCAAGCTCTCCACCGATCAGGACGTCGTGCTGGCCATGCTGGAGGAGGAGGACGTTGCCTGCGTGCACGGTTCGGCCTTTGCCATGAGCCCGTTCTTCCGCATTTCCTATGCCACCTCGATCGAGGTGTTGGAGGAAGCCTGCAAGCGCATTCAGCGCTTTTGCGGCAACGTCCACTAGACAAGGGCGGTGACGCCGGATCGGCGCGGACTACTTGGGATTGGGAATGCGGCCAAGTACGGCCTGAGCCGAGCGCCGCACCCGCTCGCCGTCCCGGCGGCGACAACCCGAACGGAGGCTCGGGCCGGCCCTCACTCCTGCCACGGCACCCCACCGGCGTAGGTGCGATAGCTGACGCCGGCGAGCCAACCGGCGTCGACGGGCAGCAGGATGCCCGTGATGGTGGCCGCGGCGTCCGAGCACAGGAAGGCGATGGCGTTGGCAATGTCTTTGGGCTCCGGCAACTGCTTGAGGGCATGCACCGCCATGATCTTGTTCAAGTCGCGCTGGCCCGATGCGACCTTGGCGCGCAGCGGCGGCGTCATCACGTAGGTCGGCCCCACGCTGTTGACGCGAATGCCGTGCCGGCCGAGTTCGACGGCCAACAGCTGCGTCAGCCGCTCGATGGCCGCCTTGCCCATGTTGTAGGCCGGGATCGGCAGCGGCATGCGGCTGTTGATGGAGCCGAGGGTGACGATGGCACCGCGCTGCCGCAAAATCATCTGGCGGGCGAAGGATCGGCAGGCGTGCACCGTGCCGTTGTAGTTGACCTGCCACATGCGGTCGTGCGCCGCCATGTCCATGTCCATGATGCCTTCGCTATTGGGAATGAGCCCAGCCGAGGTGACGAGCACGTCGGCCGGGCCTAGCTCGGCCTCCACCTTGGCCGCCAAGGACTCAAGCCGCCGGGCATCGGTAACGTCGCAGGCATAAAAGTTGGCGTTGCCGCCAAGCGAAGTCGCCACCGCTGCACCGGCCTCTTGGTTTTGGTCGAGAATGGCGACGGCATAGCCGTCGGCGGCAAAACGCCGGGCCGTTGCCTCGCCGATGCCGCTGGCGCCCCCCGTGATCACGGCCACCTGTTTTTTCGTCATGATGCGCTCCTCCAATCATCGCTGTTTGGCTGCAGGGTGCCCTGGCTTCGCCCTGGTGGGAAGGGCGCCGATTGCCCATGTCGGCCAGTGACGGCGTCCAAAGGGTCAGGCCGGCGCGGCCCGATGCCCTCACGAACCGGCTGGCGCAGCCGGTGCTCAGGGGGGCGGCGTCAGGGCGCCGACGACCGCCGCCGTCATCAAGGTGGCAAGCGTGCCCGAGACCAGCGTGCGGGCGCCGAGGCTCACGATCTCGGCGCGGCGCGCCGGTACCATCGCCACCATGCCGCCGATCAAGATGCCGAGGCTCCCCAGATTGGCAAAACCGCACAGGGCGTAGGTCAGAATCAGGCGCGAGCGCGGCGAGAGCGCTTCGCCGGCGCTGCCGGCGAGCTGCAGATAGGCGATGAGTTCGTTGAGCACCGTCTTTACCCCGAGCAAGCTGCCAACGGTGGTGGTCTCCGACCACGGAATGCCGATCAGCCAGGCCAGGGGAGCACAGGCCCAGCCCAGCATCTGTTCGAGCGTGGGGCTGAGGCCAAACGGGCGGCCGACGAGGGCGAGCAGCTGATTGGCGAGCGCCACCAGGGCGACGATGACGATCAGCATCGCCGTGACATTGACGACGAGCTCGACGCCCTCGCGTGTGCCTTGCGCGATCGCATCCATGCTCGACTGCGGCGGGTCATCGATGAGGATGTCGGCGGCGGGCTCGGCCGCGCCGGCGTCGATGCCTTGCGGCACCATCAGCTCCGCGAGCATCAGGGCGGCCGGCACGCTGATGACGGAGGCAACGATCAGATGGCCGGCCGCACCCGGCAGCACCGGCTCCAATATTGAGGCATAGAGGGCGAGGACGGTGCCGGCGACGCCGGCCATGCCGACCGTCATGGTGGCAAACAGGCCGCCGCGGCTCATGTGCGCGAGATAGGGGCGCACCAGCAGGGGTGCCTCGACCATGCCGACGAAAATATTGGCGGCCGCCGAGATGCCGACGGGAGCGCTGACGCCAAGGACCAATTGCAGGCCGCGGCCGATCCAGCGCACCACCCACTGCAGCACGCCCCAGTGATAGAATAGGCGCGACAGCGCACTGATGACGAGGATGATCGGCAAGGCCTGGAAGGCCAGAATGAAACTGTTCTGGGGCTGGGTGACGGCAAAAGGTGCCGGGCCGCCGGCGACGTAGCCGAACACCAGCCGCACGCCGGCATTGGTGGCCAATTGCAGGGCCGCGACCAAACCGGCGGCCCAGTCGAACAGGGCGCGCGAGGCCGGCACGTTGAGCATGATCGCGGCGATGGCGAGCTGCAGAGCGGTGCCAGCGAGCACGATCCGCGCCAGCCGATGGGCTGGCAGGGCCCGGCGTTTCTCCGACAGCACCCAGGCGATCAGCGGCAGCACCAGGATGCCAATTACGCTTTGGGCCTGCAGCAACATGGCGTGTGTCCTTGCTGGCAAAGGGCCGAGGAGAAAAGCTGGCCAAGGAGCCTGCACTATTGGCGCGACCGCGGCCAGCGGCCTGATGGGGAGGCGCGAGGCGTGGGGGCTTCCGCCACTGGGTGGCGCCGGATCCTATTGGGCTGTCGCGAGCAACGGCGCGTGTGCGCGCCGGCAGCTGGCGTGGCGTCAAGCGCGCGCTGTTTTAAGGTTTTTTGGCTGGCGCCTTGCCCGCGCGCGGCGGCAAGGTCTTCAGATAGGCCGCCATGGCCTCGCGATCCTGCGCCGGCAGCTTGCCGGTGTTGATCACCACATCGGCCATGCTCGAGCCGACCGAATTGTAGTCCGGCGTGGTCCCCGTCTCGAGCAGATAGGCGATATCCTTCTCGGACCAGGCGCCGAGGCCGTTTTCGCCGGGCGTGATATTTGGAATGAAGCCTTTGCCTTCGGGATGGGGGCCGCCGGCGAAGCGCTGCGCGGGGATGATGCCGCCCAGGATGTTGCGGCCGCTGTGGCACTCCGCGCAATGCGACGGTCCCTCGACGAGATAGGCACCGCGATTGAGCGCGGCGGTTCTGGACGGATCGGGCGCAAACATCTTGCCGTCGAGATAGAGCAGCTTCCACAGGCCGAGCCCGCGTCGCACATTGAATGGGAACGGCAATTCGTGCGGCCGACTTGGTGTCGCGTCGGGCGGCAGCGTGCGCAAAAAGGCAAACAGGTCGCGGACGTCGTCGAGCGTCATGCGCTGATAGGAGGTATAAGGAAAAGCCGGGTAGAGGTGTTCGCCGTTGCGTCCGATGCCGCGCAGCATGGCATTGACGAAGGCTTCTTGCGACCAGGCGCCGATGCCATGCGCCGCATCGGACGACAGGTTGGGCGCATAAAAGCGTCCAAACGCGGTGTTGAGTGCGAGCCCGCCGCCGAGCCGTCGGGTGTCCTCCTGCTTGGGAGTGGCGTGACAGGAGGCGCAACCCCCGGCGTTGAACATGATCTCGCCGTTGGCGAGATCGGCGGTGCGCGGGGGCAGCGCGCCGGTTACGGCCGCCTTCGGCATGGTGAGCAGATAGAACAGGCCGGCGCCGGCAGCGAGCAGAAGCGCCAGCGCCATGACGATCCTGCTTAGGCGCATGTGGCCTCCATCCGCGGCGCGACCATGCCGAGCGCCAGCAGACACAAAAGCGCGCGAGGTCGGCTCGCGCGCTTGGGTATTGGACCCTTGCCGCCGGCGGCTTCCGAACGGTGAAAGACCACAGGCGACCCGCGGACTACTTTTGCGGTGGGGGTTTGCGGTAGGCCTTATGGCAGCCACCGCAGTTGCTCGTCACTTTCGGCCACTCGGCCTTGAAGCTCGCCTCGTCCTTGATCGCGGCCTCGGCGGCTTTGGCGTCGGCGGCCAGTTTGTCGAACTTCGTCATCAGGTCGGCCTTGTTGGCGAAAGCCTCTGGCAGGGCGTCGGTTTCACCCGTCTTGGAGTTCATCGGGAAATAGGTTTTTGGCCTCGCCGGCCTTGGTCTGAATCGTTTGCAGCGACTCCTTCGCCTTGGCGAGGTCGAAGGGGGCATCACCCTTGGCCATGGTACCGCCACTCTTGGCCGCTCCACCAAACGCCTTCATGGTCTGTTTGCGCTGGTCGATGACGGCAGCATTCTGGGCAAGCACCACGGTTGCCCCGATGGCGAGGGCCGCAGCAGCGGCGACGACGCGTAGCATGTAAATTCCTCCCGAGAAATTGCCGGCGCGGCAACCTCAACCCTCGAGGACTCTCCGCAGCCCGCCCGTTGCGCACGAAGGTGGATTCGTGCAAGCGCCAACTTTAACGAGGCGACGCGCGGTTTCAACGCCTCGACCTGCACTTTATTTTGATTCGTCTTGCGGAATAAATTGGAGGCCACGATCGTCTGCTGGCATAAGTCCTACTGTGTGCCGGCCAGTAGGAAAGGACGTGCGCGTGACCTCTCGCCGGGATGCCGTTGCGGCAGAAATTCCACGCTTGCGGCGTTACGCGCGGGCCCTGGTCGGCGACAGCGGCGAGGCCGATGATCTGATCCAGGATACGCTCGAGCGCGCGCTGGCGCGCCTGGGGCAATGGCGGGATGGAGACAGTCCGCGTAAGTGGTTGTTTTCTATACTGCATAACCTGCACGTGGACGGCTTGCGCCGCAGATCGCGCCGGCCGCCGCACGTCGGCCTCGACAGCCTCGGTCCCGAACAGTCGGCGCCGGCGGCGGATGGGGCAAGCGGAGGCGATCTCGATCGGGCGCTGCAGCTATTGACGGCCGATCAGCGCGAGGTGGTGCTGCTGGTGGGCCTTGAAGGCCTAAGTTACGCGGAAACGGCCGAGGTGTTGTCGATTCCCATAGGAACCGTGATGTCCCGACTGGCGCGTGGGCGCGACCGGTTGCGCACCTTGCTGGCCTATGGCCTTGAAACGGAAGCCGAGCTTGCCGGCCTGCGGAGGGTCAAGTGAGCGGCGGGCGACGCATCAGCGAGGCCGAGCTCAACGCCTTCGTGGACGGCGAACTGGTGGGCACGGAGGCTGCCGAGGTTGAGGCGGCGCTGGCGACGGCCCCCGAGGAGTTGCGGTTTGCGCGGGCGATCGCCGATCTCAATGACCGCCTGACGCAGCACTACGCCCATGTCCTTGAAGAGCCCATCCCCGCCGGGATGGCCGCGCTGGCGGCCCGCGCGGCCCACCGCCGCCGCCGCTGGGCGCCCGCCCAGGCGGCCCGGGCACTCGGCATCGCCGGGCTTCTGCTTGCCGGCGCCGTTGCCGGGTACGCGGTGGGAGCCTTGGGGCGCGGGGAGGCCGGGCGCCAGCCGGCCTTCGTGGCGAACGCCTTCAGCGCGCACCAGGTGTTTGTGCCCGAAGTGCGCCATCCCGTCGAGGTCGGTGCCGCGGAAGAAAAACATCTGGTGCAGTGGTTGACGCGCCGCCTTGGCACGGACGTGCGGGCCCCCGAACTCAATGCACATGGCTGGAAGCTCGTCGGCGGCCGGCTGCTGCCCGACCGCGGCCAGGCCGCCGCGCAATTCATGTACGAGGATGCGACCGGACGGCGCTTGACGCTCTACGTGCGCAAGGAGGCCGGTCTCACGGACGCTGCCTTCCGCTTTGCCGAGCGCGGCGATTGCGCCGCCTTCTATTGGATCGACCGCTCGCTGGCTTATGCGCTTGCCGGTCGCCTCGACCGCACCGAGCTGATGCAGCTCGCCAGCAGCATTCATGCCCAGCTCGGCGGGCTCAGCGGCGGCCAGGGATAGGCCCACAGCTCGCGCGGAGCTAAGCCCAGACGTGGGCCAGGCAGCGCACGCCGGCGCGCTTAGCTGATCAGCGCGGCGACGGGTCGATCTTGAGCGGCATGCAGTTGCGGTGCCCGAACTCATAGCAGGCCAGAGCGCGTGAAAAGGCTGCCAACCGGTCGATGAGCCAGGCGCCCCCCACCACCAGGATGACGACGAGAGCCAGCACCGCCCAGTTCTGCCGGGCGCGTATACGGTAGAACTCGGCGTCCTCCTCGCCAGCGGCGACCGAGACCGAGGCATGCCCAAGCGCGGGCGGCGGTTCGACGGGCCGCCCGGGCGGCCGCCGCGAGCGTCGCTCTCGAAACGGAATGACCGTCATGGTCCCTCGGCGCTCACAACTGGTACGGCTTGCCCGACCGCCATCACGCTTCTCTTATGGCCGAGGCGATCTTGCCAGAGCGGCCCGGCGCGCTCAAGCGCGGGGCGTCGGCGAGGGGCGCTTCTGTGCTTCAGCTTTTTTCGTGCCTGGCGCGATCCCAGCGGCGGAGCCCGCCGGGGCTGGCGCGGCTCTCAAAGGCAAAGAAGGGGAGGCTACAGCCCTGCCCGGGATGCCCTTTTTTTCGGCCCTCGCAGGCCGCACCGCGCCCAACCCTCGGGGGCGCGCGCTGTGGGGGCGCGCTTTTGTCGGTCAGGGCCGATCGGCGGCCTTGCGCACGGCCTCGGAAATCTCCCCCACCACTTGTTGCAACAGGCGCTCGTCGTCGCCTTCGCCCATCACCCTGATGACGCGTTCGGTACCCGACGGGCGGATGACGAGACGTCCCTGCGCGCCGAGGCGCTCCTTGCCCGCGTCGATGGCCTTGCGCACCTCGGCCTGTTCCAGCGGCGAGCCGTTGACGTATTTGACGTTCTGCAGGATCTGCGGCAGGCGCTGGAACCGGGTGCACACCTCGCCCACGGGTTTGCCGGTGGCAACCACCACCGCCAGCACCTGCAGGGCAGCCACCAAGCCGTCACCGGTGGTGCCAAAGTCCGACAGCACGATGTGGCCCGACTGCTCGCCGCCGATGTTGTAGCCGTTTTTGCGCATGTACTCCACGACATGGCGGTCGCCGACCGGCGTGCGCGCGAGCGTCAGGCCCAGACCGTCGAGGTAGCGCTCCATGCCGAGGTTCGACATGACGGTGGCGACGACGCCGCCACCGTGCAAGCGGCCGCTTTTGTGCCAGCTTTCGGCGATCACGCACATGATCTGGTCGCCGTCGACAATGCGACCCTTTTCATCGACGATGACGACGCGATCGGCATCGCCATCGAGCGCGATGCCAATGTCGGCGCGCATTTCACGGACCTTGTCGCCGAGCGTTTCCGGCGAGGTCGAGCCGCACTTCAGATTGATGTTGAGGCCGTTCGGCTCGACGCCGATCTTGATGACCTCCGCGCCTAGCTCCCACAAGGCATTGGGGGACACTTCGTAGCCCGCGCCGTTGGCGCAGTCGATGACCACGCGCAAGCCATTGAGGCCGATGTTGCGGGGCAATGTGCGCTTGGCGTACTCGACATAACGCTCCTGGGCACTGTCGATGCGTTTGGCGCGGCCAATGCGCTCGGGGGCCACCAGCAACTCTGAGCTCGGCGTGTCCATCAGCTTTTCGATCTGCCGCTCGGCCTCGTCGGAGAGCTTGTAGCCGTCGCGGTCGAAGATCTTGACGCCGTTATCGTCGAAGGGATTGTGCGATGCCGAGATCATGACGCCGAGGTCGGCGCGCAGCGAGCGCGTCAGCATGGCAACGGCGGGTGTCGGCATTGGACCCAGCAAGAACACGTCCATGCCCACCGCCGTGAACCCCGACATGAGCGCGGATTCGATCATGTAGCCGGAAAGGCGCGTGTCCTTGCCGATGACGACGCGATGCCGGTGGCTACCGTCGGTGATGTACTTGCCCGCTGCCATGCCGACCTTGAGCGCGATCTCCGAGGTCATGGGGGGGCGGTTCGCCTGGCCGCGGATCCCGTCCGTTCCGAAGTACCGCTGCGTCATCCTGTTGCCTCGCTTGCAAATCTAAGGCGCCGTGCCGCGCACAGTCACGGGCGCCAACGTCGTCGGTTGCGATCGCGCCGCCTGGCCCGGGCCGGGAGGGTTCGGGGTCGAACCGAGATTACACCAATTTGCCAGCCGCTTGCGAGCCGCTGATCGGCCTTTGCACAGGCCCGCGCAGGGCTGGCCGCCCTAAGGCTCGGTGGGGCGCGGCCGCGCCGGCCCAAGCTGTCGCCTTATCCCCCCTGCCAGACCGCCAAGGCCTGACGGGTCGCGGCCACGTCGTGCACGCGCAGGATCTGCACGCCTTGAGCGGCGCCAATGAGGGCGGCCGCCAGCGACCCGGGCAGCCGGTCCGGCGCCGGTGCGCCGGTCAGGTGGCCGATAAAACTTTTACGCGAGGCCCCGAGCATTACGACACATCCCAAGGCATGAAAGAGGCTGAGCGAGCCCAGCAGCGCCAGATTGTGCGCCAGCGTTTTGCCAAAGCCGATGCCGGGGTCGAGGATCAGGCGGCTGCGCGGAATGCCCACCGCCTCGCTTGCCGCGATGCGCTCACGGAAAAAGTCATAAACGTCCAGCACCACATCGGCGTACCATGGCGCATCCTGCATGGTGGCGGGATCGCCCTGGGCATGCATTAAGATGACCGGCGCGCCGGTTTGGGCCACGGTCGCCAGGCTCGAGGGATCGTGCCGCAGGGCCGAGACGTCGTTAATAAGCCGTACGCCGGCCGCGGTGGCGCGGCGCATGACCTCGCTATGGCGCGTGTCGATCGAGAGCGGCAGCCGGGCCTGGGCCTGGAGCGCATCGATTACCGGCAGGACGCGGCGGCATTCCTCCTCGACATCGATGCGCGCGGCGCCGGGCCGCGTCGACTCGCCGCCGATATCGAGGATATCGGCGCCTTCGGCCTCGAGGCGCAAGCCATGGTCGACCGCGGCGGCGGTGTCGAAATAGCGCCCATCATCGGCAAAGCTGTCGGGCGTCACATTGACAATGCCCATGATGCGCGGCGCCTCGAAACCGAGGCCGGCGATGGCGGCGCGGGGACGTTCCAGCTGGGCCAGCAGCTGGGCCAGCCGGGGGTCCGGGTCGGCGCGCAACTCGAGCACCGACAGCCGGCGCCGCGTTGTCCCGCTTCGATTGCGCGCAATGATTTCGGCGGCGGCGAACGATGGCTCGCCGCGGCCCCCGACGGCCAAGCAACGGGCGCGGTCGTTGGCGGCGGCGTTGCCGTTGCTCAGCTCCGCGATCGGGCGAATGGCAAGCGTTTCTTCCACCCGCGTGTGCTTACGCCCGTGGTGTCCCCGTGACTAGTCCCGCGCCTAGGGTTCGGCGGTGCGAATGCCGGCCGGTCCCCCCTTGGTTTTGATCGAGCCCACTTTTTGCAGCGAGCGGCCGGCGAGGCCGGAGAAGCGGATCACATTGATCTCTTCCTCGACCATGCACTGCACCAACAGCGTCTTACCA
This sequence comes from uncultured Alphaproteobacteria bacterium, assembly GCA_963775835.1. Lineage (GTDB taxonomy): Bacteria > Pseudomonadota > Alphaproteobacteria > Rhizobiales > Hyphomicrobiaceae > AWTP1-13. The sequence continues at coordinate 156,145 of CAVZKV010000012.1, read as the reverse complement.
TTGGCCGACCAGGCGATGCCCTGGCACCAGCGCCCGATCGGGAGCTCGGCGGTCTTGGTCAGCTGGGTGCCGGTCCGCGACCAGATCTGCAACAGACCGTTGCCGTTGAAGAAGGGCGAGTTTGCCGGCTTGTTCGAGCCGTTCATAACGGTGACGGCGACGAATTTGCCGTCGGGGGAAAGCTTGATGCCTTCGGGGGTCTGGCCAACGGTGTAGGTTGCAACCACGCGCGGCGGCTCAAGCTTGAGATCGATCAGGCTGATGGTATCGGCATCGCCGCCGCCGACACCGATGTTGGCCACCACCGCCACCTCGCCCTTCGAACTGATATCGAGACCATAGGGACGCAAGCCGGCGGCAATCTCGCGCTTGCTGACCTCCACCTTGCTGCCGTCGATGCTCAGTTGGGTGATGCGGTGGTCGGCATCGCGCGTGACGAGCGCGCTCTTTCCATCCGGATCGAAGATCACCGAGCTCGGGCCCGATTTCTCGCCACCGACGCTCACCTTGCCGGCGGGCGTTACGGTTGTGCCGCTGATGCTGAAGACCGAGACGGTTCCCTCCTCGCGGTTGGCGACCAGGGCGAGGGTGCCGGCCTTGTTGATGGAGACGCCGGCTGCCCCCTTGCCGGCCTGCAAGGTGGCGAGCACCTTGGGCGTGCCGGTTGCGCTCTTGCCGACGCCGACGGCGGATTTGACGCGGGTGACAAGGGTTGGCTTCAGCGACTGCAGCTCGACCACCGTCAGTTTGTCGTCGGCGATGGTCTTGCTTGGATCGGCAGGATCGATCTTCTGGTTGGAGGTGATGAGCGCGATATCCTCGCGCGGCGACACGGCCACGTTGAGCGGCGGGCCGACGACGCTGTTGGGGACCGCGATCTCGGCCAGCAGCTTCGGCGGATTGGCGCGCAAATCGATGATCGACACGGTGTCGGGCTGAGGATCCTTCTCAACCACCACCTTGCCGTCGACCAACTTCACCTTGGCATCGTTGGCCGACACCGCAATCTGCGCCGCCGCCGTGCCGGCGGCAGCCATCGACAACACAACTGCAAGTCCTGCCCATCGCCACATCTTGGCCTCCCCCAATCGTTGCGGCGAAAGCTTAGCACCCCACGCGCAAGCCAACCAAGGGCCGCCCCTGCCGCCGCGGCGTCGGCTCTCGACGATGACCGCGGCGAGCGTCCGTGCTATGAGCTGTTGTGAAGAGCGAGTGGAGTTGAGTTGAAAATGTTCACAAAACGCACGGAGAAGGAGGGCACAGGAGGCGGCGCCGGCAGCAGCACGCAAAGGCCTGTTGTTGGTGCGGGGGAAGCTGTGAGCGGGCGGCCGCTGCCGGGGCCGGCAGGCGCAGCCTCCGTCGTGGGTAGCGAGCTTTCGATCAAGGGCAACCTGGAGTTGCGTGGCGAGGTGCAAATCGACGGCGCCATCGAAGGCGATGTGCACGCCATGCGCATTGTGGTCGGGGAGGCGGCGCGCATCACCGGCAACCTGTTGGCGGACGACGTCGTGGTGCGCGGCTCCGTCGCCGGATCGATTCGCGGCAAGAAGGTAACACTGGAGGCCGCCAGCCATGTCGAGGGCGATATTTTCCATAGGATGCTGGCGATCGAGAGGGGTGCCTTTTTTGAAGGCAGATCGCGCCGCGTGGAGGATCCCGCGGCCGTGCCGCGCCCAAGCTAGGCCGTCGCACCAACAAGGTTAATGCACTCAAAACCCAGAAAAAAATGGGCTGAACGGCGTCGGGGTGAAGCTTGCCTCCCGTCGGCCCTTGACGGGGCGAGTTTAATGCCCGAGTAAAAGCCCGCCCCGTCGGGCGGCGCCCCCACAGGTCGTCTGCCTGCCCGGTGATGGGGCCATCATCGTAGGGTTTGCAAGGCGCCTGCCGGTGCCGCGAGCGACGGGGTCCCATGCACAATTTGTTGCCGGTGGCGGCGCGGCGTGGTTGTATTCAGGCCACGCAAACTGGCATAAAATTACCACAAGTGGGACAAGAGGGGCGCCGAGATCTCGACTGTCGGTCAGGAACACTCTACGCCGCTGCCACCGGGAGGAGGCGCGTATGAATGCGACGGACTATGCGGTTCTGGAAGCCATCCACGTCTCGTGGGCGGCCAACGACCTGCGGGCGACTGTGCGCTGCTTCGCCGAGGACATCGAGTTTGCCGTCAACGCACCCGACGGGTCGGCCTCGTTTGTGGGTACCGGGCGCGGTAGGGACACCCTCTCCAATCGGTTGTCGGACTTTTTGGATAAGTACGAGGTGCTGGCGTTTACCCCGCTGCAGATCACCAAGCGCGACGACGGACTGGCCTGTCGCGTGCAATACCACTACCGCCACAGGCAAACGGGGATGGACATCGACGGCAGTATGCGCCTGTTGTGGTCCATCGCCGGCGACAAAGCCACCTCGCTGAAGGTCATCCATGATGCCGTGCGCATGGGGGTGTTCTTCGAGATGGCGGACCGCTGCGGCCGCGGTGACTTGTACATGTGATGCCCGCACGGCTTGCGTTGCGCTCGCCCCAAGCGGAGGCGCCTTGCGTGCAGCCAAGCGCAACGGCGGCGACGGGGCAGCGGTCGCGACGAGGTGCCGCACGGTCAGCTCACCCCCAGTTTGTGTGCAATCCTTGCGCGCCCCACGCGGGTTAGAGCGCCGACAAAAGCGCGGCGGTTAAGAACCACCGGCCAAAGCCAACAGCGCCGGCCAAGACGCGGAGACGCGCGAATGCCGCATGCCGCCCGGTCCTCGGCCGCCCAACCCTATGCCAAGAAGAGGTTTGTCGAAGTCAAAGGTCGGCGCATGGCCGTTATCGATGAGGGCGAGGGAAAGGCCATCGTCTTCCAGCACGGCAATCCCACGTCCTCCTACCTGTGGCGCAACGTCATGCCCCACTGCCAGGGCCTGGGGCGCCTCGTCGCCTGCGACCTGATCGGCATGGGCGATAGCGACAAACTGGCGCCGCCGGGGGCCGAACGCTACGGCTATGCCGAGCAGCGCGACCACCTGTTTGCGCTCTGGGACAAGCTCGATCTCGGCGATGAAGTTGTCCTTGTCATGCATGACTGGGGCTCGGCGCTGGGCTTTGAGTGGGCGCACTTGAACGCGGGGCGCGTGGCCGGGCTCGCTTACATGGAAGCGATCGTGATGCCGCTCGGCTGGGACGACTGGCCCGACCAGGCGCGCCGGGCTTTTCAAGGCTTTCGCTCGCCGGCCGGCGAGGACCTCATTCTCGCCAAAAACATGTTCGTTGAGCGCGTGCTGCCCGGCTCGATTCTGCGCCGACTCAGCGAGGAGGAGATGGCCGAGTATCGCCGCCCCTTCGCCAATCCGGGTGAAGACCGCCGCCCGACGCTGAGCTGGCCGCGTCAGATCCCCATTGCCGGCGCGCCGGCCGAGGTGGTGGCGATTGTGGCGAATTACGCGCGCTGGCTGGCGACCTCCCCCATACCGAAGCTCTTCCTCAATGCGGAGCCGGGTTCGATCCTGGTGGGCCGTCAGCGCGAGTTCTGCCGCCGCTGGCCGAACCAGACCGAGGTGACGATCAAGGGTCTACACTTCGTGCAGGAGGATAGTCCCGACGAGATCGGCGCGGCCGTGGCGGCGTTCGTGCGCCGGCTGCGCGCCGGCTAGCCGCGCACCGACCGAACTAAACGCAGGCGGCCTGCCGCCTTAATGTTGGGTGGCGGCGCAATGCGCTCGGGGCGCGCGCGCGCATCCATCCGTTCGGCACAAGGCCTTTGTTTTTTTACGCTTTCGCCACCCCCGCCCTCGGTCCTCGCCCCCGCCCCAGGCCTGCGGTGGGCGTTCGTGATCCTATTGCGCCAGCATGTTTGCGCGACCCTGGGCCCGGAGCCGATGGCATGCGTCGGCCTCCCGGGCTAGAACGTGATCCCATCGCTGGCTCGAGCAAGCGGGCGGGCGCCCGCGGCGTCGGCGATGCCGCGGCGGGACACTTGCGATGGCCTTGCGTCCTCGCCGTCGGGCGAGTGCGTCGACCGCGAAAGCGAGCGCTAGGGGAGCAGATGCCGAAGGTCCAATCTGCCGTTTCGACGGCGTCCGAGGAGTTCAAGGCCAATGCCGCGGCCATGCAGGCCTTGATCGGGGACCTTGCGGCCAAACGGGCCGCGGCGGCGCTGGGCGGGCCGGAGCGGTTGCGCGAGCGACATACGGCGCGGGGCAAGCTGCTGCCGCGCGACCGAGTGTTGCGACTGATCGATCCGGGTTCGCCATTTCTGGAACTGTCGCCGCTGGCGGCCTACGACCTTTACAGCAAGGACATCCATGCCGCGGGCATCATCACCGGCGTGGGGCGCGTCTCGGGACGCGAGTGTGTGATCGTGTGCAACGATGCCACCATCAAGGGCGGCACCTACTTCCCGATCACGGTCAAGAAGCATTTGCGGGCGCAGGAAATCGCTCGCGAGAATCGGCTGCCGTGCATCTATCTGGTGGATAGCGGCGGCGCCAACCTGCCGCAGCACACCGAGGTGTTTCCCGATCGCGAGCACTTCGGTCGCATCTTTTATAATCAGGCGACGCTCTCCTCGCTCGGAATTCCGCAGATCGCTTGCGTGATGGGTTCGTGCACGGCCGGTGGGGCTTACGTTCCAGCCATGTCCGATGAATCGATCATCGTGCGCAAACAGGGCACGATCTTTCTCGGCGGCCCGCCGTTGGTGAAGGCCGCCACGGGCGAGACGGTAAGCGCGGAGGAGCTGGGCGGGGCCGAGGTGCACACGCGTCAGTCGGGCGTGGCCGATCACTATGCGCTCAATGACGAACACGCACTCGATATCGTCCGCAACATCGTCGCCAACTTGAATAGCGTCAAGCAGGTGGACATCACCCTGCGCGAGCCGCGCCCCCCCGCCTACGATCCAGCCGAGCTCGACGGTGTCGTGCCAGCCTCGCTGATGACGCAGTACGACACGCGCGAGGTGATCGCACGGCTGGTCGATGCCTCCGAGATGGATGAGTTCAAAGCCAACTATGCGCAGACGCTGGTGACGGGCTTCGCCCATATCGAGGGACTGCCGGTGGCGATCCTCGCCAACAACGGCATTCTCTATTCGGAGACGGCGCTCAAGGCCACACACTTCATCGAGCTCGCCTGCCAGCGCCGCATTCCCCTCCTGTTTTTGCAGAACATCACGGGTTTCATGGTGGGGCGGGCGGCGGAGGCGGGCGGCATCGCCAAGGACGGCGCCAAGATGGTCACCGCGGTGGCGTGTGCGCAGGTGCCGAAGCTGACCGTGATCATCGGGGGGTCCTATGGCGCCGGCAACTATGCCATGTGCGGGCGGGCCTATTCTCCCCGCTTTTTGTTCACCTGGCCCAACGCGCGCATCTCGGTGATGGGCGGCGCGCAGGCCGCCGGCGTGCTGGCGACGGTGCGGCGCGACAACATCGAGGCGGAAGGCGGCACCTGGAGCGCGCCAGAGGAAACCGCGTTTAAACGGCCGGTATTGGAGAATTTCGAGCGCGAGGGGCATCCCTACTATGCCACCGCGCGATTGTGGGACGATGGCATCATCACGCCGGGAGAGACGCGACGCGTGGTGGCCTTGGCGTTATCCGCCGCCCTCAACGCGCCGATCCCGGCGCCCCGCTTCGGCGTCTTTCGCATGTAGAGGGCTCGCTGCGGACAGGCTGCCATCGGCAGGCTGGCTGCGAGCCTGAGCGCAACCGGGCCCGGACCGGGCCTCGCTTCGATGGGACTGGCAAAAATGGCCGAACCCCTGCTCTTCACGCCGCTTTCGATCAAGAGCGTCAGGCTCAAGAACCGGGTGGTGGTCGCGCCAATGCATCAATACGCGGCGGTTGAAGGACGTGCCACCGACTGGCATCTCGTCAACGCCGGACGCTACGCCCAGGGCGGCGCTGGACTGGTCATCATGGAATCGACCAAGATCGCGCGCAACGGCTGCGGCACGGTCGGTGATGTCGGCCTGTGGGACGACACGTTCATCCCCGCCCTGGCGCGGTGCGCGCATTTCATCAAGGCGCATGGCGCCGTTGCCGGCATTCAGCTCGGCCACTCGGGTCGCAAGGCGCGCCTGCGGCGTCCCTGGGAAGGCGGCACGCCGCTGACGGGCAGCGAGCCCGAAATTTACGATTGGGACGGCTGGGAGCTGGTGGCGCCGAGCGCCGTGCCCTTCAGCGCGCATTCGCCGACGCCGCGAGCCTTGTCGAGGAGCGAGGTGCGTGACTTGGTGACCAAATGGGGCGAGGCCGCGCTGCGGGCGGCCAAGGCCGGCTTCGATCTCATCGAAATTCACGGTGCACACGGCTATCTGGTGCACCAATTCCTGTCCCCGCTCGCCAACCGGCGCGGCGACGCCTACGGCGGCTGCGAAGCCAACCGCATGCGCTTTGCCCTAGAGGTTGCCGAGTGCGTGCGCGCCGCCTGGCCCAGCGACAAGCCGCTGTTCATGCGCCTGTCCTGTGAGGACGACGCCGGTTGGGGTCCCGACGAGAGCGTCAGGCTGGCGCGCCTGCTGAAGCGCGCGGGCGTCGATGTCATCGATTGCTCGTCCGGCGGCACCTTGGGCCACTCGCCGATGGATGGCGCGCGCGCCAAGTCGTATGGTTATCAGGTGCCGTACGCGGAAAAAATTCGCCGCGAGGCGGATATCATGACGATGGCCGTCGGCCACATCGTGCACGCCGATCAGGCCGAGGCCATCCTCAGGCAAGGTCGTGCCGACCTCATCGCGCTCGCGCGCGAGATCATGCACAACCCGAGCTGGCCAATGGACGCGGCGCAGAAACTTGGCGTCGATCCCCAATTCAAATTGGTACCGCCGGCCTACGCCTATTGGCTGGCGAAGCGGGCCAACTCGGGCTTCGAAGGCACGCCCTCGACCTGGAGCAAGGGTCTGCCCGGCGGCGCGCCGGCAAAGGCAGCAGGCAAAGATTAGCTCGCAGCCGCCGCCGCGGCGGCCTGGCGCGAAATAAACGCGCGCTGGCGCCGCCAGCGGGTGCCCCCCGCCTCGCCAGGCAAGCTGCGTGAGAATGGCCTTGCGCAATCGCGCGGCAAACCCCTCGACGCCTTTCGATGGGGAGGCCGAAGTGCTATCGATAGGGGCAGTATTGGGAAGGTCCAACCGGCCTGGCAACCTGGGGAACGAGATGGCGCTTTACGGCAGCGAAGCACTCAAGCGTATACGCGATGGCAAACTGACGCTCGGGCTCGGCGTGCACCATTTGCGCGGCTCGGCGGTCCCCTTGCTTGCCAAGGCCGCCGGCTACGAATGGCTGTTCATCGACGCGGAGCACGGTGCCATCTCGACCCCCGAAATCGCACAAATCGCCATGGCCGCACTGCCGATGGGGGTCGTGCCGATCGTGCGCATTTGCACGGGCGCGCTCGATGAGGGCACCCGCGCGCTCGACAACGGGGCCCTCGGTATCGTCGTGCCGCATGTCGATACGCCCGAACAGGCGCGACGTCTGGTCGAGGCCTTTCGTTTCGGCCCGATCGGCCACCGCAGCACCGGCGGCTCCAACGCCTGTTTCGGCTATCGCCCGCCGCCGGCCGCCGAGGCCCAGAAAACCTTGAACGCGGAGATCCTCGTGGTGGCGATGATCGAGACGCCCGAGGCGGTCGAGAATGCCAAGGCGATCGCCGCCATCGACGGCATCGACGTGCTGCTGATTGGCAGCAACGACCTCTCGCTCGAGATGGGGATCCCGGGCCAGGTCGGCCATGAGCGCGTGCGCGCGGCCTACGAACAGGTCGCGGCTGCCTGCCGCCAGCACGGCAAGGTGCTGGGCATGGGCGGCGTTTATGATCAGGAGGTGGCGAGCCGCTACATTGCGCTGGGCGCGCGCATGATCCTCGGCGCCAGCGACCATAGTTTATTGTTGGAGGCGGCGACGCGGCGCGCGGCGTTCTTGCGCGGCCTGCTGCCGGAACCGGGCGTCTGAGGCGTTGACCGTTCTGGGGGCATGGCGGTCGCCCGCCGTGGCGGCTAGCCGTCGGAGCCGCGGCCGCGACCGCCCAGCCGCTCGATCAGCGCCATGGCGGCCGCGGGAGCGCGGACCTTGCCTTCGTGGATGACGTAGAGAAAGACGTCGCGGGCGGCCTTCTTGGCGGACTTTGCACCGCTTGCCGGCAGATCCGCCGGCGCGCCGCCCGCGGCCCAGGTTTGGGCGCGCTTGGCCCAGGCATCGAGCTCCTTGGGCGGATAGCCGGTCGCGATCGCATCGCTGCCTTTTTGCAGGCGGGCATAAACAAAGTCGCCGGACACATCGGCGATGGCCGGGTAGGTGTCGTGCTCGGCAAACACCACCGGCGTCTTGTGCTGGCGCAATAACGAGATGAATTGCGACGTTGCAAACGACGGGTGGCGCACCTCCACCACGTGGCGCAGGTTGAGCCCGTCGCGCTTGGCCGGCAGCATGGCAAGGAAGGCTTGAAAGTCGGCGGCATCGAACTTTTTGGTCGGAGCGAACTGCCATAGGATCGGCCCCAGCCGGTCGCCCAACTCACTGACGCCGGACCTGAAAAAAAATTCAAGCGCTTCGCCGGCCTCGGCCAGCACACGCTTCTGCACGACATAGCGCGGGCCCTTGACCGAGAACACGAACCCGTCGCGCACTTCCTTGCGCCATTTGGCGAAGGTTGCCGGCGTTTGCGTGCGGTAGAAGGTGCCATTGATTTCGATGGTCGTCAGCTTGGAGCTCGCGTAGGCGAGTTCCTTGGCGTGCGCCAGACCCTTGGGATAGAACTCGCCGCGCCAGGGCTCAAAGGTCCAGCCGCCGATCCCGACCCTGACGTTGCCTGCCTTCGGCATGGTCTAGCCCTCAATGCTGGCCGCGCGCCTCGGCTCATGCTCTGCAAAAGTCGCTGCTGGCGCAAGGGGGGTGCTGCCGCTACATTCGTGCCCTGCCATCGCTTATCGAGGTCACGCCAGCAGCCATCGAGGTTCACGCCGTTGAGCACCACCAGGGGCCGTTGTCAGTGCCGCGCCATCGTCTATGCGTTCGAGGGTCCGCCGAAGTGGGTGATGCATTGCCATTGTGCAAGCTGTCGGCGCGCCGTGTCCTCGCCGATTGCGACCTATGTCGGCGTTCGGCTCGAGCAGTTCCGCTATCTCGCGGGCGAGCCCGCCGCCTACGCCTCCTCGACCGGCGTGCAGCGCCATTTTTGCCGCGCCTGCGGTACGCCGATGGCGTACACGGGTGCGCAGTGGCCGGGCGAAGTCCACCTCTTGCACGGCACGCTCGATGATCCGGCGCAGTGGCCGCCCACCGGCCATGCCTTCATCGGCGAGCAGCTCGCCTGGTTCGACGTCGCCGATCACCTGCCGCGCTACCTGGCGACGGCCGGCAAGGGCGCCAAGCCGGTTCGCAACGGTCCCCGCGGCTGAGCGCCTTGTCCGGCGGGCGTTGCACGAGAGCCCATCGCCTCCCATTTCTGTAGCCACCCTTTTTTGGGAGCCCGCAACTTTACGGAGACTGTCGATGCACAAAACGCTCGCTCTGCTCGGTTTCGGCCTGGCGGTGCCGACGGCCGTGCTCGCCCATCACGGCTGGGGCAGCTACGACGCCGCCCATCCGATCACCGTTGCCGGTCCTATCGAGACCCTGAAATACGAAAATCCGCATGCGCTCATCACGGTCAAGGCGGCCGACAAGGTGTGGACCGTCACGCTGGCGCCGACCTCGCGCATGCAGTCGCGCGGCGCTCCGCCCGAGTTCGTGGCGGTCGGCAAAATGGTGTCCGCCTACGGTTACCCTTCGACCGTGGAGAAGGATGAGATGCGGGCGGAGCGCATTACCGTCGATGGCAAGACGGTCGAGCTGCGTTGATGCTGCACGAGGCGCCGCAGTTCTTGATCGCGCTAGAGCAGTCGGCGCTGGCGTCGGCGATCCGGCAGTCCTCCTGGGCCTATATGACGGCCAACGTCGGGCACATTCTGGCCCTGATGGTGTTCGTGAGCGCGGTGGTGGTCATGGACGCGCGACTGCTTGGCGCCTTCGCCGCCGCGCCGCCGGCGACCGTCGTGCGCCCGGCCCGACGCTTGGCGGCCTTGGGCCTGCTGTTGATGGCGGCGACCGGCTTCATGCTGTTCACCGCCGAGGCCACCCACGTGGCGAGCAATCGCGTTTTCCAGATCAAGGCGGGCTTGATCGTGCTCGGGATCCTCAACGCGCTGCTGGCGGGGCGCCTGCTCCGCGAAGCGCTCGACCAGACCCAAGCCTTCGAGCCGTTGCCGACCGCGGCCAGGTTGTGTGCTGTGCTGTCGTTGACGATCTGGTTTGCAACCGCCGCATGCGGCCGCCTCATCGCGTATTTTTGAAGGCTGGGTTGCCGATTGCTGCGCGTGCGCGAAGCGAGTTCGTGCTTTAGTGATCTGCCCCGGAGGCACCGATGAGCGCCAGGGCTAGCGCCCCCAGAATGCCACACCGAGGATAATCATACCGGGGATAATCATACCGGGGATAATCATACCGGGGATAATCATACCGGGGATAATCATACCGGGGATATATATAGATATATCGTACCCGAGAGGATAAGAACGATGCGGCTCGCCATCTTATGGGTTTTGTCTGTGCTGATGTCTTTTGCCGTCATCACCGGGGCCGGCGCCAGCGATGATAAGAAGAAGGCGCAAAAGCATGCCGCGAGTGCCCCGGCCGCCACGGCGCCGCGCCCGGAGCGGTATCGCGAGCTGTTGGCGGACAAGATGCGCGTCGGCTCCAGCGAGTGGTGGGAGCAGATGCGGCGTGAGGGGCGCCTCGGCGGCGAGACGCCCTAGTCGCGGCGCCGCCGCCAGCCAGAACGCATGGTTGCGGAGAGCACAAAAGCGTAGAAAACGCCTGCTAAAGCGAACGTCGCTGCTGCTGGGGTTGGTGGGGCTGGCTCTGGTTGGGGCCGCCGAGGCACAGCAGGCAACGATCGGGTCCTGCAAAGGAGCGACGTGCCCGGCAGCACCTACGAGGTCGTGCTGGTTCCTGCCCGGCCAGTCGTGGATGATCCCAGTCGGCACCCCGCACGATGCCAAGGCGGGGTCCGGCGGCGCCAAGGTGATCGCCGTCTATATGGTGGAAACGGGAAAACCGCTGGCCTCTCCCGCCAATTGAGAGGCGATGACGCGATCAATGCGCTGCTGCCCCCGCTTGCTGCGCGTGCTATAGCACGGGCCATGCAAGAAGCTGTCAAACCCAATGCCGCGGTCACCGTCGGTAGCGTGTCCTTCGCCAACGACCGGCCGATTGCCGTGTTCGCCGGGCCCTGCCAGATGGAGAGCCGCGAGCATGCCTTGGAGATGGCCTCCGCCCTGAAGGAGATCGCGAGCCGGCTCGGTATTGGCCTCGTTTACAAGACCTCCTTCGACAAGGCTAACCGCACGAGCCTCGGGGCCAAACGCGGGCTCGGTCTCGACGGCGCGCTGGCGGTGTTTGCCGAAATCCGCGCCTCCCTCAATGTGCCCGTCGTCACCGACGTGCACGAAGCCAGCCAATGCGCTCAGGTCGCGCAGGTGGTCGACGTCCTGCAGATCCCGGCCTTCCTGTGTCGACAGACCGATCTGTTGGTGGCGGCGGCCCTGACCGGCCGACCGATCAAGGTCAAGAAGGGTCAGTTTCTGGCGCCCTGGGACATGCGCAACGTCGTTGCCAAGGTGACGGGCAGCGGCAACGCCAACGTGTTGGTCACGGAACGAGGAGCCTCCTTCGGCTACAACACGCTGGTGGTCGACATGCGCGCGCTGCCGATCCTGCGTGAGATCGGCTGTCCGGTCATCTTCGATGCCACGCATGCCGTGCAGCAGCCGGGCGGGCAGGGTACCGCCTCGGGCGGGGAGCGCCGCTTCGTGCCGACCCTGGCGCGGGCGGCGGTGGCCGTCGGTATCGCCGGGCTGTTCATCGAAACCCACCAGGATCCGGATCGGGCGCCTTCCGACGGGGCCAACATGGTTCCCCTCAAAGCCTTTGAAGGGCTGCTGCGCGATTTGATGGCGATCGATGCGCTGGTGAAGCGCCTACCCAGCCTTTAGAGCCCGTGCCAGGGTTGCAGCAGACGCGCCAGCAGGCCACGAAAGCGCGTCGGCACTTCGTTGGCGATGGCGCAGACACAGCCCGCGGCCGCATCGGCGACGGGCGTGTGCTCGATCTCCTCGTCGAGGTCGGCAACATCGCCGGCCACGTAGCGCCCGGTGGCATCGCTCATGGCGCCGCGCAAGATCAGGGTAAGCTCGCCGCCGCCATGGCTGTGCTCGGGGACCGAGGCGCCCGGCGCCGCCTTGATCAGCTGCAAGGCGCCCTGACCTTGCAACCGCAACGGGCGGTGCCACAACCCGACGCCGATGCGGCGCCAGGCAATGTCGGCGAAATCGGTACGGGCAAGCCGCAGAATGGGATTGAAAGCATTGCCGCCGAGCCGCGCGGAGTTTTGCGGCTCGATCTGCGGCAACGCGGGGACCGCGGGTTCGGCGTCATCGAGCGGCATCGGCGGCAAGCCCTCCAGCAGGGCAGCCCCGATGCGCTCGCACCAGACGAGTTCGTCGCGACAATGGCGACACATGGCGATGTGGGCCGCCGCGACGGCCGACAAGGCGCTCGGCAGCGTGCCTGCGGCGAAGCTCATGAGGGTTTCGGTGCCGAGATGATGCGTTATCGTCATTTGAGATCCTCGACCGCGGCCCGCATTCGCTGATAGGCAATGCGTACGCGCGATTTGACGGTGCCAAGGGGCAGACCCAGGCGTGCGGCGATTTCGGCGTGCGACAATCCTTCCAGATAGGCCAGTTCGATCACGCGTTGCTGCTCGGCCGGCAACTCGGCCAGTGCCGCCCGCACCCTCACCTGCAGCTCGCTTTCGGCGACGACTTCATCGGGCAAAGGCTCCGGCGAGGTCTCCGCGGCGTGGGCCGCGGGGAGTTCCTGCCATGGCACCTCCCTACGCAAGCGATCGATCCATAGATTGCGGGCGATGGTAAAAATCCAGGTGCTGGCACTACCCTTTGCGCTGGAAAAAAGCGCCGCCCGGCGCCACACCGTGAGCAGCGTCTCCTGGGCGAGGTCCTCCGCCGTCGCCGCATCGACGCCGCGCCGCACCAGGTAGACTTTTACCCTGGGTCCATAGCTCTGATAGAGCTCATGAAAAGCGGCAGGGTCGGTCCGCTGTGCAATCCGGGCCAAGAGTTCTGTCATGGCGCTGTAGCTAACCCCGGGCCCGGGCCTGGCCCGCAAGGACACCCAATCGCCAACCATAGCCAATCCTTGGACCGTTGCCCAAAGGATACGGCCGGCGGCCCGGCTTGGATCAGGCTCGCCGACGAGGTGGCCTTTCCCTCGCCCATAGCGGGCATTATCGTGCTCTGAGGCGGCATTTTCCAAGGGGTCTTTAGGGCCTCGCGGCGCTGGGCGAAGGTATGGCAGCGGCCAGGCGGATCATCTGTGTGGGGCACGCGGCGCTCGACCGCATCTATCGGATCGAGGCGTTTCCGCCCGAGCCCACCAAAGTGCGAGCCCTGGAGCACATCGAAGCGGGCGGCGGCATGGCCGCCAACGCGGCGGTGGCAATCGCCCGGCTGGGCGGCAGGGCCGAGCTGTGGAGCCGCACCGGCGATGATGCCGCCGGCTCCAGCGTGCGCGCCGGCTTGCAAGCCGAGCGCGTCGACGTGCGCTATTTGCAAGCTTTCGAGGGCGCTCGCACCTCGACCTCGGCGATCATCGTCGACAGGGGCGGGGAGCGTTTGATCGTGGGCCAGCGTGACGCCGGCATGCCATCGGGCACGAGTTGGCTGCCGCTCGAGCGCGTGCGGGAGGCCGATGCGGTGTTGGGCGACCTGCGCTGGCTCGAGGCGCTGCGCTCGGTGTTCGCGCGCGCCAAGCAGGAGAGCATACCGACCGTGCTCGATGCGGATCTCGGGGCACGCGAAGCCTTGGAGAGCATTCTGCGGCTCACCGACTATGCCATCTTCAGCGCGCCCGCCCTGCGCGAGCTGGTGCCGTCCGGCACCGATGCGGAGCGCCTTGCGGCCGTCCGGGCGCTGGGACCAGGCTATGCCGGGGTGACGCTTGGGCCCGAGGGTTATCTATGGCGCGATCAGAACGAGACGCGTCGGATCCCGGCCTTCCCTGTGACCGTGACCGATACGACGGGCGCCGGCGATGCGTTTCACGGTGCCCTGACGCTGTTTTTGGTGGAGGGCCGCCCGGTGGCCGACTGCGCGCGCTTGGCGAGCGCGGTGGCGGCCATGAAATGCACGCGGCTCGGCTCACGGTCCGGCCTGCCCAACCGGGCCGAATTGGCAGCCTTTTTGGCGACACACGGCGCTTGATGCGCGGCTTGCCGCGGTTCCACCTGACTTATCCACAGGATTCCGATTTCCTCCGGAAGAGTTGATTTGATTCCTGATGCGCCGCCCGAACGGGCAGCTAGAATCATTGCCAGGGCATCCAAGCAGCGGAGGACAACGTGCATGGCTGACAGGACCAGCAGTGGGCGAGCGGAAAATGGATTTATGCCGATGCCGATGCCGCTCGGCTTCGAAGCCTTGATGGAGATGCAACGGCCCGCGCTGACGGCGATGGCCCAGATGAACGGCAAGGTCTACGACAATCTGGCGGCGATCAACCGCAATTGGGTGACCTTCGTCAATCGGCGTTTGAAAGAAGAGCTAGCGATGCCGCAGAACCTGGCCGGCTGCAAGACGGTGCAGGACATGTACGGTGTCTACAGCGAGTTCTTCCAGACGGCGGTCGCCGACTATCAGTCCGAGTTCGAACAAATGACCAAGCTCGGCAAGTCGCTGGCGGAGGACACCGCCCAATTCGTGCAAGCGCGCATGGATGACGTCGCCCGCGAGGCGCGCAACGGCCGCTAAGGGAAGCGGCCGCGATCAGACGCCAGCCGCCTGCCAGCGGCCGCCCGCTAGCGGCCGTGGGGGGTGCTGTCGGCAACGCCCGCGCAACCCCAAGCGCACAGGATCAGGCGTTGAGCTTGTGGCCGAGGCGGCCGGCGAGATCCTGGATGAACTGCCAGGCGACCCGGCCCGAGCGCGCGCCGCGCGTGATCGACCACTCGAGCGCTTCGGCGCTCGAGTTCGTCGGCCGCCACCTTCAGCTTGTGGTGGGCCGCGTAGCCGTACACCATCGCGAGGTACTCGTCCTGCGTTGCGTTGTGAAACCCGAGCCACAAGCCGAAGCGGTCTGACAGAGACACCTTCTCCTCGACGGCTTCCGACGGATTGATCGCCGTCGACCTTTCATTCTCCATCATGTCGCGCGGCATCAGATGGCGCCGGTTCGAGGTGGCATAGAATACGACGTTGTCCGGCCGTCCCTCGATGCCACCCTCCAGCACGGCCTTCAAGGACTTGTAGGAGGTGTCGTCCTTGTCGAAGGAAAGATCGTCGCAAAACACGATAAAGCGATCCGATGCGGCGCGCAGGTGCGCCAGGCACTGGGGCAGCGCGGCGATATCCTCGCGATGGATCTCGACCAGCTTGAGATCGGGCCCGCCCTTACCGCGGCCGAGGCCCAAGCTACGCCGCACCTCGGCCTGCGCCGCCTTCACCAGCGAACATTTGCCCATGCCGCGGGCCCCCCACAGCAGCGCGTTGTTGGCGGGCAGGCCCTCGGCGAAGCGGCGGGTATTGTCGAGGAGCTGCTCGGCGGCCCGGTCGATACCCTTGAGCAGCTCCAGGGGCTGCCGGTTGACCCGCGGGACCGGCAGGAAGGCTTCCGGGGAGGTTTGCCACACGAAAGCCTCGGCTTGGCTGAAGTCGGCTTTGGCGGGGGCGAGCGGCGCCAGGCGTTCCAGGGCCGCGGCCAGTCGCTCCAGGTAGACGACCAGGCTTTTCCTATCGCTCATGCGCCAGTTTTTTCCTTGTGCAGACGTGCGCAGCATGTGCCGGGCGTTCTATAATGCAGCGCGGGCGGTTCGTCATCGCCTTCCCCCGAGATTGGTTGCAAACAGGGGCGAGAACACTATATTCCGGGCCAAAATTGAACCGGGGCCCGAGCCGAGGCGAAGGCCGAGCGCGAGCCGTCCCGGCACTTTGGCCCCGATCCCCGCCCCGTTGTCGAGGAAGCGACCCGAATGCTCATCTCACCGGCCTTTGCCCAGTCAGCCGGGGGCGGCAGCGACTTTATCATTCAGCTCGTGCCGATTTTGCTGATGTTCGTCATCTTCTACCTGCTGCTATTGCGGCCGCAGCAGCAGCGCGCCAAGGCGCACCGGGAGATGGTCGCCAACTTGCGACGCGGCGATACGGTCGTCACGTCCGGTGGTATCATCGGCAAGGTGACAAAGGTGCGCGACGACAACGAGATCGAGGTCGAAATCGCCGAGAACACCCGCGTGCGGGTGATCAGGGCCACCGTCACGGAGGTTCGCGTCAAGGGCGAGCCGGCAAAGGAGACCGCATGAGCCGTGTGCGCCAGCCGGGGCCAGGCATCCGGGCCAGGCTCCTAGGTCTGGCACGCCGGCCAGACATCCAAAGAGACATCCAAAGGTCAGGACATCCAAAGAGACATCCAGGGCGACACCCAGGTCAGGCACCAGGGCCGGGTACTCAGGCTCGGGACCCAGGAAAGTGTGAGTTAGCCCTATGCATTTCACTCCCTTCAAGCAGGCGGCGGTCATCATCACGTGCCTCATCGGCGCCGTGTTGGTCCTGCCCAACTTCTTTTCCAAGGAAACGCTGGCGAGCTGGCCAAGCTGGGTGCCGAGCAAGCAGCTGAGCCTTGGCCTGGACCTCAGGGGCGGCGCACACCTGCTGCTGGCGATGGAGACGAGCGAGGTGCGCAAGGATTGGCTCGACACCCTGCGCGATGACGCGCGTCGACGGTTGCGGGAGGCCAAAATCGGCGTCACCGGTTTGGGCGTTGCCAACAATGCCGTGCAGGTGCGCCTGGCCAAGCCCGAGGACACCGATGCCGCGCTCAAGGAGCTGCGCGGCATGATCCAGCCGATCGGCAATTTGCTGGTTGGCTCGTCCGGCAGCGACATTGACATCAAGCGGGGCGACGGCGGCGTCATCACCATCACGCCGACCGAGCCCGGACTGCAGCAACGGATCGGCAACGCGATTAGTGCCGCCATTGAGACGGTGCGCCGGCGCGTGGACAGCATGGGTACGGCAGAGGCGCAGATCGTGCGCGAAGGCCGCGAGCGCATCTTGGTCCAGGTGCCGGGGCTCCAGGACACCGCCGGCCTGAAGGAGTTGATCGGCAAGACGGCGCGCCTGACCTTTCATGAGGTGCATCCGACGATTTCGGCGAGCGAGGCGCGCCAAACCCGCGTTCCCTCGGGTTACCGCATCTATGAGGGGGGGGCCCGCGAGGAAGGAGCCCAGCTGCTGCGCGAAACCCCCGTCGTGCGAGGCGATGAGCTGGTCGATGCGCAACCGGCCTTCGACAGCCGCACCAACGAGCCGGTGATTTCGTTTCGCTTCAACAACTCCGGTGCGCGCAAGTTCGGCAATTTCACCAAGGATCATGTGAATCTGCCGTTCGCCATCGTCCTCGACGATCAGGTGATCTCCGCGCCTGTGATCCGCGAGCCGATCCTTGGCGGCTCCGGGCAAATCAGCGGCAGTTTCACGGTGGAGACGGCGCACCAACTGGCTATCCAACTTCGTTCGGGCGCGCTGCCTGCCAAGTTGACCATCGTGGAGGAGCGCACGGTCGGCCCGTCGCTCGGCGCCGATTCCATCGAGTCGGGCAAGCTCGCCGGCATCGTCGGGGCGATTGCCACCATCGCGCTGACGGTTCTGGTCTACGGCACCTTTGGCATCTTTGCCTGCGTCGGGCTCGTGGTGCACGGCCTGCTGACCGTGGCCTTGATGACGCTCGCGGGCTCCTCGCTGACGCTGCCGGGCATCGCCGGTCTGGTGCTCGGCATCGCCATGGCGGTCGATGCCAACGTGCTCATCTACGAACGCATCCGCGAGGAGTTGCGGGCCGGCAAATCGCCGATTGCCGGCATCGATGCCGGCTTCACGCGCGCCTTTGTGACGATCGCCGACTCCCAGCTCACCACGCTCGCTTGCGCCTTTGTCATGTTTTGGCTGGGCGCCGGCCCGATCCGCGGGTTTGCCGTCACGCTGACGATCGGCATTCTCACCTCCATCTTTGCCTCCGTTACCGTCGTGCGGCTCCTGATCTACTACTGGTTGAGATCGAACCGGGGGATCCGTCGCGGTGCCGAGGTCCCGGTCTAGGAACACGCGATGATGCGGCTGATCCCCAATTTCAAGGGCTTTGATTTTTTCCCCCATGACACCCGCCTCCCCTTCATGCGGTACAAGGGGATCTGCTTCGGGCTGTCGATCGCGGCGATGCTGATCTCGCTCGCCATCATCGGCGTCAAGAGCTTCAACTATGGCGTCGATTTCAAGGGCGGGTCGCTGATCGAGGTGCAATCGAACTCGGGCCCGGCCGACGTGGCGCACCTGCGCGAGCGCCTCAACAGGCTGGGTGTCGGGGCCGTGCAGCTCCAGAGCTTCGGCGGCCCCACCGACGTGCTCATTCGTGTCGAGCAGCAGCCGGGAGGCGAGGGCGAACAGCAGGCCGCGCTCAAGAAGGTGCAGGAGGCGCTCGGCACGCAGTATACGCAGCGTCGGGTCGAGGTCGTCGGCCCCGCGGTTTCGAGCGAGCTGCGCATGACCGGGTTCATTGCCGTCGCGGCCGGCCTGCTGGCGATCGTGGCCTACGTGTGGTTCCGCTTCGAGTGGCAGTTTGCCTTGGGCGCAATCGTGGCGCTGACGCACGACGTGTTGGTGACGGCTGGTATCTTTTCGCTATTCCAGCTGGAGTTCGACCTTTCCATCGTCGCGGCCCTGCTGACGATCCTCGGGTATTCGGTGAACGACACGGTCGTCGTGTCCGACCGCATTCGCGAGAATTTGCGCAAGTTCAAGCGGATGGAGCTCAACGAGCTGCTCAACCTGTCGATCAACGAGACCTTGTCGCGCACGATTCTGACGGGCTGCACGGCCATTGCCGTGCTGGTTGCGCTTTACGCGTTCGGCGGTGAAGTGATCCGCAACTTCAATCTCGCCATGCTGCTGGGCGTTGTGATCGGCACCTACTCCTCGATCTTCATCGCCGCACCTTTGTTGGGTTACCTTGGCGTGAGACGCGACTGGAGCGGCGGCCCGGCCGCCAAGCCGGCAAAGAGCGAAGCCGCGCCAACCTCACCACGCCTCAATGTAGCGAGCAAATGAGCGCGCCACCCGCTTGCTATCCAGGGCGGGCACCGATCGATGCCTACGGCAACGGCGGCTTCCGCTTCGCCGGCATGAGCCACCGCGGCTCCATTCTCTGTCTGCCGAGCGGGATTTACGCCTGGCAACCGAGGCGGGCGGAAGATATTGCGCTCGAGACCCTGCAACCGGCATTGACCGAAGGGGACGCGCTTGGTCTTTTGCTCATCGGCACCGGCCGAACGGGTGTGCTGCCGGCTTTAGACCTGCGCCAGGGCTTCGCCGAGCTCGGTGTGGCCGTGGAAGCCATGGATACGGGTGCGGCCTGCCGCACCTACAATGTCTTGTTGGCCGAGGCGCGGCCGGTGGCGGCGGCGCTGATCGCGGTCGAGTGAGGGAGCAAGGGGTGGGCGATGTATGGCATCATCGACAATCCGCGGGCCTGCCTGGCCGCCGGTCTGGCGCTCGCGGCTCTGCTGCTGATCGTTTCGCTGCTGGCCAGCGAGACGGATCGGCTGGGCCTCATTGCCTTTCTGCTGCGCTTCACGCACGTGCTGGCCGCCATGATTTGGATCGGTCTCGTGTTTTTCGTGAACTTCGTGCAACTCGTTGCCCTGAGAGATGCCGAGGAGGCCGCGCGCGGCGTCCTGCATGGCGCCATCGTGCCGCGCGTTGCCTGGTGGTTGCGCCATGCCTCGACGCTGACCGTGCTGAGCGGTCTTCTGCTGCTGGTCCTGACCGGTTACCTGCTGCCGTCGCTGATCTACGGCACGAGCGTCTTCATCCCCGCCGGCAAGGCCGTTGTGTTGTGGACCGCCGTTCTGGGCGCGCTTGCCATGTGGATGTTCGTGCACATGTATATTTGGCCCAATATGCAGGTGGTGCTGGGGCTCAGGACCGGGGATGCCGAGGCTAAGGGCAAAGCCCGCGCGCGCGTCATCCTGTTCGCTCGGCTCAATTTGATCATCGCCATGCCGGTCGCGCTGGGGATGATTGCCGCCGCCCACCTTTATTGACGTGGCGACCGGCGCAGGTAGGCTCGAGCCCATCCACGCCGCCATCTTAGGGTCGGCCCGCGCCGGCGAGCCGGACCGCTACCTTGCGGCCTTGCTGGCACCGGGCCCCGCGCGCGGGGATTTGCTGGCGCTGGCGGCCTTCTCTGCCGAGCTCGCCAGGGTCGCAACCGCGGTGACGCGGGAGCCGACGATGGCCGAAATACGCTGGCAATGGTGGCGCGAGGCCGTGGCGCTGCCGGCGGCCGCCCAGACGGGGCATCCGATCGCCGATCGCTTGCGGGCGCTGACGGAGCGGCGTGGCGTCGCCCGGGTAGACCTGATTGGGCTCGTCGAGGCACACGCCCACGACCTCGACCCGGTCCCCTTCGCCAGTGACGCCGCGCTCGAGCGCTATCTGATCAGCACGGAGGGAGCCTTGTTCGCCCTGTCGGCCCGCGTCCTCGGCCTCGACGCCAAGGGCTCCGCTCCAGCCTGGAGCGCGTGGGCCGGCCGAGCTTACGGTTTGGCCCGCCTGCTGTTCGGGCTGAAGGTGCAGTTGGCGCGCGGCCATTGCCCCATCCCGCGTGCGCGCCTGGCAGGTGTGGGGCTTGGCCCCGACGATTTGATCGCTGGGGCGTCGGCCGCGCGCGCCCGCCTCATCGCTGACCTCGCCCGGCAGGCGCGCGACAGCCTTGCGCGGGCGCGTGGCGATGCCACGAAATTGCCACGCGAGGCGTCGATCGCTGTCCTTCCTTTGGCCTTGGTCGAGTCCTATGTGCGGGCAAGCGAGCGCGCAGAGGCAGATTCGCCGCACTGCCTGCCCCAAGTCGCGCCGCTGACCCGGGTTTTGAGGATCGTGGGTGCGCATTGGTTTGGCCGCTGGTGATGGCAATCCCGCGCGGCTCGAGGCAATTTTGGGGAGATTGACCGTGAGGGGGTGTTGGCGCGCCATCGCGCTCATAGGGCTCATGACGATCGGCTGGGCCACCGCCGTCCAGGCGCAGCCCCGCATTCAGTGGCGGGTTGAGAACGGCTTTCGCTTTTTCCTCGACCCGGTCGACACCGAGGTGCACCGGGCGACCTTCGACCACCTGTCGGATGCCGAGCGACGCCAACCCGTGCTGGCGGCCGAGCGCCTGCTCGCCGCCCGGCATCCGGATGGTTGGAGCGCCACCATGTTCGACAAGACCTGCTGGGATGCCAAGCAAAACAAGTACAGCTGTCGCGAGCGGCCGGACTATCTCGCGCCCAAGAACCACACCATCCTGGCGAGCATGGAAGGGCTCGAGGACGCCCAAGTCGTCGACTGCACCTGGCTGACGTCGCCGCGGCGCGGTGGCCGCGGGGAGGCGGTGACGCTACCCTGCGATACGCCGGTGGAACTCGAGGTACCCTATCCGAGCGGGACCTGGATTGTGGTCGAGATCGGCGGCAGGCGCGTGGCGGAGACCTTGGCCCGCGTCGAGGATCTCTTCATCGTCGGCATGGGCGATAGCTTTGCCTCCGGCGAAGGCAATCCCGACGTGCCGGTCCGGCTCTCGCCCGATCGCACGGCCGACTACGACTCCAGCCTGGTGGGCTATCCGGCCCGCATTGGCAATTGGAAGGGGATCGGCGATCTGAAATTCATCGAGGAGAATGCCCGCTGGCAGGAGCAGGCCTGTCATCGATCGCTCTATTCGCATCAGTTGCGGGTGGCGCTACAGCTCGCGGTGGAAGATCCGCATCGGGCCGTCACCTTCGTGGGCGTGGCCTGCTCGGGTGCCGAAATCGTGTATGGCCTGTTCCTGCGCTACAAAGGCCACGAGTGGGTGCCCAACCCGCCGGCCCTGTCCCAGATCGCGGCCGTTGCCGAGGCGCAGTGCGGCGAGCGGGAGGCGCGCGACTTTGATCTTCCCGAGGCCTATCACATGCGCGGCAAGATGCCCGAGATGAAAGGCGGCCTGGTGCTGAAGAAGTGCGACCAGAACCGAGCGCGCAAGATCGATCTGCTGCTGGTTTCGATCGGTGGCAACGATATGGGCTTTGCCCGGTTGGTCGCCAATGCCGTGCTGGCGGATTCATCGATGCTGCGCAGCCTCGGAGGCTGGTTTGGGCACGTGCACGGTTTCGCCGAGGCGAGCCGGCTGTTGGAAGATCTCGACGACCGCTTAAAGGCCATCAATCGCGCCGCGCACAGCATCTTGCACGTGCCCTGGCCGGAGTCCGACCGCATCATCATGACCGGATATCCACCGATGGCATTGCTCGAGGACGGCAAAACCACCTGTCCGGACGGGCAGGCCGGTATGAATGTGTTGCCCGATCTCGTGTTCAGCGCCGCCAAGGCGAAGGAGGGGGGCGTCGCGGCCGAGCGGCTCAACGACATCCTGCGCGGCAGCGCCGTTCAACACGGCTGGACCTTCATCGACGCCCACCGCGCCGCCTTTCGCGGCCGTGGCATCTGCGCCACTTATACCGAGCAGCAATGGACCATGGCCGACGAGCAGCGCCTACCGCGGAAATTCGATGGGGTCTGGTTTCCCTATGAACCCTCCGAGTGGCGCGCGTATGCCTCGCGGCGACGCTGGTTCCGCACCCCCAACGACGCCTTCATGACCGGCAACTTCCATGTCTCGCAGTCGCTCCTGCAAAACGTGTTGAAGACGCAGGGCTTCTCTTGGGTCCAGCTGTTGTTGGCAAGCATCTATTCGGGGGCCTTCCATCCGACCGCCGAGGGTCAGGCGGCGATCGCCGATGCGGTGGTCGAGCAAGCCCGCGGCGTGCTTGCCAAATATGACAGCCGGCGGCGGTCGGCCACCGGACTGGAAGGCGGATTGATCCAATAAGGGCCGCTCAAGGCCGAGGTCAGGGGCGAGGGTCGAGGGTATTTAAGTCTTTTCGCCGGTTCTCTCGGACTGCGAATCCGTGCTACGGGGTGGCAACAACCCGGACCCCGGCGATGTACGACTGCAAGAAGTGCCCTGGCTATTGCTGCTCCTACCCCTTGATCGCCCTCGACAAGCGCGACGTGGAGCGGCTCGCCAGGCACTTTGGCCTCACGTTTGAGGAAGCGCGCGAGAAATTCACCGTCGAGCGCTGGGGACGCAAGTACTCGATGCGCCGCAAGGCCGACCCGATTTTCGGGCGCATCTGCCGCTTCTTCGATATCGACAAGCGCCGCTGCACGATCTACGAAGCGCGGCCGGCGCTGTGCCGCAGCTATCCGGGCGGGCGCTGCGGCTACTACGACTTTCTCTCCTTCGAGCGCCGCGCCCAAGAAGACCCCGAATTCGTGGCCACCACCGACAACAAGTAAGATGGCGGCAGAGGGGCGCTTTCCGCGTCTGCCCCGCGCCGGTTCCAGGCATGGGCCGGCGCCAACGTTGGGGTCGCCGGTCGCAGCGACCTGGCGGGGGCGCGCGGCGCGCCGGCCCGAGCCCAGCGCTCCTCGAGCGGCAGGCGCGGCAAGGCTCCGGGCGCAAAGGCTTACGGTCTGCGCGCCCGCGCCCTGGGATCTGCCCGCAGCAGCGATCCGATCAAGGCGAAGAGCGCGACCAACGTCAGCGCGGCGCCTGCCGCATGGGAGTACTCCCACTGCCGGCGCGCGGCCTCGAAGTGATCGGGGATCTTGCTCCAGTCGGCACTCGCCACGTTCATCGGGAAGGTGAAGATCCAGAAGATCGCTTGCGCTGCGGCGAGGCACAGGAAGGCGGTGAGCGAAAGCCGCAAGGCGGTGGGTTCGCTCCGCACCAGGAGCGTGTGCGCCCCCGTGAAGATCAGCGCGGCGAAGACGACGATGCCGAACAGGGCCCAGCCCCGATAGATCTGTTGCACCACCATGTACTGATCGGGGGGCATAGTGATTTTGTTGGGGAGCTCGCTCAAGTGCGCGCCGCCCGGCACCAGCGCCAGGGCGACAAACACCACCGCAAAGAAACGAACGATCTTGAGCTTGGTCCCGGCCACGACAAATCCCCGCAAACGTGCGATCGGCCCCGCGGCCGCACAACGCGAGCTGGCGTTGCGCTGTTCCGGGATGGGGGCGTGGGGTGAGCGGCCCTTTGCTGCGCCAAGACCCTTTAGTGCGCGAATGGCGGGCAAAAAGAATGCCCCGTTGCGGCTGGCGCAAAACGGGGCGGTTCGTCTTTTCAACTCTTGCCCAGCGACGCCGGGCTCAATTTGCGAGGCGTTCGGCCTCGCCCAGGTTCCAAATTGTCGGCGGCTCGATCAATTGCGATCAGTTCGCTCGAGCTTCAATTGCGCGAGCCGTTGCCCTCGCGCTGCGCGAGGGCGGTTTGACTGTCAGGTGGCGTCATGCTCCCTCCGCTGGCTGTTGATCCGGGTGGCGACCGTCCTCAAAACCCAGGGTACTGACGCGAGACTACCGCGGAAATATCGCCTCGAAATCGGCAGCGACGGTCACCATTTATCTATCTTGGGCTCATTGCGGTGGATGTCAAGCGGCGCGCGATCACAAGTTAACGGCTCGATTTTGGGCAGCTCGGCAACCCTGGCATGGCCTGTCAGGATGCCCGTCGACGGCCCGGCGGGCCGCATTGCCGCCTCCGCCCGTTTGCGTTAGACCCGCGCCATGAGCAAGACCGCCAAGTTCGCGCCCCCGCAAGGCAGCAAAACCATCCACGTGCGGGGTGCGCGCGAGCACAACTTGAAGAATGTCGACCTCGAGATCCCTCGGGACGCGCTGATCGTTTTTACCGGGCTATCGGGCTCCGGCAAGTCGTCGCTCGCCTTCGATACCATCTATGCGGAGGGTCAGCGACGCTACGTCGAGAGCCTGTCGGCCTATGCCCGCCAGTTCCTGGAGATGATGCAAAAGCCCGACGTCGACCACATCGATGGGCTGTCGCCGGCCATCTCCATCGAGCAGAAGACGACCTCGAAGAACCCGCGCTCCACGGTGGGCACGGTCACGGAGATCTACGACTACCTCAGGCTGTTGTTCGCCCGCGTCGGCGTGCCGTATTCGCCGGCCACGGGCCTGCCGATCGAGAGCCAAACCGTGCAGCAGATGGTCGATCGCGTGCTCGCCCTGCCGGAGGCAACGCGCCTTTATCTGTTGGCCCCGATCGTGCGCGGACGCAAGGGCGAGTACCGCAAGGAACTGGCCGAGCTGCAGAAGAAGGGTTTCCAGCGCGTCAAGATCAACGGCCAGTTCTACGAGATCCCCGAGGCGCCCAAGCTTGACAAGAAATACAAGCACGACATCGACGTGGTGATCGATCGCCTTGTCGTGCGCAAGGATGTGGGGACGCGGCTGGCGGACAGTTTCGAGACCGCTCTGGAGCTCGCCCAAGGCATCGCCATTGCCGAGTTTGCCGACCGGCCACTCGCCGCCGCCGGCAGGAGCGCGGCGCGCGCCAAAGCCGCGGCCACCGCCGCCGCGCAAAATCCCCACACCGATGCGGCGCGGGCCGCGGGCGGGGAGGCAACGGCTGGGGAGCGCGATGAGGGCGTGCTGCGCAACAAAAACGAGACGCACGAGCGCATCGTCTTTTCCGCGCGGTTTGCCTGCCCGGTGTCCGGCTTCAGCATCGATGAGATCGAACCGCGGCTGTTCTCGTTCAATGCGCCGGCGGGCGCCTGCCCCAAGTGCGACGGCCTCGGTACCGAGTTGCGGTTTGAAGCGGAGCTGGTGGTCCCCGACCCGACGCTCAGCCTGAAGCAAGGCGCGGTCTATCCTTGGGCCAAGACCGGTAGCACGTCACCCTATTACGAGCAGACGCTTGCCTCCTTGGCCAAGCACTTCAAGATTGCGATGACGACGCCTTGGGAAAAACTGCCGAAAAAGGCGCAGGAGGCCATCCTGTTCGGCACGGGGGAGGAGGAGGTTGAGTTCGTCTACGAGGATGGGGCGCGCAAGTACAAGAACTGCAAACCCTTCGAGGGGGTGCTCAACAATATCGAGCGACGGTTCCGCGAGACCGATAGCGACTGGGTGCGCGAAGAGTTGGCGCGCTACCAAATGGCGCACCCGTGCGATGCTTGCGGCGGCTATCGGCTCAAGCCGCAGGCGCTGGCGGTAAAGATCGACACACTGCATATCGGACAGGTCACCGATATGTCGATCCGCGCGGCCAACGCCTGGTTCACCGAGCTGCCGAAGAAGCTTTCCAAAAAGCAGAACGAGATCGCGACCCGCATCTTGAAGGAGATCCGCGAACGCCTGCAGTTCCTGGTCGATGTCGGCCTCGACTACCTGACCTTGTCGCGCTCCTCGGGCACCTTGTCGGGTGGTGAGAGCCAGCGCATCCGGTTGGCCTCGCAGATCGGTTCGGGGTTGACGGGTGTGCTCTATGTCCTCGATGAACCGTCGATCGGTCTACACCAGCGCGACAACGCGCGTTTGTTGGAAACGCTCAAACATCTGCGCGATATCGGCAACACGGTGATCGTGGTCGAGCACGACGAGGATGCGATTTTGTCGGCGGACTACGTGGTCGACATCGGACCGGGGGCCGGCATCCATGGCGGCCATATCGTCGCGCAGGGCACGCCCGAGGAGGTGATGGCCAGCCCGAACAGCATCACCGGGCAATATTTGACCGGCGTGCGCCAGATCCCGAACCCGACGCGGCGGCGCCAGCGCACCGACAAGGCCCTGAAGGTGATCGGCGCGCGCGCCAACAACCTGAAGAATGTGACGGCGGAAATCCCCCTCGGCCTGCTCACCTGCATCACCGGCGTGTCGGGCGGTGGCAAGTCCACTTTGCTCATCGATACCCTCTACAAGGCGGTGGCGCGTCGGCTCAGCAATGCGCGCGAATATCCCGGCGAGCATGACCGGATCGAAGGCCTGGAGCACCTCGACAAGGTGATCGACATCGACCAGTCGCCGATCGGGCGCACGCCGCGATCGAACCCAGCGACCTATACGGGCGCCTTCACGCCGATCCGCGAGTGGTATGCTGGGCTACCGGAGGCCAAGGCGCGTGGCTACCAGCCGGGGCGCTTTTCCTTCAACGTCAAGGGCGGGCGCTGCGAGGCCTGCCAGGGTGACGGCGTCATCAAGATCGAGATGCATTTCCTGCCCGACGTCTACGTCACCTGCGATGTGTGCAAGGGCAAACGCTACAACCGCGAGACGCTGGAGGTGAAGTTCAAGGAGAAATCGGTTGCCGACGTGTTGGACATGACGGTGGAGGAGGGGGCCGAGTTCTTCAAAGCGGTGCCGTCGATCCGCGACAAGCTTGAGACGCTGGCGCGCGTTGGGCTCGGCTACATCCATATCGGCCAGCAGGCAACCACGCTCTCAGGGGGAGAGGCGCAGCGGATCAAGCTGGCCAAGGAACTGTCGCGTCGCGCCACTGGACGCACGCTCTACATTCTCGACGAGCCGACGACGGGCCTGCACTTCCATGACGTGGCAAAGCTGCTGGAGGTGCTGCACGAGCTGGCGGATGCCGGCAATACGGTCGTCGTCATCGAACACAATCTCGAGGTCATCAAGACCGCTGACTGGATCATCGACTTAGGCCCGGAAGGCGGCGACGGTGGGGGCTCGATTGTGGCCGAGGGCGCGCCCGAGGAGGTAGCCAAGGTGAAGCAGAGCTATACGGGCCAATATTTGAAGGAGCTGCTGGGCCGGCGCAGCACGTTGCGGGCAAAGCGCGAGGCCGCCGAATGAGGCGCGCCCGGCGACGCGCACCGCTACCTGCCCCAGGGGTTGGCTGGGCCAGACGCAGTAAGGGGAGAGCTGGGCCGTGCCGCCGTCGCGCTTGGGCGGCTGTCTCGGCGGCAACCTGGCCGCCTCGGCGGCGGCCTCGGCAAGCACGCATGAGCTTGCCCGCCGGCAGCCGTCCGGCACCCGCGTAGGCTTTATGCCCCAACACAGCGCAGGCATTTTGCTTTACCGGCGCAGCGGTCCTCAGGTCGAGGTTCTGCTGGTGCATCCCGGCGGGCCCTACTGGGCCAAAAAAGACGACGGGGCGTGGACCATTCCCAAGGGGGGCTATGAGCCGGGCGAGGACGCCTTCGCCGCCGCCAGACGCGAGTTCAGGGAAGAAACGGGTGCCACGGCCGATGGCAAAGCCATGGCGCTCGGCGCCTTCCGCCAGTCGGCGGCCAAGATCGTCGAGGTGTGGGCGCTGGAAGGGGCGTTCGATCCCGAAGCCCTGGTGTCGAACACCTTTGCCATGGAGTGGCCGCCGCGGTCTGGGCGCACGAGCGAGTTTCCGGAGGTCGACCGGGCCGCCTGGTTCACGCCGGATCTGGCCTGGCGCAAGATCCTCAAGGGGCAAAGGCCGATCCTGGAGGCCCTGTGGCAGCGCCTGGGGGCCGGCCGCCAGCTCGGCTAAGGGCCGTGGCGGCCTGCAAGATTATGGCAACGGTGGGTATTTCGGCGGCTTTGCGGGCAAGGTCCACGCCATGAAAGCGCGCGCTAAAAGTCGCCACAATGGGTGCCCGTAATGGGGTGGCCGGGCTGCAAAAAACGTCCACTCTCTGTTGCAGGCTTGCCAGACCTGCGCGCGATCTGCGCAGGTCTCCCATGCGTATTGCTGGTCAGGGCTCAAGCTTGCGGCTAGCGTGCGACGAATCTTGGAGAAAAAGAAAGCAATGGACAGAAAGAACCTGGTCGCGGCGGGCGCCGGCTTCGTCTCGGCGACCTTGGTGTTGGCGCTCGGGCCGGCCGCACCAGCCCGCGCGCAGGTGCTGACCGATCCCGCAGCGGTTGCGGCAACCCCGGCCGCGCAGGCTGCCGCCGGCGCTGGCGCCGAGGCGCCCGCGGCCGCGGCCGATCGCGCTGCCACCGTCGAACCTGCGGCGCCTGCGGCGGCTCCCTATGCGCCGGCGTCGGCCGAAACGGCGGCCCCCGCGCCAGGCGCGACGCCGGCGGCGACGGCGGTGCCCGTGACCGATCCCATTCTTGAAGAGGTGCGCCAACAGCTGGCCCAACCGGGCCGCGGCGCGGTCGATCGCGGCGATCGGGCGGCGCTGGTGACCTATTATGCGCAGGCCAACGCAGCGCCGCTGTGGGTGAAGGCGGATGGGTTCACCCCCCGGGCCCGCCATGCCCTTGCCGAGATCCGCCGGGCGGAGGATTGGGGCCTCAGCGTCGCGGCATTCGAGCTGCCGCAACTGGCCTCGAGCGAAGCGCGTGTCTCCGCGCTGGCTGCCGCCGAACTCAAACTCAGCTTGGCTGCGCTAGAGTACGCGCGGCATGCCCGCGGCGGGCGCCTGGACCCCTCCCAGGTCAGCCGCAGCTTCGATCAAAAGCCGACCCTACTCGATCCCAAGGAGGTGATGGCAGCCCTCGCGGCCACCGATACGCCGGGCATCTATCTGCAGGGCCTGCACCCGAAGCATCCCCAATTTGAACGGTTGCGCCAATCCCTGCTCAAGGCCCCCGCCGGCGGTAGCCGCCCGGATCCCTCGGCCGAGCCGGCGATCGAGCTTCCCAACGGTCCCACGCTTAGGCCGGGGATGGAGCATCCCCATGTCGCCTTTTTGCGGCAACGTCTGGAGGTGCCGGCCAGGGCCGGGGCGCGGGACGTCTATGACGATGCCTTAGCCGAGGCGGTGATCGCCTTCCAACGCCAAAAGGGGATTCGCCCGGCGGATGGCGTGATCAGCAGCCGCACGCGCGCGGCCCTTAATGGGAGCGCCCGGCCGGCGGAAATTTCCCCCGCCTCCGACCTGCAGCGCATCATCGCCAACATGGAGCGCTGGCGCTGGATGCCGGAGGAGCTCGGAAGATTTTATGTTTGGGACAACATCCCCGAGTTCACGACGCGCGTCGTCAAGAATGGTCGGCTCGTGCACCAGGCCAAAATCATTGTCGGCAAGCCCGACACGCAGACCGTGATGTTCTCGGCCAACATGCGCTACGTCGTGTTTGGCCCGGAATGGGGCGTGCCCGACTCCATCAAGATCAAGGAGATCCTGCCCTATCTGCGACCCGGCGGATACGGGATTTTCGGCGGCTTTGGCGGCACCGATACGCGCGTCCTGGAACGGCACAACCTGAGGGTCAGCTACAACGGCCGTCCGGTTGATGCGAGCCAAGTCGACTGGAGCCAAGTCGACATCCGGCGCTTCACGTTTATTCAGCCGCCGGGGGCGGCCAACGTGCTGGGCGCCGTGAAATTCAGATTCCCGAACAGACACGACATTTACATGCACGACACGCCGCAGCGCGAGTTGTTCGAAAAGCCGGTGCGCGCCTTTAGCCATGGCTGCATGCGCGTGCAAAATCCGGGCAAACTCGCGGAGATTCTTTTGGGCGAGGACAAAGGCTGGTCGGCCGAGCATGTCCGCGATCTGATGGCGCGGGGCGGCAACAACGAGATCACGCTGTCGACGCAGATCCCGGTGCACGTGACCTACTTTACCGCCGTCGCCGGCGAGGATGGTCACGTGAAGTTCCAAGCCGATCTCTACGGGCACGACCGGCGCCTGATCGCGGCGCTGGCCGGCAAGCCATTGCCGCTCGAGCCGGCGCCAAACGCCAACGACGGCTTGCGTGAAGCCTCACAAAAGCGCGGCAAGGGCTATCAGCAAACCAGCAACGATTTCTTCCAAGGGCTATTCGGCAACTGATCGACGCGGAAGCGCTCACACAACGAGGCGCCACGGCCGAGCCGTGGCGCCTCTCATTGTTGCGGCTGCTTGGAACGCAGGTCAGGTGACTGGCAGGGCCACGTAGCGCGTGGCCTCGGCGCCGCGCACACGCATCAGGATCGAGTGTTTGCCAGCCTTGCGCGCCTCACTGACGGCGGCGCTGACGTCGCTTGGCTTCGACACCGTCTTGCCGCCAGCGTCGAGGATGACATCGCCCTGCTGGAGACCCTTGTCGGCGGCGACGCCGCTCGGATCGACGTTAACGACGACCACACCCTGGGAGCCTGCGCCTTCCACTTCGCTGGCCGGCGCCAGGTACAACCCGAGCTTGGCGTCGCCGGGGTTGGTGCCGGGCTCGCCGCGGTCTTGACGGGCGACCTTGCCCTGGTCATCCGGGAAAGCGGCGGTCGTCACCGTGATGGTCTGCTCCTTGCCATCGCGCTTGACGTTCATGGTTAGCTGTTTGCCGGGAGCCACGCTGGCGATCTTGCGGGCAAGCTCGCGGGCATCCTTGATCTCCTCGTCTCCCACGGCGAGCACCAGGTCGCCGCTTTTGAGGCCGGCCTTGGCCGCGGGGCCGCTCTGTTGCACATCATCGATCAAGGCGCCCTTGGCATCCTTAAGCCCGAGGCTATCGGCGATCTCGGCCGTCACCGGCTGCACCATGACGCCGATCCAACCGCGCGCCACAGAACCCTTGCTCATGAGTTGTTCGGCCACGGTCCTGGCGGTATCGGCAGGGATGTCGAAAGCGATGCCGATGGAGCCACCGGACGGCGAATAGATCGCGGTGTTGACACCGATCACCTCGCCTTGGGTGTTGAAGGTCGGTCCGCCGGAGTTGCCCTTGTTCACCGGGGCATCGATCTGCAGATAGTCGTCATAGGGTCCCGAGCCGATGTCGCGTCCGCTGGCGGAGACGATCCCAGCCGTCACGGTGCCGCCGAGGCCGAAGGGATTACCCATGGCCAGCACCCAGTCACCGACGCGCGGGGTGTGGGAGGCAAACTTGACGAACGGAAAGCTGCCGGACGACGTAACCTTGAGTACCGCAAGGTCGGTCTTGGCGTCGGTGCCCACCACCTTGGTCTCAAGCGTTTTGCCTTCGGTGGTCTTGATCTGCACGCTCTTGGCGTGGTCGACCACGTGGTTGTTGGTTAGCACGTAGCCATCGGCCGAGATGAAGAAGCCCGAGCCCTGGGCGCGCACCTTCTGAGCCGGCATGCCCTGGCCGTTACCGAACTGACGGAAGAAGAACTCGAACGGCGAACCCGGACCAAATGGGTTCTGTCCTTGCAGCTCCTCGCCCTGGCGTCCACGGCCGGGCAACTGAGCGACGTTGCCGATCTCGGCATCCACATAGACGGAGACGACGGTCGGCTTAAGGCGCTCCACCAGGTCGGCGAAGCTCGGCATCGCGACAGCGGGAGGAGCCGTGGTCTCGGCGGCAAGCGCGCTGGTGCTGGACATGAGGCCGGCGACGCGCTCTGGGGGCGTGAAGGTTGCCAGGGCGCCCGCCGCGGCGAGCATGCCGAGGCCCGCGACGGCACCGAGGCCGCGTCGAGACAGGCGCAAGCGAAATAATGGCGGTTGGGTTGGTTGATTGGGAAGCATGGGCATTACGCGTCTCCTAGAAGAGTGCAACGATTTGTCCCTCGGGCCAGGCACCTGAAGTGACCCATTCTCCCGTTAGATATGCGCGCTGCCGCCCTCGCAAAGGTATGGTTCGATTACACTTTGGACAGAGTGGATTACAAATTGGATACCTCGGCGTGGACGGAGCCGTCGGCCCTTGAGCTTGCCGCTTGCTTTGACGGTAACGCCTTGGCGGCAAGGGTGGCTCGAGGCCCCAGCTGCAAATGGTCGCAACGTTTTCGCACGCGGATGCCGTTCGTCACCGAGCCCGGTGGGGGCCTGGACAAGGCGGTGCCGGGCGGGGGATGCAAAACACCTCAACGGGGGGGCAGGGGGGTGCGCGCGACGCGCGCAATCAAGCGAAAGCGTCGCGCATGTCCGCGCGGCGTGCCCATTGCGACAAGGTCCGGGTGCCCCCTGTCTAACACAACAGAAGCGCTGAGGTGGCGGGCCGCAGGCGGCGCCGGCGGCGTCGATGCCGCGGCGGGTGGCTTGCGTTTCGCGGCCGCCGCTCAGCCAAACATGCGCTCGCCCTGGAGGTCGATCATCTGCTTGGCCTTGGATACCGTAAAGGCGATGGCATCCTCCCGGCTCGGGTAGGTATCGGCACGGATGAAGTTATGCTGCTTTAGCCCCTCGGGGGTGTCCTTCTCGATGCTGCCAGCGGTCTGGTACTGGCTGCCCGAGAGGTAGGGGGCAGGGCGAATCCGGTAGCCCTTATATTCCACGGCCTCGATTGCCGGTTGCGCGCCGCCGCCAGCTTGCCCGCCCGCCAGGCGGGCCCACATCGCTTTCAGGCTCGAAAACATGTCGCACATCCGATCTGTCAGGGCGGAATTGTCGCGCCTCCCGCCAAGCCTGTCCAGCACCGAGCGGAGGCCGCGGCCGCCATTGCCAGGGCGCCGTTCACAAAAAAAACCTCGGCCCCAAGGTGCCTTGGGACCGAGGCAACGGTTGCCATCGGGGGCGGGATGCGACCCGCCCCCGGGGTTGAGCCTTAGGCCAGCTGATCACCGATCGGCAGCTGGCGCAGCCGCTTGCCGGTGGCGGCGAAGATGGCGTTGCACAAGGCGGGCGCGAAGGGTGGGACCCCCGGCTCGCCGACCCCGCTCGGGGGCACGTCGATGGGATTGTCGATGATGTGCACGCGCGTCTCCTTCGGCGACTTGTCGATGCGCACGAGCTGGTAGTCGTTGAAGTTCGTCTGCTCGATGGCGCCGTTCTTGGCGGTGACCTCGCTGTATTTGGCGAGCGTCAGGCCCATTACCGCGGCGCCCTCGATTTGCGACCGCACCCGCTCGGGATGCACGCAAAAACCGCAATCGATTGCGGTGTCGACGCGAGGAATTGTGATCTTCCCCTTGTCGCCGACTTCAACGTGCACGACGGTTGCAATGTAGCTGACAAAGCTGCGGTGCACGGCGATGCCGAGCCCCTGCCCCTTCGGCAGCTGTTTGCCCCATCCCGCCTCCTTGGCGGCGAGTTCGGCCACTCTTCGCAACCGCCCCGTCTGAATCGGATAGGTCTCGAAGGGTTCGCCGTAGTTCCACCACTTGGTGGTGACCTGCTCGCGCGGGTCGATGGTGCGGTCCGGTCCGATCAGCTCCAGCAGGAAGTCTTTGGGATCCTTACCTAGCTGGTGGGCGATTTCGGCCACGAAGGATTGCGTCGACCATGCGTGCACCACGTTGTTGACCGACCTGAACCAGCCGATGCGAACGTGGCTCTGCGCCTCTCCGCTCTCCATGCGAATGTTGGGCACGTCGAAGGGGGTGTCGACCCAACCCATGCCGAGCTCGATGTCGAAGGGATGCTTCGGATCGGGCGCGAAGGTGGACAGGATCGACGGCGCAGCGCTGCGATGCCGCCAAGCAACGATTTTGTTGTTGGCGTCGAGGCCCGCTTCGAAGCGCTCTGCGGTCACGGTGTGATAGAAGCCGTGCTGCAGGTCGTCCTCGCGCGTCCACACCACCTTGACCGGCGTGCCACCCATCTCTTTGGAGAGCAACGCCGCCTCGATGGCAAAGTCGCACTTGGATTTGCGCCCGAAACCACCGCCGAGCAGGGTGGTGTGGAGCTGCATCTCCTCGGGCTTGACGCCCAGCGCTTTGGCGATATCGTCACGCGCCTGCCCGGGGCTTTGCACCGGGGCCCACACTTCCCATTTACCATTCGTCATGCGCGCCGCGGCCGCCGGAGGCTCCATGGTCGCGTGATGAATGTGGGGAGCATAGTATTCGGCCGTGATGACCTTGGCCGCGGACGCCAGCGCCTTGTCGACATCGCCGACGTTGCGCTCGACCTTGCCGGGCTTTTTGACGCTCTCCTCGAGCTGGGCGCGATAGGCCTTCGAGTCGTAGACCTTGTTGGGTCCCGCATCCCAGGTGATCTTGAGCGCCTCGCGACCCTTGAGTACCGCCCAGGTGTTCTTGCCGATCACGGCAACGCCGCCCAACGGGTTGAACTTGTAGGGCGCCGGTGTCGGCTGCAGGGTGACGATCTTTTCCACACCCGGCACTTTCATGGCCGCACTGCTGTCGAGGGAGGCCACTTTGCCGCCGACGACGGGCGGCCTGGCAACGACGGCGAACTTCATGCCCGGCAGCATGATGTCCTGTCCGTAGACGGCATGCCCGGTGGTGATGTCCACCTGGTCGGTCGGGCGAACGTTGCCCTTGCCGATATAGCGGAAGGCACTGACGTCCTTGAGCTTGATCTTGTCTTCCGCCGGCACCGGCAGCGCGGCGGCATCGGCGGCGAGCTCGCCGAAGCCCAGTTTGCGACCGGATGGTTTGTGCACGACTTCGTGCACCTGCGTCTCGACCTCGCCAACGTCGACGCCCCACTTCTTGGCAGCGGCCGCTTCCAGCATCTGCCGTGCCGCCGCGCCACACTGGCGCATCGGCTGAATGAAGTGGCGCACGCTGCGCGAACCGTCGGTATCCTGATTGCCGTAGGTCTTCTCATCGCCGGGTGATTGCACGACGCGGACGCGCGCCCAGTCGGCGCCCATCTCATCGGCAACCATCATTGGCAGCGCGGTGCGCGCCGCGCCCGTCCCCATTTCGGCGCGGGCGGCGACGATGCTGACGATGCCATCATTGCCGATCGAGACGAAGATCTTCGGGTCAGAGACGACGCCATTGGGCATGGCGGAGGCGCCGGTCGGATAGCCGGCAAGCGCGCCTTTCACGCCCGTTAACTGGGCGGCAAGCACGAGCCCACCCGTGGCGGCCACACCCTTCAACAGATTGCGGCGGCTGACATTGCTGATCGTAATTTTGCTATGCGTGCTGAGCTCGGTCATGTCACGCCCCCTTGGCAGCGGCGCGAACGGCCGCGTGGATGCGTTGATAGCAGCCGCAGCGACAGAGGTTTCCGGTCATGCCGGCGGTAATCTCCTCGTCGGTTGGCGCCGGTTTCTTTGCCAACAGCGCCGCCGCCTGCATGATCTGGCCGGTCTGGCAGTACCCGCACTGCGGAACGCTGACCTCGCGCCAGGCAATCTGGACCGGATGCTCGTTTTTGGGATGCAGGCCTTCAATGGTGGTGATGGCCTTGCCGGCGGCTTCCGACATTTGCACCATGCACGCACGCTGGGCCGCGCCGTCGATATGCACCGTGCACGCGCCGCACAGGCCGACGCCGCAACCGAACTTGGTCCCGATCATGGCCAGCTCATCGCGCAGGTACCACAAGAGCGGCATCGACGGATCTCCGTCGTAGGTGCGCTCCTGTCCATTCACCCGTAAATTTGCCATTGATTTACCTCCTTGGCCGCAGTTCCCATACGCGAGGCGCTCATGCTTTCGCGCCGCCAGTCTGACGCACGCCAGCCTGGCAAAACGAAGACGTGGACCCTCTTATTTCCTGGCCGACAAATTCCGGCCGCCGATGTCATCGGCGCCACAGGCAATGGCGCCGATAGCCGAGCTGCAAGGCGATTGAAAGGTCCTAACCGGGGTCCAGTGCGTGTTCACTGTACTTCGGATTTCAAGGGGGCGTTGTGGCGAGCTCGATCACAAGCGCGTGACGTGTGGCGCGGCGACCCTGATGCGGCCACGGCCCTAAGCGGCGTGGGATTAAGCCCACCACCCCTCGTCGCAGGGTCGCGCGCCAAACCGGCTGGGCACTCTTGTGCCTGCGGGCGATCCTCCGGGGTGCCGTGGCATGCCACGGGGGACGCCTGCCGGCGCCGGGAGTCGGCGTTGGCGTTGACACCGCGAAAGCCGCCACAATCCTCACAATAAAGTCCACACAAAAAAAGTCCTCACAAAAAAAGCCGGCGCAAAGGCGCCGCCCGGCGGGGGCTGCCGAGGCGCGCGCGGCAAGAATCAGTGCACACTTACCCGAATGCTTGGCGCCGCGCGTGGCGGCCTAGGGGTCGAGAGGGGGCGAGGGGGTCGAGGGGGCAAGCATGGCCAACCTGGTCGTTTGCCTAGATGGCACCTGGAACAATGCCGACAGCACGGCGCCGCAGACCAATGTGGCGATCCTGTCCGATTTGGTCGACCTGCGCCGGACCGGCCACAGCGCCCAACAGCTTTATTACGATGCCGGCGTCGGTACGGGCGGCAATCTCTTGCGGCGCCTGGCCGGTGGCATCACCGGGCAGGGTCTCAGTGCCAACATTCTGGGCGCCTATCGCTTCCTCTCGCTCGCCTACCGTCCCGGCGACAAGATCTATGTGTTTGGCTATTCACGGGGGGCTTTTAGCGTCCGCAGCCTGTGCGGCTTTATTGCCGCGAGCGGCCTGCTGCGCGCGGAACTGTGTGACAAAGACAACCTCAACTTTGCCTGGCGCTACTACCGCACCAAGCCGAAGGAGCGCTTTCCCTCCGATCACGCCAAGCTGCGCACCATGAGTTATGCCGACGTTCGCATTCGTTTCCTCGGCGTGTTCGACACCGTCGGCTCGCTGGGCATTCCGCGCAAATGGCTGAACTGGGTCGGTCGCCGGTCATTCCAGTTTCATGACACCGAACTGTGCAGCATCGTCGATCATTCCTGTCATGCCCTTGCCATCGACGAGCACCGCTTGGAATTCGAAGCCGCCGTCTGGGACGTACCCCGGCGTGGGGGATATCAAACGGTCGAGCAGGTTTGGTTTCCCGGGGTGCACGCCAACGTCGGCGGTGGTTGCGAGGACAAGGGCTTATCGGACCTGACGCTCGACTGGATGCTCAAGCGCGTTCGGCGCTATTGTCCGGAACTCGCCCTGCGGCCCGTGCGCCTCGAGCCCGATTACCGCGGCGTGCTCTATGAGCCGCGCACGTGGCTATACTGGCGCAGCATCCGGCGGCCGCTTATTCGCATTATCAACCGCTGCTCGGTAAAGCCAGGTGCCCTGCGCATTCGACTGGCGCGGGTGCGACCGCATTCGCAAACCATCGGCGAAATGCTGCATTGGAGCGCGCTCTTGCGTTATCTGGAAACGCGCAAACTGCCGGCCAAGAAGCGCTACGCTCCGATCAACCTCTTGGCGGCCCTGGACAGCGCCAAACGCGGGGCGACGCTGATCGTCGGCCCCGACGGGGAACCTGGGCCCTATTTGAAGGCGCCGACGATGATGCGGCCAGTTGATGCTCCCACGGCGCGGCTCGAATATCACTGATGCTGCGGGCCGCACCGCTCATTGCGCCGCCGCCGTCCAGCTCTGGTAGTCGGCCTCCGACACGCTTGGCAGCTTCTTCACGAAGGCCACGATTTGCCACAGCTCATTGTCGGGAACGCCGGCCTTGGCAAAGCTCGGCATGCCGGTCATGCGGATCCCATTCTTCACCACCCAGAACAGCGCCGCCGGGTCGCGCTCAGCGGCGATCTCCTTGAGGTCGGGCGGGCCGGGGTTGAGCCCCTCGGAAAACTTGGACCAGCCAACACCCGGCGCGCCGTGACAGGCGCTGCAGCCGTATTTGGCGAATTGGCGCGCCCCGCTGCTGATGGTGGCGGCCTCGTCGAGGGCGATCGGCGGCTGGTCGCGGGCGCGTCGGGAAATCGAGGCGGTGCGAACGCGGCTCAAGGCCGCCACGACCGGCTGCGGGTCCTCCCAGCTGGCCCCGACATCGAAGAAGCCGCCAAAGAAATAGCCACCCACGAGGATGACACCGATGATCGCTAGTAGGCCAATAAACGCCAGGAAACGCATGGAGGCCTCGCAATCGCTCAAGGGGCGCAGGGCGCGCGCGGAAGCGCTACTCGGGTCAACGCCAAAAGCCCACCGTTGGATCCGGCCCTCGGCCGCTGCGGACCGACATGGCCCCGCCATCCCCGCGTGGGTGGCCGGCCCAGTCGCGGCCGGGAAAAAAGCGCGCGCGGCAGCCGCCAGCGGCCCCTTGGGCAGGGGCACAGCCCCAGCCGCGACCGCCCGGACCCCAAAGGGGGCCAGCGGCGGCCGCTGGGGGCAACGCTGCGAGCCGGGCGGGCCTTAGTTGTCGAGGAAGGAGCGCAGCTTGCGGCTCCGGCTCGGGTGCTTGAGCTTGCGGAGCGCCTTGGCTTCGATCTGGCGAATGCGCTCGCGCGTCACCGAAAACTGCTGGCCCACTTCCTCCAGCGTATGGTCGGTGTTCATGCCGATGCCAAACCGCATCCGCAGCACGCGCTCCTCGCGAGGTGTGAGGGAGGCCAGCACACGCGTGGTCGTCTCGCGCAGGTTGGACTGGATCGCCGCATCAATGGGCAACAGGGCGTTCTTGTCCTCAATGAAGTCGCCAAGGTGGGAATCTTCCTCGTCGCCAATCGGGGTCTCGAGCGAGATCGGCTCCTTGGCGATCTTGAGCACCTTGCGCACCTTCTCGAGCGGCATCGCCAACTTTTCGGAGAGCTCCTCGGGTGTCGGCTCGCGACCGATCTCGTGCAGCATCTGGCGCGAGGTGCGCACGATCTTGTTGATGGTCTCGATCATGTGCACGGGAATGCGGATGGTGCGTGCCTGATCGGCGATCGAGCGCGTGATCGCCTGTCGGATCCACCACGTGGCGTAGGTCGAGAACTTGTAGCCGCGGCGATACTCGAACTTGTCGACGGCCTTCATGAGCCCGATGTTGCCTTCCTGGATCAGGTCGAGGAACTGCAGGCCGCGGTTGGTGTATTTCTTGGCAATGGAGATGACGAGGCGCAGGTTGGCCTCCACCATCTCCTTCTTGGCCTGGCGAGCCTCACGCTCGCCCTTCTGCACGGCCTTGACGATGCGGCGGAACTCGGTGATTTCGAGGCCGGTTTCGGAGGCCAGTGTGCGGATGTCGTCGCGGATGGTGTCGATCTGGCGCTTTTCGTGCTTGATGAACTGCGCCCACTTCTTGTTGGCGCCGGACATGCGCTCGATCCAGCCCTGGTCGAGCTCGTTGCCGAAGTATTCATCGATGAACTGTTGGCGCGGCACGCCATAGCTGTCGGCCAGCCGCATCAAGCGGCCTTCGAGGGCCACCAGCTTCTTGTTGATGCCGTAGAGCTGCTCGACCAGGCTCTCAATGCGGTTGTTATTGAGGGAGAGACTTTTGACGTCCTTGATGATCTCGTCGCGGAGCTTGTCGTAGGCCTTCTGCTGCTGGCGATTGAACTGCTCGCTCGCCACCTGCATTTCGACTTTCTTGTCCTGCAGCTTGCGCAGCTTTTTGTAGGTATTGGCGACCGAGTCGAAGGTCTCGAGCACCTTGGGCTTGAGCTCGGCTTCCATGGCGGCGAGCGAGAGGGCGTTCTCATAGTCGTCCTCGTCGTCGAGCTCGCCCTCGGGCGGCGCGCCCTCGCCATCGCCATTGAGGTCCTCGCCGTTGGCATGGGGGTGGGGGTGGGGGTGGGGCGCCGGCGCGCCGGGCTGCGGTGCGACGATGGGGGGCGGAACGGCCTTGGCCTCGGGTCCTTCGTAGGTCGCCTCAAGATCGATGATGTCGCGCAGCAGGATCTTCGCGTTCATCAACTCGTCGCGCCAGATGATGATGGCCTGGAACGTCAGCGGGCTTTCACACAGGCCCGCGATCATGGCCTCGCGCCCCGCCTCGATCCGCTTGGCAATAGCGATCTCGCCCTCGCGCGAAAGCAGCTCCACCGAACCCATATCGCGCAAGTACATGCGCACCGGATCATCGGTACGCTCGGAGGGCTCCGCTCGGGCCTGGACCACGGAGGGCATGCTGGGCGCCGTGACGGCGCGACCCGTATCTTCCTCGTCGCTGCCGGCGTCGTCCGCTTCCGCCGGTGTGCTGGCGTCTTCTTGATCCTCGCTCTCGACCACGGTGATGCCCATGTCGGACAGCATCGACATGGTGTCCTCGATCTGCTCGGAGGAAACTTCCTCCGACGGCAGAACGGCATTGAGTTCGTCGTAGGTGACGTAGCCGCGCGCCTTGGCGGTCTTGATGAACCGCTTGACGCCGGCGTCGGACAGATCGAGGAGAGGACTATCCTTCTCCGGCGCTTCCGATTGGGTGGGCACTTGGTCTTCGGACTTCTGCATCGCCATGTAGAGGGCTCCGGGGCCGCGCTGGCCGTGGATGCGCACGCATCGCTAAGTCAACAAAACTGTGCGGTGGCCTGCCTCGGCGCACCAGTGCGCAACGGCAAACCACCCCGATCAGGCGGGCTACCCCGCCGGGTGAGAACCTGTCGATAAAACCCACTGCGGCGGATGCGCCAGGGCCGGAGCAATGCTCGGGTTGCCCTTAATGTGGGAATCGAAGCAGGCATACACAACTTCCGCCGCATTTCCTACCGTTTGTTTCTGCGGGTGTTCCTTCCTACCCTAAGGGGGTTTCCCGCCCCTTTATGCCCCTGCCGTCGAGCGGGATTTGGGACCTTGACGAAATCCCCATTTTGCGGGGCTTGGCGTCTAAACCGCGTTCAGTCCTGGCCCTCCACCGATCGCAACGCCTCTAGGAGCTGTTGCTGGATCTCCACAATTTGGCCAAAAGCGACCTCGGACGGCTCGGCGGCATAGGTGCGTTCCAAGCCCTGCAAGTGGCGCTTTAGCTCGGTTTGGGATTTGTGCATGGCGAGCGCATGCAACCACCCGGCCTCCACCTCCGCTGCCGCTGTCCCAGGTTCGGCAAACTTGTCGCCCTTGTGCGTGATGGCTCGCTCGGCCGTGGCAACCATGCTGTCGAGACCGATGGCGCTCAGTTGGGTGCGTATTTGCACCGCGTCAAGAGGTGTACCCTGACTGAGCAGCCCCAGCAGCCCATCGCGCAGGGTGGCCAAGGGCTTCGCCGTCAGGGGCAACTGGGCGACCTCTTCGCAGTGCTGCTCGAGCAACCAGGGATGGTTTAGCAACGCCATGACGATAAGCGCCTCCCGGGGTGGTACCGGCAAGCTGCGCTCCGCCAGCTCGTTGCTGCGGACCGGCGCCGGACTGCCGGCGGCTGCCCGCGGCAGGCCTCCCAGGCGCGTGCGCTCGGTGGCACGCACGGCCACCCGCCAGTCGAGCTGGGCATTATTGCGGCGCCGGTCGGCGAGGCCGGGCCCGCGGCGCCCGTCATTGCCCGCAATCGCGCGCGTGAGCTTGGCCGTGCGCGCCCACAGGACGGCGCGCAGCTCGCGTTCGTAGTGGTCGCGCACGCCGCGATCGGCAATCCGCGCGACCAAGGCTTTGAGCCGTGCGTCGAAGGAGGCGCGCTGCTCGGGCGTCGCCGTTTCGCCCCGCCGCTCCTCGCGTTCGACCAGCACATCGAACAGCGGTCGGGTCTTGTTGAGCACTTCGGCGAAGGCCGTGGCGCCGTGCTGGCGGATGAGCTCGTCCGGGTCGAGCCCGTCGGGCAGGAAGGCAAATGCAACGCTGTGGCCGGGCGTTAAGTGCGGCAGCACGGTCTCGACGGCGCGGAAGGCGGCGTTGCGACCGGCCGCGTCGCCGTCAAAGCACAGCACGGGCACAGGCGCCAAACGCCACAGCAGCTGCAACTGGCTTTCGGTGAGCGCGGTGCCGAGGGGAGCAACCGTTTGCGCAAAGCCGGCCTCGGCCAAGGCGATCACGTCCATGTAGCCTTCAACGACGATGAGCTGACCTTTGTCGAAGGCGGGACCACGAGCATTGGCGGCATTGAACAAGACGCCGCCCTTGTGAAAAAGGGGCGTGTCCGGCGAGTTGAGATACTTGGCGGGCGCCCCAGCATCGAGCGCGCGGCCGCCAAAGGCGATGA
The DNA here is from genome assembly GCA_963775835.1 of uncultured Alphaproteobacteria bacterium. GTDB lineage: Bacteria > Pseudomonadota > Alphaproteobacteria > Rhizobiales > Hyphomicrobiaceae > AWTP1-13. Next base: position 113,659 of record CAVZKV010000012.1, on the reverse strand, counting down.
CGCGGCCCTTCAGGTCGCTGATCGGAAACATGACGCGGTGTCGGAAGCGGTCGTAGGCGACCGGAATGTCCTCGCCGCCGATCTGCATGCCGGCGGCGGCCATTTCCTGTCCGGAGTAGCCAGCCTTGGCCAGATGGTCCTTGAGCGCCGAACGGCCGTTGGGGGCGTAACCCAAGCGAAAGCGGCTGCCGGCCGCGGCCGTGAGGCCGCGGCGCTCGAGGTAGCCGCGGGCGTCGGCGCCGGCGGTTGCGGCAAGCTGCGCCTCGAAAAAGCGGCAGGCAGCCTCCATCAGCGCATAAAGCCGGACCCGCTCATCCAGCTGTTCGGCCTCGTGGCGCGAGACCTTCGGCATGGCAATGCCGGCCTCCTCGGCCAGCCGTTCGACCGCTTCGGGAAAGCTCAAGCCTTCGGTCAGCATCACGAACTTAAAGATGTCGCCGTTCTGGCCTGAGGAAAAATCAAACCACGAGCCCTTGTGGTCGTTGACAAAAAACGAGGGCGTCTTCTCCTGCTTGAAGGGCGACAGGCCCTTGAGCTCGCGGCCGGCGCGCTTGAGCGAAACCTTCCGCCCCACCACCTGGCTGACGGGCAGCCGCGTGCGGATCTCATCAATCAGGGAAGGCGGAAAGCGCATTGAGGGTTCCAAGCCGCCGCAGCGATCGTCCACGTCACAGACGTGAGCCACATACGTGATTCGCGCGCAAAGCCCTTGCCGGGCGAGGAAAAGTCCCGAGGGGGCCACCGTTTTCCACAGCGACTTGGCGGTGCCAAACGTGCGGTCGATGAGGGCTATGGGCAGCTTGCGGGTGGTCTTTCGGGCTACCGGGTTGCCGGGCCGTGACCGCGGCCGCCGCGCCAGCTCTCAAGGGGCCGCGGCGGCCAACAGCTCCTTGACGAGGGCGCTCGCCTTGGCAAAGTCCAGCTGGCCGGCATAGCGCGACTTCAGCGCGGCCATCACTTTGCCCATGTCCCGGGGGCCGGCCGCGCCGACTTCCGTGATGACGGCAGCGATCGCCGCGCGCACCTCCGCCTCGCCCAGTTGCTGGGGCAGGAACTCCTCGATCACCTCGATTTCCTTGGCTTCCTGGTTGGCCAGGTCCTGGCGACCGGCCTTTTCGTAGATGGCAAGGGAGTCGCGGCGCTGCTTGAGCATCTTTTGCAACACGGCGGCGACGTCTTGGTCGGAGAGCTTGTCGGTGCGGGTGGCGATCTCGCGCTCCTGCAGGGCGGCGCTGATGAGGCGCAGCGCCCCGAGCCGGACCCTGTCTTGCGCCTTGAGTGCTGCCTTGGTTTCCTGACTGAGCCGATCGCGCATGGGGGCTGCTCCGCCGTTGCCGCGGCAGATGTATGGCCGCGGCGCGCGCCCTGCAAGGCCGCGCGGCCTTTCAAGCCTTGCGGGGGAGGCGGTTGAGCGCCTCAGCCGTCGTCGGGTCGGCCGGAAAGAAGGCCTCAAGGGCGAGCTCGGAAAGCGTGATGTCGAGTGGGGTCCCGAACACGGTGGTGGTGCTGAAAAACGAAAGGACGGCGCTGTCGTGCACGAGGCGAAAGGGGATCACCACGCCGCCGAAGTCGCCATTTGGGCCGTCGGGCGGCCGGCCGCCCCTGGCGGGGGCCGGGTACTGGCGAAGCTCGTCCAGCAAATCGGCAAGGACGGGATCGGCGCTGAGGTCCACCTGCCGCCGCAGACGCTCGAGCAGATGTTGGCGCCATTGCGCCAAATTGGCGATGCGCGGTGCCAGCCCTTCCGGGTGCAGGCTGAGGCGCAGCACATTGATGGGGGGGACGAGCAAACTTGGCGCGGCGCCGCCCAAGAGGCGCTCGAGCGCGCTGTTGGCGGCAACCAGCTGCCAGTGGCGGTCGACGGCGAGGGCTGGATAGGGCTCGTGGCCCCTCAGCACCAGTTCGACGGCGCGCCGGGCCGAGCGCAATTGCGGATCCTCCAGCTGGCGTTCAGGGAAAATCGGGGCGAAGCCGGCCGAGACCAGCAGCACGTTGCGATCCCGCAGGGGAACGTCGAGGCGCTCGGCCAGATGCAGAACCATGTCGCGACTGGGCTGGGAGCGACCGGACTCCACAAAGCTCAAGTGCCGGGTTGAGATTTCCGCTTCGCTCGCGAGGTCGAGCTGGCTCATACGGCGGCGCTGGCGCCAGGCGCGCAAGTGATCGCCGATCGATCTGCCGGTGTCCATCGCCGCCAACGATAGCGCATGCCGAAGAGGCGCTCCATTACCTGCGGCGTAATCGACTTGAGCCTGCGGGCGGCGAAGGATGGCCCCACCGCACGAGAACAGGAGAGCGTCATGACCGATACGCCAGCAGGATCAGGCAAGGGTTATATCTACGTGGAAATGACGATCCACGACCCTGAGCGTTTCAAACAGTACACCGCACTGTCGGCGCCTGCCGTGCAGGCGGCCGGAGGTTGGTATCCGGTAGCCGGCGTCAAGCCCGAAGTGCTCGAAGGCTCCTTTGCTGCCGATCGCATCGTCCTGGTGGAGTTCGACAGCCTCGAGCGGGCCCGCGCCTTCTATCACTCCGCCGCCTATCAAGCGGCCAAGCTGAGGCGGACTGGCGCCGCCGATTTCAAGATGCTGCTGCTGCCGGGTGCGGCGCGACGGGAGCGTTGAGGTTGGCGCCCATCCCGCTACTATGCCGCGGCTGAAGCAACCGGAAGGAAACGGCGCCATGGGCATGGTCGATGGCAAGATCGCAATCATCACGGGCGCGACCAGTGGCATCGGCGCGCGCACGGCCGAGCTGTTCGTGGCCGAGGGTGCCAACGTCGTCTTTACCGGCCGCCGCAAGGCCGAGGGCGAGGCGGTTGCCGCTCGGATCGGCAAGCGGGCGCAGTTCCTTGCGGCCGATGCAACCTCTGAAGACGATTGGAAGCGGGTGATCGACCATACCGTCAAGGCTTTTGGCCGCATCGACTGTCTCTTCAATAATGCGGGCGGTCCGGCGCCGACGGGGAGCATCACCAGCGTGCCCGTCGCCGGGTTCGATGCGGCCATGGCGCTGCTGGTGCGATCGGTGATGCTCGGCATGAAGCATGTGGCCCCGATCATGCTGCAGCAGCGCTCGGGCAGCATTATCAACAACGGCTCGATTGCGGCACATCAGACGGGGCGATCCACGTCCATGGTTTACGGCGCCGCCAAGGCGGCCGTGAACCATCTCAGCAAATGCGTGGCGATGGAGCTGGGCGAGCACAACGTGCGCGTCAATTCGGTCTCGCCCGGGGCCATTGCCACGGGCATCCTGCCGAAGGCGCTGGGTGTGGATGCAAGCAGGGCCGACGCGCTGGCCGATGCCATGAAGGAGGTTTACGCCAAGGTGCAACCCATTCCCCGCGCCGGCGTGCCCGACGACATCGCCCAGTGCGTTGTGTGGCTGGCATCGGATCGATCGACGTTTATCAACGCCACCGACATCGTGGTTGACGGCGGCCTGATCGGCGGGGCCATGTTCACCCCGCACCACGAGGGCCTGAAGCAGGTGAAGGCGAGGTTCGGCCTCTGAGCGGGACCGCGCCGCACGATGTCCTTGCCGCGCACGCCTTTGCTCAGCGTCGACTGCGTCGTTATCGACGCCAGCGGCCGGGTGCTGCTCGTGCGGCGGGGGCAGCCACCGTTCAAGGGCATGCAGGCCCTGCCCGGTGGATTTGTGGAGATCGGGGAGAGCGTGGAGCAAGCTTGCCGGCGCGAGCTGCGCGAGGAGACCGGCGTGCGCGCCGGCCGCCTGCGCCTGATCGGTGTCTATTCCGATCCCCGGCGCGACCCGCGTGGCCACACCTGCTCCGTCGCTTTCCTGGCGCGCGTGGTGCGCGCCAGGGCGACGGCGGGGGACGATGCGGCGGCGGCCGAGTGGGTCGAGCACTGGTCCCGATTGCCCCTGGCCTTCGATCACGCCAAAATATTGGCCGATGCGCGACGCCTGCTCGGCAAGGGGTCGTGAGAAGAGGGCGCGGCCGTTGTGGCCGCCGCAGCGAAACACAAGGGGCTAGCATGGCAGAGTTCGACGGCAAGGTCATCCTGATCACCGGTTCGGCCACGGGCCTGGGCGCCGCCATCGCCATTGGCGTGGCCGAGCGTGGCGCCAAGGCCGTGATCCTCAACTGCACGCGCAGCCTCACGGAAGCCGAAGAGACCGCGGCCGCCGTGCGCAAGGCCGGTGCCGCTGCCGTGCTGGCGCAGGGCGACGTTGCCGAGGATGCCGACTGCCGCAAGATCGCCGAGGTGGCTCAGCGCTACGGCAAGCTCGACGCGCTGGTCAACAATGCCGGCACCAGCAAGCACGTGCCCAACCACGCGGACCTGGATGGGCTGTCCAAGGAAGACTTTCTGCGCATTTTTGCCGTCAATACGGTAGGCCCATTCCAAATGGTTCGCGCTTGTCGCAGCCTGCTCGAGGCCTCCAGCAGTGCCAACGTGTTGATGACCTCTTCGATTGCCGGCGTTGCCGGTGGCGGCTCCTCGGTGGCCTACGCGGCATCCAAGGGGGCGCTCAACACCATGACCCTATCTTTGGCCCGAGCGCTGGCGCCCAAGATCCGCGTCAACGCCATCTGTCCGGGCTTCATCGACACGCGCTGGTTCCGGCAAGGGATCGGCGAAGAAAAGGCCAACGAGCTGCGCGAGCGGGTCGCCAGGACTGCGCCGCTCAAGCGTGCCGGCGCACCCGAGGACATCATTGGTCCGGCGATGTTCTTGATCTCCGATGCCGCCCACCACATCACCGGCGAGACGCTGATGGTCGACGCCGGCATGCACTTGAACTTTGCACCGTTGCGCGCACGCTAGCCCAATCTGCGGTTCCTCGCGGCTGCCGTTCAAAGCGAGGCCGCGAGCGCCGTGGCGGTGTCGCTGCCTGCGACCACCGGCACGATCTCGAACTCAACGAGGTCCGACCATTCGGCGACCCAACGCTGCAGGAGGGTGGCGTCGCTGGCTTGCATGAGCTGAAAGCAGCGCCCGAGATCGGCGCTGACATGGCTGCTGATAAAAACCAGGCCGTCGGGCAGCGCGCGGCCCTTGTCGCGCAGGCGCCGGTAGACGGCTTTGGCATCCTGATTGCGAAACGTCTCGATGACCATGAACAGCATGCCACCCCTCCAAAAAGTCAGCGCCGCTTACCTGTGAGGTAATCGACTTCGCCTCCCCTGCGCTCGATCATACGCGCACATACTCGAGCAAAGGAGTTCGCCATGTCAGCCCAAGCATCCACTTTTCTGCGCCGTGCCCTGGTTCTCGACGCCGTCGCCAGCGGGGCCACCGCCTTGCTGGTGATTGCCGCCGCCGGTCGCATCGACGGTTTGCTCGGCCTCCCCGTTGCCCTGCTGCGCGGGGCCGGGCTCGTGCTGGTGCCGTACGTTGCCTTCGTTGTGTTCGTGGCAACGCGTGCGCGCATCGAACCGGCCGCGGTTTGGGTCATCATCGCCTCAAACGCGCTCTGGGCGCTCGCCAGTTTTGCGGTGTTGCTGAGCGGCCAGTTGGCGCCAACCGGGCTAGGCATCGCCTTCGTGGCGGCGCAGGCCATCATCGTGGCGTTGCTGGGCGAGCTGCAATACGTGGGCCTGCGGCGGCCCGCCGCCCAGGCCACCTAGCGGCCCGCGCAAGGCCGCGCGCCCTCATTGGGGAGCGCGCGGCTTTTTTGAGTTTGTGTCGCTCAGCCCCGCGAGGGCGGATCGAACGGGCGCTAGGAAGCTCTTGGGGCGCGCGCGCCGAAGCCTTGTTTGGCTGCCTCTGGGTTCGCCGCCAAGCCCAAGCCCAAACCCAGGCCCAAACCCCAGGCCCAGAACCCCAGGCCCAAACCCGAGGCCTAAACCCGAGGCCCAAGCCCCGAGGCGGCGGCGGCCGTGGCGCCATCAGCGCGGGCCGACCTCGAGCGGGCGCTTGCCAGCCGGGGACGGCGCCGGGCGCCGGGCCTCGCCCGTCCGCGGTCGGCGCCCAATCAGCCGGAACGCCAGCAGGCCGGCGATCAAGACGGCATAGAGGATGAGTTCGGGCGACCAGGACTTCACGAGCATAGTGAAATGCAAGACCGCGGCGGCCGCGGCGAGATAGACCAGCCGATGCAGCCGCTGCCAAGCGCCCCCGCCCAGCCGACGGATCATCGGTGCATTCGAGGTGACGGCGAGCGGCAGCAGGATCGTGAAGGCCAGCATGCCGACGGTGATATAGGGGCGCTTGACGATGTCGGACCAGATAGCGCCGAGATCGAGGCCCTGATCGAGCACGGTGTAGACCGTGACGTGCAGCGCCGCATAGTAGAAGGCGAGGAGGCCGATGGCACGGCGATAGCGTACCCAGTTGGCAAGGCCAAGACGCCGCAGCGGGGTGATGGCAAGCGTCAGGATCAGGAAACGAAGGGCCCACAGCCCGAGCGTTCGTTCCAGGGTCTTCTGCGGATCGGCGCCCAGTTGATCGATGAGGCCCAGGTAGAACGTCCAGACGGCGGGCAGCATGCCGATGAGGTAGATGCTGCGCCGAATCGGATCGCGCCCAAACAGGCCCCGGCTCAGCGCCGACCGCGCCCTGGACGCTGCCCGGGGCATGCTAGTAGTTGGCCTTGAGGTCGAGCCCGGCATAGAGGCTTGCCACCTGCTCGCCGTAGCCGTTGAACATCAGGGTCGGCCGTCGCTTCACGAACAATCCGCTCTCGCCGATGCGGCGCTCGGTGGCTTGGCTCCAGCGCGGGTGGTCGACCTGGGGATTGACGTTGGAATAAAAGCCGTACTCGCGCGGGTTCTGCAGGTTCCAGGTGCAGGGGGGCTGCTTCTCGGTGAGGCTGATTTTAACGATCGACTTGACGCCCTTGAAGCCGTACTTCCACGGCACGACCAGCCGGATCGGCGCGCCATTCTGGTTGGCCAGCGTCTCCCCGTAGAGGCCGACGGCGAGAATGGTGAGCGGATGCATGGCCTCGTCGAGGCGAAGGCCGTCGACGTACGGCCACGGCAGCGGCTGGAACACACCGCGCTGGCCCGGCATCTCCGACGGACGCACCAGCGTATCGAAGGCGACGTACTTGGCGCTACCTTGCGGCTCGAGGCGCTTGAGGACGCTCGCCAACGGCACGCCGACCCAGGGGATCACCATCGACCAGCCTTCCACGCAGCGCATGCGATAGATGCGCTCCTCCAGGGCGATGTCCTTGATGAGATCGTCGAGTTCGTACTCGGCTGGCTTTTTGACCAGGCCGTCCACCTTCACCGTCCAGGGCTTGGTCTTCAGCGTATGTGCATTCTTGACCGGGTCGTCCTTGTCGACGCCGAATTCATAAAAGTTGTTGTAGCTGATGATGTCCTTGAGAGGGGTTTGTGGCTCGCCGGCGCTCGAGAGCGGGCTTTTGTCCGCCTGTAGCGGCGCCGCCCGCGCCGCGGGCGGCAGGAGGCTGCCAAGTCCCAGCGCCGCAGCGCCGGCGAGGAACTCGCGGCGGCGCACATAGGCCGAGCGCGGCGTAATTTCGGAGGCGAGAATATCGGCAGCGGGTTTGATCAGCATGAAGAGAGGTCTCGGTTTTGCCCATTCCTGCCTGAGATAAAGTGCGCTTGCCGGTTGCGAAAGAGCAAATGCGACGGACTGACAGGCTTGTGACAGGGCGTGAAACGAACGGGCATGATAACAGCAAGGCGCCGAGGCTAGTACAAGGGCTGGACCAGCCCATGGCCCCTGCACGTCTTTTTGCCGCGCCCACTCACCGGCGCCGCCAGGCCCCAGGCGGCAGCCCTCGCCCGGCCGCGGCCGGCGCCCGGGCGACCGCAGCCGCGGGAATCGCCCGGCCGGTGCCTTGACCTGACCCGAGCCACCGTCCATCAGAGCGGGGGACCACAGTCGCCGATCGGTGCGGGGCATGCAGGTGACGAGGCGACGGCATGAGGCCCACACATGCTGCCGACAAGGGGGTGGCCTAGAGTGCTAGGGAGGCTACGGGGGGAGCGGCACGGCCACGGGCCGTGCGCGGGGCGTGCGGGTCTTGGGTGGAACGCGTCCGATGAGCCAGGCGGCCTTTGAGAGCAAGCGCAACACGCGCGCCCTCGTCCTGCTGATGGTCGTCGTGCTGGCCTGGGGCACCATGTGGCCCGTCAACAAGGCCTTGCTGGCCTACATGCCCCCGATCTGGTCGGTGGCGCTGCGCACCTACATTTCCATGCTGACGCTGTTTGCCATTTCGCTGCTTGCCACGGGACTGGCTCTGCCCAAGCGCCAGGATTTGCCGGTGCTGGTCAGCATGGTGGTAATGCACATGGTGGCGTTCACCATTCTGTCGCAACTGGCCCTGCAATGGGTGCCCGCGGGGCGTTCGGCCGTACTGGCCTATACGAGCGTCCTATGGGCTCCGATCGGCGCGGCGCTCTGCCTTGGCGAGACACTGTCGAGGCGCCGGATCCTTGGCTTGGGGCTCGGCATCTTGGGGCTCGTGGCCATCTTCAATCCCGTTACCTTCGATTGGGGCGATCGCGGTGCCGTCGCCGGCAACGCGCTCCTGCTGCTGGCGGCGATGCTGTGGGCGGCGAGCATCGTCCACAACCGCGGCCACGCCTGGCGCTCGACGCCTCTCCAGCTCGCACCCTGGCAGGCGTTGCTGGCCGCGGTGCTGCTGACGCTGGCGGCGGTGAGCATCGAAGGACCGCCGGTCGTCAGCTGGAATGGGCGTTCGGTCGCGCTGTTGTTGTTTGCCGGCATTCCCGGCACGGCGCTCGCCTACTGGGCGGCGGCGGTCAGCTCCTCCGAACTGCCGGCATCGACGACCTCGCTCGGTCTGCTCGCTACGCCCGCCGTCAGTGTCGCCGTCGCGCTGCTGCTGCTGGGTGAAGCGCCAACCTTTCCGCTCGTGCTGGCGCTCGTGCTGCTGATCGGCGGCATCGCCGTCGGCGCCACGGGCCCGGGCCGCGCCTGAGCCGGTCCTTAGGCGGTCCGGCGGCTCGCCGCTCAAGTTAAGCGGCGTGTCGGGATCGACCAGGCCAGCGCCGCCCCGGCGGCCGCGAACGCGGCGATGGTGAGGAAGGCGGCGCGAAAGGCGCGCGCAATATCCGCGTGGACCGTTGCCTGGCCGGCGATGGCGGTCACGGCACCCTGGGGGGCCTGCACCAGCTGCGCGAACACGCGACCGGTTTCGGGTTCGGCGAGCGAGATGGAGGCAAATAACACGGTGCCGACGAGGGCGGTGCCGGCGCCCGCGCCAACCGAGCGCGAGAGCTGAACCGATCCCACCGCGGAGCCCAGCGAGGCGGTCCCGGCCGCGTTCTGCACCGTCACCTGCACGACGCCCATCACCGTGCCCATGAAGAGGCCGCAGACGAACAGCGGCCAGGGCAGCTGCGCCAGGCTCAGGCTCTCGGCGTTGAAGGCGAACAGGAGAAGCGTTGAGGTGGCCAACACCAGGCCGACCGAGGGAAAGATGGTGGTGAGCCCGGTACGGCTGACGATACGCCCGGTCAGCATCGAGCCGGCGCCGATGCCGAACACCAGGGGCAGCAGCATCAGTCCCATCGCGGCGGGCGTGGCCCCGCGCAGGACGCGGAAGTAAAGCGGCAGAAAGGTGATGAGCGAGACGAGGGTGGCGCCATGACAGGCGGCCAGGGCGTCGCTCCGCCACACCGTTGGATTGCGCAAGAGCGTGATCGGCAGCAGCGGATGGGGCACGCGCCGCTGTTGCCGGATTAGCCCGATCAGGGCGAGCAGCGAAACGGCGGCCAGGGCGGCGATTGGCGGCAGCAGACTGGCCTGCATCCGCTGCGCTTGATCGAGCGCCAGCAGGAGGGGGACGATGAAGGTGATGAACAAGAGCAGGCCCACGGTGTCGAAGCGCCAGGGTTGGTCGCGATAGGCGCGGGACTTGAGGCGCATGGTGAGCAGAACGGCGAGCAGGCCCAGGGGCACATTGATCAGGAAGACGCTGCGCCAGCCCAGGTGATGGGTCAGATAACCGCCCACGACCGGCCCGAAGGTGCTGGAGGTCACCATCACGGAGGCGAGATAGCCCTGGTAGCGCGCGCGCTCGCGCGGGGGAATGGTCTCGCCGATCATCGCCTGCGAGAGCGTCATCAGGCCGCCGCCTCCCAGGCCCTGCAGGATACGGCAGATGGTCAATAGCTCGACACTGCTCGCCACCGCGCACAACAGCGAACTGACGATGAAGATCGCAAGCGCGATGAACATCATACGCTTGCTGCCGTAGACGTCCCGCAACTGCCCGTAGACCGGCGCGGCCACGGTGGTGGCGACCAGATAGCCGACCACGATCCAGGAGACGCGACCGACGCTGCCGAGCGATGCCGCGATCGAGGGCAGGGCCGTTGCCACGATGGTTTGGTCGACGACGGCCAAGAACATCGGCAACATGATGGAGGGAAAGACGGTGCGGAACAGCTGACCGGGGGTGGGCTCCTGTTCGCCGTCCTGCATGCGGGCGTCAGCCACGTCCGTTGGTAATCGCAATCAACTTGTCGAGCGCCTGCCCCGCCGCACCGGATTCGATGGCGCGCTGGGCGAGCTGGGCGCCTTCCAGAATATTGGCGGCCTTGCCGGCGACCACCGCCGCGGCGGCGGCATTGAGGACGGCGATATTTCTGAGCGGCGTCTTCTTGCCGGCCAAAACCTCGCGAATAGCCGCCGCATTGGCGTGCTCGTCGCCGCCCTTGAGCTCGGAGAGTTTGGCCGGGGCCAGCCCCGCATCGGCCGGCGTCACTTCAAACACCGTGACCTTGCCATCCTTGAGCTCGGCGACGTCGGTGGCACCCGTCGTGGTCAACTCGTCGAGACCGTCATGACCGTGCACGACCCAGACGTGCTTGGCGCCCAAGTTGTTCAGGACGTGGGCGATCGGCTCGACCCAGTGCCAGGAAAAGACGCCGACGACCTGGCGCTTGACGCCGCCGGGATTTGAGATCGGCCCCAGCAAGTTGAAGATGGTGCGGATGCCGAGTTCGCCGCGGATCGGCGCCCAGTGCTTCATGGCGGGGTGATGCAAGGGGGCCCACATAAAGCCGACGCCGGCCTCCTCGACACAGCGGGTGATGGTCTCGAATTGGCCGTCGAGCTTGACGCCGAGGGTCGACAGCACGTCAGAGGCTCCCGACATGGAGGAAACGCGGCGGTTGCCGTGCTTGGCGACCTTCACGCCGGCGCCGGCCGCGATCAGGGCGGCGCAGGTCGACACATTATAGGTACCGTGACTGTCGCCGCCGGTGCCGACGATGTCGACGGCATCTTCCGGCACGCTGACGCGCATCATGCGCGCGCGCAGCATCTGGGCGGCACCGGTGATTTCCTCGACGGTCTCCCCGCGCACGCGCAGCGCCATCAGGAAAGCTCCCATCTGCGCCGGCGTCGCCGCCCCGGCGGTCATCTGATCGAGGGCGGTGCGAATTTCGTCCTCGCTGAGCGTTGCACCCTGCGAGACTTTTTGGATCAGATGGCGCAATTCCTGGGAGGGTTGGGCGTCCATGGTGGCGTCATGCAGCGTGGCGGGCGGGGTCAATATTGCGACGCCGCGGCGCCAGACCCGCGAGCTCGAGGAAATTGGCAAGCAGGGCGTGGCCGTGCTCGGAGGCGATGCTCTCCGGGTGGAACTGCACGCCGTGCACGGGATGTGTTCGATGCTGCAGACCCATGATCAGGCCGCCGGCTTCGGCCGTCACCATGAGGTCCTCAGGAAGGCTCTCGCGCTCCACGATCAAGGAGTGATAGCGCGTGACCTCAAACGTCCTGGGCAGCGATCGGAATACACCCTTGCCGGTGTGGCTGATGCTCGAGAGTTTGCCGTGCATTGGCTGCGGCGCGCGTACGACGTTGCCGCCGTAGGCCTGGCCGATGGCCTGATGGCCGAGGCAAACGCCCAGGATGGGAAGCGAGGGCCCAGCCTCCTTGATCAGCTCGAGGCAAATGCCGGCCTCGTTGGGCGTGCACGGGCCGGGCGAGAGGACAATGCCCCGGGGGGCTAGTTGCAGGATCTCGGCGACGGAAATCTTATCGTTGCGGAACACCTCGCAGCGCGCCCCGAGCTCGCCCAGGTAGTGAACGAGATTATAGGTAAAGCTGTCGTAGTTATCGATCAGGACCAGCATGGCAACGATTTAGGGGACCGATATGGTCGCGGTCAAGCCAGGGTCTGGGCAGGGACCCCGGCGAGCCGCCGAGGCAAGGGGGTTGGCGGCCGCTGCGCCTGCCGCCATCAGCTGAGACGCCGTGGCGAGGTAAACGTATCGAGCCGTCCCGCCTTGGGCTTCACCTGGGACCACTGGCCCGTCCTAAAGCTGATGACGGCGAGCCCGGCGGTGGGAAATTTGCTGGCCAGCCGGTGCAGGTCCTCGGGCCTGCCTTGGCCCGAGAGCTCCACGGCCAGACCGTGCATGCCAGGATCGTGACCGACGAGCATGAGGCACTGGATGTTGGCGCGGACCTTGCGGATGCGCGCGAGCAGGCTGCTGGACGACGCAAGGTAAAGGCCATCCTCGAACTCGACCGAGGGTTCCCCTGCCAGCTTCGGCAGCACCAGAGCCAGGGTTTGGCGTGCGCGCGTCGCCGGCGAGCACAAGATCAACTGGGGCTCGATGCCCTCCGCGGCCATGTAGGTACCCATGCGCGGCGCCGCCTCCTCGCCGCGTGGGGCCAAGGGCCGATCGAAATCCTGGAGCGATGCGTCTTCCCAGCTCGATTTAGCGTGGCGCAGCAGGCAGAGGGTCAACATGCCCCAAGCATACCGGCTAAAAGCGCCGCCTAGAAGGCGGCCAGCGCGCTGGCTCAAGCCCCACAGGGTCGGTTCACCGGTGCGAGGCGCGGGGGTCAGAAATTGGCGTTAAAGGCGATACAGGTGCGCACGCCGGCGCCGCGGAAGGGAATGACCGCGTGCTCGTAGTAGGCCGGGAACAGGATCATCATGCCGGCCTTGGGGTTGACGGTGATCTCGGTGGTTTGGTTTTGCACGCGATTCATGTGCGCGCGGGGACGTGGATCAACGAACATGATCGCCCCTTCCTCGGCCGAGGCGCCTTCGGGCGGCGGCGGGACGCTGACATAGTAAACGCCGCTGACCTTGGCGTCGGGATGCACGTGCTGAAAATTGATGTCGCCGGCGCGCATGTTGATACCCCAGCCCCAAAGCCGCAGGTTCAGCTTGGTCGGCGGCGCATGGCAGTTGGCCTCCAGGAACTTCGGCACGTATTCGTGCAGCGCCGCCTGCACGAGCTCGCGCAAGGCAATGATCTCCTGCTCTTTGCGCGAGAACAGCGTCGTATCGGAGTGGTAGCCGCCGATGTTGCTGGTGGCGGCAGCGATATTGGTCGTCTCTTTTTCCATGCGTAGCATCAGCCGCTCCAGCCTTTGGTTGAGGCCGGAGCAGTTCGCATACTCGCGCATCATGAACAGGGTCGGAAAATGCGAGGCAACGACGGTATTGGAGACCTGCGGTCGCTCGAGGGTGTCGGTGGACATGCATGCCTTTCCAATTTGGCGGGGGCCAAAATTCGCTGCTGCCTGCGAGGCGAAACGGCGCAAAGACTAGTGTGGTCGGCGGCGAGATGGCAGCGGCGGCCGACGGAGGGCTACCATGCAGCGAGCCACCTTGCGCTCAGGGCGAATTTGCGCTTGCCCCGCCGCGGCCCGACTCAAACCGTTAGCTAAGGAACTTTGCTAACAGGTCGATGACAGCGGCGGGCTGCTCCTGCTGGACCCAGTGGCCGGCACCCTCGAGAAGATGACAGCCGCGCATGCGTGAGGTGGCGCTGGTCTGCATCTTTTCCAAGGCACCCGGCAGCTGAAAGGCACCCCAGTCGCTCTTGCCGGCGATAAAGAGCGAAGGGACGTCGATGCGGCGGCCGGCAAAGACCTGCTGCTCGGCCTCGAAGCGGCCGCTGGTGCGACAGCGATACCAGTTGAGCCCGCCCTGGAAGCCGGTGCGCGCGAACTCGGCGCTGTAAACGGCGAGCTCGGCTTCCGTGAGCCATTGGCAGGCGGCGATCTCCTGTGCGGAGGGCATTTCAGCCGCCGCCGTCTCGGCCATGTCCTGCTCCAGGCGCATGACGTAGTAGGTCGGCAGCTTGGCGAGCTCGTCGGCGCTCCAGGCCGCAAGCGGGTGCGGGACGTTGCCTTTCCAGTCGGCGCTCTTGTAGTGATAATAGGCGCGCAGGAAGGCATGAATGCCCTGCGGGCAGTGGCGCATATCGGCGTCGGCTGGGCGCGTCGAATAGTACCAGTGATAGTGTTTGCGCGGCGGCGTAAGCGCGGCAAGCGCGGCGTGGATGCTGGTTGCCGCCGGGCGCGGCTCGCCCCCGCCGAGGTGGAAAAGCTCCGGCGGGCCGACGAAGGGCGCGCTCATCAACACCACGGAACGGAAGACGTCGCCCCGCAACAGGGCGCACCAGGCGGCCACGGGGGCGCCGAAATCGTGGCCGATCACCGCGGCGACGGAGCGATGGCCCAGCGCCGAGACGAGGCCCAAGGTGTCGCGCACCAAATTGATGACCCGGAAAGGGCTTAGCTCGTCGTCGTAGGCGCCGTCCCAGCCCGTGGTGCGCCCGTAGCCGCGCTGATCGGGGGCGACCACGTGAAATCCCGCCGCCGCCAGCGGCAGCATCAGCTTGCGCCAGCTATAGGCGAGTTCCGGGAAGCCGTGCAACAGCATTAGGCAAGGGGCGCCCTCTCGCGCGTAGCCGGCCTCCAGCAGGTGCATCATGAGCCCGTTGCCGTTGGGCAGGAGGCGCGAGCGGATACCCGTTGGCAGGGCGTCGCCATAAAAGTGCGCCTCGGCGCTCATGCTCGTTGCTCTCCGGCGCGCCTTGCCTCAGGGACCGCGGTTGCCGCGCTTGCTGCGCTCGGCGAAGCGGACGGCTTCCTCGGCCGCCTTGAACAGCGCTTTCGCCTTATACTCGCACTCGAGCTGTTCGGCATCGGGGTCGCTGTCGGCGACGATGCCCGCGCCGGCCTGAACATAGATCATGCCATCCTTGACCAGCGCGGTGCGCAGCACGATGCAGCTGTCCATCTCGCCGTCGGCAGAAAAGTAGCCGACGCAGCCCCCGTACGGTCCGCGCTTGTCCTTCTCGAGCGCATCGATGATCTCCATGGCGCGCACCTTGGGGGCGCCGGACAGCGTGCCGGCGGGGAAGCCCGCCATCAGGGCGTCGACGACATCATGGCGCTCGTCCAAGGCACCCACCACGTGACTGCCGATGTGCATGACATGGCTGTAGCGTTCGATGGCAAAGCTCTCTTTGACGCGCACCGAGCCGATTTTCGCGACGCGGCCGACGTCGTTGCGTCCGAGATCGAGCAACATGAGGTGTTCGGCGCGTTCCTTGGGGTCGGCCAGCAGTTCCCGTTCCAGCGCCAGATCCTCCTCCGACGTGCTGCCGCGCCGCCGCGTGCCGGCGAGCGGCCGGATGGTGACCTCGCCGTCGCGCACGCGCACCAGGATCTCGGGTGACGAGCCGACGAGGGCGAACTCTCCGAAGTCGAGGTGAAACAGGAACGGCGAGGGGTTCGTGCGGCGCAGCGCGCGATAAAGCGCAAGCGGCGGCAGGGCGAAGGGAGCATCGAACCGCTGTGACAGGACCACCTGGAACACATCGCCGGCCGCGATGAATTCCTTGCCGCGCCCTACCATGGCCTTGAATTCGGCGGGCGTGGTGTTGGAGACCGCATCGGGAAGTGCCAGGTCGACGCCCGACATGTTGGTCGCGTGCGGCAACGGCGCATCGAGCGCGGCGAGGACGCCGCGCAGGCGACTGAGCGCGGCGGCATAGGCGGCGGCCGCATCGACGCCCGGGGTAGGGCGCACGGGCGTCACCACGGCCATCTCGTCCTTGATGGTGTCGAACACCACCATCAAGGTGGGTCGAACGAAGACGGCGTCGGGCACCCCTAGGGCGTCGGGGTTTTGCGCGGGCAGGTGCTCGACCAGGCGCACCGCGTCATAGCCCATGTAGCCGATGATGCCGGCGGCGATCGGCGGTAGCTCGGCCGGCAACTCGATGCGCGAGCGATCGAGCAGGGCGCGCAGCGAATTGAGGGTCGGCGCGTCGTCGGCCTTGAAGGCGTGGGGTGCCGCCTGCGGGTTGGCATTGATCTCGGCGCGGTTGCCGACGGCGCGCCAAACAACGTCGGGTGCGAGGCCGATGATCGAGTACCGACCCCGCGTCGCCCCGCCTTGCACGGATTCCAACAGGCAGCTGAGCGGCTGCCCGTCGCTCAGCTTCAGCATGGCCGAGACGGGGGTTTCGAGGTCTGCGATCAGCCGCGTCCACACCACCTGCGCCACGCCGGCGGCATAGCGTCGCGCGAACTCGCCGCGCGCGGGTTCAACTTCGAGATCCCTGCCGATCGGCTCGAGCTTGGTCATGCGCGGGATCCTTCGCCCGGTCCTGCAAAATTATCACTCGATCATCGGCGCTTCCGCTCCGCGCTCGCCGCCGAGCGCCTGCCGCAGCGCCTCTTGGTTCACCGAGAGGCCGTAGCGTGCCTGCAGACCGCTGATGTATTCGGCGAGAATGTCGCTCTGCAGTTGGCGGTTGAGTTCGGTCTTGAGGGCGGCGATCTGTTCCGGCGTGGGGTCGGGGGCCGGACTGATTTCGGCGACACGAATGATGGTGCGCCCCCGGCCGTCGGTGGTGGGAGCCGAGGCGGCGCGACCCTTGGGCAGCGTGAAGGCCTGCTGCACGGCGTTGCTGGTAAGGCCCGGCGGCGAGGTTGCGCGCGTCACCGGATTGGTTTTCTCGGCCTTGGCGCCGGCCTCGCTGGCGACCGTCTCGAAGGCCTCGCCCTGATTGATACGATCCACGAACTTTGCCGCGAGATTGCTGAGCTCGATGCGCCGTTGCTGCTCCATGAATTGGGTCTTCACTTCGCCCGCCACCTCCTCGAAAGGCTTTTGCTTTTCGGGCGTCACTTGCAGCACATCGACCCAAGCATTACCGCCGTCGGGCAACTCCACGGCTTCCGCCTCGATGCCGGCATTGCCGGAAAAGGCAGCCGCGGCAATTTTACCGGCGTCGGCCTGCTCGAGCGCCGGTTTGCCGTCGGCGGTTTTGCCCGCGCGATCGATGTCGGCGATCTCCAGGAAGGGCAACTTCAGCTTTTCGCCGATTTCCTTCAGCGGCTTGCCGGAGTAGCGGTCGTTCTCGATGCTCTCGTGCAGGTTCTGCAACTCGAGATTGGCCCGCTCTTCGGCGAGGCGGTCGCCGATCTCGCCCTTGACCTCCTCGAAGGTGCGCTGCTTGCCCGGCACCACCTCGGTGACGCGAAGGAGCACGGTGGCGAACTGGCCCTCGACCGGCTGCGACAGCTCATCGGGCTTCAGGGCAAAGGCGGCCTCGGCAATTCGGCTATCGATCATGTCGCGTTTGGCGAGTAGCCCCAGTTCGCTGTCGCTTTCCTTGAAGCCGAGCTTGCCGACGGCCTCGGCAAAATTCTCGGCTTTGCTCAGCTCCGCGTAGGCCTTCTCGGCCGCGGCCTTGTCGGGAAACGTGAGCTGCGTGATCCGCCGCATCTCCGGGATGTTGAATTTCTGTTTGTCGCTGTCGTAGGCGGCCTTGAGCTCATCTTCGCCGATACTGATGCGCTGTTTAGCGGCGTCACGCGTCAGGAGCAGCACGTTGATCTTGCGGCGTTCGGGGGCGGTGAAGCGCGCCTTGTTGTCTTCGTAGTAGGCGCGCAGTTTGGCATCGTCCGGCTCGCTAAGCTTGATGAGCTTGTCGAAGTCGGGCGTGAAAAAGTCAATGACGCGGCGCTCTTCGCGGAAGCGATAGAGGGCATCGATCATCGCCTGCGGCGGTGCCAGTCCGCTCAACAGGCTCTCGGTCAACTGGTCGCGCAGTTCCTCCTGGCGACGCGTATAGACATAGCGGCCCTCGCTCAGGCCGATCTGGCGCAGAAAGTTTTGGAAAAGCTCCTTGGAAAATTTGCCGTCGGGACCCTGAAAACCTGGATCGCTGCGAACAATCTCGGCCATGCCCTGATCGGACAGGGCCAGCTTGAGGTCGCGCGCATGGTGGTCGATAGCGGCTGCGGAAATCAAGCGTGCCAAGGCGCGTTGCTCGACGCCGAGCAGCTTGGCCTGTTCGCTGGTGAGACGGCGACCAAACCGGCGCGTGAGCGAAGCCATTTCGTCCTGATAGGCCTGGCGGTACTCATCCACGGTGATCTGCGAACCGCCGATGGTGGCCAGCGTTCCCCTGCCGACGTTGCGGATAACGTCGCCGATGCCCCAGACGGCAAAGGCGATGACCAGCAGGCCAAGTAGTCCCTTAGCGAACCAATTGAGCGCGCCGCGGCGCAAGGAGTCGAGCATGGTAGCATTTCCAACTGCAGGGTGCGCCGATGCCAGGAACCGGCCTGCCCGCAAGGGGGCTTAGCACATCTTGACGCGCGTGGGCCGCATATTAAGAACCCCAACGGGCGCCAGCAAGGCGCTCCGCTTGGTCGGCGGCCAAGTTTGCCGAAACTTAATTTGACCGACGAGAGAACCGCACAGATGGCACACGAACCCCCGCTACGGCCGCTCATTGCCGGCAATTGGAAAATGAACGGATCGGTGGCGGCGCTGGCGGAGGCGCTGGCGGTGCGCGATCGCTTACGGGAGCCCGGCTTTGCCCCCGGGGTCGATGTGATGATTTGCCCGCCCGCGCCGCTTCTCGCCCTGCTGGCACGCGAGGCCGCAGCCGGGCGCCTGCTGGTGGGTGGGCAGGACTGTCACGCCCTGGCGAGCGGGGCCCACACCGGCGACGTCTCCGCTGAGCTTCTGGCCGACGTGGGCGCGTGCGCGGTGATCGTGGGCCATTCGGAGCGCCGTGCCGAGCACGGCGAACGCGACATCGACGTCCGGCGCAAGGTGGCTGCCGCGCATCGCGCGGGCCTTGCCGCCATCGTCTGTCTCGGCGAGACCGCGGGCGAGCGCCGCGCCGGTCTGACGCTGGCCGTGGTCGGCCGGCAGCTCAGCGCATCGTTGCCCGAGCACGTGCGCGCCGCCGACACGGTGATCGCCTATGAACCGGTGTGGGCCATCGGCAGCGGCCTCACCGCCAAGCCCAGCGACGTTGCCGCAGTGCACGGCTTTTTGCGGCAAGCGCTGTTGGAGCGCTGTGGGGAAGAGGGCGGGAAGATCCGTCTCCTCTACGGTGGCTCCGTCAAGCCCGACAACGCCAAAGAATTGCTGGCAATCGCCGATGTCAACGGCGCCCTGGTCGGCGGTGCCAGCCTCAAGGCCGCCGACTTTCTCGGCATCGTTGCGGCGTGCGGCGCTTGACCCGGCCGCCCGAAACAGGGCTTAGTCGCCCAGCAAATTCTCGTCTCGTGCCAGTGACCGTTTCTGGAAGCGCATGACCCGTCTCGGCCTCGTGCTTGGCGCGCAAGTTTTGCTGTTGGCGTGGTGCGGGGTGGCCGCTGCCGCCGCGCTCGAGCAGGACGCCTGCGCCAAACTCAAGACCGAACTCCTGCAGCTCGAGCTCGCCGGCACGCGCACCAGTATGGCGAAGGGGCCGGACTGGGCAAAGGCCAACCTCGGCGCCGACAAGCTGCAGCAGATCAAGCGGCTGCTGGACGTCGAAGAGCAGATCCTGTTTCGCTGTCAGGGCAAACCGCTGATCGTGTTGCCCGAGGGGGTCGATGGGGAGGCCGCGGCGGTGCCGGCGGACCGCAGCAAGGATGGGACCGCCGCCGCCAAGGCGGCAGCGGAGACCAAAGGGGCCTCGAAGGACCCGCAAGCGCCGCCGGGCAAAGCCAAGGCTGCTCTACCCGCCGGCGCCAAAGCGGCGGGCGCTGCCGCCAAGGCGCCCCCCGGCAAGGCGGCCGGCGCGGCCAAAGCCACGCCGGACCCAGCGGCGACCGCGGCACCGCCCAAGCCCAAGCCGAAACCAAAGCCGAAAGTCGATGATGCCTACCGGCCGGCGCCCGCCCAACCGGCCGCCAGCGGCACCAGCAAACCCTGAACGGCGGCGGGCTGGGGCTGGTGGCGCGCACGGGCCTAGTGTAGAAGCCCCGCGGGGCCCCGCAGCAACGAAGATGATGGTATGACGACCGTCCTGCTCATTGTTCACCTGATGATCGCCGCCGCGCTCGTTGGTGTCGTCCTGCTCCAGCGCTCCGAAGGTGGTGCGCTCGGGATCGGCGGCGGCGGCGGCTTCATGACGGGGCGCGGCGCGGCCAATTTCCTCACGCGCGTGACGGCGAGCCTGGCGGCCGCATTTTTTGCCACCAGCTTGCTCCTGACGCTGTTGGCCTCGCGATCGACGGCGCCGGGCTCGCTTTTCGACCGGCCGACCGCATCGCCCGCAAGCGGTCAAGGGGCGCCCGAAGGCACGCCTTCGCCGGCCCAGCCGGCGGCGCCCGCCGGCCGCGGCGGCATCCTCGATCAGCTGCAGCCGCCCGCTCCGAGCGGTCCAAGCGTACCGCAATCAAAGTAACCGTTTTTCGTGGTGGCGGCGGCGCCGGCGCGGCGATGGTGGCGGCTAGCGCCAAAGGTCGGGTGAAAGCCCAGGCTGAGCCTTGTCCGGGTGCAACGTCCACCCGAGCTGAGCCGGTTTGCGAGCTAGAACGGGTCCGTGGGATCGAACTTGGCGCGGCGCTTCTCGCGCAGCGCCGCCAGGCCTTCTTGCACCTCGGGTCCGGAGAAGCCCATGAATTCCATGGCAAGCGACGCATCGAAGCTGGGTCCCGCCTGGCGCAGCCAATTGTTGAGCGCGTGCTTGGTCCAGCGCACGGCGGCGGGCGGCATGTCGCGCAACCTCTCGGCCGCACCCAGGGCCACCTCCACGACCTTGTCGTCGTCGGCCACCAGCGAGATGAGGCCGATGCGCTCGGCTTCCGCGCCGGAGAGCGCCTCGCACAACAACAGGTAGTATTTGGCCTTGGCCATGCCGCACAGCAGTGGCCACACGATCGCCGAATGATCGCCGGCCGCCACCCCGAGCCGGGTGTGGCCGTCGATGATGCGGGCGTTGCGGCCGGCGACCGAGATGTCCGCCAGCAGCGCCGCCGCTAGTCCGGCGCCGACGCAGGGTCCCTCGATGGCGGCAACGATCGGCTTGCTGCAATTGATGACGTTGTAGACGAGGTCGCTCGCCTCCTTCCAGACGCGCGTGCGCCTGGCCCAATCGCCTGCCATCGCCTCGATCATGTCGAGATCGCCGCCGGCCGAGAAGACACCGCCTTCACCGCGCAGCAGCGCAACCGAGGTGGCCGGATCGCGATCAACGTCGCGCCAAACGTGAGCCAACTCGGCATGGCCGTCGGCGTCGAGCGCGTTGAGCCTGCCCGGCTTCGACAGGATAATCTCCAACAGGCGAGGCCGGGGTCTCGCGAACTTGAGCGCCTTGTAGTGACTGTAGCGGTCTTCCATTGCCGCGCTCCTTTTGCGTTTCCGCGTGGGTGCCAGGACGTTTTGTCAGAAAGCCTTGCCAGAGAGCTTTGCCAGAAGGCCCCGAGAAAGCTGGGCCGTCGGGCACCGGCGCTGTGCCGAGGCCCTGCGTTGGCGGCACCAGCGCGCCGTGCTCTTGCCCGGGGCGCGGCGCACGCCGGCGTGGTTTTTCGCCCGCTCGCACTCATGCGCCGGCGGCCTCGCCAAACGCAAAGGCGAGCCGTGTGCCCTGATCGATCGCGCGCATGGCATCGAGCTCGGCGGCCCGCTCGGCGCCGCCGATCAGGTGGGCGCGTCGCCCGCGCGCGATCAGGCTGTGGTAAAGGTCACGGACCGGTTCCTGTCCGGCACAGATGACGATGGTGTCGACCGCAATCAAGCGTGCCTTGCCGTCGACCACCACGTGCAGGCCAGCATCGTCGATGCCAGCGTAACGAACGCCGCTGAGCTGTGCCACCTTGCGCTTGGCGAGCGCCAAGCGCAGCGCCCAGCCGGTGCTGAGGCCAAGCGAGCGCCCCAGGCGCCCGGTGGTTCTTTGCAGCATGAGGATCTCACGGCCCGAGCTCGTGCCCGAAGGCGCAACCAGTCCGCCGCGGCCGCTGATGCTGGCATCGATCCCCCATTCGGCCAGGAAATGCCGTTCCGTTGCCGCCGGCCCGTGCGGTGGGGCACTCAGATATTCGGCAATGTCGAAGCCAATGCCGCCCGCGCCCACGATGGCGACGCGCGCGCCTGCCGTTTTCGCCCCCGTCAGCAGCTCAAGGTAGCTCACGCACTTGCTGTGCGCGATGCCTGGGATGTCGGGAACGCGCGGCCTGGCACCCGTGGCGATGACAATTTCATCAAAATTGAGGCTGGCGAGCATCGCCGCGTCCGGGCTCGAGTTGAGACGCAAGTCAATGCCGAGTTCGGCGATGCGGGCGCGAAAGTAGCCTAGCGTCTCGTCGAATTCCTCCTTGCCTGGAACCTTGCGCGCCAGCTTGAGCTGCCCACCGATGCCTGCCTCGGCTTCAAACAGCGTGACCGCATGGCCGCGCTCGGCGGCGGTCACGGCGCAGGCCAGCCCAGCGGGTCCAGCGCCGATGACGGCGATGCAGCGAGCATGCGCCGGCGGCGGCCGGTCGAAGTCGAGTTCGCGCCCAGCCCTGGGATTGACGAGACAGGTAGCGGCGCGATTGGAAAAGATCAGGTCTAGACAGGCCTGGTTGCAGGCGATGCACACGTTAATGCTGTCGCGACGTCCCCGGCGCGCCTTGTTGGCGAATTCCGGGTCGGCCAGCATCGGTCGCGCCATGGAGATGAGGTCGGCGTCGCCGCGCGCCAGGATTGCCTCGGCCAGTTCCGGCGTGTTGATGCGGTTCGAGGCCACGACGGGGATCTTGACTGCGGCTTTCAGATGGCGCGCCGCGAAGCTCCAGGCGGCGCGCGGCACGCGCAGGCCAATGGTTGGCACGCGCGCCTCGTGCCAGCCGACGCCCTGGTTGATGATGTTGGCGCCGGCCGCCTCCACGGCGCGCGCCAGGGCGCCGATTTCCTCCCGCGTCAGACCGCCTTCGACCAGGTCGATCGAAGAGACGCGAAAGATCACGAGAAAGTCGCTGCCCGTCCGCTGGCGCACGCGGCGCATCACTTCGATCGCAAATCTGAGCCGGTTCTCGAGCGAGCCGCCCCAGGCATCGCTGCGGTCGTTGCAGCGCGGGGCCGCAAATTCATTGATGAGGTATCCCTCCGAGCCCATGATTTCGACGCCGTCGTAGCCGGCCTCGCGGGCCAGCGCAGCGGTCACCGCATAGGCTTCGATGCAAGCGACGATGTCGGCCTCCAGTCATCCGGCGCGGCGCGTTTTGGTTGATGGGTGAGGCGATGCTGGAGGGCCCGACGGCGCCCGCGACCTTGGCATAGCGGCCGGCGTGCAGGATCTGCAGGGCGATCCGGGCACCGTGCGCGTGCACGGCCGCCGTGACCGGCCGATGCTCCGCGATCTGGGAGGCGTGGTTGAAGAGGGGGCCTCCGGGCTCCAGCCGGCCCTCCTCGGTGGGCGCGAAGCCGCCGGTGACGATCAGGGCGACCCCGCCTTTGGCGCGCTCCGCGTAGAAACGGGCGATACGGCGAGCGGGATGCTCGAGGGTTTCCAGCCGCGTGTGCATGGAACCCATCAGCATCCGGTTTGGCAGCGTCAGGAAGCCCAGATCGAGGGGTTGCAGAAGGTGTGGGAAGGATGTCATGGGCGGCGGGCAGGCGGCGCGGTGTGCTCAAGCCTTGCCGGTCCCTGGCACCGGCGTGCGACCTCAAGGGCGGGCGATGCTCTGGGTCGCCTGCCGCATGATGTCCGCCGTCTCTTCGATCTCGGCGAATATCCAGTCTCGAAAGGCTTTGACGGGGGCCCGCTGCTCGTGACCCTTCTGACAGACGAAGAAATAGGATCGTCCGGGTAGCGGGATCTCGGGCCCGAACGGGACAATGAGACGGCCAAGGCCGATGTCACGCGAGGCGACCAGTTTGTAGGCGAGGACCACGCCCGCGCTTTCGCTGGCGGCGTCGAGGGCGTGATCGGCAACATTGAGGCGCAGCCCGCGCGTGCTGTCGATGCCATCGACGCCCGCCATCTGGAACCAATCGGACCAGGTGGGCACCACGCCCGGCAGATCGACCTGGATCAGGGTAAAATGCACGAGGTCCTTGGGCGAACGCAAGGGATGGGCGCCATCGAGTAGCTTTGGGCTGCACAAGGGCAAGAGCCACTCGTCGGAGAGCTTTTCGACGTAGAGGTCGGGATGGTTGCCCGAACTCAGCCGGATGCCGACGTCGACGCCGTCGGCGGCAAAATTGACGTAGGCCGAGCTCGCCGAGACCCGCGTGTCGATATCCGCATGCTTGGCAAGAAAGCGGTAAAGTTTGGGGGCGAGCCACTTCGCCGTCAGGCCGGGTGTGGCACTCACCACCAGCACGCGATCCTGCCGATTGGGCTCCAGGCGCTCGACGGCTTGGCGCAGGCTTTCAAAGCCCGTTTGGATCCCGGGGTAGATCAGGCGGGCGGCGTCGGTGAGTTCGATGGCGCGAGCACGCCGAAAAAACAACTTGAGGCCCAGCAAGTCCTCAAGCCCGCGGATCTGATGACTGAGCGCCGCCGGGGTGACGTGCAGCTCGGCGGCGGCCTTGGTGAAACTCAAATGCCGGGCCGTGGCCTCGAAGGCCTTCAGCGCATTGAGGGGGGCATCGGGCGGCGCATGGATTGTTGAGGTTCTCTCATCTCTCAAGCGAGATATAGTCGTTTGTGGTCCAAGTATATTCGCCGTATCTCCATATGCAAGCTACTCACGGCATGAGGATTGCTAAAATGACCGGGTTGACGAACAGGCGGCTTTCCGAGATCGCACCCGAGGAGATCGCCGCCCTCAAGCGCCAGGCACATCAGGAGCGCTCGCAGGTGGCCCGAGAGCTTTTGGGCGCGGGGTGGCGTTGGGTCGCCAGCCTGGTGCGCGAAGCCGGGGTGGCCGCGCAGCTCAGCGAGGCGCCGCGGCCCTACCCGGCAAGATATCCAGTGCCTCGTAGCCGTCTTTGCGGATGAAACTTTTGGCTAGCAAACCTCAAGGAGGTTGACCATGACGTTAAACACCCAAGTCCTACATGCCGGCAGCGCCGGACTAGGTTCAGCCGCCCATCGTGTTGGCGATCTGGGCAAAGGCCTGTGGCAGGCCTATTGGCGGCGCCGGTCCGAGCGCGCCACCATCAACCTGTTGCACTCGCTCGGCGACAATGTCTTGCACGACATCGGCATCGACAGAAGCGAGATCGAATCGGTGGTGCGGACCCGATCGAAGGGGCGGTTGCAGCGCTTCGAGACCACCTGAACCACCAAGCCCTGAACCACCAAGCCTGAACACAAGCCCTGAACCACCAAGCCAAGGCAAAAGCTGGGCCGGCCAATGGCGCCGGCCTCTTGCGCTCCTTGCCAAGCCTCCACCAGACCGCGCCCGCCTGGGCTCGAACTGTTTGTGTCGGCCCCACTGGCCACATCGGCGGGTCGCGGGCGTCGCGATGGGGCCGCAAAACGCAAAACTGGGCGTGCAACCCTAAGGAGGAAGGCCGCAGCGAGCCCCCAACCGGATCGGGCTAGGGCTTGGTGGCCTTTTGCTTCCAGAGCTCCCAGGGTCGCATGACCACCTGCTGCTGCACCTGGTCGGCTTTCTCCCCTTCTTCCTTCTCCAGATACGTGACCTGGCCACCCAGCGCCAGCGCCTGGGCTTGCAGTCGGGCGTTCACGTCGGTGTAGATGGCGCGATAGACCGCGACCTGGATGTTGGGTCCCACCACGACGTCGCCGTGGCCGCGCATGAGGACGACGGATTTGTCGCCCAGCGTCGCCGCCAGCGCCTTGCCGAGGGCGGCATCGGCGATCAGCAGGTTGCTCAGGCCGGCGTGCTGGCGGATCTCGAACACGGGCACACCCGCAGCGAGGAAGCCCGCCACATGAAACATCGGTCTGAGCGGCACCGTGCTGTTGGCAAAGGGAATGACCCCTTGCGAATGGGTATGGATTACGGCCATCACGTCCGGCCGGGCCCGATAGATTTCGCAATGGATGAAGCGCTCGAGGAAACTGCTGCGGCCTTGCTCCGCAACGGGCTTGCAGTCGAGATCGTACTCCATGATGTCGTCGGCCTTGGTCAGGGCCGGCGCCAGCGATCGCGACAACAACAGCCGGCCAGGGCGCTCGGGGTGGCGCACGCTGACGTGACCGAAGCCATCGAGCACGCCCTGATCGGCCAGAATGCGGTTAGCCGCGACCAAGTCCTCCAGCAGACGGGGGTCGCCGGCGGCGGGGGTCGTCGGGGGCGACTGCGCCAGGGCAGGCAAGGCCAGCGCGATGCCGGCAAGGAGAGCGGCCAGGCGGCGAAGCGTTCTGCAGCGGGATCTGACGGGCATGGGTCACCTCGGCTGCCTCAAGAGTGGGCTTGAGCGTTGCGGATAGACGGCGATCATATCGAGTTCGACCCGCGCGCCGGGGGTCGACAGCTGGTTGACGCAAACCGTCGTGCTGGCGGGTGTCCAGGCGCCAAAATACTCCACCAGCACCGCCACCATACCGTCCATGTCGCGCATGTCGGTCAGGTACTTGGTCACCTTGACGACGTCCGTCCAGGCAAGGCCCTGATGCTCGAGGATGGTCTTGATGTTTTCCATGGCCAACCGTGTCTGCTCGGCGATGCCCACGGGATGGTTGTGCTCGTGCAATTCGTGCGGGTGCTTGTGGTAGAGCGGCGAGGGGGTGGCCCCTGAAATGAACAACAGGTCGCCCGGCGCCTCGACGCGGATCGCCGGCGCATAGGGCATGTCATTGACGCGCTCGGGCAGCGTCTGGATTTCGCCGAGGCCGGGGTTGCTCGGGGAGGTTTTGTAGGCCGCGCCGCGCTCTGTCATGGTGTGGCTCCGCTGGGCAGTGTGGGCGTGCTCGGGCATCCTGCCCGAGGAGCCGCGAGGCATCAATCCAGATGCAGGCGCGTGTCGAGCCGGCGCGAGTTCCGCGACCAAGCCGACGCCGCCTGGAAATAGGCGATGGCGTCGGCCTCGAGCTCGGCATCGATGTTGGCGCGCTTGCTTCGCGTGAGGCCGGCGTAGGCAGCGACGGTTTGGCGGGGAGCGAGCATCAACGTGGTGTCCCCCCGCACCAGGGCGACCTTCTCATAAGTGCTGATGAAGGCGCGTGGTTGGGCGGCTTTGTCGTACAAGACGTCGCGACCGTAAAAGCGGCTGACGTAGCTGGTGTTGAGAAGACCGAGCAGGACCGGGGCGACGTCGATCTGGCTGGTCAAGCCATCGTGCGTGGAGGGAGCAATGAAGTCCGGCGCATAGAAGATCAGGGGAATGTGATAGCGCGTTGGATCGAGCTCGATCTTGCCGCCGGTCCCCGCCGTGTGATCGGCGACGAACACGAAGAGCGTGTCGCGGAACCAGGGCTTGAGGCGGGCCGCCTCGACAAAACGCCCGATCGCGTGGTCGGCGTACTTGACCCCGCCGAGGCGGCCGGTCTTGGAGAAGATGTCGATGACGCCGTTGGGGTAGGTGAAGGGTCGGTGATTGGAGGTCGTCATCACCAGCTGGAAGAATGGCCTGCCCGAGGCAAACGAGCGATCGGCCTCCGTGATGACGCGCTGGAACAGGTCCTCATCAGACACCCCCCAGGCGTTCTCGAAATGAATTTCATCGGCCGACAACGAGGTGCGGTCGATCACCTCAAAGCCGTTGCCGGCATAGAATGCGTTCATGTTGTCGAAGTAGCCGTAGCCGCCATAAAGAAAGCGTGTGTCGTAACCGCGGTCGCGAAACACATCCCCGATCGTG
The DNA here is from genome assembly GCA_963775835.1 of uncultured Alphaproteobacteria bacterium. Taxonomy (GTDB): domain Bacteria; phylum Pseudomonadota; class Alphaproteobacteria; order Rhizobiales; family Hyphomicrobiaceae; genus AWTP1-13. The sequence continues at coordinate 85,969 of CAVZKV010000012.1, read as the reverse complement.
AACAACTCGGTGTTGTGCGGCCGCCGCAGGATCGATTGACCCGGTGTCGGCGGCACCGACAAGGTCAAGGCTTCGAGACCGCGCACCGTGCGCGTGCCGGTTGCCAGCAGCTTGGTGAACAGTAGGCCCTCGCTGGCAAGGCGATCGAGATTGGGCGTGAGGTTTTGCCTGTTGCCGAAGTGCGCCAGGTATTCGGCGCCCATGCTCTCCATGCTAACCAGCATTACGCTCTTGCGCAGCATCCTGCCCCCGCGGCGGACGAGGCGGGTCAAAGGGTCCCGTCCCGGGGAGGCGAGCAGCGCATCTTTTTCCTCGAGCAGGGTTTCGATCCGCTTTGCCACCGCCGCCTGGGGCAGCGTCTTGTAGAAGCGGCGATAGTCGATCTCATTGTTGAAAAAGGCATGCGCCAACGCCCAGATGCCGTTGAGCGAAAGCTCGGTGGCGTAGGCATTGCTGCGGCTAAAGGCAAGCGACGTCGGCGTGGCGCTCACCGCGACGAACGGTGCAATCAGGGCGGCGAGCGCCGGGACCCAGCGCGCACCAAGCGGCGCGCCGTCGGTTTTGGGGAAAAGCCGGTGGCGGGCGAGAAAGACGCCGGCGCCGGAGACGGCGAGCAGGGCGCCGAAGAGCTTGGCGATCGGGTAGGATTGCCAAATGTTTTGCACCACCTCGCGAGTGTAGATCAGATAGTCCACGGCGATGAAATTGAAACGCGTGCCAAATTCGGTCCAGAACAGGTGCTCGCCGACGGCGGCGATCAGGCAGAGCACGAGGAAGAGCGTGGCGCCTGCCAAGGTGGCGTAGCGATCGAGGCGGCCTCCCTTGAGGTTTTGCGGCGCGGCGAGCCACCAAATCACCACCGGCACGGCGAAGACCGAAAACACCGCCAGGTCGAACCAGGCGCCGATCAGGAAGGGCGGCAGGAAGTCCAATAGGCTGTCGGCGGCTTCGCTGCGCACCCTGAGGGCCAGGGTGAGCCGCACGCCCGATTGGATGACGAAGAAGATGATCGCAAACGGCAGGAGCCGAGTGGCCAAGGCCGCACCGGCGCTGCGGCTGGCGCGAACCCTGCGCCGGTCCATTGTGCCTGTCCTTAAGGTTGGCTGTTTGCCGATGCAGTAGGGATAGCTTTGCGGCTTTTTTCCGATGCCGGGGAGCGGCGCCGACCGCTAGGATGGCGTATCGGCGCCGTGCTGGCGAGAGCGCTCGGCGCGGCGGCAACCAAGGCGCGCAACGGGGAAGCCGCACGAGGCCCCTTTCGCCGACGCGATGGCGTGTTAGGGTTTGCCGGCAGGAGTCCTAAAGAAGGGGCCAAGATGCCCATGGCACAACCCAGGACCCAACCCAGGGCCCAACCCACTATCGAGGTGCGGCCGATCGCGGGTGCCATCGGGGCCGAGATTTACGGCGTCGATCTCGGCGACGAGCTGAGCGAGGCGACGATTGGGGCGATTCGGCGCGCCTGGCTCGAGCACTGCGTGGTCTTCTTCCGCGATCAGCCGCTGCCGCCCGAGCGGTTCTTGCGCTTTGCCAGGAGGTTCGGCGAGATCGTCGAATATCCCTTCATCAAGGGGATCGAGGGTTTCCCCGAAATCATCCCGGTCGTGAAGCTCGAGCATGAGAAGACCAACTTCGGCGGCATCTGGCATTCCGATACCTCCTATTTGGAGAAGCCGCCCATGGCCACCATGCTGATCGCCCGCGAGGTGCCGGCCAAGGGCGGCGACACCATGTTTGCCAACAGCTACCTCGCCTACGAGACGCTATCGGATGGCATGAAGCACCTGCTCGACGGGCTGATTGCAGTCAACAGCTCGCTCAAAGCCGATGCCAGCCGCACGCGCGAAGATCGCGTCAAGGAAATGAAGCGCGACGATGCCAAGAAGGAATATGTCGGCGAGCATCCCGTGGTGCGCACGCACCCCGATACGGGACGCAAGGCGCTCTACCTCAACGTCGCGCATAGCGTGCGTTTCAAGGACATGACCGAAGCCGAAAGCGCGCCGCTGCTCAACTATCTGATCCAACACCAGACGCGACCGGAGTTCACCTGCCGTTTCCATTGGGAGGTCGGCTCGATCGCCTTTTGGGACAATCGTTGTGCGCAACACAATCCGGTCAACGACTACCACGGCTACCGGCGTATCATGCATCGCATTACGCTTGCCGGCGATACACCCCGCTAACGAGGGACGGGCCATGACCAACGCGGCGCTGCGGCAGATCGAGAGCGCGGACGACGATGAGCTCTTGCGCAGCATCGACCGCTGGCTGGAGCGCGACGTCAAACCCGTCGTCAAGCAGCACGACCACGAGGACCGCTATCCGAGCGAGATCGTCGAGCAGATGAAGGCCCTGGGCCTGTTCGGCGCTACCATCAGCCCCAACTACGGCGGACTGGGACTGCCGGCGCGGACCTATGCGCAGATCGTGATGCGGATCTCCAGTGTGTGGATGGCGATCACTGGCATCTTCAACTCGCATCTGATGCTGGCGCTGGCGATCGAGAAATTCGGCACGCCGGCCCAGAAGGCGAAGTGGTTGCCCCTGCTCGCCAGCGGCGAGGTACGCGGTGGACTCGCGCTGACCGAGCCCGATGCCGGCACCGACCTGCAGGCGATCCGGATGACGGCGCGCCGCGACGGCGAGCACTACGTGATCAATGGCACCAAAACCTGGATCTCGAACGGCATCGAAGGCTCATGCGTGGCGCTATTGGTTAAAACCGACCCCACGGCCGAACCCCGCTACAAGGGCATCAGCCTGTTCATCGCACCCAAGCAGCCTGGTTTTCGGGTCGGCAAAAAGCTGGAAAAGCTCGGCTACAAGTGCATCGATTCGGCGGAGCTCGTGTTCGAGGACTACCGCATTCCCGCCGACCACCTGATCGGTGGCATCGAGGGACAAGGCTTTTTCCAGGCTACCGGCGGCCTCGAGCTCGGGCGCATCAACGTTGCCGCGCGGGGCGTTGGGATCGCCGAGGGCGCGCTCAGGTTGGCGACCGAGTACGCGCAGATTCGCAAGACCTTCGGCAAGCTGATCTGCGAGCATCAGGCGATCCAACTCAAACTCGGTGAGATGGCGACCCGGGCGCGCGCGGCGCGATTGCTGACGCTCGATGCGGCAGAGGCCTTCGATCGCGGCGAACGGTGTGACCTCGAGGCCGGCATGGCGAAGTATTTCGCCTCCGAGGCGGCGCTGGAAAATGCCACCGAATCCCTGCGCATCCATGGCGCCTACGGCTACGCCAAGGAGTACGACATCGAACGACTTTACCGCGATGCGCCACTCACGTGTATCGGCGAGGGGACCAACGAGATGCAGCGTATCATTATTTCCAAGCAATGGATCAAACGGAACCCGATCGCATGAAGCCGCTGCAGGGCCTACGCATCCTCACCTTCGAACAGTTCGGTGCGGGCCCCTACAGTACCCTGTTGCTGGCCGACCTCGGCGCCGACGTCATCAAGGTGGAAAATCCCACGGTCGGCGGCGACGCTGCTCGCCATGTCGGGCCACATATGCTGAGCGAAGGCCAGAGCCACTACTTCCAGACCTGGAACATGAACAAGCGCAGCATCGCGCTCGACATCAAGTCGGCGGATGGGCGCAGGGTGTTCGAACAGCTGGTGGGGACGGCCGATGCGGTGGTCAACAATCTGCGCGGCGATCAACCGGGCAAGCTGAAGCTCGATTATGCGAACCTAAAAGCGATCAATGCCAAGATCGTCTGTGGGCACATTTCCGCCTACGGGCGCGACAATGCCCGCAAAGGTTGGCCCGGCTATGATTTCTTGATGCAGGCCGAAGCCGGCCTGATGAGCCTTACCGGTGAGCCCGACGATCCGCCGGCACGCCTCGGCGCCTCTATGATCGACTATATGACCGGTGCCACGGCTGCGGTGGGGCTGCTCAGCTGCATCATGCGCGCCCGCCAAACGGGGATCGGCTGCGATGTCGATGCGTCGCTGTTCGATGTGGCGCTGCACCAGCTCGGCTACTCGGCGGTCTGGTATCTCAACGAAAACGAGGTTTCGCGGCGCCAGCCGCGTAGCGCACACGCGGCGATTGCTCCGGTGCAAACCTTCCCGACGGCCGACGGCTGGATCTTCGTGATGTGCATGACGGACAAGTTCTGGGAGAATTTGATCAGCGCCATCGGCCGTGAGGACCTCGGCCTCGATCCGCGCTTTGCCAGCCAAGCGCAGCGGCGCCAATACCGTGACGCCCTGACCCAGGTGCTCGACGCCGAACTCAAGAAGCGGACGACGCAGGCGTGGCTTGAGACCTTCTCGGGCTTGCTGCCGGCGGGGCCGGTGCTCGAAATGGACCAGGCGCTCGATTCGGCTTTCGTCGCCGAAGTAGGAATGGTGGCAAGCGTGCCGCATCCGGCGCGCGCCGACCTGCGAGTGTTGGCCAATCCCCTGAAAATCGACGGGCAGCGACCCCAGCAGGCGGCCGCGCGCGATTTGGGGGCCGACACCGAGGCGGTGCTGGCGGAACTGGCGAGCGCCAAGCACCCGACACGAGCGCGTGCATGAAGCTCGCCGGCCTGCGCGTTATCGATCTGTCCTCGTTTCTGCCCGGCCCGTTTCTGACCATGGCATTGGCCGATCATGGTGCCGAGGTGATTAAAATTGAGTCGCCGGCAGAGGGCGATCCGGGACGGCACCTCGGGCTGGCCGATGGTCCTGCAACGGTGTTTTTCCGCAATCTCAACCGCGGCAAGAAGTCCGTGGTACTCGACCTCAAGGCGCCCGCGCAACGGCAGGCGCTGCTCGAGCTTTGCGCGACGGCCGACGTATTCATCGAGACGTTCAGGCCGGGCGTGGCCGCGCGGCTGGGCATTGGGGCAGACGTGGTGCGGGCGAAGAACCCGCGCATCGTCTACTGTTCGATCAGCGCCTTCGGCCAGGTCGGGGCCTATGGCGCCCGCCCGGCGCACGACCTGGCCCTGCAGGCGATCAGCGGTTCGCAGAGCCTCACGGTGGGCAGCGATGGGCAACCGGCGATGACGGCGATCCCCATTGCCGATCAGCTGAGCGCGCTGCACGGGCTATCGGCAATCCTGATGGCGCTCGTGCGACGCGAGCGCACGGGCCGCGGCGATGTGATCGACATCGCCATGCACGATGCAATGCTGGCCGCTTCGGCCAATATTGTCGGGCCGACCCTGGCCGAGGGGCGTCAGCCCAATCCGAAGGACGAGCGCAACACCGGCGGTGCCGCCTTTTACCAAATTTACCGCACCCGTGATGACCGCCATCTGGTGCTGGCCGGGCAGGAGGCCAAGTTCATCGCCAATCTGCTCGGCGGCCTGGGGCGCGAAGACTTGATTGGGCTCTGCCTGCAGGGGCCGGGTCCGCAGCAGCGTCCGGTTATTGCCTTTCTGCAAGACGTGTTCCGCCAGCAAACGCTTGCAGAGGCCATCGCCTGGTTGTCGGGCCTCGACCTGTGCTTTGGCCCGGTGCAGACGCTGCCCGAGGCTTTCGAGGACGCTAACGTCGCCGCGCGCGGGATGCTGCTGACCGACGACCTCGGCCGCCGGCACATCGGCCCCGTGATCCGCTTCACGGAGGAGCCGGCGCGGCCGAACCTGCGGGAGCCGGCGCTGGGCGCGCACACCGAGGAGGTCCTGGGGCCCATCCGCCGGGGGGCCTCGCGGCAGCCGTGAGCAAGGCCGTCGAAGCGCGCGGCGGTGGGCGTGACATTTGGCGCGGCGAAAGGCCGTGGATGGAAGCGAAAAAACACTCTACGAATCGTGCCCTGTCGCTGTATGTTAAAAGCCCATGGCGCGGTACATCTTCATTACCGGCGGCGTGGTCTCATCGCTCGGCAAAGGGCTGGCTTCAGCGGCTCTTGGGGCTCTCCTTCAGGCACGCGGCTATTCGGTTCGGCTGAGAAAGCTCGATCCCTACCTCAATGTCGATCCCGGCACGATGAGCCCCTACCAGCACGGTGAGGTGTTCGTGACGGACGATGGGGCGGAGACCGACCTCGACCTTGGCCATTATGAGCGCTTTACCGGCGTGCCCGCCCGCAAATCCGACAACATCACCACCGGGCGACTCTACCAGGAGATCCTTGCCAAGGAGCGGCGCGGGGACTTTCTCGGTGGCACCGTGCAGGTGATCCCGCACGTGACCGATGCCATCAAACAGTTCGTGCTGAGCGGGAATGAGGGCATCGATTTCGTTTTGGTGGAGATCGGCGGCACGGTTGGCGACATCGAGGGCCTGCCGTTCTTCGAGGCCATCCGGCAGCTCGGCAACGAATTGCCCCGCGGCGAGTCCGTGTTCATCCACCTGACGCTGTTGCCGTTTATCTCGAGCGCGGGCGAACTCAAGACCAAGCCGACGCAGCATTCGGTGAAGGAACTGCGATCGATTGGCATACAACCCGACATTCTGCTTTGCCGCTGCGATCGCGAAATACCGCGCTCGGAGCGTCGCAAGATCGCGCTGTTTTGCAATGTGCGCGAGGAAGCGGTGATCCAAGCGCTGGACGTGGCCTCCATCTACGAGGTGCCGCTGGCCTACCACAGGCAAGGGCTCGACCGAGAGGTGCTGGCCGCGTTCGGCATCAAGGACGCACAGCCACCGCACCTTGAAAAGTGGCAAGCCATTGCCGATGCCATTGCCAACCCCGAGGGCGAGGTCACCATCGCCATCGTCGGCAAGTACACGGGGCTCAAGGACGCCTACAAGTCGCTCAACGAGGCCTTGTTTCACGGCGGCATTGCCAACCGTGTGAAAGTGAAACTGGAGTGGATCGAAAGCGAGGTGTTCGAACGCGAAGACCCCGCCCCCTATCTGGAAAACGTGCATGGCATCTTGGTGCCTGGGGGCTTCGGCGAGCGCGGCTCGGAGGGCAAGATCCTGGCGGCCCGCTTCGCGCGCGAGCGCAGCGTGCCCTACTTCGGCATCTGCTTTGGCATGCAGATGGCCGTCATCGAGGCGGCGCGCGACCTGGTCGGCGTGAAACAGGCTGGCTCGACCGAGTTTGGACCAACGCCCGAGCCGGTCGTTGGCCTGATGACGGAGTGGATGCGCGGCAACGAGCTGGAGACGCGCGCGGCCAATGGCAATCTCGGCGGCACCATGCGGCTCGGCGCCTATACGGCAAAGCTCGCCAAGGGCAGTCGCGTGGCGAAGATCTATGGCGAAACGGAAATCTCCGAGCGCCACCGCCACCGGTACGAGGTCAACACGCGCTACCGCGAACGGCTTGAGGAGGCCGGTATCAAGTTTTGCGGCATGTCGCCGGATGGGCTATTGCCGGAGATCATAGAGCTGCCCACGCATCCCTGGTTCATCGGCGTGCAGTTCCACCCCGAGCTGAAATCGCGTCCTTTCGAGCCCCACCCGCTGTTTGCCTCCTTCATCCAGGCGGCGGTGGAGCAGAGCCGGTTGGTTTGAGCTGGGCGGCTCGGGCGCTCTTTGCGGACGTGCTGTTGTTGCCCGCACCCCTCGGAACGCAAAGCCAGGGCGATGCCGCGCCCCGTGGGGATTTTTCTTGGAATGACGCGGGGCTATGCCAGCGTGCCTCATAAGCGCGTCACATGGGCAGACACGCATTGCCAACGCCCGTCGCGCCAAGACCAATCGTCGGTATAGCGGCCGGCGCCTTGCGTACCGTCCGGCTTCTGGTAGCTCGTGCGGGCATGAATAATGGCGAAGTCGCCGAGAATGCGGATGACGACGTCGTGTTCGCGAATGTCTTTGACCAACGAGCCGCGGCCGATCTGGGCCAGAAAGGCGGCGCGATCGACAAAGCTGCCGTCGGGATTGGTATTGTAGAAGTCGGTCGCGAGATTGGCGTCAAACCAGGCGACATCGGCTTTGTCAACGGCCCGCACGAAGTTGCCATTGAGCTCACGCAAAGCCGCGAGGTGGTGTTGGCTATCCGCCATGGGTGACAAGCTCCATGCCATTGCCGGGTGCGTTCTGATCCGGCAGAAACGATAGCACGGGCCGGGGCCGGCCGGCACCTGCCCCGGCGCATTGGTCGCCCACCCTCCCACGCCCCGGCTTTCATGCATGCAACGGATTTTTTTTGCGCCGCGCCGGGCCTGTAGCGCAGCTGTCGGCGTGATCGTGAGCGGGAAGGGCTGGTGCAATGCCCCGCTTACAACCAAAGCCATGCTCACAAGCGATGCGAGAATCGAGATGCCGGATGCATGAGGTCGGCAGATGCACGCCGACCAACGCACCGATCCGATCCGGGCCGGCCTTGGGTCAGCGCGCGGCAGGGCGCCGCCGTGCGTTCGCATGCCGATCGCCTCCGCGGCGTGAGGCCGGGGCGGGGCGCAAACCAAGCCTTAAGCACAAATCGCGGCGCAAGCGGGCTTTATTTAGCCCCTAGCGGATAATCCCCAAGGGGAGGCGAGATCGTCGGCATTGCCCATTGCGCCCGTGATGGGAAGGCGGGGCGGGCGGGCTTGTCGATCACCGGAGCTGCCGTCCGGGATCGCCTGGGGGGGCAATGTGTTCGCGCTGGTCCCAAGGGGCGCAGGCCGCGCCTGGCTCGCTCAATCTGCGAGCGCGATCAAGCGGCGTGCCCGGATCCATCACGTCTACTACTTGCTTGCGGCATTCGATCTGGCGGCCCGTGATTTGGGGGCTCTTCCTTACCCATCACGTCAATTTGGTGCTCTCCAACACGGTAAAGGCCAATCCGGCCTGAAGCGGCCTGCACGACAAGGTTGCCGAACTGCATCGTGGCGCCGGTCTGGTGAATACCCCGGGAAACGACGTGTTTGAGAGCAGGCACGCCGCTCGCGAGCTCGGACGCTTCGACGCGGCGGTGCTGGCCTTCCGGCCGCGGCTCGAGCACCTCAAGCGCGAGGTCGGGGCCGAGGCGGTATTGCTGCAAGACAACGAAACGACATTGGCGACACTTTACGGTCTGCGTGGGTGTCAGGATCTCGATGGACGATTTCGCAACGGGCTACTCCTTGCTCAGCTATCTACAGAGCTTCCCGTTCGGCAAGATCAAGATCGATCGCTCATGCATCGAAAACATCACCGAGGGCGTGAGTGCGGTCAAGATCGGGCGCGCCATCACCGCCATGGCGAGGGGGCTCGGCATGACGACAACCGCCGAGGGCGTGGAGACGCAAGAGCAACGCCGCGGTGGCTTTCGAGGGCTGCACGGAAGTGCAGGGTTATCTCTTCGGCAAACCGCTTCCCGCCCAGGACGTCGAACGGCTTTACCTGCGGCGAGCCGCGGCGCCGAGGCGCCGGGCGTCGCCTCGGCCGCGTGACCGTGGGCTGCCGCCGACGAGCCGTTCAGTCCTTGGCCTTGTCGCCCTTGCTTTTTTCGTCCTTGCCTTTGCCGTTGCGGCTTTTTCCCTCGTGGCGGTTGGTAAAGCGGGCGTTGCCGAGGCCGGTGCCGATGGTGAGCACGCCCCAATGCGTGCGATCCTTGACGTTTGGCAGTTCGCTCAAGCCTTGCACGACGGCGTCGTTGTGCATCACGGCCACGGTTTCGTGCTCGTCGATCTTGGGTATGCCCTCGCGCAGGCTTGCCGGTAGGTTGAACCGGCTGCTCTCCCAGTTGCCCGGCAGGTTCTGGGCTCCGCGCTCGATCGAGCCATCCTCGTGAATCACGCCAGGGCAGCCGATGCCGATCAGGGGTGCCAAAGCAACCTTGTTCTTCCGGCTCCAATCGATCAGCTCCTGCAGCATATCGATCAGCTGTTCCACGGCGTCGTCACGCTTGATGTCTTCCTCGCTATGCCGCCACAAGCTCGAGCGCGCCACCTGCGCCTTGCCGAGGTCGCTGGACTTGCCGAGATTGAGCTCGACCACACCGGCGCGGATGTTGGTGCCACCGACGTCGACCGCGAGAATTGCATCGTAGCCCTTCAGCATCCAGGCCGGCAGCAGATGCGCGGCACCGATGAGACCGGCATGATCCGGATCGTTGCGAATGAGCTCGAGGTCGACGGGAACCCCGTCGGCCTTGAGCAGGAGGCCGGCGCGTCCGACCGCCAGCTCGCCAAGGCGACTGGCGCGAAAGCCGCCGCCGATGACGAGGCATTCCGTGTCCCGCCAATCCTTGAGGCGCAAGAAACGGCGGATCACCTGGGCGAGCTGCTGGGCGAATTCCTCGACCGCGCTCTGCACCAGACCGGCCGCGGTGGGATCGCCCTCGTTGAGGAGTGTTGCGAGCTTCTTCTTGCCGATGTCCTCACTGGGTTTGTCACCGAGGGGATCCTCGCCCAGCTCCTTCAGCGTCTTTCGCCACTTGTCGACAATTCCCCAGAACGCGATCTTGCTCGCCCTGTCGCCGACAAAGCCCTCGTCGTCCTCGACCTCGAGGTTGTAGCTGTCGACCTTCACGCTGGGCAGCACCGAAGCGCCGTGCGTGGGAAGTTGGACTTGCTCGTCGGCTCGTTTTGCCATGCGCCTCGCTTAGCCCCAAACTCGCTTCGCCCCAAGTACGGTCAAGTGACCGTCGAAAGTGAACGCGGCGGCTCAGCTGGAGGTTCCGGGCCGGCCAGAGCCGGAGGCGGTGTTGGCCGAGGAGTGCGCGGGCTGGCACGCCGGGCGGAGGGTTTGGGGCCCAAGGTGGCCAGAAGCGTTGGCGGCTTAGAAAGCTTGCGGTCCCCTAGCACATCGCCACGGCTGGGTCTTGGGGCCAGTCTCGCAACCTCCGCGGCTTGGTCCAGACGCCTGGTCGAGGACTTGGCGAGACCGCGGCGGCGGTCGTGGCCCGCGGCTGCGCCGGCACGCTGGCAAGCCACCTGCGGCCGACGGCCGTCGGCGCGCGATCCGGCGGCCGGCGCACAGCCGTCGGCTGCGCACGGGCCGCGCAATTTCAACGCGTTCCTGCGACGCGCTCATTGCTTGGGGGCGCAGGCCGCGCTGGGACCGCGCAGGGGCGGAGCGCGCGCAACCCTGGCTGCCGCCGCGCCCCGTCAAAATGCGACAGGCAATGTGCAAACGCGCTTGACCGGCCCGCGGCGCAGACCGACATACGGCCACAGCTGCCCGCATTCGGGCCCAACTGCCGCGCCGGGCAGCCTCGAGGAGTGACCCAATGGGTTGGTCGATCAAGTTGTTCGATGTCGGCTCGACGGCCGTGCGTATTCACATGACGTTCTTTCTGCTGCTGGCCTGGATCGGTGCGATCCACTGGGCGCGCGGCGGCGCCGCCGAGGCCCTCGATGGTCTCATTTTCATCGTGCTTTTGTTCGTGAGCGTGGTGCTGCACGAATTCGGCCATGTGCTTGCGGCGCGGCGCTACGGCATCAACACGCCGGAGATCACGCTGTTGCCGATTGGTGGCGTTGCCTCGTTGGAGCGCATGCCGGAGAAGCCTGGTCAGGAAATCGTCGTGGCCTTGGCCGGGCCTCTGGTCACTTTGCTGATCGTCATCGTGCTGATGTTCGTGCTGGGCGCCCGCTTCGATCTCTCCCAGATGGCCCAACTCGAGCAGGCGCAATCGAGCATGACCGGGCGCCTTGCCGCCGCCAACGGCGCGCTGCTGCTGTTCAATCTCATTCCGGCCTTTCCGATGGACGGCGGCCGCGTGCTCCGCGCCTTGCTGGCGATACCGCTGGGCTACACGCGCGCCACGCGCATTGCCGCCCTAATCGGCCAGGGCCTCGCCCTCCTGTTCGGGTTCATCGGGCTGTTCGGCAATCCGCTCCTGATCCTGGTGGCGGCCTTCATTTTCCTGGCGGCCAGCGGTGAGGCCGGCTACGTGCAGGCGCGCGAGTACACCCGCGGCTATCTTGCCCGGCATTCGATGATCACCTCGTTTCAATCGCTGACGCCGATGGCGACGGCGGACGATGCGGCAGCCTTGCTGCTGCGCACGACGCAGCAGGAGTTCCCGGTGCTCGATGGGGCGGGCACCTTGCGCGGTGTGCTGACGCGCGATGCCCTGATTTCCGCCTTGCAGCGCACGGGCGGGCAAACCCCCGTGATCGAGATCATGCAGCGCGATGTTCCGACCGTCCCGGAAAACGCCTGCGTGGAAAACATTCTTCGCCTGCTGCAGCGCGCGGGCCAGCGCGTGGTGGGCGTGGTCGACGGCCAGGGACGCTTCGTCGGTTACATCACCGCCGACAACTTGGCCGAACTCATTATGATCGAAACATCGCGCGCAGCAGGACCGGGTGCGCCCCGGTCCAAGCAGCCGGCAAGCGGCAGCGCTTGATGCTGAGGCAGGTGGCGTCGGGCGCAGATAGGGGGGCCAGCGCGCGCGCCCCGGGGCGAGGCGGCGCGCCAGCGCCCCAGAGCCGGGCCCAGAGCAGGGTCCAGATCAGGGAGACGCGGCCGTCTGTGCCAAGATCCAGTTAAGGAAGTCGGGCGATCCATCGACAATAGGCAAGACGATGAGGGCAGGGTTGCTGTAGGAATGCAGCGCCCGCACCTCGGCGATGACCTTGGCGGCCACCGCCTGGCGCGTCTTGATCAGCATGGCGGTCTCGCTTTCGCGCTGGCGCTTGCCCTCCCAGACATATATTGACGTCATGCCGGGAAAAATATTGACGCATGCGGCCAGACCACGATCTATCAGCGCCTCACCGATCCGCTCGGCCTCGGCCAAAGAGGCATAGGTCGAATAGATCAGAACGAGCTTTTCGTTGGCTTGCAACTGATTAAGACTCCAGGGAGCAGGCGCCGACACCCAGGCTTCGGCGCCGGGCAGCATATGACAGGATCGGCAGGCAAGTTCGAGAAGATTGCGTTCGTGGCGAGCGAAGTGCCACAGGCGCTCGATGCCCGCGAACGCTTGATCAACAAATATGGCAATGCCGATCCCATGCATGCCGACGTCATCGTGGCGCTGGGCGGCGACGGGTTGATGCTGCAGACCCTGCGCATGCATCTGAAGGATGTTATCCCGATCTACGGCATGAATTGGGGGTCGGTCGGCTTTCTTACCAATGACTACAGCGAAAATGACCTACGCGGTCGCCTTCAGCGCGCCGAACGCAACGTCATCCATCCGCTGGCCCTGACCGCCTACGACCAAAACGGGGACGTGCACAACGGCCTGGCCATCAACGAGGTATCGCTGTTCCGCCAGACGCATCAGGCGGCAAAGCTCAGGATTTCGATCGACGGCCGGGTGCGGCTCGACGAGCTCGTCTGCGATGGCGCGCTGGTGGCCACCCCGGCCGGTTCGACCGCCTACAACCTCTCGGTGTTCGGGCCCATCATCCCGATCAAGGCGCCGCTGTTGGCCTTAACTCCCATTAGTGCGTTCCGACCGCGAGGGTGGCGCGGCGCTCTTTTGCCCAATGAGGCGAATATCGAGTTCGAGGTCCTGGAGCCGGAAAAGCGCCCCGTCAGCGCCGTCGCCGACCACAATGAGACCCGATCGGTGACGCGGGCAGAGATTGCCCAGGTCAACCACATCGATCTGCTTTTGCTGTTTGACCCCGGCCACAGCCTCGATGAGCGCATCCTCTCCGAACAGTTCCGCTATTAGCGCCGTCGGATCGTGTGCGGCGAACCCCCTTGCGCTTCACGCCTTGGGCACCGGCCCGATCGGCCGGGGGTAAAGTTCGCTGCCGGCGACCCTTCGCCGGCAACGGCTGGATGATAAGATCGTCCCGGGGCCAAGCCCCGGGCGGGGGGACGGTGCCGCAGGCCAAGCGTTGAGGTGACAATGCCGGGACTCTATCTGGAGGACTTCGAGGTGGGGCGTGTGTTCGAGCACGAGATCCGCCGTACCGTGACAGAGATGGACAACACGCTGTTCTCCTGTTTGACGCACAACCCGCAGCCGCTGCATATCGACCACGAGTTCGCGAGCAAGACCGAATGGGGCAAGCCCTTGGTGAACAGCCTGTTCACGCTCGGGGTCATGATCGGCATTTCGGTCAACGACACCACGCTCGGCACCACGATCGGCAACCTCGGCATGAGCGAGGTGAAGTTCCCCAAACCCGTGTTTCTCGGCGATACCCTGCGGGTAACGACGGAGATCATCTCCAAGCGCGAAACCCGCTCGCGTGCCGATGCCGGCATCGTCGAGTTTTTGCACAAGGCCTACAATCAACGCGGTGAACTGGTGGCGGAGTGCCGGCGACAGGGCATGATGCGCAAACGGCCAAAGCTGTGAGGTTGTAAGATGCGCTCGTTGCTGTTCATTCCGGCCGACGATGAAAAGAAGCTTGCCAAGGGCTTGGGCACCGGTGCCGACGGCTTGATCCTCGACTTGGAGGATTCGGTCAGCGCCGCCAACAAGCCGGCGGCACGCGCGCTCGCCAAGGCCTACATCGAGGAAACCGGAGCCAACGAGCACAGGCCGCAAATCCTGGTGCGCATCAATGCGCTCGACACGCCCTACTGGCAGGACGATCTGATCGGTGTCTTGGACGCACGCCCAGACGCCATCCTGCTGCCGAAGGCGCGCTCGGGCGAAGATGTGCACACGCTTTCCGTGGCGCTCGGGTCTGCCGAGCAGCGCGCGGCCAAGCCGGGACGGGGCACGCGCATCATAGCGCTCACGACCGAGACGCCCATCTCATTGCTGCAGATGCATAGTTATATCGGCGCCAGCACGCGGCTGCTGGCGCTGACCTGGGGGGCCGAGGACCTGTCGGCGGCGATTGGGGCGCGCAGCAACCGTGAGGATGACGGCCGTACCTGGACCTCGCCGTTTCGCCTGGCCCGCGACCTGTGCCTGTTTACGGCTGCGGCCGCCGAGGTCGCCGCCATCGACACGGTGTTCGTCAATTTTCGCGACGCGGCGGGCTTCCACGGCGAGTGCGTGGCGGCGGCACGTGACGGCTTCAGCGGCAAAATGGCGATCCATCCCAATCAGGTGGCCGTCATCAACGAGGTGTTTACGCCGGCTGCGGAGGAGATTGCCGAGTTCGGAGGAGATCGTGCAGGCCTTCAAGGACAATCCGCAAGCCGGCGTGATCGCCATCCGCGGTCACATGGTCGACAAGGCCCACGTGGCGCGCGCCGAGCGCTTGTTGGCCCGCGCCAAGGCCGCTCGACGATGAGAGGGCGCTTTACAGGCGCTGGGCGACGAAGCGGGCAAGCGGTGGTCCGAGGATCAGCACGATCACGAGACGCACGACCTGCAAGGCCATCACGAAGGACAGATCGGCCTTGCTGGCTGCCCCGATGATCGCCACCGAATCCATGCCGCCTGGGCTGGTGGCGAGATAGGCCGTCAACGGATCGATGCCGGCGTAATGCACCAGTATGGCGGCGAGCGCGGCGCACACCCCGATCATGACGCCGATGGCAAGCATGATCGGCAGCAGCGCGCGGGCGGCATGCTGCAGAATCGCACGGTTGAAGCTAAGGCCGATGCTCCAGCCCAGAAACGCGTAGCTGATCGCCAATAGCCATGGCGGCAGCACGATGGTGACGAGGCCAATCGCCTCGAGCATCGCCGCCATCGCCATCGGCACGAGCAGGGCACCGGCCGGAATTCTCAGCGCCATGCCGATCAGGCCGCCGCCGGCCGCGATCGAAAGCGTGGCGACGAAGCCGCCCCAGTCAAGCGCGGTGAACCAGGCGACTTCGGCGCTTGGGCCGGGTTGGCCGACCCAAAAGCGCGCGACCAGCGAGGCGACCGCCGCGACCAGGACCACGCGCAAATATTGCATGAAGGCGACCAAGCGGGCATCGGCACCGAACGCCCCTGCCATGATCATCATGACCGAGGCGCCGCCCGGCGCGCTGCCCCACACCGCGGTCGACCCGGGCAACACCTGCCAGCGGCTGATGAGCCAGCCGAGGACGCCGCTGGTGGCGATAATGACCAGCACGGTTGCGAGCAAGAGCGGCCAATCCCTGAGGAAGGCGTGCACGATGTCGCCGGTGATCGAACGCGCGATCAAACAGCCAACAATGGTCTGGGAGGCGAACACGGCACGGCGCGGCACGCTCAGGCAAGCGCCGTTGCTGCCCAAAATGATAGCGGCGATCATCGGGCCCAACAGCAAGGCGGCCGGCAGGTGCGCCACGGCAAAGAGCCCAGCCAGCAGCAGCGAACCGGCAAGGAGCAGGCAGCATTGGCCACCCCAGGGCATGGCTTGGAACAGTGCGGCGCGGCGGGGCTTGGGTGCTGGCGGCATCATGAGCCCTGGCGCCGGCCTTTTCGCTCAGTCGACGGTCGTGCCGGCGACCGGCGGCATGGCGGGGACGTTCAAGGCTATTCCGCCGCGCGTACCTTGAGCTTTGCCATGCCCTGTTCGGCCGTGGGCCGGTCGATGGCAAAGACGTTTTCGGGGTTCACCACGCCGTAGTCCATGTAGCCGAGACGCGCGATGGGGCGCATGGCGCCGGTGTCGACCCGGCCATCCTTGATGAAGCTATCGTCGATGTAGATGCCCACGACCTGTCCGAAGATGACCGAGTAGGTCGACGGCTTGCCGGGCTCCAGCCCGGGCAGGTCGATCGTCTTCCAATGCTTGCACTCGAACGCGGCGGGGCTCTCCTTGACGCGCGGCGGCTTCACCAGCCGGCTTGCTGCCGCGGTCAGCTCTCCGATCGGAAACTCGTCGATCCCATGCGCCACCGGTGCCGAGGTCATGTTCATGTTGAAGCGCAGGTCGTAGGTGGCGAGCGAGCACACGAACTCGCCCGTATCCTCGATATTGCTGAGGGAATCCTTGCGACCGGCCGAGCTAAACATGACGTATGTCGGCCGCTCGCCCACGGCGTTGAAAAAGCTGTAGGGGGCAAGATTGCAAATGCCGGCCTTGCTGATGGTCGAGATCCAACCGATCGGCCTCGGTACGCACAGGGCCTTGAAGGGATCGTGTTTCAGTCCATGCTTGTTGTCGCGCGTCTCGTAAAACACTTTTTCACGTCTCCTGCCTTGGCTCAGCTGTTCCAGCGGCTGACGATCTGTTCGAGCTGCGGGCGGTCGCGCTCGGGTTGGTGCTCCTTGGCGGTGCCGATGTAGATAAAGCCGGCGACCCGCTCATTGCGCTGCAGCCCCAAGGCTGCCTGCACGGTGCGGCTATAGGAATACCATTCCGTGATCCAGGAGGTACCGAAGCCCAGGGCATTGGCGGCAAGGCAAAGATTGAAGCAGGCGGCACCGCAGGACAACACCTGCTCCCATTCCGGGGCCGCCGGATTGGGCGTCACCCGCGAAATGACCGCCACCACGGTGGGCGCCCGCATCAACCGCGTTCGCTCCGTCTCCAAGCGCGCCGCCGACGGCGCCTCCCGCTCCTCCGCCTGCAAAGCCTTCAGCAAGACGCGGCCGAAGTCGGCGCGGGCCTCACCCTCAAAGACGATGAAACGCCAGGGTATGAGCTTCTTGTGGTCGGGGACGCGGGCGGCCGCAGTCAAGATGGCCTCGAGCTCGGCGGGGTTTGGGCCCGGCTCGGTCATCATGATCGGCTTGACGGACCGCCGTTTCAGGAGCAACTCGAGGGTGATTTAACTCATCGGACGCGCTCTAGGATAGCGATGCGTCCTCGCTAAACTAACTTCTGGGCGAGTACAATGGGGGTGCGGGTGCCGGACCCGCAGTTGGGAACGTTGGACCTCATGGTGTCGAGCCTGCGCCAATGCTGTCGGGGATTGCGGCCTTGGGGCCTGGCGGCGGCCCTCCTCATCATTGCCTGTGCCGGCGCGCGGGCGCAGCCGGGGGACGCCGCCGCCCTGGTGATCGTGTTCGACGGCTCGGGGTCCATGTGGGGCCCGATCGAGGGCACGCGGCAAAGCAAGCTGGTGGTTGCCCGCGAGGGCGTGCGACGGGCGCTCGGCAAGCTGGCCCCCCAGACGCGCGTTGGGCTCACGAGCTTTGGTCACCGTCGCGGTGATTGCGGCGACGTTGAGGTGATGCGTCGCGCCGAGCCCATCGACATGGACCGCATCATGTCTCCGCTCGAGCGCCTCAACCCCAAGGGGCGGGGGCCTTTGACGCTGGCCTTGCGCGAAGCCGCCAAGGCGCTGCCGAGCGACGCCTCCAGACGGACGCTGCTGCTCATCCATGACGATGCCGACAATTGCCAGTCTGACCTGTGCACGCTCGCCGGCGAGCTGCGTGCCGGCGGTATCAGGGCCCATGTCATCAGCCTCGGGCCCAAACCCGAGGATCTCGCCAAAATGACCTGTCTGCCCGAGACCACGGGCGGGCGCCTGTTCTTGGCGCAGAATGCCGAGCAGGCCGAGGCGGCGATCGAGGACGCGCTGCGGTTGGCTGGCAACAGCGCGCCAGCGCCGAGTGAGAGCGCCAGGCCGCCGCCGCCGAAGGGGAAGGAGGAGAGCGTTGTCGCGCCGCCCGTGCCGAACGACGGCCGGCCGGGCCTCCTCCTGCGCACGCTCTTGGCCGAAGGCAACGAGCCCGTCGCCTGGCCGATGCACTGGAGCGTGACGCGCGTCGGGCAAAGCGGCGCGCCCGCCTTTGAAGGCCGCGCCGCCAATCCCCACGTGGCCCTGGCACCAGGTCAGTACCGCATCGATGCGCGCGATGGGCCCATTGGCGTCACGCAAACCGTCGAGGTCGGCGACAAAGGCCCCACCGTTGCCGACCTCGTGTTGAACGCCGGCACGCTGCGGGTGCGGGCGCAATGGCAGAAATCGGGCGCGCCGATCGGGGATGGCGTGATCAGCATCGCCGATGCCGGCCAGGCTTCGCCCGGCGGCAAAGGTGATGGCCGCGCCGGTGCATTGCTGGCCTCGGTACGGGGCAGTGAGACGACCTTCTTGCTGCCGGCCGGCCGCTATGTCGTGTTCGTCGAGGAGGGCTTGGTGCGCGCCCAGCGCTCCATCGTCGTGCCTGCCGGTAGCCGGGGTCGCGTCGATATGACCCTCAATGGCGCCCGCGTGCGGCTCGCCGCCGCCATTCGCGACGGCTTGGGCGAGCTCGATGCGCCCCTCTTCAGCATTGCCGAGGACGACCCTGACGCCCGCGGCGGCCGGCGCGAAATCGCCCAGTCGGCGGCGCGCGAAGCGGAATTCGTGGTGCCGCCTGGCACCTACCATGTCAGCGTGCGCCAAGGCGGTCTTGAAGGTCGCGAGGTCCTCGCGGTGGGCCCGGGCGATGTGGTGCGGCGCACGCTGACGCTGACGGCCGGCAAACTGGTGCTCGAAAGCCGCTTGGCGGGGGCGGCGCAGAAGACCGGCGAGCCCGTGTCCTACCGCATCGAGCAACTCGATAGCGCCGAACCCCTCAGCATCAGCACCAGCCGACCGGCGCCCGAACTCCTGTTGGCGAGCGGTCGCTACCGCGTCGAGGCGCGCTATGCGGCCAGCAACGTGCGCACCGTTCGCGAGTTTGAATTGAAGGGGGGCCAGACGCTGCAGCTTGCCCTGGAGTTCGCCGCAGCCAACGTGCGCCTTCGCCTTGCCGGCAGTGCCGGTGCGCAAGGCGATCCGTTCTGGACCGTGCGTGACGAGGCTGGGCGCACCGTGTGGGCGAGCGGCCAGCTCGAGCCGGTCGCGATCCTGCAGGCAGGCCGCTATGTCCTCGAGGTGGAGACACAAGAAAAGCGTTATCAGCGCATAGTCGACCTCACAGCCGGGGAAGCGCGGCTCATTGAGCTGGGGAACGATTGACCGATCGCAAAACCTGGCGCGGCGCGGGCCGACAATGGCGGCCGCGGGCGGAGCCAGGCCAAGCCGGGTCGAGCCAAAACGGGGTTTTCTGAAATGCACACCACGCGGATGCGGCGCAGGGCTGCGGCTCGCCGGTGCTGCGTCGTGGCCGCCGGGGCGATGCTGGGGTCATGGCTTTGCGCCGTGCCGCCGGCCGCCGCCCAACAACCCGCACCCGGCTGGCAGGTGCAGGCGCCGCCGCCGGGTCGAGACGGCAACGGCCCGGCCAACCCGCCGGGGCTGCAGGTGCCTCCCAACACCACGATCGTGCCGCGCTCGTCGGGAGGCGGCAAGCCGCCCGTGCCCGGAGGGGTGGGGCAGATCGCGCTGACGGCGCTGTTGACCGACGATGGTCAGAACATCGAGCAGGGTCTGGTGTGGCGTGTCTATCGCGTCGGCCAAGGCCCGGAAAAGGCGAGCTTTGTTGCGCAACATCGCGATGCCAGCCCGACCCTGCGGTTGGAGCCCGGGAGTTACCTCGTCAACGTTGCCTTCGGGCGGGCGCACCTCACCCGCAAAATCGTCGTTGCCCCGGAGCAGGCGGGCCAGGAGCGGCAGGAGCGTTTCGTGCTCAACGCCGGCGGTCTGCGCGTCACGGGGGTGCTGGCAAACGGGGAGGCCATCAACGACCGGATCGTCACCTATGACATCTTCTCCGACGAGCGCGACCAGTATGGCCAAAAGACCAAGGTCGTCAGCGCCATCAAGACCGGCGTGATCGTCCGGCTCAATGCCGGCATTTACAGCCTTGTCAGCACCTACGGCGATGCCAACGCCACGGCGCGGGCGGATGTCACGGTGGAGGCGGGCAAGCTGACGGAGGCGACGCTCGGCCATGCGGCGGCCAAGGTGACCTTCAAGCTGGTGCAACGCGCCGGTGGCGAAGCCATGGCCGACACACAATGGAGCGTGACGACGCTGCGCGGGGAACCGATCAAGGAGAGCGTCGGGGCGCTGCCGACGCACATCCTGGCGCCCGGCCGTTACACGGTTCTTGCCCGGCACTCAGGTCAGCAGTTTCGGCGCGACTTCGCCGTCCGCGCCGGCGATGTGGCACAAGTGGAACTGGTGATGCCGTAAGGTCCCAGGTGTGGAAAACGCCGTTGGGGCAGTGGGTGAACAGTGGATAGCCGGACTCAGTGTGGTCGCAACCGTTCGGCGCAAGCGCTTGTTGGCGGCGGCACGAAGATGGTGGCGCGGTGGTGCCGGGCGGACATAGCTGGCTGAATCCGTTAACAAAAAGAAACGAATCGCGTAGCGTTGGCCCAACAGGGGGCCGTGTACAGGTTTATGCGTTGTCGAAAAGCAGGCCTTGGCGACTTGTGCATAACGCGACGCCCGACCGGGTGAGCGACATGTGTATAATTCTCCAAAGGTCTGCCGCGCCGCCCAGCATGTGAGCGCGTTGGGGTGTACCGGTTAACGTCGACTGGTAGGGGTGCAGGGGTCTGCCTCTGGCGCCCTCCCAAAGCGTGGCGGCACGTGCGGCTTCCCCTTTGCGCGCGTGTTGCGTCGCCCTGACTGGCCGATCCGCGGCGCAGTCAGAACGAAGGGGGCATCAGATGATGCGACATGTTTTAGGCCTCATGGGGGTCGTCGCTGCCGGCATCCTGCTGGCGGTGTCTGCCGCCATGAACTACCGGTTCGGTTTCTCCCTCGGTAAATCGGCCATCGACGGGCAGATCTACGGCCTGGCATCGGCGGCCGCTGATTGCTTCAAGGCGCTGGTGCCGTTCTTCTTTTTTGCGGCCCTGCGCAACAGGATGTGGTCGCAGGCGCTGGCGGCAGCGCTGGTGTGGACGGTCGTGACCGGCTACTCGATGACCTCCGCGCTTGGCCATGCGGCGCTGAACCGGCTCGATACCAGCGGCAAGCGCGCCGTGGAAGCGGCCAGCTATGCCGATTTGCGCGCCG
The DNA here is from genome assembly GCA_963775835.1 of uncultured Alphaproteobacteria bacterium. GTDB lineage: Bacteria > Pseudomonadota > Alphaproteobacteria > Rhizobiales > Hyphomicrobiaceae > AWTP1-13. The sequence continues at coordinate 64,508 of CAVZKV010000012.1, read as the reverse complement.
ACTCCAAACGGGCGCAGGAGCAACTGAGCTGGATACCGCAGCACCGCCCGGCGGAGACCGTCCATAGCGAGCTCAACGGGCTGAAAGGCCAACGCGCCTGGACCACGACGTCGGGCTGCACCGACGTGACCGGCAAATCCAATCGCGAATTCTGTCAGCAGTTCCACAAGCTCAACGCCGAGCTGGCCTCGGCGCTAGAGGCGCAGAAGCTGGAGACGCGCATCGCCGAGATCGGCGCGCGGCTTGCCAAGACCGCCGGCGGCACCGTTCTGGCCGAGGCCGATCCGCAGGCGAGCGTGCTCGCCAAGCTGTCGGGTCTCAAGGTCGACAGGGTGCAGACGGCGCTGACCCTGTTCGTGGCGCTCTTGATCGAAATCGGCTCGGGCTTCGGCATGTATGTCGCCTTTGCCCATTGGCGTCTGCACGACCAGCCGGCCCCCAAGGCTCCCGCCTATACCGTTCAGGCGGCGGCGGAGACGGCTCGGCCCGAGGCCGTGGGCCCGGTGCAGCCGGTGGCCGAGCCGGAGCCGCAGGCGGAGGAGGAGACGGCGGCCGAAGAGGTGCCGCCGGTGCGCAGGCTCGGTGCCAACGACAACAAGATCGGTGGCAAGCCTCTCCTGCCCGACAGCGATGTCGAGCGCTACTATCGCGAGCGAATCGTCGCCTCGGGAGGATCGAGCCTCACCTCGCAAGACCTCTACGAAAACTACTGTTCTTGGTGCGAGGAACGCGACAAGGAGCCGTTTGCGATGCCGACCTTCAGCAGGGAGTTCAAGTCCTTTGGCATCCGCAAGGAGCGCATCGGCGGGCGCACGCGCTATTTCGATATCGCCCTGAGGCCCACGGGAACCCAGGAAAAGGAAAAGGAAAAAAGCTGGCCGACAAAGTCGCCAAGGCCGCCTAGCCGCCGCCACGGAGCAACGTTTACAGGGGGCCGCGCAAGCGGCCCTTTTTTGTTGGGCGCCGAGCAGGTTCGAGCGCTTGGAGGACGAGGCCTCGGCCCAGACCGAATGGCGGCCCTTGCCTGAGGCTCGGCGACGTCGCAATGGTTTTGGTCGTGGAGTAGGAGAAGCCGATGTCACCCCATCCCCCCGCCGCCCTGGGCATGCCTCTGGCTGACGTGGATACGCCAGCCCTGATCGTCGATCTCGACGCCTTCGAGCGCAATTTGCAGCGCATGGCCGATTTTGCCGGTCAGGCCGGCGTGCGCCTGCGCCCACACGCCAAGACCCACAAGTCGCCCGAGGTGGCGCGCCGCCAGGTCGCGCTCGGTGCGGTTGGCGTCTGCTGCCAGAAGGTGGCCGAAGCGGAGATCATGGTAGCGGGCGGCATCGAGGATGTGCTGGTCTCCAATGAAGTGGCGGGCGCGCGCAAGCTGGCGCGCTTGGCGGCGCTGGCACGGCGAGCCAAGATCGGCGTCTGTGTCGATGCGGCCGAGAACGTCGAGGAAATCGAGCGCGCGGCGGCCGACGCCGGGGCCAGCATCGGCATCATGGTGGAGATCGATGTTGGGGGGCGACGCTGCGGTGTACCCCCAGGCCTGGCGGCGGCCGCCTTGGCCCAGCGCGTTGCAGCCTCCAAGCACCTGCGCTTTGAGGGCCTGCAGGCCTACTACGGGTCCGCCCAGCACGTGCGCGAGGCGAGCGAGCGGGCGGAGCACATCGCGCGCGCCGTCGCACACGTCCGCGCGACGCTGGCTGCGCTCGTGGCCGTCGGCCTCGACGCCGCCATCGTTTCCGGCGCCGGCACGGGTACCTACGAGCATGAGGCGGCAAGCCAGGTCTACAACGAGCTGCAGCCCGGCTCCTACGTCTTCATGGACGCGGATTATGCACGCAATAAGCGGACCGACGGTGGGCCCTTTGACCGCTTCGAGCATGCCTTGTTCATCTACGCCAGCGTCATGAGCGCGACGGTGCCGGAGCGACGCGTCCTCGATGCCGGGCTGAAGGCGGTTGCAATCGACAGCGGCATGCCCGTGCCCTGGCAGCTTCCAGGTGCGGTCTACCTGCGGCCATCGGACGAACACGGCAACCTCGACGTTGCCGCCTGCGCCCGCGCGCCGGCGCGCGGCGACAAGGTGCTATTGGTGCCCGGCCACTGTGACCCCACGGTCAATCTGCACGACTGGTACGTGGGCGTGCGCGGCCTCGGCGGGGGGGATGGGCGGGTTGAAAGCTTGTGGCCCGTGGCGGCCAGGGGGGCGGTGTTCTAATTGGGGGGCTGGCCGGGCGGCCCCAGGGGGCCCGGGGGCCCCCCGGGTGGCATTGTGGAAACGGCGGCAAATGCCGATATGTGGGCTTTGGTGACGTCGTCATCGAGGAGGATCGCATGACGCCAGAGGAACGCAGGCTTATCGAAGACCTGTTCGATCGCATGATGAGCTACGGCGCCCCGGACAAGGACAGGGAAGCGGAAACCCTGATCCGAGAGCGCGTGCGGGCCATGCCCGACGCCGTCTACATGTTGACGCAATCGGTGTTGGTGCAGGAGCAGGCGCTGGAAGCGGCCAATGAGAGGGTTGTGGAGCTCGAAGACCGCCTCCGCGCCCTGGAGGAAAGCCAGGGCGGGCCGCCGCGACGCTCGGGCGGCTTTCTCGGCGGTGGCTTCGCCGGCCGCAGGGGCGATCCGGACCCCCGTCCGAGCAGCGTTCCCCAGGTTGGTGCCCGCGCAACGCCCTCCCCCTACGATCGGCCCTCGGCCTGGGGCCCGCCGCCCCCGCCTCCGGGGCAGGCGCCACCGCCCACCGGTGGTGGCGGTGGTTTCATGCGCTCGGCCATGGCCACGGCCGCCGGCGTTGCCGGCGGCGTGCTGGCGGCCGAAAGCATCCGCAATATGCTGGGCGGCAGTCACGCCAAAGCCGCCGAGACCGGCGCCAAAGAGGATCCCAAGCAGGCGTTGGCCGATCAGGATCGCAAGCAGGATCTGGAGCAGGACCGGGAACTCGAGCAAGCCCACGACCAGGATCACGGTGCCCACGATCAGGGCGACTACCAGAGCGTGGAGGACGACGGCTTCGATAACGACGGCGATTTCGGCGACGACAGTCTTGACGTGTGAGGGTAAGGCCCGCAGGGGCGAGCTTTGTGCGCGCCCTCGGGCCGCGCATTTGCATCGCCCTTCGCTTTACCCCGTGATCTTGAGCGCAAAAGCGTAGTCGACGGCCAGCTCCTTCAGCGCCTCGAAGCGGCCGGAGGCGCCGCCGTGGCCCGCCTCCATGTTGGTCTTGAGCAGGATCAGATTGTCGCTGGTGTTGTGCCGCCGCAGCCGCGCGATCCACTTGGCCGGCTCCCAGTAGGTGACGCGCGGATCCGTCAGGCCCGCAAAGGCGAAGATATGCGGGTAGGACTTGGCCCCGACGTTGTCGTAGGGCGAATAGGCGCGGATGCTGTCAAAATCCTCCTTCGAGGCGATCGGGTTGCCCCATTCGGGCCACTCCGGTGGCGTCAGGGGCAAGTTTTCGTCGAGCATGGTATTGAGCACGTCGACGAAGGGGACATCGGCAATGATGCCGAGGAAGAGGTCGGGCGCCATGTTGGCGATGACGCCCATCAGCATGCCGCCGGCAGAGCCACCGTTGGCGATGATGCGGCCGCGGCGCGTATAGCCCTGCTGCGCCAGAAACTCACCGGCGGCGATGAAGTCGGTAAAGGTGTTCACCTTCTTGGTGTGCTTGCCTTCGGTGTACCAGCGGTAGCCCTTGTCTTTGCCGCCGCGGATGTGGGCGATGGCAAACACGAAGCCCCGATCCACCAGCGACAGGCGGCTGGTGGAGAAGGCGGCGGGGATGGTGATGCCGTAGGCGCCGTAGCCGTAGAGAAACAGCGGCGCGGAGCCGTCGAGCGCCGTTCCCTTCTTGTAGAGCAGCGAAATCGGCACCGTCTCGCCGTCGGGGGCGGGCGCATAGAGCCGACGGGTCACGTAGTCGGCGGCGCTGTGCCCGCTCGGAACTTCCTGGGTCTTGCGCAGGAGGCGGGTGCGCGTCTCCATGTCGTAATCGAACACCTGCGCCGGGGTCGTCATCGAGGAATAGGTAAAGCGCAGCGTCGTGGTGTCGAACTCGTATAGCCCGGACATGCCCAGCGAATAGGCCTCCTCGTCGAACGTGATGGCGTGTTCGCTGTTGTCGTGGAAACGGCGCACGACGATGCGCGGCAAACCGTCTTCACGCTCGAGCCGGGCAAGGTGATCCCTGAAGGCGATGGCTTCCAGAATGAGGCGCCCGGGCTTGTGCGCCAAGATTTCCCGCCAATTGGCGGGCTCGGGCGCCGACAGCGGCGTCTCGCAAATGCGGAAATCCTCCGCGCCACTGGAGTTGGTGGTGATGATCAGCCGTTCGCCATGGTGTTCGATGCTGTATTCGTGGCCGTACTGGCGCGGCGCCACGAGCCGGGCCGGGCTTTCCGGCCGATCGGCGTCGATCAGATAGGCTTCATTGGTCTGGTGATCATGGGCGTCGATGATGACGAAGCGCCCCGACTGGGTCTGGCCCACCCCGACGTAGAAGCCGTGGTCTTTCTCCTCATAGACGAGCACGTCGGCGCTGGCGGGGGTGCCGATCCGGTGCCGGTAGACATAAAGTGGGCGCTGATTGGCATCGAGGCCAACATAAAACAGGGTCTGCCCGTCGCGGGCCCACACCACGGCGCTGCGCGTGTCGACAATGGTGTCGGCAAGGTCCACCCCGCTCGTCAAATCGCGAATTTTGATGGTGAAGAGCTCGGAGCCTTTTTCGTCGACGCCATAGGCCAGCAGCTTGTGGTCGTGGCTATGGGCGATACTGCCGAGCTGCCAATAGGCATGGCCTTCGGCTTCGCGGTTACCGTCGAGGAGCACGGTCTCGGGCCCGCCGCCGCGCGGACGCCGGCACACGCGGGGATATTGGCCGCCGATCACATAGCTGGTGAAATACTCGAAGTCGCCGTCCGGGGCCGGCACCGAACTGTCGTCCTCCTTAATGCGCGCCTTCATCTCGGCGAACAGGGTGTCCTGCAATGCCCCGGTGTCGCTCAGCGCCGCTTGCGTGAAGGCGTTCTCGGCCTCCAGGTAGGTGCGGATCTCGGGGGCCAGCAGCGCGGGGTCGCGCATCACCTCCTGCCAGTTGTCGGCGCGGAGCCAGGCGTATTCATCGACCAGTTCGACCTGGTGGCGGACCGAGAAGACGGGCCGGCGTTGGGCGACGGGCGGAGCGAGACGGGTGAGAGGTCGATTGAGGCCGTGCATTGTGGGGCACCTGTTGAGAGGGCGCAGCGGGCGTGGCACCTCGGGCGCCTGCCGGAGTGGGCGGCGGCCCGAGCGGGGTTGCGAGGGCGGATCGCGTTAGGTTTCCGTCGGTTTGAACTTGAGGGCGGCGCCGTTGATGCAATAGCGCAAACCGGTGGTGTCGCGTGGCCCGTCCGGGAAAACGTGCCCGAGGTGGGCTTCGCAGCGGGCGCAGCGGATCTCGGTCCGGTTCATAAAGTGGGAGCCATCAGCGTGTTTGCTCACCACGTCACCGCTGGCGGGCTTGTCGAAGCTGGGCCAGCCGGAACCGGAGTTGAATTTGGCGGTCGACGAAAACAGGGGCGCCCCGCAGCACACGCAGGTGAACGTGCCCTGGCGCTTCTCCCTATTGAGGGGGGAAGTGCCGGCAGGCTCGGTGCCGTGCTGGCGGGTGACGTAGTACTGCTCCGCGGTGAGCGCGCTGCGCCATTCGGCGTCGCTCTTGACGACTTTGTCGGCAGCGTCGGGTGCGTCGTTGGTCATGGGGTTTTGGGGCCTGGCGTTGTTGAGGGCGGCGCTATCAGAACCGCTGGCACCCATTATGACGGCCGGGGGCGCCGGGTTCGAGAGCAGGCTTTTCAAGTCTTCGTGTCGGTGCAGGAGCGTTGTAGCAGCCCTTTGAACTCATGTCAGGCGGAGTATTGGGCAAGCCTACGCTCAAAGTGTCATGCACTTGCAACATTGAGGCGAAGCTGTGGCCCATATATAAGCTCGCAAAGGCTTAGATCAAGGCTCAGGTTGCTTGGGGAGGCGCGACTTATTTCTTTATGTTGCAGCATTATCATTGTAATGCCATAGCCCATAATGTAAAAACTGGCTTACGAAGTTTGTACGGCAACGGCTTGGATCAAGGTCGGAGGAATTCGAGGCCGCGATTTTTGCGCGAGCAACGGAGAGGATCAAATGGACGAGGGGAATAGAACCGACCTAGTGGGGCTCACCGCCGAGATCATCTCCGCCTATGTAAGCAACAACACGGTTGTTGCTACGGACCTACCAGGCATTATCCAAGATGTGCACGAAGCCCTCAGCAAAGCCTCGCAGCGACCAGGACCGGTCGAGCGGGAGGAGCCGCGCCCCGCGATCGCCGTCAAGAAATCGGTGACGCCCGACTACATTATTTGCCTGGAGGACGGCAAGAAGTTCAAATCCCTCAAACGGCACTTGCGGACCCACTACAACCTATCGCCGGAGGAATACCGGGAGAAGTGGGCGCTACCGCACGACTACCCGATGGTGGCGCCCAACTATGCGGCGGCCCGCTCGCAGCTTGCCAAGCAGATGGGCCTTGGGACCCGTCGCGACAAATAGGCCAGACAGCCGCGGGTAGGCCCAGACAGCCACGCGTTGGCCAGACGAGGCCACACACCAGCGCGACAGCCAACCCCGGGTGCCGGGCTCGCCGCTGCCGCCAACGCTTGAGGCTCGACTTAGGCTTTAAGTCCTCAGGCCGACTGCAGCGCCGCCGCATCGCCGCGAATGCGCTCGACCATGGAAAAGAAGCCGTTCGAGCGTTGTTGCGTCAGGTGCTCGCCCAGGCCCAGCTCGCTAAAGACCGCCCGCGCATCGGTGCGCAGGATTTCTTCGGGCGTGCGATCCCGATAAAGCGCAAACAGAATGGCAATCAAGCCACGCACGATATGAGCGTCGCTGTCGCCCTGGAAGGCGAGAACGGGTACCTTGCCCGGGGCGACGGCGCGCGCCTCGCTCGCCAGCCAAACCTGACTGGCGCAGCCGCGCACCTTATTGGCGTGCGTGCGCAAGGCCTCGGGCAGGGGTGGCAGCGAACGCCCGAGCTCGATGACGTAGCGGTAGCGGTCCTCCCAGTCGTCGAGGAGGGCAAAGTCCGAACGGATGGCATCAATCGACATCACGGAACAAGAACCCTAACGCCTGCGCCAAAGGCCGCGCGGTCGGCGGTCGTCCCGCTATGCATATGGTCTCGGGGCGCCAAGGCGCAAGCCAATCACGGCAAAAGGGGCAAGCTCAGGCGCCGGCGCGCGGTGGCGGGGCGCGCCAAGTCGGGCCCAGGTCATCGCGCGTGAGCGTATTGCGCGGAGCCGGCGTCGGGCGTGGCTCGGCCGCCACCGCCCCGCTCGGCCGCGGCGCGGAGGTCTGCGCCGTCCCTTCGCTGCGTTGGCCGCGCGAGGTGATCAGATCGGCGGCGACGCGGGCGCCGAACTCGGCCTTTTTCACGAACGTAGACCAAAATTCCGCACCGGCCGCGCAGGTCTTGGGATTGCGGTCGCAGAAGGTGGCGATGCGCTCCACCGTCGCCGACGCGGTTGCATAGAGCCTGGCCTGTTGGTTCTCCTCGGTGGGCAAGAGCACTACGGCTAGTCCGAGCCAGAATACGATCCTGAACAGAAACATGACGCGCTGCCGCCTCTTTGGCTTTCCAGCGCCGCTGCCGGCGCAATTGCGGGATCCATAGCAGACAAAGGTATCGCTCCGGCAAAGCCGCCTTCAGCAATCGGAGGCAAAATTATCGCAAATTTTATGCATTTTTTGCGGGCAAGGCGGCCCCTCGCGGCAGGCGTTAACAGTTCGTTAGCCAACGGCCTCGAAGATTAAGCCTCGGCAAGCGGCCGCTTGCTTTTCGTTGAGAGGTAAGGCTGATGACGCCACGGCGCACGCGCCAAGCGCTCTGCGTGTTTCTCTTGCTGGCGGTGGCGGTCCACTACAACGCGCTGTTTCGACAGGTGCGGCCCACGCTGGGCGGCAGTATCGCTGCCGAGCCTCCGTTGGCGCTGCCTGGGCAGCCGCGGCCCACGGCCGCCTCGAGTGGCGCGGCCGAGCGGCCCGCGGCCGGCAAGGACGTGCCGGACAAGCGCGCCGTGCGCGCGGCGCGCGCCAACCCTGTCCCCCATCAGGCCCCCCATCAGGACTGGGTCACCACCGAAAGTACCGGGGCCGCCGCGGCTGCACAAAAGTCCGACGCCGCGAGCCCCGACACCATCCGCGCCATTCAGCGCGAGTTGCGCCAGAAGGGCTACGGCAATTTGGCCAGCGACGGCACGCTGCGCCCGCAAACCCGGGCGGCGATCATGGCCTACGAGTATGACAACGGCCTGGTGTTGACCGGGCAGGCGAGCGAGGGCCTGCTCACGCGCATTCTGTTCGGCGGTAGCCCCGCCGCGGAGCCCGCGGGAAAGGTCGGCTCGGCCGAGGCGGCCGAGCTGGTGCGCCTTGTGCAGCAATCCCTCGCCGCGCTCGGCTATCAACCGGGGCCCGCGGATGGCCAGCTCAAGGCCGAGACCGTTCGCGCCATTCGTGAATTCGAGATGGACAAAGGCCTGGTGCCGAAAGGTCGGGTCAGCGTCGAACTCATGGCCCAGCTCGCGGCGCCCGCCTCCCCGAAGCTATCGCGCCGCTGACCGTCACGTGACGGCTTGGGCTGCGGTCGGAGCCGCCCTATGCTTGGCAGGCATGCGCCTGAAATCCGAACTTTGGGTCAAAGCCTACCTGCGCCGCTGCGCCATCGAAGGTGCCCCCGCCCTCCTCGAGCGCCGCGGCGATGCCGATGCGGGCGCCATTTACATCAAGGTCAGCCGGCTCGACGGCAGCGCCGGCCTGTTCGGGCCGGCGCCGGCGAGCCTCGGTGCCAAGGACTACGAGCGACGTTGGCAGCCGTGTCTGGCCACCCTGCCCGCTCCCGAGGCCGAGGCCGATCGCTACCTGGCGCAGCAGTTGGTTTTCGATCCCGACCTTTGGATCATCGTGGTCGAGGATCGGCAGGGCCGGCATTTCCTGGAAGATTGGCTGGCCCCGGTTTGAGGCCGTGCGCCGCCGCCCCGGCGAGGCAAGGTTTAACGATCCGTTAACGTCTGCGGCCGTCAAATGGTGCGATTCGTCGCGATCGGTTGCGTCGCGCGATAGGGGCACCCGCGGCCGGCAACGTCTGGCGGCGGTTAGGGGGACAGACATCGCCATGATCATCGACTTTCGCGCGCACGCCTTGCGCTTGGAGCCGCGCCTTGAGGCCAGTACAACCGGTGCGGAAATCATCATCTTTCCGGGCGTGCGCCGCGAGCGCGAGAACGACCCACCAAAGCCGCGCCGCAAAGACAAGGCGCGGCCAAAGCGCGACCGGCTCGAACTGCCGGACTGAGGGCGCGCCTCTGCGATTTGCCCGCTCGGTGCCGAACCATTGCGGCAGCCGGCGGCCTTAGGGCTTAAGGCCGGGTGTGCACTTGGCCCGCGCCAGGGCGGCTTCAGCTTCCCCTTTCCAAGCCAAGCCCTTGAGCGGGGCGCGAATGATGATCAAGCCCTCCTCGCTGGGGGAGGCGATTTGATCTTCGCTGGCTACCGGGGCGCGTCGCGTGACCGCCGGAATGAGATCGCCGCTCTTCTCCGCCGCCGGGACGACGACAAGGGAGAGGTCCGTTGAGCGCAGCTGCTGGCCAGGAATGACATAGAAGTTGTCGCCGTGGGGCGTGTGAAGCGAGAGCGTCCAACCGAGGTCGGCCAGGGGCGCGCTGACGGTGATCGGCTCACTGGCAACGCTGTAGCGGCAGATGCCGTAGTAGGCGTCCGGCATTAGGAAGGGGAGGAGCTGCTTGCCCGGCCGCGCCGGCGGCACCACCACCATGGTGTTGGCGGGCAAGAGGTCGCGGAGCTTCTGATAGGCCATGCCCGGTCCGATGAGCGGCACGGCCAGCGTGGCCGCGACGTGCAGGATGCCCGCGAGCAAGAGCGCGCCGATGGCGGTGCGCCAACGGACGTTGCGGAGCCAACCCGGCGGGGCGGGCCTTGCAGGGCGGCGAACGTCGAGGCGGGGGGGCGCCAGGTTCGGCCAGCGGGCCTCCGGCAGGGCGGGCGTGGGCAATCGCGGGGTCATCGGCAACCCATCTTGCGGATTGTGGGCAACGGCTTGATGCTGCCGCCCGTGTGCACGGCCGCCGCCATCACGGCGTCTTGGATGGTGAGGCCGAGGGTCACCTTGCCGGCACCGACGGGCAGCCAATTGCCCGGCCGGGCATCGCGGGCCACGACGATGACCGCACGCCCATCGGGTTCGCGCATGGCGGTATCGCTGCTGAAGGTGAAGCGATCGGCACCGTTCGCAATGAGGCCACCTCTGCGGTCATAGGCCGCGAGGTTCCACCAGGCGCCCTCCAATCCTTCGACGGTGACGGCATAGTCGCAAGCCGACTGCAGCTGGCCGCCGTCGCTGTCCGTCTTGGCATAAAAACTGAGCTCCAGTGTCGAGGCAATCGGCAACAGCCCATTGCGTGCCGTGTGTGCGCGCGTATAGGGGTCCGCATCGGGGCGCCCGGCGGCGATCCAGGTGATCCAAGGGCCGAAGCTGCGGGTGGTGAGACGCGAACCGGCCTCCACCATGTACCAGGCACTGCCGAGCCCGCCACCGACGCCGAGGACGGCGATCGCAACCAGATTGACGAACAGCTTGCCGAACTGGGGCATAGGCGTGCGGCGGCCTTCAGGGTCTGGGTCGCAGTCCGGGGGGCGGCATTTCGGCGCGACGGTCGGGGGTCGCCGTCGCCGGGCGCGGGCGCTCGGCGGGCGGGCTCCCCGGTGGCGCGGCGGGGACCGTGCTGGCCGGGACCGCCTCTTGTCCGTTCGCCCGGCGCATGGTCTCGGCCAGCCGTTTCAGGGCCTCGCGGGTCTGGTCCGGCATGATGCTGGTTTTCTTCTGCGCCGTCTGGGCAATCTGCGCCTGGGCCAGGGCTGGATCGACCCGCTTTAGTTCCGAAAGCCGCTGCTGCTCGGCCACCTGGTTGGGATGCAACGGCAGGCCTGGGATTTGTGGAATGAACTTGATGTTGCTGTGCGCCACCGACATGAAGCTGTGCCAGATGGTGGCCGGCAAGCTGCCGCCGGTGACGCCCGAGCCATTCCACGACATTGGCCGGAAGTCGTCGTAGCCGACCCACACGCCCGTCACCAGCGCGCCGGTGAAACCGAGGAACCAGGCGTCGCGGTAGCTCGAGCTCGTGCCGGTCTTGCCGACGGCGTAGGTAAAGTCCAGCGCCGCCCGTTTGGCGGTGCCTTCATCGACCACCGCCTTCATCATAACGTTCATGTTCTCGGCGACCTTGCGGCTGACGACCTGTGGGGCCTCCGCTTCGTCGCGTTCGCGCGAATAGACAAGGTCGCCCTTGGAATTGAAGAGCTCGAGAACGGCATAGGGCCGCGCCAGCTTGCCGCCGTTGGCGAAAGTGGCATAGGCGGCCGTGTGTTGCAGGGGCGTAATGCCGGTATCCCCCAACGCCATCGAGCAGGTCCTCTTGACGCCCTCCACGCCGAGGCGCCGGGTCATTTCGAGCAGCTTGTCGCGGCCAAGCCGCAGCGATAGGTCGACGGCGGGCACGTTGAGCGAGACTTTGAAGGCGTCGATGGCCATCATGGAGCGCCCCGAACCGCCGCCGCCCGAGTAGTTCCTGGGACTCCAGTTGCCGCATGCACCGGAGGCATCGCGCACGATCGAGCGCGGGTTGTAGCCGTTCTCGAAGGCCATGGCGTACACATAAAGCTTGAACGAGGATCCGGGCTGGCGGTGCGCGTGGGTCGCGCGATTGAATTGGCTGTCGTCGTAATCGAGACCGCCGACGACGGCGCGCACGGCGCCTTCGGGCTCCATGGATATCAAGGCGCCGGTAAACGGCGTGCGGCGCTTGCTGCCGGTTTGGCCCAAGGTGTTGATCAGGGCGTCCTGGGCGGCCTGCTGCAGGGCGAGGTCGACGGTAACCCGCGCCGTCAGCACGTACTGGCCGCTGCCTTCGGCGATGCGCTGCACCTCCTCGTAGGCCCAATCGAGAAACCAGTCGGGGCTATGGGTGATGCGCGTCTCAATGATGCGCGCCGGGTTCAAGCGCGCTGCGTGCACCTGGCCGGCGCTCATGTAGCCGGCGTCGACGAGATTGTTCAGGACATCGTTGGTGCGCGCGCGCGACAACGGCAGATTGACGTGGGGTGCGAATTTTGAGGGAGCCTTGAACAGGCCGGCGAGCAAGGCCGCCTCGGCCAGATTCACCTCGCGCGCCGACTTGCCGAAGTAGAATTGCGAGGCCGCCTCCACGCCAAAGGCGCCACCGCCGAGGTAGGCGCGGTCGAGGTAGAGTTTGAGAATTTCGCGCTTCGTGAAACGCGATTCCAGCAGGAAGGCCAGAAAGGCCTCCTTGATTTTGCGCTGGAGCGACCGCTCCGAGGAGAGGAACAGGTTTTTCGCCAGCTGTTGGGTGATGGTCGAGCCGCCCTGCACCACCTCGTTGGCGCGCGCATTCTCAACCAGGGCGCGCGCCGTGCCGATGAAGTCGACGCCGAAGTGCTCAAAAAAGCGCCGGTCCTCGGTGGCGAGCGTGGCCTTGATCAGATGGTCGGGAATTTCCTCCAGCGGTACGGCGTCGCTGTGCAGGATGCCGCGCTTGCCGATCTCGTTGCCGTAGCGATCGATAAAGGTGACGCTGTATTTGCCCGTGAGGATGCGCTCTTCGTCGAACTCCGTCAGGGCCGGGATGGCGAGCACATAAAGCACGGCGAAGCCGCCAAGCCCGAGCGTCAAGGCCTCCGAAAAGCCCTCGTTGAGGAGCCGCTTCCAGCCGGTGAGCCGGAAGCGGGCAAAAAAGCTGGTGATCCCGTTCCAGCGATCCTTCGCCCCCTCCCAGGATTTCGGCCAGGGAGGAATTGATCCAGGCGTCGACCCTGAGCCAGTCGATGGGGCCCTTGCGGCCACCGTGCTTGAAAAACCAATCGTGCACGTTCCAGGCCTCTTCATCGTTCTTCAAGACGGACGGCCACGCTTGACCCTCGGGGCGTGCCGCCGTCGCAGCAGCCGAATCACCGCCGCAACCCAGCGCCGCGCGCTCAGAGCCTACCACCGTCGGCGCCCGCCGCGCGAGTAGAACGCTGCGGGCGGCCATTTTGGCCAATTTTTCGGCCAAGGCAGGCAGGGATTATCTCCAAGGCGATGGCGGGGAGCGGCAAGCCTCGCCTTGCCGCTTATCGGTTGGTGAGTTTGAGCTCAATGCGGCGATTGCGGCGCAGCACGTCATCGGAGACGCCATCCTCGAGCGGCTGGAACTCCCCGTAACCGGCGGCGACCAAACGTTTTGGCGAGACGCCGCGGCTGATCAGGTATTTCACGACCGAGGTTGCACGCGCGCTCGACAGCTCCCAGTTGGAGGGGAACTGGGAGCTGGCGATGGGGCGCACATCGGTGTGACCGTCGACCTGCAACGACCAGTCGATTTCGCTGGGGATACTGCGCTCCAGTTCGATGATGGCGGTTGCCAGCTGGTCGATGGCGGCGAGACCTTCCGCCGTCATGGTGGCCTGGCCGGAGGGGAACAGCACCTCGGATTGGAACACGAAGCGGTCCCCGACCACGCGAATGTCCCTGCGATCCTTGAGCAGCTCACGCAGCCGGCCGAAAAAGTCGGAGCGGTAGCGCTGCAGCTCCTGCACCTGGCGGGCGAGGGCGACGTTGAGGCGGGCGCCGAGGTCAGAAATGCGAGCCTGGTTCTCCCTGTCCTTGGTCTCGGCGGCGCCCAGCGCCTCCTGCAGCGCGGACAACTGCCGGCGCAGCGCGATCAGCTGTTGATTGAGCACATCGACGCGGGCGAGCGCGTCGGCGGAAAAGCCTTTTTGCTCGCTGAGCTCCTTGCTGAGACCGGCGATGCGCGCATCCTTATCGGCGCTGCCGGCGGCAAGCCCGCCCAGGCGCTCGTTGTCGGCTCTGAGCGTGGCGAGAGAGGCTTGCAGGCTGGCAAGTTCGTCTTCGAGGGATCTACCCCTGCCCTTCTCCATGCTGAGCAGATTGGTGATCTCCGCGATCTGTCGCGTCAGCCGTTTGAGCGCGCTGTCCTTGCCGGAGACTTCCTGGCTGACATAGAACTGCGCCACCATGAACACCGAGAGCAGGAAGGTGACCACCAGCAGCAGCGTCGACAGCACGTCGACGTAGCCGGGCCAGAACTCACCATAGGTGGCGGTGCGGCGTGCGCGTCCATAGGGCATGGCGACCTACTTCTTTCGCGAGACGTTGGCGGCGAGATCCTTCAGCACGGAGGCAACTTCGGATTGCTGGGCTGCCTGCTCGTCGACCCATTCGCGCACCACCTTCTGCTCCGCCCGCATTTGCCGGACCAGCTGATCGACGCCCTTGGCGAGTTCCTTGACCGCCTCCTCGGCCGGAGGCGTGCCGCCTTCCAGGCGGGGAATGCTGGTCAGCCGCTCGTTGAGCTCGGAGATGGCGCGGTGCATGTCGAGCACGGCGACCTGCAGCTGGTGGGCGCCATAGTCGCTAGACTGCGAGCCAGGCGCCAGCTCGGTGATGCCCGATAGCCATTCCTCGAGCTGGTTATAGAAGCGCCCGTGCGCGTGGCCCGCCTGCAATTCGAGAAAACCCAGGACGAGCGAGCCGCCGAGGCCAAGCAGCGAGGAGGAAAATGCCGTGCCCATGCCGCGCAACGGCGCGGCCAGGCCGTTCTTCAATTCGTCGAACACGGTGACGCTATCGGCTGCCCGGGTATCGAGCGCGCCGATGGTCTTGCCGACCGATTGGATGGTATCCAGCAATCCCCAGAAGGTGCCGAGCAAGCCGAGGAAGACCAGGAGCCCGACGAGGTAGCGGCCCGTATCGCGCGCCTCATCGAGGCGCGAGCCGATCGAGTCCATAATCGAGCGCATGGAGGTGGCGGACAACGACAGGGCGCCGGTGCGGTCGCGTAGCATGGTTGCCATCGGTGCCAAGAGCACGGGACGGTGCGAAATGGCGAGCCCCGGATCGGCGATGCGAAAGGCGTTGACCCAGCGGATTTCCGGATAGAGCCGCAGCACCTGCTGAAAGGCGTAGAGGATGCCCGCGATCATGACGACGCAGATCAGCATGTTGAGGCCGGGGTTGTTGAGCATGGCGGCCCAGAGCTGGTTGTGCAGCACGGCCACCAACAGGCCGACCAGGACCAGGAACACGAACATGCGCCACAAATAGAGTCCCGGGGTCGATAGGGTGCGGTGCAGGGAGGGTGGGGCCCGCTCCCCCGATCTCGCTCGTGCCATGCTCCTACTCCCAGCCTCGATTGAGGGCGACGTTGATCCAGGGCGACATTAGCCAAAGTCAATGGCATCACAAACCGGCAACTTCGTGCCAATCGGGGTCTGTCAATGCTCTTTGTGCCTTCTTTTAGGCGGACACGGAATTCTTGGGGCCGGCCTCGGCGCTAACGCTCGTCAGCGTCTGCAGCAACGCCTTGTGGATGGCCTGGTTGCCGGCGACGACGCTGCCCTCTTCAAACATCCTCTGCGCGCCCGCAACGTCGCTGACATAGCCGCCCGCCTCGCGCACCAGGATCATGCCGCCGGCCATGTCCCAGGGCTTCAGGTCACGCTCGAGGAAGCCATCAAAGCGGCCGGCGGCGACCCAGGCGAGGTCGATGGCGGCCGAGCCCGTACGGCGAAGTCCGCTTGTTGCACCCATGAGGGCCTTGCATTCGCTCAAAAAGCGCTCGTGTCCGGCGCGGCCGCGGTGGGGAATGCCGGTGCTGATCAAGCTGTCGGCGAGGGTCTTGCGATTGGCCACGCGCAGGCGGCGATTGTTGACAAAGGCTCCTTGCCCCCGCTCGGCGGTGTAGAGCTCATCGAGGATGGGATTGTAGACGACGCCACAAACGATCTCGCCGTCCCGCTCGAGCGCGATCGAGATTGCGAAGACCGGAATGCCATGCAGAAAATTGGTTGTGCCATCAAGAGGATCGACGATCCAGCGGTGCGTTTTGTCGGGGCCGGCGATGGCGCCGCGCTCCTCCATTAAAAAACCGTAGCCCGGCCGCGCCTTGCTCAGCTCGCGAAAGAGCACGTCCTCGGCGCGGTGGTCGGCAGCGGTCACGAAATTGCCTGGGCCTTTGACGGAGACCTGCAACTGCTCGACCTCGCCGAAGTCACGCGTCAAGCCGCGGCCGGCTTTGCGGACGGCGGCGATCATGACGTTCATCAAGGCTGAGGCCGGCATCGGCGAGCGGCAATCCTTTGGGAGCGGAAGGCGGCCCCGATCTAGCCCAGGTTGCCGGGCCTGACAAGGCGCCCACCGCCGGCGCGGCCGGCGACCGCCACGCCACGCACGCCTCAAACCTCCGGGCGTCGTCCCATAGTGGGAGATATCCCACTCCCGCCGTCTCGGTGTTTGTGGTTGTGATCCCACTGGCGCTGGCCTTAGCTTGGCGTGCCGGCAAGCGCGCAAGGGACGGGCGCGCCAAGGAGCTCTGCTGATGGCCTACGCCGCCGTCGGACTACTGGACAGCATCTCGGAATTCTGCCGCCGCGCCGGCATGGCCGAATCGACCTTCGGTCGCCACGCCGTCAACGACGGCAAGTTCGTGTCCCGCCTGCGCGACGGGGCCCGCATCACCCCGGAAACCCTGGAACGCGTCAGCGCCTTCCTGACCACCCAGGGCGTCGCGGCGCCCGCGAGCCCTCCCGAGCTCAAGCCGCTTCTGCGCGTGCAAGCGGCGGGCGCTCCCCAGGCCAAGGCACCCGCCGAGGAGCAGCCGTCGCGCAATTTTCGCTTTTTCGACAATCGACAAAAGTACCTCCTGTTCGTCAACACCTGCAGCGAGAAGGAGGTGATTGCCCGCCGCGTCGGCATGGAGCTCGCCCACCTGCATCCCGAGCCACCTGCCATTCGCGTGTTCGACGCCGGCATGGGCGATGGCACGCTGCTGACCCGGGTCCTGCGCGACATGCATCGCCGCTTCCCGACTTTGCCGTTCTATGTCGTGGGCAAAGAGGTCAGCCTTGAGGATACGCGCCTCTCGCTCGACAAGATGGCCGACCGCTTTCACGAGCACCCCGCCACCGTGCTCGTGGTCACCAACATGTACTATACGGAGGCGCCTTGGCTGGCTCCCAACGCGGTCTCGGCGGCGACCTCGCTGGCTTGGCACGAGGTGGCGCTGACGGGCAGCACGGGGGCTGAGTTCAGCGAGCAGATCGCCGCGCTAGAGCCGTTATTGGCGCGTGTCTGGCAGGCGCGACACAGCCCCAAGACCGGCAATCCGGTGTACGAGCGTCCGGCCGCGATCGTCATATACCGCGAAGATTTCCGCTTCCTCCTCGATGACGTCGTCCCGCGTCAGGGCCGCGCGCGCGCCGACTATGACCTCATCATCGCCTCGCAGCCCTATCGCGCCCGCGTGCCGGTCGCCTTCAAGGCCTCGCGCGTGGTCAGCCCGCTGGCGCGGGCGCTGCGACCGGGGGGACGCCTGCTCGGCATCCACTCCTGCGGCCGCGACCCCGGCCTCGAGATCATCCGCAAGATCTGGCCGGACGAGGATCCGTTCCAAACCAGCCGGCACGATATTCTGCGCGCCACGCGTGCCGAGCTCGGACGCGATGCGCGCCACTACAACTTCAATGCCTATGCCGATCAGCGTGCGGTGTTTCGCTACGACATGCACACCCTGCCCTCGGAAATTGCCGCCAGCATCGGCACCTCGACGCTGTTTGCGGCCTGGAATGCCGCCGTCTACGTGGCCCAGATCGACGATGAGCGACTGGGGCAAGTGCTGGGCGAGCGCAAATATCTCGATGCCACGCGCGAGGTGCTGCAGACGCACGGCCGCCTGTGGTTCCTCGATGAATCCTACGTGATATCGCGCAAAAGGGGCTGAGCACGATGCCTGCATCTGTCCTCGATTCTCTACCCGGCGGAAGCGCCCGTGGCGGCGCCGTTGCCGCCGTGGCGGCCGAGCTCGTTGCCTGCGGCTCGATCGAGATGGGAGCGGAAGCACCGGAAGATGCGCGGCGGATTGCCGAGCTGCTGCCGGCGGGGACGCCCGTCTACGTCAATCACCTGCCGCGCCACGAACTGCCGCACACCTTGGCGGCCCTGGTCGCCCTGCGCGAAGCGGGGCTGGAGCCGGTGCCCCACATCGCCGCGCGCCGCGTCGCCTCGCGCGCCCAGCTGCGCGCCTTCCTCGATCAGGCGGTGCGCGTGGCCGGCGTTGCCAAGGCGCTGTTGATCGCAGGCGACGTGCGTGTGCCGGTTGGGCCCTATGCCGATGGCGCCGCCCTCATCAGCGATGGCGTGCTCGCCGAAAGCGGTTTGCAGCAGGTGGGATTGCCGGGCTATCCCGAGGGCCACCCGCAGGTACCCACGGCGGCGCTCAATGCGGCCCTCGACCAAAAGCTGGCGCTACTCGCAGAGCAGCGGCTCGCCGCCTATATGGTGACGCAATTCTCTTTCGCGCCGCACCGCATCGTCGAGTACTGTGCCGATCTCACGCGACGGGCGCCTGATGTGCCCGTCTATGTGGGGCTCGCCGGACCGACGACGCCGCGCCGGCTGATCAAGTTTGCGCAACGCTGCGGTGTGTCCGCTTCGCTCAGGGCGTTGCAGGCGGAGGGTATGCGGGCGGTGCGCCTGTTTACCCACGTTGATCCCAGCGCCCAGCTCACCGCCATTGCGCGCCACGCCAGTAACGGCAGCGCCAGCAACGTGGTGGGTGTTCACCTTTATAGTTTCGGCGGCGTGACGCCGACCGCGATCTGGATGAACGCGCAAATCAGGGGTGGCGGCCGCTAGGGGGTGGGCCCTGCCGCGGCGCCCCTTGGCTAGGCCACTTGTGGCGGCCGCGACCCTGGGCTAGCCATTGCCCGGGGGTTCGGGCGCAGCGAGGACAACAGGAGCAGGTCGTCCGTGACGCAAGTGAGCTGCGCCTGCCTGCTCTTAGGTCTGCTGCTTGCGGTGGCGAGCCCCGGCTCTGTGATCTCTGCGCGCGGCGAGGAGCCGCGCGCCGTTCCCGATCCGCGCTGGGGTGCCTTCTTCGCCGGCAAGGACCAGCGCGTGCCGATCGAGCCCACGGCCTGGCCCTGGTACGCGATCGGCCGCGTCAATATTGCCGACAGCGTCAGCCGACGCCATTGTACCGGCACGCTCGTCGGCGCCCAGCTCGTTCTGACGGCGGGCCATTGCCTGTTCGATCATCGGCTGGGACGCTGGGTCAAGCCCGAGCACGTGCACTTCGTCGCCGGCCAAGCGCGCGACAGCGCGCTCGGTCACGCCGCGGCCACGGCCCTCATCGTGCCGCCGGAACTCGACATGGCAACCGGGAGCGATCCCGCCCATAAAAGTCTGCGCAGTGAGCTTGTCGCGCACGACTGGGCGTTGATCCGCCTCGACACCGCGCTCAGCCTCAGGCCCGTGCCGGTGAAGGCGATCGTGCAAAGCGCCGTGGCGCGGGAGGTTGCCAGCGGTGAAATCGCCCGCGCCGGCTATAGCGCGGATCGGCGGTATTTGCTGTCCGTGCACCGTCGCTGCGCCGCCGCGCTTGGCCAAGCCGGCACCATGCTGAACCGCTGCGATGCTTTGCCGGGCGACTCCGGATCACCGCTCCTGCTCCTGCGCGGCGAGGAGGCCTTCATCATCGGGCTCAGCACCGGTGCCCAACACCTGAAGCGGGCCGACACGGGGTACGTGGCGGTGACGGGCTTGGGCCCGTCCGCCGTCTCGTTCAGCGACGCCGTCGCCAAGGCGCTGGCGCCCTAAGCGCGCTAGCGCGGTCTCAGCGCCGCCGCGTTGGACACCCTGGCGCCTGTGGCCCCGGCTATTCCGCAAAGCGGACCACGTCGAAGGTGTGCTTGCCCGAGGCGTGGAGGGCCTCGTTGATCACGACATGCGTGCCTGCAAAAGGTGTGAGCCGCAAGGCGCTGAAGGCGTCGACCTCGCGTCCGTCGTCGAGGTGCACATGGACGATTGCCGCGCGCGCGCCGCCGCCCTGCTTCACCGCCACGACCGTGGCGTTATGTACGGCCACGCTGACGGTGCGATCGGCCCGATCGATTTGGCGCACCAAGAACACGGTAAGCAGACCGGTCAGCACCAGGACCAGGAGCACGATTGGAGCAAAGCGGCGCAACCGCTCCCGCCACACCAGCGCCGACAGACGGCGCGCGTTTTCTTGGCTCAGCTTCATCGGCCACAACCTCCTCCGCTTGGCTGAGGGCTAACGCGGTCCTTTCCATTGCGCAAGCCAATGGGCTTTGGCGTCGGCCGCCGGGGCCATTGGCTTAATCGAAAGTCGTATCTTGTGCGCGCGGACCATTAATAATTCAAGCGTTGCGGGTCGGCCGACGCCAACAATGGTCCGAATTGATTTGCCCACCTCCTATCTCGGCGGCACAGTGTCGGATCAGGGCGGCCGCACCGGCAATGGGCGCAAGACCGGTTCTGGGCCCGGCTAGGTGCTGTCCTGCCAACGAAGGAAATGAAGGGAGAAGTGCCCATGCGAAGTGAAACACCTACCCGTCGACGTTTTCTGGCCGCGTCAAGTGCCGCCGCAGCCCTCACGGTGCTGCCCACACCTTATGTGCGCCGAGCCGCGGCGGCGGGTAGCCTGTCGATTGGCCTGTGGGATCATTGGGTCCCCGGCGCCAACGACGTTGTCGCCAAGATCATTCAGGAATGGGGCGAGAAAGAAAAAGTCGACGTCAAAGTCGATTTCATCACCTCGCAGGGAAACAAGCTTCTGCTTACCATCGCCGCGGAGGCGCAGGCCAAGTCCGGTCACGACATCATGGAGTTCACGAACTGGGAGGCCGCCCAGCATGCCTTCGCGCTCGAGCCGGTCGATGATCTGGTGCGCGACATCGTCGCCCGCAACGGGCCGTTGGAGCCGGCGGTCGAGTACCTTGCCAAGTTCAAGGGCACCTGGGTTTCGGTGCCGATGACGCGCGGTACCCTGTTGCTCGGTGTTTGCAGCCGCTTCGATCTGCTCAAAGAGCATGGCGGCATCGACATCCAGGCGATGTATCCCGCCGGCAAACCGCCAGCGGCCGCCGAGTGGACCTGGGACAACTTCTTGATCGCCGCCGAAAAGTGCGCCAAAGCCAACCATGCCTTCGGCCTACCTCTGGGGGTCACCACCGACACCATGCAGTGGGTCGGGGCGCTGTTTAAAGCCTACGGCGCGGACCTGATGGGCGAGAGCGGCGACATCACCGTCAAAACCGACGCGGTGCGCCAGGTCCTCGACTACGCCAAGCGCCTCGCTGCCTTCCTGCCGCCCGACGCGCCCTCATGGGATGATGCCTCAAACAACAAGTGGCTGATCTCGGGCCGCGGCGCGCTGATCATGAATCCGCCGAGCGCCTGGGCGGTGGCCAAGCGCGATGCACCGCAGATCGCGGAGAAGTGCTGGACGCACGGCTTCCCCAAGGGCCCGAAGGGGCGGTTCAATCCGATCCTGCCGCGCCTTTACGGCACCTGGAGCTTCTCCAAGAACAAAGCGGCAGCCAGGAGCCTGCTCTACCACCTGTCCTCACGCGAAAACGCCGAGCGGCTGGTGGCGGCAGGCCAGGGCTACGACATTCCGCCCTACACTAAATTCAATGACTTCAAGACCTGGGAAGAGGAGGGTCCGCCGAAGGGCACGCTCTCGCACTATCCCAACAAGGGCGACCAGATCATCGCCGTGACGTGCTCACCGGCGCCGCCGTTGATCGCGGCCCAGATTTGGGCGCAAGCGATCCAGCCGAAAATGATCGTTCGCTTTGCCAAGGGCGAGCCGATCGAGAAGACGCTCGACTGGGCCGAAAGCGAGCTCGAAGGCTTCCGGCGCACTTGAACGCCGGCAAAAGGCACCCGGCGGGGCTACCCGCCGCGGCCCTGGCCCAGCAAAACCTGAGATCGGCTGCGAAGGCCGCGTGCCCCGATCGGGGTGGCGTGCTGCCGTCCCGGTTGCTTAGTGGCCGGCGGCGCCGGCGGCTGCCGGGGGCGGGCGTTTCATGACGATCGCCAGCGCGGCAAGGGCCAAAAACAGCAAGGTGAGCACCAGGAACACATCGGCGAAGGCCATCACCACGCCCTGCCGGTGCACGATTGCGTTCAGTTGCTTGACGGCCATCAGCTGAGCTTCGCTACCATAAGAGGAGAAGCGCTGCGTCAAGTTGTTGAGCGCCTCCAGCGCCGGCGGACGCGACCAGGTGACGGCCTCGTGCAAGCGTGCAAGGTGCAGATCGGTGCGGTCGTTGAGGAGGGTGGTGAGCGCCGCCAGTCCTACCGCACCGCCGAGGTTGCGCATCAGGTTATAGAGGCCTGAAGCATTCTTCACGAGCTCGGGGGCGAGCGTGCCAAGCGAAATATTGTTGATTGGGATAATCGCCAGCATCAAGCCAACGCCGCGCAGGACCTGCGGCCAGAACAGCTCCCAAAAATCCCAATCCTTGGTAAGAGACGTCAGCCAGTAAGTGCCGATGGCGAAGCAGACAAAGCCGGCGATCAGCATGAAGCGCGGGTCCGTCTTGGCCGACAGCCGGCCCGCCACCGGGGCGGTCAGGAACATGGCCACGCCGGAGACGAACAAGGTTTCCCCGATCATCAGCGCATTGTAGCCGCGCACCTGCGCCAGGTAGAGCGGATAAAGATAGGTGAGGCCGTAGAGGCCGATTCCGAGCACAAAGGAGAAGAGACTGCCGAGCCCGAAGTTGCGGTCCGCGAAAGCGCGCAGATCGACGATGGGCCGGCTGGCGGTCAAGACGCGGGCGAAAAAGATGAGCGCGGAGAGGCCCGAGACCCAGGCCAGCAGCAGGACGCTGTCATCGCCGAACCAATCGTTGCGCGGACCCTCTTCCAGCACATACTCGAGCGCGCCGAGAAAGCCCGCCATGGAGAGCAGCCCCACCCAGTCGAAGTTGCCAAACAAAGACCAGTCGGGCTGGTCGAAGTCGATCAATGCCAGCGCCGCCGCCGTCACCACGAGGCCCGGAATGATGTTGATGAAAAACAGCCAGTGCCAGGACAGGGCATCGGTCAAATAGCCGCCGACGGTTGGGCCGATCGTGGGGGCCAGCGTCGCCACCAGGCCGATCATGGGCGTAACCAGGCTCATCTTCGAGCGCGGGAAGATGAGGTAGGCGGTGGCAAACACCGTTGGGATCATGCCGCCGCCGATGAAGCCTTGCACGGCGCGCCAGAAAATCATCTCGTTGATCGTGGACGATAACCCGCACATCAGGCTGGCGGCGGTAAAACCGCCGGCGGAGAGAGCAAATAGGATGCGGGTGCCGAGGGCACGCGAGAGATAGCCCGAGAGCGGGATCATCACCACCTCGGCGATCAGATAGGCGGTCTGCACCCAAGTGATCTCGTTGGCGGAGGCGGAAAGTCCGGCCTGAATCTCGGTCAGCGAGGCAGAGACGATCTGGATGTCCAAGATCGCCATGAACATGCCGAACACCATCACCAGGAAGGCGATGAGGCGGTGCGGTTCAATGCGGTCGTCATGGGGCCGCGCCGGTGCCATGGCCCCGCCAGCGGCTGCGTGTCTTGCTGTTTGGACCATTGCTTCGCCCCCGCAACGCTTCGGAAATTGGGCTAGTTGGCGGTCGTGCGCACCGCCGCGCTACCCATGCGCTGGGTTGCGACGGGTGCACCCGGTTTGGTGTTCACACTGACGATGACCGACATGCCAGGGCGCAGCACGGATTGCTCGGCAACCTCGGCCGGCACCAAAATGCGCACCGGCAGGCGCTGGACGATCTTGGTGAAATTACCGGTCGCATTGTCGGGGGGCAGCAGCGAGAACACCGAGCCGGAGGCCGGGGCCAGGCTGGCAACGCGTCCCTCCAGCGTGCGGCCGGGCAGCGCATCGACGCTGATCCGCACGGGCTGTCCGGGCGTCAGGCCGGCAAGCTGCGTCTCCTTGAAGTTGGCGTCGATGTAGACCGCATCCATCGGCACCAGACTGGCGAGCCGCTGCGTTGGCTGCACGTAGTCGCCCACTTGCACGGCGCGATTGCCGATGACGCCGTCGAAGGGTGCCTTGATGACGGTGAAGGACAAATCGCGCTCGGCCTTGGCGAGCGCCGTCTGGTATTGCTGCAACGTGCGCCTGGCCTCTTCCTGCTGGGCCTTGAGCACATCGACGTTGGCGCTTGCCGCGGCGATGGCGGCGTCGGCCGCTTGCACGGAGGCAACCGCCTGTTCGGCATTGGCCTCCGCCTGCTCCAGGGCTTGTCGGCTATTGATCTGGCGCGTGGCGAGATCCTGTTGGCGCTTCAACTCGAGCTGGGCGCGAGTTGCGCCGGCTTTGGCGGAGGCCAGCTGCGCCTTGGCCTGATCGACGGCGGCGATTTGGGCGGTGGTCTGTCGACCCAGCCGATCGATGGTGGCTTGCTGCACCCCAATCTGATCGCGGGCGTTTTGCACCGCCAGGCGGTAGTCGCCATCATCGATGCGCGCCACGACGTCGCCGGCCGCAACCTCGGCGTTATCCTCCACGGCCACCTCGGCGATATAGCCGGAGACCTTGGGAGACAGGGTGGCGTTCTTGGCGCCGACATAGGCATCATCGGTGGTGATGAGGTAGCGCCCCTGCGTCCACCAGTACTGGCCGTAATAGGCGCCCACGCCAACAAGCAGGACGCCGGCAACGGCGGCGACAACGCGCAAGCGCCGCTTGCGCGCGGAGGCCGCCACGGGCGGTTGTGGTCGGGCCGGCGCGGAGCGAGCCGCAACGGGCTCGTCCCCGACCGCGGGTCGTTCTTCGAGGTCGTCTTTGAGTTCTTGGTCTTCGAACATAGGTCACCTCAACCCGAATTGACCGAACGGTTCGGTCAACGCCGCTTGACGTAGACCAGGGCCGGGCCTATGTCAATGACTGAACGGTTCGGTCACTTGCTTGTGATTATTGGATCGGATCGGCTAAGGTTGAAGGCAAGAAAACTTAAGGCAACAAAAGAGCTTAGAGAAAAGAGCTGGACGCCAATGACCACGAATACGGCAAAGGCCCTGGTGCCGGATGGGCGCGGCGATCGCGCGAAACGGGCCCAGATCATCGACGGGGCACGGCGCATGTTCCTTGCCCAGGGCTTCGACGCCGCCAGTATGGGGGCGATCGCGCGCGAGGCCGGCGTTTCGAAGGGTACGCTTTATGTGTACTTCAAGAGCAAGGAGGAATTGTTTGAGGCGATTGTCGAGGACGAGTGCCGGGCTCAGGCCGAGCAGATTTTCACGCTCGATCGGGAGGCCGCGATCGCCAGCGAGCTGCAGCGGGTTGGGGAAGAATTGACGCGCTTTCTCTGCCGCCCCGACGGCGTACCCTCGTTGCGCACCATCATCGCCATCGCCGATCGCATGCCCGAGGTCGGGGCCCAGTTCTATGCGTCGGGGCCGGCCCGCGGCATTGCCAGCCTGCAGCGCTATCTGGAGGACAAGATCGCCGCGGGGGTGCTGGAGCCACACGACAGCGAGGTCGCCGCCGCCCAGTTCATCGACGCCTGCGTTTCGACCACCTTCAAGCCGATGCTGTTCAACGCCGCCGGTCCACCGCCGGAGGCGCGGATCGGCCATGTGGTGGCCATGGCGGTGAAGGCCTTCCTTGCAACCTACCGAACGCAAGGGGAGGTCGGCACCGCTCGCGCCGCACGGGGATCTCCCGCAGCCTGAGGAATGGCCGGGCGCGACAGCCGCGGCTTGGGGGTCTGGCCTCGGGGGCGGTCACTCGATGCCGGCCTGCGCCCGATCGCGCCACTCGTTCGCCGCTTTCTGCGCTTTGCTGCGGTCCGCGTTCGAGAGCTGCGAGAGCACTTTCTCGAGCCCCGCATCCTCGATGCCGCCGGCCTTGGCGAGCAGGTACCATTTCGCCCCCTGCACCACATTCTTCTCGACGCCGGCACCATACACATAGCAGCGTGCCAAGCGGTCCTGTGCCGAGGCCAATCCCTTTTCGGCGGCGCTACGAAACATCTCCGCGCCCCGCTTCTCGTCGACCGGAACGCCGTGACCGCGAAAGAGGATGACGCCGAATTCGAGGGCGGCTTCGGGATGCCCCGCCGCGGCGGCTTTGCCGATCCAGCGCGCCGCCTCGAAGGCGTTGGGTTCCGTGCCGGTGCCCGTCGCATAGAGCGTGCCGAGATCGTATTGCGCCACCGCGACCCCTGCTTCGGCCGCGAACTGCATGTGCATGAAAGCGCGATAAGGGTTCTCGGGCTTGCCTTCGCCGCGCAGGAACAGAAGGGCCAAATTGTAATTGGCTAGCGGATGCCGGTGCACGGCGGCGGCCTCGAAGTAGCGCGCGGCGGCGACGTGGTCCTTGTCGACGCCCTGGCCCTCCGCCAGCAGCATGGCGTAAGCGAACATGGCCTCCGGATCACCGAGCTCGGCGCCACGGGCGTACCATTTGGCGGCCAGCGCCGAGTTCTTCGCCACCCCGTAGCCTTCCCCGTAGATGCGGCCGACCAGCGTATGGGCCTGGGGATCGCCGGCCTCGGCCGCTTTCGCGGCAAGTTCCAATGCTGTGAGATAGCGGCCCTGGTCGAAGGCCTCATAGGCGGCATCCTCAACTTGGGGTGCCCCCTTGGCATGGCTACTGACCCCGTCGCCGGCGGGGGCGGCAGTGCTTGTCGCCGCGGCGGCAGGGGCCTTCGGCGCGGGCGCGCCCGGTTTTTGCGCCTTCGCCGGCCCCGGCGCCTTTTTCGGGGAGGTCCCCGCGGCACCGCCCTGCGATGACCACGAGCTGGTTTCGGCGAGCGCGGGTCCACCCAGCAGGCTCGCCGTCAGCAGTATGGCAAAGCTCCAACGCATTGGCGTCAATCCCTCAACCCCGCCGCCGCCTTGCTGGCGATCGCCGCCCCGATCTCGGCCACCAGCGCGCGCGTGGCTGCGGCCGATCCCCCCGGCACCGTCACCGCCACAAAGTTTGCGCCCGCGCGCGCCAGCCGTTCGGCTTCCGTTGGCCCCTCGACGTCCAAGACCACGCAGGGGACCTCGAAGATTTCTCCCCACCACGACACCAGATCGTCCCGCCGCTCGCGAGCGCGCGGACGGTCTTTGAGATGGGATGGGGCGCCGAAGGCAATATAGTCGGCGCCGGCTTCCGCGAGCGACATGGCGTCGTGACGCGAAACACCCACGTCGGCGCCGACGATGGCTTCGCGCCCCAGGGTGTTGCGCGCCGCGGCATGGGCGTCGAGGAGTTGGCGCGTGGGGTTCAGATGCACCCCATCGGCGCGCAGTGTGCGCACGAGCTCGGTGGCCTCGGCAATCAACGCCGCCATCCCGGCCTGTTGGGCGGCCGCAACGAGGGGCCGGGCGGCCGCGGCTTCGATGGCCGCCCCAGCGGCGGGCACGATCAGGCAACAGGCAACATCGGCAACCTCGGTGGCCGCCGTCAGGTGTTCAACGGCTGCCGGGGTGGCCTCGACCACGAGACAAATGCGGCAGTCCGGCTGGAGGTGCGTCACGGCTCTCCTCTGGGCGCCCCTCGGAAGACTTTCGAATTCGAGCCTATCAAGCTGCATTTAGGCGGAAAAGAGACTGGCGGCGTGATGGGGCAAAAGTGCTGGGGGACTCGAGTTTTGTAGGCCACAAGCGGTATCACAAAAAGGGCCAAATCGCAGGCGATCACCCCGGGCGTCCCACGCAAGTGGCTCCATCCTCACATGAGGATTGGTCAAGGCTTAGGCCAGGCACCCCAATGGGGCGGCGTGCGCGGGGGCGGGGAAGGAGCACGCGGGGAATGGTGATGGTCGCCCCAGCATTGCTCGATCCCACCTCAAGGGCTAAACGAGGCCTGGTTGCCACGCCCGCGATTGCAGGGAGGACCCCATGAAACTCGAAGGCGGATGCTACTGCGGCAAGGTGCGCTACGTCGCCGAGGGCGAGCCGATGATGCAGGCGCAATGCCACTGCCGCGAATGCCAATACATCACCGGGGGCGCGCCCAATCTGTTCCTCGCCATGCCCGTCGATGGCTTCCACTATACCAAGGACATGCCGAAGGCATTCAAGCGCGCCGATCTTGACCGGCCGGTGACGCGCGAGTTCTGCGCCGAATGCGGCACGCATCTGGCGACGCGGCCGCAGGGCTTTCCCGCCGTCATCGTCAAAGTCGGGACCCTCGATGACCCTAGTCAGTTTGGTGCGCCCAAGCTTGCGATCTATACCGTCGACAAGCAGGCCTTCCACCACATTCCCGACGGGCTGCCGACGTTCGAGCGACTGCCCAGACGCTAGTTTGCGCCCGGTACCCGTGGGAGAGGTTTGAGCCAGGCGAAGTGCGCAACGGCCACTTCGCCGAGCGGGCGCTCCTGGATATCGTCCCGATCGGCTGCGGGCGGTGCCGTTCCTATCCCACGCCCGCGGTCGCGGTCAGACCGCCGTCGACCAGGATCTCGGCTGCCGTGATATAGCGTGCCTCATCGGAGGCGAGGAACAGCACGGCGTGTGCAATGTCCCACGCGTCGCCCATCTTGCCGGTCGGGCATTGTGAATTGCGCTTGTCGATCAACGCTTGCACGTCGTTGGCGCCGATGGTCTTGGCCAAGCGATGTTCGACGAGGGCGGTATGCATCAAGCCGGGGATCACCGTATTGCAGCGAATGCCTTTTTTGGCATAGGCGATCGCCGTCGATTTGGAAAAGGCGAGAATACCGAGCTTGGTCGTGGAATAGGCGAGATGGGCACGCTCGGGGGACATGCGCAGGCCGGCCACCGATGCCAAGTTGACGATGGCGCCCCTGCCCTGCTTCTCCATGATCGGCAGCACGTATTTGCAGGCGAGGAACGCGGTCTTGAGGTTATGGTCGATCTGTCGATCCCAAACTTCCTCGCTCATGGTGACGGCGGTGCCGGGTGCTGAGCCGCCGACGTTGTTGACGAGCACGTCGATGCGCCCAAACGCGCCCAAACAGTCGGCGACCGCCGCTTCGACCTCGCATCGCCTTGGTCATGTCGACAGCACGGGTGAGGCAGGTGCCGCCCTCCCGCTCGATGATGGCTTTGGTGATGTCAGCGGCCGACTTGCGCACATCGACGCCATAAATCTTGCCGCCCTGGCGCGCCAGCAACACGGCCGTCGCCTTGCCATTGCCCCAGATCTTGGCATCGGGATCATCGCCGACCGAGCCGATCCCGGAAATGAAAGCCACCTTGTTCTTGAGACTGAGCATACGGGTTCCCCCCCATGTTTCTGTGCGGGTGCTGGCGCCCTCATTCGATCCCGGCGCAAGGCAGTGGGTCTCAGACGATGCCCTCCTGGCGGAGGGCGGCGATCTCTTTGGCCGAGACGCCCAGCCACGAGCCGAGGACGTCCTCGACATGCTGACCGAGCTGCGGTGAAGGTTTGAGCTTCGGCGGCGCGCCGTCGAAGCGCACCGGCCAAGCCGGCATCTTGACCTCACCGCTTGCGGGATGATCGACCGTCTGCATGATGCCGCGCTCAACGAACGAAGGATCGTGCATCAGTTCGAGGGTGTCGAAAACCGCTCCCGCCGGCACGCCAGCGGAGCCAAACAGCCGCATCGCCTCGTGCTTGGTATGCTGGCGGGTCCAGGCGCTGATGATCGCGTCGACCTCGGCGGCGCGCTGGCTGCGCGCCTGCTGGGTGTCGTAGCGGGCGTCCCCGCTCAGGTCCTCGCGGCCGATGACCTTGAGCAGGCGCTGCCAATGTTCAGGGTTGGCACGACTGCAGAAGACGTAGACATAATCGTTGGGCCCACCGGGTTGGCACGGGTAAAGCGCCGAAGGCGTAAGCCCGCCCGGTGTGGATCGGCTGCTGCCGTCGCGCCGCACGGCTTCGCCGTTGCGCTGCGTTCGCGAGAATGGGACGCGCATGTAATGGAGCATCGCGTCCTGCATGGCCACCTGGAGCAGGCGGCCCTGGCCGGTCTTGGAGCGCTGGTAGAGGGCCGCCAAGATGCTGATGGCCATCAGCATGCCGGTACCCGTGTCGCCCAGGGACGGGCCGGGTTTGACCGGGGCGCGGTCGGCTTCGCCGGTGACGCTGATGGTGCCGCCCGCCGCTTGGGCGATCATGTCGAAGGCCAGATTCTTCTCGTAGGGGCTGCCGGCGCCAAAGCCCTTGACCTGGCAATAGATGATGCCGGGATTGATCGCCTTGACGGTGTCATAACCGAGGCCCAGCCGTTCGATGGTGCCGGGTGCCATGTTCTCGACCGTGACATCGGCGCGCGCGAGAAGCGCACGCACGATCTCGAGGCCGCGCGGCGACTTGAGGTTCAAGGTCACCGACTTTTTGTTGGCATTGAATTGATGGAAGTACCACGGGTCATCATCGGGCTGGCCGGGCCGGAGACGGCGGCCGGGATCGCCCGCCCCAAGGCTTTCGATTTTCACCACCTCGGCGCCAAGCCAGGCCAGCGACTCCGTGCAGGAGGGCCCGGCCTCGAACTGCGTGAAGTCCACGACGCGAATGCCCTTGAGGCAATCGAGCTCGACGCCAACGCTCATGGCTGGTCTCTCCCGTTGCAATCGATGGTCATGGCTATTATTGCGCTGCCGCCTACGCCATCCAAGCGCCATATCCAAACGATCCAAACGCTATGTGCAAACGCCATGTGCAAACGCCATGTGCAAACGCCATAGCCAAGTGCCAGGAGCGCCTGCCGCTCTCGGGCGGCGCCGCGACGGCCGTTCTGCCGTGCGCAAAGGTGGTGCGGGCCTCGGCGGCTGGCGCAGGCGGCAATCGCGTTTTGTTTCGCCCCGTGTATTGACCTTGCGCAAGGCGCGCTGAAGGTTAGCGGCCAGGCACGGCGCGTTGCGGGGGAAATCGCGGTCTCCCCGCCGCTGGTGGGGGAAGCGCGCGCCAGCGCCAACGCGCCCAGCGACGGCGTGAGTGGCCCATCCCGTGCCCCCTGCGCGCCCGGTTTGCAGGCCCCTTGTTCATTTCCCCCGTATCCGTATCCAGGCGCCGGGCGCCAGCCTTAGCGGGCGGTGGGCGCCCGCCCAACCGGTGCGCGTCCACACGTCTCGGCCCTTGACAAGTTCGGCTAATGTTCCCTTTATGTTCTAGCAAAGGTAGACGTTGCGAGGGTGCACTCTCGGCCCCAAGCGGCGCTCGAGGGGTAAAAATTCGAGGGGTGAAAAGGAGCGTTTGCGTGGACGGCTCGGCCACCATCCTCCATGCGGACCTCGACGCCTTCTATGCGTCGGTCGAGCAGCTGCTCGATCCGTCCTTGCGCGGCAAGCCCATCGCCGTCGGGGGCGGGGTGGTGCTGGCCGCGTCTTATGAGGCCAAGGCGTTTGGCGTTCGCGGCGGTATGTCGGGGTGGCGCGCGCGCGCGCTCTGTCCGCAATTGCGTTTTGTTGATGGGCACTTCGATGCCTATCAGAGGTTGGGCGACGCGGCGCTGAACGTCGTCAGCGACTACACGCCGCTCGTCGAGCGGCTCTCCATCGACGAGGCCTTCGCCGACGTGGCGGGGTGTGAACGGTTGTTTGGTTCGCCTGCCGAGATTGCCAAGACGATACGGCGCCGGGTGCGCGCGGAGCTCGGACTTCCGATCTCGGTGGGCGTGGCGCGCACCAAACATCTCGCCAAGATCGCCTCGCAAGTGGCCAAGCCCGATGGCTTGGTCGTTGTCGACCCCCACTCCGAACTTGCCTTCCTTCACGACCTTCCCGTCGAATTGATGTGGGGCGTCGGCCCCGTTGCCAAGGCGCGACTTGCCGCGGCCGGCGTGTGCAAGATCGGTCAGTTGGCGGCGATGCCGGATCAGCGATTGGGGGCTCTGATTGGGCGCGCGCTGGGAGCCAAGCTGGCAAATCTCGCGTGGAATTGCGATGCGCGCGCGATCAAGACCGAGCGCCAGGCGCAATCGGCAGGAGCGCAATCGGCGCTGGGCAGGCGGCCCGCGCAAGCCTACGTTTTCACGCCGGTGCTTTGGCACCTTGCCGACCGGATCGGCACGCGGCTACGGGCGAAATCGCGCCCAGGTCGGACGGTGTCGGTGCGCGTTCGTTTCGCCGATCTGCGCTCGGTTACGCACTCCGTGACGATGCCTCAACCGGTGGCGCAGACGGCGATGCTTGCCGAGATCGCCGAGGATCTCGTGCGCGCCGTGCTGGCGAAGCACCCTCGAGAGCGCACGATCTCACTGTTGGCGATTTCCGTGTCGAACCTGGAGCGGCGCCCGATCATCCAACTCGAACTACCCCTTGGCCTGGCCGACGAGGCGCGTCGTCCCGGCTCGCGAAAGGGCACGGCGCGGGCGCGCGCGGACCGCGCCATTGACGCGGTCCGCGATCGCTTCGGCTGGGAGGCGGTTCGTTACGCCTCGCTTGCCGGCGGGCGACCGGGGTCCGTCCCCGATGTATTCCGCCGTCTCGCCGAAAAGGAGCTGTGAGCCCGCGGCCAGGGGCGGCGGCCTCAAGCGGGCCGCTCGAAGGGGCGCGGCTCAAGAAAGCGGTCGAGCACGTTGGCCAACAGGCGCGAGATGTTGTTGTCATAGCCATTGCTCGGCAGCGAGCCGCAAAAGGTAATCGACCCCGTGGAGAACACGGCGCCCTTGCCGTTCGCGGTTTCGAAAAAGGTCATGTCGGCGCGGATCATCTCGGCGGGTGCCTGACCGGTCGTCGTCGACAGGTGGGTCAGATATTCCTCCGGCACAAGCACCCAGGGGGTCTCCGGTGGGTGGTTTTCGCTAGCAGCGACGACGACCGCGTGCCGCGGCGTACCTAAGCGTTTGTCGCTGCGATCGAGCTCGAAGCCGGCGGCGCCGTGCCCCGACAAGCCGAAATCGCCGATGGTGTCGTCCTTGATGCCGGCGAACATCCAGCCGACGCGCGCGTCCTCGCGCACGCCCGGTTTGAGACGGTAGTAAGAGCCGGCGAAATTGCCTTGCGCGGTAAAACCCACCCCGACCAGTTCTTGTGGTGGGCGGCCATTGCGCCGCCACAGGCCGCCATATTCGCCGTCGAGCTGGTTGTAGTATTCGCCGACCTCGGCGGCCCAGGCACGGATGCCGCCCTCGGCACGGCGTATCTCGAGCAAGCCGGGTTGATCCTGGGCCAGCGCGATCTTCCAGTAAAAGCCGTTACCCCCGAGATAGCAGAAGCGTCCACCGCCATCGCGATAGGCCTCGAGCGCATCGAGCATCTGGCGCGTGTGATACTCGGGGTGGGTTCCTGTCAGCACGACGGCATAGGCCTCCAAGGCGCGGTGACCGTCATGGTGCAGCTCCCAATCGGTGAGCACATCGAACTCGTAGCCCTTGGCCTCGAGCCAGGACAGCAAATGGTGATCGGCAGGGTAATGGCGCAGGCCCGAGGCGCGCAGGTCTTCGTGTGGGTAGGTGATGTAGCCGATGCGCACATTCAGCATCGGGCGACGCCAGGATGCAAAACAGATGCCGGTTCGATCCGTGTGGTAGTTATAGGTGGACCAGCCGAATTCCGGATGGTCGCCAGGGTAATTCGGGTAGCCGTTCCACGCCTTGCTCAGAGCCTGCCAGGTTTGTCGCCAACCGGGATCGGTCAGCCACTCGAGTCGGGCGTTGTTTTGATAGATGACGTAGGTGAAGGTCGACATCAGAACGAGGATTTTCGCGCGCGGCTTGCCGACCGGTGGCACGACAAAGAAGGGAATGTTTTCCCGCGCCTCGCCGGCTTCGAGGATCAGGGCATAGGAGCCCGACTTTAGGTCCGATGGCAGCGTCCATTCGTGCGTCGCCGGCCAGTGGCAATCGACGATGTCGTCGTCATGGAAATGAATGGCGGCGTACTCGTCCGCGGCATGGCGCCAACACATCTCGCGTCCGGACCAGGTCGAACCCGTCACGGCCCGCGTCGGCATGTTGCAAAGGGTGCCATGAAACTGGCGCGGCCCGATGTCGATGATGTGCGTGCCGGCAATCTCTTGGGCAAAGTCCCAGCCCGCAAGCAATCCCGGCAGCAGCTCCCGCCGTGC
Source organism: uncultured Alphaproteobacteria bacterium (assembly GCA_963775835.1). Lineage (GTDB taxonomy): Bacteria > Pseudomonadota > Alphaproteobacteria > Rhizobiales > Hyphomicrobiaceae > AWTP1-13. The sequence continues at coordinate 30,582 of CAVZKV010000012.1, read as the reverse complement.
GGCCCGCGCAATCTCGCCGCTATCGAGCACGCGGTCGAACAGCATCGGACGCTCGATGCGCCCGTTGAAGGTGCGCCCTGGCCCGCCCGCCGCGCCTATCAGCACCTTTGGCCCGGCGGCCGGCATGGGCCCGTCGTGGCGGGCGCTCACCACACGGGCTGCGCCGTCCGGCTCACCACGCAAAAGGGGCTGCTGGCCAACGCTGAGGGTGGCTGTCGCGGCATCCCACGTCATCCAGACCCGCGCCCAGGCCCCTTCGCGCAAGCCTAGGCCCGTTGAGATTTTGCTGAGCGCGCCGCCGGCGCCGCCGATCGTGGCGCAGGCGCTCGCGTCCTCGGCGATGACGAGAGCAAACCCACCAGCCTGTTGCGAGAACGCGGTCAGGATCGGCCGGGGCGCGCCGGCAATGCTCGTCGGGCAGATGGTGGCGATCACCGTCAGGGCTCCGAGCCCCTCGAGCGCGGTGCCGAGATCGGCCACGCCGTAGGAGCCGGGCGTGACCGTTTGCGCTTGGCAGGGTGCAATGGCGCGCACGCTGGCAGCCACCTTGACCGTGCGGATGCCAGGCCCGGCGGGGTTCGCGTCGGCGGAAATCACGCGCACGATAGCCGCCGAGGCGATCTCGCTGCCGGTGGCATTCGACACGTGAAAACGGATGGTTTCTGCGGGACGGACAGAGAGGCGATCTGCGTAGCCGGTGAGCGGGATCATGGCGCGATGTTGGAAGTTCATGGCAAGCCCGGCATCATGACCAAGCAAAACTCATCTGGCAATCGCCGGCGACGGCCGCCAATGCGCAGGCCCTTGCCTGCCGCTTGGCCGCCAAGGCGGTGCCGGCGAGGGCATGGCAGATGCGCTCGCAGCCAACGTCTCGGGCCCAGGCAGGGCACGCCAAGGTAGCTATTTGCGCAGACCAAAGAAGGTGGCGAGGTCTGGTGCCGGCGATTTGATTTCCACCACCACGGAGTCCTCGATCGCCTCGAGGCCGTGCAGCACGCCCTTGGGATGCCGGCAGACATCGCCGGATCCCATGATGAACGCCGTGTCGCCGACGGTCGACTTCACCTTGCCGCTGACGACGTAGGCAATCGATTCGTGGGTGTGTGCGTGCAGCGGCGCGCCGACCCCGGCGGCGTAACGGATCTCCAGAAAGGTCATTTCGTCGCCCTTGATGAGCGGCTTTACCGCAAGCTCGCCGCCGTAGGTCGGTTTGCCCTCAACCGAGGTGACCCGGATTTCCGTGACGTCGGCATTTCTCGCACTGATCACTGTGACCTCCTCGAGCGATGGCCTTGCGGCGGCAGCCTTTTGCTGGCCCCCCTGAGGCTAGGATAGCCAGGCAGCCGGACAAGGCGGCGCTATTGTTTTTGGCACCTTGGCGTGTCTTGAGAGTTTTACAAGGCGATACCATTTTGAGAGGGTGGGGCTTGCCTAGGGGCGTTCCGCAGCCAAGCCGTTGGTTCGCCTGCTATGGCGGAGGTTCGGGCAGAGCCGCTCAAAGGCAGCAGGACATGCAAGACAACAGCCCACTGCCAATCGATTACAAGACGCATATCCTGATCGCTGTTCGGGGTGATGGGGTTATGACGGTGGTTTGCGATTGGCCGCATCTGCCCACCCAGGCCGAGGTGCAGGAGCAAATTGACGCCAGCGCGAGCGGTTATGCGGCGTTTGCGCTGTGCACGCCGACGTCGATTTTGCCGGTGGATGGTGCCGGCGGTGCACGCGACAAGTCGCGATCGGGCCGCTGGGCCTAAGTTGGCCTAAGGGCGCGGCCACAGGCTCGGCCTTATACTTTGGACCAACTCGGGCGCCAGGGCTTAAGGATTGCTCAAGGATTGCAGGCGTCTGAGGGCGTCGCGGGCGAGCTTTTGCGTCAGTTCAGCGGCGGGCAGCGCTTGCGCCAAGGCCGCAGCCTGGCCAGACCAAAGCGATGTGAAATCGCTCAAGCCCCTGGCCTCGGCCGCGGCCTTGAGCGGCAGCAAGGCTCCTCCGGCCAGCGGGAATGCCGGCGCGTCCTCGGATATCGGCCCAAGCTCGCGCATCAAACGATTGATGACGCTGCGCGCCGGGCGACCGGTGAACAGATTGGTGAGCGCGGTGTCGTCGTCGCGGGCGGTTGCGAGGGCCTGCCGATTGAGCGGCGGCACGTTGGCCTCCGGACAGAACAGGTAGGCGGTTCCAATCTGCACGGCACTGGCGCCCAAGGCGAACGCGGCGGCAATGCCGCGCCCGTCGGCGATGCCGCCAGCGGCGATCACCGGCACCGACACGCTGTCCACGACTTGGGGCACCAGCGCCAAGGTGCCCGCCTGGGCGGCTAGATTGTCGGTGAGAAACATACCGCGGTGACCACCCGCCTCGTAACCCTGGGCGATGATGGCGTCGCAGCCGTGCTGTTGCAGCCAGATTGCCTCCCGGGCGGTGGTTGCCGAGGCGATAACCTTTGCTCCAGTGCGCTTCACGCGCTGCAACAACTGCGGTTGCGGCAGGCCGAAGTGGAAGCTCACGACTTCGGGTTTGAACTCCTCGACGATTGCGCAGGTCTCTGCGCTAAAGGGCGCGCGGTCGGAGTGGGGTGTCGGCTTGTTGGAATCGAGGCCGAGCTCCGCATAGTAGGGTGCCAGTCGTTGCTTCCATCTTGCTTCGCGCGCGGCATCGAGCTGAGGGGGCAGGTGCGTGAAGAAGTTGAGGTTGAGTGGTTTGCGCGTGCGCTGTCGGATCACTCCCAACACGGCGCGCACCTGCTCCGCGGTGGACATGGCGCTGCCGAAGGAGCCGAGACCGCCCGCCTCCGACACCGCAATCGCCAGCTCCGGCGTCGAGGGTCCGGCCATGGGCGCGAGCAAGATCGGATGTTCGATCTCAAACAAATCGACGATCTTGCTGTTGGGCCATTTGGACATCTGGGGAGGGCTCATCGTTGCGTGGCGGCCAGCGCCTTTTTCAAAGCCTTGGTTTCCTCAAAACGCTTGGTTGCGTCGCGCATCACCGCCCCGATGCCGAGCATCCGGCCGCAGGTATCGCGGAATGGGACGATCGAGAACTCAATGGAGATGCGCGAGCCATCCTTGCGCACGGCGGGCACCGCCAACAGTTCGCCCGCCGCGTAGCGGGATTGCCCCGTGCGCAAGGTATTGGCGTAACCTTGCCAATGGCGCGCGCGCTGGGCCTGGGGAATGATAATGTCGAGCGATTGTCCCACGGCTTCGGCCGCCGAATGGCCAAAGAGGCGTTCGCAGCCCGCGTTCCAGAAGCGAATGATGCCTGTTTCGTCGGCGAACAGGATGCCGTCCGGTGTGTTGGCGAGAAAGCGAGCCTCGAAATCTGGAATGGGCATGGCCTGCCAAATGGAACGCGTATGATGGTTTCGCCGCAGCACCTGAGGTCAGGTGTGGGTGTAAGGCGCCGCTGCACCTCGCGGCAGCCTAGCATCGCGCCTCCGGCTTGGGGAGCCCGCCTGTCGGCAGCTGTCAGGATACTTTGGCCAACACCCCGCGCGGCCCTCCTCTCCTCGCTGCGGCTCGGCTAACCCTGGCGCTTTGGTGCCTCGAGGATCCCGCCCATGCGGATCGTTGCCTGGAATTGCTGTATGGCGCTGCATCGCAAGTTCGACGCGGTCATGCGCCTGCGGCCCGATATCGCCGTCATTTGCGAGTGCGCCGAACCGCAGCGACTTGCCGCCTTCGGCGCGCTCAATGGTGTGAGCGGTGACCCGGTATGGATCGGCGACAATCGCAACAAAGGGCTCGCCGTCTTCACCTGCAACGGATACCGAGCTCGGCTAGCGGAGCCTTTCTATCCGACCATTCGCCATATCGCGCCCGTGCACATCTGCGGACCAGTTGAGTGCAATCTGCTCGCCGTCTGGGCCCAGAATGCCAGCGCAGGCATCAATCGCAAACACCAGCTCGGTCCGCTGCGGCGCGCGCTGAGCAAGTACAAAGGCTTTCTGACGGAGCGAGCAAGCATCGTCGCGGGAGATTTCAACAACAACGTCTTCTGGCATCGGCCCGGTTGGCGGATCAATCACGCTAACGCCGTTGCTTCGCTGGCCAAGCTTGGCCTGGTTAGTGCCTATCACGAACTGCGCGGTGAGACTCAGGGCGGCGAGAGCGTGCCGACGCTCTATTGGCGCGACCGCAAGAAAGCCGGGCCTTGCTATCACATCGACTACATTTTTCTCAAAGCGCAGATGTTGGCGCAGGTGAGCGAGTTGGCCGTCGGCAGCTATGACGATTGGTGCGGGTCCGGGCTCAGCGATCACGTTCCCATTGTGGTCGACCTGAACCTTTGCAACCCTCAGCCCTCGCAACCGCTGCCGCCGGATCCCGGCCGGGTCGAGGGTCGTCGTCGGAGCTAGCCCGTTGGCTGCACGGCCGCATAGTATTGTGGCGCTTCACGACGATCGAACATGCCGTAGTCGCGGACCACGCGGACGCGGCGCAGCCTGGCGCCGGCCCGCAACAATAGGCCCCGTTCGAAGGCTTCCGCCGCGGCCTGGTCGCGCCATGACATCAGCAAAATTACGTCGCCAGGCGTCAGTACGGCGTCGAACACGTCCCAGGCGACGAGGCCGAAAGCCGCAGGCGCCAATCCCAACCAGCGGGCGACCTCGTGCCCGGCGGCCCGGGCTGTTCCGGCCGCTTGCGGCCGTTTGGCATCGATCAGGGTCACGGTGGTGCCGGCACCGACCGCGGTCTCGTCAAGTCGCTGCTCCCGCAGCACGTGGCCCTCGGGCGGTTGGCTGTCCTTTGTCAGCTGACCCACGCGCAGGTGATAGTCGAAGAATACCTCGGAGCGGCCCTTCCTTTGCACCTCATGATGCTCACCCTGCGTGCGCCAGCGTACCAGCGACTTCTCATCGCGCCAGCTTGAGAGCGACAGCAACCATCCCTCACGCGTAAGGCTGCGGTAGCGAATGTTCTCGATAAAACCGTCGATCCTTTCGAGCTCGGGCTTGAGCGATTTGGCATATCCGAGATAGGCCTCCCACCGATCGGGCTTCGGATGAACTTCAAAGAGGACGCAAAACATCGCTACCTCATGCTGATCACTCGAGCGAGGCTCTCACCTGCGGCGTCTTTTACCTACGTTCGCCGCGCGCTACCTGCGGCAATGCCGGCGAACCGCGAATGTCGAACCCACCTCTCGGCGTTCAATTCCGCTGCTGCGCCGCGATCGCCTTGAAGTCGTAGGTGGGATAGAACTCGGTTCTGAAGCCACCCCAGGCGCTTTCTTCGATTGCGCGGTTGACTTCCCGCAGGCGCTCAGGGGGCACGCGCAGCGTGACCACCTGGCCGACACCCATCATCACGTACCAGGAGACCACTTCGATTCCTTCCGGTGGGAACTTCTTGAAGTAGCCACTCGCCTGCAGATGTTGGTTGATCTGATCGAGGGTCTTGGACTGGTCATGACGGAGGAAGATGGTGAGCAGGAAGGTGCCCTTGCTTGCATCGGAGCTGGCGACGGCCTGTTGTGCGTGTGATCCCTCAAACGGCAAGCTGAGCAGCGCCACGGCCGCCAACGCCGCCAGCGCTCTCAATCGGACGGTTGCTATCATGGCACACCTGGTCTCGTTGCGGAGGTGTTTGCGAAAAAGTGCCCTGTTGCGCTGCAACTGCAACGCCGGAACCGGGCGCGCGTTCCTTTGACGGCGCCGGCACCTGTTCGGCCGGCGAGGCGGCTTCGAGCGCCGTGGCCGGTCGCAGCCAGGGCCGATCGCCCTGACCAGGCAGTTAGCGCGGCGGCGGCGTGTAAACGCACTCCAATTTCAAGCCATCGGGGTCGGAGAAAAACACGGCATAGTAACCCCGGCCGTTGTTGTATTGAGGGTAATCGGCCGGAGGATCCAGGATCGTAGCTCCGATCGCGCACACGGTCTCGTACATGCGGTCGACCTCCGCGCGGCTGTCGACGGCCCATGCAACATGATGCAGGCCGGGAGAGTAGCGGTCATGCTGGCGCGGCGCACCTTGCGCGCTCGCCTTGACGATGCCGATCGAATGCACGCCCAGCTCCGATTCCAGGTTCCAATCGTAGCCGCGCGCGCCCTTTCGTTCGAGCCGGTAGCCCAGGGCCGAGAGGATCGTATCATAGAAGCTGAACACCTGATCCGGATCGCGCACGGTTAGATCGAGGTGATGAATGACGCCACGCATTTCTCCGACCCTCAAAGCTCACACATTGACGCCGATCAGTGGCGCCGGCTTGCCGCCGGCGCGCTGCGGAAAAAGTCGCTGAGTGCCTCGGCCGTTGCCAGCGGCGCGCTTTCCGCAAAGAAATGACCTCCCTCGAGCGGTCGGCCCTCAACGTCGTCGGCCCAACCACGCCAAAGCGCAAGCGGCCCACCTTGCTCCTGATACCACGTGTCGAGCGGGCCTTGAGCACTCCACAGCACCAGGATCGGGCAGCGTATGCGATGATGGCATGCGCGATCCGCCTGGTCATGCGCGCGATCGAGCGTCGCGGCGGCACGATAGTCTTCGCAGATGGCGTGCGCATGATCGGGCTGCTGCAACGCGCGCACGTACGCCGCCCGCACCTCCGCGGGAAAGGCACTGGGGGAGGAGCCCCACTGGCCCAGCGCATTGTCGATGATGGCCTCGGCGGCAAGGTTCAAGACCTGTTCGGGAAGGGGTTGCGGCTGGGCCAGCAGCGACCAAGGCCAATAGGCCAAAGCGAACCGCGCGTCGGCGTGTTGCCACGCCGCCTCGATCGGCAGGATGTCCAGCACGGCAAGCCGGTCGATGCGTTCGGGGTGGTCGAGAGCCATGCGATAGGCGACGCGCCCGCCGCGATCGTGGCCGCACACCGAGAAGCGTCGAAACCCAAGCTTCTCCATCACCATTATCATATCGCGCGCCATTGCTCTTTTGGCGTACGGCGCATGGTCAGGTGTCGTGGTTGGGCAGCCGCTTTTCCCGTAGCCGCGCAGATCGGCACAGACCACCGAAAAGCTGCGTGCCAACAATGGGGCGACCTGCCGCCACATCAGGTGCGTCTGCGGAAAGCCGTGCAGCAGCAGGAGCGGCGGGCCGGTGCCGCCCGCACAGGTGAAGATGGCCGTCTCACCGGTCTCGACCTCCGCCATTGCGAACTCATGCATCGCTTTCGATCTTCGGGCTTGCTTCTGCCGACGGCGCTCAGGCGTTAAACGGCGCCTTCCACCCTCTGTTCCGATCCCCCCGGTCGGCGGCGAACTTGCGGGCCATGGGGCGCCAAGCCGCCGGCGCGCAGTCCAGCGCCTTTACGGGCGCGCTCGGCTGCAAGCAAGCGGGGGTCGACGCCAAGGCGTGATTTTGCACGGGTGCTACAACCCCACAAGCGGTACAAAACCGGCGCCGGGCGCCGACTGTCATGGTGTGGGTGTGGCGGTTGCCGCAAGCCAGCTCAGAATGGCGCCGTTGAGTTCGCGGGGATAGGCGTGGCTCAGGTCATCGACCTCGCGCAAGGTTACGGCCGCGCCCGCGCTCGCCAGGGCGTGCTGGGCCTGGTGCGCCAACTCGACGGGAAACATCCAGTCAAGAGCCCCATGAATGATATGGATCGGCAGCCCGCGCAATCGGTCTGGATCGGCCATCTGCGCCAGCAGCGGGTGGAACCCGGCAGACACCGGTGCAAGGTGTGTGAACGGGGAGTGTGCTGCGAGACCCGAGACGTAGGCAAATGTCCCACCATCGCTCATCCCCGTGAGGAGGAGGCGCGTTGGATCCACGTTCCACCTCGCTCGGATGAAGTCCAACATGCCCACGAGGTTTGGCGAGTCCGGGTCGGGCCCCAGCACCGCCCAGGTGGTTTGCGCGGACGTCGGCGCCGCCAAGATGGCGCCGCGGCCGCGCGCATCCCGCAGCCAGCTCCATAGAAACTGGCGCCCGGTTCCGCTGCCGCCGTGCAGCGCCGCCACCAGCGGCCAGCGGCGATCGGGCGTATAGTGCTCCGGCACGTAGAGCCAGAACCCACCCCGTTCATCGCCGCCAACGTGCATCACCCCGGTCGTGTCGCGAACCGGCGCCTGCAACAAAAGCCGTTGCAAAGCCTGATCCGATCGCAACGATGGATCGAGAAAGAACTGGTGCACGGGCGGCAGGATGCTGGCTAGCGGGTAGAGCGCTTCGAGCCCCTTCGGCAGCAGGCGCAGGGCGCGGTAGGTCGCGCGCATCTCGTCGCCATCGCCAAGCGCAGCGCGAAGGCCGGCGAAGGCATGCAGGGCTGCCGCGCTCGCGGCCTCGAGCGCCCCTGAAATACCCAGCAAGGTCTCGGGCCACGCCGGTTGCCTCGCCGTTGCGGATCGCAAGGCCTCCTCGGGCGCCCCGATGCTGGCCATGAGGTTGCTGATGTCGGGCGGATGCAGATGGCGCGCGATAAATGCGAGCATCTCGAGGGCGCGCAACAATGGGCTGAGCAAAGCCTGGATGGCGGCGGACTGCGTCTCGGTCATGACGAGCCCTGGGCTTTCAGTGCGCATGGTGCAATCCCACTCGCGACAGCAGCATCGGCCCTCGGCACCCCGACCTTAGACGTCTCGGCCTCGCCGTCAGCGCTTCCACCCGAGCCAGCTACAGATGGCCTCGCCCATGATGAGTTTCTTGTCGGCCTCGGGGATCCAATCGATCTCCAGCAGGTGGTTGACACACTGCCGCCAGGAGCAGGGCATCTTAGTGATGTCCGTGCCCCAAAACAGCCGGTGGGGACCAAAGGCGTCGTACATGGCGCGGTAATGACGGTGCAGTCCTTTGAAGGGATAGGGATCGTCGGCGTAGAAGGGCCCCCCCGTCAGTTTGACGGCGACATTTGGAAGTTTGGCCAGTGCGGTCAGTTCCCGCATCTGTGGGAACGCCGCATCGCCTTTGGCGCCCCTCAGCGCGCCCATATGATCGACGATCAACTTCAACCCCGAATGTCGTGCCGCGATTTCGCCCAGCTGCGGCAGCCAGTCGCCCGCCAGCAACGCAATGGGCAATTGCGCCTCCTCGGCGGCTGGCCAGAGCCAGTCCAGGGTCCCGTCCGTGGGCCAGGAGCGGTTGTGCGGCTGATTAAAATAAAGCCGCAAGCCCAGCATCCCTGGGCGCTGTTTCCAGGTCGCGATGTCGACACGACGCTCCGGGTTGTCGAGCACAGGATAGCCAAGGATGGCAAAGCGTTTCGGATAGGCCAGCACCGCCTCGACGGCCTGCTCGTTGGCCTGTGGGTCCCAGCTAACGGGAGGATGCAGGATGGCGCCGTCGATGCCCGCCTCATCCATGTCGCGGATCGCATCCTCGACCAGATAGGGTGTGGGGCGGTGCGGCGGGGTCGGCGTGCCCCTGCGCCAAAGGTGGACCTGTGCATCTAGGATGAGCATTGCAGCGCTCCCGATCATGGACCCTGGCGCAGTCGCGCCAGCACCTTCAAGCCTGCATAGCCGTCGGCGGGTTTGATGCCGACCTTACTCTGGAAGGCTCGCACCGCGGCCACTGTCTCGGGTCCGATGCGACCGTCGGCCCCGCCCGTGTCGAAGCCCCGCGCCGTGAGCAGCCGCTGCATTTCTTGCGCTTCGGCAAGCGTGGGGATGCGCTCACCACCCGGAAATTGCTGGACGAACGGGCCCTCGCCGCGAATGCGGTCGGCAAGATGGACGGTGGCCAAGGCGTAGCTGTCCGCCGGGTTATAGGATCGCACGGCGCGGAAATTCTGGGTGATAAGAAAGGATGGGCCGGCGGCGACCGGCTGCCAAACCGTGGCCCGTTCGCCGGGGCGCGGAAACGGGCGGCCGTTAGCGCGGCTGACGCCCAGGGTTTGCCAGGCCGCGATGGTGCGCATGCCGCCTGGCTTTGCATTGGCCGGCAGGCGCACCTCGTAGCCCCAGCCTTCGTTTTGCCGATAACGACCACGCTTGAGGAGGTACTGCGCCGTTCCCGCAAAGGCATCCGCCGGTGATCCGAAGGGCGAAATCTTGCCATCGCCGTTGGCGTCGACGCCCATGTTGAGCCAAACCTCCGGCATCCACTGGGTGTGCCCCATGGCGCCGGCCCAGGAGCCTAGCATCTCCTGTTCGTGAGCCCAGCCGCGATCGATGATGAGGAGGGCGTTGAGCAACTCTTGCTCCCAGTAGGCGCGCCGGCGCGGCTCGCCCCAGGCCAAGGCGGCAAGCGCGGGAAGCACCGGCCGCATGTGCTTGCGGTTGACCACCACGTCGCCGAATGCCGACTCCATGCCCCAAAGGGCGAGCATCAGGTAACGGTCGACGCCGTACTGCCTCTCGATTCGCTCAATCAGTGCAGCATGCTCACGCGCCCGTTCTTTGCCGGTGATGATACGCCAGTCGGAGACGCGACGATTGATGTACTGCCACATCGGTTCTTGGAATTCCGGTTGCGCGCGCTGCAAGGCGTAGACCGACGTGTCGGGCTTGATGTGGCCCATAACCCGATGATAGGTCGCCTCCGAGATGCCGCGCGCGCGGGCGCGTGGCCGAAATCGCTCGACCCACTGCTGAAATGTCAGGGCCGAAGATTGTGCCGAAGCCGTGCCGGCGCTGACGAAGGCGGCAACGGCGCCGAGCCCGGCGGCGAGGAGGCTGCGGCGGGCAATCCGAGGCGTGCGGATGCTGCGCCGGGGTTTGGGGTCGGGGCGCTCGCGCCGATCAAGCTGTTTGCGTTGAAGCTGCATACGTGGCGGTGGTGCTGTCTCCCTGAGGGCCCCGATGTATCTTAACCGCTTCCCAAGACCTGCAAAGGGCGGCGGTGTGTCAAGCCGATCGCCACCGGCAGGCCGCGCGGATTGGCAGGCCGGCACTTGCCGCTTGCCGACGTCATTGCGGCGTGACGCAGCCGCGGAGAAGATTTGAAATCATCTCGCGTTCGCGGCGCGTCGTTGCCCGTGGGCGGGAGTGGCAAGTGCCGCCCTTCTGAAGCAGTCGCTCTGCGGGATGCAAAGACGAGCTCGGCGGCTCGGCGCGGGTTGCCTCAGCGTGGAAGCGCGAACCCCTTTCAGCTTCGTGGGAAGCCTTTGTCGGCGGCGAAGCTCGCTGTCAGCGCGAGACCTCTCGCGCACGGAGGAAGGCGGCAAACAACGGTAGCCAAAAAACGCTAGCTTGACCGCTGCCACCGCTAGACGTCCTACATTATGCTTGTAAATGGCGGGGCGCTCGCCACGTCAAGGAGTGTGATACGGGTAGCACCTCGGCCGTGTTGGCCGGGTGCCGTGCTTGGCGGAGCCCCGCTGCAGATAGGGGCAGCGCTAGAGGTGAGAAATGGAAAAGGATTTCCCCAGCGGTTGGATGTGGTCCCACGCATTCGACATGCTGGCGCGGGCCGAGCGCATGCATCGGGAGATATTTCGCCCCGGCGGTTCCTCACGCCGGCCGGCTTGGGAGCCACCCGTTGATATTCTGGAGACGCCGGAAGACGTGTTGGTGCTCGTGGCGCTTCCGGGCGTCATTCCCGAACAGGTCGAGGCAGCCATCGAAGACAACGAGTTGGTCATTGGCGGAACCCGCGTGCTGCCGCGCGAATGGCGCACCGCCGTCATGCATCGGCTGGAACTGCCCCAGGGCCAATTCGAGCGCCGTATCCGCTTGCCTGCCGGCCGTTATCGGGACGTTCACCGCTCAACCACCAATGGCTTACTGGTGATTACGCTGCGGAAGGCGGAGTGAGCCCGTGGCCGAGCTAGAAGCAAAGGATGCATCGGGCGCGGCGGCGGCGGGTTTGCCATCGGACGGCCTGATTATCGTTCCGGTTCGCAATACCGTGCTGTTTCCGGGCATGGTGCTGCCGATCAGTGTGGGCCGACCCGGCTCGATCGCCGCCGCACAGCAAGCGGTGCGCGAGCAGCGTCAGGTCGGCATTTTGATGCAGCGCGACCAGGCCCAGGAGGATCCGCAACCTGCGGACCTATACCGCGTCGGCACGGTTGCCAATCTGGTGCGCTACGTTACCGCCCCCGACGGCAACCACCACCTCATCTGCCAGGGTGACCAGCGCTTCCAGATCATGGAGTTTCTGGAGGGCTCGCCGTTCCTGGTGGCCAAGGTTGCCCGCATTCCCGAGCCCTCCTCGCGCAGTGCCGAAATCGAGGCGCGCTTCCTCAATTTGCAGCGGCAAACGCTCGAGGCCTTGCAGCTTTTGCCGCAGGTCCCCGCCGAATTGCTGGCCGCAGTGCAGTCGATCACGACGCCGGCGCAGCTGGCGGATTTTGCCGCCGCCTACATGGACGTGAAAGCCGAGGACAAGCAGGAGATTCTCGAAACCATCGATGTCAAGGCGCGGATGGATAAGGTGTCGCGCCTGCTCGCGCAGCGCATCGAAGTGTTGCGGCTTTCGCAGGAAATCGGGCGCCAGACCAAGGCCGCGCTCGACGAGCGGCAACGAGAAGTACTGCTGCGCGAACAATTGGCGGCGATCCGCCGGCAATTGGGGGAAGGCGAGGAGGGCAAGGCCGAGGTCGCCGAATTGAGCGAGGCGATCGGCAAAGCCAGAATGCCCAAGGACGTCGAGGAGCAGGCCCGCAAGGAATTGCGGCGGCTGGAACGCATGCCGGAAGCGTCGGCCGAGCACGGCATGGTGCGCAGCTACCTGGATTGGCTCGTCGAACTACCCTGGCAGCTGCCCGAAGAGCGGCCGATCGACATCGCCGAGGCGCGGCGGATCCTCGATGAGGATCACTATGGTTTGGACAAGATCAAACGCCGGATCGTCGAGTACCTTGCCGTACGTAAGCTGGCGCCACAAGGCAAGGCTCCGATTCTATGCCTGGTCGGGCCGCCGGGCGTGGGCAAGACCTCTCTCGGGCAATCCATCGCGCGTGCGATGGGTCGAAAGTTCGTGCGCGTGAGCCTCGGCGGCGTGCACGACGAGGCCGAGATTCGCGGACACCGGCGCACCTATATCGGGGCTTTACCCGGCAATATCATTCAGGCCATCCGCAAGGCGGGCACTCGCAATTGCGTGATGATGCTCGACGAGATCGACAAGCTCGGGACCGGCATTCAGGGCGACCCGGGGGCGGCGCTACTGGAAGTGCTGGATCCCGAACAGAACGGCACCTTCCGCGACAACTACCTGGCCGTGCCGTTCGACCTCAGCCGCGTTGTGTTCATCACCACGGCCAACCTCTTGGACACCATCCCAGGTCCATTGCGTGACCGCATGGAGGTCATCACGCTGTCGGGATATACCGCCAGTGAAAAGCTTGAGATTGCGCGTCGCTATCTCGTCCGCCGCCAGCTTGAGGCCAACGGCCTCAAACCGGAACAGGCCGAAATCACCGACGAGGCTCTACGCGCGATCATTCAGCACTACACGCGCGAAGCTGGCGTGCGTAACCTCGAACGAGAGCTTGGCAAGGCCCTGCGCCATGCCGCCGTGCGCATCGCCGAAGGTCAAAGCGGACCTATCCGTATCGATGTCGACAGTCTCGCCACCGTGCTCGGTCCTGCCCAGTTCGAGAGCGAGCTGGCGATGCGCACAAGCGTCCCCGGCGTCGCCACCGGCCTTGCCTGGACGCCGGTCGGCGGCGACATCCTGTTCATCGAGGCTACGCGCGCCCCGGGGAATGGCAGGTTGATCCTCACCGGCCAGCTCGGCGAAGTCATGCGCGAGAGCGCGCAGGCGGCGCTCAGCATCGTAAAGAATCGCGCCGCCGATTTCGGTATTGATGCGTCGCGTTTCGAGAAGATGGACATCCACGTGCACGTACCGGCGGGCGCCATTCCCAAGGATGGCCCGAGCGCCGGCGTCGCCATGTTCATGGCGCTCGTCTCATTGATGATGGATAGGACCGTGCGCAGCGATACCGCCATGACGGGCGAGATCAGTCTTAGGGGCCTTGTTCTGCCGGTCGGCGGCATCAAGGAGAAGGTCGTGGCGGCGGCCCGCGCCGGCATTACGCGGGTGATGCTGCCGGCGCGCAATCGCAAGGATTTCGAGGAGATCCCGGAGGAGGTTCGCGCCAACGTGCAATTTGTCTGGCTGGAAATGGTCGACGAGGCGATGGCCGCCGCTTTGCAGCCGTCCGCCGAGCGCGCCGCCGAGCCGCGTCGGACGGGAACTTGATTGATCGACTTTTTGCCGGCTTTGCTGCCGCCAGAGCGCGCGAAGGGTTGCGGCCTGGTACCTCAAGCGTGAAACTTGAGGCCGTCGACGACCTTGTCGATGAGCTTGCGCTCGGCGCGAAATGCCAAGCCGACCAGCTTGAGATCGGGCCGCAAGGCGGTCTTGACGGCAGCTCTGTTGGCGGCATCATGCGTCGTTGCGAACATCTCCTCGGTATAGACCGCCGCCTGCACATTGCGCGCAATCGCCCGATCGAGGGCCCGAGTGAGGGCTGGGCGATCGGCGCCGTAGATGAGGATCGGTTCGCCGATCAGGGAGTGATAGGGCGTGCCGGACGCATCTTCGTATGGCGCTCCGATGCAGGCGGGATAGGCGGCGGCGATGCCGCTGGCCAAGAAAGCTGCAACGTTAAGCTTCTGCCATGGATCCAGATCGCTGCGGATGACGATGGCAATCTTGGTGGCAAATCTGATCGCCGGCTCGCTCAAGGAGCGCCCCTCCAGGCTAGAATGATGCAAGCTAGGCCGGCGGCCAACAGGCCAATGCCGATGGCGACCCGCCAGAAAGCCGGAACCGGGAGAAATTTTTCGGCGGTTACCAAGGCCGTCAAGGTTGCCACCCAGCGCAAGTCCATGACGGCGACCGCGAAGAGCAATAGCATCAGGCCGGCACAGCAACCCATGCAGTACAGCCCGTGGCGCAGACCCATGACCACGGCGCCGAGACTGCCGTCACGCCATTCGCTGAGGATAAAACCATCTGTCGAGCGGCAATAGGTGAGACATCGCTCCTTGAGCGGGCTGAATTGATAAAGTCCAGCGGCCAAGAAGAGCACGCCTGACCAGTAAAAGGAGGTCGACTGCATCATGGTGGTGAGCAGCCCGATCGTTTGCAGTAACCACTGCAGGCCCGTCGCCGCGAGCGAAAATCCCGCCCAGGCGAGCAGGTAGCCAAGCAGAAATACGGGCGTTGATACGTAGGGCGCGCTGCGTTCGCGCCGGCGACGATTGATGGTCGCGAAGGCTGTGACCATCGGGCTGGCACCCGGCACCATCATGGCCGCCATCATCGACGACCACATCAACAATAAGAGGAGAATGTCGAGCGGCGTCCAGGATGGCTCCATGCCGTTCATGGACATGTTCATGTCCCGCCACATCGCCGCTTCCATCGCGTCCATGTGCATGGCTTGCAGGATGGTGAGCGCCCAGGTCAAGCCGGCCACCAGCAGCAGAAGTGCCAGCACAAGGATGCGCTCGCGTCGCCGCAGCGTGGCGGTGCCCGGCTCTGAAGTCACTCGACCTTGAGGGGTTGGCGCCAGCTGAACGTCTTGGGGCCGCGCAGGTCGAAGGCGA
The DNA here is from genome assembly GCA_963775835.1 of uncultured Alphaproteobacteria bacterium. Classification (GTDB taxonomy): domain Bacteria; phylum Pseudomonadota; class Alphaproteobacteria; order Rhizobiales; family Hyphomicrobiaceae; genus AWTP1-13. The sequence continues at coordinate 15,188 of CAVZKV010000012.1, read as the reverse complement.
TGTGCTTGGAAGAGCGCTCCGACCAGTCGAAGTTGCGTCCAAAAGCACCGGTGACGATGTTGCGCTTGGCCTGGCCGACCGTGAGAAAGCCCGGCACCACCTCGGGTCGCGGGGCATTGTAGATGCGACAGGTATCCCCGTCGGGTACCATGTATTTGCGGAACGGACCACCAAGCCCATCCACCATGCCGGGTGCCTCGACTTTCCAGTTCTCGGCATCGTGCGTGACGGTCATCGGCACGAAGGCCACGCCGTCGAGCCTGAGCGTCAGATCGCGCCATGCCGAAAAGGCGCCGCCGGCATGGCCCGTGAAAATTTTCTCAAGCGCGACGCGCTCCTCAGGGTTGGCGCGGTCGTCGATTAGAAAGCCAAACTCCCGATTCTTCTCGAAAACGTTGCCTTCCCAATGCATGACCAAGACCACGGCCAGGTCCTTGGCAAATCTGAGGTCGCCATAGGTGCCGTCACGGATGAGCCAGGTGAGGACGCCCTCACAGAACCCGTAGGTGGGGTTGGAGCCAAAATTGCAGGGACAGCCGATCGCGCAATTGCAGAGGTCCCACCAATCACCGGTGAGCCGCCACTCGGGGATGGGAACGTCGTTGGGCGCTGACATGGGCGTTCGCGATCGGACTGGGTGATGGTGCCATCAGAATGTGGCGATAAATGTTAGGGCGCTGGGTTTGTGGCGGCAAGCGCCGATGGATCGCGTGTGCCGAAGGGAACGGCGGTCTGGCGCCGACGCGGCCAGGCGACGGGGTCCACGGCCTGCCTCCTGACGGCGCGCGCACCCCAAGTGCCCGCGGGCGTGCCGCGCGGAGCCGCAATGCCAGCGCAGAAGGTCGAGCAGGCGACGCTGGCCGCCGAGGACGGGGAACGCGTTGGCATTGCGCACGTTGAACTCGACCACACCAGCAAGGTCTGCGCGCCATTCATGAACGCCAAGCAAGGAACGAAACCACCCCGCAGACCTAGTAAAGGCGCCAAGGCCCTTCGGCGCGCCATTACCAAGAGCAATCCCACCAAAGAGCCACCGACGGTGGGCAAGCCGGTCATTATTGATCCGGTTGCGCCAGCCAGGCCCAATCCGGCAGGCAGCAAGCCGCGGGAGCGACGCAAGGACGAGGACGACCGGCATGCTTTGGCAGGCGTGCAGCCGTGATGCTGGCGAAGCAGTTTGGACCCCCGGCCGGAACGCGCTTGGGACATATGGGCGGCGCACGCGCACATAGTTATCGGAAGTAAGCATTTGATTTTCCTTGCTAAGAGGCTGTTGGCGGCGCCGGCTCATCCCCCCGCATCGCGCTGCTAGGACCGCACGCGGGCTCCCTTTGCGCGAGCGCGCGCCAGTTGTTGCCGCGATCTCCAGGTGCACGATTTTTTTTGCCAAAGAGCCTGCGGAATGCAGGGTCTTTTTGGGCGCAGCGGCGGTCTTGGAGCCCGGCTGGTTCCGTGCCATATAGCGCCCTTGCCGAACCGTAGGGCTTTGAACCGAACGGCCATGCTCCCTTCGTCTATCGGTTAGGACGTCAGATTTTCAATCTGAAAAGACGGGTTCGACTCCCGTAGGGAGCGCCAATAAAATCGACAACTTGCGTGATTTCAGGCATTCGGCCATTTCAACTCCTATAGTGCGTTTTCCTCGACCCAGTCGAAAGAGTCGTTGAAGTACCACGATATTTTCCAGAAATTCGCAGCTGAACTCTGAGACCGAGTTTGACCAACTGCCATTTGCCATGCTGCGCCGCTTGTGAAGGGGAACCCGCCGCGCGAGCGAAATCATGGAGGCGCACCAGAGCCGTCGATATATTTGTGCGGAGCCCGGCGGCTCTCCCGATCGCGCCAAGGCAAGCCGCTTCAAATCGCTTGCAAGCGATCGCAAGCACACTATCCACGCAGGGTGCATGGACATGGATCGCAACTGCTCGGCAAAAATCGGTAAGTAACGCCGCTGCCAGCGCATCGTCTTGCGTGTCACAACGGCCCGTTCGGGGTCGTGATGATCGGGAGTGCTTGCCCGATTAGCAATGGCATCGCGTCGACCTCAAGGCAGAGCCTTGGACGCGATGTTTCGGCTGTCCCCTCACTGGGAAATCGCAATCCACCCCCTGGCACAAGCGCGAAACAACATCCAAGGGCGGCGCCAACTGAGATGTGGGCAATCAACATCACCATCGGCAGTACCCCTCGCCACCGCTTCCAATGCGCCCTACTATTTGATTGATGACCCTCGACGAAATCATCGTCGCTCTCAAGTCAACAAACGCCGTACCCACGGCGGCGCTGGCGGCCGGTGTGGCGCACGCCGACGGGATCGCCCCGGCAGTCTACGCGATCGCCGACAAGTTCTGTCACGGCATTCATCTGCTGCCGGCCGAGACTGAGCTGCTGTGCAACGGACTACATATTCTCGCCGCTGCCCGCCACCCCGGCCTCTGCGACCAGGTGATTGCCATTGCGCGGCAATCGGCCGAGCAGCTTGATTGCCTGTTTCCGGACCACACCGCGGTCAGTCTAGCGCGTCTGCTACTGAGCGTGTGGGACCGCGGTGCCGACAGTCTGTTCAACCTGATCGAACACGCCGACATGGCGCCCGAGGCCAAGTGGGCGCTCTATGACGTGCTGGCACGCCAGACCTATGATGGCCGTATCTCGCGCCATGAGACGACTTCCTTTCTGGCGCGCATCGAGCGCGATAACCTGATTGACGACGGCGAAACGGCCTGGTGGGGTTGGGAGCAGGCCGTCGTCAAGCTCGGGCTTGTCGAGCTCGAACCCGCTCTGCGACGGGTCTGGTCGAAGGCGGTCTACGCGATGCATAGCAAGGCCGATCATGACGCCCTGCTCGAGACCTTGCAGCGCGTAGCAGCCGACCCGTCCGACTCGAGCCTGTTCGACGCCGAGCGCGTGCGAGCGATCGATGACCCGGTTGAGGCTGTGGCCTGGCGTGAGCAACGGGCCGAGATGATCGCCAAGTGGGCTGCAGAGCAACGGGCCGAGCACGGCTACGATGACACAGACAACGATGCCGCCAAGGCGGTTCGACTGACCGCAGACGAACGTGATTGGCTGGCAGGGTTTCTCGTAAGCCCCCAGGTGACCGACAGCACCATGTCGCTCGAGATGCTTGACGGCTTTTTCACAGCCCTCGTCATCGGTCCCGAGTTGGTTGCACCCTCAGAATACTTCCCCGTGATCTGGGGTGCCGATAACGGTAGTGGTCCGGACTGGGACAGCCCGGAGCAGGCCCAGCACGTCTTCAACCTGCTGGCCAAGCACTGGAATGCGATCGCGGCCCGCCGATTGGCGAGTGGCGAGCATTGTCCGATGATCGACAACTTCGGCATCGCGATGCGAGGCGAGGAATGGGCCGATGGTTTCGTCGCCGGCATCGAGATGCGGAAGGATGCCTGGGGCCCGATGTTCGACGACCGCCGGGCCGACCAGATCGTCATGCCGATCCTGGCGTTGTGCAGCCACACCCCGAAGGAGGTTCAAGGCCAGCTCACGGCCGAAATGCGCGAGGGGATCCTCGAGCAGTTGCCGGCAACGGTCCAGATGATCGCCGCCTACTGGCGTGCCCCGAACTTGGGTTTTCCGCGACGCGAGCCGCTGCGTTCCACCAAGGTCGGCCGCAACGAGCCCTGCCCCTGTGGTTCCGGCAAGAAATTCAAGAAATGCTGCGGTTCGGGCGCATCACCGCTGGTGCATTGATCGGATCACGGCCCAGACCAAAGGGGGGCAATTGATGGCGAAGAAGAAGTCACCTGTGCCAGCCCATTTGCAGCCTTGGATCGATGCGCGACGCAAGTTCAGGCTTTCGCATGCGCATGTGCAGATGGCTTGCGAACTGGGCCTCAACCCAAAGAAGCTCGGCAAGCTCGACAATCACCGACAAGAACCTTGGAAGCTGCCATTGCCGGACTTCATCGTGAAGCTGTACCGGAAGCGCTGCGGCAAGGACCGGCCGGATACCGTACGTAGCATCGAAGAAATGGCCGCGGCGAAGCGCGCAAAGACGCAGGCGAAGAAGGCCAACAAGGCCATGCGCCGACGGACGCCCGATTCTGGCCCGCCGCTCAGCGTGGCCGCAGGCATGCAGCTTTCCACTGCAGCAACTAACGGCGGTGCACAGGGGCAGGAAAAGGTGAAGTGAAGCCAAGACATTTGTCGACTCTTCACGTCGAAGTGCTCAGCGCCGCAGTCGGCGTCTCAGCTAGGCTCGCGCGGGGAATGCGACACCCGTGGCGCAAGGTGCGCCGCGGCCGGCGAGGGAGACGGGAGCAATACCGCTTTCAACGTAGCATCGAGTCGCCCTCCCGCCTCAAGGGTCAGAGTGGCGCGACGGTCGCGCCCAACTCCGCAATAGTCATCGTGGAAGGAAAAGTGGGCGCAGCGTTTGGCCCCGAATATTCTGGACACGCAGATGAGTTAAGCCCGGGCGAAAATGTGCAAAGTCGAGGTAAACGCAGTCGTGTTTATAGAGGGGGCTGAGGGCGGACGTCTGATGCGCTCACTGCTCGTCGGAGGGGGCTCAGTTCGTCGACGAGGATGATGTTGCCGTTCTCGCGCGCCTGGCGCTCCAGCGGCAGCGCTATGAGATCGAAGCCGCCGTTCGGCATCGTGTACTGGCTCGGGAAAGTCCGTCACCGGATTTGAGGCCTCGATGGTTGGCAAAAGAGGGCGCGCCACGAGCATCACTGAAGAGCTTGCCAAGATCCTCGCACTCGTCGACCGCCCGGGCGACTTCTATGCGGTGGGCCGCACCGAGTTGCTTGTGCCGAGAATAGAGGTCGAGGGCGTTGGGCTGATCGCTCTGCCGCTGCTTGCCGCCCAAGCGAAGCGGCTGATCAAGGTGGCAACGCGCGCTCCCTATGGGCACGGGGCCGAGACAGTCGTCGACACAAAGGTTCGGCGCACGTGGCAGATCGAGGCGAGCCGCATCGCTCTCGGCGGCAAACATTGGGCGCAGACGCTCGCTGGCATCATAGCGCGGGCCGTTGAGGGGCTTGGCGTGACCGGCTCCGTCACTGCTGCCCTCTACAAGCTCCTCATCTACGACAAGGGCAGCTTCTTCGTCAGCCATCGCGACACTGAAAAAGTGCCCGGTATGTTCGCAACGCTGGTGCTGACGCTCCCGTCGCAGTCGGAAGGTGGCGAGTTGGTCGTGCGGCACAAGGACCGGCAGGTGCGTCTCGAGCTCAAGTGCGACGAGCCGTCCGAAATTGCATTCGCGGCCTTCTATGCGGACTGCATTCACGAGGTCCTACCGGTGACGGCGGGATGCCGAGCAACGTTGGTGTTCAATCTCGTTCGCCAGGGTAAGGGCGCCGTCCCCAAGCCGCCAGCATACGAAGCCGAGGCGGCCCAGGTCGCAGCCCTGCTCGGGACTTGGGCCGCAGCCAAGAACGGCGGCACCGATAGCAAAAGCGGGCGGCAAGATGGCGAGATCGATGCGGCACTCAACAACACAGGTCCGGAGAAAATCGTCTGGCCGCTGGAACACGCCTACACACCAGCCGAACTGGCCTTCGACAAGCTGAAAGGTGCCGATGCAGCCGTCGCCAAGCTTCTGGCAATTGCGGCGCCGCTGGCAGATTGCGACCTGCACCTCGCCCTGCTCAGCGTATGGGAAAGTGGCTCGGCGGAGTATAGCGGCAGCCATCGCCGCCGCTATCGCCGATCCTGGCACGATGCAGATGAGGGCGATGATGACGACGAATTCGAGGTGAGCGAGGTTCTCGACTGGGATAGGTCGCTGTCGGAGTGGCGTCGGCCGGATAATGCGCAAACGACGCTCGGAAAACTGCCGCTGGAAGACCGCGAGGTCTCGCCGCCAGGCGCCCTCGACGGCATGGAGCCGGACGAGGAGCACTTCCGCGAGGCGACCGGCAACGAAGGCGCTTCATTCGACCGTACGTATTCGCGCGCGACCCTGGTGATCTGGCCGAGCAACCGCACTCTGGCCGTCATCAACATGGCCGGGCTTGAGGCGACGCTGCCCTATCTCGAAGACTTGATCGCGAAATGGCAGGCGGGGGAACCGAAGGGAGGACTTCTCTATCAACACCAAGCCCAGGAGCTTGCTGGTTATATGCTCTCGACCTGGCCCGCAGCTGGGTGGCACGAGCGTTCAGAGCCGACCGAGATGGGTCGGATGCTTCGGGCGCTGGCGCGCCTCGGCGAGGCAAAACTGGTCAAACGCATGCTCGAGCGACTGATCGCTCAGCCGGACCATGCCCAAGCCGACAATTCAGCGATCCTAGACGCTTTGGGCGTCCTCTCCTGCGAACATGCGGCCGAACGGCTGAAGGCGATCGTGGCAGCCCACGGCGTCGATGCGCTCGGCGCCTGCACTGCGCTGCTAAATGGAGCACTAAAAGGAAAGTTCGCAAGGAGCCCCAAGCTGCTTCTTCCCGCGGCTGAGACCCTTGTGTTTTGTCTGCCCGGTGATTCTAAGACGGCTCCTAAAGACCAATGGGGCCGCCCTCGGATTGCGCGTCCGGAAGGTGCGAGCCTGGTCGACCTCGTCGCGATTACCGAAGGCACCGAAGCCACGTTGGCCAAGCGCGCCGCAATTCACGTCCTTGCCTGGCCCAAGCACTTCGGGCTCGACCGCATTGTGGTTCCGGCCGTCAAGCGCCTGCTGCAGACCAAGCAGCGCGGTCCGGCATTTGACGCTCTCCACAGCGCGTGCGTTGGTCACCTTCAACAGCGAATCGCCAAGCCCCTCGAGGCACCGCGCGACTGGGCCCGACCAACCCAACTCGGCTGCAAATGTCAGCACTGCACCGAGCTTTCCCGGTTCCTCGCCGATCCCGGCCTTGAAGGCTGGACCCTTCGAGCCGCGCAACAGGTTCGGGCACACGTGGAGGATGAGATCCGTCGTGCCCGCGCCGATGTCGAATGCGAAACGCTGCGACGTGGCTCCCCGCACAGTCTCATCTGCAAGAAGAATCAAGCCAGCTACAAACGCCACGTCGCACAGCGCAAGCAGGACCTCGCTGACATAGCAGTCCTCTGCGGGCGAGACCCTTAACGTCCTTCACCGATGCGGGTGGAGCGGCAGGTAAATCATAAGGCAATTTCAATGACGTAGGAGTTCGCAGTTTCATCTCTTGTGGGATTTCGGGCATTCGGCCGTTTCGTCTTGGCTGGTCGCATCCACGCTCACGTGCTGGCGGAACAGCCCTGCCTATCATTGCCGGAATTCTAACATCTGGTGTATGTTTTCCGGCATGAAGATAATCCCCCGTTCGGTCGAACCGGTGGTGCGCCAGCGCTTGGGCGAGCAGCCGGCCGTAGTATTGCTGGGACCGCGTCAGGTCGGGAAGACGACGCTCGCACGCCGCATCGCCGACGAGCGTGGTGTTGCGGCGATCTACCTCGACCTTGAGCGCCCAGCCGACTTGCGCCAACTCGACGATGCCGACGCGTATTTGAGAGCGCAGGCGGGCAAGCTGGTGGTGATCGACGAAATCCATCGCGCCCCGGGGCTGTTTGCCGTTCTGCGTGGTGTCATCGACGAGCGCCGGCGGGGGGGGCAGCGGAAGGGTCAATTCCTGCTGTTGGGCTCGGCGTCGATCGACCTGATGCGGCAGGCATCCGAATCGCTGGCCGGCCGAATCGCCTATCTAGACATCGCGCCGTTCAGCGTGTCGGAAGCGGCAGCAGCCGGCCACGGGATGAATGTAGCTTGGGTGCGTGGCGGCTTCCCAGAAAGTCTGCTTGCCAAGGACGATGCGGCGAGCCTGCGCTGGCGGCTCGATTTTGTCCGTAGCTATTTGGAACGCGACGTACCCATGTTCGCGCCGCGGATGCCGGCCCAGACCATTGGTCGGCTGTGGACCATGCTAGCGAACGGACAAGGCAGTCTGCTCAAGCAGGCGCGGTTGGCGAGCAGCCTTGGCGTATCGGCGCCGGCCGTGGGACGCTACATCGACCTGCTGATCGATCTTCAGTTGGTGCGCCGGCTGCCGCCGTGGGGCAGCAACCTCGGTAAGCGGCTGGTACGGTCACCTAAGATCTATGTGCGCGACAGTGGGGTGCTGCATGCGCTGCTCGAACTCGAGACCTGGAACGATATCGTCGGCCATCCAGTGGTGGGTGCGAGCTGGGAGGGCTTCGTGATCGAGAACCTGGCCTCATCAGCGGGTCGGTGGACACCCTACTTCTATCGGACGGAGGATGGCGCCGAAATCGACCTGCTGCTCACGCGCGCCGGGCGGCAGGACATCGCCGTCGAGGTGAAGCGGGCGTCTGCCCCGGACACGGCCAAGGGTTTCCGCCTCGCCACCAATGACCTCAAGGTTAAGAAGCGCTACGTGGTCTATCCGGGTAGCGAGCGATATCCCATGGGTGATGGCGTGATCGCCACGCCACTAGCCGAGCTACTCGCTGAACTAGCTGACTAACACGTGTCGCCCGCATCAACACGTCAACATCAATTCTCGTTTTGACTCATACCTTTACTCTTTGATCTCCCATCATGAAACATTGCACGAAGAGTTGAAATGACCATTGATTTCATTGCACTTTGATCGGCTTTTCAATCTGAAAAGACGGGTTCGAACTCCCGTAGGGAGCGCCATTAAAATCAATGACTTGTGGACTTCGAGGCATTCGGCCCTTTCGCCTCTGATTGTCCACTTTCCCCGACCCAGTGGAAATAGACGCTGAAATAGCACGATATTTTCCAGAATTCGCGTCTGGATTTTCGACTTGATCCGATGCCTGCCCGGCCGTGTCGACATTGGTTCTCATGAGCAAGCGGAAACACGCATTGGAGATAACACCGTGCCTCCACGCCAAGGCGATTCGGTCGGTGCGCGATGTGGAGTGTGGAGCTTGGGCATGCTTGCTTCGATGTTGACGCCGTCTGCGGTCGGAATGCCATTTTGCGCGGACAGATCGACAGATCCGACCCCAGGCATCCAATTGGGTGATCGACACCACCCGGTCAGCCCCCCGGACATTCTTGGCGCTGCAGGGGCTCGCTCCTCTGCGAGGCACCCACGTTGGCTGCGCCACAAGCCTCGCTGCCTTACGAGGGATCCTGTCTCAATGCGGCTGGCCTCCACAACGAACGCTTGGAAACTTGTGGCGGCAGCCCGGCTACTGCTGTGGTTTAGGTCTGCCGTTCAACGCTGCCGACGGGCTGATGGATGGTGAGCGCGCTCTCGCGAGCCGCATTCTGCTGTCTCTAACGACCCGGTTGGCTCGATTGCGTCGTCCTCCTCCCACCACAACGGCGCCTCCTCAAGTTCCTCCAGGCACACCTCGTAGGGTACGCAATCCAGTGCACAATCGGCGATGAATGCAAAGTCGTCCGAAAACGGATGGAACTCGCAAGCTTGTGCCTGTTCTCGCAGCTTCTTGCGTCGAGTCCTTTGCGCGGCACGAGCCTCTATCGAGGCCTTGATCTGGTCCTCTCGGCCCTGGTCGATCTTCACCCCGAGCAGTCGCAGCTCGACGAGCGCACACAGCAGGTCGACTGCAAACCACTTGGCGTAGCCCACGATGACGTTCTTTCCTTTGTAGTCCTCCACCCAGTGAGTCGCCCGGGCAGAGCTCAGCCGACCCCGCCTTGTCATTCGTTTTCGCCTGGGACAGGGGCGCCTCTTCTTCTTGCGCGCCATGAAGGTGATGCTCCTCGGGTTTAGTTATCGGCATCGAGCGCACTCACCGGTGTTGCGCGTGAATAACATATGACCGCGGGTGTGCAGCGGCGTTCAGTCTCTCACGCTGCGGGGCGTTCGCACCTTTGACACACATACAAGTCTACCAGCGATGACGTCTTCCTCAGGATGTGCCCCCGAGGGACGCGGAGACACGCATGGGTAGCCTTGAATTAGCCAGCTTTCCTCCGCCGACGCTTCGCGATCTTCAGGTTGCACAACTGTAGATTCTCTCGCGCAAGCTCAGCCCAGGGTCCATAGCAACGGCGCGCTCAAGAGTTGCCAGCGCTTCCTGCAGTGCCCCGCTCTGGGCCAGACACCAACCCAGGTCATTTACGAGCTTCTGGTTGTCGGGCTCGATTGCGAGCGCGCGTCTCGAAGCAGCGACGGCCTCGCGAAACTCACCCTCATGAGCGGCGCAACAGCCCCTGCCCTGATGGAATACACCTACGTCCGGAAATCTCTGTACCGCGGCTCGGTACAGCTCCAAACCATCGGCGTATTCACCTCGTTGGATGAGGAAATCGCCTGCCGCATCGATGATCTCCGTCCCGTCAGGGACGACATCCACCACTGACACCAGAGAAAGCAGAAGCCTTCGCCCCTTCGCCTTGCGGTTGCGCTGATACTCCACGGAGGCGAGTGCGAGTACTGCGGGTGCATTGCCCGGACTGATCTCGACTGCCCGCTCCAACGCGTGGATGCAGCGCTCGGTATCGCCGATGGCGCTGCGGAATATACTGTCCGCATAGGCGGCTTCCGCTTCAAAGAGAGCCCAACCCTCACGCTTCTGCCGTCTTCTGTCGTGTGCATCAGCAATCACGGTGGCGCCCCTCGTTCTAATTCAGGCCGCAAAGCCCTACAGGCATTGAAAGCGTTCCAGGCCCCGTTTGTTCGCCGGCACGTACGATACCACTCGACGAGCGGCGACGAGCCCATCGGCTTTGTGTAAGACTCTGATAACAAACCAGAAGCGTGCGCTTCGCAGGGACTCGCCGTTCCCGATGGCCGAAACTACGCCGGTCCTGCGCGATCTGTCACCCGTCGCCGGCAATTCGCTCACAGCCAGGTTGCAAACCGGATGACTGGCCGAGGCGAGCGCGCGTACCGGGTCTCTCCTTGACCATGACGCCTGGCGAAAGTCATGCTCCGCCCGCCGGCGGGCGTACCTGCTGACCGATGAGGTCGCGCCGGGCCTTCAAGAAGCGTTTCAAACTTTGATCTTCGTCACCAAGCTTCGGAAAAGAAAGTGCATGACCAAACGCAAGATCGCCAAGCGCGTGGTCACCACGCGAGCGCAACTGGACAAGTTGATCGAGGAAGCCACCGTCGACTGCCACGACGAGGACGAACAGACGAGCGGCTTCTTCAACATGATCGAGGAGGCTCTGGCCGTGCCATTCGTTACTCGCATCCTCGGCGTAGAAGTGTCCGTGGTCGCCGTCGAAATGGTGCGAGGACGGGAGCCTCAAAGCCGTGTGTGAGCATGGCGGCGAACGTCAACCAATCGCCTGCTCGATTTACCGCTTACCCCGCAATTACCAGCCGGCGCCCACTGGATTGCTGCCTATCGGCGTCGATGCTCCATCACGGGAACGTTGCAGGACCACGCCCCGAAATAGACCGGGTCGAAGCCCTTGCCCTGCGTCGTGGTCGACAGGCTCATGTGGCCGATGACGTCGCGGCCGAGCTCGGCGGTGAGTTCACGGTGTGCGGGGATCCAGAGTTCCTCGTCGGTCTTGCTCTGCACGACCCGAATGTTCCGTTCTTGCGATGCGCGCCGTCGCAACAAGGTCGGTCAGCCTTTGGCCCCTATAGAGCGAGAACACATATGCCCGGCGCTCCTTCGTCCCGGGCGCCCAACGCGCCTCGAACTGCTTGTATTCCTCGTCGGTCCAGGCGCGCCACTCGCCGACTTTCAGCATGGCGATGCCGGCGGGGGGGGTTCGCCTCAATCCATTCTTCCTCGACCGCGAAGTTGAGGAGAAGCTTGAGCATGCGAACGATGGTGTTCGCGGCGCCCGGCGCATCGGCCCTTGCGTCGCGCATCTTCCGCACGTGGCGACGCTGAATCTGCGAGACGGGCCTACCGCCGTACCGGCGCTGCAGGTTCTCCAGCACGCGCTTGAATTCGGCCTTGGTCCTACAGGCTTCGGATCGATCCTAGGGTCCCAGGCGAGCTGAAGCGCGAAGCCCTGAAACAGCGCAATCAGCACGCGCGCCATTGCATCCGGATCGATGTTCTTCGGCATCTCATCGTTGTCACGCGCACGCGTCACAATTGCGGCCAGCATCCTGCGCGGCTCGTCCACGCTCTTGCGAACGATTTTGAGAATGCGCGGGTTCCGCAGCGCCTCCGTCCACCATTGCATCGCCATCCTGCGCCCCTTGCGGTCGCGCGGATCGAGCAATGCTCTCGAAACGGTCGATCAAAGTTCGGAGGACCTTTGGTATCTCCTCCTTCGCGCCTGCTTCGAGAATGATTTCGCGATCGCGGGCGTGGCGCTCCGCCGCGATCGCTTCGATCATCTGCTCTTTGCCCTTGAAGTACCTTTAGGGCGCGCCGACGCTGAGGCCGGCTTCGCGCATGATGTCCTGCATGGTGGTGCGGTGGAAACCGTTGTGCGCGAAGCATTCGATAGCGGCCTCAAGGATCTGCTCGCGCCGCGCTTCAAGATGCTTCTGGTTGACCCTGGGAATGGCTGTGTCCTCCAATTTCCGCCACCGCGACGCGATAGAACTCGTGCCCGCGCAGATGGCGACCGTTCCCACCCATATAGCGGATCCGATAATCGACTGAACCGATATCTTCGATCAATGTCAGGCCATAGGGCTTCAGGAAATCGGCCAATTCGCGTGGATCGAGCCCGAACGTGAAAGGTTCCTTCATCTTTGCCAGCCTGCGCTGCAGCTGCAGCCCGTCGTCGAAGCGCTCCGGATTGGTGACGATGTCGCGATGGACATAGGTGAAAGCGATGCGGGCGCGGCCTTACCGACAAATGAAAACGTGTGCCGCACCGCCGCTTCCGTAAGATAGTTGGTGACGCCCTCCCAGAGGAAGAACGTACGGCGCATGGGATCATAGCCCGCGCTCGCCAGCATCTTGTCCAGATTGTCGCTGTTGAATTCGACCTTCACGTAGCGTACTGGCGCGAGGCTCTTCGCGTCCTGAAGGCAGCGCTGCTTGGCCGCGGAGGTGTTGGGGTGATCGACTTCAAAAATGCGGGTCGCACCCACAATGCGCCAGGCGCGCGTGTCGAAGCCGGCACCAAGGATGACGACCTGCGCGATGCCCGCGTAGATCGCGTTCGTGCGACCACGGTTGGGCGAACGCCGGGCTGAACCATGTCAACAATCGCACCCAGCAGGAGCGCGAGCCCCGGAAGCGCGAGCCGCGCATAGTAGACCGGTGAGAAATCGTCGCGCCAAGGGATCATCGATCAGGCGTCGCCCGGGAGGCCTGCCGGTCTCAAGCGTCCGGAACAGTGCGTTCCACTCCGCTGTGCGGCTTGCGGCTGTAATTGATGAACGTACCCCCGGCGGTATCCATCGGTGTCTTCGATCGTCGTAGACCGTTGTGCAGGTCGTGGGAAATTGGGATCGGCGAGCGAACCTACGGCCACAGCAATCGCATCGGGCGTTCGCTCCGGTTCCCAAAAAACGGCGGACGCAAAGTCGGGGCAGAAATGTTAGTGTTAGTTCGCGGCGAAGCCACCGTCCGAGCCGCGGCGCTTCCGGTTCTCCTCTGGCATTCCAAACAGTGGCATAACGAACTTTTCATGGGCTCACCGGCGCAGTTCAGGCGAAGTTGCCCACATGTCCAGGTCGCAGTTCTCATCAGCACTGTCTGCCCAACTGGTTCGTGGTGACCCGTCACTGGTTCTCCATTCACCGTGCCTAACAGGTTGTTAGCCAACGCGCAGCGCAGCGTTCCAGCCAGTCGGCTGCGGGCCTCGATCTGCCACGGGCTGTCGCTCCCGTTTATATTCTCGGTAGGTTAGGCACGGTCGAACGTCCTCTCTGGAAAAAGCTTACCGCCGCGGGAGACGATGATGTGGTCAAACACGACAGAGTTGGAAAGCGCGCTCCGAGTTGCGGGATTGGGCGAGTGGGCGCCAAGACTGGCACAGTTGGCAAGGCGCTGCATCATCCTTGTCCCTGGCCCGATCGAGGAGGGAGCTAACGCGCCCCTTGGAGCGTGTCGCCTCGGCGGCGAACCCGACATGCCACCCGACATCGATTGGCCCACAAGGCCGCCGTTCACCGGGGAAGCGGGTTACGCCGGTCCTTACCCGGCCGACATTTTGCTTGGTCGCTGGCACTGGCTCCACCGGCTCTACAGCACAAGGCGCTGGAAAGATGCGTTAGAGAGGTGGGAACGCTCGCAGCAAGCCGAACGGGACGTCCGCAATCGTACCTGGCCGCTGAGCTTCATTGCCCAAGTTGATTTTGCCGAGGTCCATGCCGCACAGGGCCTTGATGGCTTCCCTCCTGCAGGGCGTCTCCTGTTCTTTTGTGATCCCTTCGACTGGCCGTGGGGCAAGAGAGAGGATCAGTCGCGCATGCGCGTCGTCTTCACCGAGTTGGCGGCCGAGCGCCTAGAGCGGAGACGCTCGCCACGCGAGTTCGATGAACCCGAAGCAAGGCTATTGATGCCGCGGGGCTACGTTTTCAAGCCGCGCACCTTGCGGCCCACCGCCTGGCTGTTGCCACCCCCGTGGAGATCTCGTCAGCTCCTTGAGCTGGAAGCTGAGAATCCCAACGCCTGGGCCTATGAGGGACATGTATTCTCTGCATATGACCAGTTCTGGCGCGATCTCTATGCGCAGCATCCGGAGACTTACGGCCCGAGCGGAGACATGGTCCACCAGGTGGGGGGCACCGCATTCTCGATCCAGGAACCGGTGGAGGCAGAATGCGTCAAGTTTGTCGAGCACGGTCCCAGGCGGAGCGGGTGGCAAAGAGACCCGGAGGGGTACGGACCCAGGAAGGAGCAACTGGCGCGCGCCGGCGAATGGCAGCTCGTCCTGCAGATCGACAGCGACATCCAGATTGGCATGGAGTGGGGCGACGTGGGACGGCTCTACCTTTGCGCGCGCAAGCATGATCTCGCCGCCAGTCGCTTCGATCGATGCTGGATGATCATGCAGTGCTACTGAGCACGGCGTACGCCCTTGAACGCCTGCTGGCAACCGCCCCTTAGCACGAACTAGCGGTGTTAGACCACTGGCGGGCAGGTCTGTACGCGCGGCCATCCTGATTGATATCTACCAACTGCCATGTCGACTCGTGGCTAGGCCGTTGATCTTCCCATCGTCAGGACAATGCGTGAAGAGACAAAACGGGCCATAACAAAAACGAATTGAGGGTTTTTGCGACGCGCAGCCGGCGCAAAAGGCCGGTTGGGCCGACGCGGGTGCGGGGCGGGCGCACCTTCCGCTGTGGGTCTTGGTTGCCGTAAAACGTGGCGGCACGGCATGTCATGCAGTGCAGCAAGTCGCTATCTGCGAA
>CAVZKV010000011.1:0-43687 GCA_963775835.1 uncultured Alphaproteobacteria bacterium | reverse complement strand
GCACCGGCGAATACCCCTGGCAGCGGAGATCTCATTGCGTCGGTCCGAGGCGTTCGCTTGCCTCACTCCCGTGCTCAAACTTCAAGCGACGCTTGCGCTCTTGCAGCTGGCGCTGCCATTGCTCTTGCTGCGCTCGCCGCACTTCTTCGCGTGCACGGCTGGTCGTGATGTCCCAGACGACGACGACGATGAGGCCCAGAACGAGGGCAAAGAAGGTAAGTTCGAGGTACTCGAGCGGACGTTCCAAATTAGGGTCGACAGCACCGTCACTGACCCAGCGGATCGGCACATCAAGGAGGCGCCAAAGCGGGTCTAGCGAGGCGCTGGGTAATCCAACCATCCGCGCGGCCTCCTCGGCGCTGGCTGCAAGCGTGCCCACGTCTCGAAATTCGAAACGACGGCGGATGCGCGTTTCCGTCGCCGCAGCGCGGGACAGCCAGCGGGGCAGCTCAGCCCGAGGTTGATCCACAATGCCGTGATGGGTTCGACGGGCGGTTCGTTTTATTAAAGCGCGACGCCTGACGTGCAGCCCGCGCGGTCCAGCGGCTACTCGCGAGTTGGCGTCCGGCGGCCGGGAGCTCAAGCGTTCTTGAGCGCGACGTTCCGCAACCCGCGGCAACGTGGAAGACTCTAACCCAACCTCCTGCGGGTGCTTGGAGTAGGGCACGAGCAGCGCCACCGCACCATTGGCCGTTGTGCAGCACGCCCGCGTTTGCTGTTTGTTAGTCTGGTGCCGAATGTACCCGTATACGTGGTGGGAGACAGGCTCTAGATTTTCAGCAAATAAAGCAGGTAGATGCCGACGCCTTCGCTGCCGAAGGCCGCGAACATTCGTGCTTTCACGTCCGATGTCGCCCGACTCCAAGGCGAAGACCGGTCGGGTGATGCCCATGGCTCAGGGTTAGTCCTGATTTCCTCCGAGCGGCAGCCCGGGTGATCATCCCATCGGGCTTGGGTGCTGATTGGCAATATGCGCTCTCTGCCGCGGACAGATATATTTTAAGCCGGCCATTGCTACGGGAACCGGAGCAAACTCCAGAATGGCTGCGACCGCCAAATGCTCCACATAGCTGCCGCCACGTGGCTGGTCTTTGCGACGGTGCTCTCGGCATCGGCGCAGCCTGGAAATCAGTTAAGTTCCAATTTCGGCTCGCCCGAAACGGCTGAACAGACGTTGCACCGGCGCGCCCTTGAAGCGGTAATTTGGCTGATGCCGATTGTGAGTGTCGACGCGATGCGGCAGGCGTTCTTCCGCGACGCTGGCGCCAAGTACGGCGACATCGTCTGGTGGTCGCGCGACAGATTGGAAGTATCAACAGTCACGCCGAGCGCAAGCACGCGCTACGTCTATTTCAACTTCAACACCAAGGATGGGCCGGTTGTAGTGGATCTGCCTGCTGCCGACTGGCGCCGCCCTGCTTGGCACGCTATTCGATGCCTGGCAGGTGCCGCTCGCTCGATGTCGGCCCCAGGGGCAAGGATCAGGGCAGAGGTGGAAAATATTTGCTGCTGCCGCCGGGCTACAAGCATATCGTCCCCGCTGGCTACATCCCCTGTCCCTTCCCAGACCTACAACGGCTACGCGCCTGCTTCGCGCGATCCCGACACCTCCCCGCCGGACGACGTCGCGAAAGCGGTCGCGCTGGGGAAAAAGCTCAGGCTCTACCCGTTAGCGCAGGCCGCGAACCCGCCCGAGCCGCGTTTCATCGACATGGCGGGCAAGCTTTTCGACGGTATCGTCCGCTTCGACGAGAGCTTCTTTGCAAGCCTCGTCCGCATGGTAAGCGAGGAGCCGGTACAAACTCACGATCCGGCGCTCACGGCTTTCCTCAAGAATCTTCGGATTGAAAAGGGGAAGCAGATCAAGCTTAACGCACAGACGCTGGCAGCGTTGAAGCCGACGCTCGGTGAGGCCAAGGCGCAGTTCAGACGAGCTGTTGCCGACGACCTCGAAGTGCTCTGGCCAGGATCGCGCTGGGGTGTAAACGCGTTCAAGGCCCCGTTTACGCTCGAGGCCTCCGGCGGCGCCGAGGCGCGGAGGCTGATCGGGAATGGTTCGCGATCTTCCGTTTCTACGGACCGCGGGAAGCACTGCTCGAGAAGACCTGGAAGCTGCCGGATATCGAGAAGATCGATGCAGGAACCGCCGGGCGCCTGCAGTGAAGCGCGCGGAGGGTGCGGGGGCGATGCCAGCATGTGTGCGTGTGTGGGCACAACCGTGCCTAGGTCTCGACGTTCCAAACGACGGCGTATGCGCGTTCCCGTCGGGCAGCTAAAGCTTAGGTCGATCGACACAATTGCGTGATGGGTTCGACGGGCATCCTGCCTTTGGCGCGTTTCAGTCAGCAATTGGGCTGGGGCTATCCTGTGCAACACGCTCCTCTGACCGGACGACTGATCCTGCTGGTGGAGGATGAACCTTTGATTGCTCTCGACGTTGCGAGGGCGCTGCGCGCCGCAGGAGCCAGTGTCGTCGGCGCCGGCTATGTCGAGTTGGGCTTGTACACCACTGAGCATCCCTATCTCTCAGCTGCGGTGATCGATCTGCATCTCGGCGGAGAGGACGGGACCGCGGTATGCCGGCGACTGCGCCAGCTTGGCGTGCCGTTCGTCGTTTACAGCGGCTATCCGGCCGCCGAAATCGCCAAGGAATGGCCGGATGTACCTATCATCCCGAAGCCAACCAGGACTCACGAGATCGTCGTCGCGCTTGTGCGTCTTATAGCCTGACCCCCTTCGATGCCCCAACGTGCTGCGGCCCATTGGCGGCTCGACCTCCGAGAAGGCCACCATCCTGATGAGCGCAAAGTCAATTTGCAGTGAGAGGGCTTCGCCAATGCCATTACCGATCCACGGGTCGTTTGGACAATGACGACAGGGGCGCTGGGGCGCATCGCCCTGTGCTTCATGGTGTAGTGCTTCATGGTGTAGTGCTTCATGGTGTAGCGCAGCTCGCCCACAGCCCTTTCCGGGCTTCCCGACATGTCATAAACGTATCGCGCGACGGAACAAATAATGTGGGCCGGTCGATAACGGAAACAAGGGACGAGGCAGCAGGAAGAGAAAACGGACCGGCGGAAAGTCCATTTTCAAAGGGCTTTTTGCCGAGGGTGGGGTTCTCGCGTCTTGCGTCGGTGCTCATTTGTCGCGGTAGGATTTCGGTTGACATTCAGATGCTGCCGGGGAGACAAGCGTAACGCTCACGGTGCGTCGTGAGCACTTCTCCGCACGCAAGGACCATCAATGCCAAGCGACAGTACCAGCCAGCCGACCAAGCCGTCGTCGGTGATCGTGGCCTGATCGTCCTCGCTTGAGACGCTCACCCGGTCGCCGCGGCGGCGGCACTCGAGGTGAGCCATGATCTTCCCCGCTCCCAGCGACCTTCGGGCCGTTTCCG
Source organism: uncultured Alphaproteobacteria bacterium (assembly GCA_963775835.1). Taxonomy (GTDB): domain Bacteria; phylum Pseudomonadota; class Alphaproteobacteria; order Rhizobiales; family Hyphomicrobiaceae; genus AWTP1-13. The sequence goes on along the minus strand of CAVZKV010000011.1, from coordinate 40,290 downwards.
TTTCGGTCAGCGCACCGCGGGCTTGGCCGAACCGCTATGACTTGATCGTGTTTGCTGTGCTGGCGGCGGCGGCGGTAGCAATCTTTTACGGCGCCCGAGGGATGGACTTACCGCTGACCCACCTCGATCTGGCCCCTGTCTCGCTCGATCCTGCAAATCTGCCGAACTATGCGTTGCGCACGACCTTGCGCATGTTCGCAGCCATTGGGGCATCGCTGGTCTTTACCTTCGTCGTCGGCGCGCTGGCCTCCAAGAGCCGTAAGGCCGAGCTCGTCATCATCCCCGCACTGGACATTCTGCAGTCGGTGCCGGTTCTGGGCTTCCTCAGCTTCACCGTCGTGTTTTTCATGGGGCTGTTTCCGGGCAACCAGCTCGGCGCTGAGTTGGCCGCGATCTTCGCAATCTTTACCAGCCAGGCCTGGAATATGGCCTTCTCGTTCTACCAGTCGCTGGTGCAGTGCCCCGCGACCTCGATGAGGCGTGTCGTCACTTTAGATTGTCTCCATGGCTCAGGTTCTGGCGACTGGAGGCACCTTTCGCGACGCCCGGGCTGGTGTGGAACACGATGATGTCGATGTCAGGCGGCTGGTTTTTCGTCGTTGCCTCGGAGGCCATCAATGTTGGAGATACCAAGGTTCAGCTCCCCGGTATCGGCTCCTACCTCGCGCTTGCTATCGAGCAGCGTGACATCGGCGCGGTTGGTGCGGCGGTAGTTGCGATGGCGATCGTGATCTTGATCTACGATCAGCTGATCTTCCGCCCTGTGGTGGCCTGGGCGGACAAGTTCCGCTGCGAGGCAACCGCGGCGCAGGCCCGTCCAAGATCTTGGGCCTATGACATTATCCGTCGCACCCGGTTTCTGAAGCAAATCTTTGCAATGGCTGTACGGGCCCGGGACGTCTTGCCACGCATGCCGGCGGAGTTCACGCGGGGCTGGGCTCGCAGCAGGTTCCCGCATTTGCGGATCGGCCAGCTCGGCAGAGTTCGGCGATAGGTTGTGGCTCGCGATCGTTCTTGTGGTCACGGCCTGGAGTTTGTGGACGATCGTGGCCTATGTCGGAACCACGCTCGGGCTCAAGGACCTGACCGAGGCAGGTGGCGCCGGCCTGCTGACGATGTTGCGTGTGGGGGTGCTGATTGCGGTCGCCAGCCTCATCTGGGTGCCGATCGGTGTGTGGATCGGCTTGAGGCCATGGGCCGCGCGAGCGGGTTCAGCCGATAGCTCAGTTTCTAGCGGCGTTTCCGGCCAACGTGCTGTTTCCCTTTTTTGTTGTGGGCATCGCGGCTTGGCATCTCAGCCCCAACGTCTGGCTTTCACCCCTGATGGTGCTCGGCACCCAGTGGTACATCCTGTTCAACGTTATCGCCGGCGCCAGCGCCTTCCCGACTGACCTACGGGAAGCGGCCAGCATTTATCGCCTACGCTCCTGGCAATGGTGGCGCCAGGTGATCTTGCCGGGCATCTTTCCCTACTACGTGACGGGTGCGCTCACCGCCTCCGGAGGCTCGTGGAATGCGAGCATCGTTGCCGAGGTTGCGAGCTGGGGTGACACCAAGCTGGAGGCAACAGGGCTCGGCGCCTACATCGCCAAGGCCACCGAGGCCGGTGATTTCCATCGCGTCGTGTTGGGCATCGGCGTGATGTCGTTTTTCGTCCTGCTCATCAACCGCGTTCTGTGGCGGCCGCTCTACGCTTATGCCGAGCGCAAGCTCCGTCTGGACTGAGGAGATGCCTCATGACCCAAGTCGCCAAACCGGTCGCCGAAGCGGATACGCTAGTTACCGTCGAACAGCTACGGCATCTTTATGATCGTGGCCTGGTGCTCGACAACGTCACGCTGCACCTGCGGGAGGAGCGAGATTGTTGGCCTCCTCGGCCGATCGGGATGCGGCAAGTCGACCCTCTTGCGCGTCATCGCCGGGTTAATGCAGCCAGTGCAGGGGACGTATTGCTAGATGGCCACCCTGTGCATGGGCCAGTCGAAGGCGTCGCTATGGTCTTTCAGAGCTTCGCCTTGTTTCCCTGGTTGACCGTGCTGGCAAACGTTGAACTGGGCCTCGAAGCGCAACGGGTCGCAGCGGACGAACGACGCAAGCGCGCGCTCGCCGCCATCGACCTGATCGGGCTCGACGGCTTTGAGAGCGCCTATCCCAAGGAGTTGTCCGGAGGTATGCGCCAGCGCGTTGGTTTGGCCCGTGCCCTGGTGGTGCAGCCGAAGATCCTCCTCATGGATGAGCCATTCTCTGCGCTCGATGTGCTGACGGCCGACACCCTCCGTACCGACCTCCTCGATCTGTGGCTGGAAGGGCGCATGCCCACGCGGTCGATCCTGATCGTCACCCACAACATCGAAGAAGCAGTCTTCATGTGCGATCGCATCCTCGTGCTGTCCTCGACCCCCGGACGCGTCGTGGCCGAGATCAAGGTTGGGTTGCCGCACCCGCGCAATCGGATCGATCCGGCATTCCGCGCGCTGGTCGACGACATCTACGTCCGCATGACCGCGAGGGAGGCGGTGACGCCGGCGAAGGAAGGGGCGTTTCCGGGTACGGGGATCGCCATGGTGCTCCCCCGGGTGTCCTCAAATGCGCTCTCCGGTCTCATGGAAACGTTGGCGGCGCCACCCTTTGGCGGCAAAGCGGATCTGCCGCCCCTTGCACAACAGTTGCACATGGAGGTCGACGACCTTTTCCCAATTGCCGAAATGCTGCAGCTCTTGCGGTTCGCAGAGCTTTTTGAAGGTGACATTCGACTTACCAAGGCGGGGCGCCGCTTCGTGGAGGCTGGTGTCGACGAGCGCAAGGCGTTGTTCGCCAAGCACGTCGTTGCGCATGTGCCGCTTGCTGCGCAAATCAAGCGCATCCTCGACGAGCGCCCAAGCCATCGCGCGCCGATGCTTCGCTTCAAAGATGAGCTCGAGGATCACATGGGGGAGGTGGAGGCGGACCGCACGCTGCGCGGCGTCATTTCGCTGGCCCGCTATGCCGAGCTGTTCGCCTACGACGAGCCTTCCGGGACCTTCAGCCTCGAAAACCCGGCGTGAAGCGAGCGTGTCATGGTCAAGGGCATCGAACACTCAGCGCTCGACCTTGTGGTTGGGCTGTTGCTCGGAGCAGCCATTGGCTTTGAGCGCCAATGGCGCCAGCGCTTGGCCGGGCTCAGGACCAATGCGCTCGTCTCTCTCGGTGCGGCCACCTTCGTGATGTTTGGCGCGCTGTTCCCCGGCGAGGTAAGCCCAACGCGCGTCGCGGCCCAGGTCGTTTCCGGCATTGGGTTCCTGGGCGCGGGCCTCATCTTCAAGGAAGGGTTGAGCGTTCGCGGGCTCAACACGGCGGCCACGCTGTGGTGCTCGGCCGCCATTGGGGTTCTCAGTGGTGCGGGTTTTCTCGCCCATGCCGTGCTGGCCACCGTGTTGATCATCGGGATCAACTTATTGCTGAGACCGGCCATGACTTGGATCAATCAGAAACTGCCGGCTGCTGCTGCGGAGGCGGATCAGGCCTATGGCGTCAGTGTGGTCTGTCGAGGCGCGGATGAGGCCCACGTGCGAGCTCTTCTTCTCCAGGGCTTGGCCGCCGGAGACATGCACCTCGTCGAGCTTGAAAGCACCAACATCGAAGGCAGCGACCGCGTCTCGGTGGCGGGCGCACTACGCGCGGACAAGCGCAATGATGCGGTGCTGGAGCGTGTCGTCGGGCGCCTCAGCCTTGAGCCAGCGGTCACAAGTGCGCGGTGGCGCGTGAATGGTGTGCTCATCGTAAACGCCAAGGCCAATATGCGCAAAATCAGCGGACCCATTCTGTGCTCTGGCCTTGCTGTCGCGCTGGTGCTGCTTGGCGCTTTGGCTGCAATTCTTGGTCGCGCTCGACCTCCTGCTTACCAGCTCCCGCCGGCACCGATCTTCACCCTCATAGGGCTCCAGCCTGCGGAACTTCGAAGGCTGACGCCAGTTGTGTCGGCTCTGGCAGACGAGAATTTCGCGGGCAAACCCGCAGCCGGGACAGGTCTTGCTTACCCCCTATACAAAAAACCCGCCGAAAATTACCTGCAAAACACCCTGAATCGCCTCCGCATCGGCGGCATCGCTTTTGTTGCGCTTAACGTAAGCCTTCACGTCCCTGGCCAGCATCAGCGGAACGTCGTGCCCAAACTTCCTCAACTGGCACGCCAGTGATGCGCCGTGGCGCAGGCTTCCATGCTGACCAGCCACGGCGGCAAGGCCTCAGAGAAGGCACTGGTGGATGCCAACGAAACGATCTGCGCCAGCTGGAGGCGATGCAATCCTTCAAGTAGATCGTTGCGCCCTTCGATGCGATCATCACGGCACGCAAAACCGATATCGGCGCGCAATCAACGCCGGGAGCGCCGCCGGGCAGGAGCTGTTCGAGGTCCGATCTGCATAGCCATCATATAGCGATGCGAGACCAGGGCCCTAAAATTTGCAAAGCCCGGCCAAATTGCCCGTGGCACGTTCGCGACCGAGGTCGCTGAGCTTTGCCTGAGCTAGGCTTATTCGAGGAGGCCGCCTGATCACACGCCCGCGCTTAAATCCCGAACTCCAATATAACTAGCGCCGCTGCGATCAAAGAATTGCAAGCACTGCGCGGGGCTCCTGCTTTCACATCATACCAACTTGGTCGCCCAGTTCATCCCGGGCCGTCGTCAACACCTTAGTGGCACACGGTTCGGAAGCTGAAAGGAGATCGCATGGCCACCGACGCGCCATCGGCTTTGCCGCCCGAGGAGACGCTCGAGGTGCCGGCGGCCAGGCGCTACTCGCCAGGAGAGCGACCGGAATGGCCTCCAGTGAGGAACCCGAGCAAACTCAGCGAGAGAGGGCCCTAAATTTTACAAAGCCCGGACAAAGGGTCCATGGCAAGCTCGCGATCGAGATCGCCATGAGCTTTGCCTGAGCTACGCTTATTTCCGGGTTTCACCCGATAGGCAGACCTACCCCGCACGACGTAGCCAAATCACGGGCGAGGCAAGCGCTATGGGAAGTATCGCGACTGAGACCCCATGATCCACGGGGGCATTTGACGGTTTAGCAAACTGCACCTTGCGCCAGCATGCCTAAGAACCCAACTGGGATGACTCCATTGGCGCCACGGCGACAGGCGAGCCCTGCCGATCCGTGCGCCATGGTGATTTTTGGTGCCGGTGGCGACCTCACTCGGCGTTTAATTATGCCGGCGCTCTACAATCTCTCGCGTACTAGAGTACTGCCGGATGACTTTGCATTGATCGGCGTCGATCTGGCGCCGGGAACTACCGAGAGTTGGCGCGAGCAGCTCCACGACACACTGAAAAGCTTCGTCGCAAATACCGACTCGGAATTCAACATCGACGAAATCGACGATGGGGCCTGGCGCCGGATCGCAGAGAAGATGTGCTACGCCCGGGGAGATCTGGCACAACCCGAATTGTACGAGAAGATCGGCAAGACGTTGAGCGAATTTGAGAGAACGCATGGCACTCGAGGCAACGTCATTTTCTACCTCGCCGTTCCCGACCGTTTCTTTGCTACCGTAATCGAGCAACTCGGCAAGGCGAGACTAACCAACCAATACGTGGACGAGAACAGAAAGCCGCGTTTCTGGCGACGCGTCGTGATCGAAAAGCCGTTTGGCCACAGCTTGGCCTCGGCACGCGCGCTAAATTCTTACATTCTGCGCACCTTGCACGAAGATCAGATTTTCCGGATCGATCACTTTCTGGGCAAGGACACGGTGCAAAGCATTATGGCTTTTCGTTTCGCCAATGGCCTGTTCGAGCCGATCTGGAACCGAGATCGGATCGATCATGTGCAAATTACGGTGGCCGAAACGCTTGGTGTCGAGCAACGCGCCAACTTCTACGAGACGACAGGGGCACTGCGTGACATGGTCCCCAATCATCTGTTCACCCTGATGTCGATGGTAGCCATGGAGCCGCCGACGGGCTTCGATGCGGCGGCGGTTCGCAGCAAGAAGGCCGAAGTGTTCGCCGCCATCCCCGCCGTCGAGCCGGCGCGGGCGGTGCGCGGCCAGTACGGCGCCGGCACGGTACGAGGCAGGTCGGTGAAGGCTTATCGCAACGAGGCAAACGTAGAGAGCAATTCCAACATCGAGACTTACGTCGCAATGGCGCTTGAAATCGATAATTGGCGCTGGGCCGGGGTGCCGTTCTTTTTGCGTACGGGCAAGCACCTGTCACAGCGGACGACGGAAATCGCGATTCGCTTCAAGCAGGCGCCCTACGCGGCATTCCAGGACACACCGGTCAACAACTTACGGCCCAACTGGTTGGTGCTGCAGATCGCGCCGGACGAGGGAATTTCGCTGCAATTCGAGGTGAAGGCTCGCGGTCCGGTGATGGACCTCGCCGCGGTGAAGATGGCGTTCAACTATGACGATTGGTTCCCGAAGCAAGCCAATGTCGGATACGAAACGCTGCTCTATGATGTCATGATCGGCGACGCAACCCTGTTTATGCGCGCCGATATGGTCGAGCAGGCCTGGCGCATCGTGCAGCCCGTGCTCGATGAATGGGCGGCAAACGTGGCTGATTTCCCTAACTACAGCTCTGGTAGCGACGGCCCGGATGCGGCTGACGCGTTGCTGCGTGAGGGAAGCCGGGGCTGGCGACCGATTGACCCGTTATCGGCGATGAAACGATGATGAATGAGCAGCAGCACATCCGTCTTCTGCTGGCGGACGTAGATGGCACCCTGCTTACGCGCGAGAAGATATTGACCGAGCGCGCGCGCGACGCCGTGCTGAGATTGCGCCGTGCCGGTATCAGCTTTGCCATCACCAGCGGGCGACCGCCCAGGGGGATGGCTATGTTGATCGAGTCACTGGCCCTTGACACACCCATCGCCGGCTTCAATGGCGGGCAGTTCGTGCGTCCCGACCTCAGCATCATCGAGGAGCGCCGCCTGCCGCCTGGCATCGCCAAGGCGGCAATCGATCTCATTGTCGAACATGGATTGGACGTCTGGGTCTATAGCGGCAACGACTGGCTGGTGCGCGATCCCAAAGCACCTCATGTCGATCGGGAGGCGTGGACCGTAAAGTTTGCGCCGAGGGTTGTCAGTGACTTTGCCGGTGCGCTTGACAAGGTGGTGAAGGTAGTTGGCATCAGCGATGCGCACTCCGAGGTTGCGCGCTGCGAAGCGGACGCCCAGACCATTTTGGGCCAGCATGCCACAGCCGCTCGTTCGCAGCCCTACTACCTTGATGTTACTCATCACGACGCGAATAAAGGCTTCGTCACCACATACCTGGCGGACAAGCTCGGGATACCGAGCGTGGAAATCGCGACCATCGGCGACCAGCCGAACGACGTGACCATGTTCAAGCGGTCAGGCTTCAGCATTGCGATGGGCAACGCTGACGATGAGGTGAAGCGTCAAGCAAGCGCTGTCACCGATTCTTGCGACGAGGAAGGATTTGCCAAAGCAGTTGCACGCTATCTGTTGGGTTAATGTGGCGGAGGTGATGCCGTGAAAGCCACCCAAGTTCTACACGATCTGGGCCAGAGCCTGTGGCTGGACAATATTACGCGCGGCCTGTTGCAGGCCAACACGCTGCGTCGATACATCGACGAGTTGTCGATCACCGGGTTGACATCCAACCCGACCATCTTCGACCACGCAATCAAGAACAGCAATGACTATGATGCCGCGATCGCGAAGATGCTCGCGGCGGGTCGCGCGCCCGAGGAATTGTTTATCGAACTGGCGCTGGAAGATCTGACGCGGGCGGCAGATTTGTTCGCGCAGATTTACGAGCGAAGCTGCGGCGTGGATGGCTGGGTGTCACTGGAAGTGTCGCCACTGCTGGCGCACGACACGAAAGCCACAATAGCCGCGGCGAGGGACTTGCACGCCCGCGCACGACGTCCCAATTTCTTCATCAAGATTCCCGGCACGCCGGAAGGTCTGCCGGCGATCGAAGAGGCGATCTTTGCGGGCGTGCCGATCAACGTCACGCTCTTGTTCTCCACTGAGCAATACCTAGCGGCGGCTGAGGCATTCATGCGGGGTATAGAGCGGCGCATCGAGGCCGGCCTGAAACCCGATATCGCCTCGGTGGCATCGATTTTCGTCAGCCGCTGGGACGTCGCAGTGGCCAGCGAGGTGCCCGAGGCGCTCAAGAACCAGCTCGGGATTGCCGTCGCCAAGGTGACCTACAAGGCTTATCTCAAACTGCTCGCCTCGCCGCGATGGATGCGCGCATATAACCTTGGTACGCGGCCGCAGCGCCTGCTCTGGGCCAGCACCGGCAGCAAAGACCCGAAGGTTTCGGACCTCTTGTACGTCATGGCCCTGGCCGCCCCATTCACCGTGAACACTATGCCGGAGGCGACACTGCGGGCGCTCGCGCAACATGGCGGTGTCGGAGCGACCTTGCCGCCGGACGGGGGCGATGGTGAAGCGGTGCTGGCACGGTTTGCCCAGGCCGGGGTCGACGTTCGTGCCTTGTCGGCTCGGCTTCAAGATGACGGCGCCAAGTCCTTCGTCAAATCCTGGAACGATTTGATGCAGGTGATCCGATCGAAATCTGCGGCCCTCCAACGTGCGAGCTAGCGTGGCACATACAGGACCTCTGCCCGCCACCGAGCGGGAAACGGTGTGACAAGGGCGGGCTGACACGCCGCCTTGGCGCGGGTTAGCCCGACTGGGTGATCGGTTGTGGACAAAGACAAGCGCAGGCCAATGCCTTGGCGCAATTCGGTGGTGGGCGAGACCGCATGAACTTCGCCGCAGCGCGGCTCGTTCGCAAGCAGTGAAAGCACAGACAGGAAAGCTCGCACTATGGCTGGACAACAGGAAGCGTCGCTCGCCGTGTCGAGGACTACGTCCGCGGCATGGCAAGCCCTTGCGGATCACCACAAGACTATGCGCGACCTGCACCTGCGGAAGTTATTCGCAGACGATCCCTCACGGGGTGAAAGGATGGTGGCGGAGGCGGCCGGCATCTATCTGGATTACTCGAAGAACCGCATAATTGACGAGACACTGGAGCTGCTCATCGCGCTCGCCGGAGAAACCGGGCTCCGCGCCAAAATCGACGCTATGTTTCGCGGCGAAAAAATCAACGTCACGGAAAACCGTGCCGCTCTGCACGTGGCTTTGCGCGCTCCCCGTGGCACATCTGTCATGGTCGACGGCAAAAATGTCGTGCCCGATGTTCACGCCGTGCTCGACAAAATGGCGGAGTTCGTGCTGCGAGTGCGTAGCGGTCAATGGAAGGGCCACAGCGGCAAAAGGATCCGCAACGTCATCAATATAGGGATCGGTGGGTCTGACCTCGGGCCGGTGATGGCTTATGAGTTGCTCAAGTACTACAGCGACCGCAGCTTGACGTTCCGGTTCGTATCGAACGTCGATGGCACCGATTTGGTTGAGGCGACGCGGGATCTGGATCCAGCAGAATCGCTATTCATCGTCTCGTCAAAGACCTTCACGACGCTGGAGACGATGACCAACGCACGCAGCGCACGCGACTGGTTGTTGTCAGGCTTGGCAAGTGACGAGAGGGCTGTTGCCAGGCATTTCGTTGCCGTTTCGACGAATGCCAAACAAGTGGCGGACTTCGGCATCGACACAGCCAACATGTTCGAATTCTGGGACTGGGTCGGCGGGCGCTACTCGATGGATTCGGCAATTGGCCTGTCGACTATGCTGGCGATCGGCGCTGAGCACTTCTACGCCATGCTGGCCGGCTTCCATGCTATCGACGAACATTTCCGCACCGCACCGTTTCGGCGCAATCTGCCGGTGCTTATGGGCCTGCTCGGCGTCTGGTACAGCAACTTCTTTGGCGCGCAAACCTTCGCGGTGTTGCCTTACGACGAGTACTTGCAGCGCTTCCCAGCCTACCTCCAGCAATTGACCATGGAGAGTAACGGCAAGAGCGTGACGCTCAGCGGGGCGCCGGTGAACTATCAAACCGGTCCAATCTATTGGGGAGAGCCGGGCACCAACGGTCAGCACTCCTTCTATCAATTGATGCATCAGGGTACGCGGCTCATTCCCTGCGATTTCATCGCTTTCGGACAATCGCTCAACGCGCTCGGACGCCATCACGATATGCTGTTGGCGAATGTATTCGCTCAGACCGAGGCCCTGGCCTTCGGAAAGACGCGCGCACAAGTTGTGGCCGAAGGGACACCCGATTGGCTGGTGTCGCACCGGGTGTTCGAAGGCAATCGGCCCTCCAATACAATTCTGATGGATCGCCTGACGCCGACGACGCTGGGAAAGCTGGTTGCACTTTACGAGCACAGCGTGTTTACCCAGGGTACGATCTGGGACATCAACTCGTTCGATCAGTGGGGGGTCGAACTCGGCAAAGTCCTGGCACAGCGTATCATCCCAGAGCTCGAGAGCATCGCCGAGCCTAGGCTCGAGCATGACAGTTCGACCAACAGTCTGATCCGCCGCTACCGCAAGCTGAGGGGAGCAGCGTGACGCATCATCCTCGCAGCCGATTTTGCCCGCTTGGGCGATCAAGTGGCTGAGGCCGAAAGAGCCGGTGCAGACCGCATTCACGTGGACGTCATGGACGGCCACTTCGTTCCCAACATTTCCATGGGCACGCCGATCATCGGTTGCTTGCGAAGGGTTACACGCCTGCCGCTCGAGGCACACCTGATGATCACCAATCCCGATTCCTTGCTCGAGGAATTCACGCATGCTGGTGTGGATTCATTTCTGGTCCACTGGGAGGGCAACAACGTTCTGTCGCGCACCATTCGACGCATCAAGGCCTTGGGAAAGCGGGTCGGTGCGGCCGTAAATCCAGCCACGTCGGCGACCGTTCTGGAAGAAGTCATGCAAGACGTCGAGCAAGTGCTGGTCATGACAGTGAGCCCCGGCTTTGGACATCAGCAATTCCTGCGCTCGATGCTCCCGAAGATCAGGCGCGCACGGAATATGATCGATCAAATGCAGTTGAACTGCGCGCTTGAGGTGGACGGCGGGATCGATCCGGCAACTGCTCCGCTAGCGGTCGCCGCCGGCGCCGACGTGCTGGTAGCCGGGTCAGAAATTTTCGATGCTGGCGAAGGAATTGCCGCCGCAATGCAGGGCTTGCGGGCGGCTTTAACTCCGGGAGTGATGTCATGCAGTTGGCGATGATCGGACTGGGCAGGATGGGCGCGAATATGGTGCGCAGACTTCTCAAAGGCGGCCATCAGTGCGTGGTGTTCGACATGTCCTCGAAAGCGGTCGAAGAACTGGCAGATACTGCGGTCGCAGCCTCGTCGCTGTCCGACCTTGTACGGCGGCTCGAGAAACCGCGAGCGATCTGGTTGATGGTCCCGGCAGCGGTGGTGGACAAGACGATCTCCGAGCTCGCGCCTAACCTGGACCTCGGCGATATCCTCATCGACGGCGGTAACTCCTACTACGTCGATGACATCCGCCGCGCCAACGACCTCGCGCCGAGAGGGATCAGCTATGTGGATGTCGGAACCAGCGGCGGCATCTGGGGTATGGAGCGCGGTTATTGCATGATGATCGGCGGACCGGAGGGCGCTATTCAGCATCTCGATCCGATTTTCAAGACGCTCTGCCCTGGCGCGGGAGACCTCCCTCGAACGCCCGGGCGCGAACAGACGAATGGCACCGCCGAGCTGGGCTACCTGAACTGCGGGGCGAATGGCGCCGGTCACTTTGTGAAGATGGTCCATAACGGCATCGAATACGGAATCATGGCCGCCTACGCTGAGGGGATGAGCATTTTGCATCACGCCAACGTCGGCGGGAGAGTGCACGCGATCGACGCGGAAACGACGCCGCTACGTAACCCGGAGCATTATCGCTACGACCTCGATCTGCCCGATATTGCCGAGGTTTGGCGACGTGGGAGCGTCATCGCGTCATGGCTGCTGGACCTGACCGCAACCGCGCTGGCGAAAGACCCCGGGCTTAGCAACTTTGCCGGCCAAGTCTCCGATTCTGGTGAGGGGCGCTGGACAATCAAGGCGGCGATTGACGAGGCCGTACCAGTGCCTGTGCTTTCTACCGCCCTTTACGAACGCTTCAGCTCGCGCGGCGAAGCGGCGTTTGCAAACAAGCTGCTATCGGCGATGCGCTATGAATTCGGCGGACACGTGGAGAGATCTGCTTCGTAAGCGCGAGTTGCAGGCATCGGGTCGCGCTCAAAACATGGCCCGATCCCAGCTTCTCGTTGCACTGCCCACGGACGGCGAGAGGAAGTCCCTGCATGAACATCGAAGTTCACTCTGATGAACAATCGGTTGCCGACGCAGCGGCGACGAGGATCGCCAACCTAGCGCGTGCAGCCGTGGCTGCGCGCGGACGCTTCATCATGGCGGTCAGCGGTGGTCGTACCCCATGGCTGATGCTGCACGCATTGGCGGACGCGCAGCTCCCCTGGGAGAAAATTCATGTTGTGCAGGTGGACGAGCGGGTGGCTTCGGCAACCGATCCGCAGCGGAACCTGGTGCATTTGCGTGAAAGCCTGCTCGATCGCACGTCGCTGCCCCCCGAAAACGTGCATGACATGCCGGTCGAAGCGGCGGACCTCGAGCACGCAGCTGGGCAATACGCTGAGACCTTGTGCGGCCTGGCGGGCCAGCCGCCGGTGCTCGATCTCGTGCATCTCGGCTTGGGGGCGGACGGCCACACCGCATCCCTAGTCCCTGGAGACCCAGTGCTGGCCGTCAAGGATGCGGACGTTGCCATCACCAATCCGTATCAAGGCAGACGTCGGATGACGCTGACTTTTCCGATCATCAACCGCTCCCGCCAGGTGTTGTGGCTGGTGACCGGCCGCGAGAAGGCCGGAGCCCTGGCGCAATTGCGCGGTGACGATCCCGCAATTCCTGCCTCGCAGGTACGTAAGGACCGAGCGCTCGTACTCGCTGATCGCGCGGCGGCACCAGAGCTCGAATCCTGACACGGAGGTATAAAGATGACTGCTATCGCTGACACAATGGAGAATTGGCGCCGACCAACGACGCAGGCGCAACTCGACCGATTGTCGATCGATTGCATTCGCACGTTGTCGATGGACGCGGTCCAACAGGCAAACTCTGGGCATCCCGGCACGCCGATGGCGCTGGCACCGCTCGTCTATACCCTGTGGAACCGGGTCATGCGCTTCGATCCGCAAGACCCGATTTGGCCCAATCGTGATCGGTTCGTGCTCTCCAATGGCCACGCATCGATGCTGCTTTGGTCGGTACTGCACCTCAGCGGCACCCGTGCGGTTAATGCCGACTACGAACGGCTTGGTCAGCCCGCGGTTTCGCTCGACGACCTTCGCCGCTTCCGCCAGCTCGACAGCAAGGCTCCCGGCCACCCGGAGTACCACTGGGTTTCCGGTGTCGAAACCACGACTGGTCCGCTCGGGCAGGGCGTCGCCACCAGCGTGGGCATGGCGATCGCCCAGAAGTGGCTCGCCAGCCGCTACAATCGGCCCAACTTCGAGATCTTCGCCTACGACGTCTACGTGGTTTGCGGTGATGGCTGCATGATGGAAGGGGTTGGGTCGGAAGCTGCCTCGCTGGCGGGCCACCTCGGCTTGGACAATCTCTGCTGGATCTATGACAACAACCACATCACGATCGAGGGCAACACGCACATCACATTTACCGAGGACATCGCGGCCAGGTTCCTAGGTTATGGGTGGAATGTGCTGCGGGTAGGCGATGCAAACGACATCGGCCGGATCGAGCACGCCGTGGGAATCTTTCACCGGACCAAGGGGCGTCCAACCTTCATCATTCTGGACAGTCACATCGGCTACGGGTCGCCGCACAAGCAGGATACTGCTGCGGCGCATGGCGAGCCGCTGGGTGAGGAAGAGGTTCGCCTCGTCAAGCGCGATTATGGCTGGCCCGAGGCTGCAAAATTCCTGGTTCCCGACGCAGTACGCGAGCACTTTGCCGCCGGAATTGGCGCGCGCGGGGCACAGGCCCACCGTCGCTGGAGCGAGCTGTTCGCGGGGTACCAGGCGAAATATCCCGAGCTCGCGACCGAGATCGATAAGATGCAGCGGCGTGAGCTGCCGACCGGATGGAGCTCGGGGCTGCCCGTCTTTCCGGCCGACCACAAGGGCATCGCGGGACGAGATGCCTCGGGCAAAGTGCTCAACGCGCTGGCGCGGAACATCCCTTGGCTGTTGGGCGGATCGGCCGATCTCGCTCCCTCCACCAAAACCACATTGACGTTTGAGGGTGTCGAGGACTTTCAGCCCGATACCCCGGGGGGCAGGAACCTGCATTTCGGTGTGCGCGAACACGCGATGGCAGCCGTGGTCAACGGACTGGCGTTGTCAAAACTGCGGGCTTTTGGCGCGACTTTCTTCATCTTCAGCGACTATGCTCGACCCGCAATTCGGCTGTCCGCTCTCATGGAGTTGCCGACGATCTTTGTCTTCACCCATGATGCCATGGGAGACGGCGAGGATGGTCCGACGCATCAGCCGGTGGAACAGCTCGCTTCGTTTCGAGCAATGCCCGGCGTGGTGCTTTTGCGGCCCGGCGATGCCAATGAGGTCGTCGAGGCCTATCGCTACATCATGCAGCTGCGACACGAACCGGCAGTACTGGCCCTCTCGCGCCAGCCGTTACCGACACTAGACCGGAGCAAATACGCGCCTGCGTCCGGGGTTGCTCAGGGGGCATATGTGCTCGGGGACACTCCCGGCGGAAACCCTGAAGTCATGCTCATTGCATCGGGCAGCGAGCTCAGCCTCTGCGTCGATGCCCACGAGGAACTGCTCGCCGAAGGGATCCGCTCGCGGGTGGTCTCGATGCCGTCCTGGGACATCTTCGAAAGACAGACAAAAGCTTACCAAGATAGCGTGCTTCCACCCGATGTGACGGCACGCATCGCTGTGGAGCAGGCTTCGACCTTCGGATGGGAGCGCTACGTCGGCAGCTCGGGCCGCAGCATCGGCATGAAGACATTTGGCGCATCGGCGCCACTCAAAGAACTGCAGCGGAAATTCGGATTCGAGCCGGGGCGGGTGACGGAAATCGCCAAAGCACTGGTTGGTAGGGCTCAGCGCTGACTAATAGAGGATCTTGGCCATTACAGCAGCATGGATCAGGGCAACGGGTGTGCGGTTCGCAAAATTTGCCGACAGTATTTCTGCGCTGCGGCCTTAGCTAACAGCTCTCATGGTAGCGACCGACCTGACACTATTCGATGCGGGCGAAGCCCGACCCTCGCAACAAAGTTTGCGCGGCCTCGACTGGCTCACCTTTTTGCTGGCAGGGACGCTTGCCGGTCTGGGACCGTTCGTTGTCGTCTATTTGGCTTCTAGTCACTGGCGGCAGACAGAGATTGGCCTCGTCCTGACTGTCGGCGGTATCGCTGGACTGTTGAGCCAACTCCCCGGGGGGGAGCTGCTGGATGCGGTGAGATCGAAGCGGCGCCTGGTCGCACTTGGCGTCGCAATGATCGGCCTCAGCGCCGGGATCTTGGCCTTGCAGCCAAGCTTCCCGCTCGTGCTCACGGCCCAAGTGGTCCAAGGTACGACCGGAGGATTTCTCGGATCGGCGGTAGCCGCGATCAGCCTTGGATTGGTCGGGCACGCCGCATTGGCCGAGCGGCTAGGACGCAATCAGCGCTATGCGGCCATTGGTGCATTCACGACTTCATGGCTGCTGGGTGTACTCGCATACTTCTTCTCTTACCAGGCTATATTTCTTGCTACCGTGGCGCTGGCGATTGCGACCCTGGTCGCCCTCAGCCAAATCCGCGCTGCCGAAATACATATTGGTCGTGCCTGCGGGGCCGCTTCCGGTAATAACAAGATCGAGCGGCCCACAAGACGCTCGCGCCGCACTATCTATGCGAGTTATCCGCTTCTGGTCTTTACCGCTTGCATAGCCTTGTTCCAGTTCGCCAACGCATCCATGTTCCCGCTCCTCGGGGAGACATTGGTACAAGGCAGGGGATTGTCACTCGTCATCTCAGCACTAATCGTGGTTCCTCAGATAGTCGTTGCTGCTCTGGCTCCATGGGTTGCCCAGCGCGCCGATGCATGGGGTCGACGGCCGCTGCTGCTCATCGGGTTTGGCGCCTTACCAATCCGTGCGGTGTGCTTTGGGCTCGTTAGCGATCCGGCAGTGCTCGTCGCCGTCCAGCTTCTCGATGGCATCACAGGGGCGGTGCTGGGTGTGCTCACTCCCTTGGTAATCGCCGACATAACGAGGGGTACCGGGCGATTCAACCTCGCACAGGGTTTTGTTGGTACGTTCGCCGGTATCGGTGCTGCACTAAGCACTACGGCGTCGGGCTTGGTCGCCGAAAATTTTGGCAACGCGGCCGGATTTGCGGGCGTAGCGGGCGTGGCGCTGATCGCCCTCATGATCCTTTGGACCTTCTTGCCAGAAACAAAAGCCATGCCTTTGGTTCCTGTTACTCGAGATTGAAGGGGCAGTCAGATGACAGCGGTAGGATCCGACCACGCCAGACCCAATGCCGGTCCGACCAGTTCCGTAGGTCTGGCCATGGCTCGACGGCTGCTTTCGTCCGGGAGGTCCCGCCGTTTCCTAAGCGTGAAGCAAGTAGGATGGGGCCAGATGGTTGCATGTTTGGCATGGAAGCCGGGCGATTATTTGCGGAGTTGCCATGCAAAATGAACAAAGCATCGCCGGGCGCTGGACCGATCGATCAATCGATGCTGCGCGCGTCCCCGCTCGCCCTGCGCTCCCGCGAGTCCGTCGTAGGCTAAAACGCAGATCGCCGCCAAACTTGGTGGCACAGCATGGCCATGCCGACACAACCGGACAAATGGACTTGCCGCTGGCCATCGAGGACTATGCTCTGATCGGTGATTGTACGACCGCTGCCCTCGTCGGTCGCAATGGGTCAATAGACTGGCTTTGTTGGCCCCGCTTTGATAGCCAGGCTTGCTTCGCGGCTCTGCTCGGCACTTCCGACCACGGGCGGTGGCGCCTTTGCCCTGCCGATCCCGCGCCGCGTGTCACCCGTGCGTATCGTGATGGCACCATGGTGCTGGAGACGGTCTTCACGACCAAGGACGGGCAGGTCGCGGTGATCGATTTCATGCCGATCAACCGTGCCAACTCGTCCCTTGTCCGTCTGGTCGAGGGACGCGCCGGCAAGGTGGAAATGGGCATGCACTTGAAACTGCGTTTCGATTATGGCAGCTCGGTTCCCTGGGTAAACAGGCTGGAAGACAACTGCGGCATCAGTGCTGTAGTCGGGCCCAACAGAGTGACACTGCGCACTCCGGTCGAACTGCGCGGCGATAACCTCGCAACCGTTGCCAAATTCAGCGTTGCTAGAGGTGAGCGTGTTCCATTCGTGATGACCTACGGCCCGTCGCATCTTGCAGTGCCCGAGACCATGGACTGGCAACTTGCGCTGGCTGAGACCTCGGAGCATTGGCGTAAGTGGTGTGGGCAGTGCCGCAGCGAGGGACCTTGGAGGGGCGTGGTGCAGCGCTCGCTGCTAACCCTGAAGGCACTCACGCATGCAGCCACCGGGGGCATCATTGCTGCCCCTACCACGTCTCTGCCCGAGCAAATCGGCGGCATACGCAACTGGGACTATCGCTACTGCTGGCTCCGCGACGCCACGCTTACGCTGATGGCGCTGATGTCCGCCGGATACCGTGATGAGGCGCGTGCTTGGCGCGATTGGCTGCTGCGTGCCGCCTTAGGCAGCCCCGAGCAAATCCAAATCATGTACGGGTTGGCCGGCGAGCGACAGCTCAACGAGTGGGAGGTGCCGTGGCTGCCCGGTTATCATGGCTCCGCACCGGTGCGCATGGGAAACGCGGCCTCCAACCAGTTGCAGCTCGATATCTACGGAGAGCTTGTCGACGCCCTCCACCAAGGGCGCGGCGATGTACTTTCGCCTGCGCCTTCCGGGTGGGCATTGCAAGAGAAACTGATCGAGCATCTGTTGCAAATCTGGGATCAACCCGATGACGGGATCTGGGAAGTGAGAGGCGGTGCTCGGCAGTTTACCTATTCAAAGGTCATGGCTTGGGTAGCGCTGGACCGAACGGTGCGCGACGCGGAGCGCTTCAGGCTGCAGGCTCCATTGGATCGCTGGCGGCATCTCCGCGACCATATGCATGCGACGATCTGCTCTCAAGGATTTAATCGGAGCTTGAACGCCTTTACGCAGAGCTTTGGTAGTAGCGATCTGGATGCCAGTCTATTGCGACTTGCGACTGTCGGATTCCTGCCAGCGGATGACCCACGCATGCGTGGCACGGTCGCCGCGATCGAAAGGGAGCTGCTATCGGATGGCCTCGTGATGCGCTATCGCACCAAGATCGATATTGACGGTCTGCCACCAGGCGAAGGTGCCTTTCTCCCCTGCAGCTTCTGGCTGGCGGACGCCTACATTTTGCAGAAGCGCCACGCCGAAGCACGTTCTCTATTCGAGCGCCTGGTGTCGCTTTGCAACGATGTTGGGCTGCTCGCCGAAGAGTATGATACCCACTTGCGGCGACAGACCGGGAATTTCCCACAGGCGTTTTCGCACCTCGCACTCATTGGGACGGCCCTGAGCCTGCACGATACCGGCCCGGTACAGCTGCGCGGCCGAGGGTCGAGATCGAAATAAACCTGTGGCAGCGGGGTGCGGGCAACCGCCTCCGGCGGCCGGCGGGCGAGAAACGATCCTCGTTCCTGCCTCGACCCTCGCACCTATGGGGCCTTGCTTGCAGCGGCCAAGCGCCTCCAAGCAAATGGCAAACTTCTCTGGTCATTGGTCTCGGCGCCTTCGGCTGGGGCGCGGCGCGTGACCGGTTCGGCACGCGCACTGTCGTGTTGGCAGGTGCCGCGTTGCTTGGGCTCGCATTGTCCCGCGCGCAGTGCGCGTCGTCCCCCACCTATAGATGGTCACAAACGCCCTCCATGCCGAGCCTTCATGCAGTAGGTGCAGTGACACCTGGCGGTGCCTTGAGCCAAATTGATATCGGCTTCATAGGTAATGCTTTCGCAGCGGCAACTCGTGTGGGCAAAAAACTGAAAAAGCCGATGGCACCGTCAGTTATCCACTGCCAGTATGGAAGTCGCGGAGGCCACGCCGGGCCTCAATGTTCTTGATGCCGCTTACACTCGTGCTCATCGCAACTCGCTATAGGTGGTGACGCGCTGCTCGATCTCCGGCGTGCTCCGGCCGGTGTACGACCAGATCACCGTGACCACTGGGATCCTGATCTCCGGAAAGATGTCGGTCGGCCTTGCGCGAACCGCCATGCATGTCGTCACACCGTGAGGCACCGGCGGGCGCTCGATCACGGGTCCGACATTGATGCCGAGATGGCTCCCGTCTCACTCGACGCGGCGGCGACGTCGTGGTCGCTGGGATCTCGAGAAAAATGGCAGGCTAGCGCATTTCGACAGACCGGCCTTCAGGGAACAGTCAATTCTTGCTCCCTCTTCAGCCGATCAAACTGCGCTCCCATCCGACTGCGCTCGACCGACTTGGCATTGCCGCGCAGCACCTCGAACTTCGTCTCTTCCCCTTCGCGCCAGAAGCGAATGTCGAACTGGTACTGATCCATGCGAAGGTCAAGGACTGTGAGATCCGGCAACCAGCTGGGAAGCTCGGGGTCCAGGTACAGCTTGCCAGTGCGCGCATCCGGCATGATGCCCAGCATCACCTGCATCAGCGTGAACACCGAGCCGGCGGCCCAGGCCTGAGGCACGTTGGCGCCAAGGTACTGGACCGGGAAATCCGCTTGGCGACGCTCGGTGCTGGTGTAGAGCTCAGGGAGCTGATTGAACAGGAAGTGGCTCCCGGCTGCGCTGATGGCGCGGGCAATGCGTGCCGCCTCCGAGCCGAACCCGTAGCGCTTGAAGCCGATGGCGATGAGGGCATTGTCGTGCGGCCATACCGACCCCGTCTGATAATTGTAGGGGTTGAATGCTGGGTGCTTGCTGGAGAGCGTGCGGATGCCCCATCCGCTCCACATATCCGGCGCCATCAGCCGCTGCACCACTTTGGCCGCCCGTTCGGGAGGAACGATGCCGGACCATAGGCAATGCCCGGGATTCGAGACAACCGTCAGGACCTTCTTCTTGTCACCGTCGAGCGCGTAGGCATAAAAGCCGAGATCGTCGTCCCAAAATACCTCGTTGAAACGTTCGAACAGGCCGGCGGCCCTTCCGCGCAGCTCGCGAGCCCGCTCATGCTTGCCGAGCTCGTCGAAGATTTCGGCCATCCTCAGCCAGGCATCATAGACGTACCCCTGCAGCTCACAGAGCGCCTTGGGTCCCTTCACCAGCGATCCGTCCGGATAGACCACGGCGTCGCCGGAGTCTTCCAGCCCATGTTCTCGTAACCGACAGCGGATCGCGTCTGGTACTCCTGGAACCCGTCGCCGTCGCGGTCGCCGTCGTTGTCGATCCAGAACAGACATCTCTCAGCGGTCTCAAGGTGCTTCTCGAGCAGCGTCCTGTCGCCCGTAGCACGCCAGGTCGCGTGCAGCGTGATGAGATAGAGCGGAGTGGCATCCGCCGTTCCGTAGTAGGGCGTATGGGGTATCAGCTTGAAATGCGCCAGCTCCCCAAAGCGCATTTCGTGCGGAATCTTGCCGGGCTCAGCATCGCGGTAGTCATCGTGCTCCCTAGCTTGCAGTGAGCCCAGTATTTCCAGCGCACCCCGCGCGAACCCAGGATAGATGAGCAGGTTTTGCAGCGATGCGATCAGACTGTCACGACCGAACGGTGCGATGAACCAGGGCAGCCCAGCTGCAGGCAAAAACGCCATGTGATCGGTGCTGCCGATGGGCAAGCGCAGCGCGGCCATGTCCTCGAGCGCCTGATGGTAAAGGCGGTAGAACTCTTCGTTGCTTGTTCGGATCTTGAGTACCGTCCGCAGCCAGTCGGCGAGCGTCCCGGCGTGCGGCAGCTTGTGACTGTCCGAGACGCAATGATGGGGGGCCGCAAAATGCTGCTCTCCGTCCATCAGCGCGTAGAGAAGGCAGGAGTGCCACGCCTCGCCCGGAGAAAGAACTACCTCAAAGCTTAGACGCCCGTTGGCGTACACGGCCGTTTTCTCGCCACGCTCGGGCGTGACCGTCAGTGAGCGCATGAAATCGGCATTGCGATACATAGTGCGCAGCTGCTGTCCCGAATCTGACCATTCAGTCGTAATGCGCCCACGGCGCACGATGCTGCCTGATCTGACCTCGAAAATGTCTGCAAAGTCGGAGCGCAGTGCAATCTCGAGCTGGAAGCGCACCCACTTCATGCTGTTATTGGTGATGTCGAGGTCCTCGTGCATACCGCCGGCGATGGATCGGCTCACGACGAGGCCAAGCGTGCGTGGCGGAATGGCACCGTCCTCGGTCAGGATCGCGCCATTGGTGAGATAGACGTGGGAGGTGTAGTAGCTCGTGGCGCCGCCGTTCAATAGGTCCCAGGGCACGCCGTTGGCGTAAATCCTCCAGCTGCTGAGCACGCGGGTATCAAAGAAAAAGAGGCCGCGCTCACTCGGCCACCTGATTTGAGCGTCGAGATCGGTGACTAGCACCGTCTGGCCATGGTGAATGGCTATCTGTGGCGGACCTACTTCAACCTTGAACGGCATGGCGTCGCCGGATCTCCTCTTTCGGGGACCATCGCAGGTAAAGCACGCGCGATCGCCACCTCAGCCAAAGCTCCTGCATCCGGGGATCTGGATGCTGCAACGAGCACCTCATTGCCGGGTTCCGAGATGAGGGGCGGCGTTGCGCAACGATGCGGCCCGCAGTGCATGCTGCGCTGAACCGCCGTCCGGAATCGTCGGGCCGGAAGACGAAAACCGGGAGTCCAACCCAGCTCCGGTCGCAACGTGTCTGTTCGACTGTGCGATATTATAGAGGCCCGGGTCGCCGTGGTCGATGGCCAGCAGAGCGGCATAGGCCGCCGCATTCACGTGAATGGGCGCAGAATTTGACGGCCGGTCCGAAGGGGTTGCGGGGCCGTAACGCTGGCCGTGGCGGAGGACGACGCCTTAGCGGCGGCGATTTCAAAGTGAGATCCTCGAATTCCACGTTTCGATCGAGTGTTTGATATACTCAACGGCGTCTGACTGACCGTGGGCCAAGTCGTTTCCACGTAGTGCCGATGTGCATGTTGGTTCGATGTCCGCTGACAAACCTGGTGTGATGTAATGACGGCAACGCTCCAGACGCTACTGCCGCTGCTTGCTGTGCTGGTGGTTGTGGCCATCGTTGCACGGCGGCTCAACACCGCTCCTTCCATTCTTCTTGTCATCGCGGGCATCGGGCTTGCTCTGGCTCCAGGCCTGCCGCCGATCGAGCTTGCGCCGGAATTTGTGCTGCTCTTCATTCTGCCACCGCTGATCTATTCCGCGGGCGTTGCCATGAGCTGGCGCGAATTTCGTTTCAACCTGCGCCCGATCACGCTGTTCGCATTCGGCTGCGTCGTATTCACCACCTGTGCAGTGGCAGCGGTTGCAAACGGGCTGCTTGGGATGCCCCTCGCGGTTGCGTTCGTGCTTGGCGCTATTGTCGCACCGCCCGACGTGGTCGCGCCGGTCGCCATCGCACGCCGTTTGGGACTTCCACGTCGGCTCATTGTTGTGCTTGAAGGCGAGGGGCTTGCCAATGACGCCACGGCTTTGATTCTTTACCGCTTTGCTGTTGCCGCAGTCAGCACGGGCCAGTTTTCCTTGGGGCAAGCCGCTGGCACGTTTGCCTTAATAGTGGCCGGCGAGATCGCGTACGGCATTGGTATCGGATGGCTTAGCCTTCGCTTGCGTCGGTGGGCGCGCGACCCCCGCGTTGAGATCACGCTGTCGTTGATGACGCCCTACGCTGCGTTCTGGGTTCCCCAGCATTTGGGAGGTTCGGGCGTGCTAGCGACGATCGCAGCCGGCTTGTTTGTGAGCTGGAACGGGCCGCTGCTCATTCCGGCAGCGACCCGGCTGCAAGGTATCTTTTTCTGGGACCTAGTGATCTATCTCCTGGAAGGGTTCGTCTTTCTGGTGACCGGCCTGCAGGCCAGGACGCTGTTTGATCGGCTAGATACGGTCTTGCTACGTGATCTCGGGCTTGCCGTTCTGCTCACGGTGGTGGTGACCATCATTGCGCGGTTCATCTGGGTATATCCGGCGATTTATCTGCCGCGTTGGCTGAGCCCGGCGCTTGCACGGCGCGATCCGTCTCCGCCCTGGCAGTGGGCCTTCTTTCTAGCCTTCGTCGGCGTGCGCGGCGTCGTCTCGCTCGCGGCGGCACTAGCTATTCCCCTCACTACTGCAGCCGGGGCGCCGTTTCCGAACCGCGATCTCATTCTCTTCATCACCTTCGGCCTCATCATTGTCACGTTGGTGGGCCAGGGGCTCCTGTTGCCGGGCATCGTCCGGTGGCTCAGGTTGACGCACGACGCCGCGGACGAGCGTCAGCGCGAGCACAAAGCCGAGCTCGCCGCACGGTCAGGGGCGTTGGATGTGGCGCAAAACCGGTTGGAACAGCTCGTGGCGAATGGCCAAATTTCGCCCGGGGTTCTGGCGATCTTGCGGGCTCGTCACGAATATCGAACGGGGCGGCTGCCAAGCCATACGTCAGACCGGCTCGACGCCGCTTCGATAGCGGCGGACCTCCGGGCGGAGCTGATTGCCGCGGAACGCGAATATATTTACCGGCTGTTGCAGGATGGCCGAATCACCGATGAAGCGCGTCGCCGCATCGAACGTGAGCTCGATCTGGAGGAGGCGGGCATCGCCTGCAAGAAGGAAGGTGGAGTTGAGCCTCCGCTCTAACACGACGAGGGCGCGTGCCGATGACGATCCGGCCGTCCGCGAGAACGACCTCGGCGGCGAGCAGATTGTCGAGGGCAAGGCCGAACCGGCCGATCAAGGATTCATAGCCGGCGCCAAGGGTGAGCCCCGCCATGCCGACGCCGCCGCATGCGCCGGTCACGGCCGCGAGGCCATGCGGGTGGATCGCGTGGATTGCATCGAATGCGCGCGCGCCACCGCCGATCCGGGCCGTGCAATTTTTAAGATAGGCGTCTACACGGCGCATGCCGGTGAGGTCAATGACGAGACCGCCGCACAGCGAGCGGCCCGCCCAATCGTGCCCGCCGCCGCGCACCGATAGCGGGAGATCCCAGGTGCGCGCCGTTCGCACGGCCGACTGGACATCTGCGGTCGAGCGGCAGTGCGCGATCGCGCGCGGCGTGACGCCATCGGGTTTTGCCCAGATCGCCGTCGCCAAGGTGTGGCCGCACATGCTGCGTTACAGCTGCGGCTATTAGCTTGCGGATCAGGGGAGCGAGCTGCGCACGATGCAAGATTACCTCGGCCACCGCGATCCCAAGCACACCGCCCATTACACCCGCGTTGCCGGGCATCGGTTCGAAGGCTTGTAGAAGTAGCCTGAGGCCCGAGCCGGCCGTCACTCCGCCTCCTGAGCCCGATACTCAGCCCACATGCGCCAGGCTGGGCGGGGTAGGCCCCGCGCCATGCGCTGTCATGCCTCCGTGGCACACAACCAGATTTTGAATGGCGCCAGCGTCATCATTAGTCCGTCCTTCGGGGTCGAGCTGACCTGTTGGAAGGCACGGACACAGCCCCACAAGTAACCGCCGTTTTTGATGAGGTGGACGGCGCCTCACAAGGCATCGAGGTGCCGTAGAGTGATCGTTGAGACGAATCACCAGAGAGGGCCGTCCATGACAAGAATTACCACCATCGGGATCGACCTTGCAAAGAAGGTGTTCCAAGTCCACGGCGTCGATGCCGAGGGCAAGGTCGTCGTCGCCCGGAAGCTCAGACGCAAGGAGGTGTTGGCGTTCTTCGCCAAGCTGGCGCCGTGTCTGGTCGGCATGGAGGCCTGCGGCAGTGCGCATTATTGGGCGCGTGAGATTGCCAAGTTGGGGCACACGGTGAAGCTGATGCCGCCGAAGTACGTCAAGGCCTATGTCAAGCGCGGCAAGACGGACGCGGGTGATGCCGCGGCGATCTGCGAGGCGGTGACGCGGCCGAGCATGTCGTTCGTGCCGGTGAAGGGGCTCGAGCAACAAGGTCTGTCGATGCTGCATAGCGCGCGCTCGCAGCTGATCGGTCAGCGCACGCAGCTGATCAACGGCGTGCGCGGGCACCTGAGCGAGCTCGGCATCATCGCGGAAAGAGGCCTACTCGGGCTCGGCGAGTTGGCAGCAATCGTCCGTGACGAGAGCGATCGGCGGCTGCCCGCGACAGCACGCGCAGCCCTGGTGGTACTTGTGCGACAGATCGAGATGGTCAGTGCCGAGATCGCCGCCCTCGACAGCACACTGCGCAAGGAAAACAAGGCGAGCGAGCTAGGCCCCCGGCTCGAGACGATCCCCTCGGTCGGTCCGGTGATCGCCAGTGCGCTCAGGGCCCGTGTCACCGATGCTAAGCTGTTCGAGAACGGCCGACACCTGGCGGCGTGGATCGGCATCGTGCCGGAGAACGATTTCGACCGGCGGCAAGGTCAAGCAGAAGGGGCTCTCCAAGAAGGGCGATCGCTATCTGCGCTCACTACTCGTTAACGGCGCGATGGCCGTTGTGCAGCAGGCGCAGAAACGCCCGGACAAGCATCCCTGGGTCGCGAAGCTGCTCGGCCGCATGTCGGCCAAGCAGGCGGCGATCGCGATCGCCAACAAGACCGCGCGGATCGCCTGGGCGATAATGGTCCACGGCGGCGTCTACGAGGCCGGCTATCGCGCCCCCCAATATCGAGCCGAGGCGTGCGCGGTTGCCGGATAAGAGGCTCGGCGATGGGTGATCGCCGCAGCGGCGGCGCATGAATGCAACGCCAGAGCGAGAGGAACACGCCGTAAGGCGTCACGGGTTGCGGAGGTGCTGATGGCATGATGTTGATCGGTCGGTCGTCGAGGCGGGAGAACCTTCTACGGGTCACGGGCATCGAGCCCAGGTTTTTGATCAGGACCTGCCCTCGCGAACCACATCAGGGCCAGCAGCCGCGAGAATGGCTGCACCAACAGGCCAGACACATGACTGCACCCGACCGCAATCGTCACCACGCCAACTCAGCACTTGACGCAGGGGCGCCGTCCACACATGACCCGTTCCGGCCGTGGCAGCACACTCGCCGGTGCGATGCAACCTTCGAGAACCACCTCGCGTGGCAGTGGCTCCAGAAGGTCTCTGGCGGTCGCAACAGCTCGACTGCTTCGGGGGCACTGGCAACCTCCGCTCGCCTTTCTCCGCCCACAAACAAAACATCGCCGAAAACTTCAGGGTGGTACCAGACGAAATTTGACGGACCTCCAAGCAAGCATGTTCATCCGCCGGTACGACCGGCAAACCGGCAGAGCGCGTGCTCGATCGCCTCAGCATGAACAAGCTGGAGGAAATCTCCGCTGGAAAGAAAGAGGCCCCGGCAGCGGGGGGGTGCGACACCCGAGGGAAGCGGCGAAGTCGCTGCTGCCGAGGCCAAGGCTGCCGATACCAGGGAAGCTGTGGCAGCACAGATTGATGTAGATAAGCCCTTATCGGGTTCAACTGCGGCAGCGTCTCAAATTGCTGCTCCCAAGGGGTTACCCCCAACTAGCCTCTTCTGCCCCCTAGCTTTCCCCTTCATCCGGCCGTCAACGATGACGCTGCGGCGCTGGCATGCGCCGACCAGCGGTCCGGTTCCAGCGCGCGACCCAGGATTGTGGTACCCTCAGTCGGCGAAGCGGATCGGAAGTCGGAAATGCCGGCCCCACTCAAAATTCGAAAGTTCCCCGTAGATTCGCAGCATACTTGCCGCTGATATAGCCGGCTACAGCACACTTATGAATGCCGATGAGGCCCCACCGCTCAGGACCTGAAAGGCCACCAAGCCTGGTGCTGCTGATAATGGGCGAGCACGGGGAAAGGGCGATCGGCACCGCCGGCGACGGCTTCCTCGTGGAGTTCGCAAGTGTTGTGACCGCAGTGGAATGCGCGGTCGCTATCCAACGTCATGGCCAACCGCAACGAACCGGTTGACGTTGACCTGGCCCACTGTCGCCGTCGAGCTCGCCGCGCTTGGCCACCTCAATTTGCAGCGCCAAGTCGATCAGGAGGGCCGCCCGGGGCGTCAGACTGGCAGGAAGCCGACCCCACTTAAAACCATAAGGCTTCGCCAAAAGGAGCTCTGATCGTGGGGGGATTTGGCAGCGGCGACCACAACGCCACGGGCGCAGCAATCTGCAAAACCTACCACAGTATTGATTTCGCCTGGCTCCGCCGGCGCGGCATGTTGCAGCTTGGTCGCTATTCCTCGCTGACCTGGTGGCCTGGATAGCTGTCGGAATTTGTTGTGCCGTTCCCAGATCGACGGACGACATGCCCGATTCAATGCACAGGCCGCAACGGGCCCGGCAAGGCACGCTCAGCCTCCGCTTCCAACTCCGCCTCGTGCGCGCGCACGAAGGCCAACGCTCTGACGATGACCGCCAAGCTGACCGTCACCAGGGTGATGCTGAGCGGCGTGGTTACGTGCATCACGGCTCTGCCGAATAGATAGGCACCAAGCCCAACTGCCGACGCCCAGAGGATGCCGCCCGCCGTATTGGCGAGCAGGAAGCGCCGCCAATCCATCCGGTTCACCCCGGCCAGGACGGCAGCAAGCATGCGGAGGACGGGAACGAACCGGCCAAAGAAAACCACCTTCCCCCCGTGTCGCAGGAACAGGTATTGGCCAAGCTTGATTCTGCTTGCCGACAGGCCGGTGCGGTCGCCGTAGCGTAGCAGAAGCCCGTATCCGAACTGGCGGCCAATCCAATAGCCTACATTGTCACCAAGCACGGCACCCGTCGCGGCGGACGCCACAATGCCTGCAATGCTGTGGTTATGGCGAGCCGCATATAGTGCGGCGAGCACCAGCACACTCTCTCCGGGTAACGGAAGCCCCATGCTTTCTAGGGCAATGATGACACCAATCGCCAAGTACCCATAGGTGGCAATCAGGTGGGTCATATAGTCGGGCGATCCCCACTCCAGCAACTTGTCCTCTCAGATCATCGCGGCCGCGAGATTGATGGTCAGCGCGAGCACAGCCGTGTTGAAGAAGAACGAGATGATTGCGTGCAGCGTCGCCAGTCGGCGCAAAGGCTTGGTCAGGATCGCCACATCGGAGGTCTGGGATGCTGCCCCAAACGAGGTCGCGAAGTAGAAGAAATCCCAGTAGTCCGGGTTTCGATCGCCCCGGAAGTCGAGCCCTTCGGCAATGGCTTGCGGGCCACCCCTGGGGCGATAATATTCGTGTGCGTAGTGAAGCGTAAAGACCACCTGGGTGAGCGTCCACGCCAGGAGGATTGTGGCCGCTGCAAGTCCTA
Source organism: uncultured Alphaproteobacteria bacterium (assembly GCA_963775835.1). Lineage (GTDB taxonomy): Bacteria > Pseudomonadota > Alphaproteobacteria > Rhizobiales > Hyphomicrobiaceae > AWTP1-13. The sequence continues at coordinate 12,026 of CAVZKV010000011.1, read as the reverse complement.
GATTGAGTGCCCTGTGCGGAACCGCCTTGGCCTCTGCCAGCAATCCGACGCTTGCGACAAAACTTGCCGTGATGGCGAGAAGGATAATGACCAGGATCACCAGTCGGCTATCGTCCTGGCGTGCGGCCCGGGCACGCAGGATGTCGCCCTTGCAGGTCAGCATGACGCGGAAGGCAAGTATCAGGTAGATTGCTGCGCTCAGGTCCCAGGCGACCGCCTCGCGAATGCTCGCTGGCCAACCTCTTGGTAGCACGGCCAACGTGGCGACACCCGCTAGCGCCGAAAAGTAGAGGCGGGGCCGAATAGCGACCGAACGCGCTATCGACTTCGGACTATACCAAGGTCGCTTCCGATGCACCGACGAGCCCCATGTCCACAGCAATGCTCTAGCCACTCTTCGTTCGCTGGCCCGTTGTTCACCCACAACGCCTTTCGCCTCGAACATAACAAGTCTCGTTTAGCGGCAAATGCTTTGCTGGCATTGCTGCGCTTGGCACAGCATTGCGTAAATGGTGCGAGACAAAAAGTCTGGTCCGGTCTTTTTGCTTTTGTCTAAGGCTTTGCCCTGACGGTTTCTACGGTGTCGCACCGAGATCGCCGGCAATTCGCAGGCGATATGTAGGGCCCTGCTATAGAGGCTTCATTCTCCGTCCACTCCCACTTTGGACGCTATAGCAGCGCAAACACTAGTGCGCGCCCCGACACTCCGACGGGGCGCTTTTTTTGTGGCCGGTGCCGCGTGGGTCTTGCACGCGCACCCCGTCACGCGAGGTGGTTCTCGACAGTTGCATCGCGCCGGCGAGCGCACTGCCACGGCCGGAATGGGTCACGAAGGCATGCCGGCGGCAAGCTGAGTGGGTCCGAATTGGCCGAAGATCTGCCGCAGCGGATTCCCGGCCGGCACTCCCGCTCCGTCAGCGGGCGCACTTGCCTAGTCAAGGACATCAAGTCGAGGTTGGCCAGATTTTCTCGATCGAGGAGAGCGAGCTGGCCTCCGCCATGCTCGAACTCAAAGCAAAGCGAAGTGAAGATCGAGACGAGCACAGTCGGCCGGAGGTTTGGCTTCATTTGGGCGAGACAGGAAAAAGTCTGCGCGGAAAGCCGCGACGAGCCCGGATCATGGCACAGAAACGCGAGGCGCTGCTCAAGAGAATGGCGAAAGAGCGGGCTTAGCCGTTCTGTCTTTGGTCAATTGCTGCTCTCAGCACGGTCTCCACTTTGTCGGAGTCCAGGATCAGCAGACCTGTGAGGGCGCAGAACGCTAGCCCACCTTCGTCACTCAGACGGTCCTGCATGGCTTTCGCGCCAATCGCCTTTTCAATGGCATCGATCTCGTCGTCGACGACGGCGCGACGGGCCTCGAACATCCTCCTGACGTCATCCAAAGCCTCGCGGAGTGGAAGCCATTTGGCGTCACGCTCCCTCCGCAACCGCACTTGCTTGGGATCCTTCGCATCCTTGCCACTCGTGGCATATAAGGCCTCGAATGTGAGGCCGCCGGCAGCGATAAATTCCCGTTCGGCCCTGTCCTGCGCTTCAGCCAGCCGTGCGTGAAGCGGTGCCAGCGCCGTTTGTTCTTCCTCTAATACCGCATCGCGTTGGGCGTAGAGCGCCGCCAGCTTTTGCCGCTCCTCGACGTGCTCGATTTTCATCGCAACGAACTCCCAGAATGATGACATCATCGTCGCTCGGTATGCACTCAAGGCCGAGCGCATCGATGATAGAGCAACTACTGGCCTAACTCGAAGGTCGAGATCTCATTTATCACGTGCGCCTGGCACCAAGCCCGGATATTTGCCGCGCAGGCCCGCAATCGGACGCCGCTGTCCTTATTGGGCAGTATCACGGCCACTCGGGCGGCAGCCCTTATTGGACCTTCCTGCTCTATGCCATCGAACAAGATAGCTCGAGCGACGGCCCCAAAGAGACATACGAAAAACCACGCTGTCGAGGAGCGTCGGCGAGCTTCCGTTTGACCCCAAGCTATGGACCGGCACCGAAGTTTCCCGACCCACTCAACGTTTGTTGAGGGCATCTTTTGCTTCCTGCAAAGGGAACGTAACGAAGAAGAGATGGCGACGAGCGACGCGTCCATACCCCGACGGTGTTGCGCAAATTCGCCAAGGCCGAGAGCTATGCGCGCATTTGCGACCTGCACTGTTTGCCGATCTGCTCCCGCTTCGTGATTGCTTCGGTTGCCTGCCCGAGGAGAGTCTGGGGGCTGGCATGCCGGCACGCCTAGGCGTCAGCAGGATGCTCGGACAAAGTTGACGGCTGCCCCGCAGCCGCGCGCCCTGCGCGAGGCCAACGGTTCAGCGTGTGATACAGGCGGTCGAGGTAGAGATAGACGACCGGCGTCGTTTACAGCGTTAGGATCTGGGAGAGGATCAATCCCCCGACAATGGTATAGCCCAGTGGTTGGCGGATCTCCGCGCCGGGGCCGGCGGCGAGCATGAGCGGGACACCACCGAGAAGCGCCGCCATAGTCGTCATCAGGATTGGCCTGAAGCGCAGCACACAGGCCCGGTAGATCGATTGCTCTGGGCTGAGCCCTTCTGTGCGCTCGACCTCCAGCGCGAAGTCAACGAGCATGATGCCATTCTTCTTGACGATGCCAATGAGCAAGATGATTCCAATCATGGCGATCACACTGAGGTCCATATGCACAACCATCAGCAACAGCAACGCGCCGATGCCCGCGGACGGCAACGTCGACAATATGGTGATCGGTTGGATGAACTTGGTTGACGGACACGTTGAGGCGCGGCCCAGCATTCGCCTGGTCGGTGGTGATGCCGGTTATGCCGGGAATTTGTTTGAGCTTGTCCAGAAAGATCTGCGACCAGTGATTGAGCTCGTTGGCGTCGGCATCGGTTAAGGTGTACTGATATTGGGTTTTGTTCAGCCGAGCCCCGACGGTTATGTCCTGGCAGATTGCATGTAGAGGGTGATGCCCTGAATTCCGTCGAGATCCCGCTGCAACCGTGCGATCACCTGATCGGCGCTAGCATCGCGCTGATCGCGCGGCTTCAAGGCGATGAACATGCGCCCGTCGTTGAGAGTAGTAGTGGCGCCTCCGGCGCCGATTTGCGCGCCAACCGACGCGACCGCCGGGTCCTTCAGCACCCGGCTCATCACGGCCTCCATACGCTGGACCATAGCGGGGTAGGAAATATCCTGCGCCGCCTCGGCGATGCCTTGGATCAGTCCGGTGTCCTGTTGCGGAAAGAAGCCCTTGGGGATGATCACATAGAGATAGCCCGTGAGGCCGATCGTCCCAAGCATGACCATTAAAGTAAAGAACCGGTGTCGCAGCGCGACTGCTAAGCCGCGCTCATACACGGCGAGAAGGCCATCAAAGCCGCGCTCCAACAGCCGATAAAACCATCCGTGCTGCCCGCTGTCCGACTTGAGTAGGCGAGCACACATCATCGGCGTCAACGTGAGCGAGATCACAAGCGAGAGGATCAGCGACATGGTCACTGTGATCGCAAACTCCTGAAACAGCTTGCCGACATAACCGCCCATGAGGAATAGCGGAATGAACACCGCGATCAGCGACAGCGTAATTGAAACGATGGTGAAGCCGATCTCGCGCGAACCCTTGAGCGCCGCCTCCATCGGGCTCAGGCCCTCTTCCAAATGACGGACGATGTTCTCAATCACGACGACGGCATCGTCGACGACGAAGCCGATCGCAATCGAGAGTGCCATCAGCGAGAGATTGTCGAGGCTGTAGCCAAACTCGTAAAGAACCGCGAAGGTGCCGATCAACGACAGCGGTACGGTGATGGCCGGAATAACGGTGGCCCAGAAGTTGCGGAGAAAGATAAAAATTACCATCACCACTAGGACGATGGTCAACAGCAGGGTGAATTGGACGTCGGCGACGGAGGCGCGGATGGTCTGCGTGCGATCGGAAATTATATTGACCTTGATGGCAGGGGGCAACGAAGCTTGCAGCTGCGGTAGCAGTGATTTGATGCGGTCGACCGTTTCGATCACATTGGCGCCCGGTTGGCGCTGCACCGACAAGATAATGGCGCGTTGGTTGTTGAACCAGCCGGCGAGCAGATCGTTCTCGGGCCCCTCTACCACATTGCCGATGTCGCGGATGCGCACGGGCGATCCGTTGCGGTAGGCGACGATGAGATCCTTATATTGGTCGGGCTTGATCAGTTGATCATTGGTGCTGAGGGTGTAGGTCTGTCGCGGGCTGTTTAAAGTGCCCTTCGGCAAATCGACATTGGCCTGGGCCAGCACATTGCGCACGTCTTCCATGCCGATGCCGCGGTTGGCGAGGGCCTGCGGATCGACCTGGACGCGGATTGCCGGTTTCTGCTGTCCGCCGATGCCCACCTGACCCACGCCCGAGATCTGCGAGATCTTGGGCAGCAGAATGTTCTCGGCATAGGCGTCCACCGTGGTCAGCGGCAACGTGTCCGAGGTCAGCCCTAGGATTAGGATCGGCGTGTCGGCCGGGTTTACCTTGCGGATCGTCGCCCGAACATAAGGTCGTGGTGTTACTGGGGACGGAGGACGAGCCGACGCCACCAGTCGTGGTCCCAGGTATTGTCATGGGAGCGGCGAGCCCAACGGCCGGCGGCATTGGGCTGACGCCGCCGCTGTCGAACTCTGTAGAGCCGAGCGGGATGGCACCGCCATTGAGCCTGAAATTGAAGTTCGTCACCGCTCCGGCCAGCGGTGGCAACGATCAACACGGAGACAACCATGATCATTCGCTTGCGCATGCCCTTGCTCCTCTCTGTGCGTCAGCAGCCGGAGGCAGAGCCGAGCGTGCCCGACCCGGTGCTCTCGGCAATGGGGGCGACATCGCCCCTTGGCGTGTTCGGTTCGGGCGGATCAAGCGGCACAGGCATCCCGTTTGCAGCGACGGAGATCAATCCGGGCGGGTTGAGCCCAGCACCAAATCCGAACTGCAGCATGCGACCATCCAATTCGCCGGCAATGAGCGCTTCCGGCACAACAGGTGTCACGACCGGCGCTGCCTCCACCTTCGATGGAGACGGGCTTGCGGCTTCATCGTTGCTTTCGTTGCAATGCTCAGTGCGGGAAGCCTGGCACAACTCAGGGCGACGCCAAAGGGTTTGTCAGCGGAGATCCAAGGCGTCGCGAGCTACGAAGGACCCACGCCACCTTCCGGTTACCAACACGTGCTCGCGGTTTCTGCGAAGCAGGATGACTGGACAGCTTGGGGGGGAGCCATGCGAGGGAGCCCTGCCCTTGAGGGCTAAAGGTGAGCACTTGAACTCGACGTGCTGGTCAACACCCTTGCGGACTAGTTGACCGGCACGCGACCAGCATCGCTCTTGCTTCGTCGCACACGGGCCGGCGGTCGCTGAGGGCCTCGAGGCCATGCTCCTTGTAGCGGTCAAAGATTTTGCAGCCGGTTTTGCGTGAAATGCCGAACTCCGGCACAGCTCGGTCATGGCCTCGCCGTCGAGCAGCCGGGCAACGAAACGCAGGCGTTCTTCCACGACCGAACACTCCTTCCAGGGCATCGCCACCTCCCCTGGCTGTCGCAGGTGGAAAGTGTTACCCATGTGTCCGGTACGTTCTGTCACCCATGTCTCGGGCCGCTCATACAGGTGGTTATCGAAAAACCTGCGCCGGCCATCGTCCCACAAACCCGCTAATTTGACGACTATGGGACGATTGGAAAAAGCCCGACGGCCGCTGGCCGGTGCTTCCCTATCGTTGAGCCTTCAAACTGCAAGAAACACAGCAAAACCTCGGCTGATGCACCATATGCGCACGCGGTGGCCAGAGGAAAGTTTGCTCGTGTTCCTGGCGTTCGATTTGCTGCACCAAGACGGGGTAGATTTTGCGTAGCTCGCCACTATCGGAGCGCAAGCGCGACCTCAACCGGCAGTGCGGTGACGTCTCCGCTCGGTGCGCCAGCCCAGCAGCCCGCAGCGCCGGTAATTGGGTTTCTCGGTGTCGGGTCGCAAGATGGTACTCAGACGCTACCGGCGGCGCTCCATCAAGGTTTGCGTGAAGACGGCTTCATGGAGGGCCGCAACGTCGCCGCTGGTCGGAGGGCCAATACGAGCGCCTTCCGGCATTGGCGGCCCGCTTTCCTCGGCTGGTCCTAGCAGCGCCAGAGAGGGCGGGACATTTTGGCTCGCTTGTTTCGGAGAGATCAACTCGACATCAAGCCCCATGCGACGTCCACTGCTGCGAAAAAGCTCGAGCGGACAGTCAATAAGCTTAACCTCTGCGTCGCCTCCAACAGTTCCAGGTTTTCGCCGCGATGACGGCTGCTAGATGACGGCCGGGTCACGCAGGGAATACAGTTAGTCAGATTAGTCAGATTTTTTGCTGATCGCGGACACGGAAAACCCTGTGAGAATTCTTGGGATCGTAACCGAAACTCATGACGCGGGAATCGCCCTACTTGAGGACGGCATTCCGGTATTGATCATAGAGGAGGAGAGACTCAATCGCCAGAAGCACACCCGCGAATTCCCAACGTTAGCGCTCGAGGAAACCTTCGATGCTGCAGGACGCAGCTTTGCCGACATCGACGTCATCACGACGCCCTGGGACATGAACCGCCTCCGGCGAACCGTATTCAGGGCAGTGTTCGGCCGCTTACCCGCAAGCCTTAGCCTGGTATTGCCAGCCTCCCAGACGACGCAGGATCGCGGGATCGTGCTCCTGAATTTCTGGCTGCGGTACAATTTGAAGCGCCAATTCCGCGGCCTGCGTCTGCCCGAGATTGTCAACGTCGGCCATCACGAATCACACGCCGCGATCTTCTTTGCCTCGCCGTTTGAGGAGGCCAGCATTCTCGTCATCGATGGCTATGGCGACGACGCCGCGACCAGTACTTTCACGGGCGCCGGGAATGTCATTGAGCGGAAGTGGCATGGCCACTTCTTCGACAGCATCGGCATGATCTACACTCTCATTACCCAATACCTCGGATTTCAGCCATTCGAGGAGGGCACAGTGATGGCGCTGGCAGCCTGCGGCGACACCACTTTTGTGGACGACATGCGCGAAATTGTGCACCTCGAACCGGCGGGGCGATTCTCGCTCAGCATGGATTATTTCAGCCACGACCAAGTATGGCATGCTCAAGCCCTTTAAACGGAAGTTTATAGAGGCTTTCGGGCCGCCGCGTGCGCCGGGTGAGCCACTGACTGACCGCCACCGCGACTTGGCTCGCGCGCTGCAGACGGTGACAGAGGATGTGCTGCTGCACGTCGCCAGACATCTGGCTGCGAGCTATCCCTCTCGCAATCTAGTGTTAACCGGCGGCGTGGCACTCAACTGCGTCGCTAATGCGCGCATCCTGCGCGATACCCAATTCCGTCACATATGGGTGCCGCCCTGCGCCTCCGACACGGGTGCGCCGCTAGGTAGCGTGCTCTGGCACCATCACCAGACGCTTGGCAAGCCGCGCGGGTTCGAGATGACGCATGCGTTTTATGGATCGGCCTACAGCCCGGACCAGATGCGCAGCGCGCTTGTCCGAGCCGGGCTCGAGTTCAAAGAGCTTGACGAAGCCGAACTTCTCCACCGCGTCGCTCTTGACCTCGCGGAGAACCGGATCGTTGGATGGTTCCAGGACAGGTTTGAGCTGGGCCCGCGCGCACTCGGTAATCGCTCCATCCTCGCCTCGCCGCTGCGGCGCGAGATTCGCGACGTGATCAACGCCCGGATTAAGTATCGCGAGCCCTTCCGACCGTTTGCGCCAGCCGTGCTCGCGGAATATGCAGCCGATTACTTCGAGATAAACCAGCCGGATCCCTTTATGACGCTCGCGCCACGCGTCCGACTCGACAAGGTCGATGTCATCCCGGCGGCCGTCCACGTTGACGGGACGGGGCGCATCCAAACTGTCGACCGGCGATCCAACCCTCGCTACTACGGCGTGATCGAGGAATTCATGAAGTTAACCGGCGTACCAGTCGTTCTTAATACCAGCTTCAACAAGCATGAACCCATCGTCGCCAGGCCGGACGAAGCCGTCTCCTGTTTTCTCAGAACTGAGATGGACACATTGGTGCTCGGCAGCTTCTACACGCGTGACCGTCCGACCACGGCCGTTGCGCGCGCCCGCGACGCCTTTACTGTCCTCAAGGCGAATACGTACGGTGGGGAGTAAGCTTCTCTGACTTCAAATTACCCTACCCCTCTTGGTAGTCAGCGCAATGCGCAAAGCGTAATTTGCAAGGGAAGCGGCAGCCCGGTCGTCAGGCGATATAACGCCCAGTCATCGAAGCCAAAGGTTAGTATACGTGGGCGCCAATGAGATCAACGCGCTGCTCACGGCTCCGGGAACGTCTGCCCTAAATTCAAAAGGAGCTGTCATGACTTCCCTTGATCAGGGCACTATCTCCCTGCTCAAACTCTGCATACTTTGCCGGTTGCCGATTAAGAATGCTCTCTAAGCGCGTAATTGGCGATTTAAGGGTCTTTTGTGGAGACTGGATAATTGAGGTAAATCCAGCTTGGAACGCGACAAAGCGATGCGATCACGGAGTTAACCGCGCACCTCACGAACGCTTCCTTTGGTCTGAGTACACCCGCTCATTGATGAGGAACCTTGCGACTTGCATGGTTCGTGCGATCTTTGCCCAATCACTTGATTCCTTCGAACCGGTTTGCACCTCTCTTCCATCAACATAACTTCCTGAAATGCTCTGCGCGTCCACTTTGGTGACCAGCCACAACAGGTCGCCGGAGGACCGCTCAATCGAGCGTGCGCCAGGAAGGATTGGCGCAAGCGCCGGCATGATGTGTCTCCACCCTAGTTGCTGCAACCAATTGCGGTCACGGGCGATCTCAGTTCCTGGTACGACGCTTGGGTTAAAGGCGATGACACCAATGGTCTCTAGTTCCCGCGCGAGGTGACGTGCGTGCATAAGATTGAGGAGTTTCGAGGCGCAATATCGCGCTTCCCCACGGTCCACGGTCGAGGCAATGTGCTCCTGCGACCGCGCAGGGTCCGCGAGTACGGTGGGGTCTTGCCATTTTGCCCTGCCGATTCCCATGAGGCAAAACGCGTCGGGATCATGCACCTCGCTGGATGTCGTAATGATGCGTCCACCATTGGAACGCATATGACCTTTCAACCGCTCGACAATCAAAACGTGCGCAAGGAAATTCACAGCGAAGGCGAGCTCAAGCCCATCTGCCGACGCCGCATTATGGCTGACTGTCTGAATACCGGCATTCAATGCGAGCGCGTCAATCTCTTCCGAGTTAAGGGATCGGATCACTTCATTACACGCTCTATCAACCGACCTGAGACTAGCCAGGTCCGCCTCAATCACCGTTAGCCGCTCAATATCCGACAACGCTTGCAGTTCCCGGGCCCGCGGGGATTGGCGCGCGAGGAGAAGGATCGTCCACTGAGGGAGTTCCACCAGCAGTCGCTCAATGAGGCGCCGACCGATACCACTCGTTCCACCGGTCATAACAAGACGCTTGCGAGATGTTCCTTGCGCACGCAGCTTCGCACTCAGGCGAACGTCACCGGGCCACGCCATTACTTCGCTGTCCGCTTCTGATGCTGGGAAAAAAGTTGCCAGCGCTAATAGCTTACAGAATCAAATAGCTCAATCGCAGAGGCCATCGTGCTCACGGAGAGTTTACACTCCAGCTCGTCGCGAGATCAAATTCTCAGGGACAGTCTCGCCCATGCAGCCGACAACGAAGTGACAATTCGACGGCGGAACGCTGTGATCGCTCAAAGATCGTATGCGGCCTCGTTGCTAGCCTGCGAATTCCGAGCGCCTGTTCGCCCTGAAGCTTCAGCTGCTGGTCCCGATTAAAGTGCCCGGCGCGCTGGCAGAGAACGCGAATGTCATTCCCTACCTGCTTCTTAAACCTACGGCACGAAGGTGTACCTTGCCGCAGCCATAGGGATCAGGAATTCGTGACCCATGTACTTGGCCCGCCGCACCTTGAACGACGGGGTCGTCTGTTGCCTGCGAAAACCGGTACCCATGCGGGAATTATGCCTGAGGTCTCCCCGATGGCACAAGCCATTGGTGTTCTGTTTCGTTTGGCCAAGGTCTGAGCTTGTTGGAAACTCAACGCGCATTGTCTGACGGGCTGCAAGCGGTGGAGTTGGGCGGTGGCGAGGAACCTCGCCTAGCCATTAGCAGCAGCGTCGTGGATGCGCGACTTAATACGTTGTCAGAATGGGATGGCCCGGAAGGCGCTCGGACACGACGTGCGCCTGATCCAGACCCAATACGTGAAGCCGTTCCTCAAGGGTCACAAGAATGACTATCGCGATGCTGAGGCGATCGCGGAAGCCGTGCAGCGGCCAACGATGGAGTTTTGTCGATCAAGGCTCCGCAGCAAAGTCATCGACTTTCGTTGCATCGCGTCCGCTCGCGCCTCGTTGGCCAGCGCGCCAGCAGCGTGCTCAACTTCACGACGCTCGACATCCAGCCCGGCGACTGGCTCAAGATCGGGTCGCAGGTTGCCAGCACCGGCTTTGCCACGGCCGGGCCCAACGATTGGGTGCGCATCTCGGCTGCGGCCGCCAAACGCATCTTGCTCGGCATCGTGCCGGCGGGCTGGATCGCCGAACGAGCCCAAGTGGCGGCCCCGCTCACTTACGCGCCTGCGATGCCTTCGGCGGCCAGAATTAGGGTATGCACGGTATCGGTCGCGATTTCTCTCTCGCCAACGAGCCATGCGCGAAGGTCCTGAGAGAGCCCGTCGTGCTTCGGCTAGCGCGGGCCATCTCCTCGTGCTGCCTGCCGACCATAACCCGTGTTGATGCCTGCACCAGGCACTTCGTCAGACACGCGAACTCGGCCTGTAGAAGGGCTCGTGCTTGGCCGGATCTATGTAGTTCGCATAGAACTTGCGCACGTGCGGCAGCAGGGCTTTCGACAACCTGCGCCGCTCGACCTCATCGTTGGCAAGCGTTTTGCTCAGGTCGTCGTGCAGCGCCTTGAGCGAGGCGTCACGGTCGACCCTGGTAAACTTGCCGTCCTGGTAGATGACCTCGCCGTCACACATGGTGAGCTTCACGCCCTCAGCCTTGGCGCGCTGGATCACGGCATCGAGCAGCGGCGTCTCCTCGTCGAGGTAGGGGTAGGAGATCTGCTTCCAGTCGAGGAGCACGAGATCGGCTGATTTGCCGACCTCGAGCGTGCCGATGCCGGCACCATAGGGCGTAGTTTTGGCGCCACCGACGGTGGCCATGCGCAGCACCTGGCTCATGCTTGGCACGTCGTCGTCGACCATACCCGGCACGCGGTGGGCGCGCAGCACAAGCTTCATCTCCTGCAGCATGTCACGGTCGTCGTTGATGCCGGCCTCGTCGAGGCCGATGGCAATGTTGATGCCGGCTTTCTCGAATGGTTGAGCGCGGCGACGCCCGAGCGCAGGCGGAAGTTCGACGAGCAGTTGTGGCACACGCAGGCCCCTGCCGCCGCCATGCGTTCGATGTCCTTCTCGTTGAGCCACACGCCGTGGCCGAGCGTGAGGCGCGGGTTCACCATGTCGAAGCGGTCGATGTACTCGAGCGCCGTGCACTTGCCACGCTGCCAGGCGTATTCCTTCTGGTAGGCGGTCTCGAGCAGGTGCATGTGCATTGGCACGTTGTATTTTTTTGAGGCTTCGGAGAGCAATCCGAGCGCCTTGTCGGAGCACCAGTGCAAGTTGGCCGGAGCCAGCTGGATCTTCACGCGGCGCTTGTTGTTGTGGCGCTCGAAGAGGCCGCGAAAGAGCCCCATGCTCTCGTCGAGACTGGTCTTGAAGCGCGCGAACCAGCGCTGCATTGGCGCCTGCAACTCCTTGGGCAGGCTCGCCACGAACTCCCGATCGGCCTGGTAGACGAGCCGGTTCTGGTCGCGCACGGCGTAGCAGTAGGATACGCGCATGCCGACGTCTTCGTAGGCGCGGATCACCTCGCCCGATTTGGCCTCGACCTCGGGAAGCGTGCCGGGCATCCAGCCGTGAATGTGCTGCACCGTGGTGATGCCGGAGCCGATCATCTCGAAGGCCGAATAGAGCGTGTCGAGATT
>CAVZKV010000010.1:0-58140 GCA_963775835.1 uncultured Alphaproteobacteria bacterium | reverse complement strand
GGCGCTTCGTACCGACGATCTCAGGCACGTGCCGGGCAAGCGCGGCTCGACGGCGCGGCCGGTGACGGTCACGTTGGCGCGGCGCCGGTGGCGGGCCCGGGGGGCCGCACGGCGGCGGCTGAAGCTGCGGGTCAGCGCGGCCGAGGCCCGGCGGCGCTGCGCGCCGCGCGTTCGCCGCGGGTTCAGGTGGCGGTCTCGGCGCGCGGACCGGGCGGCGTCACCCGCGTGACGTCGCATCGGGTGCGCGTGCGCTGAGGTCGGCGTCGAGTGCGTCGACGACGCCGAGCGCGAGGTCGAGCCCCGGCGCCATCGCCTTGGCGTCGACGTTCTCCGGCCGTGTCGTCCTCCTGATGTGCGCGCGGGTGTGATCCCGCGCTCGTCCAGGCAGGCGATGCGGATCGCCGGGACCCCCGTGCCTGCGGATCGTCCGGGCGCGGGCCCTCGCCGATGCCCAGCGCCCCCGCGGCACGCTCGGCCGCCGCCCCGCACCTGCGGGTGGCGGGCCGTCCATGCCGGCCGGCCCGCTCCGCACGGCCCGAGCTCGAGCACCATGAGCCGCTCGGCGTCCAGCCCCTCGCCCGCGCAGATGACGGGCCGCGGAGCGCGGCACGACGTGACCGGCGCCGGTGAGCAGCACCGCGGGCCGCAGCGAGTGCGGCGGGTCGCGCTCGAGCTCGTCGAACAGCGCCAGCGCGACAGCCACGCCGGACGCGTTGTCGCCGGCGCCCGGCGAGCAGGCCGACAGCGCGATATCGGCCGCCGCCGCCACGGCCACGAGCAGCACGAGCGTCGGCACGAGCTGGACAGCGCCGAGCCAGCCGGGCTCGTAGCCGGCGACCCGCGCGGCAGGCAGCGGCCGTGACCGCCGCGCCGCAGGCGGCGAGCATCCACGCCGGCACCCGCGCCGCAGCGGCGCGCGCCAGCGGTCGTTGAGCACCAGGCCCCGGCGCGGCGCGTCGTAGGGCGCCGTGATCGCCAGCACAGACGCCCTCCTCGGGCACCGCGGTCAGCACGTGCTGCGTCGCCCGGCGCGGGAACAGCGCCCGGATCGGGCCGAGCCGCCCGGCCTGCTCGACCGCCAGCGACAGCGCGCCGATCGCCGCCAGCACGAGGCCGGGACTCGCCGCGGCGGTGCTCGAGCAGGCTTCCGGCGACGGCGAGCAGGCAGCCGAGCGCGAGCGTCGCGGCCCGCCGCGGCCGCACCCAGCGCGTCTCCACCCACGCCTCGTGCACGCGCGAGCGCAGCTCGTCGTGCAGCCACAGCGCGGCACGCCGCTCGGCGTCGGTGCACGCGCCGCGGGCGGGGAAGGAGCACAGCCCGTCGACCACCGACTGCATCGCGGCCACGGTATAGCCTCACCGGCTCCGATGGACGCCACCGACCTCGCCTTCGCCGGCGCTGCGCGGCAGGCCGAGCTCATCCGCAGCCGCGAGGTGACCTCGCGCGAGCTGGTCGAGATCTACCTCCGAGCGGATCGACCGCCTGGACCGCGACCTCAACGCCTACCGCGTCGACGTTCCCCGAGCGCGCGCTGGCCGAGGCGGGCCAGGCCGACGGCCGCGCGGGAGCGGGGTCGACACGCGGCCGCTGCTCGGCGTCCCGGTCGCGATCAAGGACGACGTCGACGTCGCCGGCGAGGCGACCGCCCTCGGCAGCGACGCCCCCACCGACGGCCCGAAGGCCGCCGACGCCGAGGTGGTCCGACGGCTGCGCTCGGCCGGCGCGTGTGATCCTGGGGGAAGACGAGCGTGCCCGAGCTGACGATCACGCCGTGGACGGAGTCGCCGACGTTCGGCGTCACCCGCAACCCGTGGGACCGGCTGCGCATCCATATCCGTTCCGACGCGGGTGGAGAAGCGGTAATGGAATCCCGCCTCAGATGCGCGCATTAGCAACCTCTTCGCTATAGACCCTCATATTGGTAAAGCGGGTGCGTTACGCCAGGGGCCGCGTCGGGATAGAGGTACGGCGCGCGCAACCTTAGGCAAGGACTTGGCTGTTTCGGCGTTTCCGCTTTACGTGCCCGTTTAGCCTTTGCCCTAGTCCACGTTTCCGTACGCCCCCCGTTTCATCCCGGACGGTCGCGTCTCTGGCGAGTTCGGTTGGCGACCATGACTGTCCCTGTGCGATCTTCCCTGCCTCGCCGTGGCTCAAGCGCTCACTCGCATACACCCCATGCGCGACAGGTTTACCGCGCAGCTCGATAGCCGCGTGTCGTCCCGATTGCGCCGGCACAGCGTCCGGCATGGGCGACACCTCGACTACCCGTCACGACCGAGAGCCCCTTCGCACCCTCGAGGTGTTACGTAGTCGTGTCGAGCACGACTTCGACCAGCGTTACCCAGTCCTCATCGCTCTTACGGGCTCATGCGCCGAACCTAGATCCTCTGTTTCACTCTGCCATAAGCTCTGATCCACAGTCCTTGCAGGTTGCTGTGAGCCCCTGCTGCGTCTAGGTCCTTCCCAGCGTTGTCTCCGCAGATCTGTCCTCGGATCCCTGGACCCGTGCCACGGTGGTTGACAGGGTGCGTTTACCCGTTTCTTCCCCGTCACGTCGGCCTTCCCCAAAGTCCCATGGGTCGGCTGATCCACAATAATCCGCTCAACGACTTCTGAGCGGGCGGGTGCTTACGCGGCTGCAGTCATTCGATAATCTTCAGGCCTCCGAGTTTGCTGCCACCCAGGTCGTTCCCACCGCTGCCATCCTTTCGGATGTCAGGGCGGCCGTGGCGTTTACATCCGAGCAGAACGCGGTTCGTTACCTCCCCGCGGTAGGGTCGGAGACTGGCGCGTCGGGGTAGGTCGAAGTTTGTGTTCTCCTGTTTTCTCGCTCTTTCGTCTGCGAGTGTCACAGCATCTCGACCATGCCACGTTTCCAGTCCCCGCCACCTCGGTAGGGTCGAGGACTGGCGCGCCGGTTTAGGTCGAGGTTTGTGTTCCCTGTTGCCTCGCCCTTTCGGTTGCGAGTGTCACAACATTTCGACCGTGCCACGTTTCCAGCCCCCGCCACGTCGAACGCAGCATGCGGTTTTCCCGCACTACGCTCTCCTGTTTGCTTCACGCCTAAGGTTTATGGGACCTATCCTGCTGGGGCGCTTTCGGCTGCGGTCGTCGTACCCGGTAGCCGTTGAACAGCTTCAAGGTGTCGTACAGCCATTGCCTACTCCACCGCGTCCAGCCGAAGCCCTGGCGTTTCCGGGCATGCATCAGATGGCGCCGGACCTTCTTCTCCACCCAGTCTTGAATGAAGCTGAAGCACTCGCCGGAGTTTCCCACCGCAAAGTAGTTCACCCATCCCCGCAGGATCGGGTTGATCAGTAGATCACCCGATCCACCGGTTGGGATCGGTAGCGGCGGAACACCCCCTTGAGTTTCCGCAGCAATGCCGTTCGCTTCTTGAGCTTCGGCGTGCAGTTCGCACGCCAGACGCCCCGCTCACTACGAATGCGGCGGAAGTCGAACCCTAGAAAGCCGAAGCTTTCGCCGCGGCCGAGATCCACGATCCGGCTTTTCTCTTCATTGACCTCGACGTGTAGTGCGGCCAATTCCTCCCGGAGGCGCCTCTCCACCGCCGGCAGCAGCCAGTCATGTCGCGGATAGGCATCCACCAAGATCACCAGATCATCGGCAAACCGCGCGTACTCGATGCCGGTGTACTTGCCGTAGCGTGTTGCCTCCTTCGCCCGCTCGAGCATCCTGTCCACCTCGTTGAGGTAGATGTTACTGAGCAGTGGGGAGACAACGCCCTGTACACAAAAGATAACTTGCGTGTTTCTGATGCCCCAAACTTGCTGGATTTCGGCGGCTCGTCGTTATGAGGGGAGTTGGCCGTAAGGGGGATCGAATGGCGGATGGTGATCGCATCGTCAGCGACCAATATCTCCTTGACCAGTAGTCGGACGATCCGTTGGCGTTCCAAGATGTCCAGTGTCTCGGCCGAGGAGCGTAAGCGGCCGAGAAATGCCGCGAGCGTCTCTGCCAACCGCAAATAGGAAGCGCGATCTTGCGCCTGGATTGTAATTGATTGCAATTCGGCATGTGCGGCCTGTTCTCGTTGACGCAAATCCGGCATCCGACTGCGCAGTTCGTCGAGTGAGACGAGATCCTCCTGATACGCCGTCATCAAACGCTCCATGCTCTTGCGCACCCGTGTCAGTTCGCGCTGCAGGGCTTCTTGCCGGCGCTTTGTCGGTGCGGCGTTCTGCGCGGCTTCCAGTCTGCTGTTGAGCTCATCGTCGATGAGGCGAGGAGCCTCCAGTAATTTGACAATCTCCGTCCAAACAACTTGATCCAGGAGATCTTGGCGAACAGGGCGATTGTTGCAAACAGGACCATTGAGGTGCCGCCAGGCGTCCGAGCCGAGGCAGCGGTAGTAGTGGATCTTGCGTGCGCTCGAACGCGTCGAAGTTCGATACAGGGCATAACCGCACTTGCTGCACGATACCATGCCCTGACAGATGCTGGGTTCGATAGTGCGACGTGGTGCATGCGTCTTGTTGGCCGTCAACAATTCCTGGGCAATGGCAAAGGTCTCCTCGTCGATAATCGCCGGCACGGGAATCTCGATCCACTCCTTGTGCGGCCGTTCGTGGTTCGCGCTGTTGCGTTTCGCCACACCGTTACGCATGCGCAGCGGTCGCGTCACGCGCTGACGTTGACTTATCTCCGTCTTGCCAAAGCAGGCGGTCCCTTTGTAGGCCGGGTTGCGTAGCATGCCCCATACGGTGGAGCGTTCCCATCTGGAGATCCGCTTGCGCGTTGGAACGCCCTGCTTGTTGAGCAAACGTGTGATGGCGCCGATGCTGAGATGCTCTGCCGTATACCGCTCGTAGACCAGGCGCACCACGTCGGCTTCCGCTTCGATGATCTGATAAAAGGCCGCTGTTTCGTCGCTCTTGCGAACGTAGCGATAGCCGTATGGTGCACCGCTCAGTACGCTGATTTGCCCCTGGCGCGCGCGATGGCGCTT
This sequence comes from uncultured Alphaproteobacteria bacterium, assembly GCA_963775835.1. Lineage (GTDB taxonomy): Bacteria > Pseudomonadota > Alphaproteobacteria > Rhizobiales > Hyphomicrobiaceae > AWTP1-13. Next base: position 53,170 of record CAVZKV010000010.1, on the reverse strand, counting down.
GCCGCGACGTGAGCGCTCGAGGATCTGGGCCCGCTCGTACTCCGCAATCATGCCTTGAAACTGCAGCAGCAGTTTGTCTTCCGGCGTTGCACTCTGTGGTGCCTTGATGAAAACGGTCTCGACACCACCACGAGCGAACTCTTCCGTGAGCAGAACCTGGTAGGCGTATTTGCGACTGAGGCGGTCCGGAGCATAAACGAGGACGGCCTCGATTTGGCCCTCTGCAGCCAAATCGCGCAACCGCTCGAGACCTGGACGAACCAAGCTGGCACCGCTAAAGCCTTCGTCCTCGAAAATCCATTCATCCGGAACGTCGTAGCCATGCTCGCGGGCGAATGCGACCAACGCCGCCGTTTGGCTCGCAATGGTGTTCTCTTCCTTCTGCTTGTCCGAGGAAACCCTGGCGTAGATCGCGGCCATCTTCATCACCAACTCCGTTCGATGCTGGACGCTTATTGACGATCCGTACTTGGTCCGGAACGAGGATCTCGTAGGCATGCTGGAGTTTGTTGGCGAGCAAGCGATCGAACGCATAGTCGAGACGGATCTCGCGATCCCTTCTCTTGCTCTCAGCCACGCCTGCGCGTTGCCTTTAGAAAGGTCGAGATGGCACGCGCTACAATCTCGCCTAGTGTTAGTCCGCTGTCTGCCGAATAGCTGCGCAGATCGCGCACCACGCTGCCCGGAATCTTGAACGTGATTGGTACCGATGGTTCTCTGACCGGGACCGGATGGCCGATCGCCTCCGCCTCTTCGAGATACCGATAGGCCTGGCGGCGTGACAGTCCAAATTCGCGCGAAAGCGGCGTGGCAGCGTCGGCCAAATCGATGTCGCGCGCCAGCAAGCGGTGCGCCGTATTCAATCGTTCGGCCTTTTGTGCATCGGTTGATCGCGTCATATGACATATACATATTACCGTTTACGACGCAAGTCAAGCACACAATGACGCCGTCGCCAGGCGAAAATCTTGCGTTCGAATTGGAAGTTATCTTTTGCGTTCAAGGCGTGAGCGACACCGCCTTGCGGAACGCCGTAGCGACCGTTGGCCTTCAGCATGATCTTCAGCAGATGCATCACGTCATTGTCGTTGACCCGCTTTGCCACCTTGGCCAACAATCGGTCGTGCCGAACGTTGTCGAAGTAGCTCCGCAAATCAAAGTCTATGACGCGTGTCTTGTGCCGAACGATTGCTTGGGCCACGCGGTCGACCGCTTCATGAGCTGTCTTCTTGGGTCGGTATCCAAACGATCCCGGTTGAAAGTCGGCCTCGAAGATCGGCTCCAAGATGAGCTTGAGCGCCCCTTGCACCACCCGATCGCGGATTGCGGGAATCGAAAGGACGCGGACTTTGGTGCCCCCGTCCTTGGGTATTTCCCGTCTCCGAGCCGGTAGTGGCTTATAGGTGCGCTGAACGAGTTCGTCCCTGATCTGCTCGAGGAAAGCGTCTACGCCCTGCTGATGTTGCCCCGGTTTGGTGGACACCCCAATACTACCGAAGGAGGTGGCCACGATGCCGAGAAGAACACGTCGAGCGTATGCGCCAGAATTCAGACGACAAATGGTCGATTTGGTTCGAGCCGGTCGATCGCCTGAGGAGCTGGCCAAGGAGTTCGAGCCGACGGCCAAATCGATCCGCGACTGGGTGGCCCAGGCCGACCGGGATGAAGGCCGCCGTGCGGACGGCCTGACGACGCAGAGCGCGAAGAACTGGTGCGCCTGCGGCGTGAGGTCAAACAGCTCAAGCTGGAGCGGGAAATCCTGTCAAAGGCGGCGGCCTGGTTCGCTCGGGAGACGGACGCGATCCCGCCCAAGGGTTCGAGTTCGTGAGCGAGAACCAGGCCATCCAGTTGCCACGCTGTGCCGCGTGCTGGGCGTCTCCTCCAGCGGGTATTATGCGTGGTCGAAGCGGTCGCCGTCGCGGCGCGCCAAGGACGACGCGGTGCTGATCGAGCGCATTGGCGCGATCCATGCGGCTTCGAAAGGCACCTATGGGGCGCCCCGCATACATGCCGAGTTGCGGGCCACTGGCAGGGCTGTCGGCAAGAAACGGGTCGCCCGTCTGATGCGCCATACGGATCTTGCCGGTGTCAGCCGCCGCAGGTTTGTCACCACGACCGTTCGCAACGGGGCCAGCAGGCGCCCGATCTGGTCGACCGCGATTTCACGGCCGAGCGCCCGAACATGCTGTGGGTGGCCGATATCACTTACATGCCGACGTGGACCGGCTTCCTCTACCTGGCGGTCACACTCGATGCGTTCAGCCGCCGCATCGTCGGCTGGGCGATGGCCACGACCTTGCACAGCCAGCTCGTGCTTGATGCCTTGAACATGGCACTGGCCACGCGCCGACCGAAGGATGTCATCCATCACTCCGACCAGGGCTCGCAGTATACGTCCATCGCATTTGGCAAGCGCTGCCGTGACGCCGGTGTGCGGCCCTCGATGGGCTCGGTGGGCGACGCCTACGACAATGCGATGGCGGAGAGCTTCTTCGCCACGCTTGAATGCGAGCTTCTCGATCGACGCACGTTCAAGACGCAAGCCGAAGCACGCATGGCCGTGTTCGAGTTCATCGAGGGCTTCTACAATCCGCGCCGGCGCCACTCTTCGCTGGGCTATCTGTCACCGGTCGACTACGAGCGCCACCACACGCGGCAAGCTGATCCCGGCGCACACCACGCTGCCGTCGTGCTCAGGCCCCTCAAGATGCGGCCTGGAAATGTCACGGCGAATACTGACGTCGGCACGACGGCCGATCTTGACCGGCCCTGCGCGCGCCGGCGTGTCAGACGAGTGGGCCGGGACGAAGGTACGGGCTCCGCAGGGGGGCACGAACAAAGGTACTGGCCAGGACAAGGAGGATCCACATCAGATCACTTGATCGATAGTACTCACCTGTCCACCAAACCGGGGTAAGTCCACTGCTCCTCGATGGCCTCGAAGGTGACCCCGTCTACGCCGGGGGCACCGTCGTTTTCTTTGGCCAGCGCATACGCTTGGCGTATCGTTTCCATTTTGCAAACATGGACGTACAAACCCCAGAAACGCCAGGACGTCTCAGCCTTCGCCTTGACGTATAGTCTCCGCCTCAGGTCCTGCAAATCGATGGACGTCTTTGTCATTCCGTCCTTGCCTTCCCGATTGAAAGAGACATTACAGACAGCAGGGTCCCCTCGCTCCATGGGCGTTACCCCACTTCCTCGCTACTACGGACCCGTCCGCCACCCTCTCGCCTTCGATCGACTTCCCGGTTTAGCCGGTTATACGACCTACCTTGCTCCGGTGATTTCTCATCCGGGGCGAGGAGGGCTTCGCCGTTCCACTCGGTGTGCCCTTGTCACCGTGCTGTCGCTTCCACCCCGCCGAGGTGAGGATGCCGCGTCGGTCAGATTTCGGCATCCCATGCTGCCTTCGCCCCTACGTTGCGGGCTCGGCCCTCGGATCTTCGCACTTTCGAGGCCACCTTTACGTTCACTGTCGTTACGGCCCGGTGACTCGTAATCTCCCCAAGGGAGACCTTGTCGATGGGCTTCAGGACCTTGGGGGATTTGGACACCCCCGCCATCCTGCCATCCGAACTACAGGGCTCCTGACTTTTGCCCTGGCAGGTCTGCCTCCTGCTGAACACACCAGTCTTTACTGGTCGCAACAACGCAGTGTGCGGTTTTCCCGCTCTACGCTCTCCTGTCTGTTTCACCCCGAGGTTTATGTGACCTATCCTGCCGGCGCGACTTTCAGCGAACGTGCCGAACCCGGTAGCCGTTGAACAGCTTCAAGGTTTCGTACAACCATTGCCTACTCCACCGCGTCCAGCCGAAGCCCTTTTGTTTCCGAGCATCGCATCATATGGCGCCGTATCTTCTTCTCTATCCAGTCTTGAATGAAGCTGAAGCACTCGCTGGAGTTTCCAACCGCGAAGTAGTTCACCCAACCGCGTAGCACCGGGTTGATCAGTTCGATCACTCGACCTACTGGTTGCGATTGGTGGCGGCGGATCACCTCCTTGAGTTTCCGTAGTAGCGCCGTGCGCTTCTTGAGCTTTGGCGTGTAGCTTGGACGCCAATACCCGCGACGGCTTCGCACACGTCGGAAGTCGAAGCCGAGGAAGCCGAAGCTTTCGCTGTGGCTGAGGTCCACCCTTCGACTCTTCTCTTCGTTGATCTCAACTTGTAGAGCGGCCAATTCCTCCCGAAGACGTTTCTCAACTGCCAGCAGCAGCCAGTCCTGTCGCGGGTGGGCGTCGATCAAGATCACCACATCGTCGGCAAAACGCGCGTACTCGATGTAGGTGTACTTGCCGCTGCGTGTCGCCTCCTTTGCCCGCTCGAGCATTCGATCGACCTCGTTGAGGTAGATATTACTGAGCAGTGGGGAGACCACCCCGCCTTGCGGGACGCCACGTCGTCCATTGGACTTCAGCATGATCTTCAGCAGATGCATCACGTCATCGTCGTCGACTCGCTTTGCCACTTTGGCCAACAGCCGATCGTGCCGGACGTTGTCAAAGTAGCTTTTCAAATCGAGATCTATGACGCGTGTCTTCTGCTGCAGGATCGCCTTGGCCACTCGGTCGACCGCTTCATGGGCTGTCTTCTTGGGACGGTATCCAAACGATCCCGGTTGGAAGTCGGCCTCAAAGATCGGCTCCAAGATGAGCTTCAGCGCCCCTTGCACCACCCGATCCCGGATCGCAGGAATCGAAAGGACGCGGACCTTTCCCCCGTCCTTCGGTATCTCCTGCCGCCGAGCCGGTAATGGCTTATAGGTGCGCTGAACCAGTTCGTCCCTGATCTGCGCGAGCAAAGCTTCTACGCCTTGCGCCTCGATGACCGCGAAGGTGACCCCGTCTACGCCGGGGGCGCCATCGTTTTCTTTGGCCAGCGCATACGCCTGACGCAGCGTTTCGATCTTGCAGACATGGACGTACAAGCCCCAGAAACGCCAGGACGTCTCAGCCTTCGCCTTGACGTATAGTCTCCGCCTCAGGTCCTGCAGATCGATGGACGCCTTTATCATCTCGTCCCTGCTTTCCTGATTGAAAGAGACGTTACAGACAGAAGGGCCCCTTTGCTCCGCGGGCGTTACCCCACTTCATCGCTCATACGGGCCCATCCGCCACCCTCTCGCCTTCGATCGACTTCCCGGTTTGGCCGGTTATACGATCTACCTTGCTCCGGTGATTTCGCACCGGGGCGAGGAGGGCTTCACCAGTTGCTCGGCATGTCCTTGTCACCGTGCTGTCGCTTCCACCCCGCCGAAGTGAAGGTGCCGCATCGGTCAGATTTCGGCGCCCCATGCTGCCTTCGCCCTACGGAAGCGGGCTCGGCCTTCGGGTCCACTCTTTTTCGAGGCCACATTGCGTTCACTGTTGTTACGGCCCGGTGACTCGTAGCCTCCCCAAGGGAGGCCTTGTCGATAGGTTTCAGAACTTCGGTTTCCCTCCCGCCCTGCTATCCGAACTACGGGGCGCCTGACTCTTGCCCCGGCAGGTTTACCTCCTGCTGAACACACCAGCCTTCCCTGGTCGCGACCATCGGATATGCTAGCCGTCCGAAATCGGGCAATTGACGGCAGAGGTCTCTCACCTCCTAGATCTACGGCCTTGCTGGCCGCTCCGGGACTAATCATCGCGATGTCGGGGATGTCCTCGCTTCCCAGCACCGCCTTGACGATACCTGCAACGGTGCCGCTCTGGATGCAATGCGAGCACGGATATTCCGGGTGCATCGGGGTGTTGGCGATCGGCTGCCAGGTCGCCTCACGATCGGTGGCCGAATTGCCATCGAGATCTCCGTTACGAATCGCCGTAATTGGCCGCCAGAAGTTGTAATGATACTTCGCATCCAGCACCGCGATGATCGCATCGTTGATCCCAATCGCCGCCAGCGCCATGAACCGCGCACTATCGACAACACTCATCTGCTTTGCTGCCACGAGCTGTCGCAGGAACGGGTGATAGGCAACAGGCGGCCCGGCGAGCCAGAAGCGGGCCGTCGCGGTCTGCTCTGGCGTTCTTTCCGCGCTGTTCTGCCCTCCGTAGTCCTTGAGCTCGTTGTATTCCGTCGCCCACTCCTTGCTCTCCAGCGCAATCGGCGGGCCCGGCCGAAATTGCGAAGGCGTGGCTATTGCAAACGGTTTCATGTTCGGCCACATCGAGGATATCGTGATTGCCGTTGGCACATAGACACCGGGCGTGGTTCTCGGCCGATAAGCATCCGGCGCATCGGAACCGTCATTCTTGCGCGCCTCTAAGACCTTCGCCCCGACCGTCTCGCCGAGCTTAACGCCATCCGATTTTGTTGGGCCATCGGCGGTCGTTGCGAGGTAACTCGCGAGAGCACCTGTTATTTCACCCGCTGTCTTTGCATCAATGGTCGCCAGTACCTTTGCGGCGGCCGCGGCAGCGGCCACCTCTTTCGAAGTGGCAGGGTCCGCAGGCAGCTGCACCAGATACGGTTGGTAGCGCCGCTCAATCGAATTGACCGTGTCAAACATGGCCGCGTGGACCATCGCCATCATGCGCTGTGCCATGTAGGGGTTAGTGCCGCCAAGACTGGCCATTGGCGTTACGGCAACTAAGGCTTTGTCGTCCCAATCGGTGATGACATTGGCGAAAGCGGACGGTGCCGCCGTGATCATCACGACAGCCAACGATCCCCTGCAAAAACGATAATTCATGACTTGCTCCTCTGAGTTGGTGGCAGTCAGTGTCAGCGAAATGCTGCCTCGACCTCGTTGGGGCGTGTCTGTGGTAGGTGAGCCTGGGAAATCGCCCATCCGCTGTCTGACAGAAGGCGTGGCCAGGTAACCCATTGTGAAGCTATGGCTAGGGCACTTTGGATACACGCCCTGCCGCGAAGCTAAGACGGCCGAAGTCAGTTTGTATTGAGGCGCAGGTCCCCAGAATCGACTAGACGGCGGCGAGCGGTAGGGACAAATGTCCCGGTCAGTGTTGGTTGAAGAGTTTGCTGCCCCTGCCCAGGCCCGCTTCGCGCGCGAGCACGATAGCCTGGCAACGTTGCTCGAGGCAAAGCTTGTCGAAAACTCGAGTAATGTGGTTGCGAACCGTTTTCTCCGAAAGCCGGAGCGACGCGGCGATCTGGGAGTTGTTGAGACCCTCGGCGATGCCTTCAAGCACAGCACGTTGGATGGCAACCATGTCGCGGCTGCAAAGCCAACCGCGACTGGCCCTCGTGCGTGAATGCATACCGAACGCAAGTAGTCCCCAAGATAAATCAAGTGGACGATAGGCACGGGTTGTAGGTCGACGTGGGCAGACGCTTATCGACGATGGGTTGGCGGAGGAGGATGGGAGTTCGAACCCACCTGAGACCGTCTGACGGCCCCACCCGGATTTGAAGTCCGGTCGCCCCACCGGGAGCGGGACTCCTCCGTTGTGCCTGCCCGCCGCATTGGGCGCAAACAGCTCGATGCGGGCGGGATTGATGCGGCGCATGTCCTGACGACGGATCGTAAAGCCATGGCGATCGAAAAACTCAAGGATCTGGATCGCGACCTTGCGACCGTTGTCAAGGCGGTCACGAAACTGCGCCGCCGTAAATCTGCCTTCTGGAGCACGGGCGGCGACATCGATGGCGATTTCCGCCATCGTTTGCACCACCGATCGCAGAAAGAAATGATCGTGCGCGATTTCATCGGCATCGCCGCGTCGTGCCGCCATGCGCAGCAGCCGGCGCACAAAGGTCTCGTCGATGTGCATGGCGGTGGCGATGTCACGCACGCGCGGAGGTCGGAACGGCTCGCGCGCGAGCCTGGACCTGACCAATGCCCAGATTTTCTCCTCCTGCTCGGAGAACCTGACCTGGTGGTAAGGCCGCCGCACCCACATCCGATCGAGCACCACCTGGCCCGTCTCGGCGAGCCTCTTGATGGCCGCCAAAAACAGGGGCGGTGGCAAGAGCGCCTTGTCGCCTCGGCGCAATTGTTCAAGCCCGATGCCCGGGACGTCGGGGCGCTCGGTATGGAATGCATCGAGACTAGCAACAACCCGCGCCTGCAGCCGATCCCAGCTGGCGGGCAGCAAGGCGATGCGACCGACGCTGGTCGGCAACAGAACCAGCGAGAGCTCGGCTTGGATACGAGCCGCAAGCGCCGGCCCGACGGCACGATCGCGAAAAAAGGCGTCAAAATCGAGCCACCCGCATTGACCTGCTAGCGACCTTGCCAGCGCCTCGGCGGCATCGGCGTGCGCCAGCGCCTGGATCTGGGCGCGCCGCTCGGGCGTACGCCGCCGCCGTTCGGGGGCCCGCACATCGACGAGTATACCACCACCGATGGTCCGGCTCGAGGAGGTATCTCGAATGACAAAGCGGTCGCCGACGACGGCAGCCAGCGGTCGCTCCAATACCAATTGAACGTACTCGGTCTCGCCGGGATTGATTGGTGCCTCGCGCAGCACCACCATGCGACCCGGAACCTCGGCGGCGGCGTGATGGAACTTCACCGGGAACCACTGGCCGATCGGCTTTACCTCCGAAGGCAGCACTCTGAGACTTGCGTCGATGCGCGCCGTCGGCGCATGCAGCTGGGGATCGAGAACAATGTCGCCGCGCCGCACAGCCTCCTTGCTCACCTGCGACCCGCTGAGGACCAGTGCGCACCGCTGCCCGGCCTCACCCTGCTCGGCGGGTTTGTTATGCGCATTGATCGAGCGCACCCGCGCTTCGAGCCCCGATGGACTGATCGCGACCCGGTCATCGACACGAACTACGCCCGACAGAATTGTGCCGGTTACCGCCGTGCCGAGACCCTGCAGCGTAAACGAACGGTCCACCGCCAAGCGAAACAACCCCTCCATCGATCGTCTGCTGGCGTTCGTTGCGGCTCGGTCGAGATGCTGCGTCAGTTCCGCGAGGCCTCTACCGGTCGCGGCGGAGACCGGAACGATCGGGCAACCCGCCAGGCCCGTGCCGTCCAGGATCGCCTCGACGTCGTGCTTGACTGCGGCGATCCGGTCGTCCGCAACCAGGTCGCATTTGTTGAGTGCGACGATGCCGCGCTCCAGCCCCAACAGGTCCATGATCGCGAGATGCTCGCGCGTTTGCGGCATTACGCCATCATCGGCCGCAATGATCAGGATGACAAAATCGATGCCCGTGGCGCCGGCCAGCATGTTGTGCACGAGCCCTTCGTGGCCTGGCACGTCGACAAAGCCGAGGATTTTTCCACTCGGGCGCGGCCAATAGGCAAAGCCCAGATCGATGGAAATGCCGCGCGCCTTTTCCTCCTTGAGCCGATCGGTGTCGACGCCGGTAAGCTTGCCGATGAGCGAGGTCTTACCGTGGTCGATGTGGCCGGCCGTGCCGATGATCATGGCGAGGCCTCCTCCGCCTCGATGGGCAGGCAAGCCCGACGCTCTGCCTCTCGTCGCCGTTCCGGCGTACAGCTGTTGCGGACGCCGTCATGAAACCTGTCGGCAAATTCGCTGCGCAGCGTGCGCGCTCTGATTAGCCATGCGAGCGCCGTAACCGGATCGCGCTCGGCCCCTGCTCCCAAATGATGGGCGGCTCCGAGCATCGCCTGTCCATCGCCGTCTCCGAGCCGGGCCGCCTTGCGCCACCAGCGCGCCGCGACGGCGACGTCGCGCTCGACGCCGAGGGCGTTGTTGTAGAGAAGGCCGATGCGCGTCATGGCCGCGGCGACGCCTTGCTCGGCTGCCTGCAGCGCCCATTGCATGGCTTGCCCGTAGTCGGGCTGGCGGTGATCACTGTCGGTCAACAACCACGACAGCATGTCCTGGGCATGCGCGTCACCTTGTTTGGCGGCACGAGCATACCATTCTTCGGCGATTGAGCGCTGGGGTGGACCGTCCTCACCATTGAAGTAGAAGTCACCGAGCAGACTTTGGCCAAGGGGATCGCCGGCCTTGGCCGCCGGCAGCAACCATTTGAACGCGAGATCGACGTCACGCGCAACGCCCCGGCCGTTGACGAAACAGCGGCCAATCTCCGCCTGGGCGCGTGCATTGCCCCTCTGGGCGTGCTGCACCCAAATGGCAAGGGCGGCATCCCAATCCTCGGCGGCCACCACAATATGGGCGATAGTCATCGCTTGGGCCGGGTCGGTGACGCCGGCCGACGCAGGGGATCCTTGCGCTCGGCTAGCTTTGCTCATGCGCTGCGCTCGGGCGGGTCGAGGCGATCGTTTAGCCCGCTGAGCTGGGCGAGAAAACCTGGCTCATCATCCAGACACCGCAGGTCGAAGACGAGCGCCCCATCGTTGATATGGCCGATGACCGGCTGCGGCAGATCACGAAAGGCATCGGCGAGTGCCTCAAGGCGCCAACCCGCGCCCTTGCGCTCGACCGGTCTGATAACGAGCGCCGCGCTCGGCAGCGTTTCCAGCGGCAGTGCGCCCGAGCCGATCTGGCTGCTGCATTCGCCGACCGACACCGCATAGCCGCCGCCGACGACCGCCGCAACGGGATCGGCAAGCCGGGCGGCAACCGCCCGGATCTCATCTCGCCCCCGCGTGAAAAAGCGCAAGGTCGGCAGGCTTTGGGGGAGGCGGTCGGGATCGCGATAGAGCTTGAGAACGGCTGCGAGCGCCGCCAGGCGAATCTTGTCGAGGCGCAGGGCGCGCTTCAAGGGGTTCTTGGCGACCCGCGCGACCAACTCCTTGGCGCCGGCGACGATGCCGGCTTGTGGCCCACCCAACAGCTTATCAGCGGAGAAGGTGACGAGATCTGCGCCCTCGCCAAGCGCTTCCCTGACGGTCGGCTCCCGTTTCAGTCCGTAGCGCGCCAGGTCCACCAGGGCGCCCGAGCCCAGGTCGTGAACGAAAGGCACCTTGCGCGATCGCGCCAAGGCCCGAAGCTCGGGCGCCGGCACGGACTTGGTAAAGCCTTGGATCAGATAGTTGGAGGTATGCGCCTTGAGAATGAGCCCGGTATGCTCGCCGATGGCCTCGGCATAATCCTTGAGGTGTGTGCGGTTGGTCGTGCCGACTTCTATCAGCCGCGCCCCGGCTCGCGTCATGATGTCGGGCAAGCGGAAGGAGCCGCCGATCTCGATCAACTCACCACGCGAGACAACCGCCTCCCGACCCGCACCGAAGGTGTTGAGGACCAACAGCACCGCGGCGGCATTGTTATTGACGATTGCGGCATCCTCCGCGCCCGTCAGCTCGCGGATCAAGCCGCGCACATGGTCGTCGCGTTCCCTCCGCGCCGCGCCGCCGAGGTCGAATTCCAACGTGACCGCCGAGCGCATGGCGTCGAGCGCGGCCGAAATCGCGGCTTCTGGCAGCAGGGCGCGGCCGAGATTGGTGTGGAGCACCGTGCCCGTAAGATTGAAGACCGGCCGCAAGGTCGGCGTATCCCCTTGCGCCAATGCCTGCATGGCGGCAACGGCCAAGCCCGCGGCATCGGCCGGCGCGCGCCCCGCTCGCGCCTGCTCGCGCGCCTCCTCGAGCGCTTTGCGAATGGCATTGACGGTTGCCGCATGCCCGAAGCGCGCGGCGCCGGCGACCGCAACGGGTGTGCGCAGCACCGCATGCACCGAGGGAAGCCGGGAGCGGGCGAGCGGGCGATGTTCGTTCACGGCGAAACACCCTCCTCGCTCAATAGCCAAGCAAGGGGTTCTGGCCGCGCCGGTGCCACCCCACCAGGCGCCATCAACATATCGAGCCCAAGCGTTGCAACGTCATCGACAAGCCCATCCAGGAAGGGCTCGACCGCCAGCTCAATCACGGGACCGGACCCAAGCTGTGCCTTCGCCAGGGGCGCCATGCCGTGTTCCACCGCCTGGCCGATACGTTCGAAGGGCGGCAGGGTGGCCGGCGCCAAATCGCGGCGGATGTCATGCTGCGCGCACGTGCGTGTCGCCAGAAAGCTCAGGTAAGGCGCAAGGTCGTGGGCGCGCGCCAGCGCCGCCAGCCGCTTCGTGCCATGAAAGAACAGCGCAGCGGGATCTGGAAGAACGGCGAAGGGTGGCTTCGCCGCCTCGCCAAGTATGCTGCCCGATCGCAGGTCGATGATGTCAGACATGAGCACCTCGAACCGAGGATGAAACTCGCTTAGCGTCCGTTCTACTCGCCGCCGTGACCCGCGACCGCTCGTGGCCCCTACCTACTTCTTTGCGCAATCACTTGCGGTGATGGCGCCAACCCCAGCCGCCCGTAACGTAGCCGCGCGTCGTGGCGCTGATCACCCGCGCACGCAGATTGCAGCATAGACGTGAATGATCCAGATGGCGATGCCCAGGACGGCTGCCGAGGCATGGATGACCGCCGCCCAGCGCTTTTGCTCGATGCTTGCCTTGAAGCCGAGGGTGGTCTCGAAGTAGCCTAGGCCCGCTTCCCAAAGCCCAACGCCGGTCACGAACAGCGTGCCGACCAGATCCCATCGGGCGCGGTGCCATGCAGAGCATCTATCTCGACCACAACGCGACCACGCCGATTGATCCGGCGGTTCTGGAGGCCATGCTGCCGTTTCTGCAGGCCGAATTTGGCAACCCATCATCGGCCTACGCTCTGGGTCGCCGCGCTGGGGAGGCGATCGCGCGCGCGCGCGGCCAAGTCGCCAGCTTGATTGGCGCTAGGCCGGAAGAGATCGTCTTCACCGGCGGTGCGACGGAAGCAACCAACCTGGCAATTCGCGGCGCTGTCGGCAGAGACCGTCAACGCATCGGTGTGGTGACGACAACCGTCGAGCATCCCGCGACCGAATCCTGCTGCAACCTACTCGAACGCTCAGGACATCTCGTGCACCGTGTCCGGGTCGAGGCAAACGGCATCATTGTGCCAGGGCGTGTTGCCGAAGTCCTCGACGAGGGCATCGCACTCGTCACGATCATTCATGCGCAGAACGAGATCGGCACCATTCAGCCCGTCGGCGACATCGCCCGCCTGGCCAAGAGGCGCGGGGTGCTGGTGCATACGGATGCGGCGCAGTCGGTCGGCAAGATCCCCGTCGATGTCGAAGCGCTCTCTGCCGATCTCCTCACCATTGCCGGACACAAGCTCTATGCCCCCAAGGGCGTTGGCGCGCTCTTTGTTCGCAAGGACATTGCCATTGGTCCGCTAGTTGTCGGGGCCGGCCAGGAGTATGGTCTGAGGCCCGGCACCGAAAACGTCGCCAACATCGTCGGCTTGGGCGCTGCTTGCGCCCTCGCGGGCCAAACGCTGGCGCAGTTTGCAGGGCAAATGCGAAAGCTTTCCCTGTTGCTGCTTACCCGCTTGCAGGCCGAGGTGCCGAGCCTCAGGCTCGTCGGGGATGCCGAGCAGCGCCTTCCCAACACGCTCAACGTTTTGTTTCCTGGTGCCTCTGGGCGCGCCGTTCTCGAAGATTGTCCCAATTTGATGGCATCGACCGGCTCTGCCTGTCACGCTGAGAGCGAAGAGCCCTCGAGCATTCTGACCGCGCTTGGGATCCCGCGCGAGCTTGCCGTTGGCGCGGTGCGCCTATCGCTCGGACGCTCCAGCACGGCAGCAGAGGTCGAACGGGCGGCGTGTCAATTGTCGGCAGCCTGGCGCCGCGTTAGAGCATGACACCTTTGCCATAAGCCTCGCAGCGGCAATTGGGCGAGCTGCGGTGCCGATGTGCTCCTCGAGTGGCAGTGCGAACTCCGCACGGATCCCCAGACGTCGGGTGGCCTGGAAATTGCGCGCGCGAGCATGCGGCCGAGATTGTCCAATCGATCAGGGGGCGGGATACCCCGCCACCCGATTGATCGGTGCAGTGGAGGCAGGCCAGGAGGGTATGATTAGTCCCTTGACCTTTGTGGTAACGCGTCCGAGGTCCGCAAGGGCTAGGCCAGCGGGCAACACGTCCCGAGCGCGTCCCTGAGGCCTGCCAAGGAACTTTCAGCAAGTGGAATCAGGGGCTTTTCCAGGCGCTCGCAAGACGGCATCAGGTAACGGCGCGTCTGTGCGCTGATGTCCTCAAGCGAATGAAACACGACGTCGGCGCGCTTGAGAACGAAACTCAATCCCGCCGGTCGCCCGTTGGCGTCGAGCGCAAAATGCCTAAAAATGGCGCCTCTCGACTGCCAATAGAGCTGCATCTTTGCAATGGCCTGGGATTGGCCCCCACATAAGCGATCCGAACTCCGGGGTCGCAGCGAGTGCAGCGCCTCAGCGCCGCGTCGCGCTAAGGTCGATCGCCGCCGACGCCGACTGTGCCGCTGCCCGGTCCCGAGCACCATCCCTGCTCCGATCACTATGCAACATTATGTAAATTTTACAAAAGCAACGCGTCTTCCCGTTGGACTGCCTCGTCGCATAGCCTACGGCTATGAGGGAGGAATGAAGCCGGTCCTGATGACGACCAACCCCGACCTGATGACTGTGACGGAGGTGGCGGACTATCTTCGCGTCCGTGAACGAACGATTTACGAGCTGGTGCGCACGCAGCGCATCCCCAGCTGCAAACTTTCCGGCAAGCTCCTGTTCCCCAAGCGCCTGGTCGAACTGTGGGTCGCTCAATCCGCAGACTATCCGCAAGCTCAAACGCACCTTGCCGCGCCGCCACCGGTCATTGCCGGCAGCCATGACCCGCTCCTCGAGTGGGCGGCACGCGAATCGAAGTGTGGGCTCGCGATTCTTGTCGATGGCAGCACTGGCGGTATCCACAGCCTCTTGGCTGGCCATGCCGTTGCCTGCGGACTGCATCTGATCGATCCCGTCACGGGTGACTACAATGCCGGCCGACTGGCGGGCAGCCTGCCCGGCTTGGATTTCGTGGTGATCGAATGGGCGCGGCGGCGACAGGGCCTTGTCGTCGCCCACGGCAATCCGGCCCGGATTGGCAGCGTCGGCGACCTCAAAAAGGCTAACGTGCGCGTGGCAACGCGGCAGGCGGGGTCGGGAAGTGCGCTGTTGCTTTCAAAATTGATTGCCGATGCAGGCTTTACCGCTGAAGACCTGCGTGTTGCCGGAACGCCCGTCAGCAGCGAAACCGATATTGCCGTGGCTGTGCGCGAGGACAAGGCCGATACTGGCCTGGCAATCGAGGCGGTGGCTCGTCAGCAGGGTCTCGATTTCGTCCCCCTGCAGTGGGAGAGATTCGATCTCGTCGTGCGGCGCGTCGAGTACTTCGATCCACCGTTGCAACGTCTGCTCGGCTTCGCGCGAACCGAGCTATTTGCCGAACGTGCCGCATCGCTCGGGGGCTACGACATTACCAATGCGGGGACGGTTGTCTTCAATGGCCGGCGCTGAGAACGCGCCGTAGGTTTTGTGCCGATGCGCCGCGAGCAATGGCCGCTCGCAGCAGACCTACGGTCGCAAAATGGCCGGTCCGCCCTGATACCCGTGCCGGGACGCATCGATTGCCACCGACATCGATGCGATGGTGGCCGCCGCTGCGGCTTGGCCTCCGGGAGCAAGTATGCCGGCACAGCATTTGGCTCAGAATCGGCGACGACAGGCGGCCGTTGACGCTCTCAGCCTGCGGAACAGTCGCGCAAGAGACAGCTCTCATCGCTACCCGCTGCCGGCAGGGCCGAGGCAAAGGCGAGGGAAAGACTGCCCCTTGCGAGCAGCAGGGCGAGGCGGAGGTTTTTCATGTGATACCTTTTCTGGCAAGGAGGCTCACGATTGAGCCCGCGCGGAAACCTTAGCGAGCTGCTGATTTCACGCCCGTCGTCAGGCTTTGCCGGCTTTCGTCGGTGTTTTCCGATACCTTTCCGCAACGTCTTCGCACCCACCAAACCGTCCGGCGCCAGAGCATGCCTAGTAGATTCGTTGCGCCGTGACATAGAGCACGGTAGAAGCCGCAAGTGGCGATCCCCAACCAATGCCCGCCCTCAAAGCCATGACGCAGAGAAGGATTGAGACGGCCGACGACGTTTGCGCATTCGTTGCTCGGCAGGCGGACATGATGCGGTTGCTGCTGTCGGTAGAAGAGCTTGACTTGCCGGATTGCTGGATCGGCGCCGGCTTCATCAGAAATGGCATTTGGGATGCGCTGCACGGCCGCGCGCCAAATTGCGCGCTGCTGAATGATGTCGATGTCGTCTTTTTTGATCGCGCCAATGCCAGCCCGGCGTCCGATGTCGCAATTGAAGACCGATTGGCCGCGCGCTCACCAAACCTACCTTGGTCGGTGAAAAACCAAGCGCGCATGCATCTCAGAAACGGTGAGGAGCCCTACCGCAACACCGCGGCGGCGATCGCTCGCTGGCCCGAAACCGCGACGGCTGTTGCGTTGCGCTTGCTGCAAGGCCGTCTCGAGTTGCTTGCCCCCCATGGACTTGAGGATCTGATCGGCTTGACCGTTCGACCCACCCCCGCCTTCGCGCGGCGGCCGGAAGCGTTTGCCCGCCGCCTGCGTGCGAAGAATTGGCTGGCGCGTTGGCCGCGCTTGCGCATTGTCAGCCCTTGAATGGTGACGGCCCCGCCGATCGCAACTGCGCCTCGGCGTCCTCGATAAGGCGTCGATTGCCGCATGCTCGTCTTCCGCAACGGCTCGCCCGTTCGCTCTAGCTTGCAGCAGTAGGCGGCGCCCGCTCGGCAGCAAGCGCGCGCACCACGTAGGCGTCGACCTGCGGTTGATAGATCGACCACAGTCGCAAGAGCTCCGAGACCGGCGCGCGGTGATCGTCGACGCGCAGATCGACGGAAGCAAATGGCTCCGTGTGTGCACCACGATCAGCGCCGCGGACGCGATCGGTCTCATTTCACCGCCCGCCCCCTCCTCGGCCCGGAGCGCGCCAATCAAGCGAGGCGCGATCGGCATGTCGTAGGTCTGCTCGAAGGCGGCCGTCATGGCGCGCAAAACCTCGGGGGAGCGGACGATGTTGCGAGGATAGCCTGCGTGGCCGCAGGGGCGCCCGCGCCCGTTGCCAAGAGATCGAGCGCAGTGGTCCGAGGCGCGGATCGGTAACGTGCTGGGTCGGGACGGCACCGACGCCAGCGCGCGCATGAGGACAGCGCGCGCCGATCGCGATTGAAGGTAAACGGCACCGCGATAGGCGTGATCGGAGACATAGACGGTGATCTTGGTGACTTCATCGAGGCCGCTGCCGCATTTGCTCAGCAGCGCCGCAAGATTGCTGAGGGCGAGATCGGCTTGGGCCGCGGCATCCTCGGGCGTCGCCCGAGACCGACGAGGTTTTGTCCCTCAAGCGTCGCTCCCACCTGGCCACGCACCACAGCTCGCGCCGATTAGGAGCGCGCGGGCTCGGGAGAAAACGTTGGACCGTCATGCTGAGAACCGCAATCCGCAAGCTGGTGCCGTAGCAACGCTGAGGCATCTGATCTCGAGGCGCCAGATGTCGCGGCCCCCTCGCTGAGATCCAGTTTAGCGCGCCCGTGTGCTCAGCAGCTCGCGCACGTAGCCGACCTCCTCATCGTTGATCGTATGACCCATGCCTGCATAGATACGCTCGGCAACGTCGGCTCCCATGGCGGTGAGAACGCGCGTTGATTCGTGGACGCGGGCAAGGGGTATGTGACCGTCGCGATCCCCGCAACCAAGAAAGATCGGGGAACCCGCTAGCGACCCCTGGTAGGTGCGCGGCGTAGTCTCGGGCCCGATCAGTCCGGCGCTCAGGCCGACCACGCCGGCATACCGCCGAGCGTGACGCGCCGCGTATTCGAGTGCCAGACAACCACCTTGCGAGAAGCCAAGGAGGAAGACTTGGTCGGCACCGAAACCTTGGTTTGCCAGCGCGGCCAGACTTGCGCCCACCGTTGCCAGGGCGACGGACAGGGCCGGCTCATTGTGCTCCAGCGGCGACAAGAACGAGTAGGGGTACCAGGAACCGCCGGTCGCCTGGGGCGCAATGTACGTCAGATCCGACTGGGCGAAGAGATCCGCCAGCGTGAGGATGTCGTCGGCCGTCCCGCCGCGACCGTGCAGCATAATCACGGCGGCGCGCGCGTCGGCCAGCGGCGCGCCCACCGTACGGGTGGCGGCGGGCGTCACGGCAGCGGCTCCAAGCCGGGCAAGACGCCTTCGAGTTCACGCCGCCGCGGCTCGAGAAACGGCGGCAGCTTGAGGCTCTCGCCCAGGTCTGCAACCGGCTCATCGATCGCGAAGCCGGGCTGGTCGGTGGCGATCTCGAACAACACCCCGCCGGGCTCACGGAAGTAGATCGACCTGAAGTACTGGCGATCCTTCTGCCCGGTTGGATGCAAGTTGTGATCGGCGATGAGCTTGCGCGCCATGTCCGCCTGCTCGCGGTCGTCGCTGGCGCGAAAAGCGATGTGATGCACCGAACCGCGGCCCATGCGTGCGGCAGAAAGGTTCGGCGCCTCGCGGACGTCGACGACGCCACCCATGCCGGCTTGCGCCCGGTAGCGCACGCGGTCCCCCTCACGCGCTGCCTCCGCAAATCCGAGCACACCGAGCACGCCAGCGGTCGGGGCGGCAGCCTCGAGCAGGAGAGTGACGCCATGAAAGCCCCGGATCGCCTCATCCTGGGAGATGGCGCCACCGCTCCAGATTGGCTCGCGCTCGGCGCCGGCGATGCCGACCAACGCAAGCTGCATGCCGTCGGGATCGGTGAATGCGAGAACGGGTTGCCCGAAGCGCACGCTCGGCGTTGCGTGCTGCACGCCTGCGTCCGACAAGCGCTGCGCCCAAGCAGCGAGGGATATTTCCGGCACGCGGAATGCTGAGGTCTGCGCCACACCAACTCCGTCCCGACCAGGCGCCGCGTGCTGCCACGGGAAGAAAGTCAAGATCGTGCCGGGGCTCCCGGTCGCGTCGCCAAAGTAGAAGTGATAGGTGCCAGGATCGTCAAAGTTTACCGTCTTCTTGACCAAGCGCAGCCCCAGCGTGCGCGTGTAGAACGCCAGGTTTCGCGCCGGTTTGCCTGCTATTGCGGTGACGTGATGGATGCCTTTCATAGGCTCTTACTCCATGTTGCCGGCCCCGCCTTGCCAGCCGGAGTGCGAGTGCCACAGCTCTCGCGCGTCCAAAGCGTCTAACCTGACGGTTCGCATGGTGGCGGTCAACGCCAGGCCCTATGGATCATTCCCAGGGGGAACCCTTCCATCGCAGCGGCCGACGATGCCACCCGCGGCGCCGAACGGGGCTTCGACGGCTATCTGCTGTGACCGGGGCCACATGGAATGTAATTCACAGGTGCTTTCGGCGGTGGCAAACTGCGCGGGATTCCGCGGCTTAGGGGCAACAGACAATGAACTTGGGAACCCTGCTCCCGAGGCACGCCCGGTGCCGGGGGGATCATGTTGCGGTCCAATTTGAAGACCAACGCTACACGTTCCGAGAATTCAATCTGAAGGTCAACAAGCTGGCCAATGCCTTGCGCGCCTTGGGTCTGCGCAAGGGCGACAAGATTGCGACCATCCTGCCCAACTGCCTAGAGCAGCTTGAGGTGTATTGGGCAGCGGCAAAGACCGGATTGGTTGCCGTACCAATGAGCCCGCTCCTGCAAGAGGCCGGCCTCACCTCGCTCTTGACCAATTCAGATGCAAGGCTAGTTATCTCGACGGGCGCCCTCGCGACGGTTCTTGCAAGAGTTCGCGACCGGCTGACAGCGATCGGGGCAGATCGTTGGGTCATGACGGAGGCGACATCCCCAGCGGGGTTCCGCAGCTACGGCGATCTGGTTGAGGCGGCGTCCAGCGACGAGCCTCCGCACGCCGATATTTCCCCGTCAGATCCTTATAACATCATCTATTCGAGCGGCACGACCGGCGAGCCCAAGGGGATCGTGCATACCCACGGCGTGCGCACCGGCTATGCCACGATGTTCGCGTCTGCTTTTCGCATGTCCCCCGAAAGTGTGTGCCTGCACCCCGGTTCGCTGGTGTTCAACGGAGCCTTTCTCGACTTGATGCCGGCCATGTATCTGGGGTGCACCTATATCACCCACCGCGCGTTCGAAGCCCGGCGCGTTATCGAAGAAATAGAGCGCTCGGCGGTCACGCACACCATCATGGTGCCCTCGCAAATCGTTGCGCTCTTGAATGACGATGGCTTCGCCCCCGCACGTCTGCGATCCCTGGAGATGCTGCAATCCGTGGGGGCACCGCTGCATCGCGAGTATAAGGATCGACTGAACGAGTTGCTGCCGGGGCGCTTTTGCGAGCTCTACGGGCTGACCGAAGGCTATGTCTTGACGGTGCTTGATAGGCCCGAAGCGGTGCGCAAGGCGGGTTCCGTCGGCACGCCCATTGCGTTCTACGAAATGCGCATCCTCGCTGAGAATGGTGCGGAGCTTGCACCTGGCCGGGTCGGTGAGATTTGTGGGCGTGGCCCTCTGATGATGGCAGGTTACTACAAAAGGCCCGACCTTTCAGCAAGTGCCGAGGTTAACGGCTGGTTCCGTTCCGGCGACATGGGCTATGTCGATGAGGAAGGGTTCCTATATTTGGCCGACCGCAAAAAGGACATGATTATTTCGGGCGGCGTGAACGTCTACCCGCGAGATATCGAGGAGGTTGCCAGCCAACACCCGGGCATCGCCGAGGTCGCCGTATTTGGCACGCCGCATCTGCGGTGGGGCGAGACACCTGTAGCTGCCGTCATCTTGCGACAGGGTGTCCAGTTGGACCCCGACGAACTCATCGCCTGGATCAATGCCCGCGTCGGCGCCAAGTTCCAGCGCGTCGGCGATGTGATGATCCTTGCTGCCTTCCCACGCAACGTCGCCGGCAAGACCCTAAAAGGCAAGCTGCAGGAGCACTACGCTTCACGCGCGAAGATGAGCTGACGAGGGCAGCTTGCGAGGTGATCGGCCGGTCAAGCGCCTCGGGCCACCTTGTGCTGAAGGGGTCGAGCCCAGCAATTGGCGTCCATTTCAGGTTGGCGCGCCAAGCCCGCACCGATGCTTGCGCGGCCGGCAATGCGGCTCGCAAGCGATCGCTCCCAAGGCCAATAGGTGGGCGCGCGGATGCGCGACCCACCGCCGCGTGCGCGATTGGCGCAACGGCAACGTCTAATGCCACGACAGCTACACTCGGAGGAACGCCGCGACATGTCCCAAAGCCACCTCGTTCTCAAGGTCATGCTGTTCATGGCGGTCGCTGCATGGCTCGGCCGCGGCTGGTCCTTGCCCGCGACTGCAGCACCGGTGTGCGAGAAGGGCAAAGGCTACGTCGCCATCGATGCATCCGAACAATTGGATGAAACCTTCTTGAAAAAGATCAAAGCCATCGGCATCGACAGCGTCATCCGCTACTACGATTGGAGCAATGAGACCCTGCCGGGCAAGACGCTGACGATGCGTGAGCTGAAATTGATCGCCAAACTCGATATGAGCGTGGCCGTCGTGTTCCAACATCTCAATGATTGTCTGTGCACATTCATAACGAAGGGGCGTGGCACCCGCGACGCGAAGCGGGCGCTTGAACTAGCGCGCACATTCGCGCAGCCCGCAGGAAGCGCGATATACTTTGGCGTCGATGGTGTCGACGCACAATTCCTTAGTCTACTGCGGGGAACGGCGATGCCGGCCGGCGACCCAGAGGCGCGCAAATTCGTGCAGCGATACGTGCGCAGCTATTTCGAGGAGGTGGCGCAAAGCATGAAGGGCTCAGGTTATAAAATCGGCGTCTACGGCAGCGGCCTCGTATGCTCGATTCTGCAGGACGCAAAGCTCGTCGATTATTGTTGGCTCGCCAATGCAACAAGCTGGCCTGGATACGTCGACTTCGAGGCAACGAAGCGCTGGGTTCTGAAGCAGCATCTGCCCACCCGAAAGGGCGATTGCTTTGGCGTCGAGGTCGACCTCAATTCGGGCAATGCCGCAACTGTCGACTTTGGGCAGTGGCGACCAAAATCCTTCTGACGCGCGGCAGGCCCCCTTCGCGTCCTCTTTCTTGCCCACGGCAACGTTCCCCATGCTAAGCCAATTCGGCAGCATGACCGTCAGCCGAAGTTTTCGACGCGTCTTGGGCAAGTCACTCAGGAGACCGATGATGAAAGCGCATTTGCAGCGGTTTGCGGCGTATAACAGATGGGCCAACGCCAGGCTCTATGAGGCGGCGCTTGCGCTCAGTGAAGCCGAATATCGGCGCGATGTGGGTGCGTTCTTTAAGAGCATGCACGGGACCCTCAATCATCTACTGCTGACCGATCGCCTTTGGCTCAAGCGGTTGACCGGCGAGGGCGACCACCCCAACCGCCTCGATGCTATCATTCACGAAGAACGTGGCGATCTGGCGATGGCACGCGCCGACCAGGACGATCGCATTATTGGCTACGTCGCCGGCCTTGACGAAGCAGCGTTGCAGGAGATGTATCGGTATCAAAACACCGCGGGCAAGGAGTTTGAGGATCGAAGGAGCGACATCCTCGTGCACCTCTTCAACCACCACACCCATCATCGTGGGCAGGCCCATGCGATCCTTTCGATTTGCGGCCGGCAGCCACCGCCTCTCGATCTGCTTGCCATGGAACGCGGCGCCGGCGCGCCAGATTTGCGCGCAATCGCGGCACGGCTGGCAGGCGGACTTTGATCGGCGCCAATGCTGGCAAAGGCACGTCCTTGAGCGACCTACGCGCGGCGCGGTTTTGGCAGTTTCGACTTTGCCAGCATGCAATGAATGCCCTTATTGCCATCGACGGTCTGGGTAACGCGAAGATCGGCGGCGATCGAACACAGCGAATAGGCGTCTTGCGGGCGCAAACCGCTGATCTCACCCAGGAGCCTGATCATGTCCCGCAGAGCAATCTTCACTGCATCATCGAGATCTTCGTCAAAACCCATGGTGATCCACATCTCGGCCGTCTCGGCGCGGGGAAGGGAGAGCTTGAGGTCCTTGCGGACGATGAGCTCGAACGTCCCGCTCAGCGCGGTCTCGATGGCGGTGAGACACACTTCCCCATCCCCCTGCAGCGCGTGACCATCGCCCGCCGAGAACAGGGCTCCGTCGACAAACACAGGGAAATATACGGTGGTGCCGCAACCAAGCTCCTTATTGTCCATGTTGCCGCCGAAGGCGCGGGGTTCCTTGGATGAAAGCCGCCCCCACGCCAGGGGCGGCGCAACCCCGAAGTTGCCGAAGAACGGTTGCAGCTCGAGCTCCTGACCCCACGGCAGGCGCGCGCGCTTGTTGTGGGCATCGATTGGCACATGAATAAGACGCGCATCGGGAAAGTCTTCGGGCAAGGTCCCATGCAGTGGAAGCTGAAGATTCCAGCCCCAATCCTGTCGCAGCATGACCTCGCGAATGCGCACTTCGAGCACATCGCCGGCGCGAGCATCAGCGACCGCAATCGGGCCGGTGAGCAAATGGGGTCCCGGGCCACCCCGCCCCGCGCTCAGCACCTCGCGATGGTCAGGCAAAACGGAAAAGCCGCTCGTCGGCTCGGGCAGGTCCGCAGGCTCGCCGGACAGGGTATCGATCGTAACCCGATCGCCCGAGCGGATGGTAAGGATCGGCGCGAGCGAGCCATCCCAGTAGCCCCAATGTACCGTCTTCGGGTTGGCAGGCACGTGATGGTGCACCATAGCTGTCGTGGCCTCTCCAGCCTTTGATCGTTCGCGGGGCTCGCCCGGCAAACGATCTGAGGGTGCCGACCGACCGGACCGGCGAGCCAGCAGCCGCAATCTCGCCGACGATGCCCGTTGCCCCACGAGCGCGCGGGTATCCATGAGTTGCCATCGCCGCGGCAACGGAGGCCTCGAGGTAGCCCCAAGGGAAGGCAAAGAAAATATTCCAGGCAAAGATAAGGCAGGCCCTCCCGGGGTAGGCCGTGTCCACCGGGAGCGGACGAGGCTTGGCCGAAGTTCTCAACGCGGCGAGCGGTTGCGCCGGCCGGGGAGGCGTACACGGGCGCCAAGCTACGCGGACACAAAAACTCAATGGCCTGCCGGCCTTGCGCGTTGCAGCCCTGATGCGGCCCCCGATGCAGCCCCCGATGCAGCCCTGGGGCTTGCGCGGTCTTTTCCGCCGGTTGGTCACGCGAAACCGCGCAGCCGACTTCGTTGGCGCCCTGCCTCTGTTCTAGGCGAGTTGCCAATGATCTTGGCATCGGCGCCGTCCTGGCCGTCCCGGCTCTGGCAAAAGGGCGGTTTTGCGGCCATTTTTCGCACGGCCTTGCTGGCACAAGGGTTGCTGGTTGCTGCGGGTCAAGTGCGCGCCGCCTCGCGCACGCGCCGATCCGGAGGGAAGCCGCCCATGAGTTTCCAAAACCCCTTGAATGCCGACCTTGCGCTGTCATCGAGCACCTGCAGCTGCGGGCGGCATTCCTCGCAGAGCGTTCATGACGAGGCGCTCGTCTCCGACGAGCAGCGGCTCACTCGCGTCGTCGAATCCGCGGTCGTGCGCGCCATTTTTCCCAACGATCAGAGCCGACGCGCGTTCCTGCGCAAAGTCGGCACCGCCACGGCGCTGGCGGCTATTTCACAATTCTTTCCGCTGCGCAGCGCTACCGAAGTGTTTGCCCAAACGGCGGCGCCAGAAAAGCAGGACCTCAAGGTAGGCTTCATACCGATCACCTGCGCCACGCCGATCATCATGGCGCATCCGATGGGGTTTTATGCGAAGCATAAGATCAACGTCGAGGTGGTAAAGACGGCGGGCTGGGCGGTCATTCGCGACAAGACCTTGAACAAGGAATACGACGCGGCACACATGCTGTCGCCAATGCCGATCGCCATTACGCTGGGCGTCGGTTCGAACTCGATTCCTTACACAATGCCGGCGGTCGAGAATATCAATGGCCAGGCCATCACCTTGTCCATCAAACACAAGGACAAACTAAATCCTAAGGCGTGGAAGGGATTCAAATTCGCGGTGCCGTTCGACTACTCCATGCACAACTATCTGCTGCGGTACTTTTTGGCGGAGCACGGCCTCGATCCGGATACGGACGTACAGATCCGGGCCATCCCGCCACCTGAGATGGTGGCCAACCTGCGGGCGGACAACATTGACGGTTTTCTGGCGCCCGATCCGGTCAATCAGCGCGCGGTCTACGACGGCGTTGCCTTTATTCACACACTGTCGAAGGAGATCTGGGATCGCCATCCCTGCTGCGCTTTTGCGGCTTCGAAGGAGTTCGTCACGACAAATCCGAATACCTATGCGGCGCTACTCAAATCAATCATCGAGGCGACAGCATTCGCAGCCAAGGCAGAAAATCGCAAGCAGATCGCCGAAGCGATCGCTCCGACGAACTACCTCAACCAGCCGGTCACCGTGGTAGAGCAAGTTTTGACCGGCACGTTTGCCGACGGTCTGGGCAACGTTAGACGTGTGCCGGACCGCATCGATTTCGATCCGTTTCCCTGGGAATCCTTTGCGGTGTGGATCATGACCCAAATGAAGAGGTGGGGGCAGATCAAAGGAGAGGTGGACTACGGCTCCGTCGCCAAACAGGTGTTCCTCGCCACCGACACGATCAGATTGATGCAAGAAGCCGGGTTACAAGCCCCCAAGGCGACCTCCAAGACCTTTGCCGTGATGGGTAAGGAGTTCGATCCCGGCAAGCCGGAGGAGTATGTCGCAAGCTTTGCCATCAAACGTGCGAGCTAACGGGCGGAGATTGTTTGATGCGCGCACCGCTGGCCTTGCGAGCAGCGATCATTTCGCTGCTCTTGTTCGTGGGCCTGATTGTCGTCTGGCACGTCGGTACCATGCAGAGGGGTCCCACGCTCAAAATGGACCCGGAATATGCAAAGCTCATGGGTAGTACGGTCACGCAAGGCAAATCAGCCATGCCCGGACCGGGCGACGTGGGCGCCAAGATCTGGCAGCACCTGCAAGACCCCTTCTACGATCGCGGCACCAACGACAAGGGCATAGGCATTCAGCTCGTCTATTCCATTGCGCGTGTGCTGGCCGGCTACCTGCTGGCGATGGCGGCGGCGCTGCCGATCGGCTTTCTGATCGGCATGTCGCCACTGATGGCACGGGCGCTGGACCCCTTCATCCAGATCCTGAAACCCATTTCACCGCTCGCTTGGATGCCCTTGGCCCTTTACACCATCAAGGACTCAAGCATTTCGGCGATATTCGTCATCTTCATCTGCTCAGTGTGGCCAATGTTGCTCAATACCGCCTTCGGCGTTGCCACGGTGCGCCGCGAATGGCTCAACGTCGCCAAGACGCTGGAGATGGGGCCGGTGCGCACCGCCCTGCGCGTGATCTTGCCTGCGGCGGCACCGACAATCCTCACTGGCATGCGTATCTCGATTGGCATTGCTTGGCTGGTGATCGTGGCGGCGGAGATGCTCGTGGGAGGCACCGGCATTGGTTATTTCGTCTGGAATGAGTGGAACAATCTCTCCATTACGAACGTCATGGTCGCCATTTTATGCATCGGTCTGGTCGGAATGCTGCTGGACCAGTTGATGGCACGGTTGCAGCGCGTGGCCGCCTATACCGACTAGGACACGACAATGAGCACGGCCTTCATCAGCGCCCAGCGCCTGACCCGGCGTTTCCCCGAAGCGTCCGGAGCTAGCGAACTCACGGTGTTCGAAGACGTATGCTTTTCGGTCGCCGAAGGAGAGTTTGCCTGCCTGGTCGGACATTCCGGCTGCGGCAAGTCGACGATCCTCAATATCCTAGCTGGGCTTGACCAACCGACGGCGGGGCACGTCATTGCCGCCGGCAAGCACGTCGAAGGGCCAAGTCTTGACCGGGCCGTGATCTTTCAGGGCCACGCGCTGATGCCATGGCTGTCCGCCCTGGGCAACGTTGAGCTTGCTGTTTCCTCGCGGCACCCCAGCTGGACGCGCCGGCGCGTCCGCGAACACGCCATGAAATTTCTAGCGCTCGTGCATCTCGACGGCTCCGCCATGAAGAAACCAGCGCAGCTCTCCGGCGGCATGAAGCAGCGCGTAGGCATTGCGCGTGCGCTGGCGATCGAACCGCGGATGTTGCTGATGGATGAGCCGTTCTCCGCACTTGATGCCCTTACGCGCGGCGCGCTGCAGGACGAGATCGTTGCCATCCGCAAAGCCACCAAGCCGACCGTGTTCATGATCACGCACGACATCGACGAGGCGCTGCTGCTGGCCGACAAGATTCTGCTGATGACCAATGGGCCGAGAGCCTGGATCGCCGAGGTGATCGAAAATGCGCTTCCGGCCGATCGCACGCGCGTCGAGCTGCACAAGCACCCGAACTACTATCCGCTGCGCAATCATCTGATGGATTTTCTGGTTGCGCGTTCGCGGGAACTTGCAGCGCATCCAGAAATGCGTTGCAGGGATCTCCAACCCGCCGTCGTGCGTCCCGTCGCAGCGACCTCAACCAGCCACGCGACCGCGGCGGTTGCTCCGCAACGCAGGGGCAGTATCCAACGGGCAGATCGCATCCGGCCACATTTGCGCGGTGTAACCTTGCATTACCTGACAGTGCATAAGGATCTGCTGCCAGCCCGAAGAACGCAACCTCGGCGCGCCGCCGATCGCTTCGTCTGCACGCCATCCACAGCAAGGGAGTGAAACAGATGCGTCGCGAGCAACTGACCGAGAAGATCCTCGACATCAAACGTGAAAAGGGCCTGAGCTGGAAGCAGATCACCGATGAGATTGGCGGTATTTCACCCGTGCTGGTGGTAGGCGCGCTGTTGGGTCAGATGAAGCTTGTAAAGCCGCTGGCGAGGAAGGCTGCGATGCTGTTCGGCCTTTCCGACAGCGAGGAGAAGATGCTGAACGAGGTACCTCACCGTGGGACCCCGACGCCGCCCACCGATCCGTTGATCTACCGTTTTTACGAGTTGGTCATGGTGAACGGCCCGGCCTGGAAGGCCTTGATCGAAGAGGAGTTCGGCGATGGCATCATGTCGGCGATCGACTTCGACATGGAGATTGAGCGACTGCCCAACCCCAAGGGGGACCGCGTGAAGATAACGATGTCCGGCAAGTTCCTGCCTTACAAGTACTACGGCAACGAGCAAGGCGTGCAGGAGTACGGGATAAAGGAGATCTAGGGCGAGGCGCGCGCGGCCACAGCCGGAGGCGGCGAGAGCTCCTCGAAGACGGCATTCCAGGGTGGTCGGCTGAAAAAGAAAGGCGCCGTCCGGGGGGCGCCTTTCATGGGACGCGGGGCGCTTGAAAGGGTGCGCTTCAACGCCACGAGGCGGTCCCAGCCACAATTTGGCAGGGAAACGATCCGGCCGCCGTCTCCTAGAATACCGGGGTGCAATTTTGCCGGCAGGCTGTGGCCAGATGGCTACTTCCATACGGCCACCCCCAGGCGTTGTCGCGACAGCGAGGGCTGGGGCCGCCGACCTAGGACCTGGGTACTTCCTGCCCGCCATGGGATAGCGAGCGTACGACCGCAACGCGCGTCCCAATCTCCACCAAGCTGGCCAGATGTAGCACCGCCCCGTTCAGCATCCGAAAGCAGCCTGAGGATTGGGCCCGCCCAATGGAACGAGCGTCGTTAGTGCCGTGGATTCGGTAGAGCGTCGTCCCAAGGTACAAGGCCAAGGCGCCCAGCGGGTTGCGGACGCCGCCTGTCATCTTCTCGGGCAACTTTCGATCGCGCTGGCGCATTTCCTCCGGCGGATACCAATCGGGCCATGGTTGCTTGCGGCTTATCGGCTCGACACCTGTCCAGGTAAAACCCTCCCGCCCGACGGAAACCGAATAGGCATAGGCGCGCCCACCCTCCAACACGTAATAGAGCTTGCGCCCAGACGTATCGATCACGACCGATGCTGGCGGAAAGCTGTAGGGAAAACTCACAATGGGCGGCGCTTGCGGCTTAATGTCAGGCCGCCGGCCGCCGTCTCCGATGGCTGCCGCCGGCGAAGCCTCCTTTCGGCTCGGCTCCGTTTTCCGCCGCAGGGGCTCGGTCGGGCGCGATGGCCGCTCGTAGCGCCGGCCCGGCTGCATGCCGAAAAGCTCATCGGTCCACTGAAAGACGTATTGTGCTTCACTGGCTCCGCCCAACCACGGCAATAGTGCCGCCGCAAGGGCAATCGATTTGGCATCGATTGGCGAATGAAAGCGCACGAGTGAAACCTTGCGCCGATGACGGACAGTGCGATCCGAGCATGCCCAGCAGGCGGTTGAGGTCCAATCGGGGATTTGCCCGAGATCGCCATGCACGAACCCTTGGAACCGGCCTGATCTGCTGGCAGAAAACGCCATGTTTGCGGGTCGAGGACTCCAGGGGCAGAGGTGCCGCGTCCCATCGAACCCGTATGCGCGCTTGCCAACGCATTTGACTTTTTGGCATCAGTCCTCGTCTCTGCAGCAGACGGCGAGCAAAAGGGGGCCAACGGCGGCGGCAGCGCGCCAGGCGAACCCAGCGGTATTGTCCGCTGCGACACGACTGTCGGATACGTTTTGTTCCTGGCTCCTGTGGTTGGTTGGTCCGGTGTACGCTTGCCTTTCCCTCGGCGCGTGTCTGCCGCGCCACAGAAATGCTCCGCTTATGAAAAAGGAGCGCGGCCGCGCAGATCGTTGATTGTATTGCCCGGCTTCGCCCGGCGCGCATGTCGGGTCGCTCGCCAGACCACCGCACCGACAAGCAATTCGTTTCTGACAGCCGTCACGAGACCACTTTATAGTAGCGCTCGATTCCGTTGTCCGGTGCGGGGGAAATCAGACGCACGCGAGAGAGCACGCGGACATGGATACCCTTTGCCGCGCCAATCGGCACGTCGGCTGTCGGCCTTCCGGTTCAGGATTGGCGCTGTCTGCGTGCGCAACACCATAACTGGCCGAGCCTGACCACTTACAAGAAAGCTTTGGCAATGCGGTTCAACGTATGTTGTTTATTTGTTTTGGCGTGCGCTCTTAGTGGCTGCATGAGCTCGGGCAACGAGAGTATTGCTGACGCGACCAATGCAACCGTCTCGGGGCAATTGCTCAAGGGCAAGACAACCCAAATGGACGTGCGCAGGATCTACGGCGATCCGATAAAGACGTCGTTCAGCTCGAATGGCTTTGAGACATGGGAGTACGAATTTACGAGGCTCCAGTCGAAGCCAACCAATTTCATACCCTACGTCAACCTCGTGCACAGCGGTGCTGAGGGGGATAAGAAGACGCTCGTGATCTTCTTTGATAAGCAAAAGATTGTGCAGGACTACACCATGAGCACCTCGCGCATTGACATGAGCCGGGGAATTATCACCCGCTGACCACTCTGCCGCATCGCAGTGAAGCGGGCTCCAGCGACTGAGTGGCATGAACGCGCAGATGGCACTGCACGACACCTATATCGTCTGGAACTGGGAACTATCCGCCATTTTGCTGCTCGTTGTTGTCGTGCTTATTCTGGGTGCTGCCGCGCTTATTAAATACCTGTTTTTTAGATAGCGACTTGGTATCTGAGACTTTGATCTGGACCTGCGGGTGTGCCCACTGCGACAAACGCCACCTTCTCTCAGGTCCCGCCCGACACGCACGGGCTGGGCGTCCCTGTGTCGTTTGGCAAAGGGTGATTGCTGATCTGGTCGGTGCGACGAAAAAGGATGCCTAAGGAAACCCCGCGGCGTGGAGGCTCGAGCGAGCCGCGATAGTAGATTGCATTTGCATGTGACGGATCGAACGCCCCTCGCCCGTGTTTCTTTGCGAGGAGATATTGTGCGCATGCCTCGCTATTTCTTTCACGTTAAACGCGGTCAAGTGACCATTCTGTGCCAAAATGGCATCGAACTCGGGGGCCACGAGGAGGCGGAAGCGGAGGGTAAACGGCGCCTACAAGAAATCCTGACCGAGAGCGATCCCAGGGGAGGCATGGCAAACAGGGGGATGGTCATTATCGCGGATGAGGAATTGGGCACGGTGCTCGAACTGCCGTTCTAGGGTGGCACGAGCGATTGGCAGGCGGCCAAGGCCCATAGGTCGGCTCGGGCTTGTCGATCCTACGGATTTTTCCCGCGACAAAAACTCATCGCCTCCCATCGATTGGTGTCGTTGGCATGTGCGGCACACGCCAAAAAAAGAACGGGCGCCGGTCCGGGGGAGGGGCGCCCAAATATCAGCTCAATGCTGGTGTGGGTCTGCAGAGCTGATCACCCTTACAACGATCGTGGGGCCCGCTCTATTCCCGATAGGGGAACAAGAGCGCGGTTGGCCCTTGGGCTCTGGCCCCGCCGTACGCAACTGCATCATGCGTTCGACGATCCTGCCTAAGCTTGAGCGCAAGCACAAATCTTGGCTAAAACGCGTCCTCGCGCCTATCGGCGACCCTCGGCCCTCATTCATGGTAGCGGTCGAGGCGACGGCTGGGCGTTGTTCTTTTTGCTCCCTTCGACCGCTCAAAGGCGTGACGGGATCTGTCAATCTCGATCCGGCGCCCCAAGTGGAAAAAGCTTTCGATAGGGACGCGCCTCATTGACGGCGCGCGCAAAGGATGGACGCGACAGCAGCCGCCGACGATAGGCCAGAAGGTGAGCGAAGCGCGAATCAATGGCATGCACCCAGTCAGCGTAAAAAAGCGAGGGTGCGGCCGCACAGTCGGCCAAGCTGAAGTCGTCGCCCGCAGCCCAACCGCGACCTGCCATCCGCGCATCGAGCCACAAATACGCCGTTTCGAGCAGCGCGCAGGCCTCGGTGACGGTTTGCTCATCGCGCCTGTCAGGTGTCCGTAGCGCGTCCGCGACGATCCGCTGCATCGGTGTCATGACGTAATTATCAAAAAAGCGATCCATGAAGCGGATATCGAGCGCGGCCTTTGGCTCGACCGGAACTAACCGCCCAGGCTCTGCATAGTGCAAGCCAATGTGCTCAATGATGATGCTGGCTTCCACAAGGACCCGGTCGCCATCAACAAGCACCGGAAAGCGCTGCAAGGGCCACATCCGCGCGAGTTCGGCAAAGTTGCCTGGCGTTTCGGGGCCAAGCATCTTCAATTCAAACGGGATGTTGTTTTCGTAAAGCGCAATCAAAACTTTCTGACAGTAAGATGAGAAGGGATGGGCATAAAGATGAAGGTTCATGGGCGGGTATCCCCTTGGCTCAGGGTTCGCCGCGCGCGCCGGAAGGCCGGTCGGCGAGCGTCACGTTACCCTTTCGCCTAGCCAAACATCAAATTCGGTGCCGGAAGTTGGCATGTCTTTGGCGTTAGGTTCAACTGCGAGGACGGCAATCGCAAGCGCAGGCACGAGCAGCCGTGGCGCCCGATACCCGCTGGGCAAGGCGCTGAGCGCCATCGGCTGATAGCAAGTCTCGAAGCTCAGCCTAGCGGGCGGCTCGATGCAGGCACGACCACACGCGTCTGCGGCGAGCGTTATGACGGAGAGAGCTCCGCCAGAACGTCCACAAAGTGGGTAACGCCCGACGACCCAACGAAGGTCCTGTGGGAGCCAAGCATGGGCGCCATGTTTCGCGTCCCATGCTCACTGTCCCCTCGCTTGCGACACCCGCGGGAAAGCGATTACGCGCACGCGCGCAGGTTCATAGGGCTGGGGTGCTGGCTCTAGGTTTGACCCTTTCGGCTAGGGTGCTTTCTTTGGTCTAGGTATCTATGCGCCGACGATGACTTGGGGGTAGCCTAACCAGGCTAAGTCCTCCTTACTTAGCTCAATATGACGGATCACCTATGGGCTTGGGCCAATCGCCTAAGCCCTTTTTTCTTGCCTCCGGGCTTGCCCTGGACGCTCCTAAAGCGAAGGTCCCCGCGCGTGCGGACGCGCACCCGCCATGGAGCCCATGCGGCGGAATTGAAGCCTCGAAGCACGATCGGCGTCATAACGCGTCAAGTACCAACGCTCGCCTTACATCGGTTTGGGGAGAGAGTAGTTCTGCGAGCGTGGGCATGCTACCCCTGCTTGCGGTGAACTCCAGCGGCTGGCGAGAGCTCCAGGCAAGCACGGTGGAGAGGCACGGGAGGCGCCGCTTCGTTTGCTAAAGGCGAGGAGGAGCACGCTGGTGTCATCCGTCACGATCGACAAGCGCTTCTGCGGTCCACCGAATTCGGCCAATGGGGGATACGTGTGCGGCCTTCTCGCCAGCGCCATGGGCGGAAGTGGTGAGGTCACCCTGCGCGCACCCCCACCTCTCGACCGGCGGCTCGACCTGGTTGCGGCTGCCGACGGCACCGTCGAGCTCCGGGACGCGCAAACGGTGCTGGCCACTGGTCGACCGAGGCTGCTGGATATCGGCGGAATTCCCGGCGCAAGCCTTGCCGAAGCAACCGCCGCAGCCGGTCGCACGGCCTTCGCTGATCCCAGCACCCACCCTCTTCCGGGATGCTTTGTTTGCGGACCAGGGCGCGCCCGCGGCGATGGCCTGAGGATCTTCGTGGGACCATTGGCCGCTCGGAATTTACACGAGCCCGAAGCGGTTGCGTCGCCATGGACGCCCTCTCCCGATCTTGCTGGCGAGAATGGGAGTGTTGGGTGCGAGTTTGTTTGGGCTGCTCTCGATTGTCCCTCTGGGTTTGCTTGCCAAGCGCGCCAGTCCGGGATGAGCGGAAAAGAGCCGATTTTGTTGGGGCGCATGGCTGCGCAAATCAAGCAATGTCCGAAGCCGGGTGAAAAATGCGTCATTGTCGCTTGGCCAACGGGCCGAGATGGTCGCAAGCTGTTTGCCAATAGTGCATTGCTCGCCGCTGACGGGAAACTCCTCGCCATCGCGCAAGCAACTTGGGTGGTTGTCGGGCGACACGTCCAGCTCGGACAACGTTAGGCGGGAGGCTGCGTTTTCCGGTGCGGAAAATCGGGCGGGCGTCTCACAAAGAGGCTTGGGACCGGTGTGGCGGCCCGCAGTGCTGGGCAAGTTAAGTTTGGCGACGGCGAAGCTGGCCAGGTATAGTCCGCGGGGGTCCACAGGAAAAGCTCACAATGTGGGTGCGGTTAACCGTTGCAACTGCGCTGCTGTTTTTGCCGACCGCTGTCGACGCACAGGTCGAGAAACGCATCGCGGTTCTGATCGGCAACCGCAGCTATGACGCTTCGGTCGGGGTGCTCAAGAACCCGCACAATGATGTTGCCCTCGTCGGCGAATCGCTCAGCAAACAAGGGTTCGAGGTTTTACCACCCATCAAAGATGCTCGACGTAGCGCTATCCTGGGGGGTGTGCGCGACTTGGTGCGCAAGCTCAACGCGGCGGGTGCTGGTGCCATCGGCTTGCTCTATTATTCCGGGCATGGTGCCGCCGAGAGGGATACGAATATCAACTACCTAATCCCGGTCGATGCTCGGGAGCCGGGGACGTCGAGCTTCTGGGACGAGAGTGTGAAGCTCGATGATGTTCTCAAACTGCTCGACGGCGCGCGCGCGGCGGCCAAGTTCGTCATATTCGATGCTTGTCGCAACGAGCTGCAACTGCCGACCAAAGACACGAGCAAAGGCCTAGTGCCGATTTCAGAGCAACAGGGCATGTTCATCGCCTATGCCAGCGCCCCGGGGCGCACAGCCTCCGATCGCGGTGACAAGAGCGGGCCTTATGCGGCGGCGCTTGCGGCTGAATTGGCCAAGCCGGGTATCGATCACCTCAGTCTGTTCCAAAATGTTAAGGAAGCCGTGTACGCCGCCAGCGGAGGTACGCAGCAGCCGTGGGAAAGCAATGGGTTGCTGAGACGGATCTATCTCTCTGGTCAGGTACCGCCATTGCCGCCGCAAGCTTCGACGGCAGCGGCGCGCCTGAGTGAGGCGGCCGAGGCGTGGGACAGGACCAAGGATGCAACGAGTGTCGCTGTGCTGGAGGCCTTCATCGCCCGCTACGCCGAAACCTTTTATGCCGATCTCGCGCGGGCACGGATCGAGGACCTGAGGAAACAAAGACCATCGGCTGCAGCGCCCCCGACAAAGCATGGGCAGTCCACGACAGTCACTGGCATGCTGCGATGCGATGCATACACAAATCGTTCTGACTGTGCCGCACAGACCCTTTGTTCTTGGGTGGACAACACGCAGCAATGTCAACAAAAGAGTGGGGGCTTGGCGGTCGCCGTGCTCGAAGCTTCGCCCACGTCGAAACCCCAACCTCCGACGGGCGTCCCCGGCTCGGCGGTCACGCTCGGATATGAGATCAACAGGTCTTCCAGCATCAGCGGTCCGATGCTGGCAAGCCACACGATCGGCATCGATGCCGCTAAGCCAGATCCTGCCGTTGAGTCGTGCGCACGCCTGTGTAACAGCCATCTCGGCTGCTCCGCCTTTGATATCAGCGTGGTCTACGGCAACTGCACGCTTTATCGGAGCGTAGAAAAGAGCACCCCGTTGGGCGGCTACATCTCCGGCAAAAAGGCTGCGCGTTAGTGCCTTGCGGCCGGCGCATCCTTGCCTTGCGCTGAGCGCTATAAACGGTTCCCGTAGGCGGCTTATTTCCGTGCCACAATGCCGCGTGGGCTTGGTTGCGGTCCGATGGCAACGCCTTCGCATTGTGATGCGGCCACGCTCGCAGATGGTGTCTGGCAATCAATCGAGTGACACCCAATTCTCCTGCACACCCCAGCGTGGCCGTCGTGTCCACGTGCCGCGAACCAGCTTAGCTTTTGCCGATTCGAAGTTGGGGCTCCACATGGGCAACATTGATCGGCAAGGCATCGGGACGGTGAAGACACTTCCCGGGCTGGGGCGCGCTTGGCAAAAGCACGCAGGGCGAATGGATGACGGCGCGGAATTCACATCAGAAGCGGACGCCCTGCACGCCCTGCTGATGCGACGGGCGCACGATCTTGCGGATAGCGGCGAAGGCTCGGCCGAAGCCGCTGAGCTGGTAGCGATCGTGGATGCCATTGAGGCCTACGCAGGAAAGCGCCGGCCGCTTGGAAAAGTACCGGGTGGCAAAGGCTAGCCCCGCAGGTGTGCAATTTATAGTCTCTCCATAAAAAGCGCGAGATGTTGGCCCCGGGGGATTATTCGGCAGCCAAAACAAGGCCACGGGCTCGATCAGCGAGGATCAGCTGTTGGCCGCGGCGAAAACCGACGGTCCTGGCTCGGGCGCGGGCTTCGATGTGGCGCATCCGTTTCTTCCGGGTTCCGCACAACAGGTCGGTCGTATTCGAGCCACTGCCGGCGGTCTTCCCAGGCCACGTCGCGCCCGTCGTTCGAGAAGACGCCGACGGCGAGCGCCAGATCGTCCTCATGAGCTGGGGCTTCGTGCTGCTCCAGAAGGATTAGGAGGAATTCGCGACCTGGCTTAGCGGCGCGCCACACAAAGCCCTTGCACTAGCTCGGGAATATCCCCCCGATCAAATGCGAATTGTGCAAGCGGGCCTCACAAAACAAAGATCGGCTCGACGTCGCAGCCTAGGGCCTTGAGGCTCGATGTGCTGCAACCATTGCGTGCACCCAACAACCAGTAGAGACTACCCGCGAGCAAAATCACGACCGTGCCAAAGTGGCCCGCAAAATCGTCGATCCACAAGCTAGCCATGCGCGGCCGCCTCCATCGAGGCTCGGCCCAGGAATCTTGGCCACAGGCAAGCTCGTTAGTCATCGGACTGTCGGTTAAGCCAGTAATACGAGGCATCGCGCCCCCGGCGGCCGCGCCGGCCGCACGATTGGCAATGACGCTAACAGAACTGGCGCCACAATCGAAGTGCCATTGACGCGAGACCGCTTGGTAGCCGAATGGCGATGACACAAGCGACGGTGGCACTGACCGGGACGGCGCCGAATATGCGCCACCGGTGTATCGGCGCTATCGTCCTGTCACCCACGGCATAATGGGTACGGTGGAGATGGCATTCTGGGGGGACCCTTCCACCAACTTATCGCTGATCGCGAGGTAGACCAGTGTATTGCGCGTTTTGTCGAGCACACGATAGACGTGAGTGCGCTTGAAGAAGATGGATGTGCGGGCGGAATACACTTCTTCTCGATCGGTGAGGGAGGCCAGGTCTACATGGATCGGACCAACCTGCCGGCACGCAATCGAAAACCGCGACGGGTCCTCCGCAAGGCCAATTGTGCCGCTGAGACCGCCTGTGCGCGCTTGACTGACATGGCAGGCGACGCCCGGCACCTTGGGATCATCGAAGGCGCTGACACAGACGCGGTCGTTCCTGCCGATAAGGCGAAACGTCGTGCTAACGCAGGCGAGGTTGTCGGCAGCTGCAGACGCTGCGGCCCCGCACAAGCAGGTGACGAAAAAACAAGCGCGCAGTAGAACCTTGAGCATGAGCATCTCCGTTGCGGGCGTAGGTAGGGATTGCAACGTTTGGCAGCAAGCGCTTGCACCGGGGCCATGAACGTTTATCCGTGCCCTATTCTTGCGAAGGGGCAAGCAGGCGTCGAAACCATCCAAGGCCGGTCATTTTTTTGCGCCCACCTCTCCAAGCCGGCGGAAACGGTGCCTGAGCGCCAACTGCAATGTACCACCGCCCGCACTCGCTCGGCACGACACCATGCGGTGGAGGCGTGGAACAGCGGCCCTTTTGCCGGCTCGACGCGAGGCCAGGCCAACCCCAGATCCGCCCCGCTCGATTGCACGGGAACGCGGCCGAGCGATGAGGCGTTGACCCATAGGTCACACTCTCGCCTGCGAGGATCGAATGTCTTCAGGGATCATCGCTGTATCGTTGGCCGTTGCGCTTCTTGCGGCAGTGCAACCGTCGATCGCTCAGGAGCCTTCTGGAAAAGCAGCCGTCGCGGATGATGGCCAGCTCGCCTTCAACAACGCCTGCCGAACCTGCCACACACTCAGAGAAGGCGACAATCGGCTCGGGCCTACCTTGCACGGGATTGTCGGTCGCAAGGCAGGATCGCTGCCGAACTTCGCCTATTCGAGCGCCATGCAAGACGCCGACCTGGTGTGGGACAAGACCACGCTCGATCGCTTCATCGCCAACCCAGATCAGGTCGTGTCCGGGCACAAAATGAAGCCCTATGGCGGCATCGCCTCGGCAGACGATCGCGCAAAGATTATTGCCTTTCTGGAGACGCGCAGCCGCAATTAACTTGTAAGACTGCTTCGTGACCGCGACGGACGCGCGTATTGCGTTCGCATTGCCATAACTAAGGATCGCGCGCTAGTGCGAGGACCCGGCGACAGATTTCGTACCACTGGCCCTCGTTGCCACTTCCCAACTTACTGTGTGTGCGCAACAGCCTGCCCGTCAGCACCGTGGCCGAGCTTATCGCTTTCGCCAAAACCAATCGAGGGAAACTGAATTTTGCCTCAACGGGTATCGGCACGACGCCGCACCTTACGGGCGAAATGCTCAAGCGCTGGCCGCAATCGACTTCGCCACCGTATCGCAACAGTGCACCAGCTCTCAACGATCGGCTGGTTGGCGCCGTCGACGCAGTTATCGACAACACCACGTCGATCGTTCCACAGGCCCGCGCCGGCAGCATTGGGGCTCTTGGTATCTCCACGCTCACGCGCTCGCCGCTGGCACCGGATTTTGCCCCGATCGCCGACACGGTACCGGGCTTTGCGGCGTTGGCGTTCAGCGGCACGCCCGCGGAGATCTGCGACAGCGTCGAGGCCGCCGTCAAAGCCGTTTGCAAGGACCCGGTGTTGATCGAGCGAATGACCCCACTCTTGGCCGAGGTCGTTGGTTCGGGAGCCAAGGAGTTCGGTGAGTTCATCGCGGCCGAGCGAGCAAATGGGGAAAACTGTTCACCGACCTCAAAATCCGTGTCGGCGACTAGCCTCAAGCCTCTGCTTGCGGGGGATACCCTGCCCCACGCAAGCATACGCAAGCCAAGCCCTTCGGGTCACGGCGGTGGCCCGGAGCCCGCCTCCCAAGGCCAATGCCCCGTTCAGGTTGAGCTCGATCCGGGGAACGGACCGGAAAAATATTCCCAACCAGGCCTAATAGGCCCGCCAACCCTGCGCGGCGCGGCGTGCCATGCGAAAATGGCGGCTGGCACGGCCCCCCGCCAAAGTGAGCCCTTGACCGCAGCCACCAGGTTCGTCAGGCATCACGGATCGATTATGGGTGACTGGCGTTTTCTGCTCGAAGCTCGACCGTCACGCTCGTCGACATGGCTAGACCTAGACCGGCCTTTCTATCTATACCTCACAATCGGAAAAGCGATCTGCTGGCACTCCGGGGGCACGGACACGAAATGCGAACTGGCAGAATTGAAGCTGACCTCGCCTGGCTGAGACCTGCGCTTTTCAAACAGAAGGGACCGATTCTCGTAGGCGTGGCATACTACCTGGGGGCGGAAGCAGCATTTCTAATTGGGACATTATCGGATCGGATCTTTGCGCCGTTTTGGCCTCCCAACGCGATCCTATTTTGTGCCCTGGTCTTTGTGCCGTATCAGCGATGGCCGCAGTACATTGCGGCCGTGCTACCGGCTCACGTCATCGCCGAGCTGAGCGTAGGCATGGGTTGGCCGCCGCTGTTCGTCGCCTTTGCGACGAACAGCATGGTTGCCCTGTTGAGCGCCTTCGGCCTGCGCTGGTTGCTGGGAGCACCACCCTACTTCAACAGTCTACAGCGGGCGGTGAGCTATGCGCTCATAACGGCCGTTTGCGCACCCGGCATTTCGGCCCTGGGCGGCGCGTTTGTGCGCATTACCGGCGGGGGCAGTCTCGAAAGCTATTGGCGGTTCTGGACGGAATGGTACGTCGCCAACGCCCTGGCGAGCCTAACGCTCGGCGCGATGCTGCTGACGTGGATGGGCAACGATCATCGCTGGTCGGATTTCGACTCCCGATCGCGGCGCCTTGAGGCGTCGTTTCTCCTTGCCGGACTGGGGGTCGCTTGCACCATTGCCTTCTGGGCCCACCCCCTTACCAAGACCTGCTATGTGCCAACCTTGCTCTACTTGCCATTGCCGCTTGTTGTCTGGGCCGCCGTCCGTTTTCAAGCGATAGGTGCGAGCGCGGCCATATTTGTAATCACCGTGGGTTCGATCGCGAGCACCCTGCAGGGCTCTACCGTCTTCGCCGGCTCGGATGTTGAGGAAAATGTTCTTGCGCTGCAGCTTTTCTTGCTGGTTGTATCGGGTTCAACCCTTTTGCTTGGGGCATCAACCGACGAATTGCGAGCCGCCGAACGAACGACGGCACGGCTAGCGCGCTGTGTTCTCGGCGCGCAGGATGCCGAACGGCGGCATGTCGCCAACCGTTTACTTGACGACATTTGTCAAAGGCTCGCTGCGGCAACGTGGGTGAGCAACCAGCAACCTGCTGCCACCGCGCTCGAGGAGATGGTTCAGAAGTCGATTTGTGATCTCAGGGAACTGTCATACCTGCTGCATCCCCCCATGCTCGAGGACGCAGGTTTGGAGACGGCGCTCCGCACGCGCTTGGACAGTTATGCCGATTGTACCGGGATTGCGGTCACACTCGACGCATCGGGGTTAGGAAGGTTGCCCGCCGATCTCGAACTCACAATCTTTCGGGTCGTCGAGGAGGCATTGGCAAACGTCAAGCAACATTCGGGGAGCGTGACGGCACACGTCGGCGTGCAACGCGGCTCGGGTGGTGGAGACGTTGTCACGGTCTCAATAGAGGACGCCGGTAGAGGTCTGCCGTGGATGGTCGATGTCGGCGCACAAATTCAAAGGCTGACGGCCACGACGACTGGCTGGGGGTTGGGATTGGCACGCATGCGTGAACGTGTACATCGTATGGGGGGCACGCTCGAGATCACTTCTGCGAGACGCAGGACGACTGTGCGCGCTTCAATTCCGATTAGGCAGGAAGAAGTCCATTCCATCCTATGAGTGGGCAGCG
This sequence comes from uncultured Alphaproteobacteria bacterium, assembly GCA_963775835.1. Lineage (GTDB taxonomy): Bacteria > Pseudomonadota > Alphaproteobacteria > Rhizobiales > Hyphomicrobiaceae > AWTP1-13. The sequence continues at coordinate 12,721 of CAVZKV010000010.1, read as the reverse complement.
CTGAAGCAACCCTTAATCCGCAAGTGCTAGGGCATCGCCACGGCGACGTCGGTCGTACCGCCTTTCCGGGTTCCTGACACCTGTGTCGGTGGGCGCCGCGCTGTATGGCGTGAAACTTTGCCGACATTGCCAGCTCTGACGTGGCAGCTTCTGTGGAGTGCACCTGAGCGCCGAGACAAAAACACTCCCGACAGGCGCGAACCCCATTGTGAGGATATGCCATGATGAGATTGCTGGTTTCGTGTTCTCCGCGACCCTTTTTTCATTCGTCTTGGCACAGGAGGCATCGGCGCTTCGAGGCGGCGGCATGCACGTCGGCGGAGGCGGCTTGCGAGGCTTTTCGGCCGGAGCCTATCGCAGCGGTTTGCGCGCCAGGAATTTTAGCGGCTATCGTGCCGCCGCCTGGGGAGGGCAACGTTACTGGCGCGGTGCTCGGCGCTGGTATGGGTACGGGGCCGGGACGGGACCTATTACTACAACGACCCGTACTACGACGACGCCTACTATAGCGATCCCTATTCCAGTACCGGCGCATACTCGGGCTCTTACGGGTACTCCAGCGGCACGTACGGTTATTCCAGCGCCGCGGCGGCGGAGGTTGACGCGGGAGGTCCGGGCACGTGTGGCACCTATCGCTATTGGAAGGATGGCCGTTGTGTCGACGCTCGGGGGAAGTAAGTGCGTTTCTTGCTGGCTTCACGGCGCGCACGCGTATGCCGTCGGCAACGCGTGCGCGCCTGTTGGCGCGTGAGTTCGGTCGATCCAGGGCAGTTTCCACCGGCGGATGGACCACCTATCACGGTGCAATTGAGCGTCGATCCCCATCAGCCGCGAGGCCGAGACCACGGTGCGCAGTCCCGGCCGTGCCGCAAGGTGTCATCGCTAGAGGATCGAATATTGGGCGCGCTCGCGTTTGGCGAGCTTCGCCAACGCCTCGCCGGCGATCAGCTTTTTGAAGTGCGCGGTCTGCTGATGGGCCGCGAACGCAACTTCATCCTGGAAGACCTCATAGAAGAAGAACTTGGAAGGTTCGGAGCGCGACCGGTGGATCACGAAGCTCTCTACGCCCGTCTCTTTCCGGGCTTCGGGCGCAAAGCGGGACAGAATCTCGGCCACCAACTCTTCCTCCCCCGGGAGAGCTTCCCAGAACGCCGTCACCACAAATTGGTCCTTCGGTTTGTTCGTCATCATCTAACTCCCGTGTGAGGGGTTGCACGCCCAGATCTCCTCCAAATTGTCGATCCGCCTTGCAGGTGGACCGGGAGGGCCTGTGAACCGTCACGCTAACAGGCGGCCAGCGCAGATGCTTCGATGGATACCGAACTAACCCCCGTCGATCCGATGGCGAGGCCTTCAAATAAGAACATGCTCGCACCTGGGATCGCCAAGAGTGTTGAACCGAACATCACTTGGTCGAACATCAATTGGAAGAAGATCGGACGGGTATAGGCAGCTGTCCTCGCGCGCAGCGTTGTGCCACCCCGCAACGAGCCCATCGTGACTGACCCCGCATCCAAACTTTCTGAGTTTGGGCGAGGCAACTGGTGGTGATTGAAGCCAACATCTATCGGCATCTCCCGATCTGGCATCCTTCGCCACCCGAATGCGGGTTTGACCCGATTTTCTTGTTGCCGCGTTGGGGCTCAGTCTCTGGGCGGGCCAGACCAGGCTTGCAACCGGGAGAGAAGGTAACCGATCTGGGAGACCCGAGCATGACATCGAACTCGACGTCGTGTGCACTGACCTCACTGGTCTGTGGCGTCGTCGCCTGCACCTCATTGGCCTGCGCGCAATTTCGGCAAACAGCACCGCAGGTCCCCTCCCAGTTTCCACAGGCGCAGAGCGATCGTACACCGAGATCGGAGGCGGCGATGCCCGGTGAGCTCGCTCGCGGGACGATACAAGCCCTCATTAGCCCCGATCAATTCGAGCGGCGGCAAGCAGGAGCTCTTCTTCGGATGTCTGCCGAACAGATCGACGCGACGAAAGATCGGCAGTCGGCGCCTGGGGAATAGACCTGACATGTCCCATCGTGTGGGGCCGCCTTTGGATTTTCTGCTTTGCAGCGCGGCGGACCTGGTATCCAGATGGGCCATAGTGGTGGACGAACGCTGAATTGATCCGTTCTCGAGAAGGAAAGGTCAAAAAACATTTCGAGGTTCGTACAAGGCTATCTCTTTCGCCTGAGGCTGATCCCGCCGCAGGCGTTTTTGGTTTAGCCATTCGCGGGGGCTCTGCCAAAGTTTCCAATCGGCTATTGCGTGCAACCTGTGACGTTGCCCGGCACAACCATCTTGCGGCACGAGACGGCGAGGCCCCCTTTTCCGCCTTGACGAGGCATCTTGCGCGGTGGCCTATGCGCATGCGATGCAATTCGCTGCATTTTTTGAGCCTGTTCCAATCGAGACGCTATGCCGCGCACCATGTTGACCGCCCGACGTTGGGGAACCGTCACCCGGCAGGCTCGTTACCGGTGAAGAACCGCGGCGGTCCAGAAGAACCGCGGTCGGTCCAATGGTTAGAACCGATTGTCAAGCAGCTTCGAGTTGGGGGGAGATCTCGTCAGCGAAATCGCACAAAGGAGCTATGTCATGGCCAGTTCGACCGAGCTTGCGAACATCCCTGGAATTACCAAGGAAATGCGGGAGGGCATCGTCGCTGCTTTCGACGCGTTGTCGAACTGGAGAGACGAGATCGAGACCGCCAACGAGCGCTGCTTAGGCAAAGTACTGGATCAGACATCGGCGGTCGCACGTTCGATGGGATGGCCCGACCAGGCAATCAGAACAACGCGCGAGTATTTGGAAAATACTTCCAAGATGCAGGTGGAGATGATCGATCAGATTGTGGATGGTTGGAAGCAACAGCTCAAATCAGCGAACGCGCCGATGGCCATCCCGCGCAGCTTCACCGCTCAAGCGCCCAAGCTTTCTGGGTCGCCCACGGGAATGCCGGAGTTTAGTCCCTTTGCCCCATGGACCTTCTGGTTGCAAGCGGCCGAGATGTGGCAACGCACCTGGATGCCTGACGCGAGTTCACGCCGGGAGTTCCGCTCACACTAGCTGGATCTCCGCAAATATCGGGTCGGTTGGTCGCCTCGGGAACGCGACCGCCGCGTGCATGGCGTGGTAACCCAAGGCTGTAGCGACGACGCCCGAGAGGGGACTGTCGCTGACCGTATCTCTGGCCCGAGCGTCGCCGTGGGTCGGAAGCCGAATGTGAGGTGGCCTGCGGGTTTGCGCCGATGCATTAGCATTGAGCCGGCCCGTTCGCCGACCGGCTCGGTAAAATTGTTCCCAGCAAAGTCATGGTATTACCGGATTGCTTGTTCGGGCCTTGGTGACCAGCTCGCACGCAAGGAAACCCCTTACGCATGGAGGTAACCATGTACCGGGCTGTTACTATCGCGCTTGCAAGCGCACTATTGATCCTGGCTCCGAGTGCCGTACTTGCTCGAGGGGGAGGCGGCCATGGTGGCGGAGGCTCCGGGGGAGGCGGCCATGGTGGCGGAGGCTTCGGTGGAGGCCACGGCGGATTTTCTGGCGGATTTTCGAGCGGCCACACCGGGCGGACTTTCAGCGCCGTTCATACGGGTCCCGTCGGATTCCGCGCCATGCCTGGTGCCTGGCGCGGCGCCCACGTCAACAGGCATGTGGTGGCTCATCGGTTCCACCGCCGCAAGGTCTTCATTGGCGGCTTCGGTGACTCTTACTATTACTGTTACCCGGCCTGGAACGGCTACGCTTGGGTAAATTCCTGCAACTATGACTACTGATATCGTAGCAGACCCAGGCCGGATGCACCCCCGGTGGGCGCGGTGAAGGGGCTGAATGCATAAAGGACACGCCCGCCTATTTTGGCGTGGGCGGTCGCCGGATAAGAAGATTGCCGGAAAGGCGACGTGAGGTCGAGAAGCCATCGTGAGCCGTTCAATAGGCGAACGGCTCAGCTTTGATCGCTGTTGCTGCCGATCACGCGACGGTATTGCTCGTCGCTGACCTTCTGCAGACAATCCACATTCTTGCCGTTGAGCGATTCTTGGACCGCGATATGCGTCATCGCCGTCGTCGGCGTCGCGCCATGCCAACGCTTCAAACCCGGCGGAAACCAGACGACGTCCCCTGGCCGGACCTCCTCGACGGGCCCGCTCTCGACCGGAGGTGATGATCAAAATCTGGCCGAGCGGATGGCTGTGCCACGCGGTTCGGGCACCCGGTTCGAAGGTAACCTGGCCCGCGCCAACGCGCGCGCCGGATTGGGGGCCTGGAACAGCGGATCAATCCGCACGGTCCCAGTGAAATACTCTGCCTGATGGTTGCGAGCCGTTGCGCGTCAACGCCTCTGCGCGCACGAGGCGCGCTGTGGCCAACGCGATAAGGCCGGCCGTCCCCGTGAGCATGAGCCTGCGCGAGATCATAAGCCCTCCTTCGAGCTGTAGGCTCAGCGGCGCAAAACCGGGTGCCCTAAGATTTAATGCATACGAACCTCGGGACTAGCCGCCGATCACGCGGAGCGACAAGAGACACAGCAACCCGGCCACGGCTGCCGTTAGCAAGCCGGCGAGCACTACGCGCTTAGCGCCTCGGCGGTCGGCGTCCTCCCCCGACCACGTGCGCGAAATGAGCGAGGCTACGAACTGGCTGCCGGTGACAAGGCCGACCGCGAAGGTACTGAAGCCAAGCCCCTGATGCACAGGCAGCGGCAGGACCGGCAGCGCGAAGCCTATCGTCAGGAAAGCGGGTCAACACCACCACCATGATCGGGATCAGCGCGGTTACCGAGCGGCTGCGCCCGAAATCCCTGTCCAAGTTGCGCGCGTCGGCACGCCTGGCGTCCACAATCACCGCGGATCGGTGCGCTGCTTTAACCAAATTGCGAGGCGCGCGAAGGTTCGTGTGATCGCTGGGCTGTGGAGCATGCGCTGGTTATAAGAACCATCGCGCATGCGATTAGACGGGAGAAATTGTATGGGCTTATAAGTTTGACTTATGATTTGACGCAGGACGGGTTGAGCTCGGGGAAACTTGCAACAACACGGCGAGCTACGCTTCGCCCATGCAGCAGTCTTTAAGCAAGCGCGCATTGTCCTGGCATCTAACGCCATGATGCTTCCTACTGGGACCTCGCGCGTCGCGGCCCTAGCGCACCCTTGACGCGAAGGGACCTTCGAAAGAAGGCCCCTTCCATCGGACGCAGTTACCTCACCCGTCTAAGCCGGCGACGGCCCAGCAATGGCCTTGACCTCGAGATACTCCTCAAGACCAAATTTGCCCCACTCACGGCCGTTGCCCGATTGTTTGTAGCCGCCGAAGGGTGCGCTGCGTTCATTGGGGACGCCGTTGAGGTTGATGTTGCCCGCGCGGAGTTCACCGGCAACCTTACGCGCCCGCTCGACATTGCCCGACCAAATGTAGCCAGCGAGTCCATAGGGCGTATCGTTGGCCATCGTCACGGCGTCGGCCTCGTCTTGGTAGCCAATTATAGACAGCACCGGGCCAAAGATCTCCTCGCGCGCGATTGTCATATCGTTGGTCACGTCGGCAAATACGGTCGGTCGCACATAAAAACCCTTGTTCAACCCTTCCGGGCGCCCAAGACCGCCGGTAACAAGGGTCGCGCCTTCGTCGATGCCTTTCTTGATGAGGCCTTGAATCTTGTCCCACTGGACCTTGTTGACAACGGGACCCATTGTCGTGGCCTCGCCCTTCGGATCGCCGGGCTTGGCCTTCTCCGCGACCGATTTGGCGATGGCGACCACCTCCTGCATCTTCGCGTGCGGCACCATCATGCGCGTTGGAGCATTGCACGACTGTCCCGAATTGTTGAAACAATGGGCAATGCCGCCGGCAACAGCCTTCTGCAGGTCTGCATCATCGAGGATGATATTCGGAGACTTACCGCCGAGTTCCTGGGTGACGCGTTTAACAGTCGGGGCCGCCCGCTGGGCGACGTCGATACCGGCCCGAGTTGATCCTGTAAAGGAGATCATGTCGATACCGGGATGCTCGCTCATCGCCGCGCCGACCTCTGGGCCAAGGCCATTAATGAGGTTGAACACGCCCGCGGGCACACCGGCCTCGTGCAATATTTCGGCAAAGATCAACGCCGACGTGGGCGTGTATTCCGATGGCTTCAAGAGCATCGTGCAGCCGGCCGCGATTGCCGGAGCCACTTTGCATGCGATCTGATTCAGCGGCCAATTCCACGGCGTGATCATGCCGATGACGCCGACCGGTTCACGCACCACAGATGCCGCGCCAAGCGATTCTTCAAACTTATAGGTCTTGAGCACATCGATCGTCGTCATGATGTGGCCAAGACCAGCCCCAGCCTGCGCCCGCTCTGCAAGCGCCATAGGCGCTCCCATTTCATCTGAGATGGCGGCTCCAATCTCCTTGATGCGCTTCTTGTAGGCGTCCACGATACGCGTGAGCAGTGCTAAGCGCTCGTCCTTGCTGGTGCGCGAAAAGATCGGGAATGCCCGCCGGGCAGCAGCAACGGCCCGATCTACATCGTCCTTGGAGCCGAGTGCGATCTCATACATCGCCTCCTCTGTGGCCGGGTTGACCACCGGGCGGATCTTCTTACCGATCGGATTGACCCAAGCACCGTCAATGTAAAACTTCATGTGGTTGACCATGATGCGACCTTTCATAACGCGATGAGGCAAGAAGCTATCCAATTCAAGCAGGAACGCGCGCACGGCGCCAGTGTGCCAATCTGCCGAGCTTGCGCGACATTTCAGCCGTCGCGTCCCCTGTCAAGCGAGAACAATACCCCGAAACCGTCGGGTTTCTACGGCCTCAGCATGGGGCCGTTCGTCAACGCGGATTGGCCGGGAGCGCATCGCGGCCGCTGGCCATCGAGGTGGGCAGCGCGACTAATCTCAGATTTGCCCCGACGGTTTGCTGATCTCCTTGAACGACAATTCTCGCACCGTCTCAAAATCATCGTCGATGATGATCACTCCGCCGCTGGGAGCAATACCTTTGCGAATATCCAGCGCCGCGATATCTCGCCCGCGCCGCACGGCTTCCTTTACGGCTTCGCCGATATTGGCGAGCTCGATACCCTGCCGGTCCAGGATGGTCGCTTGACCCCATCTGATGTGAAAAAAATAGCGAGGCATTCGCAGAACCCTCAGCTACCAAATTAATTTGCGACGGCACCTCCACCTTACGCCCGCGATCTTTCAGGAAGCTGATTGCCGGTCGCGCTCGCGTCGGCCTCTGTAGCTGTGCGAAGTTGGCCCTCTTTTTCGCGTTCGAGCGGCTGCTAACCAAACTGAACGCAAAACATTGCGCCTCCGAGCGCCGATTCTCCGATCTCAACAGAGCCGCCGTGCAGCTCGACGGCCTGGCGAACAATCGCCAGCCCGAGGCCAACGCCCGCTGTCGTGCCGTTTCCTTTGCGGAAGGGACGAAACAAATCTTCCGACCTGCCGGGCAAAAGTCCCGGCCCGCCATCTTCCACTGTGGCGCGCCGGCCCGGTCCAGCGGTGACCCGGATGGTGGTCCCCGCAGGGGTGTGTTTGACAGCATTCTCCACCAGATTCACCAAAGCCTCCCGCACCGCCACGGGATCTCCGTGCAGGTTGCCTGGCTCGCGCGCAAGCATTTGAATAGAATGCTGCTGTCCTTCCGCCCACGTGCGCAGGCCTCGCACCGCATCTTCCGCCACGGCCCCGATGTTGAAGTCGACAAAATCGGGCGACTCGATTGCTTGCAGGCGTACCAGGGTTAGGAGACGATCGACGGTCTCGGACAAATTGGCGACATCCTTTTCGATGTCTCGAGCTCGTTCACCCTCGATCTTATCGAGCTCGAGTAGCATGGCGGCAAGCGGCGTTCGCAGCTGATGCGCCGCGCTCGCCATGAAAATCTGCTTGGAGTTGATGAGGGCACCGACCCGCTCAAGCAGGCGGTTTATCGCCGCGGCAAAGGCTTCAGCTTCGCGCGGAATATCGCTAAGTTCCAAACGTTGCGTTGGATACCCGGGATCGATCGCTTCCGCCTGTCGGGCCGCGCGGGCCAGGAAATTCAGGGCGCGGCGCACCGCAAATAGCGTAACGATGGGGATCAGGAACGCGAAAGGGAGGATCGGCAGCCAAATGTCCTCCAAGCTCTCGTAGGCTACCACGCGCCAATGCACACCCGCCGGGTCGCCCAGGGTGGCTATCTCGATCAACACCTCCTCTGCGCCGACACGAAAGCGACGACCCCCGGCGAAATAGAACCGATCCGTGTCGTGGAGTTTCCGAAACCAGAAACCCGGCATAGCCGCGCCGCTCGTAGAGCGGTATGGCGATACCTTTTCCAATAGAGATGGTTGCTCCGCCGCGATCAGCCGGCCAGCGCTATCCAGCACGCGAAAAGCGTAGTGGGCGCGATCGGCATTGCGGTAGTAGGCAAGGCTTGCCGGGAGCGTGAAGGAAAGTCCGGCCGGTCCAGCAGACAAGCCCTTGCGCAGCGACCGCGCTTCACGTCTGACGTGAGCCAAAGATAGGTCTTCGTAGTCGAAATAGTTGTGACCGAGGACCACCGTCAATTGCGCGATGCTCGTGATGAATGCAATCACGCCGACCTGAACGGAGATACGCCTGGCGAGGCTTGGGCGCTCGCCGTTCGGCCCGTTGTTCATGAGTGGACTTCCTTTAAGACGTACCCAACACCCCTCACGGTCTCGATCGTGACGCTACTCGACTTGTCATCGAGGGCCTTCCGCAGGCGATAGACGATCACTTCGATGGCGTTACCGGACAAAGTGTGTTCGAAATCCGACAATGCGGCTTCGATGACCGATTTCGCAACCACGCTTCCCGCCCGGCGCATGAGCAGGGTCAACAATCGGCGTTCGCGCAAGCGCAAATCGAGCACTTGATCATTGACGCGCGCCTCACCGGTATCTGCGTCCACCCTGAGCGAACCCACTTGCATAACAGGCGTGCGCAGTGCGCGCGGGCGTCGCAAAAGGGCGCGAATGCGGGCCAGCAATTCCGCCTGGTGAAACGGCTTGACCAAGTAGTCGTCGGCGCCGCCTTCGAGACCGCTTACCCGCGCATCAATCGCAGCCTGCGCCGTGATAACGAGAATCGGCGCCTCACAGCCGGCGGCGCGCAGCTCGCGAATGAGTTCAAGGCCATCGCCGTCGGGAAGACCAAGGTCGATGATGATGAGATCATAGCCAACCAGTGCCACAGCGCTGCGAAAAGCGGCTGCCGTTCCGACGGCATCGACGAGGTATTCGTTGGCGCGCAGGCTGTCGCTGACGACGGCCAGTAGGCGCGCGTTGTCTTCGAGGAGCAGCATGCGCATGGACGGGCCTCCTTGCGTGGAACCGGTAGCATAGGGCAGGCGCGGCAATCATGACCCGATCGTTGCGAAAGCAAAGACAGCTTCCTGTAAGCAATTGATGCAATGGCTAGCAAGGGTGAGAGAACATTTGGGCCGCTTCGCGCAGGGAAGCAATAAGACAAAGAGCGGACGACCAAAGATTGCAACGGCACGTGGAATTTACGCCTGATCGGAAGCATTTGCACACGTGGCTGCACCTGCCGGCCGGTGTCGTTGCGCCACTGGTTTTTGCCTGGCTGGCAGCTACCGCATGGATGCGTCCGCTGGCCCTGCCGGACGAAGGTCGCTACGTCGGCGTAGCATGGGAGATGGTGCGATCGGGTAACTGGCTTGTGCCGACCCTTGATACGTTGCCTTTCTTTCACAAACCGCCGCTTTTCTACTGGCTCAGCGCCGGTGCCATCGCAACGTTTGGCAACCACGAATGGGCTGCCCGCCTGCCATCACTCTTTGCAGCAACCGCGGTCGTGATAGGACTTTTCAACTTTCTGCGGCGATGGGCGGGCCCGGCTAGCGCCCTCACCGCGCTTCTGGTCATTGTTACGATGCCCTACTTTTTCGTGGGGGCACAGTTCGCAAACCTCGACCTGCTGGTTGCGGCCTGCATAACGGGCACAATTCTTTGCGCCGCCGACGTGGTGCTCGCGTTACGTCATCGGCGACGTTGGCGAACGCTGACACTCCTCGGAGCATACCTGTTTGCCGCGCTCGGCGTGCTTGCCAAAGGACTGATCGCGATCGTAATCCCGGCGCTTGTCGTCAGCCTCTGGCTCGTCTCAGTGCGCGATGCACGCTTGATCGTGCGTCTGATCTCATGGCCGGGAATGGCGCTTTTTGCAACGATTGCGATACCCTGGTTCGCGCTAATGGAAACGTGGTATTCCGGCTTCCTGGATTATTTCTTTATTCATCATCACGTGCAGCGCTTCCTATCGTCAGATTTCAATGGCAAACAGCCATTTTGGTTCTATGTGCCGCTATTGTTTGGCGTGACACTTCCCTGGTCCGCGTTCCTTCCATGGGCTTTCCGCAAAGCCGCCGAAGACAGGATTGGCCTTGATCTGCGCCGGCTGCTATGGATTTGGCTGGCGGCGACACTTGCCTTCTTCTCAATTCCAAGCTCGAAGCTCGTGGGCTATGTGCTCCCCGTAGCCCCAGCGCTCGCTGTCTTGGTCGCACTGGCGATCGTGAATCACGCTGGCACCTGGATTGGTAGCCGTCGCAACGTTGTTGCCAACGTGGTGATAGCCGCCGCTGTTGGCTTGGTTGGTGTGTGGGGTTATGCCTTCTACGATCGTAAGGGCGTTATGCAGATGGCAGCCGCGGTTCGCCCGCAGGTGCGCCCGAGCGATCGGCTGCTTGCCATCTCGCAATACCCGTTTAGCTTGTCGTTTTATTTGCGTTCCGAGCAACCCATAACCGTGATTGAGGACTGGAAGGCGCCGTCGGTGCAGTTGCGGGACAACTGGCGCAAAGAGCTTTACGACGCGGGCAAATTCGATGTCGAGCGCGCGAACCAGCTTTTGCTTGCGCCATCGCAACTTTCGGACGCGCTATGCGCGGGCAGGACCTGGGTAATCGGAAGCGCAAACGACTTCGACCATCTTCCCGGCCTGCGCCCAATCTTCCGCAACGGTATGAACGTGGTATGGCTCTCCGAGCCGCCCGATCTGAGCTGTCCACACGGAGCTGCTCGCCGAGCATCGGCCTTCGAGACCAAATGACGTTCCGCGTGGTTGAAGCAGCACCCGAAGGGCATCGATTGGCTCCCTCAACGCATCGCACGACCACCCTTCGAGAGCCTTTCACGCATCGACATCACCAGGCAATGGGCTTGGGCGGAGGGCCCATACCAGCATCGCGTGCGGGGAAGAGTTGCGGAAGAGCGAAGGAGAGAGCACATCGGCGGCAGCTGATCAAAGAAGCCGAACGTGCGGCCGAGCGGGCTCCTCCCGACGGGATGTTTCAGCTCGGCCCAAGGCTCGCGTTCACCTGGTATATCCTTGGTGCGCGGCCGAATTGCGCACAGGTTTTCGGTCACCTGCGGACGCAGCCAACCGGCAATTCCAAACGCCTCATGCTGCCCAGACCAAACCAGGGCACAAGAACCAAACCAGGGCACAAGAAAATGCATGAAATTCGAAAATTTGAGCCGACGGGGGGAAGAGATCCCCTCCTATTGCTTGCCGAGGAAATCCGAGAGTTACGACGCGAGCAGCGAATGTTGCTGGACCAAGCGGGAAAAGCGTCTGACCGGCTCAAGCTCGTGAGCAGGGCCGCCCTGGCTGGCTGCATTCTGCTGTCACTGGAACTTATCGTAGACATTCTGACGACTGTTCTGCGCGCGACACCTTAACAAACGACGGGGCAGAGTGCCCCAAGTTGCCAAGCCATTGAGGTGCCCCCCATTCCCACGTCGACGAAATGCCGGCGTATCTAGAGCGCACTGCCAGGATCAACCCGCAACCGGAAAGTCTACGGAGGCGCGATCAATGATCTCGCCTCCGTAGTTCTTCACGCCCAGTAAGGTGCTACCTTATAGTGCTTGTAGGTCTGGCTCTCCCAATTGCGGTCGGCCCAGGAGTCATCGCTGAAGGCAGGTGCATCCTGGAGCTGCCGCTCCGTGATGCCAGTGACATAGCCACCCAGCTTCGGATCGTATTTAAGAGCGGCCCAAGGAATCGGGTAATGGCTGTGTCCGAGGCCGATGAACCCGCCGAAGCTCATCACGGCGTAAGTGACCCGACCGGAGATCTTGTCGATCATGAGATGGTCAATATCGCCGATCTTGCTGCCTTTCATGTCGTATACGTTGGTACCTTCAACATCCTCGCTCGAGATGAGCTGGTGATTGGGATGCACCGTACTTGTCGCCATAATCCGTTTCCTTCGTCGTCAGTAAATGATCACTCCGTAAACCACTGAAATCCTGTCCCGTTCCCGGGCGAGCGAGTCTCACGTAAATGAAAATAGGAGTTCCCGACGACATCGAAGGGGTCGGTGCGCCCGTTTGCGCTCTCGACATCGCTGCGGGGACGGCAATCGCCGGTAACGCGGCTAGTCTCGCAAAAACACACGTTCGTTTAGCGATTCCAAGCCGCGGGGCCGGGGCCGCCCTTTGGTGTGCGCACTTTCCAGGGCGGTCAGTCGAATGCTCCTAGCAACGTCTCAGGTTTCAAGGCCTATTTTCGACAGGAAATCGCGCCGCTTACAGCTCGTACAATCCCGAAGGGTTGCGCTCGGTTTCGAAATTGTCTTCTCGACTTCCTCGGCCCCAGGGCGATCGTCTTGTTGTGTCATCATTTCCGCTGGAATAAGGACCTTTGCTCCGTTGCCGAGTCCCGGCTCTAGCTGAGCCACAACGGCTC
>CAVZKV010000009.1:0-207291 GCA_963775835.1 uncultured Alphaproteobacteria bacterium | reverse complement strand
TCGGCCTTGTACCAGGAGCGCGCCCCGCAAGTGTCGGTCATTGCGCCGCGGGACCTACCCCCCCGACGTCGACCTGGCGCCCGCACGGACATGAGCCGTCCGGCCATGCACGGAGCTGGCACCACCGCCCCCATGCGCGACCCACGCGGCAACCGCCGAGAGGGACGCCTTGATCGCGCCGGCAACGTGACCGAAACTGCCCCGTCCTTGCCGAGGAGATGCACCATGCACCGGATCATCGCCTATTGGCCTGTGCTCGCACGTGTGATGATGGCAAGCCTTTTCGTTTGGGACGGCATCCTGCAGCTGCGCAATCCCGGCGGCACGGCAAAATATTTCGCCAGCGTGCATGTGCCGGCCCCCGAAACAGCCGTTTGGATCTCCGTCGTTGTTCATCTTCTCGGTGGCTTGGCCGTAATGTTTGGTTTTAAGACCCGCTGGGCCGCGGCAGCGCTCTGCCTTTTCTGTCTTGGCACAGCTTTTGGGGTGCATCTGCCAATCGGAGACATCTCCAACATGACGCACTTTTACAAAAACTTGGTGATGGCGGGAGGCTTTCTCTACATGATGCACTACGGTGCCGGTGTATTGAGCCTTGATGGTGCAGGCAGTGCACAAAGCGCGAGTACGCGAGCCTGAGTGAGCGGGGCAATTCCACGGATGGCGCCGTGAAATCGCACCGCCACTTGTGATGGGCATGCACGACACGGAATTGGCGTGCGAACCGCGCTCGCAAGCCCAGCGCGGCGACGGCGATCGCCGCACGGCCCGATGCATTTGCTCTCGCTGATCGCCGTCAGGACAGAGCACTAAATTCCACATCTCTCAGCCGTTCGCCCCACAGCCGTCCGTGACACGGACGCCAGCGGCTTGGGCTTAGGCATGCGGGGAGAGAGGCCCCGATCGCGGTCGATCTCGCTTGTCGGCGCGGCAGAGCGCGCACCACGGCACGGCGCGAAGGCGGCTCGTTCGTCGCCGGATGCGCGGTGGGCCACAGAGCGTTGAACAAGGGCGTCGAATTGAAATACTTTCTCAACCGAAGCATCTAATGATCGGTGGATCCGAGCCTTTCGGGAGCAACGAAATGGTAAGAATCAATAACATCGGGAAAATGTCCTATAGCCAGCTCATGCGGGCCGAACTGGAGGTCGCACGATTGAAGATCGAGAAGCAAAACCAAGAACGCGCAGAGGTTCGCCTCAAGGCCATTGCAATGGCCAAGGCGTATGGTTTTGACATCGACGACCTGTTCGGCCAAGGCCGCAAAGGCAAGGTGCCCGTCAAGTATCGCGATCCCAAGAACCCGGCGAACACGTGGACTGGGCGTGGGCTCATGCCGCGGTGGCTGGTGAAAGCCACAAGGGGGGGCAAGGCCAAGAAAGACGATTTTTTGATCTAGCCGCCAGCGCAAGGGACCGACGCCGGCTTTGGCCGTCGGCCCGCGGTGGTGTGAATGCGCCTGCAAAGGAGCGAGAATTCAGGTTGCGCCGGCCACTTTCGTCAGAGGCTTGTCAGGCTTCGGCGCTCGGCCAGCCCGGGCCCTAGGTCTGACGGCGGACCAGCCAGGCAGCACTCGGCGCGCCGGGGTTTTCCAATTTTGCCACCGCGCTGCATCTGGGACTTGCCCTTGGCCGTTCATGCCGGCAGAAATTCCCTGCACCTACGCGAGGCCAAACCTGCCAAATGGCTGAGAACCGATCCCATGGTATCGCCGCTAGGGTCCACGTCGAGGCGGCGCTCGCGTGGATTGACGCGCTGCCCGTTGCATCGAATGGGAAAGATACCGGGCTAACAGAGGTTGTCGGCCGCATTCTGGCCCGGGACGCAAACTCAAACTTGGACCTGCCACCGCTCGATCGCGCCGCTGTCGACGGCGTTGCCGTGCATGCTGAGGAGACCATCGGCGCCAGCACTTACAATCCATGCGTGTTGCAATGGACGGCCCGGTCGGGCGACCTTGCGCCCGGCGGCGCCAGCCGGGTCAATGCCGGCGACCCCCTGCCGGGCGGAGCCGATGCCGTCATTCGCCTGCAACATGTCGGCTTGGATGGATTGGGGCGGGCCACCCTCACGGAGCCAGTAGTTGCAGGCAGTGGGGTGGAACGAACAGGCAGTCAAGCCGCCCGCGGCAGCAGGCTGATCGCGGCGGGACACCGGCTCACGGCTGCCGCTATCGGCATGCTCGCGTCCGCCGGGCTGGCCCGCGTTTGCGTGGTTCAAAAGCCGCGCGTGCGCTGCCTGCTCGCCGACGGATCGATCCAAGCGGGAAACCCGCTACCCCACGGCGAGGTATATGACGCAAACCGCCCATTGCTGGGCGCTTTGATCGAGCGCGACGGCGGCATCGTCGTGGAACAGCGCACGCTTGCTCGCGACCGCGCGGTGCTTCGCCATGCCCTGTTGGTGCCCGGCGCGGATCTCATCCTGGTTGTCGGCGGGACTGGTTCGGGTACCAATGATCACGCCGCGCCGGCGCTGGCGGAAGCGGGGGAGGTTGCAATCCACGGCGTGGCCCTCCGGCACGCCGAGACGGCTGGCATGGGCCTAGCGGCGGGGGTTCCAGTCTTCCTTCTGCCGGGCAACCCCGTGGCGTGCCTGTTGGCCTACGAGCTCATCGCGGGGCGCGCCGTCCGCAGGCTTGGCGGTCAAAATCCAGCCCTTCCGTTCCCATCGCGGGAAATGACTGCAGCGCGCAAGATTGTATCGGAAATCGGCATGCTGGACCTGCGGCCCGTCCGTTGCCCGAGCCAAGATTTGGCCGAGCCCATCGCTTTCCTTGCCGAAGCCGGACTAAAGGCAATAGCGGAGGCCGACGGTTTCGTTCTGGTCCCAGAAAAGAGCGAAGGCTATCCCCAAGGCGCGATCGTGACGGTGTACCTATATAACGGATATGGCCGTGCACAATCCCGATGATGGGAAACAGTCCCGCATCCTGACCGACGTTGAGGCGGCGCTGGGTCGCCTTGCCCGACAGGATCAATTCCTCGAGGTGGTCGATCGCGACGAGGCAATCGCACGTTTCCATCGTCATCTCAAGCTGCGACCGCTCGCCAGCGAGCAGCTCCCGCTCGCGCAGAGCTTGCACCGGGTACTGGCCGAATCGGTGGTGGCCGCGGTCGATGTGCCGGGCTTTGACCGGGCCAGCGTCGACGGTTTTGCGGTCCGCGCCGGCGACACAGTGAATGCCAGCGAGCAAGCGCCAAGGGTCCTGCAGCTGAACGCGGAGGTGCTAACGCCGGGGGTGGAACCGCGTCTACCAGTGACGGAGGGGTCGGCGAGTTTGATTGCAACCGGCGGTATGGTGCCACGCGGCGCGGACGCGATTGTCATGGTGGAACACACCGAGACGCTTGCGGTGGATGCCAAAACGAAAATCGAGGTCCATCGCCCGGCCACGCCCGGGCAGTTCATCGCCTTCGCCGGGACCGACCTTGCGCGTGGGGAAACGGTGGTCCGGGCTGGAGAGATGATCACCTCGCGAGAAATCGGCATGCTGGCGGCAATTGGCCGCTCGCACGTCGTCGTGCACCGGCAACCACGCATTGCCATTCTTTCCACCGGCGACGAAATCGTGGCACCGGGCCAACCGATACGCGCCGGACAAGTCTACGATTCGAATGCGGCGATCCTGGCGGCGGCCGTTACGGAGATCGGTGCCATCCCCGAAGAATTGGGAATTGGTGCCGACGACGAAGAGCAATTGGTTCGAACTCATTGGCAAGGGGCTCGATTGCTGCGACGCCGTGATCGTCTCCGGTGGGACTTCGAAAGGCGCAGGTGATCTGTGCTATCGTGCCGTTGCTCGCCTCCATGATCCCGGCGTCGTCGTTCACGGCGTTGCGCTCAAGCCGGGCAAACCGCTCTGCTTGGCGGTGACCGCCGGCAAGCCCGTGGTCGTGCTTCCCGGTTTTCCGACATCGGCAATTTTCACGTTTCACGCGTTCGTAGCGCCAGTGGTCCGTGCCTTGGCCGGTTTGCCACCGGATGAGAGCGAGCAGGTGCGGGCGACGCTGCCTCTGCGCGTCGCCTCTGAGCGCGGGCGGACGGAGTTCATGATGGTTTCCCTCGTGCGCCGCGGGGACGACCGCGGGCTTGCTGCCTATCCGATCGGCAAGGGATCGGGGTCCGTCACGACGTTCAGCCAGGCCGATGGGTTCATGACGATCGACCGGCATGTCGAGGGCGTGGCGGCCGAGACAGAGGTTTCGGTGACCCTGATTGGCCGGTCGCGACGCCTGGCTGATCTCGTCATCATCGGCAGCCATTGCATCGGCCTTGATCTGATGGTCGCGCGCCTGCAGGAGCAGGGACTAGCCATCAAGGTGATGAACGTCGGCAGTACGGGCGGCTTGGCTGCGGCCATGCGGGGCGAATGCGACGTTGCGCCCATACACCTGATGGATGCTGCCACCGGCGAATACAACAGGCCGTTGCTTACCCCGGATCTGGAGCTCATTGCCGGCTACAGGCGCCTGCAGGGTGTCGTCTTCCGCACAGGCGATCGCCGATTCGAGAAGCGTTCCGTGCCGGAAGCCGTGGCGGCTGCTCTCGTCGAGCGCGATTGCCTCATGGTTTCTCGCAACCCCGGTAGCGGCACGCGCATCCTCATCGACCGACTGCTCGAGGGCAGCCGACCGCCGGGTTATTGGTCGCAGCCCAAGTCTCACAATGCCGTCGCCGCAGCGGTAGCACAGGGGCGAGCCGACTGGGGCGTGACCATTGAAAGCGTGGCGCGTCGCTACGGTCTCGGTTTCATCCCCCTGCAGGATGAGCACTACGATTTTGTGGTGCCGAAACTCCGCCTGAACCGGCCGGCTGTTTGCACGTTCCGGGCCGTGCTCGAAGATGCTTCCATGCGGCACGTGCTCTCGGCAGCCGGATTTGGCATTTGATGCCGCCGCGGCTCCAACAGGCAGCCCACAGCACAGGACCGCTTTGTCGTTCGGCGCGCCTTTGCGCCTTGGGTCACGGGCGCCGACGTGGCGGCCCGGCGCATGCATGGCCCGTTGCCGGCCCTCACGCCCGCCTGCTTTCGCGAGACGCGAACTCAGGGGCGCTTTGATCGTGCAGGTGTGGCTGGCACTCTTCGCTTCAATTCCAACTCATACCAGATTTTTAGCGCGCTGGCGGTTAGCGCCTTGCCGGGATCTCTTCGGTCCAAAATCCCATACTGGCAATGATGGGATAGCTGTCGCCTCGCGCCCGGAAGAACGTAATGACATCGAACAATTCGGGTACGGCCAGCCCCCCGGGCGCCGGCCTCGTTGCTCGCCTCGGCAGGCGCGTCGCCAGCGCCGCACCATGCACCCCGCGGGCCCACGGCATAATCTGTGCAGCATTTTCACCCCCCTCGCGCCTGCGCCCCTCAGCCGATCCGGCAGCTTGAGAATTTTCGCTACCCCTGCGCTGACCATGGGTGCGCTGACTATGGGGTTGCCGTGCTCGCTGCGGTTCCTTTCGTGCCATATCGTGCCAACGTCGCAATTCCTCAAGTGTTCCTCGGTCGCGCGCATTTGCGGCACGGACGCCGGCGAGGCATCGGCCGGAACCGTCGCCAGTTTGCTACGTTTGAGCTTTGCCGCAGCTACATCGCCGATGGAAACACGCACAATGGAATTGATCAGACGTTCACTGACGAACCTCGGCGTCCTTGCAGGACATCCGCTTGCGTTCCTGATCGTTGTAATCTATGGCCTGGCATGGCTGTTGCTGGACCGAGAGAATTTTGGCTGGCACGGATTTGCCGTGCTCGCCACCTGGTTCATGACGCTCCTGATCCAGCGAGCCGAGTATCGGGATACTCAAGCCATCCAAGCGAAACTCGACGAGCTCTTGCATGCGCAGGCCCGGGCTCGCAATGGCCTCACGCACATCGATGAGGAGGAGCCGGAAGACATTGAACGGCATCGGGCGCTCGCCCGGAAGAACGACTGAGGCAACAGAGCAACGCGCAAACCGCATCGCGCCTGTCGGCGTCGCATCGGTGCTGGCCGGGGTGAGCCTTCGGCCGGGGTCGCGCTATCCGGCGCCTCGCGCCTCTGCACGACGTACGGCAACGTCGTTGCAGCCCGGCTGTTAAGTCGGCGCGGCAGGGCGTGCGCAAGGCATCGCCTGCAACACCTCGATGGCGTTGCCTGGCCGGCGGTGCTTGCCGCGCTCACCTTTTTGACAGCGCCGCTAAATTGAGGGGCTCGGATGGCCCGAGCCAGACGACGTACTCCGTGTGGTCCTTGATGTCGTCGCCCGTGTTGGCGTGCGCAAAGATCGTCAAACCCTTGCGATGTTCCAGAAGCCAGGGGATGACGTATCCAAATAGGTCGGCTGGGAAGGCGAGTTGACAGCTGCCCCTCGGATGCGGGCCGACCGGATTGTCGTGCAGGCGCCCGACCACAAGAGGAAAGGCCTTCCCGGCCGCCGCACAGAGCGCTTGAGCCTGCTCTTTGCTGCTCGAAGTCATAATAGACGTGGGCGTGGTACCCGGTAATCGTGCTCACGGTGTTCTCCTCGTTGCGTTGCCAAGCTCTTTCGCCGATGGCGCAGACCGCAGCTTTAGAAAGCCTGCACCACCCTCGTGCGACTTTTTCGGCGCTGCGATCGCCGCAAGCGAGGGCGAGCATGGGGCCCGGGAGACGAAACCACCCGCCGCCGCACGGTTATCAGCCGACTCGGACGACCCGAGAGCGGCCGCGAGGCCCCGACCTGTCTGCGCCGCCGCTGGCGGCTTGATCACATCGGCGGAACGATTCCCCGGCCGACGGCAATGCGGGGCGCCTGCACGCTGCCATCTGGTTGCGGCTTCGCGGCAGCGACGAAAATTGCGGCGCTTGGCTTAAGTTCATCCTTATCGCCCGGAACGAATGAGACGATGGGAACGTCCGGCGGGACGACAATCTTCTTCTCCCCATCCTTGTATTTTACCGTGAGCACCTGACCATCGACCGATGTCACCGTCTGTTCCACATTGCCATTGGTCATCATGCTCGCGGGTTGCAGATCCCAACCATAGTGTCCCTCGCCGACGCCGCGCATGGCCTCGGGAAAAATGAGCACCTCAAGGGCCTTCTGGCTGCCATCGCTTTGCGGCATGCTGGCGATGCCGACGTAGGAGCCTTGCTTGACGTCAGCCAGCGAAGCCTTGACGACCGCCGTGACCGGCGCTTTATCCGCCAATGTCACCTTCAACTCGGCGCCGCCTCGAGCCTTAACGACATAGACGTCCCCCTCCACGCGGTCGATGGTGCCGCGCACACGCACGGGCTTGTCCTGGGCGCTGAGCGTTGTTTGGGTTAGGGACAAAAGCAGTCCGGTTAGCCACATGACACGTAATAGGTGATGAAACATAGGTTCCTCCGGTTTCTGCAGCAACCACAGCCGACGCCGCTCCCCCTAGCTCTATCGCGCCGAAATTAGCCCTGTCGGGGGCATGGGTTGAATGCTCGCACCATACTAGCAGTCCTTAACAAAATGCGCACGCCTTTGGCAGTAGGCTCCTCGCGCGCGCAAGGATGACCTTGCGCGGCGGACCGAACCGAGCAGCCAAGGCGGAGTTCGCGGGCTCGCAGCGCAACGGCCGAGGCATCGCGCAGGCGCCATCCCCGGCGACGATACCCCAGCAAAGTCGGCAGGCATCGTCGCAGCTTTCCCGCTGCACAACGGCTACCGCGAGGTCAGCCGATCGTTTCAACGATCGACCAGGCGGGCAATTCGATGCTGCAGCGAACACCATGAGGCGCAAACTTGAGATCGACCTTGCCGCCCAACTCATAGCTCAGGAGATCGCGAACGACCCCGCTGCCATATCCCTGTCGCTCCGGCCCCGTCACCTCCGGGCCGCCGGTCTCCTCCCATTGAATTTCAAGGACGCTACCCGCAGGCGGTTTGGCCGCCAATCTCCAGCGCACGGATACTTGGCCGTCGGGTTGCGACAGCGCACCGTACTTGGCGGCGTTGGTCGCAAGCTCATGCATGACCATCGCCACGGCATGGGTTGCCTCGGGCCTGAGGTGGATGGTGGGACCGTCGAGATTGGTGTTGGTCGCCGTTGCGTAGGGCGCCAGCTCGGCGCGGATCAGGCTGGTGAGATTGACGCCCCGCCAACGGCTCTCGCTCAATAGCGCCTGTGCACTCGCCATCGAGTGGATTCGGCCTCGAAGTGAGGCGACGAACTGTTCTTTTGACTGGGTGTCTTCCCGCGCACGCTCGATGACGGCGGTGACCACGGCTAGCATGTTCTTGACACGATGCTCGAGCTCGGCCATCAGCGATGCTTCCCTCCTAGCCTGGCGCACGGCGAGGGCAGTCAGCATCAAAAACACGGTGATCATCGCCGCAGCGACCAGCGCACGCCAGAACAGGCGTCTCCATGCGCCTGCATACACCTCGCGCTTGGGTAGACTGGCGCTGACCATCAACGGCCAGCCCTGCAAGGCGCGAACCGAGACGAGCTGCGCTTCTCCGCGGGTGGCCGTCCACCCGGTCCAACTTTGCATCTGAGCGGCCGACAATGCTGCAAAGTAGGGCAATGCGGCGACGGTCTCCCCCAGAAGAGCCTCCGTCATAGGGTAGCGGGCGACGACTGCTCCGTCGTGCATACCGTAAAGTCCCATCTGCGCGCCAATCCCGACATCAAGGTCGCGGAAAAGATGGGCAATATAGGTGACTTCAACTCCAACCTGGGCTGCACCAACAAAGTTGCCGTCGAGCGTCTGAATTGAACGAGCCACCGGAAAGAAGAGATTGTGCACGGTTCGCCCTTTCAGAGCGCGGCCCACATGGAATTGCGCTTTTCCGTCCCGCAAGATTTGAAACCACTCGCGATCGCTTACACTGACCGGCAACGCGTAAGCTTCCGTCGCGGCCACCACGTTGCCGACCTGATCGGCAATGAAGACAACACCCGTTTCGGGAAGACGGCTGGCAATACGTCTTAGCCGCTCTTGTTCGGAGCTCAAGGCAAGCTGGTCAAGACCTAATTCGGCGACCCTGGACACTATGGCCTCAAGCGCACCGTCAATCGTCAACAGAGAGCTGCGTGCAAGCTCCTCCATGGCCAGGGCGGCGGTTGAGATCTTGGCCTCGGCATTACGGTGGGCCTCAATAAAATCCGCACGCGTCCAAAAAATCACTCCCAAGGCAATAGCGCTCGCAGCCACGACAAACTCAATCCGCGACAGCGCCTCGGTCGTCAACCTGACATAGTTGAGAAGCGACCGGATCAAAACGCAACGACCTGCTTTGAAAGCTTTTGCGACAAAAGCCGAGGCTAGTACCGAATTTGCCCAATCGGAACAGCTAGGCCGTCAACGTGCTGAACGGACCTTCGAGGCTTGCGGGAGTCGCATTTTGGTTCGCCAAGTGGTCTGGGGCGCCAATCTCCCCGCAGGCGTGGTGACGGGCGCACCGCCGCCGTCCGGACGCCTGTCGATCTCAGCCTCGATCCAAAAATGCCAGCCGACCTGAAAATCTGCAGCGTTAACCAAGGGCGACTCGGGTCAAGGTCGGCGCTGCGCGCTACCAGCCGTCGGCCGACTGCGCGGCCTGGCGCGGGCGAGCCGGGCGCGTCAGATCTGCAAAGCTTGCGATAGAAATGGTTGCGAGCGGAGGTTGCCTCAATGCGACACAAATTTGCAAAACCACGCGCATTGCCCGGCAATTGAGCGCTGTCCCCTTGGCGCTCCCGCTTTATGCCCCTGTGTGCAATGCAATGCTTATTCCCTTGGTCCGGCAGCCCCACGCTGTTGTCGCCGTTCGTGCGACAGCGCCGAGGGCGACCGCGGGACCCCGAACACGCCTTGAGATGCTTACGGCGCACCAGCATTCGCAGCAGTGGCCGTCTCACGGCACCCGCAGCAGCGATCTTGCCGGCATGGCCATGACGCCCCCCGGTAAAAGACCTGAGACGGTGAGCGCTTCGTCGAGGTCCTGGTCGCATCGAATTTCGGGGGTCAGCGCGAGCACCCGCGCCTTGGGATCGCCTGATTGCCAGCCTGATCGCCAACAGTGGCCCGCGGTGGTCGCGACGTCTGCCCAGCGCCGAGCGGCAAACGGCAAGTGACGCAGGAAGGTGGCGCCTGCAAATTCTTGATCGTGGCACTTCTTGATCGCGGCATTTATAGCATGCTTTGGCTCATGGTCGGGAAATTCGACGTGTTTTGGCCAAGGCAAAATGAAAATGCGGTGGCCCGCGTGGCGCTTGCTTCCGACACCGACTTTTCTGGTTCTGAAACCTGGTCAAACTAGAACGCGGCAGAGCCTGGGCCCAGGCTACCGCGCTAGGGTCTTGCCCCGCATTGACATCAGTGATTGCGCGTATTTCGCCAGCCGGAAAAAGAGTGCCCCATAGTCAGCCTACGCACGAGCATCGATGTCTAAGGAGAATGGCGATGTCACTTGCAAAATCGAGCCTGCTTGCCATTGGCGCTGCGGCGCTAGGAGCCACGATCGGCGCTTCGGGTCTGGCCATTGCCCAGTTCGGCATGTCGGGCCCGGGTTCACAACTTGGAATGCCGCAGTACATGAAGACCGACACGACGGCCGTTGCCGAGCTTGGCAACAATGAAGGTGTCTACGTGGACAAGACTACCTTCAAGCTCCATATGGGTAAGCCAAAGGCCAGTCCATCCGCAGACGCCCTCGGAAAAGGCGGGCACGAAGTGTCTAATGGGGCCATCATCTATCGCTCTGGCGGCAAGCTCTACCTTGTCGATGCCACGCCGGCTACGGAATAACGGCTCGAGCTTTCGCGCGCGACGGCAAACGCCTGACGGCGCCGGGAATCGGCGCGCCAAGCGCAGCCAGGCTTTCTCACAGCTGGTGCGGCAGCTGGAGATTGCTTTGTGGCGACAACGATGGAAAGCCTCATGAGTAACGTCAGGTTGTTCGTGCTGGTGACTTCAATCTTCTTGAGCATTACCCCCGTTTGCGCTGCTCCCGCTAGGCAATCTCAGCAAATCCTATTTGAGTATGAAAATCCCACCAATCCGGCTCATCAAGCGCTGTACAACCTTGTCAAAGAGCGTCGCGTTCTCGAAAAGTTACAGGAAATTTTCAGTCCATTTCGACTGCCGATGGACCTGACGTTCAAGACGGTTGGCTGCGATGGCCGGGCGAACGCTTGGTATCAGCGACCGTCGATCACTCTTTGTTACGAGTATCTGGATGAGATTCGCAAGAACATTCCCAAGGAAACAACCCCGGCTGGCATTACGCCGGACGACGCGGTGGTTGGGCAGTTCTTCTACGTCGTTGCCCACGAGTTCGGCCACGCGGTCTTCGATTTGCTGAGCGTACCGTCCTTCGGAAATGCCGAGGATACTGCCGATCAGTTCTCCACCTATCTCATGTTGCATTTTGGCAAGGACGAAGCGCGGCGGCTAATTTCCGGCGCCGCCTATTCCTATCGGGACGCCGTACAAAATTCGACGGTGATTTTGCCGCTGCAGGCGTTCTCTGATGTTCACGGCATACCGGCGCAGCGCTTTTTCAATCTTCT
Organism: uncultured Alphaproteobacteria bacterium; assembly: GCA_963775835.1. Lineage (GTDB taxonomy): Bacteria > Pseudomonadota > Alphaproteobacteria > Rhizobiales > Hyphomicrobiaceae > AWTP1-13. Next base: position 195,800 of record CAVZKV010000009.1, on the reverse strand, counting down.
GTGCGTGGCCTACGGCGCCGATCCCCAGATATTCGCGGATGCCGTGCAATACCTGCCGAAGCAGCGTGCGGCTGATTGCAAGCGGGAATACAATCAAGTTGGCTTTGCGTTTCAACAACTCGTTCAGCCCCACATCGACCAGGACCTCGCCAAACGTGTCATGCAAAGGTCTTGGCTCCCCGATGTTGCACCGCCTCGCGCCCCGTAGCGGCAAAGCCGGGCGGATTGGGCGCGCCGCGCGGATCTCTTGCCCCAGTTGCCAACGGTGTTGGGCCGCGCGAAAATGCCGCGAGGGTGACGACCACCGTGCGATCGAGGCAAAAGCCCATTTGCGCTTGGCTCGCGCGGGGGTTGCAGCGCAGATCTATTTCGAACTGCGCTGAGGGCACCGGCACCGGCCGTCGCGGACGATTTGCCGGAATTGACGGATCGCCCGGCCGAAGGATCCAAGCTTCCCGGCCACAGGCGCCGTCGGACCGGCGATCCCATTGTCATTCATGCGCGCGAGCGACAGATGCTGTATATCCCGTGCTGCCGAAGGACCCTAAGGCTTGCGGCGATGAACACTTGCGATGGGGAGATGTGATGACCCACGGCGTGCACGCGGTGCAACACGAGGTTGAGCATGAGATCAAACATGGCGACCAGCATGGGGGCCACGGCAACCTTCTCGACAACATCAACAAGAAGGTGGCCTTGCTCATCGGCGTGATGGCGCTGTTCCTGGCGCTCTCCGGAGACTCTCGGCAAGAGCGCGCAGACGGCCGCCCTCAGCTACAACGTCGAAGCCTCGAACCTGTGGGCGTTCTTCCAAGCAAAGAACATTCGCCGTACCGTCGTCCTCACCGCGGCGGAGGAGATGACCGTCAATGCCCCTGGTGCCCCCGAGGCCGTCAAGGCCGCCGCAATGAAGCAGATCGATACCTGGCAGAAGACGGCCGCGCGCTACCGCTCGGAGCCGGAGGTGCGTGAGGGTACCGTCGAATTGGCCGAGCGTGCGAAGGACATGGAAAAAAAGCGCGACACCGCGCTTGCAAAGTATCACCACTATGAGGTTGCTTCGGCGGCGTTCCAGATCGGCATCGTGCTCGCGTCGGCGACCGTGATTACCGGCATGATGCTTCTTACCTGGCTCGCACTCGGGCTGGGCGGCTTCGGTCTGCTATTTACCGCAATCGGCTTGTTTGCACCCCATGCGGTGCATTTGTTTTAACCGGAGCCGCTGTCGGCCCACTCGCTGCCACCTCGCCCTTGGCAACGCGCGGGTTACAAAACCGCTGCGGTAGCGGTCGCAACGGCGCCAGAGTGGGACGCCGCCGCCAGCCAGAGAATGGCGGTTGCACCAGCCCGGGCCTGCGCCACGGCGCCGCTCGGCGGCAGCTCGCTACGCCGTCAGCGGCCGACGCGCCATCCACTTTTGGCGGCAAAGTCCTCAAAGAAGGCAGGCTCGTAGGCGTTTTCGGGAGCCTGGCGCACCATCGCGTCGATCTCATGGGCATCTTCGCCAACCAGAATGCGCCAGCGTCCGGCCTTGATACCGTCGAGTATGATCGTCGCCGCGGTCGCGGCCGTCGTCGGAGCGTTCTCGAGGAATTGCCGCGCGCGTTCAAGCGAAAGGGTCTGCAGATCTGCATCGGACACTTGCGACAGGTCCCGGCCGCTTGCCGCCAAGCGTACACGCATCTCGGCAATTTCCTCCACGCTCATGCTATCGGAGTCGGTCGCGTATTGGACCCGACGGGAGTTGGAAACAATCGACGTGCCGATGTGTCCCGGCATGACGACCGAGCACTTGACGTGTGGCGCATTCACTCGCAAATCGGCGATCAGCGCCTCGCTGAAGCCTCTGACGGCAAATTTCGCGGCGCAATAGGCGGTATGGGGTACATTTGGCCCCAGCGACGCCCAAAAACCGTTGACGCTGCTCGTATTGACGATGTGTGCTTCGTTCGCCCTCACCAACATCGGCAGGAAGGCCCGGGTACAGAAATAGACGCCACCCCAGCAGATGTTGAAGGTCCTCTCCCATTGGGCGCGGCTGTTGGTAAAAAGACTGCCCCCGCCACCAATGCCGGCATTGTTGAAGAGTAAATCAAGCTTGTCGGCGCCGTGATCTCGCACGATCGCATCGCGAAAGCCCAGAACCTGCGATTCATCGGAGACGTCGGCGACGTGGGCCGAAACCCGGATCCCCTGCGGCACTGCCTGCCTGTCGCAGAGCTCGCGCGTCTGCGCCATCCCTGGCGCGGAAACATCGCACATCGCCACGTTGCAATGCTGGGCGACAAGCTGGCACACCAACTCGCGGCCCATACCGCTGCCGCCACCCGTGACCACGGCAAGCTTGCCCGCGAACTCGCGCATTCCTGCCTCCGCCGCTCGCTGCGAGCGAACCACAAATTGACACTTGCCGGCACCTGGAGCGATGACCCGGGCCCGCCACAAACATACACCTCCCCACCGCCCCGACAACCGAGGATAGGGTCGGGGCGGCGACGGGTATCGCCACAGCCCGCGCCACGTTGGAGGAGCCCGGGCGATCCTGAGCGACCGAAAGCTTTCGCAAAAGCCGAGCCGGCGATCTTTGTGCCGAGCCAACCGCCAGGCGACGCCGGCGCGCAAAAGTCGCGATCGGAGCGGGAGCTCGCTTCTCGGGCCGGCATGGTCAGGTTCTTCGTGGGGCCCGCGCCAGTGCGCCGCGGGCAGATGTTAATTGCGCTGCCCAACGGTCGGCCCAAACGTGCAAGGGTAGGATCAAGGCCACCAAGGCGCCGCCGGTGGCGCTCAATTGATAGCCCCCGCTTACATGCTCGACGATTGAGGCAGCGCGCAGTTCTCTGAGCCGGCTATTGAGCACACTCGGATTGGTCTCGGCCGCCGTCTGCAGCGCGCGAAAGGTGAGTGGTGCGCGCGCCAAGGATAGCTCCCACAGTATGCGAAGCGCCATCCGACGCCCCAGCAGATCGAGCAACACCATGATCGGCCGACCGGATCGTGAGCCGCGCGCGCGATGGCCAGGCCGTACTGTGCTTGACATGCTACACTTACCATAGCATAAGGTCCGCATTCTTTGCTACGCAATATATAGCATGAGGTTTACCGATGGGAACTCGGATCGTGCCGGCACAACCGCCCTATGCCGAGAAAATCCAAGCGTGCTTCGATAGATTGCTGCCGAAGGGAATCGCACCGCTCACGCTATTCACCACGCTTGCCCGTGATCAGCGACTATTTGAGCGCTTTATGAATGGTGCACCGTTGGACGTCGTCCATCTCACCTTGCGCCAGCGCGAGATAGTCATCGACAGAGTTACCGCCTTGTGCGGCTCCGAATATGAATGGGGTGTCCACATCGCGTTTTTTGCCCGACGCGTCGGCTTGAGCGACGAACAGATCGCATCGACGGCCAAAGCAGGGGGTGCAGACCCGGTCTGGAGTGAGCAGGAGCGCCTGCTGCTCTCGACTTGCGATCAATTGCACGCGAACTGTGATATTGACGAGACAAGCTGGCGAGCCCTGCAGGGGAGCTTCTCCGACGAAGCAATTCTGGAGATCCTAATGCTAGCGGGCTATTACCGGATGATCAGCTACTTCACCAACGCTCTAAAGTTGCCGCTCGAACCGTATGGGACACGCTTTCCGGCGTCGCCGAGTGCGGAAGCGCTCAAAATCCAAACGCGCGCATCTGGCAACTAGCGACGGCTCGGCGACCGTCTCAATCCGAGCTGCGGCGACAGCCCGTGAAAACGTCGAGCTTTGCATCATAGACCTGCGTCTCGATGTCCAAGAGCCCGAGGATGGAATGAAACAGATTGTCCTGGCTTACCCTTTGCTCCCGCTTTCGGAGAAGGCAGGCGGTATCAACCGCAAACGCCTGCTGGTAGCGCGGCGATAACCAAACGACCATCGGAATGTGCTTCTGCACCTCCGGGGCCAGAGCATACGGCATACCATGCAGGTAAAGGTTGCTCTCACCCAGCGATTCTCCATGGTCGGACAAATAGATCAGCGCGGTTGGGAGCCCTTGTCGGTCCTCCTCCTGCAATAGTGCGATCAATTCGCCCAAAACATGGTCCGTATAGACGATGGTGTTATCGTAGGCATTTACGATCTCGTCTCTGCTGCAGCGGCTGAATTGTGCCTCTTTGCAGGCCGGCTTGAAGTGCTCGAAGCGTGCAGGATAGCGCTTGTAATATGCCGGCCCGTGACTGCCCATCATATGCAATACGAACAACCCATCCCGATCCAACGCTCTGATCCGATCCGGTAGATCGCGCAAGAGCGTCTCGTCGAGCGCATCGGCAATCTCGTAAAAGCGATGAGGCTTCGCTTCGACCAGAACCTCCGTCGGCACGCGCAGGCAAACACCCTTGCAACCGGATTGGTTCTCATGCCAGCGCACGGCAAAACCGGCACGCTGCACCACGTCGAGCAGGTTCTCCTGGCGAGCCGCACGAGTGGGATCGAATTTCGCTCGGCCGGAATTGGAGAACATGCATGGCAACGAGAGTGCGGTATCCGTGCCGCATGAATAGGCTTGCGGAAAATTGATCAACCCCGGGATCTGGCTCAAACGCGGGTTGGTAGGACGCGGGTAGCCGTTGAGAGAGAAATTTGCGGCGCGCGCCGTTTCGCCGACAACAATGATGGTCAGCGAACGTCCCTTGCGCCCCGACCACGCCTCGCTCTTGCGTGCGTCCTCGCCCAGCGACACTAGCCTATGGGGTGTGCCGGAGTTCCTTTTCTCCAGGTACTTGTAGACCGCGTTCAGCGAGTTGACCGGCGAGAGGAAATACAGCAGTTGGCGCTGCTCACGAAAAACGGAGAGGAAGTTGTTGGTAAACGGGAAGACCGCCAGAACGACGATCACGAGCGAAAGCAAAGTGGCGACAGTTTTGATCAGGAGCTCACGCCCAACGGGGCGGTAGTCAAGGTGAATGCGCCACAACAGAAAGACCGGAAGCGCCCCCGCCAAAAATAGATACGCCGCCAGCTTGAACGTCAAAAGATCGCGCACCTCCGTAGCATTGGTCTCGACGATGTTGCGCACCAGGCCGGCATCGATCACCGTGCCGTACTCATCCATGAAGTAGGAAGCGGCCGCAGAAATGAGCAACAATATCGTCGTCGCCGGTTTGAAAACGTAGGGCACGGCGAAGGCGCCAAAAAGCAGATTGAAAAGCACGAGGATGACCAAGAGAACGCTGCCGAGAAACAGCCATTCAAACGCACCGCTCGGGGCCACAGAGTGATAGAGAAGGCGCCAAAAATGCGCGTTGAGGCAGACAAGGACGAACCCTGCTACGAGAAAAGCGCAGACCTCTGGTCGCAGTCGATATTTTGGCATATTTCCTTACGCGACTTCAGACGCCTTGAAACCGCGGTTCCGTTTCGAACCTGCCACGACTTTATCCTCACAGCATCGGGGAATCTGTACAGGCCCGCGCAGGTGTGGCCGAGATGCCATGCGGTGGTCGCCGCGCCGGACCAGGGCACCGAATGACACATGGCTGATCTCGACCACCCCCGTCAAGCAGCCACCGTGAATTATGCGCAATCGCCATGGTTCCCGGCGCTGGCCGCCGCCTTGCATGGCCCAAAAGGCGGCGCCCCGTAGAAGGAGGTTATTCGTGACGCATACCGTTGCTTCGCTATTGGCGGCCCATCGAGCCCACACCTCGACGCCGCTGGAAACGGTCCACAACACGTTTCAGCGCATCCGCTGCGGTCAATGATGCCGCGATTTTCATTGCCCTGCGCGAAGAGGCGGCCGTCTTGAGCGACGCAGCGGCCCTGGCGACGCAAGGCGCCAGCGACCTGCCACTTTATGGCATACCCGTGGCCATCAAGGACAATATCGACGTCGCCGGTCTGCCGACGACGGCGGCCTGTCCCGCCTACGCCTACACCCCTGGCCGTGACGCCAAGGTTGTGGAGCGGCTCAAGGCAGCCGGGGCCCTGATCGTCGGCAAGACCAATCTTGATCAGTTTGCCACCGGGCTCGTTGGCATGCGCTCTCCGCATGGAATGCCGCGCAACCCGCTGCGCAGCAATCTAATCGCCGGCGGCTCCAGCTCCGGGTCGGCGGTTGCCGTCGCCACCGGCATTGTACCCCTGGCCATAGGCACGGATACGGCCGGATCGGGCCGCGTGCCGGCGGCGCTTAACAACATCGTCGGCTGCAAGCCCAGCCGTGGTCTGGTTTCGGCGGCGGGCGTCGTACCGGCCTGCCGTTCGCTTGATTGCGTCTCGATATTCGCATTGACGGCCCCCGATGCATTCGCGGCGCTCCAGGTGATTGCCGGCCCGGACGGCCGTGATCCCTATTCGCGTGCGCTCGCGCTTGGTGCCCTGACGGCGCTGCCGCCAGGGCTGCGCCTGGGCGTACCGCGCGCGCAAGATTGCATCTTCCTCGATGACGACCGCGGCGAAGTGGCCTTCGCCAGTGCGCAGCGGATCGCGCAAGAACTTCAATGTCATCTCGTCGAGATTGACTTGAGCGCATTCTTCCAGACCGCGCGCCTGCTCTACGAGGGTCCTTGTTTGGCGGAACGCACCGCGGCAGTAGGAGACTTTATTGCACGCGAACCTGAGCACGTTCACCCGATTACGCGGCAAATCATTTGCAAGGGGAACGACTACAGCGCGGTCGACTTGGTCCGCTGTCAACAACAGCTGCTGGAACTGCGTGCCGTTGCGGCAGTCGAACTCAGCAAGTGTGACGTGCTGATGGTGCCCACCATCCCCAAACCATTCACCATCGCTGAAGTGAACGCCGATCCAATCGGCGTCAACGCGCTACTGGGCACCTATACCAATTTCGCAAACCTGCTCGACCTGGCTGGGCTCGCCTGTCCGGCGTCGCTCGCGCCAGACGGTACAGCCTACGGGGTGACCTTTCTTGCTCCGGCCGCAGGCGATGCTGAGCTCGCCAGCCTTGCAGCGGCGTTCCATGCGCAAACCAACCTACCATTGGGTGCGCTAGGCCTGCGGCAGCCGACTTGGCTGGCTCCGGCCCACGGCGCGCGTGCGGACGAGATCATCGTCGCGGTCGTCGGCGCCCATCGGCTCGGAATGCCCCTGAACCACGAACTGACGAGGCTCGGCGCACGCTTTCTCGAAACCATCAGGACGGCGCCCGACTATCAACTGTTTTTGTTGGCAGATGGCGAGCCGGAAAAACCTGGGCTGTTGCGGGTAAGCGCCGGCTCGGCAGCCCAGATCGAGCTTGAAACCTGGGCGCTCTCCACGGCGGGCTTTGGGCGCTTTGTGGCTTCGCTGCCCCCGCCGATGTCGATCGGCACAATCCGGCTGTTGGACGGACGCCTGGTCAAGGGTTTTCTGGTGGAGGCGGAAGCCGTCGCGGCGGCCCGCAACATTTCGAGTTACGGCAGTTGGCCCGCCTTCTTGGCGGCAGCGCGCGCAGCCTCACCGCCGCCAACCGTCTAGGCTTTGGCTTCCTCATCGATCAAGCTGACATGAGCGGCGACGATGCGCCAGCCTTCCGGCAAGCGAACCCAAGTCTGCATTTGTCGACCAACCTTACCCGCCGCGCTGCCGCGGTAGAACAGCGTCGAGGCGACCGCGTAGTCGCGACCATAGCTCGTAATGACCGTGCGCGCACGCGTGCGCGCCAAGTGCTTCGGCGAGCGTCGGGCGCGAAATGCCGCCACCTCCGCATGTCCGTAGAGGTTTTCGCCGATGCCATAACGAATCGTGCGCGCGTCCTTGTGGAACAGCGCATCGAGCGTCGCGACATCGTTGCTTACGAGCGCTTGCTCATAGCGCTCGAACGCCAACGTTACCTCGGCCACGACCTCGGGCAAGTCAATTTGCATGCTCCCACCTATCTCGGCGGTAGCGGTGCCAGCGCAACCCCGTCCTTTTCCACCCTGTAGGCGATGCGCAAAGCCAGGTCCTCGCGCCATGGCGGCGCGATAATTTGCACGCCAATGGGCAGCGGTTGCAAGGGCACGGGGACAACGACGACAGGCAGGCCGATGCACGAGATGGGTTGCGTGAAAATCCCAATATTGGGTCTAAGGGGTAGCTCGGCACCATCGAGAAGCACCGTTTGCTGTCCGAGCCGCGGGGCCGTAAACGGCGTGGCTGGCGCAAGAACGGCATCGACGCTTTCAAACAGCCCAAGCACCTGGTCGCGGTACCAGCGGCGAAATTTCTGAGCCCTGACGACAAGCGGCGCCGGCAGCATTGCCCCGGCAATCAGGCGGTCACGCACGGCGGGATCGAAGTCGGCAGCATGCCGGCGCAACCGGTCCAGATGCAAAGCTGCGCTCTCTGCCGCGGTAATGACATAGGCGGCCGCGCGTGCCCGCGCCGCTTCGGGGATCTCAACCACAGCTGAGGCGCCTAGCGCCGCCGCAACACGGCCCACCGCCTCCTGCGCTGCCGCCGACATGCCGCGCGTGAAATAGCCCCCGGCCACGGCGACACGCAGACCATTGCTGCCATGATCTAGGCCGGGCACCACGGGTTCGGCCGGGCGGTCGACGCAAACGGGGTCGGAAGGATCGTACCCCTGCATGGCATCGTAGGCGAGTGCCAGGTCGAGGGTCGAGCGGGCCAGCGGGCCCAAATGATCGAGGCTCGCCACGAACGGAAAGCTGCCCGCGCGAGATAGCCGGCCATAGGTGGGCTTGAGCCCGAAAAGTCCGCAAAAGGACGACGGCACGCGGATCGAACCGTTGGTATCTGAACCGAGCGACAGTGGCACCAGGCCGCCCGCCACCGAAGCACCCGAGCCACCGGAGGATCCGCCGGCCATATGCGCTGTAGCGTGCGGATTGCACGAAGCGCCGTAATGGATGTTTTCGCCGGTGAAGTCGTAGGCGTATTCGCCCATGTTGAGGGTACCGACCAGCACGGCCCCTGCCGCCTCGAGTCGCGTAATCAAGGGCGAATCGCGTTCGGCAGGCGGCCGCCCGCGATTGATCTTGGAGCCGGCCAGGGTCGGCAGGCCGGCGACGTCAAACAGGTTCTTGACCGCAAAGGGCACGCCCGCGAGTGGTCCGCCGACCTTGCCCTGCGCCCGACCCAAATCGATGGCAGTTGCCCGAGCAAGAGCGCGCGCATGCGTGAGGGCGGTAAATGCATTGAGCGGGCCATCGCGCTCTTCGATGCGCTTGAGCGTCGCCTCGACCACCGCCACCGCCGTGGTCCGCCCGGCGTTAACGGCCTCGGCGATGTACGCGGCTGATTGCCAGGCCGACATAGGCTCAGGTCTCAAACACGGGCGCCGGCTCAAGCTCGTCCGGCAGATCGAACTCGGCCACCAACGCGGCGAGCCGCCAGATCACGTGCAGATGGGCATTTATCGCTGGCTTCCATTCCGCCTGCAACGGCAGCTCCAAGGCGGCCGCGGCGGCTGCAATAAAGCAATCTAGCGCTGCATCCCTCGTTTCGCTCATGCTGCGCGTCCTCAACGGTTCAAGGTTGCTGCTATCGCTTCTGGTGGCCCTATTCCGCCGGCACCGCGGCCAGGGTAGGCCCTGGCACCGCGAGCCCCTGCTGCTGGCGCGCCAAGACGTAGAGAAATACCGCGACCGTACCGTAGGCTAGAGCAACGCTTGGCGTGACGGCAATGCCCACGGCTTCGCCGTGCATAAAGCCGAAAAAGGTCAGCAGCGCGCCAACCGCGGCAAAGGCGGAGGCGGCAAGGAAGTCCTTGTTGATGATGAAGGCGGCGATCGCAGCGAAAATAAGACCGGTAAGGATGGCGCCACCGCCTAGGACCTCGAGCCCCTGATAGAGCACGCCGACCTGGCCAAGTTTTTCCATGCCAACGGCGTGTGCGTTCGTGCCGGCCGCCGACAGGGCACCGTCCATCAGGGTCTTGGACCAGGCGGCAAGATGCGGCACGAGCGCCAATACGACGGCGGGCGCATGCTGCTTCGGTGTCTCCTGAAAGGCCTGCGCACCGATCAGCATGCCGATATAAAGAAGGATTGGCGAGATCGCCACCACGGGAACTAGCGATAGCAGCAAGGCGACCAGGCCACACGAAGACAGCACGATCACCATCAAACCGGTGGCGGCCGAATAGCCGATGCGCCCGCCCATCGTCTTCCAGCCCGGATGCCCGATGTAGACGGCGTTGATGAAGGGATTGCCCAACAGGCAGCCGATCAGACTTACGACACCGTCGGCGGTCAGCACCTGCGTCGTCGGATAGGCATCGCCTGCCGCTTCCGCACTTTCGACATTGTCCATCGCCTCAACCAGATCGTAGATGCCGAACGGTATGGCCGTGACGAGGATAATGCCGAGGTACTCAAAGCCCGCCGCTAGGTGCGTATGGGCCGGCAGCGGCGGCGAGAAACCGAAGTTGGAAAAGGCTTGCCCGACTTTGGCGAGACTCATGGCACCAAAGTTGAGGCCGACCAGGGTCGAGCCCCAGGCAATGAGCATGCCGGCCGCGATGGCGATCAGGCCAGCCGGAATCCCGCGGGGGTAGCGAACCCCGCCAAACCAGGCGGCAAGGATCACGGCAAAGCAAGGAATACCGATCATTGGCGTCATGAACATTTCCAAGGCGGGCCGCATCGATATGAAAGTGATCGATACGCCCGCGAGGGTGCCGAGGAGCGCCGCGCGGGGAGTGATGCGGCGAATGTAGGGGGCAATCACACCACCGATCATCAGAATGAAGCTCTGGAAGAACACCCAAACCAGCCCAGCCTGCCAACCCTTGACGGCGTCGCCGGTCTTTAAAGTGATTGGCAACATGATGACGAACGTGACCACAAACATGTGGGGGACGCTGACTCCGGATGGCAGAGCACACACATCCAAGCGACCCGTTCGCTTCGCCAGGCGGTAGGCCAGGAAGGCGTAGTACAGGGTGGAAAGGCACATCATCAGGCCGAGCGCCGGCAGAATGCGCCCAAACACCAGCGCGTCGGGCATCTTGAGTACGAAGCGAAGCAAGCCCGTCAGAACCAACATGTTGACAAGTATGTTGGTGCCGAAGCCGAAGAAGGCGTTCCAGTCGCCCGAAGTCCAAAGTGCCGGTCTTGGCAGGTCTGCGACGGCTGCTGCCATGTCTCGTCCCCTCGCAAATAGCCACGAACGCCGCCTGCCGAATTGAAGGCGCAGGCGCTACGGGCAAGAGCCGTGCCAGTCGGTAAAACAGGGCGCACCGGGCCGTCCGGTGCGCGGCGCGAGCGGGGACTGCTCAGCAAGTCATCGAGCTGGCCATTTCCTGATCAGGCAAGCGCGGGCAGGCATGCTATTTCGGGGCGGGACCGAGCGCGGTAATGGCGGACCGGGAGGTGGACACCCAACCGAAGATGCCGCCCTGCGCCTTGATCATGGCCAGCCCGGCCTCATGCAAATGCGGGAAGTAAGAGGCACAACAATCGCCCAACGCCACACAGCGATAGCCGCGATCGTTGGCCTCGCGCACGGTCGTGTTGACGCACACCTCGGTGGTAACGCCGCACACTAGCAAATTCTCGATGCCACGGTTACGCAGTATCAGTTCAAGCTCCGTCTGATAGAAGGCACCTTTACCCGGCTTGTCGATCACCGGTTCCCCGGCCACAGGGTAGAGGACATCGATGATGTCGTGACCTGGCTCTCCACGCACGAGAATGCGCCCCATGGGCCCGGCTGCGCCAATCCGCAATTTCGGCGCACCGCGCTCCATCTTGGCGGGTGGCACGTCAGATAGGTCCGGTCGGTGGCCCTCTCGCGTGTGGATCACCAACAGGCCGCACCTGCGCGCCACCTCGAGCACGGCCCGGCAGGGTTCGACCGCGGCGGCGAGGCACGATACGTCATTGCCGAGCGCTTCGCCGAAGCCGCCAGGCTCCAAGAAGTCGCGCTGCATGTCGATGATGATGAGCGCGGTTCTGTCAAGGTCGACCGTTACGGCATCAGGTTCGGCCTCGATCGTAACAAACGGCATAGGAGACCTCGGTTTCCCCGGCGAGAGCGCCTAGAGGCGCGAAATCGGGCGAGCAAAATCGGGGCCAGACCGGGTTTCGAGAGCGGACCGACTATTCGAGGGCAGAACGGCGTTCGCGCCAAGCAGGGCGATCATTTCTGCGGCAAAGCTCTGCCTAAGCGCAAGGCAACACGAACCCGGCCGATGGCGCCTACGGTCGGGCGCGGCGCGCGGGAATAGGTGCCGACCAGCGCGACGGCGCCCGCGCACAACAGCCTGAAAGCAAAGCGCTATCGCGGTTGGCGAAGGCCCGCGGCCGGCGCGCACCCCTCGGCGGAAACTTCGAAAGACTGCAAGTTGGCACGTTCGTCGCATTGTGCCGCCCGATAAGGGCGCGATCGCGTGCGCCAGAGGAGCATGCATTGGCTTCCTACGCGCAAGAGTTGACGAAGCGGTTCGGCGATCAAAATGGCCCGACCGATCTGACGCTGCCGGAGATCGCGCTTTGGCGCCAGGTTCTCGCACGCAGGACGGTGCGTAGCTATCAAGCCGTCGTGCCCGCCGATTCCCTTCTTGAACTCATTTGTGCGGCCGCCCTCAGCAGTTCGACGAAATCCGACTTTCAACAAGCGTCAATTCTTCGAGTGCTTAGCGCGCAGAAGCGAGCGCACCTTGGCGAGCTGTTTGCGGCCATGCCGTGGATAGGATTGGCGCCGGCCTTTTTCGTGTTCTTGGCTGATGCCCGCCGGCTGGAGCGGATCGGAGCGTTACGGAATAAGCCGGTGGCGAATGGCACGCTTGAGGGTTTCTTCAATGCCAGCATCGATGCGGCCCTTGCCCTGCAGACGTTCATACTCTGCGCCGAAGCCGCCGGATTGGGCTGCTGTCCGATCAGCGTTATTCGCAACAAAGTTGATGAGGTCGCGTCGATTCTCGCCCTTCCCGACAAGGTCTTTCCGGTCGCGGGCGTGTGCGTGGGCTACCCGGCGCGCAGCGGCTATCTAAGCTTGCGGTTGCCGCGCACGGTCACGATGCATCGCGACGTTTACGACGATAGTCGGCTGGACGAAGCGATAGCGGACTACGATCGGCGCCGAGATGGCCTGCACTCGATTCCGAAGGAGCAGCAGCGGCTCATTGAGCACTACGGAGAGGCGCAGTTTTACGGATGGTCGGAGGACAAAGCACGTCAGGCCGCCAGTCCCGAGGGCGCGGCCTTCCCACGCTACCTGCGCAGAGCTGGCTTCACCTTTGATTGAGCCGATTTTCGGGTCCTCGCTATTCCCCGGGTTTTTGGCACATGGCGTCAAACAGGAGACTTGCAATCATGTCCGAGCGCTCACTGATCGTGAAGCGGATTGGGTCCATCATGCTGGCATTGCTGATGGCCTTGCTAGCCGTCGAGATTGCCGCGCCGTGCGCGTCTGCCGCTTCGTTGCAAGAAATCAAGAAGCGGGGCTATTTGGTGGTCGCCACCGAGGATGATTTCCGACCCTTCGAATTCATCAAGGATGGCAAACCGACCGGATTTGACAATGAGCTGGTCGAGGAATTGCGCAAGTATGCACCATTCGAGATCAAGCAAGAGATCCTGCCCTGGACCGGACTCCTCGCCGGCGTCAGTACCGGCAAATACGACATTGCCATCACGGCGGCGATCATCACCAAGGAACGCAAGCAATCGCTGGACTTCACGAGTCCTATTGCCGATGCCACCCACCACTACGTGAAACGCAAGAGCGACGATAGCATCAAAGCTATCAAAGACTTGAGCGGCAAGACGGTGGGCGTGCAAGCCGGCAGCGCGCTGCTCGGCAGACTGCCCGAACTGGAAACGATGCTCAAAGACGGCGGCGGCAAGCTGGGCAAGGTGGTCGAATACACCTCCTACCCGGAGGCGTATCAGGATTTGGCGCTCGGACGCACGGACTACGTCGTCAACACGATCATCAACTTGAAGACGCTTGTCGCGGAAAAACCCAACGTCTTCGAGATCGGCCAGCCGGTGTCCGGCAAATCCTTTCCCGCTTGGGCGGTCAAGAAAGGCAACGGCGAGCTGTTGGCATACATGAATGAATTCATTGCCAAGCAGAAGGCCAGCGGCAAATTTGCAGGGCTGCAGAAGAAGTGGTTCGGACAGGAATTCCCAGACCTCCCGATCGCGTTCGAACCAGAATTCTAGGCTGGAATTGCAAAGGTCAAGTCGTAGCGCCCAATGAGCACGGCCGACATCTTGGCCATCTTGCAGGGTGCCGCAACAACGGCATCCCTTTCAGGTGCGGCCATCCTTCTTGGCTTGCCGCTCGGCCTCTTGCTGGCGCTGACGCGCTGGGCCAAGGTCCCGATTGTTGCGCCCCTGGTCGCGGTTTACGTCAGCATTCTGCGCGCAACTCCGCTGGTAACGCTGCTTTTGCTAGTATTCTTCGCACTACCGAACATCGGCGTACCGATTGGGGCGGTTTGCGCTGCCGTCCTTGCACTGACCATGAATACATCGGCGTTCAACTGCGAAGTATGGCGCGCCGGTCTCATGAACTTCCCGAAGGATCAGTATGAGGCTGCGCAGTCCGTTGGCATGCAGGCGGGCCTGCGGTTGCGAACAATCGTGCTGCCACAGCTGGTGCGAACCTGTTTACCGGGCCTTGTCAATGAGATCTCCCTCCTCATCAAGGTCACACCTGTCCTCGCTGTCATCGGCGTCGTCGATATTACTCGGGCCGCCGTGCGCATCGGCGCAGAAACCTACGAGCCTCTGCCGCCGTTTTTCGTGGCCTTGGCCATCTATGTACCATTCGTCTATGGCATCGTGTCTCTGCAGCGTCTGACCGAGCGACGGCTGGCTCGCGCGGAGGCTGAATAATGCATGACTTTGTTGTGGTCTGGAGCGAGCGCGCCCTGCTGCTGCGGGGACTAGCAAATACCATTTTGCTGTCGCTGACCGCCACCGTTTCTGCCTTCGCGCTCGGCGCCCTCGTCGCACTGGTCTTGATGTCGAGCAAATCCGCCTATCGGCGGCCAACTACCGGCTTTGTCGATGCCATGCGCTGCGTTCCGTTCCTGCTGTTTGCCTACATCGTCTACTACGGTCTGCCTTCGCTTGGCCTCAACCTCGACAATTGGAGCGCCGGGTTGGCCGCACTCACCATTTACAATACGGCCTACATGGCGGAGATACTGCGCGGGGCGTGGTCGGCGCAGCCAGTCGACCCCATCGACGCTGGCTATGCATTCGGCTTCAGCGGGCTCGGCCATTTCCGGCGCATCGTACTGCCACCTTTGTTGCTATCTGCCGCACCGGTGGTCGGCAACCAAATCATCCAGATCGTCAAAGACAGCGCCTTCCTAACCGTCATCGCATTGCCGGAGCTGACGCATGCTGCAAGTTCGATTCAGTCGCGCCACTACATACCCTTTGCCGCCTTTATCACCGCCGTGCTGCTCTATTGGACGCTGTGCCTGGTGATCGAGGCCTGCGTCGCTTCCATCGGTCGCCTTGCCGAGGCGCGCCGATGAATTTTCCGACCCCCGCCGCTGGCAACGGCCAGCGGCCCGTGCTGACCGTGGCGGCGCTCTCGAAGGCCTTCGGTTGCCTGTGTGTACTCGAGAACATCAATCTGCAGGTGCATCGCGGCGAGACTATCTGCCTGCTTGGCCCGTCCGGCTCGGGAAAATCGACCTTGCTCAGATGCATCAACTGGCTGGAGAAACCCGACAGCGGCCAGGTCTACCTCAATGGCGAGCGCATTGGCGTGACAACGGGCGGCGTCCTGATGGGCGATCGCGACCTGTCCGCAATTCGCACGCGCATCGGCATGGTGTTTCAGCATTTTGCGCTGTGGCCTCATCTCACTGTTCTGCAAAACGTCATGGCGGCACCGGTCTATGTGCAACGGCGCCCCAAAGCCCAGGTGCGGGCAGAGGCGGAAAGCTTGCTGGCCAGCGTTGGGCTCTCCGACAAGCGCGACACATTTCCCGCCAAGCTTTCCGGAGGCCAGAAGCAGCGGGTGGGCATCGCGCGCGCCCTGGCGATGCGACCGGAGCTCCTGTTGTTTGATGAGCCGACGAGCGCACTCGATCCGGAACTCGTCGGAGAAGTGCTGGTCGTCATTCGCAAGCTTGCGCGCGCTGGCATGACCATGGTCGTCGTTACGCATGAAATGGACTTTGCGCGCGAGGCGGCAAGCCGCGTCGTCTTCCTCGATCGCGGTCGGGTAGTGGAAACCGCTCGCCCCGACAAATTCTTCGTCGCACCGGCAACCGAACGCGCCAGGCAATTCTTGCAACGCTACGAGAGCAACAGCACGCGGCCGACAAGCAGCGATTGACCGCAATCATTCGTTTGAGGCACAAATCTCATGAGCAAATCAGCAATCTTCCACCTGATGGCCAACGCGCCAAGGCCGGTGGCACCGTACAGTCACGCTGTCGAAGTCGACGGGTTGGTGTTCGTCACCGGCCAGCTTGCTACGGATCCCGATGACGACAGCCGCCCGTTGCCGGACGGCGTCGAGGCGCAAACGCACAAAGTCATGGACAACCTCCGGCGAGTCCTCGAGGGCATCGGGCTTTCGTTGGCAAATGTCATCTGCGTCCGGATATTCCTGACACATTTCGCACGCGACTATGCGGCTATGAATACAATCTACGCCGGCTACTTTCCACCTGAGCGTCTGCCCGCGCGAACGACGGTCGGCGTCACGCACCTCGCACGCGGCGGCATCATCGAGATCGATTTGGTCGCCAAGCGCGACTAGCGCCGGGTCGGCAGAAAGGGAGCGTGATGGCAAACGCGGTCGTCGAGATACCGGCGCGCAAAGGCAAGGCTGCCCAGGTGCCAAACGGCTGCCACGTCAAAGTCATCAACACGCACGGCCAACAAGTCGTCGACACCTGGGCGTTCAATAGCAGCGACCCCAGCGAGTTCATGTCGATGGAGCATACGCGGGCACATACGCTCAAAATCTCACCGCGTGTCGGCGACAGCTTACGCAGCAACAGGCGGCGTCCGATGCTGACCCTCATCGAAGACACGTCCGGAGGCGTTCATGACACGCTGATCGCCGCCTGCGATCGATATAGGTATGCCTTTTTGGGTGTTGCCGGTCACCACGATAATTGCACGGACAATCTTCGATCGGCACTGGCGGAGTTGAAGTTCACCTGCGCGCACGTGCCGAGCCCACTCAATCTTTTCATGCACATTCCCTGGGATGAGGCCGGCGGCTTGCAATTTGCTCCGCCCCCCGCGCGCTTGGCGGGCAGCTATGTCCTGTTCCGGGTCGAAATGGATCTTGTCATCGCCTTTTCGGCATGCCCGCAGGACGTCTTGCCGATCAACGGCCGCGGCTGCCGTCCTGTCGAGGCGCATTTTATGCTGATGTGAGTCGGCAGGGAATTGGAGGCAACAACGTGATGCCCGTGCAAACAAGGAACGCGACGGCGCAGGCCAATCGGCGTCGCTATGAGGAACTGCGTAGCATTGGTCAGGGCGCCACCTTCGATGCTTTGCCCGCGGCGACGCAGCGCGGCAGCGCTGCAATCGCCGCCGCATCCCTGATCGAGGAGGAGGAGGTGCCAGGAGGCTGGTACACCACGATGCGGCTTCGCCGCAGCGAGGTGCTCCGTCTTGTCGATCTTACCGGCAACGCCACGCCGGCCCTGATAGCCTGGCGCGACGGTGATCCGGCAGAGCGAATGAACTTGGCGGATACGGTGAAAGTGCAATGGAGTGCCGCTCTGCGGCGCGGCCGCATCGTCCTTTCGGATATGGGGCGCGTGATGTTCTCCATCGTCGAGGATACGTGCGGCGCCCACGATGCTCTGGTTGGGGGATCCGTCTATGCCTCGGGCGGTGCGGTGGGGCACCGCAATACGCGCGCAAATTTTGTCGCCGCCGCTGGCAAGCTCGGCCTAGACCGCCGTGATATTCCCGCGGCGCTGTCGCTGTTCTCGCCCGTGAGCGTCGCCCCCGACGGCGCCTTTGCATGGCGGCAGGAGGGAAAGGCCAGCGGCGATTTCATCGATTTGCGCGCTGAGATGGATGCATTGGTCGCGATCTCCAACTGTCCGCATCCGTTTCAGGTGATCGGGCTCGAAGCATCGCGATCGATCCTGGTCCTTCGTCATCAAGGATTAACTTATGGCGTGAGCGATCCGTGTAACAATGTGGGGGCGGAGGTGGTGCGCGCCTTTGCGCGCACCAGGCGGCTATGCAAGTAACGATGGAGACCTTGGATGAGCGCGCGTGATCCCGTCTCGGCGGTCCTCGATCTGGTGATACCGCCGGAGCAACCATGGTCGGCCGTCGTCAAGCGCGGGCAGGTTTTGCGCATTGTGGACAGCGAGGGACAACAGGCAGTCGACGCGCTATTTTATCGCGCTGATGACCTCGCCGAACGGTATAGTGCGCAAGACACCTTGCGCGAGCAACGCAACGCCTACATCGGAATTGGCACGCAACTGATATCGAGTGAAGGCCGTCCGATGATGACCGTCATCGCGGACACTTGCGGCCGGCATGACACATCGGCGGGATGTTGCTCGTGCGAAAGCAATGCGGTGCGATTTGGCGAACACACCCGATACCTGCACTCGTGCCGGGAGAATTTTTTGCTTGAACTCGCCAAGCATGGCCTCGGCAAGCGCGATATCGTCGCCAACGTGAATTTTTTCATGAATGTGCCAATCGACCCGTCGGGGCATTTCACCGTGGTCGAGGGCATTTCGCAACCCGGCGCCTGCGTCGATTTGCTGGCCGAAATGGACGTGCTCTGCGTGCTTTCTAACTGCCCGCAGATCAACAATCCCTGCAATGGGTTTAACCCAACGCCCATTCGCGTGCTCGTTTGGGATCAGCCCCGGTAAGGTGCGGCACCTGAGCCAAGTCGTGCTGCCCCGATCGCGGGCTTTGCTTGGTTGCCGGCACCCGTCCTGTCAATCGCGGTCGGGGACTGGCTCCTCACCGCAACTTGGGGACCTGGCAGAGGGTGTCGCGACATCCCGCTTGGGTGGCGGCATCGGGCGGGATCATGGGGCCACGTCAGCGGGCCACGCCATCGCCCGGTCTGGCACCACCCGGAACAAGTTCAACCTCAAGTCGTTGTTCTCGCAAAGGAAGGCGAATGGCCGGCCGATCGCGTCCGGTCTCTCTTCTGCCATTGGGCGGTGCGTGTTGTCCGCGCGCCGCCCCGTTCTTGTCCGAGCCTGCCCATGCCTCGCAGCAGCAGCATCGCCTTCGCCCAGCCTCCGGGTGCCGCCAAGCACGGCGAGCCCGGCAAGATCACGTTGCTGAGCGCAACCCGTGCGCTGCCAACACCGCGGCGGGCCAACGCTGGCGTGGCGGTGCCCCCGCCATCGATAGTCGCGGGCGCGCGGCAGCGCGCGCTTGCGGCCGGGGAGAGATGAGAATTCGCCCTCCAGCGTCGCAGGCAGCATTACCCTCTCGCGCGTGGTGAATGTCATGGCTACCCTGGCCTGGTTAAGCATAGCTTCCAAGCCGCCCGGAGCTTCGGGCGCAACCGACCCCGACCGCGCGCGGCGTCGATCTTTGCTCAGACGCTTCTGGCAAACGGCATTCGGCTATTGGTTTGCCGGCATTGGCTCCTCGGCCTGGACGCTCTCTGCTGGTCTGATGTTGATCATCGTCTGTTTGCTGGGCACCGCCTATGCGATGAATGCCTGGAATTCGGGCCATGTTCGACGGCCTGCAGAACCGGGACGTGGCTGCGGTTGGTAAATTATCGGCGCTCTATTTCGTCATTTTGGCGGCCAGCGTGCTATTGAGCGTATTTCAGGTGCATGCCCGTATGGCCCTACAGCGCAGATGGCGCGTGTGGCTGACAAACCAGCTCGTCGATCGCTGGCTCGCGCACGGTCGCTACTATCAACTCAATCTGGTGCGAGGCGACCACGCAAACCCCGAATACCGAATTGCCGATGATGTGCGCATTGCAACCGAGTCGCCCGTAGACTTCGTCAGCGGCGTGACCCAGGCACTGCTATCTGCGGCCATGTTCATCGTTGTGCTTTGGACGATCGGGGGAGCGCTGGACGTTTCCGTTGGAGGCCTGCAGCTGCACATTCCAGGCTTTCTCGTGATCGCCGCGCTCTTCTATGCCGTCCTGGCAAGTGGTTCGATGCTGCTCATTGGCAGCAGATTTGTGCACGCCTCCGAGGCAAAAAATCAGGCGGAGGCCGAGTATCGCTACGTGATCACACGGCTGCGTGAGAATGGCGAAAGCATTGCTTTGATCAGAGGCGAAGAGGAAGAGCGCACCGGCCTCGATCGCGCCCTCAGGAAAGTGCTCGTTGGCTGGGCGGAGATCGCCAAGCAAAATATGAAGACGACGGTGGTATCGCAGACATCAAGCTACATTGCCCCGGTACTGCCAATCATCCTGTGCGCCCCAAAGTTTCTGGATGGATCGATGTCGCTGGGTGAGGTGATGCAGGCGGCCTCGGCCTTCACCATTGTGCAGGGCGCCTTCAATTGGCTGGTCGACAACTATCCCAAGATGGCCGACTGGACGGCGTCGGCGCGCCGGGTTGCATCCCTCATGGTCGCGCTCGATGCACTGGAGGAAGCCGAGAAGAGCGAGGGGGTCGGCCGGATTACGATCGACAGAGAAGGGGCGGGCCCGGCGCTGCGTCTGCAAGACCTCTCCGTCAGGCTCAATGACGGCACTGCGGTCGTGGACGACACGGACGTATCGATCGCCCCTGGCGAGCGCGTCCTCATTGCCGGCGCATCGGGCTCGGGCAAGAGCACTTTGGTGCGCGCCATCGCCGGCCTGTGGCCGTGGGGTGGCGGCGCCATAGAGGTGAAGAAGGGCGCCAGGATGTTCCTTCTCCCGCAACGACCATACGTGCCGATCGGTACCTTGCGCCGCGCGGCCACCTATCCGGATGCTCCCGATAGCCGAAGCCTCGAAGAGATCACCGTCGCCTTCAAACAGGTGGGGCTCGAGGCTCTCGTCGACAAGCTGGACAAGGAGGCGCCCTGGGATCAAACGCTTTCCGGCGGCGAGAAGCAGCGCTTGGCGTTTGCGCGAATCCTCCTTCACAAACCCGATATCGTCGTGCTCGACGAAGCCACGGCCGCGCTTGATCCTAAAAGCCAGGACAAGCTCATGCAGCTCCTGGTTGAACGGCCGGAAATAACGCTGTTGAGCGTTGGCCATCGCCCGGAGCTTGAGCCCTTTCACACCCGCAAGATTACGCTCGAGCGCCGTCCGGGCGGTGCCAAGTTGGTTCGCGACGTGGAGCTTCCCAGCGAATCCTTGCGCCAGACCATGTGGCGCTGGGTGCGGCGGCAAACGCGCGAAGCCAAGAAGCCAACCTCGTCTGCTGATAGGGGATGAGGCCCGAAAATCTGGAGGCGCCCGCGTCCTTGGCCCCGCGCGTTGGCGGCGCGTGCGCTCGCACGGTCGTGTCAATTTGCGCTTTCCGTATCTCCCCGGTCGCCCGCTGGGTTTGTGCCGATTACCGTGGCCCCGCGGGCTCGGCGACAATACCCATACGGCAATACGTGCTACGGGGCCAACGCGCCTTGCTCGGGCCGGACCGCCAAGGCCGCACCGGCCGAGCTCGGGCGATGGGGACGGCCCGCACACCGCCCGGGTCCCGAGCCTCAGTACCCGCGTCTGTCGAGGCAGACGCCGTCGCGCCAGTAGCGATAAACCCCACAAAGCGGCCGTGGGGCGATCGGAACAACAACGCCAGCGGTCGGGTAGGGCGGCGCGGCGTAACCATAGCCGGCAGTTCCGTTGGCCGGATAGGCGGCATCGGGGGCCGCGACGTAGCCGGGGACGGCAAAGCCCACAGGGCCCGCGTCACCATAAAAAACGCCGGGAGGATGAAAGTCGTAGTAGCGCGGTCTCGGATTGTCGATCCCGTCCGGCAGGTCCCACCACTGGGCAGCAGCGCCCTGACCAAGCAGCGACGATCCACTCGCCACGGCGATGATGGCGGCAAACGTTCTTCGGCGCACGACAACTCTCCTTGTTGCTCAACCAACGCAAGTCTGCCTTGGAAGAAATCCCTCTGCCCATCCGGGCTTACCCGAATGGCCTGGTCGTGGGATTGCGGAGTTCGGTCGCGACGGGAGACGGGTTGGTGAGAGACGGCCGAACCGCAGTTTGCCAATGCGGTGTCGTTGCAAGGTCGCGGTTCACGGTGGCCAATGCGTAGGGCCTTGGATGCCGCACGCGCCTTTATTGCAACAGACAGGATCCTCCTGCTGCTCCCCGGCAACAGTCAGACGTTAGCGCGAGCGACCGAAGCGGGACCGCATGGCGCACACGCCACTACAGGCATTAGCGCGCTGCGAACGGCACTGCTGCACGAACGATGACAATGGCGGCGTGCGGAACTGCTGTGACGAAACGGAGACGTGGCGCGCGCCGTGTGCGCGCACGCCGCGAGCCGATGCTCCCGGATTCGCAGCCAGGAAAATTAAAAACAAAACCGGATATCAGTTTGTCATACCACACGTAACGCTGGTTGGGTCGCATAGCTGAAATCGAGACAAGGAGCGTGCGCATGGACAGGCGGATTGGGTCCAAGCTGTTGATCGCTGCAGCCGCTGGGATGCTGGGCGCGCTGCCGGCGTCGGCCTGCGACGGATGCGCCTGCGGTGGTGCAGGTTATGGTTACTATGGATACGGACCATCTTGGGGGTATAGTCGTGCTTACGTCGTGGCACCGACGTTCAACGCCGCCCCGGTGGTCGCTTTTGTGCCCGCCGCACCGCGCGTTTACTATTCCCCTCCCGTCTATAGTGCCTACTACGCACCGAGCTACGGCTATGGTTGGCGATCGGCTGGCTATGGTTGGCGTGGACGGTGGTAGACCTGGCGGACCGGGACCTGATCCCGACCAGGCGTGAGCCGCGTCGCCTCTGAGCCGCCGATCTCGTGCGCCTGGCGGGATCGTCAATTTGTTGCAGCGCGCGGCGCGCCTCGTGGGCTCGTGGGCCGCGAAACTGTGCGCCAATCGCCGCTTTTGCAGGCGGCGGCTTGTGCACGCCGGACCGGCGCCCAAGCGGCGACAATTTCGTAACAATTGCGGCCGGACCTGCTGCGACAATTCCAGCCCTGAGCCAGCGGAAGTTTGGACGAGGCCATATCGGCTCTTGCTTGTCTTGCCTGCTGGGGTGGGACGCACGCTTGCCGGTTATTGCCTTTGCCAACCACGCTCGTGCGTCGTTGAGCCCTTTCGCCGCAAAGGCGGCAAAATCGGCGGCCGAGCAGCGAAGCGGTCCTGCGCAACCCCACTGCAACTTTTTGCCGATCGGACCAGAGATTGGAAGGCGCCGCGAATCACACGAGCGCACGCGCCACAAGGCTGCGATCATATCTCTCGGCACTGGATCGTGGTCAGGGCTGCCGGCGTCGGCAAAGCCGCAGACTTGCCGCAACCAGCCCGTGTCGCTACGGCTCGACAATCTTGTTGCGGATGGCGTAGCGCACGAGACCGGCGGAAGAGGACAGATTGAGTTTTCGCATGATCGCGGCGCGATGTGTTTCGACGGTCTTGAGGCTGATGTTGAGGATGTTCGCTATCTGCTTGTTCGTGTGACCTTCGGCGATCAGCTGCACCACGCCACGTTCGCGGTTGGTCAACGTCGATCCCTCCCGCGCCGGTCGCGCGAGAAACGAATTGAGCAGAGCCTCAGAAACCTTGGCGGTGAAGAAGGGTTTGTGGCCCGCGAGAGATTCAATGGCACCGATCAGGTGCCGCTTCGCATCCGACTTCAGCAGGTAGCCGCGCGCCCCCGCCTTCAACAGCTCCTGGATCAGCGTTTCGTTGTCGTGCATCGTAAAGATAAGCACCTCCGTCTTAGGGAGGCGGGCACGAATCTGTCGGGTCGCCTCGATGCCATTGATCAGAGGCAGCGAGTAGTCGAGGACGGCAACATCGGGCTTGGTCTCGGTTGCCTTGCTGATCGCGTCCTTGCCATCACCCGCTTCGGCGACGACCTCCCAGGTCGGTTGTGATTCTAGAATTTTGCGAAGTCCCGAGCGCACAACCTCGTGGTCGTCTGCAATGAGAATGCGGATCATGGTAGTCGGCGCTCCATTGCGACCCTAGCACTGAGGTCTACTCAACGAAGGGGCCACCAGATTATCAGCCTACAGTATTGCGTCCCGATGCCCAGTAGAACTAACCCGGATGCCCCAAGCTTTAAGACCTGAGGAACAATTTGATCTTTTGGCTTGAGATGGGACCAGTGTTTCATCAGTTCAAGCCATTGCAAAGCCCGATGCTCGCAACTGCCGCGCCAGTATTGGCGCCCCGGCGTCCCCCATCGACCGAAACTGCGACAATGGATTAACCAGCCGCTTTACCAAGGCCCAAGAAAGTATTCGCCTACTTTGGCCGATACCGGCCGTAGGCGATCGCGCCAGCATTGGCCACCTGTTCAGCCATAGCTCGCAGGCTGCAAGCGCTTTGGGCCAGACTTTGGCACGGGACCGGCGGACCTTAAAGCCGGCGTGGCGCGCGCGCCGGGGCGCGCCCCGTTGCCCAGGGTGGTCAAGGGTGGTCAAGGGTGGTCAAGGGTGGTCGGAGTCGGCGTCGGGCCGCGCGGGAAGACACGGACAAGATGCCCACCAGATCCCGGCGCGCCTCGAAGGGGCTGGTTGGCGACGCTGGCTGCCGCACCGGTCCTATCACGTCGGGAGTTCTTCAACAAACCGCCGGGGTAATCCCCGATTTCAGAGCTGGTTATGCCGTGTTGGGATGCTGCGATCGGTTAGCCCATCCAACGAGTGCCGAGTTGCGCACCGCGCCGGTTAGGAGGACATCATGGCCAGCAGGGTGGCGTCCAATCTACGTGCCGACCCCGGGTCACGTATCCCCTTGGCAATGCTGCCGGCACCACCCCCAAGCTCACTGCCGCGGGCCCGCGCGTCAAGGTACCGCAAGGCCTGCAGCGAACTTGCAGTTCTGGTGCGGGGTCACTCGCCGAGCGGCGCACCCAATTGCATTAACATCGAACAAGGAGGATGATCGTGGCGACCTCTGTAAACACGCACCCACCCTTTGCGCCGCGGTTCATGCTGCACGCACTGGCGAAAAACTGGTGGCTGATCCTGCTGCGCGGGATTTGTGCCATCCTGTTCGGCGTACTTACTTTCATCTGGCCCGGCGTCACGCTGCTTACGCTGGTCTTGCTTTACGGCGCCTTCGCTTTCGCCGATGGCATCTTTGCCCTTGCCGCCGCGATTACGGGAAATACTCCGACGCCGCGCTGGTGGCTCGCGGTCGTCGGCGTGCTCGGGATTGCGGCTGGCGCCATGACATTCCTGTGGCCGGGTCTAACGGCGGTCGTGCTGCAGGTATTCATCGCTTGTTGGGCGATCGCCATCGGCTTGCTGCAGATCGTCGGCGCGATTCAGCTGCGCAAGGAGATCAAGGACGAATGGTTGCTGATCGCCGGCGGCGCGCTGTCGGTCGTGTTCGGCTGCATTCTCCTAACACGGCCCGGCGTGGGTGCCCTGGCGTTGCTCTACGTCATCGGCAGCTATGCCGTCCTGTACGGGATCCTACTGGTGTGGTTCTCCTTGCGCTTGCGCAACCATAGCCACCCAGTGCGCCTGTGAGAGCGGCCAACATGTTTTCCCGGGACCAGCGGGCCCGCTGACAGCGGCCCGCCTCAACCTTTACCGCTCAATTGGGTCCGGCGAGCCTGCTCGCGCATCTGCGGTTTGGTCCCGCGACCGGCGTTCGGCAAGGAGCTGAGAAGCCATGAGACCTGAGATCGACATTGATGCGGCACTGCAGCACGCAACACCGCATCGCAAGCCGTGGGGCGACAATATGGTGTGGATCCCGGGCGGCACCTTTCGCATGGGGTCCAATCGGCACTATCCCGAGGAAGCACCTGCACACCGCGTTGCGGTTGCCGGCTTCTGGATAGACCGTACACCCGTGACAAATTCGCAGTTCGCAAAGTTCGTGAGCGCAACGGGTCACGTCACTTTTGCCGAGATACCGCCCGATCCGAACGACTATCCTGGCGCCCTACCGCACATGCTCCAGGCGGGATCACTGGTATTCCGGCGTCCTCTCGAACGTATCCAAGCCGACCACTGGGGTCACTGGTGGAGCTTTACGAAAGGGGCCGACTGGCGCCACCCGCTAGGTCCGGGCAGCACCATTGAGGGCCTTGGTGACCATCCCGTCGTGCACGTCGCCTATCAGGACGCGCTGGCCTACGCGCGCTGGGCCGGTAAGGATTTGCCCACCGAAGCGGAATGGGAATTCGCCGCCCGCGGTGGGGAGGAGGATGCCGAATTTGCCTGGGGCGATGAGCTCCAGCCGGGCGGGAAGATGATGGCCAACACTTGGCAGGGTCGGTTTCCCTGGCAAAACCTGGCTCAGGACGGCTACGAGCGAACGTCGCCGGTCGGGGCCTTCCCGCCCAATGACTACGGCCTCCACGACATGATTGGCAACGTCTGGGAGTGGAGCTCGGACTGGTTCAGTCCGCGCCACCAGCCGGATGCCGCCAAGCCGTGCTGCATTCCGAAGAACCCGCGCGGCGGCGAAGAGAACCAGAGCTACGATCCCTGCCAGCCTGAAAGCCGCATCCCGCGCAAAGTCCTCAAAGGCGGATCCTACCTGTGCGCACCAAACTATTGCCGGCGCTATCGACCGGCGGCTCGACATCCGCAACCCGTCGATACATCGGCTTGCCATGTCGGCTTTCGCTGCATCGCGCGCAATCGTCCCAAACTGTCACTGCGCTCAACGCGCTCTGCGCTCTAGACCCAGCAGCGGGCACGACCTGCGCGCAGCGGCGCCCGGCCGGTTGGCCGCTTGCCCGCGCAGCCATGGCGTTGCAATAGCGCTAAAACACGCGCGAAATTATGGAGGAGCCACGCCCGAGAACCCTCTGGTGCGCGAAGAGCCCGCCGCTGAGGGCTGGTTGATAAAACCGGGCGCTTCGTCGGCTAATCCCCCTTAAGAGGTCGCAACCGCATCGGTCCCGCCGCCACGGGCGCCGTCACCCCGATAGCAACAAAATGCCAACGAGCATCAGCACATGAATGGAGATAAAAACCAGGCATGCCTTGCCAATAGCGGTCGTCATTTTGCCATAACCTCGACACAAGCAGGCGGAACCGCCATCTTTTTAGTGCGCCGCGATAGGGGGGCCGACAGGCTTGTCGACCGCGGTTGCTACGGGTGGGCGTATTGCGTCCCTGAATTCCGGCGAGACGAAGTGAAGGAGTTGCCGGCCGCGCAAGTCGGCCGTTGCAGTATCCAGGATGCGGCGCCCATCACCGCCATTCTGGTGGTGCCAGCGCCCCAATCGCGCGACCGGAGCGGCAATGCCATCCTCGCCGAAGCCGAAATAACGACCTAGGCTCACCAGCGCCAGCGCGATCCCGTCGGCGCCGCCAAGCACGTCCGTCACGGCGCCTATTTTTTTCCCGTCGCGGTTGTGGACGTCGGCTCCTTGATCCTGTGCGCTGGCATTGGGGTCCGTGGCATTAGCCAGGACCTGCGGGCGAGCATTGGGCTCCGCCAAGGTCGAGATCACAACCTCGCCGCCCCCGCCGCCGGTTTGCTTGATCTTGGCAGCGAGCACGGACCAGGCGACGACCGCCAGTGCGGCCGGCAACACCGCCCAATAGGCTCGGCTCGGCTGCGGACGTCGCCGAGCAGACGCAGCCGTTGCAGCCCTCGTGGCCGGACGGTTAATCGGCCTGCGGGCGGTTCTGGGACTGCCCCCCGCGTCCAGACGACGGGAGGACGTGTTGGCGCAAAGCAGGCTCGACAACCCGGCGGGCATCGCCGCTGCGATAAGGTCTTTTTCAGCCGTGAGCAAATTGGCGACGCCTTTGCCGCCGGCGTTTGGGTTCTCGCCCCCCCGTGCGAGCGTGCGCAGGATCGTCGATGTCAGTTCGTCGAGAAAGGCGTTGGCTGACCGTTCCGGTGCCCCAACAAACCGGCCAATGGCTGAGCCTAGCGCGCCGGCGTCCTCACCACCCAGCAGAAAGGTAAGGCCATCGCCACGCGCGTCCGGCACCGGCGCCGAGCTGGTCGACTGCCCTGCAAGCGCGCGCGTCAGTCGTGCGACGCCGCTCGATCGGGCGACGAGCTCGGTCAGGGCGGTTAGGATCGCGGGCACACCGAGCTCGGCTGCCTTTCGGGCCGACGCGCGGTCCATTTCCGCGCGCTCCGCCATGGCGTCGATCTCGTCTACCGTCAACGCCTGCGCAATCGTTGCCAGCACCTTTCCCGACATGACCCAAAGTCCACTTCCGGCAGTTGCCGTTGCACGGCGAGCAGCACCGGACGACCATGCGCGAGCGCGGAGGCCCTGCCGCGGTTTGTTTCGCCCGAGTTCGGCTAAGGGTGACCGGAGGCGGACGGCGGGGCTATCCGGCGCAGCCCGGAATTTAGGGGCCACAAGTGCCTAGAAGAGCTCACCATAGCGGAGCAGCAGAGGGCAAGAGATCGGGCAGTCGCTCCCGCCAATCGACCCCGCATTCAACGTCCATTGCCGCCATAGCGGCCAAAGGAACCATGCCTTGGCGAATTTGGACAGGCACGCGCAGAACCGGGCAAGGCCGGGGGCGAGTTGCTTGTTCGGGCAACGCCGATCGCGCGACGCCCGTCCCACCCGCAACACAACGGGCAGCATTTGCTCATAAGGCCGGACTTGCCGCCGTGGCGCCGGGGCAGCCCCGTATCCGGGCGAGGTGGCGGTAGGGTGGGTGAGGTTTAGGTAGGCCGGGGCATTGCAAAAGGCAGGGGGATCGATTGGCAAGCGGGCCGGGTTTCATAGTGAGCGGTTTGCGCCCACCCTTGCCCTGGCTTAGCCGACCCGACCGACCAGCATTAGTGGCTCGTGGCCTGCCCCACCACCACGGTTCGCAAGGCCGTGAGGAGATCTTCGGCACTGAAGGGCTTCTGCAGGATGACCGCGGCCTTCTTCTTTGGAATCGGCGGGATCGCGTATCCGGAAATGACGATGACGTGGACACCCTTCTCGTGAAGCTCGACGATAAGATCGCAGGCCATTTCGCGTTTGAGATTGACGTCGACGATTGCCACCGTGGGCAATTGTGCCGCGACCAGCCGCTTGGCATCGCTGGTGGTCGACGCTGGCCCGGAAACCTGCATTTCCAGCTGTTTTAGCGCGCACTCGAGCGCTTTTGCGACCTGCCAGTTGTCTTCGACCACGAGGACATTCACGTCTCTCAGGACAGAGAGATCGGAAGAACCACAGGTTCGCTTGGCTGAATGTGACATGCGGGCCCCAACCCTTGGATGGACTATGCGGTAAGAATGCCGTTACGTACCGCATAGCGGACAAGCGAGGCACTTGAGGATAGCGCGAGTTTGCGCATGATTGCAGCCCGGTGTGTTTCCACGGTCTTGGGACTGATGCTGAGGACGTTGGCAATTTGCTTGTTCGTACAGCCTTCGGCAATCAATTGCACGACGCTGCGCTCGCGGTTCGTGAGGGGTGACTGACTGGCCGCCTTGCCGCCGTCCCCGGCACAAGACACACTGTCCGTGAAATAGGGCTTGTGCATCGCCAAAAACTTGATCGCCCGGATCAGGTGCCGCTTGGCGTCGGATTTGAGGAGGAAGCCACTGGCCCCGGCCAGCTGAATACCCTGAATCAGGGTGTCGTTTTGATGCATGGTGAAGATCAGGACCTCGGTGCGCGGCAAACGCGCGCGGATCTGGCGGGTGGCCTCGGTGCCGTTGATGATCGGCATCGAGTAGTCCAACAACACGACGTCCGGCTGTGTCTCGAGCGCCTTGCTGACGGCCTCTTTACCATCACAGGCCTCGCCAACGACGGCCCATCTGGGTTGCGCCTCCAAGATGCTGCGGAGGCCCGAACGCACCACTTCATGGTCATCTGCGATGAGAATTCTGGTCATCGGTTTTTTCCCTCGCGCCTATTGTCGAACATGTACTCCGCTACGGGCATCGGTGGAAACCCGGGTTCGAGCGAACGGTAAATGCCGATATCGCGGCACGGGCCCCCCGGACCTTCAGCGAAGGTGGCCGAGGCAAGGCCGTTTCTGCGGCCGGCGTTGGAGGTGGCGGCGTTGGAGATGGCCAACAGCAACGGCAAAGGCCAGCGCGGCTTCAGTCCACGGGCACGACGACGTGTACCCGGGTGCCTCGAGAGCTGGTCCTGATCCTGAGGTCGCCGCCGAGCTGGTCGACGCGCGCCTTGATGCCGCGG
The DNA here is from genome assembly GCA_963775835.1 of uncultured Alphaproteobacteria bacterium. GTDB lineage: Bacteria > Pseudomonadota > Alphaproteobacteria > Rhizobiales > Hyphomicrobiaceae > AWTP1-13. The sequence goes on along the minus strand of CAVZKV010000009.1, from coordinate 165,669 downwards.
ATGCCAATGCCAGCACGAAAATCGGTGCTGTCGCGTTCCACGACCCCGGCCGCACCATTACCGTTGTCCGTTATCACCATGTGAATGCGGCCGGCGATCCAGCGCAACTGGATCGATACGTGCGATGCGGAGGCGTGGCGATAGACGTTGGTCAATGTCTCTTGCAGGATGCGAAATAGCGACTGCTGGGTACGGAACGGCAGATTGTCGACCTTTGGGCTCAGCTTGAAACCGATGGCGAGGCCGGCGCGATTGGAATATCCGTCGACGTATTGCTGCACCGTGGCTTGCAGACCGTCGGCGCGCAGGGCCACGGGATAGAGCAAATAGGTGAACGTGCGCAGCTCCTTCAGGGCCTCGCCCATCGACGCCTCAACCTCGTTCCAAAGCCGCTCCTGGTCGCCTTTCAGTCGCCCTTTCGGCCTGAGCCCCATCAACGTGAGGCTGGCGGCGACCAGGTGCTGGGCGGTGGAGTCGTGCAATTCTTGGGCGATGCGCTGACGCTCTTCCTCCTGAAGCGTTATCAATCGTTCGGAGAGTTCCCGGGTCTTGCGCTCGAGCACCTTGCGCGCGGTGATGTCCGCAGCCACGCCGAGCAGACGTAGGGGTTCACCGTCGGGTGCGAATTCGAATTTGCCGTCGAGCTGCAGCCAGCGCCGGGAACCGTTCTTTTGCTTAATGCGGCAGATGATATGGAAATTACCACCCGACCGCACGGCATTCTTTAGGGCGCCCTCGAATGCCGGAACGTCGTCCGCGTGCAAATATCTCTCTACGAACTGCCGCCTGCTCAGCGCTCCATCGGCACGCGCATGCCCGAAGATCTCGTACATGCGGTCGTTAACCCAGATCGTCTGATCTGCCTTCATATCCCATTCGAAAACGCCAAGCGCGGCCCCATTGGTGGCAATGCGCAGGCGCGCCTCACTTTCGCGCAACGCCTCCTCGGCGCGTTTGCGCTCGGTGACGTCGAAATTTACGCCAACGATCCGATCCGCTCGAATTGCGGCATGCGCGCTGAGCCAGCGCTCGGTACCATTGGGCATACGCAGGCGAAACTCGTGATGGTAAGCCTGCGCGCGCCGTTCCATCGTCCTTTTCTTGGCATCACTTGCCTGCAGGTCTGCCAGCGGTATCCGCGCGCGCAGCTCGTCGACGGAAACAACGCGCGTATCCTCGGGTAGACCGAGCAGACGCGCCTCCTGGGCATCGATCGTCGCCGTTTGGCCGGCAATATCGGCCTCAAAGGTACCCATTTGCGCCGCTTCTAGCGCCAAGCGCAGCCGAAGTTCGCTCTCGCGCAGCGCCGCCTCGGTCTCCTTCAAGTGCGTGACATCGATCACCGTGCCGATGGAGCGGACGGCTTGGCGCCCATTGGCTGTGTCGCGGTAAAAGCGCCGCCCATGAATGGCCACCCAGCGAACGGTACCATCCGCCCGCACGATGCGATGCAGACCGTCCCACTTACCCTCGTCGGTGGAGCGGCGCGCCGCCTCCACCCGCGCATTGACCACCGCCCGGTCGCGCGCATCAAAAAGCCGGGAAGCCTCCGCGTAGGTCATCTCCGCGCCAGGCGGCAGGCCTAGAATGGCGCAAAGCTCCGGCGAAAATCGGGTTCGATTGTGCTCGATGTCGGAGTTGTAAATGCCGATCCCGCCGACCTGCACGGCCAAGCGCAAGAGCTCGTCGCTCTCGTTCGGCAGCCAAACGGGTCGAGCGCGTGAGTTGGCGGGTTTGCTCGTAGCCAACGTCGCATGTCCAGCTTTTGGTGCGGTTTGCATTCCCGTGCAGTGTATTGGTGAGACCCTGGTGGGCCCCAGTTCCCCGACACTTTGCGATGGTCACGCCTCGAGTGTGACCGCCTGGATGATATCGCGCCATCGGGTGTTTCCCCGATGCGGACTTGGGTTTTCTTCAATAACGGTTAACGCGGGGGCTCGGGCGCATTTGCCGCAAGCCACCTGCGCCACGCTTGAGCCTGAGCCAAGCCGTTGCTGCAGGCTTGGAGAGAAGCCACCGCTCCGGTCTTTCCCCGAACTCTCGCCTCAGCGAAAAGGCCAATCTTCACGCGCGCCAGGGCTTTAAACCCTCCTCTTGGGGCCGTTTTCCAGGAAGCCAAGGCGCTGGAGGCCCAGGGTCAAGCCCTGCGTTCCAATACCTCGCTCATTCAACTCGCAGGGGCCAAACGCTGGTCGGGCAATTTACCCGTCAACATGTACGGCAGCGCGCCGCTTTCCCTGTTGAACCTGCCCGCGGACAGTCAGCAGCCCGTCCCCCGCTAGCGCCCAACGTCAGCTGCGCGGCAGATTGGCGTAACGCCGAGTGGCGCCAACGAGCTCATGGATCACGCCCGGCTCGGTCATGGCATGGCCAGCATCCGCGACGATGCGCAAGTCGGCCTCGGGCCAGGCCCGCGACAAATCCCATGCGTTCTTAACGGGTGTTACCACATCGTAGCGTCCATGCACGATCGTCGATGGCAAATGGCGAATAACGCCCACATCGGCAAGCAGCTGATCGTCGCGCCGGAAGAAACCGCGATTGACGAAATAGTGACACTCGATGCGTGCGAACGCGATCGCGTAGTTGTCGGCGCCAAACAGCTTGATCCGCTCCGGGTCCTGCACCAAGGACAGGGTGCTGCCCTCCCACACCGACCATGCCCGGGCGGCGGCCAGTTGCACCTCACGATCGGGATGGGTGAGACGCCGGTGGTAGGCGGCGATCAAGTCGCCCTGCTCGCTGGGCGGGATGGGCTTGCGGAACTCGTCGAAGGCTTCGGGAAACAACCAGTTGCAGCCGTCCTGGTAGAACCAGGCGAGCTCCTCGCGCCGCAGCAGGAAAATGCCTCTGAGCACGAGTTCGCTAACCCGTTCGGGATGCGTTTGAGCATAAGCGAGCGCCAGCGTGGAACCCCAGGAACCGCCGAACAGCTGCCAGCGCTCGATGTCGAGATGGTTGCGCAACCGTTCCATGTCGGCGACCAAATCCCAAGTGGTATTCCGCTCTAGGCTGGCGTGCGGCACCGAGCGCCCGCAACCGCGCTGGTCGAACAGCACGATGCGATAGCGGGCGGCATCGTGATAGCGGCGCATGCTGGCGTTACAGCCCCCACCGGGACCGCCATGAACGATGACGACCGGCTTGCCCCGCGGGTTGCCGCATTCCTCGAAGAAGATCTCGTGCTCCGCATCGACCTTGAGATGCTGGTGGCGATAAGGCTCGATGGGTGGGTAAAGACCGAGCCGCTCACGTGCCGACATCGCTGGTCGTTTCCTCTGTCGCTGCTATCTCCGGCAACGCCGCCGAATTCCCTGCAGTAGAGCGAGTGCGCGCTGAAGGCAAGTTCCCGGCGCCGCGCGCCAGCCATGCCTTCAGGAAGGGCTGCGATTCTTCAGGCGCAGCAGGCGCATCTCGCGATCGTAAACCGTTTCCCCTCCCGGCATACGCATCTCGCGCAACTGTTCGAGCACGTTGTGCCTCGCTGCGGGAGCCATGAGACTACCAAAGATTGTGACAAGCATGGCGCAGGGCAAGCCAAGGGTACCGGCAAGCGCGCTTGGCAAGGCGATGGCGCCGGCTTCCGACAGCAGGATGGCCGCGCCCGCAACCAGCAGGCCGCTCAGCATGCCCGCCATGGCGCCGAAGGCCTTGGTACGCCGCCACCAAATGGACAAAACCAACACCGGAAAGCATGTCGATGCGCTCAGCGTCGTGGCCCAAAGGAAGAGCTGCAGCGGATCGGCCGGCGCCGCAATCGCCAGCCAGATCCCGACAAGGGCCGTCGCGGCCAAGGCAAGGCGCGCGCGGCCAAGACGCGCGCGGTCCGATGCAACCTCTACCGGCGAGGCGCGCACCACGTCTTCGGCTACGATTGCCGCCAGTGCGAACAACGACGCCGATAGCGCCGTCAGGGCGGCCGCGAGGGCGCCAAGCAAGCTCAGGTAGACCAGCACCTGGGGATACCCCGCCGCAATCGGCAGGGCAAAGAGGACGGCGTCGCGCTCGAAGCCGAAGCGGCCCAGACTTACGGGCTGCGGCCCAGGCTCGATCTGGGCAATGCCGGCCTGCTGCAAGATCTGCATCCACGCCGGCAATTGTTCCGGCGGCTGGCCGACCACCTGCTCGAATAACAGGAAGCGCAGGTAGACTGCGACCGCAGGTAGGGTCAGCAGCACGACCCCGGTGACGAGCACCGCCCAACCCAGCGACTTCCTTGCCTCGTAGACGCCGGGCGTGGTGCCCGACCGCGGCAGCAGGACGGGCGAGGCGGCTATGCCCGCCGCCATCACCAGCGATGCAAGCACGAACCCGATGGTGCCGACGTTTCCGAAGGATTGCACGAACCTCTTGGCCAACGCCTCCATGCCAGCCCCGGCCAGGTCGAGCGCCAGCGGTGGGGCGATGAGGATCGGGACATTCCGCATCATCTCCATCCGCGTCAGGACCCGAAGGGTATTGCCGTGTGTCATTTGCGGCAGCGGCAGATTGGACGCCATCAAGGCAAAAATGGTGGCTGGAACGGCCAGCGCCAACAGCGCCGTGATGGCCTTGGCAACGCTCGACCAGGTCAGCGAGCGCATGCCACCGGCGGCCAGCACCGCGGCGACGAGTGCGATGAGGACGGCCGACATTAAGTGCTCAGGCTGACCCAGCAGCCAGGCGCAAGCGTAGGCGGCAAAGCGAGTCTCGGCGATCAGCACCAGTAAGATCGGTGGACATAATACCGCCGCGGCGACGACGCGCACTGCGCGGCTGTCGAACCGCCGGCCGAGGAAGGCGGGAACCGTGTAGGCGCCAAATTTGCGCACGTAGGGGGCGAATAGCACCGCCATGAACACCAGGCCGGCGCACCAACCAATGCTCAGGCACAGGGCATCGAAGCCCGCGATAAACAGCGCGCCTGTGAGCCCGAGGAAGCCCGCCCCGCCCAGCGCCGCGACCCCGAGCACGAGCCCGTTGAAGAACGCCGGAACTCTGCGGCCGGAAGCGAAGTAGTCGTGTGGCTCGCGCGCGCGCGCGTTGAAGCCGATCGCCGCATAGAGCAAAAGAGGCGCCGCAAACATCAAGGCGCGCAACAGACCGTCCGCCACGCCAAGCTGCTCGAACATCAACGCTATTAACACCAGCGCCACCAGGGCCGCCGTGAAAATGCCGAAGTAGGTGCCGAGGCGCGGATTGACTAGCCGGGTACTCGAAGTAAACGCCATGCCGGTTAGAAGTCCTCGTGCGCCCCGTGCCAGTGGTCGATGGCGTCCTGCCGATTGATGAACACGGCAACCGTGATGAAGGCAATCACCATCAAGCCGTGGCAGGCGAGAAAATACCCGAGCGGCATGCCCAGGATCCGCTTGTCATTGAAGGCATCGGCGTAAATGGGAAGAATGACCATGGCCAGCAGAAACGGCAGCAGGCTGGTCAGCATCTGCACTTTGGTGTGGCGCCAGTAAGCTTTGCGCTCGTTGCGCTCGATCATGATGTTGACTTGTCGTGAACGCCGGAAAATGGCGGCTTGGCCCTACCGGCCGTGTCAGACTGCTTGCGATTCTGTGTTTCAAGTGAGGCGGTTGGCACCCGCGCCGGCGCGGCGGCGGCCGGGGCGGGTTAGGGATAAATGCACCACACAATTAGCCAATTCGCCAAGAAAACGCTAGATTGCCGAGCAGCTTGCCGAAGCGGCCGAAGGGCACGACGCTCCGTTTCGCAGGCTCGACGCGTAACGGATCCAGAGATGGCCGCCTACAAGTTCATCATCGTCGATGACCACCCATTGTTTCGAGGGGCGCTGAGCCAGGCCCTGCAAGCCTCGTTCGAGAACGCTCACGTGCAGGAAGCCGGCTCCCTCGACGAGCTCACCGATCGGCTTGCCGCAGGTGGTGAGATCGATCTCATTTTGCTCGACCTGACGATGCCGGGGGTCCACGGGGTCTCCGGCCTGCTCTATCTGCGGGCCCAGCATCCGGAGGTCCCCGTAGCGATCGTGTCGGCCAGCGACGACCCCGGCACGATCCGACATTGCCTGGATTGCGGCGCCTCGGGGTTCATACCCAAATCCCAGCCCGTGGAACGCATCCGGGAGGCCATCCGTAGCATTATGGATGGCGAGATTTGGCTGCCCGCAGACGTCGACCTCAGCCAACCGGTCGGCGAGTTAACGGAGCTGGTGGCGCGTTTGTCCACCCTTACGCCGCAGCAGGTGCGCGTCCTGATGATGCTTGGGGAAGGTCTTCTCAACAAGCAGATCGCCTTTAAGCTCAATGTCTCGGAGGCGACCGTCAAGGCCCACGTCTCAGCCATTCTGCAGAAGCTCGGGGTCGATAGCCGCACCCAGGCGGTGATCGCGATCAACAGAATCAGCGGCAGCAACGACTGGCGCGCGCCCAATTGAGCGGATCGCCTCGCTCGCTGATGGCCCGACCGTTGTTTCGGGCTCCGGCCACAGGCGCCGAGCGCGCCTTGCAAGCGATGGCCCGCTCAATCATTCGGCGGCAATGGCGCGCCGGGCCGTGAGCTGGTGCATCAGGGCGCGCAGCGCCGCCGCCTTCAGCGGTTTGCGCAAGAAGGCGTAGCCTCGCCTGCGAATTTCGCGTTGCACCTCGGGCGTGTGGTCAGCGGATATGATAATAACCGGCGTGTGCGTGCGCTCGGTCGTGCGAACGGCGGCGACGGCATCAAGGCCGGTGCCGCTGTCGAGGTGATAGTCGGCCAGGATGATATCGGGCTTGGTATGACCGGGTGGCAGCCGGTCGATGGCTTCTGCGGCATTTTGAGCCGTTATGACCTTGCAGCCCCAGCCGCTCAACATGACGCGCATGCCGTCGAGGACCGCCCGTTCATTGTCGATGCAGAGCACGTTCAGGCCGGCGATCCGCGCGGCCGAGACGGGCACGGGTGTCGGCTCGACCACACCGGGCGCCGCACACGGCAATTTGACCGAAAAGATTGAGCCTTTGCCTGGTACCGAGCGCAGGTCCACCTGGTGACCCAGCACCTTGCCGATGCGCTCCACGATCGACAGGCCCAGTCCGAGCCCCCGCACCGAAGCGGCCGTTTCCTCCAAGCGCTCGAATTCCTTGAAGATGACGGCGCGCTTGCTTTTTGGAATGCCGGGGCCCGTGTCGCAGACCTCCACGGTAAGTTCGCTCCCGTGTCGGCGCACGCCCAGCAGGACCTTGCCCTTCGGCGTATACTTGATGGCATTGGCCAGCAAGTTCTGCAAAACGCGCCGCAACAGGCGACGGTCGGTGCGCACCCACAATCGCGTCGCCACCACGCGCAACTCCAGCTCCGCCTTTTCGCGCGCGAGCGGGGCAAATTCCACTTTCAGGCGCTCGAAGACCTCATCGAGGGGAAAGGACGTGATATCCGGTTCCAGTCGGCCGGTATCGAGGCGCGAAATCTCGATCAGAATGTTCAAGATCTCCTCGACCGCCTCGAGCGAGGCATCGATGTTGCGAACGAGCTGGGCCTCGCCGCTCGCAAGCTCACGTTCGACCAGGCTGGTGACGTAGAGCCGCGCCGCGTTGAGCGGTTGCAGAACGTCGTGGCTTGCGGCCGTAAGGAAGCGGGTCTTGTCGAGATTGGCTTCGTCTGCCTTGCGCTTGGCGATGGCAAGGGCCTGGTTGACTTCCGTCAGTTCGGCGGTGCGCTCCCGCACGCGGCGTTCCAGCGTCTCGTTGGCGCGCGCCAGCGCCTCGGAAGCGGCGACCCGCTCGGTGATGTCCGAGTAGGTGGTAACGATGCCGCCTTGCGGCAATGGATTGGTGCGAATCTCCAGGATGCGACGGCCGTTGTCGAATTGCTCCTGGAAGGTTTCCTTTGACAGTACCAGCTTGGCAAGCCGATCGGCGGTGAGCTTGTTCACGTCGCCTGCGCCGAAGTCGCCACGTTCCGCGCAGGTGAGCAAAATGCGATCCAGCGGTGTGCCGACGCGACCCAGCTCCGGCGGCAAGTTGAGCAGCTCGCGGAATTGCCGGTTCCAACAGATCAACCGCATGTCCTTGTCGAACACGCTGAGCCCATGGCGCACCTGGTCCAACGCCGATTGCAGCAGGTCGCGGTTGTACTGAAGCGCTTCGGAGGCATCATCGAGCAGCCGCAGGGCGGATTGGCTGCCGACGTCGCCCCGCCGCAGCAGCAGCGAAAGCACCAGTCGCGCCGATGCGGCCCCGATGGCACTGGCCAGCAGATGCTCCGTGAACCGCAACAGATGGATGTCGGCTTCCGCTTCCGGGGATAGCGGTGCATTGCGGCTTTCCGCATATTCGGCGAACGAGCGTTCGGCGCGTTCGGCGCCCAGATAACGCGCCACCGCATGCTGGAGATCGCCCGCCGTCACGGACGTGCGCCAGAGGCGAAACGAGGGCGCGATCGGCGGGCGCGGCAAGTCGTCCTGGACGAACACGTGCGCCTGCAGCCGCTCGACCGGCTCGGGCGCCCGCAGCAGGGAGACCGTGACGAACATGAAAACGTTGGCTGCTATGCTCCACAAGACACCGTGCGTTAACGGCTCGAAGCGCAGGTAAAACAGGGCCTGGGGCGAGAACAGGCTCAAGCCAAAGGGCCCGTCGGACATGATCGAGCGACCCACCCAGCCCGCATCGACGACCCAGGGCAACAGCAGCGTGTAGGCCCATACCACGAAGCCGGCGAGGATGCCTGCAATGGCGCCGCGCGCCGTGGCCTGGCGCCAGACCAGCCCACCAAAGAATGCCGGCGCGAACTGAGCGATCGCCGCAAAAGAGACGAGGCCGATGGAGGCCAGGGCGTGCGTCTGACCCAAGAGGTGATAGAAGCCGTAGCCCAGCAAAATGATGACACAAATGGCGACGCGCCGCACCGCCAGCAACAGCCAGGTCATGTCCTTTTGCCGACCTTTGGCCTCGTCGAGACGCTGGCGCAACACGAGCGGCAGGACCAGGCCATTGCACACCATGATCGCCAACGCCACCGAATCGACGATCACCATGGCGGTCGCGGCCGACAAGCCCCCGACGAAGGCCAGCAGCGTGATGACCTCCGCGCCGGCTGAGAGCGGCAGGCCGATCACGAAGCTGTCCGCCTGAAACGCTCCCTTGGGCAGGGTTATGAGGCCGGCGGCGGCGATGGGCACCACGAAAATATTGATGAGGACGAGATAGACCGGGAACAGCCAGGCGGCCCGGCGAATTTCGTTCTCCGAATTGTTCTCCACTACGGCGACGTGGAACTGCCGCGGCAGCAGCAGCACGCACACCAGACTCAAGAACGTTACGGTAATCCAGGTCCCGCCGTGGAAGCCTTGCGCGAACACGCGCTGGATTTCCGGGTGCGCGTGGGCGCGCTCGAAGAAGCCGCTGAAACCACCAAACACCGAAAAGGTAACGAACAGGCCGACGGTGAGAAAGGTGGCAAGCTTGACGATCGATTCGGCGGCGACCGCCACGATCAGTCCTTCCTGATGCTCGGTGGCGTCGATATGGCGCGTGCCGAACAAAATGGCGAATATGATCATCGCAACGGCGATGATGAAGGCAGTATCCGTGGGCAGATGCAACTGCTGCAATGGGCGCGCGCCCAGCAGCGCATCGACCGAGATTGCTACTGCCTTGAGTTGCAGCGCCAGGTACGGCAGGGTTCCTGCGACGGCAATGACCGTCACGATCGCGGCCACCGCTTGGCTCTTGCCGTAGCGCGCGGCGAGAAAGTCAGCAACCGACGTGATGTTTTGGCTTTTGGCTACGCGCACGATGCGCGACAGAAAGCGCCAACCGAACAGGAAGAGCAGGATCGGCCCGAGATAGACGGGGACGAAGTCGTAACCGGTCGACGCGGCGAGGCCGACGCTACCAAAGAAGGTCCAAGACGTGCAGTAGACCGCCAACGAGAGGGCATAAATCAGCGGCCGATCCTGGCCCGGCTTGCGCGTGCGCACGGCGCGGTCGGCGTACCAGGCCACGGCGAACAGGATGCTCACGTAACCGATCGCGAGGGCGACGACGCTCCAGCCTTCGATCATTGCAGCCGACCTCCGCGCGGCCGTGCGTTGGGTAAATTTCCGCGCCAGCTCAGGCGGTTACTGTGCAATCGACTAAAGCATTGTGCGGCAAGGCCATGGCCTTGTCCAATGCCAGGCCCGAGCCGATTGGCAGCGGGCGGCAAACTCACGCATAAAAGGGGGTGGCTGCGTGAGGTCGCGACAGAGGAGCATTCCCATGAGCATCCTGCAGGAATTCAAGGAATTTGCCGTCAAAGGCAATGTCGTAGACATGGCCGTGGGCATCATCATCGGCGGCGCCTTCGGCACCATCGTGTCGTCCCTGGTCAAGGACGTGATCACGCCGCCGATCGGGGTCATGCTTGGGGGCGTAGACTTCTCCAACATCAAAATTCCCCTGCGCGCCGGCGCACCGGGCCAAGACCCGGTGGCCATGAACATCGGCGTGTTCATCAATAACGTGATCAGTTTTATGATTGTCGCCCTCGCCGTCTTCATGCTGGTGAAAGCGATCAACGAGTTGCGCAAGCGCTTCGAGCGAGCCGAGGAGAAAGCCGCCGCACCACCGCCACCCTCGCAGTCGGAGATCTACCTGCGCGAGATCCGCGACGCGCTCGTAAACAAATAGGCCACTCGGGCGGGCGAGGCCGACCGTCAGCGCCGATCGCCTGGCCGCCCGACCTTCAACAGACGCATAATGAACCAGATCGGGATAACGACGACCGCACCCAGCAGAAAGTAGCCGAACGCCGAGCGGAACGCATCCAAGCCCAGATCGAGGATGCGGCGGACCAGCTGCTCTATGCGCTCGATCAGGTTGAAAGGCGTGATGCCGAGCACCGAAAAGACGATGCCGACCACAATTGAGAGCAGCACCAAACGCACCAAAGTGCGCGCAACACTATCACCGAAGAATTGCTGCCGATCCATGCAGCCGTCCCCTCGCATCCTACTTGCCGCGCCTGCGCGCTTGTCCCCTTAACATAGTCTCGGATCGCGCAACAGGCCGCAGAGGCGCGGCTGCCCAGGGATCGATCGAGGCCGGCTCCATGCATTGCGAGGTAAAGGCGCAATCGACGGCAGCGCAGCCCGCCCAGGCGTGTGCTGCGCGGTCGGCGCGCCTGCCACCGCCGTTCCTCGACTGGTTCAATCGCCGGGGCTGGCACCCCCGCGCGCACCAGCTCGGCCTTTTGGCAAATGTGGCCCAGCGCCGCTCGACGTTGCTGATCGCACCGACGGGCGCCGGCAAGACGCTCGCTGGGTTTCTGCCGAGCCTGGTGGCGTTGACGGGGTGCCAACGCCCGGAAAGTGGTCGCTCCATCCATACGCTCTATGTCTCGCCGCTCAAGGCCCTAACCAGCGATATTGCGCGCAATCTGATGGCGCCTCTGACGGAAATGGGCTTACCCATCACGGTCGAAACCCGCACGGGCGACACGCCGATTGCACGCAAGCAGCGGCAACGTCGGCGCCCGCCCGACCTGCTCTTGACGACGCCCGAGCAGATCGCGCTGCTGCTGTCGCATGCCGACGCCAGCCGCATCTTCGCCGACCTTGAGAACGTGATCATCGACGAGATACATGCGCTCGCACCCAACAAGCGGGGCGACTTGCTCGCGCTCGATCTCGCCCGCCTCGCAAGCATCGCGCCGAGGCAGGTGCGCATCGGCTTGTCGGCGACGGTCGCACGTCCTAGCGAGCTGCGTGCCTATTTGGTGCCGCAGACCGAGGTCCGGGTGACGCGCCTGGCGGAGCTGCTCACGGTGCCGGGCGGGGCAGCGCACGATATCACCATGCTGGAAACCCATGCAGCTCTGCCTTGGGCCGGCCACACTACCCGTTACGCCGCCCCTGACATCCTGCAGGCCATCAGGGCGCATAGGCTGTCGCTGCTGTTTGTCAACACGCGCAGCCAAGCGGAGCTGCTGTTCCAGGAGCTTTGGCGCCTCAACGAGGACAATCTACCGATTGCACTGCATCACGGCTCCCTGGACGCGGCGCGGCGGCGCAAGGTCGAAGCGGCGATGGCGGCCGGCTCGCTGCGCGCTGTGGTGTCGACCTCGACCCTCGATCTCGGCGTGGACTGGGGTGAGGTCGACCTCGTCATCAATGTAGGGGCACCCAAGGGAGCAAGCCGGCTGCTCCAGCGTGTCGGCCGGGCCAATCATCGCCTGGAAGAGGCGTCGCGGGCGCTGCTGGTGCCGTCAAATCGCTTCGAGGTCCTTGAGTGTCGTGCCGCAATCGAGGCCGCCGAAGCGGGAGCGCACGATGCCACGGCGCATCGGACGGGTGCGCTGGACGTGCTGGCCCAACACGTGTGGGGCATGGCTTGCAGCGGCCCGATTAGGCCCAGCAGCCTTTATCGGGAAGTGCGCAGCGCCCAGCCCTATGCAAGCTTGACGCGGCAGAGCTTCGATCGTGTTCTCGATTTCGTTGCCACCGGCGGCTACGCGCTACGCGCCTACGACCGCTATGCCCGATTGCGGCCGGCCGGCCCTGACCGTCTCCGCCTCGCCCACCCACGGCTGGCGCAACACTACCGCATGAACGTTGGCACCATCGTCGAGGCGCCGATGATAAAGATCCGGCTGGCCGGGCGGCGCGGCAAACGCCGACCCGGAATCGGGCCGTTGGCGGGCGGCCGGCTCCTGGGTGAGGTTGAGGAATATTTCATCGAGCAGTTGAAGGTGGGCGACACCTTCGCCTTCGCGGGTGAGGTGCTGCGCTTCGAAGGCTTGCAGAACACCGATGCTTTCGTCACGCGCACGAGCGACCCCGACCCGATGATCCCGTCCTATCAGGGCGGCAAATTTCCGCTCTCGACGCATTTGGCCCAGCGGGTTCGCAGCTTGCTGGCGGAGCCCGGCCGCTGGCGGCAACTCCCGCAAGCGGCGCGCGACTGGCTTTTGCGCCAGCAGGAGGTGTCCACCCTGCCCGCGCCCGGCGAAGTCCTGATCGAGAGCTTTGCACGCGCGCGTCGGCATTACCTGGTCGCCTATCCCTTCGAGGGCAGGCTGGCCCACCAGACACTCGGCATGCTGCTGACGCGGCGCCTCGATCGCATGGGGGCCAAACCGTTGGGCTTTGTCGCCAACGACTATGCGCTGGCGATCTGGTCATTGCGCGACGTGGCGGACTTACAACGGCGAGGACGGCTCGATCTTGCCGCCCTGTTCGCCGAGGACATGCTGGGCGACGATCTCGAGGCTTGGCTGGCCGAATCGAGCCTGATGCGGCGTACCTTTCGCATCAATGCCGTGATCGCCGGGTTGATCGAACGCCGCCATGGCGGCAGGAGCAAGAGCGGCCGCCAGGTCACCATTGCCTCAGATCTCATCTACGAGGTGCTGCGCAAGCACGACCCGCGCCATATTCTGCTGGAGGCTGCCTGGGAGGATGCGGCCACGGGCCTTTTGGATATCCGTCGGCTGGGCGAGTTTTTACGCCGAATCAAGGGACGCATCCGTTACAAGGCCCTAGAGCATGTGTCGCCGCTGGCCGTGCCCGCGCTCCTCGAGATCGGGCAGGAGCTGGTCAACGCCAAGGGCGTGGCGGAGGGCATTCTGCGCGAGGCTGCCGACGCGCTCGTGCGCGAGGCGATGCAAGGGGGTTAGTGCATGCTCGAGCTCAAGTCCGAACGCCTGACCGTGCTGGCCGACCGGGCGGAGCAGGCCATTTCGATTTGCGGCAAGTCCCTGATCGCGGACAGCACGGGCGCAATCTACTGGCCGGCCGAAGCGGCTCTGCTGGTCGCCGACCTCCATCTGGAGAAGGCTTCGGCGCGGGCGGAGGCGGGGGCTTTCCTGCCCCCTTACGATACCCGCGAGACCTTGATCAGGCTGGCGGAGGCCATCGACCGCTATCAGCCGCGTCGGGTCATTGCGCTCGGCGATAGCTTCCACGATCAAGGCGCCGCGCGCCGCATTGGCGCGGATGATCTCGAGCGGCTCAAGATCCTGCAGGAGGATCGTGAGTGGATCTGGCTTAGCGGCAATCATGACGGACGCATTGCCCCGGAGTTTGGCGGCCGGATCGACGATGAGATCAAGCTCGCCGGCATCACGCTGCGCCATGAACCGGCTTGCGGCTCTGCCACGCATGAGATTGCCGGACACATGCATCCCGCCGCCAAGCTGTCGCTCTATGGCACCTCCATTCGCCGACCTTGCTTCGTTGGCAACGGCCGGCGCATCATCATGCCGGCGTTCGGCGCCTTTACGGGCGGACTCAACGTGCTGGATGATGCCTTTCTGCCGCTGTTCGGCACCGGCGGCATGGCCGTGTGGATGCTGGGACAGGAAGGGCTCTACGCCGTTGCCACGCGCCTGCTCAGCCGGGACTGAGCCGCGCCTGGCCGCCACGCTACGGCATTGGTAGAGCCTCGTGCTCCTTCAGCACGCGCCCATCGTCGCTTTCGACCAGCTTCACCCGATAGCCCCACAGCTGGGCCAGATACTGCAGGGTGCGTTCGGCCTCGGCCTTGTCCAAGAGGATACCCTTGCGCACATAGTGGGTGAGCACGAGCCGCCGGCTGCCGGACAGGTCCGCATCGGTAACCTGCAGATCGGGATCCTGCACGGCGATGTCGTAGTGCCGCGCCAAGCGGCGGCGTATGTCTTTGTAGCCCTGCTCATCGTGGATGGCGGCCACCCGCATGGCCGCATCTTTGGCATCGTCGCTGACGGCAAACAGGCGGAAATCGCGGATCAACTTGGGGCTCAAATATTGTAGGATAAAGCTCTCGTCGCGGAACTCCGCCCAGGCCTGGCGCAAAGTGCCGAGCGCGTCGCCGCAGCCGGCGAAATCGGGAAACCAGGCTCGGTCTTCATCGGTGGGCTCGAGGCAGATGCGCTTGATGTCGCTCATCATGGCAAAACCGAGCGCATAGGGATTGAAACCGCCAAAGCGACGATCATTGAAGGCGGGCTGATAGATGACGGAGGAATGCGAGTGCAGGAATTCCAGCATGGTGCCGTCGGTCAACAGACCACGCTCATAGAGCCGATTGATGATCTCATAGTGGACGAAAGTGGCGCAACCCTCGTTCATCATCTTGGTTTGGCGCTGCGGATAGAAATATTGCGAGAGCAGGCGCACGATGCGCAAGAGCTCCGCCTGCCAGTCCTGGAGCTTGGGCGCATGCTTCTCCAGGAAGTAAAGCAGGTTCTCCTCCGGCAGGCCGAGCCGCCGTTGCTCGTTCTTGGATGCCGATGACACCGACACATTCTCGCGCACGATTTCGGGTAGCGTGCGATAGATATCGTCGTAAGTCGCCTCCTCGTAAGCCCGGCGCCGTTCGGCCTTCTCCCGCTCGCGCTTGGCGACATCGCGCGGCCTGGTCCTGAAATCTCGGCTCACGCCGTGGTTCATCAGCGCGTGCGCGGCATCGAGCACGCTTTCGACCGCATCTTGGCCGTGCCGCTCCTCGCATTCGGCGACATAGCGCTTGGCAAACTCCAGATAGTCGATGATGTGGTCGGGCTGGGTCCACAGCCGGAACTGATAGTTGTTCTTGAAAAAGTGGTTGTGGCCGTAGGCGGCGTGGGCCAGCACCAGAGCCTGCATGGTCATGGAGTTCTCCTCCATGATGTAATTGATGCAGGGATCGGAATTGATGACCAATTCGTAGGCCAGACTGCGCATACCCCTCTTGTAGAACGCCTCATCGTGGGCGAACCGCTTGCCGAACGACCAATGCCGGTACATCAGCGGCATGCCGATTGAGGAATAGGCGTCGAGCATCTGCTCGGCGGTAATTACCTCGATCTGATTGGGATAAATGTCGAGCCCGAGTTCACCCAGGGCGACCTCACCCATCGTGTCGTAGGTCTTTCGCAACAGATCAAAGTTCCACTCCGACCCATCAAACAGGGGGCGGACGCGGCTTTTACGTCGCGGAGGCAGCTTGGTGTCGGTCAAGATCCAGCTCCTCAGGTGGTGACGGCGTTGGCCGAAAACAGCTCATGAAAGACGGGAAAGATGTCCTCCGGTGAGGCCACGCGCCGCATGGCGAAGTTCTTTCGTGTCCGGACAATTTCCGCGTAGCCGTGCCAAACCGGCGTCTCGACAGAATCGTTGAAACGTTCGCCGTGCGTCGTCTCGATGTAGGCGAAATACTGGCAAATCGGCAAGACTTCTTTACTCAAGAGGTCGAGTGTACGCGGCATATCGTCGTGAAAGTTGTCACCGTCGGAGGCCTGGGCGGCATAGATGTTCCAATCCGCCGGCGAATAGCGATCGCGCACGACTTTCAACATCTCTTCGAGCGCCGTGGAGATCACCGTACCGCCGGTCTCGGTGCCGCGAAAGAACGTCTCCTCGTCGACCTCGGCCGCCGTACTGGTGTGCCGAATGAACACCAGGTGAACCTCGCGATAGTAGCGTGAGAGGAACACGTGCAAGAGCATGAAAAAGCGTTTGGCCAAGTCCTTGAGCGGCTCGGTCATCGACGCGGAAGCATCCATCAGACAGAACATGACGGCCTGCGTCGTCGGCTTTGGCACGCGTTCGAAGCGGCTGTACTGCAGATCGAGCGGGTCGATGTAGGCAATGGTGCGGCGTAGCCGCTGCTTGTGCTCGATCTTGACGCGCAGCGTCGAGACCTTCGCCTCATCGCACGGCACCTCGTCTTCCGCCGCCCGTAGTTCCGCCTCCAGGGCCTCGATTTCCGTCAGGCTTGGCCGATGCAGCGCCAGGCGCCGACCAAGGCTTTTGCGCATGGTGCGGGTGCGGCTGAGCCGGGCCGGCGGTCCGTCGCTGGTAAAGCCGGCGCGCGCAAACTTCGGCGCCTTCAGGTCCTTCAGTCTGACCTTGATCAAGTTGGGAAGCTTCAGATCGTCGAAGAACAGGTCGAGGAATTCCTCCTTGGTCAAAGTGAAGGTGAACTCGTCCTGGCCCTCACCATCGGGACTTCCCTGGTTGCCCCGTCCTCCGCCGCCACCCTGTGGCTTGGGGATCTCGTCACCGACCCGGTATTCCTCGTTGCCCGGCAGAACATGATCACGGGCACCGGTCGAGCGGCCGAGGGAGAAACTGGGCTCGCGCAAACTCTTTGAGCGGATAGTGACCTTCTCCGCGCCCTCGGCTTCCGAGACTTTGCGCGATTTCAAAGAATCCCTGATGGCCTCGCGAATCTCCGCCTTGGCTCGCCGCAAGAAGCGCTGGCGATTACCAAGGCTCTTGGACTTCGGGTTTAGACGGCGATCGACGATCTGCATGAGTTTCCTAGCCACTGCAGCCCAGGCAAGTATGCGATAAACAGCATGGATCGCAAGCGCCGCCAACCGGGTAACGGGCGCTGAAGCTCCGGCAACCGCCTAGCCCTCGGGCTGCTTAGCTCGATTTCTTCACCCGCATGTACCATTCGACCAGACGACGCACCTGACGCGGCGTGTAGTCACGCTCGACCATGCGCTGCACGAACTCCTCGTGCTTTTTTTCGGTCTCGCTGTCCTGTTTTTTGCCGAAACTGATCACAGGCAACAGGTCCTCGACTTGGCTGAACATGCGCCGCTCGATCACTTCCCGGATCTTTTCGTAGCTGGTCCAGCTCGGATTCTTGCCGCCGTTCTTGGAGCGCGCGCGCAGGGAGAATTTGACCACCTCGAAGCGGAAGTCCTTCGGGTTGGCAATACCCGCAGGCTTCTCGATCTTGGAAAGTTCCTGCTCCAGCACCTGGCGGCTCATCAGCTGTCCGGTATCGGGATCCTTGAAATCATGGTCCTCGATCCAGGCGTCGGCGTAGGCCACGTAGCGATCAAACAAATTCTGACCGAAGTCGTTATAGGATTCCAGGTAGGCCTTCTGGATCTCGTTGCCGATGAACTCGGCATAGCGGGGCGACAGCTCTTCTTTCAAGAACTCGAGCCAACGCGCTTCCGTTTCCTCGGGCAACTGCTCGCGGCGGACGGCCTGCTCGATCACATAGAGCAGATGCACGGGGTCGGCCGCCACCTCGTGCGTATCGAAATTGAAGGTTTCCGATAGGATCTTATAGGCAAACCGGGTTGAGCCACCGTCCATACCTTCGGTCACGCCGGCGGCGTCGCGATACTCCTGGATGGTCTTGGCGTGCGGATCGGTATCCTTCAGGCTCTCCCCGTCGTAGACCCGCATCTTGGAATAAAGCGACGAATTTTCGTGCGGTTTGAGCCGCGTCAGCACGGAGAACCGTGCCAGCATGTCCAGCGTACCAGGCGCAATATCGGCATCCTTGAGTTCGCTCGATGCCAATAGCTTCTCGTAGATCCTTTTCTCCTCGGCGACGCGCAGGCAATAGGGCACCTTGATGACGCTGATTCGGTCGAGGAAGGCCTCGTTGTTCTTGTTGGCGCGGAAGGATTGCCACTCACTCTCGTTGGAATGGGCGATGATCAGGCCCTGATACGGCATGGCGCCGACATTTTCCGTACCCACGTAGGTGCGATCCTGGGTCGCCGTGAGCAACGGGTGCAGCATCTTCAGCGGCGCCTTGAACATTTCGACGAATTCGAGAACGCCCTGGGTCGTGCGATTGAGGCCGCCGGAGTAGGAGTAAGCGTCTGCGTCGTTTTGGCCGAAGTGCTCAAGTTTGCGAATGTCGACCTTACCGACCAGGGACGAGATATCCTGGTTGTTCTCATCGCCGGGCTCGGTTTTGGCAACGCAGATCTGCCGCAGTTTCGAGGGCTGCAGCTTGATGACCGAGAACTTGGAAATATCGCCGCCGAACTCGTCGAGCCGCTTCACCGCCCAAGGCGACATGTTGCCCGTCAGGATGCGCTGCGGAATCCCGTAGCGGTCCTCCAGCATGGCGCCCATCGAGATCGGATCGAACAGCCCGAGGGGACTTTCGAAGATCGGGCTAATTCCATCGTTGGTGGCAAGGACGTAGACGGGGCGCTTCTCCATCAGGTCCTTGAGCCGATCCGCCAGCGAGGATTTGCCGCCGCCGACCGGACCCAGCAGATAGAGGATCTGCTTTTTCTCCTCCAGCCCCTGCGCCGCGTGGCGGAAGAAGCCGACGATCCGCTCGATCGTCTCTTCAAGACCGTAAAAGTCGCTGAACGCCGGATAGACCTTGAGCGTCCGGTTCATGAAGATGCGGCCGAGCCGCGCGTCCTTGGCGGTGTCGACCAGCTCGGGCTCACCGATGGCGCTGATCATGCGTTCGGCCGTTCCCGCATACATCGACGGATCGGTCCGACAGGTCTCCAAATACTCGCGAAGAGACAGACGGTGCTGTCTCTGGCTCTCGTATGCCTGAGCATAGAGGTCGAAGATGCTGTCCTTCGTCGTCATCTTTCATCGCCTCTGCAGTCGGCGCATTCCTACCGAGATTAGACCAAAAAAGTGAGGCGGAGGTAGGCACCTAACACTTTGCTCACCCGGCGTTGCCGGATCGCGCCACAGCGCTGCCCGCTTCGCCACAGTGGGCAATGAGAAGATGGGGATTGTTCGCCGTTCAGGCAATCGTCTTTCTCAAGCAGATCCAAGTTGCGCGCACTGGCGTATACGTAAGAGAGACGAGCCGAGGCCCCGGGCCCCGCCGCAATCCACTTTGCGCTTTTAGCAACGATATTTCCACAGCCGGCGCAGCGCATGGTGAAGGCCGAGCCACTCTCGGCTTGCACTGTGCCCGAATCACTGCGGCGAGCGCTGCGATCCACCGCAAGTGAAGGAGGTTTACGCCGTGGCGTCAAGGCGCATGGGCACACCGGCGGCCGCCATGTGCCGCTTGGCCTCGGCGATTGTGAACGTTCCGTAATGGAAAATCGAGGCGGCCAATACCGCGCTCGCATGGCCGAGCCTGACCCCCGCCACGAGGTGATCGAGGCTACCAACACCACCCGAGGCGATGACCGGCACTGGGACGGCATCAGCGACGGCCCGCGTGAGTTCGAGGTCGAACCCCGCCTGGGTGCCATCGCGATCCATTGAGGTGAGCAGAATTTCACCGGCACCCAGCGCCACGACCTCTCGGGCATAGGCAACGGCATCAAGCCCGGTCGGGTTCCGGCCGCCATGGGTGAATATCTCCCAGCGCGGCGCCCGGGGGGGGTGGGCGACCCTTTTGGCGTCGATCGCAACCACGATGCATTGGGCGCCGAATTTGTCGGCCGCTTCGGCCACCAGTTGGCGGCGGTTGACGGCTGCCGTATTGATGGAAACCTTGTCGGCGCCGGCCCGCAACAATTGGCGAATGTCGGCACTGGTGCGCACACCACCCCCGACCGTGAGGGGCATGAAGCAGCGCGAGGCCGTGCGCTCGACGATCTCGAAGATCGTATCGCGGTGTTCGTGGCTCGCGGCAATATCGAGAAAGCACAACTCGTCCGCCCCGGCCGCATCGTAGGCGGCGGCCGCCTCCACGGGATCGCCCGCGTCCTTGAGATCGACAAAGTTGATACCCTTGACCACGCGCCCGTCCTTGACGTCGAGGCAGGGAATAATGCGGATCTTGAGCATGGACAGGTTTTTGCGACGCCTGGCCGCGGGGCGCAACAAAAAATGACCTCGCCTGCAGAAGGCCCCGGCCGACCCGCCGGCGGCGGGGGGCTGGCCCGGCCGCCTGGCTCAAAGCGTCGCGTGCATGGGCAAACTGGCCCGCGTTCGGCCGGCACGCGCAAGGGCGCAGCAGCGCACCATAGGGGGGCCGAGGCGGAGCGCGACCGGCCGCTCAAGGCTTGCCAAGTTTCTGGCCGACGTCGCCACCCCCGATCAGGGCCAGAGCCGCGCGCGCATCGAGCCGACCGTCGTAGAGGGCACGCCCGGCAATGGCGCCCTCCAGCAACGCGTACTGTGGTTGCAGAAGCGCCTCGACATCCGCGATGCCGGCAAGACCGCCCGAGGCTATGACGGGAATGGCGGTTTGCTGGGCGAGCGCCACGGTTGCCGGCAAATTCAGCCCCTTGAGCACGCCATCGCGCGCCACATCGGTATAGACGATGGCGGCGACGCCGGCGTCTTGACAGCGCCGCGCCAGATCGAGCGCCGACAGCTCGCTGGTGATCGCCCAGCCTTCCACGGCAACCTTGCCGTCCTTGGCGTCGATGCCAACGGCGATGCGCCCGGGAAAGCGCCGTGCGGCTTGCCGGACCAGTTCAGGCTCGCGCACGGCGATGGTACCGAGAATGACGCGGCTGACGCCCTGGTCCAGCCAGGCCTCGATCGTGGCGAGATCGCGGATGCCACCGCCGAGTTGCACCGGGATCCCGACGGTCTTGAGAATCGTGCCGACGGCGGCCGCGTTGACCGGGCGGCCGGCGAAGGCACCGTCGAGGTCGACCAGGTGCAGGTAACGAAAGCCCTGTGTCTCGAACAGCTTGGCCTGCGCCGCCGGATCATCGTTGAAGACGGTGGCGGCCGCCATGTCGCCGAGCCTCAGGCGCACGCACTTGCCGTCTTTGAGGTCGATGGCGGGAAACAGGATCACGTCGTGGTCTCGCGGGAGCGGCCGGGCGCGGCCATCAGTTTGCTGCTTTCATCGGCGATCAGTGCGGGATGTTGTTCGCCAGTCAAGTGTGCAATTTGCGCGATGGCCGCCCGGCGGCCGCCACGGGGCGCCCGCTCACGGAGCAAGATGCCATCGACATTTGGATCGCCCGCTGGCTCAGGATACGCCGCAAAGACATCCTGCTGCGCTACGGCTGCGACCCGCGCCGCCTCTATGAAATCTGGGAACAGCGCCGTTTTGCGGGCAGCCGGGACAAGGCTCTGGCGGAATTTCAGGCGCGCTATCCGGGCCTGACGGATCGGGTCGATTTTGGCCCGCATCGGCGCATTCCGCGGCGGCCGCCATCCGACCTGCAACCGTGTTTGTTCGATGGCGGTTCGCCCTAGCTTACCGCCTGCCCGCGACCTTGCGCGCTGTGGCGGTGCTCACCGCCACCCGCGGCCGCATCAATATGCGCGGCGAGGCTGCGGTCGATGCCCAGCTGGGCCGCCAACGCCATCAGAAAGGCGTGCTCTTCCTCGCCATCGAGATCGACGGCGATGCGCGCGGCCGTATAGACCTGGACGGCCTGTTCGGGAGAGGACACCTCGCGAGCAAGATCGGCCGGGGACGCCGGGCGTTGCGCGCTGCGCCTCGACGGCAGGCCCGGCCTGCCTCAAGCTGCCCAGAATTCTCTGTCGTTCGCTGGCGTCAATGCGTCCGTCGGCGGCGGCCGCCGCGATCATGGTGCGGATCAGCAGACTTGCCCCGTCATTGCTGAGCGCGCCGGCCTCGAAGCCGGAGCCTTCCGGTGCCGCCTGTCAGCTGCTGCTCCTAATCGGCCGCGCGCACGCCCGTCAACGCGGGTCGACCCGCTTGGTAGTTCTGGTGGGCCTTGTAGGCAAGGCCGCCGAGTTTGGCTGCCGTTGCCGCCAGCGAGCGGCCGGCCTGCGTGCCGAGAACGAGGGCGCCGAGGCCAGCCAGCGCCGCGCCGGCGCCCAAGCGATTGTCGGCGGCCAGCGCCTTGAGCTCGGCAAGGAGCTCGGCGGGGGGTTTGCCGGTCATCTTCTCGATCGCTTCGCGCGAATACTTGGAGGCCCCCGTCGCCTGGTCCGGACGGCCGGTGCCCTCGCGCACCCCGGCGGTCGCGCGCCCCAGGAGCTCACCCAGGGCATCGAGGAGGCCGCCACGACCCTGGGCCGCCAGCCGTTGCAGCGTGCCCAGGAGGTCGCCAAGCCCCCCTCCGCCGGCGCTGCTCACGCTCATCCCGGCTCCCGGTGAGGCGCTGGCGGACAGGCCGCGACGCACCTCCTGTAGGTTGCCGTTCCCCCGCCGCTCGCCGCCGCGCGAAGGCCCAGGGACCGCATCGCTGCCTTGAAAATCGCCGCCGGGCGGCCGGCCGCCAGCTTCTGGTGGTGCACTTGCCCGCCGCAGGCATCCCCCCAAGGGCAAAGCCTAGGCCGAACGGCGGTAGATTTCCCTCGCCGCTGCCGGTGAACGAGGTCCCGCTGACCGTTTGGGCGAAGCTCCCTCGCCGGCGGCGAGCGCGGGGGGATCGCCAATGGCCCGGCGCAGGAAAGAAAAAGGCACCTCGGCCAGATGCGTCGGTGCCCGAGTTGAACATCGGTCCGGCTGTGGAGGGACAGCGAAGCCGGACCTTGTTACCAACGTGCGTCCAGCGGTCGCGTTCCACGCCGGCGGGGCGCCGTTGCGCATAAGGGCGCGCTGTAGTCGTGCTGAGGCTCTACGTGCTACCTGAGGGGTGTCCTCGTCATCGGTGAGCCCCTCCTCGTGATCCCCCTGCTCAAAGGTCTGCGCATCCTTGATTTGACGTCGGTCATTCTAGGCCCCTATGCGACCCAGATCTTGGGCGACCTTGGGGCTGACGTCGTCAAAGTCGAGCCCCCCGAGGGTGACAGCATGCGGCCGGTGGCCCCGGTGGCTGCGCCCGGCATCAGCGCCATCTTTGCCAATAACAATCGCAACAAGCGCTCGATAGCGCTTGACCTCAAAAGCGAGGCGGGAAGAGCCGCCCTGTTTAAGCTTTTGCCCACGGCCGATGTGCTTGTGCACAACATGCGCCAGGAGGCCATGGACAAGCTCGGCATTACCTTCAACGCCGTGCGCGCTGCCAGTCCCAACATCATCTATGCGGCCGCCGTCGGCTTCGGTCGGCACGGCCGCTACGCGGGCAAGCCGGCCTACGACGACGTGATCCAGGCGGCCTCGGGATTTGCCGGTTTGTTCGAGATGCGCGACGGTACGCCCCGTTACGCGCCGACGATTGCCGCCGACAAGATTTCGGGCCTGCATCTTGCCTATGCTTTGCTGGCGGCCCTCCTCTATCGGGAACGCAGCGGCGAAGTGCCTGGCTACATCGAGGTGCCGATGTTTGAACTGATGGCGGCATTCAGCTTGAGCGAGCACCTTGGGGCGGCGACGTTTGAGGATCGTGGCAGCGTTGGCTACGCGCGCGTCCTCTCCCGGGGTCGACGCCCCTACCAGACAAAGGACGGCTGGATCGGTGTGCTGCCCTATACGCAGCGCAACTGGACCAAGGTCTTGAGCGAGATTGGTCGCGCGGACGTCTGCGAGCAGGCCTGGTTCGGCAATGCTACCGAGCGCAGCCGCCGCGTCGATGATCTTTACGACATACTGGCGGCGGCTCTGCCCTCGCGCACCTCCGCCGAATGGCTGGCACGCTTCAAACAGCTCGACATTCCCTCCCAACCCGTGCGCAGGCCGAGCGAGCTGCTGGAGGATCCGCATTTGGCGGACGTGGGCTTCTTCACGCCCAACTTCGCCCATGACACGCCGGTCACGCGCACGCTGCGGCAGGCGGTCAACGTCGAACATCTGCCCGTGGAGGCCGACCTGCCGCCACCGTTGCTTGGTGCGGACACAGCCGAGGTACTGCGACAGGCTGGCTGCAGCGAGGACGACATCGCCCGCACGCGAAGATGCGCGGACGACGTGCCGGCCAACGGCAAGGCATAAAGCAGCGTTGCGCTGATGTTAACGCCGTTGCGCCGCCGGTGATTGTCGCCCACCCATGCGCTGCGCAATGGGCTCAAGAACCATGCAGGCTTGGAAGTGCGGCTCGCTGGCGTTCCGGTTGCGCCGGTCGCGCTCGGCTTCGGCTTCCCCGCAGCTGGCGTGCTGAGAAACGAGCAGCGGGCTTCCATCCCGCGCACCGGGCTCGATGACCAGCCACGTACCACAGGGGAGATGGTGCGAGCTCATCGGCTTCTCCTCCCTGGAAAAGCGCAAAAGGGCAACAAAGGTGGCGCGCGAGTTTGCGCGTTTTCGGTTGCACCTGTTGTGGACCTCGTTGATTTTGGCTGCCGGCCACGCGGGGCCAGCGGCCGTTCGGTCATCTAGGCGCGCGTGCCCGTGGTCAGCCCGACGGGGCCTGGGCGCGCCGTCAATTCACATTGGGGGCGGTTAGCTCTCGGCCGCGCGCAATGGCACGGCGAAGGTTGGCTTCCGCGCTCGCGGGGTCATCGGCGATGCCTGCGCCTTGCCCGTCGAGATAGCAGCGCCAGACAAATTGTCGGGGATTTGCGTCCTGGCTCACCGAACCAACAGCGAGATAGGGATCGGCCCGCACAAAAAAGTTCACAACGCCCGTGTGGGGACAACGCTTCGTGGTGATCACGCCCGGCCTCCTTGGTCGTTCGTCTCTCTCCCCTTCCCACGTTACCGCCTTGTATCCCCCTCCGTGCGCGCTACGCTATCAAAACGAGGCATTATTAACAGCCCGTCACTTCGGCGGTGCAATATCACCGCCAGAATGACCGCCAGAGCAATCTCAACGCCAGAGCATTTCACCCCAAGCCTCGCAGCGCTGAGGCCGGGAGGGCCGGCCAACGCTGGCGTCGTGCCCCCGTCCCATCAACCTCATACGCGTTCCAGGACGACCGCGATGCCCTGGCCAACGCCAATACACATGGACACCAGGCCGTAGCGTGCATCGGAGCACTGCAGCTGGCGCGCGGCGGTCAGCGCAAGACGGGCGCCCGAGGCACCGAGCGGATGCCCAATAGCGATCGCGCCGCCGTTGGGATTGACGCGGGAATCCTCGAAGGCGAGGCCGAGCCCCTTGAGACAGGCCAACACCTGCGCCGCAAAGGCTTCATTGATCTCGATCACATCGATGTCTTTGAGCTCTAGGCCGGCCCGTTCTAGCGCTCGCTTGCTCGCCGGCACCGGACCGAAACCCATGACGCGTGGCGGCACGCCGGCGACGGCGGAGGCAAGGATGCGCGCGATTGGTTTGAGGCCGGCCTTGTCGCCGGCCTCGCGGCTGGCAATGACAAGGGCGGCTGCCCCGTCATTGATACCGGAGGCATTGCCGGCCGTGGTCACGCCGTCGCTGAAAAGAGGCTTGAGTTTTTGCAGGTTCTCGAGGGACGTTTGGGGACGGGGGTGCTCGTCATTCGCAACGACGATATCGGCTTTGCCCTTGCCCTGCGGGATCGTCACGGGATTGATCTCGTTCTTGAAGAACCCAGCTGCGTTGGCGTTGGCATACTTCTGCTGGGAGGCAAGCGCGAAGCGGTCGCAGGCTTCGCGCGAAAGCTGATAGTCACGAGCAAGATTGTCGGCGGTCTCCGGCATGGTGTCGGCGCCGAACTCGCTCTCGATCTTCGGGTTGGGGAAACGGGCGCCGAGAGATGAATTCATAGACCGTGAAATTCTTGCTGTAGGCTTGATCTGCCTTGCCGACCACGAACGGCGCGCGCGTCATGCTTTCGACCCCTCCGGCGAGACACACGCGGGCCTCTCCGCAGGTGATCGCATGCGCCGCTGCGACGATGGCATTGAGCCCCGACCCACACAGACGGTTGTGCACGGAACCTGGCGTCGCCACGGGCAAGCCCGAGAGCAGAATCGCGTGGCGGGCGACGTTGCGGCTGTCTTCGCCGGCCTGGCTGGCGCAGCCGACCGACACATCGTCGATCTGCGCGGGGGCGAAGCCTGAGCGCGCCACCACCTCCTTGACCACACCGGCAAGCAGATCATCCGGCCGCACGCGCGAGAGGGCGCCGGCATGTCGGCCGAAGGGCGTGCGCAGACCGTCGTAAATATAAGCGTCAAGCATGTGTATGTTCTCCCCGGCGGCTACAAGCTCAGTGGGCGGCGGGCCGCGAAGGAAAGCTTAGGCCGCCTGGGCTGGCTTGTATTCCTTGGGGCCGCGCAAGGCCAGCACCAGCTCCGCCATGATGGCGATGGCAATCTCCTGCGGCGTCTGAGCGCCGATGTTGAAACCGATGGGACAATGGATGCGGCCAATCTCCGCATCGTTGAAGCCAGCCTCCTTGAGGCGCTGCCGGCGCTTGACATGATTGCGATTGGAGCCGAGCGCGCCGATGTAAAAACAGTTGGAGCGCATGGCGAGCTTCAGCGCCTCGTCGTCAATGTGACCCACGTGCGCCAGGGCAACGACTGCGGTATAGGGGTCGAGGCCGATGTTCGGGATCGAGTCCTGCGGCCACTCCGTATCGAGACGGATGTCTGGAAAGCGCGCCGCGGCGGCGAAGGCCGTGCGCGGATCGATGACCACCACCTCGTAGCCGGCCATCGTCACGAGCTGCGCAAGGATCTGGCCGATGTGTGTGGCGCCGATGATGAGCACGCGTGCGGGTGGCACCATGGCATGCAGAAAGATCTCGCCCTCGGACGTCATCTCGAGTTCGCTCTCGCCGCTTTCGAAGCGCTTGCGAACGGTGGGGTCAAGACCCTGATCGTCGCGGGCAAAGATGTCGTGGTGGCCGTCCTTGAGCCGGGTTCGCACCAACAGACCGCGACGACCATTGCGCGCCTCGAGCGCGCGTTCAATCAACGGCAATCCGTCCCGCTTTTCCAGGCGCTCGACGAAGACGCGGATTTGCCCACCGCACGGTAAGCCAACCTGCCAAGCCGTCTCGTCCGCGACACCGAAATCGAGGGTTTTCGGTTGACCACTGCTGAGAATGTCCTCGGCTTCCGCGATCACCTCGCCCTCGACACAACCGCCCGAGACCGAACCCTCGAAGCGCCCATCCTGGGCCACCACCATCTGCCCGCCGATACCCACCGGCGCCGATCCCCAAGTTCCCACCACCGTCGCCAAGGCGATACGACCGTCCTCATCAAGCCAGTCGCGCGCCGCCCGCAGGACGTCATGGGTTTGCGCCCGGTGCAGCGCGCGTGGGGGTTCGGACATGGTGTTGACCTCTTGCCTGAAACGCGTGGTCCCCACGGAGGCGGGGGCGCCGCCCCGACGGCGCAGGGATCAGAACACGAAAATAAGGGGCCTTGGGCGTGTATGCCAGTGCCGACATTGCGGCGCTGGGCTGCAAGCGGGAGATGTGGGGCTGGCCGCCAACGTTTTGCCGACCGGGGCTCAAGAGGGGATGCACGCCCCAAGCAGCCGCGCCGCCAAAGGCTGTTCGCCGGCCTTTTGCCGGGTGGAGAATGGGCGAGGCCCGCAGGCGCGACGGCGGCTCCCCCATGGGCGCGGTCGCTGCGAGCGGCAGGCCCAAGGCCAAAAAGCGCCCGTTGCGACAATTGGTTCGTCCCTTGAAGCGAACGGCAGCTCGGCGCGGGGGTAAATTCAACCTCGGCGCGGGGGTAATTCAACCCATGCGCGAATACCCTTGATCTATAGACATTTAGTGGCGGCACGGCGGCGGTCCACCTGGCCGGCGGCCCTCTCGAGCCGCCGGAGCCTCTGTTTGGCCTGCCGGCCATGAGCCCATCGGCAAGGAGGCTCGCGGGGGAGGCTTGGGGCGGGGGCTGCCCCGCGGCTTGCCCTTTGGGGGTGCTGTGGGCCGCGATCGGCGGCGCCCACCGTGAGGCTTCTTCAGGGGCCAACCAAAATTCAGGGGCCGACAATGGGTCGGACACAAATGAAGTTGGAGCGGGCGATGGGATTTGAACCCACGACCCTCACGTTGGCAACGTGATGCTCTACCCCTGAGCTACACCCGCGTCCACCGGCCGGTATATGCAGCAAAGCCCTAAGGTTGGCAAGCGCAGGTCGCCCGCAGCGCCATTGTCTTGGGGGTCGGTCATCGAGTAGGAGTGCGTTGACATGTTCGGTCGCCCGCGCGCCCTTGGTGTAGAGCATCATGCCTGCCAGTCGTCAGGATCTATTTGCGCGTTTGGCGTGCCTCGGGATCCTCACCGAGACGGTCGAACACGAGGCCGTTTTCACCGTGCAACAAAGCTTCAAGCTGGAGCGCACGCTGCCGGGCGGGCATACCAAGAACCTGTTCCTGAAGGACAAGAAGGACAGGCTGTTCTTGGTGGTGGCACTCAGCAGGGCGCGCATCGATTTAAAGAACCTGCACCAGATATTGGGCAGCGACCGGCTCAGCTTCGGCCGGCCTGAACTGCTGTTGGAGGTGTTGGGCGTGCCCGCCGGGTCCGTGACGCCCTTTGCCCTAATCAACGACACCCACCAGCGCGTGACGGTGATCCTCGATGCCGATATGATGCGTCAGGAACGGCTCAACTATCACCCGCTGGAGAATACGGCGACCACCAATATCGCGGGGGAGGACCTGCTGCGGTTCATTCGTGCTTGCGGCCACGCACCCCGGATCTTGGCCGTAGCGGCCGAACAGAGCCGAGCCAAGGAGCCGCATTAGCTCCGTGCCGTAGCATTATGGCAGGCACGCACTATATTCTGCGCGCGACCTGCAGCTGGAGAGCGAGATGGTTTTCGGTTTTGGCAAGAGCACTGAGCAAAAGGACGGGGTCGGCGCACCCGGCGATGTGGTCAAAGATACGAGCACGGCAACTTTTGCCAAGGACGTGCTGGAGACGTCGCGCAATGTGCCGGTGCTGGTAGATTTCTGGGCGCCGTGGTGCGGACCGTGCAAACAACTGACGCCCATCCTCGAGAAGGTGGTGCGCAGCTACAAGGGCAAGGTCCGCCTGGTAAAGATCAATATCGACGAGAACCAGGCGATCGCAGCGCAATTGAGAATCCAATCCATCCCAACCGTCTATGCGTTCCGCGATGGCCGACCGCTCGACGGCTTCATGGGGGCACAGCCGGAAAGCGCCGTGAAGGCCTTTGTGGACCGCTTGCTCGGCGACGACGCGGTCGAGGAGGTCGCCGCGGTCTTGGAATCGGCGGACCAGGCCTTGGAGGCCGGCGACGTGCAGGGCGCCGCCAAAATCTATGCCGCAGTGTTGCAGGAAGAGCCGCAAAATGCAGCGGCCCTCGCGGGCCTCGCGCGCTGCTACCTGAAAACGAGTGATCTGGCGCGCGCCGAGCAAACCATCGGGCTAGTTCCCCCCGACAAGCAGAACCTTGCCGTCGTCGCCAGCGTTCGCGCCGCCCTCGATCTGGCCCGCAGCGCCGAGAAGGCCGGTGACGTGGCCCAGCTCGAGGCGCATGTGCAGGCGCGCCCCGCCGACCACCAAGCTCGTCTTGATCTGGCGACGGCGCTCGCCGCCAAGGGCAAAAAGGCCGAGGCGCTCGATCAACTGCTCGAGGTGGTCCGCCGCGACCGCAAGTGGAACGAGGAGGCAGCCCGCAAGCAGCTGGTGCAGCTGTTCGACGCCTGGGGGCCGAAGGATCCTCTGACGCTGGAAGGACGGCGCCGGCTCTCGTCCATCTTGTTCTCCTGAGCGCAGCAAAATAACGGGTGAACTTTGCCGAGCCTGTCGGAGCGATATCGAAACCCGGCCGATCTACCGCGCTGCGTGCCCATCTTTCCGCTGCGGCGCGCGATTGTGCTGCCGCGCGTCAGCCTGCCGCTCACCATCTTCGAACCAAGATATCTGGCCATGCTTGACGATGCCATCTCGGGTGATCGCGTGCTGGGCTTGGTGCAACCCAAAGGGGGAAGCGAGGAGTCGCCGCCAGGAAAGTCGGTCGAGCTGCGATCGGTCGGTGGAGTCGGACGCCTGACAGCCTACGAAGAGCTCGACGACGGGCGGGTTCTGATCACGCTGTCGGGCATCGCGCGTTGTTTCCTCGAGCAGGAGGTCGCCTGTGACAAGCCCTATCGCCTCTGGAACGTCGACTTTGCCCGGTTTCAGGGCGACTTTATTGCCGGCGCCGGCGAAGAAACCGTCGACCGACAGGGCCTATTGGACACCTTGAGGACCTACTTGGAGGCGCGCAATCTCAGCGCCGACTGGTCGGCGATCGCCGATGCTTCGACGGAGCGGCTGGTCAATTCGTTGGCCGTAATCGCTCCCTACGGCCCCGAGGAGAAGCAGGCGCTGCTCGAGGCCCCGGATCTGAGTACGCGGGCGGACATGCTGGTGGCGCTGGCGGAACTCGACTTGGCAGCTGGATCGCAAGGTTCGGGCTCGAGATTGCAGTGATGCGCAGACGGCAAATAATGCGGGCGTGAAGGCGTGGATGAGAGCCAACAACCAAAGCCAGTAGCCGAGCGCGTTGACCGGCGCCTGCTTGAACTGCTGGTGTGCCCGCGCACCAAAACGTCCTTGATTTACGATGCGGCGGCGCAAGAGCTGATTAGCCGGGCGGCCGGCCTTGCCTATCCCATTCGCGATGGCATACCCGTCATGCTGGAGGAGGAAGCGCGCAGCCTCGGCCAAGAAGAGCTGAATGCGCTCGGCAAGCGTTAACGGCGTGGCGCGCGCGCGCTTGGTTCGCTAGGCTGATGCCGCCACCGCAACATTAGCCGGAAATGCACGCACCCCATGTCCAGTATCGCTCCGATCTTCAAGGAGGAGCACGAGCTCTTCCGCAAGACCGTCAGGGCCTTCATTGATCGCGAGATCGCCCCGCACTACGAACATTGGGAAAAAGAGGGCCATGTCAGCCGCGACGTCTGGCGCAAGGCGGGCGAGGCTGGCCTGCTGCTAACCGATACGCCGGAGGACTACGGCGGCGGCGGTGCGGACTTCCTCTACAGCGCGGTGATGATCGAGGAGATGGCCAAGCGCGTGTTTACCGCGCCCGGTTTTCGCCTGCACTCCGACATCGTGGCGCCCTACATCTTTCACTACGGCAGCGAGGAGCAGAAGCGCACTTGGCTGCCGAAGATGGCGAAAGGAGACGTGATCACCGCCATCGCCATGACCGAGCCCGGCACGGGCAGTGACCTACAGGCGATCCGCACCACCGCCCTGCGCCGAGGCAATGAGCTCGTTCTCAACGGGCAGAAAACCTTCATCACCAACGGCGGGCTCGCCGACCTCGTCGTTGTCGCCGCCAAGACCGATCTGGCGGCGGCAGCAAAAGGGGTGAGCCTCGTGCTGGTGGAGGCCGACCGACCGGGCTTCAAGCGCGGCCGCAACCTCAAGAAGATCGGCCAGAACGCGCAAGATACCGCCGAGCTATTCTTCGAGGACGTGCGCGTGCCGCCGTCGAACATTTTGGGCGAGGAAGGGCGCGGCTTTGCCTGTCTGATGAACCAGCTACCCCGCGAACGCCTGTTGGTCGCCATCGGCGCCGTTGCTATCATGGAGGCGGCGCTGGGATGGACCATCGACTATACGCGCGAGCGCAAGGCCTTCGGCAAATCATTGGCCGAATTCCAAAACACGCGCTTCAAACTGGCCGAAGTCAAGACCGAGGTGACGGTGGCGCGCGTGTTCCTCAATCACTGCCTGGCGCTGTTCCTTGAAGGCAAGCTCGATGCTACGACCGCGGCCATGAGCAAATGGTGGCTGACGGAACTCGACAACAAGGTGCTCGACACCTGCCTGCAACTCTTCGGGGGCTACGGCTATATGCTCGAATACCCGATCGCCCGCGCCTATGCGGATGCCCGCGTTCACCGCATCTATGCAGGCACCACCGAAATCATGAAGGAGCTGGTGGCGCGAGGGCTGTAGGCGCGGCCCCCAAGCCCGGGGGCTCGAACGACGCCGCCCGCCTCGGCAAGCCGCCCGGTTGCAACCGGGGAAAGATGCCGTGTTACTCTGGTGTCGTTGGGCCACTCGTGGCAGCGTTGCGGGATGTCTCGGAGCGAGCCAACAGCGCTGAACCGCGCCTTGTGCCGGAGCTGCTGCCAGATCGGGGGGGCCATCGATCGGGTGTGTGTGCGCTGCGGGGCGGGACGGCTTGTCGCCCATCCCGAACTGGAGAGCCTCGGCATCGCCCACATCGACTGCGACGCATTCTACGCCTCCGTCGAAAAACGCGACCGGCCGGAGCTTGCCGGCGAGGCCCTCATCGTCGGACACGCCGGGAGCCGCGGGGTGGTGGTAACGGCCTGCTATACCGCGCGCAGCTACGGCGTGCGCTCGGCAATGCCCATGTTCCAGGCGCTGGAGCGCTGCCCGCAGGCGAAGGTGATTCAACCCGACATGGCGAAATACAAGCGGGTTAGTGCGCAGATTCGCAGCATTTTCCAATCGGCGACCGATATCATCGAGCCACTGTCGCTGGACGAGGCCTACCTCGACCTCACCGATGATTATCGAACCGAGGCACCACCGGCGGCCGAAGCCCTGGCACAGATCGCGGCGCGGGTCGAGAACGAGGTCGGCATCACCGTCTCGATCGGGCTCTCCTGCAACAAGTTCCTGGCCAAGCTCGCCTCCGAACTGGAAAAGCCGCGTGGCTTTTCGGTGATCGGCGGCGCCGAGGCCAGGGACTTCCTGGCTCCCCTCTCGGTGCGCAAGATCCACGGCGTCGGCGCCGTGACGGCGCGCCGGATGGAGGAAAGCGGCCTGCGGACAATCGCCGACCTGCAAGCCCTTAGCGCCTCGGCACTGGTCGCACGCTTCGGCAAATTCGGTCACCGGCTTGCGCTCTATGCGCACGGCGACGACGACCGCCCAGTCACACCCCACCAGCCACTCAAGAGCATTTCCGCCGAGACCACCCTGGAGCACGACACCGCCTCGGCGGGCGAGCTGCGCGCCATCGCCGGCAGACTGAGCGAACGCGTCGCCGGCCAGCTGGTGCGCAAGGGCGTGGCCGGCGGCAGCATTGTCCTCAAGCTCAAGACCTCGGATTTCCGCCTGCTCAGCCGCAGCCGGCGGCTGTCGCATCCAACCCAAAGGACCGAGGTGATATGGGAAAACGTGGCGGCGCTCATCGACAAAGCCGCTGACGGTCGCACCTTTAGGCTGATCGGGGTCGGCGTCGCCGACATCGAAGCCGCCGCGCGCGCCGATCCGATGGACCTCTTCAGCTTTGGCACAGGCGCGGCAAAGCGAATAAAGCGACGAGACCTGGCGCATTGGCACGGGGAAGCGTGCGCGGTCGGCAACAGCCGCATCGGGGAACGCAGGGGCATCCGCAAGAGGTAGTCGCCGCGCCCGTTCGCAAAGCCGCGACTTGGCATATACTGAAGACTGCAGCGCGCGAAGATGCAGGGAGCAGGCATGATCCGCAGTGATGATCGGATTTTGACGACGCATGTGGGCAGCTTACCGCGTGACAAGGTGCTGACGGATCTTTTGATCCGCCGTGAAGCGGGCGAGGCCATCGACGCCGGCGTGATGGGCGAGGCGATGCATCGCTCGGTGCGGGCGACTGTGGCGGCACAGGCGGCGGCCGGCATCGACATCGGCAACGACGGCGAGCAGCAACGCGTCGGCTTTCAGACCTATATTCCAGAGCGCATGTCGGGCTTCGGCGGCGAATCAAAGCGCAAGGTCGGACGCGATTTCGCCGAAGTGCCCGAACTGATCGAAATGTTCCTGCGGCGCTTTCCAACGCGCAGCAAGATTTCCAACGCCCCGCAGGCGATCGGCGAGGTACGCTATACCGGCAGCAAGGGCATTGAAGACGAGATCCGGCGCTTGCAGACCTGCGCTCATGCGCAAGCCACCCCGTTTGCGGAAATGTTCATGACCGCGCCTTCGCCGGGCATCGTCGCCACGACCATGCAAAATGCCCACTACGAGTCGCACGAAGCCTACCTCATGACGCTCGCCAAGGAGTTGCGGTCCGAATACATGGCCATCCACCGAGCCGGTCTGCTGTTACAGATCGATGCCCCCGATTTGGCGATGGAGCGCACCATGACGTTCCAGGACCAAAGCGACCGTGAATTCTTGCAGACTTGCGAACTGCACGTGGCCGCAATCAACACGGCATTGGCGGATATTCCGAGGCACCGGGTGCGGCTGCATTGCTGTTGGGGCAACTGGGAAGGCCCGCACATTCACGACATTGCGCTCGCGCAAATTCTGCCCGTGCTCTATCAAGCGCACGCCGCCGCGCTGACGATCGAGTTCGCCAACCCGCGCCATCAACATGAATACGCCGCCCTGCGCGCCCAGCCCCTGCCGAAGGATTGGCTGCTCATTCCCGGCGTCATCGACACCACTACGAATTTCGTCGAGCACCCGCAGGTGGTGGCGCGGCGCCTGCTGGAGGCCGTCGACGCGGTGGGCGAGCGCGAGCGCGTGATTGCCTCCACCGATTGCGGCTTCGGCACCTTTGCGGGCCGCGAATGGGTCGCCGCCCCTATTGTGTGGAAGAAACTTGCCGCCCTGCGCCAAGGCGCTGACATCGCCTCGGCGCAACTGTGGGGCTAGCCGGTCCCCATCCGCCTCATTGCGGGCGGGCCGGAAACGCCCGGCTGCCGGAACTCTTGGCAGAGCCGCGCGCCAGTACCGCCTGCTCGGGGTCTGTCGCCTCGGCGGCGACTTCCACGCCATCGGCGCGCGCAGCGCCATAGAGCACAACCGCGCCGGCCACATCGCCTGGCTGCAACTGGCGAAACCGCTCTTCATAGCGGTAACCCATGATCTGGCCGGCTCCGTTGGGATGATCGAGACCGATTGCATGCCCGATTTCATGCGCAATCGTGTAGCGAATGTCGTAGGTCCTCAAGTCGCCGTTGAAGCCGATTTTCCAGGCCTTAGAGGGATTGAGACACACCAGCGCCTTGGAAATCGGCTTCAGCCGCTCGCGCGATGCGGCATCGTAAAACACGTCCGCAAAGGCATGCCCCGTCGGGTCCACTTGAGCCCCAAGGACGATGTCGGCCTCGGCTGGGCTTTCTGCCTCACGGAAGTGAATGTCGGCCACCGTCTGCCACAGGGCAAAGGCGGCAGCGACCTCGTCGCGAAAGGTGGAGATCGTCAACGCCGATGCCGCCAGCAGTTCGTCCGGGGCGGTTAGCTTCTGGCAGTTGCGCGCACCCGGAAAATCCATGGACTGGGTGGCGATGGCATAGGAAATGACCGGCGCCTTGCCCGCGACGGGCTGCCAGCGGACATTGTTCCCATCGAGCCGCAGGATCTTGTAGCTCTCCGCGTCGGCCGCACTGGCCGCGCCGATGACGGAGCACACAAGCCCCGCCGCAAGGCCAAACGTCGAAAGTTTCAAGGCTAGCCCCCCGATCGTGCATCGGTCCGTGGCTGGAGACCGCAGTTCCCCTCCAGGTGCTTCGCAGATGCAAAGACCCACCTGCTTCAGCGCCTGATGCAAAATTGGTAAAGTGCTGAGAAAACCCCGTCAACGATGCGGATCTGACAGCGGCCGCAATGCAGCATGCTGAGCGCCCGCGATCAGTATTAAAAAAGGCAACGCAGAAGGGGCTCCGCGCTTTCCCAACATTGTCAATCACTTTGACGTGAAGGAGCGCAAGCTTTGCTGCAAAGTGCGGGATTCGGGGCCGCTGTCAGCAAAAAAAGCCCCGCCACAGCGGGCGGGGCTTTCGGGAGGCTCTTGCCGGGGGTTGTTAGTCGCCGATCAGGAGCGCCACCTGGCGATCGGTGGGATCGACGATGACGACCTGATCCTGGGCGACCACGTAGCGATAGGAGCGCAACTGGGGTACCCGTTCGATCACGCGATCGGGGAAGATCGTCACCTCGACCGCGCGGGGAACCTCCGCACCGAGCGCCAGCCGCACGCTGATGTCGGCCGACTGCCCCTTGTCGATGTTCGTCAGCACAAAGCGCCGCTCGTCGGCCGACAAGGTGAGGTGACCGCGCGAACCCGGTGCCTCGGCCCGCTGCGTGGAGGCCGGGATCACGTCAACAATGACATACGTGCGCGGATCGACGATGCAGATCGTTTCGTCCTCGAGCACGACATAGCTGTAGCCACGGTAAACCGGGGCAAAGCCAATGATCGCTGCGGACAGGGAATGCAAGCGCACCGAACGCGGCACGCGGGCACCGATATTGACGGCGACATTGATCCTGCTGCGCTCAATTTTGCGATCGCGCAGAAGATGCTGGCGCACGTCCGCATGCTGCTTTTCGCTGGCTTGCACGCGGTTCGCCGGTTGCAGCTGGCCATTTGCGTCCGGGGTCCGGCCTTGGGCTGCCTTGCCCTGGTCCTTGCCGCGATCCGTTCGCTGAGCCTTATCCTGATCTCTCTGCCGAGGAGACTGCGCGGCTCGCTCCTGATCCCGGTCGCGGGCCTTCTGCTCCTTGTCGCGCGCCGTACGCTGCGCCTTGTCCTGGTCTTTGTCGCGACCGGCGCGCTGCGCCCTGTCCTGGTTGCGCTCGCGGCCCTCTTGCGCCGAGCGGTCCTTGCGGCCCTCTTCGGCCGACCGCGCCTTGCCGTCATCCGGACGCGCCGACCTGTTCGAGGACCGTTCACCACCTGGTGCACGCTCCGATATGCCCCTGTTGGCGCCCCCGCGCTCTTCGGATTGGCTCATGCCACGCGATGGCTGTCGGCTCTCCTGGCCGCCGCGGGCACCACCACCGGGTTGGCCCTTTTCCATCCGTTCGGCGGGCGCCTGCGATCCCCCACCCATGCCACCCTTGTCGGGCGCCTGCGCCAATGCCAAAGATGACGTGCAAAGTAGCGCGGCGAGCGACACCGCCAGCGATTGCCCGAACTTCATACTGAGGCTCCTTCTTCTGATTTAGGTGATTCACGGACGTCACTCACGTGTCTGTGACGCCAATCCCGGTGGTAACCGTCACCCCACATCCCCTGTTCCACCTTGCTGGTTTGCTGGCCAGATTGGCCTCGGCGCCGGCACGCCTGAAGGGATGCCACGCCTGTGCGCACGCGTTGGTCCGCACAAAGCGGCCAAAAATGCCCGGAGTTTGAACCGTTCATCGCGCGTTCATCGCCCGGAGCTGGCCGGTGATCGGCGGCGGCCCGCGCCCGGCCATTTTGGGTGAGGCGTCGGCCTCGCAAAACTGCGCCTGATCACTTGAAGTTGCAGTGCAAATCGAGTCCGAAAGATGGAACCTTAAGCGCAGTTAAGGGGTTGAAGTATCTGGCATCCAGCAGGCGGAGCTAGCTAGCAGAAGAGGAGCCAAACCGATGACAGAGATGTTTGCACAGGGCGACCTATTGATCGAACGGGTTGCTGATATCGAGCCCTCGGGGACCATTTTGAACGCCGACGCCGGCGGAGCAGTCGTGCTGGCGGAAGGCGAGGCGACCGGCCACCGGCATGCCATCTACGACCAGGTCACAATGTTTCGGGATGATGCCCTGGCGCGGGAGATTCCGGCGGGATTGTATCTCGGTCATCTCAAGGTCACGGAGGGTTCCGCGACGGTCGTGCACGATGAGCACGCACCGTTAACTCTGCTTGAGGGCACGTATCGCGTGCGGCGTCAGCGCGAACTTGAGCCCAAGGATGCGGTACTTGTCGCTGATTGAACTGCCGCGACTGTCTGCCTTCCAAAAAGCGGCGCTGGCGTCCTATGGTGAGCGGTGGTCAGCGTTGCGCCGTTCCACCTCACCGGTCGACCGGCATGAGGCAGAAGCCGGCGTCGCGATCGCCTATGAGGCGGCGGGGCTAGCCCCGCCGCGGGAAATCATCTGGGGCGCGAGCCCGCGCGAGATCGCCAACCTGTGGGTCACGGCACACGATGCTGGTGGCGAAAACGTAAGGTCCCTGGTCGTCGATCTGGTCCGGCGCAAGGCGGAAGCCGCCGTCGATCGGGCGATTGGCGTCGCCGTACGCACGGCCTTGGCAGAAGAGCCACGCCTGTCACGGGTGCCGGCTTTTTGCACGAGCATCGACGAGGCGGTCGCCCGCGACTGCGCCAGCATCAAGCCGACCCTGCGCAAACGCCTCGCCGCACTCGTCAGTTTGCGCCGGCGACCAAGCCTCGGATTCCCCGCGGCAAGCTTCGGCTTTCAGGCGACATCCTCCTTGGGGGTGCTCGAGTACTTCCACGACGTTTGCGGCTTGCGCCGGCAGACGTCGGCGCTGAGCGGCCTATGGCAAGTTGCCAAGAATGCCGCGTGGATTCTGCCGCATGAGCGCATGTGCTGGTTGTCGGAGCGGCCGACCATCATCCGCAGCGATACCAACGGCAGATTGCATGCAGCCGATGGCCCAGCGCTCAGCTTTCGCGACGGCTGGTCGGTCTATGCTTGGAAGGGCGTTTTGGTGCCGCCGTGGATCATCGAGCGGCCCGAACGCATCAATGTGCGCAGCATCGCCGCCAACCACGATCCCCAGATCCGGCGCTGCATGATCGACATTCTCACGCCGCAGCGCTTTATCGCCGAGGGCGGCGCCTATCGGGTATCGCAGGACGAAACCGGCATCTTGTGGCGCCAGCGCTGGCGCTGGGAAGCCTGGGCGGCCGTCGAGGTCGTCAATGGAACGGCCGAGGACGACGGCACGCACAAGCACTACTTCCTGCAGGTCCCGCCCACGGTCAGGTCCGCGCGCGAGGCCGTGGCCTGGACCTACGGGCTGACCGAACAACGCTACCGTCCCAAATTGCGCACCTGATTGCAGCGGCCAGTGCCCGACACCAATGCCCGACCGGCGGCGCCAGCTGCTGCCGGGTTGACGCCCTGCCAAGGTCACGACATCAAGTGGCCGGACGTTGGCCGCGGGGGGCGAGGGGACGCCATGACGGAAGTGCTGTTTTATCATCTCGAACACCAGTCGTTGGAACGCGCCTTACCGGCGCTGGTGGAGCGCACCTTGGAGCGCAACTGGCGGGCGGTGATCCAGGTGGGATCCGAAGAGAGGGTCGAAGCGCTCGATACGCTGCTGTGGACCTATCGCGAGGAGAGCTTCCTGCCGCACGGAACACGGCGCGACGGCAATCCCGAGCAGCAGCCGGTGTTTCTGACAAGCTCTGAAGAAAATCCGAACAACGCGACGGTGCGCTTCTTAGTGGACGGCGCCGAGGTGGCTGATGTCACGGACTATGCGCGGGTCGTTTATGTGTTCGACGGCCGCGATGCGAGCGCGGTGGAAAAAGCCCGCGAGCAATGGAAACTCGTCAAGGAGGCGGGTTGCGAGGTCACCTATTGGCAGCAATCAGCCGAGGGCCGCTGGCAGAAAAAGGCCTGAGCCGCTCGCCGCAAACCCAGGGCAATAGTGCTGACAGGAAGGCGCGAATCAGGCAGATAGCCGCACGGGTCCTTTCTCGATCCGGACCCAGCGTGGAAAGAGTACCCGTTCTTGCAAACTAGGCCTGCGCGGTAGGAACAACTCGCGGGCCATTTTTTTGTGCGCCCGATGGCTAGGGCGTCAGACCCCGCACGAGGTGGCCCAAGAGGTAGCCCAGCGCGGCAAGACCAAGATTGCTGATCGCTCCGACCACGAAATAGGCGGTCTTTTTGGTGCTGATGGCCCGCGGAGAATGCCGCAACAGGCCGAGCCTGCCCCACCAGCCCTCGATCATGAGCCCGAAGGCGCCCAGGAGGATGAACCACCCAGGGGCCTCGGCATAGCCGGCGAGGCCGACAAGGACGACGATCAGCCAATCGTACATGCGCTCCGCCACCGTCGAGGGGCGCCCGCCGTGCCGGCAGACGGCGCATCTTCCCAAATTGGGCTGACCGAGACCAGCGGCCAATAAAGCGCCGAACGGCCGCGCACGCCACCATCGCTGACGCCTTGCCCTGGCGCCGCCGACAGGCTTCCATGCGGCCATCGGCGAGGAGAGCAACGCATGGCCACAAACCGACTGATCGACCTCTCAAGCGACACCGCCACAAGGCCCTCCGCGGGCATGCGCAAAGCCATGGCCCACGCCGAGGTTGGTGACGAGCAAAGCGCCGCCGATCCGACCACGAATGCACTGCAGGACCGCGTGGCCGACCTGCTTGGCAAGGAGGCCGCGGTATTGCTGCCCTCGGGTACGATGTGCAATCAAATCGCCTTGCTCGTGCACTGCCGGCCTGGCGACGAGGTTATGGCCGCCGACCTTGC
This sequence comes from uncultured Alphaproteobacteria bacterium, assembly GCA_963775835.1. GTDB lineage: Bacteria > Pseudomonadota > Alphaproteobacteria > Rhizobiales > Hyphomicrobiaceae > AWTP1-13. The sequence goes on along the minus strand of CAVZKV010000009.1, from coordinate 125,228 downwards.
GCACATCTTCACCTCCGAGGCCGGTGGAGGCTCCTGCTTTGCGGGCGTGCAAACCTGGCCGCTGGTGACCAAGCGTGGTCTTTTTACCCCCGCCGACGTGAGGGCGGCCGTGCGCGACGCCGGTGGCCGTCACAGCCCGCGCTCGCGCCTGCTCGCGCTCGAGCAGACCGTCAATCGAGGCGGCGGCGCCGTATGGCCGCTCGCGGCAATTGTGGCCGTTGCGCACGCGGCCCGCGAGCATGGCCTCAGCGTGCACATGGACGGCGCGCGCCTTCTCAACGCCCAGGTCGCGAGCGGCGTAAGCGCAAAGCAGATGGCGGCCCCATGCGACAGCGTCTGGCTCGACCTGTCGAAAGGGCTCGGCTGTCCGGTCGGCGGCGTGCTCGCCGGCTCACGCAGCTTTATCGAGGCAGCCTGGGCCTGGAAGCATCGCATGGGTGGGGCGATGCGCCAGTCCGGCGTGTTGGCAGCGGCAGGACTTTACGCCCTCGAGCACAACATCGAGCGGTTGGCCGAAGACCATGCCAACGCCCGGCGCCTAGCGGAGATGATCGGCGGTCTCTCTGGCATCCGCATCATGAAATCCAGAAGTCGAAAGCAACATCGTCTTCTTCGACCCGGGTGCGAGCGGGCGCAAGCCGAAGGAGATCGTCGCCGCCTTGGCGCACAATGGCGTGCGCATGGGCGCCTCCTATGGCGGCATGATCCGTGCGGTTACACACCTTGACGTCACCGTTGACGACATAGAGGCCGCCGCCGTTGCCTTCGCGCGCGTCCTCGCGTCGGATCGGGCCTAGCCTGCCGACCTTCCGCGCGCCAATGTTGCGCTTGCCCGAGCGGCACCATCCGCTGGCCGGGGAGGCCAAGACCGCGATCGCAGGTCGTGCTGGCGGCGCTACTTGAGCCGTTCCAATGCCGAGACGTCTTCGCCGCTCCAGTAAGCAAAATCCGTCCAACCGTTTTCGTCGTAGTCGGCCATACACTGCTCGACCAGGGCTTCCATCTCTTTGAGTGAGCCCGAACTTTGGGCATGTTGCAGGGGAAACAAGCGCACCAATTCGTGACTGCCGGCGTAGTTCATCTCGTAGAGTTCGTGACGCGCGCCGAATTCGCTGCCGATCGCATCCCACAGCAATTTCATGACCTTGATGCGCGCCTTGTAGTCGATGCCGCTCGATCCGCGAACGTACTTTTGCAGGTATTTATCGATCTCGGGATTCTTGAAGTCTCGGGCGTGGCTCGGCAGATAGATGAGACCCGAGGCGATGACCTTCTCGACGATCGAGCGCACGGCCGGATAGGCCTCGGTTGCAAACAGCCGATAGGCAACCGAGGCGCGCATGTTGGGGAGCACCGCCCCATTCACCCATGGCTCGGGATTGCAAGCCATGGCGTCACTAAGCGCCCAAAATAGGTTGCGCCAGCCGATCACCTCGCCGACCTGGACCTGCACGCCGCGAAAGGCCTCGACACCCGTAGCGCGCGCCGCCTTCATGAGCAGACCGGCAATGAAGTCGAGCTTGACGGCAAGTCGTGTACAGCCCTGCATGGTGAAGCCGTTGACAAAGCCCGAACGCGGATAGAAGGCCTTGAGGCGTTCCACATCACGATGGATGAACACGTTTTCCCAGGGAATGAAGGCGTTGTCGCACACGAAGATGGCATCGTTCTCGTCAAAGCGGCTGGTCAGCGGATAGTCCCACGCAGAGCCACTGGCAGCGGCCGCCATCTCGTAGGAGGCGCGGCAGATGAGCTTGATGCCGGGCGTGTCCATCGCCGCCATGAACATCACGACCATACTCTCGTCGTTGATGTCCTGGCCCATGTTTTGGCCGAGGAAGTTGTAGTGCGTCAGCGCCGAGTTGGTGGCGACGACTTTGGCGCCGGAGACAAAGATGCCCGCGTCGTTTTCCTTCTGGATGGAAATGTAGACGTCTTTCACCTGCTCGACAGGCTTGGCCCGATCGATCGGCGGATTGACCAGTGCGTGGTTGACGTAGAGCACGGCCTCCTGCCCGCGCACGTGCCAGGCGCGCGCGTTAGCGGCAAACTTGCCGTAGAACTCGGCGTTGGCGCCCAGCGTATTGAGAAATGCGGCCTTGTAGTCAGGGCTGCGGCCCATCCAGCCATAAGTCATGCGGGCCCAAGCGGCAATGGCATCACGCTGCCCGATCAGGTCGCCTCGCGAGCGCGCGGCCTTGAAGAAGCGATGCGTGTAACCGCCCGAGCCGGTGTCGGTCGTATCCGTAAGCACGTCCTTGGATTTGGTGTCGTGGAGGGCATCGTACAATTTGGCCACGGACACGGCCGCGTTGCGGAAGGCCGGATGCCGCGTGACATCGCGGACCTTCTCGCCGTAGATGTAGACCTCCCGGCCGTCGCGCAGCGACTCCAGATACTCCGCGCCCGTAAACGGTCGCTGCTTGCCTGCAAGGAGACGCTCCGGAAGGTCAGACATTGGTTCAACCCTAGGTGGTCGAGGCTCGCGGCGAGGTCCGCTATCATAGTGAGAGCAGCATAGGGTAGGTCGAACAATGATCATCGACAATGAGGCCGCCGTCACCACCGCCGTGGTCGAGGCGTTCAGCCGCACCGAGAATGAGCGCAGCCGCGAAATCCTGTTGGCTCTCGTGCGCCATTTGCACGGCTTTGTTCGCGAGGTGCGCCTGACGGAGGCGGAGTTCCACGAGGCGATCCGGCTGGTTGCCGCGCTCGGGCAACACACAACCGCCTGGCACAATGAGGCGATGCTGATGTCGGGATCGCTCGGCGTGTCGGCGCTGGTGTGTCTCCTCAACAACGGCAACGGCGGCCAGACCGAGACCCAGGCCAATCTGCTAGGACCGTTCTGGCGCGACGACCAGCCCATCTGCCGCAGCGGCGACAGCCTCGTGCGCTCGCCCACGGCGGGCCCGGCCTTGATCTGTCGTGTTGAGGTTGTGGACGGGACCGATCGGCCGATAGCGGGTGCCGAGGTTGACGTCTGGCATTCCTCGCCGGAGGGCCTCTATGAAAACCAGGACGCCAGCCAGGCCGAGATGAACCTGCGCGGCCGCTTCCTCACCGACCACGAGGGTCGGTTTTCTTTCCGCAGCGTCAAGCCGGCGGGCTATCCGGTGCCCATCGACGGCCCCGTCGGGGAATTGATGGCGGCGACGGGCAGGCACAATTTCCGCCCGGCGCACCTGCACTTCATGCTGTACAAACCCGGCTTCAAGACCCTGATTTCACAAATCTATTCGCCCGATGATCCATACCTAACCAGCGACGCGCAGTTTGGCGTCACCCGGGCGCTGATCGGCAATTTCGTCCGGCACGACACGACGGAGGACGCTTTGGACCTGCCGGCGCCATGGTATTGCCTGGACCAGCGCTTCAGGCTCGAGCCAGGCGAAGCCGGGCGGCCGCGGGCGCCGATCGGGGGCAAAGCCCTCCGGGCCGCGCAAGCGGTCCGGGCCCTCGGGACGGGCGGCTCACCTTAGCGCCTGCTCGAGGTCGCCGATCAGGTCGCGCGTGCTTTCCAGCCCTACGGACAGGCGCAACAGGTCCGGCGGACACGGTGAACCAGCTCCCTCGATACTGGCGCGATGCTCGAGCAAACTCTCGACCCCGCCGAGGGAGGTTGCCCGCTTCCACACCCGCACGTCGGCCGCCGCAGCCACCGCCGCCGCCTCGCCGCCCTTGACGCGCACCGACAGCATCCCCGCGAAGCCGCCCTGCATCTGGCGCTGAGCGACGGCATGGCCGGGATGGGACGGCAGCCCCGGGTACAGGACGGCCTCCAGCCGTGGATGCCCATTGAAGTGGCTGGCAATGGCCATGGCCGCGGCGCACTGGTGGCGCACGCGAACATGCAAGGTGCGCATTCCCCGCAGCAGCAACGCCGCCTCGAAGGGCCCCAGGATGCCGCCCAGCATACTGCGCAGGCGGCCGGCCCGCTCGAATTCGCCGCCCTGGCGAGCAAACACCAGGGCACCAGCGATCGCGTCGGAATGCCCGTTAAGGTATTTGGTCGCCGAATGCATGACGAGGTCGGCGCCAAGCGCAATGGGTTGCGTGAGCACCGGCGTCGACACGGTCGAATCGACGGCAAGCAGCGCCCCCGCTGCGTGCGCAATCTTTGCCGCTGCGGCAATGTCGGTGATGGTCCACAGCGGATTGGCGGGTGTTTCGATCCAGACCAGCTTGGTGCGTCCGGGGCGGATGGCGGCCGCGATCGCCGCCGGGTCGGCACCATCGACAAACGTGGGCTCAATGCCGAAGCTGGGGCCATCCCGGCTGATCCAATCGCGCAGGCCCCAATACATCACGTTGGGCGCCACGACATGTGCCGGCCGCTCCAGCGCCAAAAACGCCGTCGTGGCCGCCGTCATGCCGGAAGCGACCACGAGGGCGGCAGCGCCGCCCTCCAGCTGCGCCAGCACCCGCTCGACCTGCCGCACGGTGGCGTTGTCCGGCCGGCCATAGCTGAAGCCCTTGCGATATTGATTGTCCGGATCGCGAACAAAGGTCGTGGCAAGATGCACCGGCGGAACGATTGCACCCGTTGCCTCATCGCCGGCATCGCCAGCCTGCACGGCGACCGTTTCCGGAGCCAGGGTGTTCCTTGTCATGGCTTGCTCGCGCTTTCTCGGTCAAGACATCGATCTGCGGCCCGGGCTGAAACGCCATCGCACGTCCAGGGCCGCCGTCGTGCCATTCATGCGCGATGGTAGGGATGGCCGGCAAGAATGGTCGCGGCCCGGTAGAGCTGCTCGGCAAGGACAATGCGCGCAAGTTGATGCGGCAACGTTATTGCCCCGAATGAGAGCCTGTGGTTTGCCCCGGCCAGAATATCGGCGGACAGCCCATCGGGTCCACCGATCGCGAAGGCCAGCCCCTTGCTGCCGTCGTCGCGGATTTTGCCCAATAGCTGGGCAAAGCCGGCGCTGGTGCACGTTTTGCCAGCCTCGTGCAAGGCGATGACGGTTTGGGCATCGCGGGTCAACTTGCGCAGCGCTGCGGCTTCTTCGCTCCTGCGCTTGTCAACGCTCGCCGCCTGGCTCTCGGAAGTTTCACCGCACTCAACCGGCGAAAAGCCAAGCCGTCGACCCGCAGCTTCAAAACGGTCGCGATATTTCTCAAATAACACCCGCTCCGGTCCGTCCTTGAGACGGCCGACCGCGGCAATGACCACGCGCATGACGGGGCGTCCCTGCTTTCACGAAAAGGACGCCGAGACTTGGCAAGCCCGCGGCACCGCCGAACTAGTGCGTCGTCGGATCGCTCGGGCGCTCGGCCGACCACATCTTCTCGAGATTATAAAACTCGCGCACCTCCGGCCGGAACACGTGCACGATGATATCGCCGGCGTCGATCAGCACCCAGTCGCACTGGGGTTGCCCCTCGATGCGCGCGCGACCATAGCCGGCATCTTTCAGCTTGTGCTGCAGTTGCTCGGCGATCGCGCCGACATGCCGGTCGGAGCGGCCGGAGGCGATCACCATATAGTCGCCGATGGAAGATTTTCCCTTGATATCAATCGCCACCACCTGTTCGGCCTTCGCCTCGTCGAGCGCGGCCGTGATGATCGCGAGAAGGGCTTCCGAGCCGTGTGCAGGCGACACGAGTTCGGCCGGAGGCGTGCTCTTGCGAGCACCCTCAAGTGCGGTTGGCATCTTGTGCTGATGGTCCTTTCGTCATCAAACCCTTGTCGGGCGGGCAACGGTCGGGCCCTTAGGCCCGGGCCGGCCCTCGACCCCGGATCCAGTCCCCAACGTGGGGACTCAAAGCCAAGGATAGAGGGCGACGGGAGCAGCTTTCAAGAGGCTTCCGTCTTTGCCGCAGGGGACGGCCGCGCCGGTCGCTTCTCGCCGCCCGGCAAGGCTCGGGCCGGCGGACGATCGGCCTGTGGCGGCTCGGAAACGGGGGCCTCCCCCTTGCGGCTCCCCATGGTCTGGGACGTCCGTGCATTGCGGCCTTTGCCTGTGGCAGTTGGCTCGGCCATCTGTGGCTTTCGAGCAACAGATTGGTCGCGCTGCCGAGCCTTGCGGCGGAGATCGGTGGAGGACACCGGGGAGAGCGGTCCGGTCAAAAAGGTCCACGCCGGTGGCGGCATGGCCACCAAGCCGCGCGCCTTGGTTTCGGGGACCTGGCTCGCGGCAAAGGCTCTCGCCGCCTTGGAGGCGAGGGCTTTGAGGCGCCAGCCCGGACGATCCACGACGACGACAGGAACCATCGTCACGATCTCCCGCCAACGCTGCCAGCGGTGGAAGCCGGCCAGATTGTCGGCACCCATGATCCAAACAAAGCGTACCAGCGGGCTGCGCCGTTTCAGAAAGGCGAGGGTTCCGGCCGTATAGGCAGCCGGCAGATCGCGCTCGAAGGCGGTGACCACAATGCGCGGATTTTTTGCCATCGCCCGGCACAGCACCAGCCGCTCGGCGAGCGGTGCGAGGTCGCCGCGCGCCTTCAAGGGATTGCCAGGTGTCACCAGCCACCAGATCTGGTCGAGCCCAAGTCGCTTGAGGACGATTTCGCTGATTTGGCGATGGGCAACGTGTGGTGGATTGAACGATCCGCCGAGGAGGCCGATGCGTTGCCCCGGCGCCGTCGATGGCAAACCTTTGACGTGGCCGAAGCGATCTGGAGCGAATTGAGGCATGAAGGACGTGCGAAGGGGCCCTGGCCAACCGGGTGACGTTTGCGGCAGTCTAGCTTAGGGCGATCGCTGCCCGAAAGGCCCTTCGATGCCTCACGCGCGGGCAGCGTCCGGGGCCTTTTGCCAAAAAACGCGGCAGCAGGTCGCCCTCGGCCTGCCTCAGCTAGGAACCACCGCGGCGCAAAACCGTCGATGCCAGCAGCCCGGCGGCGACCGCGATCGCCACGGTCGCCAGGCCATAGAACATCGGGTGTTGGAAAGCGAAGGCGTGCAGATAGCGCTCCACCCCTTCCCGTTCCAGCGTGAGGCGCACCGAGAACTGGCTCAACAATTGGTCGTCGCGAAAAAGGTAGACGCGCGTATCAAAGGGTCCCACCGTGACATTGGCCGGCAGTTCGATGGTGGAGCGGAACAAGCTGCGTCCGATGAATGCCACGCCGTACTCATCCTGGACGTAAAGCCCCTGCTTTTGCTTCAAATTGATGATGGCTTCGCGAAATTCCTTGACGTTCTCGGTGGAGAGGGCTTGCGCCTGGCCGAAGGCGGGCGGGAAGCGCAAATGCTGGAAGCCCATGCCATGGGAGGCGCGAAACTCCTCCGGCGCAATCTCGTCGATCGGCCGAGTGGAGGCGATGGCGTAGTAACTGGGCACCAGATCGAAGGTCGCAGAGGAGGTATTGAGCCAGAGGCCGGCAACGTTGCTCTTGCGCCGAACCACCTGCCGGCTCGGCACCCCTTCGACCACGATCACGATATCGTAGTAGCCGGATTTGGCGCTTGGTTGCTGGCTGTTGTCGACCGCGCCGAAAATGACGATTTCGGTACCGCTGAACGATGATGTCACCGCGACGTTGCGGGCCGAAACATCGGCCTGCACCGATTCCTTGGCACCGGGCTGTTGCTCGCGCTTGACCTCCTCGACCTTGCTCAGCGGCGTTTCCTTGGCCACGGGGGGCGGCACGGGCTGCTTTTTGCGCTGCGCCTCCCCCTGCGTGGCAAAGGCAACGATGGCCCCTGCCGCCGCCAGCACGGCCAGCAGCGCGGCGCTTGCTTTCTTGCCTGGTTGGGCGGAGGTCAAGAACTGCTCCCGCTATGGCCGTCAGCCGAACGATGTAACCGAACCGGCCCACCGACGAGGGGCCCTCATCGGCCCCGCCGGCCCGCCGAAGCCGGATGCGCCTGGCCGTCCACAGCATAGCGCACCATGTGCGGCCACAATTCAAGCCTCAGGCGGCGAGAAAAAATTGCCCCGGGGCGCCAACGCCAGCGTGCGGCTGGGCCAAACAGGGCGGCCTCCAGCCCGTTCTTCGGCCGGCGCTTGCAAGCAAATGAAAGCGTGCCTCGGGCGCGGCAAGCGCGCTGTCGGGTGCTGCGCGCCCCTTGCGGGGCCGCGAGGTATCGCGGGGGCGGCATCGCGGGAAGCGGCCGTGGCGCAAAGCGACGCCCGAAAACGCCAGGGCGAAAGGCTGCGCGCCGGGGACCACTAGTCCTTGGCGTGCCAGTGCCAATTGCTGGTGCTCCAATCGTATCGGCCCGGAGCGCGATCGCCCTCGGCAACCTCGAGCGGTTCGTAGGCTGCGTCCGACGGGGTCTCGCCGAGCGCCCGTGCCCCCTCGCGATAGGCCTTGAGCAGGAGATCGCGATCGGCGTCGGGATCGGTTTGGCCCGCCAGTCCTGGCTCGGCCGAGCGCTCCCCGGGCCGCAACGCATCCAAGCGATCGGCGATCTGGCCGACGGCATCATGAATAGACTTGAGGACGCCGACGGCGGCGCGCGCATCCTGTCGCCGCGCGGCGAGGCTACTCTTCAGCAACGCCTCCACTCGGTGTGCCGGATCTCGCTCCGGGCTTGGCTCCGCCGGCGCGGGGCCCACCGGTTTGGCGGTCGCAGCCAAGCCCTTGAATTGTGCGATCATGTCGCGCAGGTGTTCGTCGACGGCATCGAGACGGCCGAGCTCGGTTCGGGTCTGTTCGACCTGAACCGCCAGATCGCGGATCAGCGTTTCCACATGTGCGAGGCTCCCCGCCTCCGGCGCGCGCATTGCCCGCGTCGAGGCTAGCACCACCGCCTGCTCGAGCAGGCGAACGCGTTGATCGAGGGGACCCAACCATTGGGCCGCAGCGAGGCCCGGCAAGGCCTGCTGCAGGCGGTCGGCGATATCCGCCAGCCGGGCATCCAATCCGCTTGCGCGCGGCGCCGGCGGCTCGGGCGGCAAGTCGGCCGGCCGCGCCAACCCAGCGCGGCGGCCCGCTGGACGCTGCTGGGCCTCGAGCGCGGCAATCTCGCAAACGCGCGTCAAGGCCTCCGCCGTTTCCGCATCCCAGGGATCGGTTTCGGCCATGGTCGATGGCGCCACCGCGGCCACTGGCCGCGGTGGCCCTGGCGGCAGCCGATCCAGCCGGGGGTCGTCGCTTTCCCAGGCGCAACGCAGCCTGGCGATGCCCGCTTTTAGTCCCTCAAGCGCGTCGGCCACGCCCTCAAATAGGCCCAAACCCTCGCCGCCGAGGGCTGACCGGGTCGCCTCTATCCGAGCAGCTAGGTTTTCGACCCGCACGGCTAGCTGTTCGAAGGCCTCGTTGTGGTGCCATGCGGCCTCGCCCGCCTCGGCGGCAGCCGCGCCACGGCGAGGCAGCGGTGAGCGCCCCGCTCCGTGCCACCAGGCACGGGCGTCGGTCTGCTGGCTCGAGCCGGGCGTGATCGGCGAAGGCTGAGGCATGTGAATATCCCGGGGCAGCAAAAGACAGGCGCCGCGCGCCTGGCGACCGGCAGGCAGTGGAGTAGGCCTAGTTCGTGCCGGCCCAAGGCAATGCCAGGCGCCCGAACAAACAGCACACGTTCAAAGGCTCCCACCCAGCCTCGCAATCTGCCGTAAAGTTTCGGTTAAGTGCACGCCTGCCGATGCGAAGAAGCCGTCTTGTAGCGGCGGCGCTCGAGCCTCTCCATGCCCGCCGCGCCTTGAGCGCGCCCTGAGCCCGGTCGTTGCCGGGGCCGGCGGAACCTGCCTACACTTCGCCGGCAACAGCGAGGGAGCGGGCATGGCCTGGCGCATCGGCGTTGATATCGGCGGCACCTTTACGGACGTGGCGCTGATCGAGGAGGCGAGCGGCCGCATCGGGGTGGCGAAGGCGCTCACCACGCCGGCCGACTTTACCGAGGGCGTGCTCTCGGCCCTGGGGATGGCCATGCGGCAATACGCAATCAGCTCAGCCAATGTCGACCTGCTGGCGCACGCCACCACGGTCGTCACCAACGCCATCCTGGAAGAAAAAGGAGCCCGCGCCGCCCTGGTGACCACGCGCGGCTTTCGCGACGTACTGGAGCTGCGCCGCTCCTCCCGCCCAGACCTTTACGACCTTTTCCAGGAGGCGCCGACGACCCTCATTCCGCGGCGCCGGCGACACGAGATCAGCGAACGCATCGGTGCCGATGGCCGCCTCGTCCTAGCGCTGGCCGAGCAGGAGATTGCGGGCCTGATCGCGCAGCTGCGCGCCGATCGGGTGGAGGCCATCGCCGTGTCGCTGCTGTTCAGCTTTCTCAACCCGGAGCACGAGGCTCGGCTCGGGCGTCGCCTGCGGCAGGCATTCCCGCACACCCCCATCTACCTGTCGAGCGAAGTGCTCCCGGAAATTCGCGAGTTCGAGCGCACCAGTACCACCGCCGTGTGCGCCTATGTGGGGCCGATCCTGTCCTCCTATCTGACGCGCCTGCAGCATGCGACGCGAGAGCTGGGACTGCCCGGCCTTTATGTCATGGGGTCGAACGGTGGCGTGTTCGAAGCTGGCGAGGGTATCGCCATGCCGGCCATCGCCGTCGAGTTGGGACCGGCCGCCGGCGTGGTGGCCGCGGCTCTCGCCGCCCGGCAAACCGGCCGCTTGAACCTCCTCTCCTTCGACATGGGTGGCACCACGGCCAAGGCGAGCCTGATTCGCGACGGGCAGTACGAGACGACGCCGGAATATGAGGTCGGCGGCAAGGCGAGCGGCAATCGCACCATGAACGGCACTGGCCACCCGATCCGGGTGCCGGTGATCGACCTTGCCGAGGTTTCTGCGGGCGGCGGCTCGATCGCCTGGGTGGATCGCGCCGGCGCTCTTCGCGTCGGCCCGAAGAGCGCCGGGGCCGTGCCCGGACCCAGCTGCTACGGGCGCGGCGGTACGGAGCCAACGGTGACCGACTGCAATCTGCTGTTGGGCTACCTCGACCGCGATTCCCTGCTCGCCGGCGATCTGCCGATCGACTACGCGGCGGCCGAGCGCGCCGTGGCCGCGAAGCTGGCCGAACCGCTGAAGCTTGAGCCGCGCGCCGCGGCGGCCGCCGTCATCGATGTGGTCAACCATGCCATGGCCGAAGCGCTGAAGATCGTCTCGGTCCAGCGCGGCCACGACCCGCGTGAATTTACCCTCGCAGCCTTTGGCGGAGCCGGTCCGATGCATGCCGCCGCCCTCGCCGAGGAGCTCGGCATGGCCGAAGTCGTCTGCCCGCCGATCCCGGGCGCGTTCTCGGCGCTCGGCCTCGTCGGTTCCGACCTCAAACGCGATTACGTGCGCACGGTCTACACCACGACGGCAACGGCCGAACCGGCCGACCTTGAGACGGCGTTCCGGCTCCTGGAAAAGGCGGGGGCGGCCATGCTCGATCGCGCCCGGGTAGAGGCGCCGCAGCGGCGCTTCGTGCGCAGCGTCGATGCCCGCTATGGGCGGCAATCCTACGAGCTCGCCGTGCCGGTGCCGGGGCGCCGGCTTGATGCCGCGGGCCTTGCCGCCATAGCGGAGGATTTCCACGCGCGCCACCGTCGCACTTACGGCCACGACAATCGGAGCGAACCGGTGCAGCTCGTCAACCTGCGCGTTGCCGCGATCGGCAGCATTGCCCCCTTGTACCTGCGCCAAGCGCCGGCCGCGCGGGGCACGGACCCGGCAAAGGGACGCCGGCCCGTGTGGTTCCGCGCAGCCCGCCACGAGGCGGCCGTGCTCGATCGAGCGCGCCTGCCGGCGGGCTTTGCGGTGGTTGGGCCGGCGGTGATCGAATCGCTGGAGTTCGACCATTCTGCTGCCACCGCGGTGGCAGGGCCGCATGGACGAAAACGGCTTCGTCTGGCTCGCAGGCGAGCACAAGGGAGATGGCCGATGAAGGACGCGCCGGCAGCCAGCGATCCCGCCTCGTTCGAGATCGTTAAGAATTCATTGTTCAAGATCGCCGAGGAAATGCGCGTCGTTCTGTGCAAGACGGCCTATTCGCCGATCCTGAAGTCGGCCGGCGATTTCTCGTGCGGCGTGTTCGATCGCAAGGGCAACATGGTCGCGCAGGGACCCGACCTGCCGATCCACTTGGGCTCGATGCCCGACGCGGTGCGCGCCATCGTTGCCGCTTTCGGCGCCGACGCGGCCGAGGGCGACGTCTTCATCCACAATGACCCATACCAGGGCGGCAGCCATCTGCCCGACGTCAACGTCGTGCGTCCGGCCTTCCATGACGGCCAATTGCTCGGCTATGCCTGCCTGAGGGCGCACTGGCCCGATGTCGGCTCGGCCACGCCCGGCAGCTACGGCGCGGTCAGCGAAATCTACGGCGAGGGCCTGCGTCTGCCGCCGCTGCGGCTGGTGGCGCGCGGGGTGATGAGCGCGGATCTGGAAAAAATCATCCTAGCCAACGTACGCACGCCGGATGAACGCAGGGGCGATCTCGGCGCCCAGCTTGCGGCCACCTTGCGTGCAACCGAGCGACTCAAGGCGCTGGCGATGCGCTACGGCACGCAACGGCTCATTCACTACCTGGCCGAGGTCATGGACTATTCCGAGCGCCTGATGCGCGCAACCTTGCGCGATCTTCCCGACGGCACCGGGTACTTCGAGGACTTCTGCGACGGCGACGGCATCGCCGATGACGCCGATGGCGGCGATGCCCCGTTCTGGATCCGGATGCAGGTTGAGAAAAGCGGCGACCGCTTGCTAGTCGATTTCGCCGGCTCCGATCCCCAGGTCAAGGGCCCAATGAACGCGCCCCTGTCGGTGACCGCCTCGGGCATCTATTGCGGGCTCAAGATGGCGGTCGATCCCGACAGTCTCATTCCGCCCAATTCCGGGTGCTGGCGCACCATCGAGGTCAGGGCGCCGAAGGGCAGCGTCGTGAACGCCGAGTTCCCAGCCCCCGTCGTCTACGCCAATCACGAGATGTCGCATCGAGTGGCCGACATGGTGATGGGAGCGCTGGTCAAATTTTGGCCGAAGCAGGTGATGGCTTGCAGCCAGGGCACCTCCGCGATCATGACGTTTGGTGGTATCGATCCGCGCAGCGGGCGGCGCTATGTCTCCTACGAGACCATCAAAGGTGGGTTCGGCGCGCGGCCGAACAAGGATGGCATAAACACGATCGCCAGCGGCATCTCCAATACGATGAACACGCCGATCGAGGTGCTGGAGATGGCCTTCCCCTTGCGCGTGGAGCAGTACGCGATCGATCCCGATTCGGGCGGGGCCGGGCGCTATCGTGGTGGCTGTGGCGCGCGCCGTGTCTGGCGGCTCGTCGAGAATGCCGATGCGACCGGCGCCCTGTGCATGGAGCGCATGTCGTCTCCACCGTTCGGACTAGAGGGCGGCAAGGCCGGCGCGGTAGCCGTGGTGAGCCTCAGCACGCCCGATGGCAGGACGAGGAAGCTGCCGAGCAAGGGGGCATTCCTCGCCCCCGCCGGCTCGGTCATCGACATGCGCACGCCGGGTTCGGGTGGTTTTGGCCCGCCGGCGGAGCGCCAGCGAGCGGCGATCGCGCGCGATCTCCTGGATGGCTACGTCAGCAGCGATGGCGTGCGACGCGATTACGGCATCGCCGACCCCGAGGCCTTGCGCGAAGAGGCAAGGCAGCAGGACGATTAGGGCCGCAAGCGGCGTCCGGTCGGGTGCGTTTGCTAAGATCGGAACGTTTGCATCGCCGCCGGTCGGCTGAGGCAAATGCTGGCGCGGCTTTGACGGTCATCCGCGCAGGTGGCAGGCGACCCAATGGCCCTTGCGACCTTGTTTGAGGAGGGGCTTTTCCGTGCTGCACAGCGGCAGCTGACGGATCGGGCAGCGCGTGTGGAAATGGCAACCGCTCGGCGGACGGATCGGGTTCGGCACGTCGCCCGCAAGCGTGATGCGCTTGCGTTTCACGGTCGGGTCGGGAATTGGGACGGCCGATAGCAGGGCCTCCGTGTAGGGGTGCAAGGGCTCGTTGTACAGATCGCGCGCAGGCGCGATCTCCACCACCCGGCCGAGATACATGACCGCCACGCGCGTGCTGATGTGCTCCACCACCGACAGGTCGTGCGCGATGAACAGGTAGGTGAGGCTGAACTTCTCTTGCAAGTCCTCCAGCAGATTGATGACTTGCGCCTGGATCGAGACGTCGAGTGCTGACACCGGCTCGTCGCAGACGATCAGCTTGGGTTCGACGGCGAGCGCGCGGGCAATGCCAATGCGCTGGCGCTGACCGCCGGAGAATTCGTGCGGATACCGCCGCATGTGATCGGGCTGCAGACCCACGGTTTCCAGCAACTCGACTATGCGGTCGCGGTATGCCTCTCTCGACTTGGCAAGCTTATGGATGGTCAGAGCCTCACCGATAATGGTGCCGACCGTCATGCGCGGGTTGAGCGAGGCGAACGGGTCCTGGAAGATGATCTGCATGTCGCGGCACAGCGTACGCAGCTGGTCGCGGCCAAAGGCGGTAACGTTGCGTCCTTCGAACCAAATTTCGCCTGCCGTCGGCTCGATCAGGCGCAGAATGCAGCGACCGGTAGTCGATTTGCCGCAACCGGACTCGCCGACCAGGCCGAGGGTCTCGCCGGCGCCGATCTCGAAACTCACGTGGTCGACGGCGTGCACCCGATCGACCTCGCGCGCTAGCACACCGCCGGTGATGGCAAAGTGCTTGACGAGGTCCTTCACGCGCAGCAGCGGCTCGGTCATTACACCGCCTCGGGTTGTTCGAGCACGCAAGCGACCTTGTGGCCCCGCGCCACCTCCAGGAGGGGCGGGCTTGCCTCCCGGCACTTCGCCATTGCGTGTGGGCAGCGCGCCGCGAAACGACAGCCCGGTGGGGGGCGCAAAAGGCTCGGCACGACCCCAGCGATGGTCTCGAGCCGGCTCCTGTTGGCAGCGGCCCGATCGATGCGTGGAATGGAGCGGATCAAGCCGCGCGTGTAGGGATGACGCGGTTGGCCGAACAGCTGCGCGACGGGAGCCTCCTCGATCACCTTACCGGCGTACATCACCACGACGCGTTGGGCCGTCTCGGCCACCACGCCCATGGCGTGCGTGATCAACATGACCGCCATACCAAAACGCGACTTCATATCGTGCAGCAATTCCAGGATCTGTGCCTGGATGGTGACGTCGAGGGCCGTCGTCGGCTCGTCGGCGATCAGCAGCTTGGGGTCGCAGGAAAGCGCCATGGCGATCATGACGCGTTGGCGCATGCCCCCAGAGAATTGATGCGGGTAATCGTGCACGCGCCGCTGTGGATTTGGAATTTGCACCAGGCGCAGCATCTCGGTGGTCTTTTCCAACGCGGCGCGCCGACCCAAACCCTCGTGGCGTCGAATGACTTCGGCAATTTGCTCGCCCACCGTGTAGACCGGATTGAGGGAGGTCATTGGTTCCTGGAACACAATGGCGATTTGCTTGCTGCGGATGCCATTCATTTCTTCGGGCGGCAGCGGCACCAGATCGCGGCCCTGCCAGAGGATCTGGCCGGCGACGATGCGGCCCGGCGGCATCGGCACCAACTTTAGGATCGACATGGCAGTGACGGTCTTGCCGCACCCGGATTCACCCACGACGCCGACGGTTTCACCGCGCGCGATGGTAAGGTCGACCCCGTCGACGGCCTGCACCATGCCGTCGTCGGTTTTGAAATGCGTCTTGAGGTCGCGAATTTCGAGCAGTACCTCGCCCACGCCAGATTTCACGTCGCGCCCCTTGCCATCACATCACCCTGCGGGGGTCGAGCGCATCGCGCAATCCGTCACCGATGAAATTAATGGTCAATACCGCGAGGAAGATCGCGGCGCCGGGAAACATCGCCCAATGCGGCGCGATGTCGAGGTAGTCCTTGGCGTCGTAGAGGATGCGGCCCCAGGTGGGAATATCGGGCGGGAAGCCTAGACCCAAGAACGATAGGGTCGATTCGGCAATGATGGCCGCGGCGACGTCGATGGTACCGGCCACGATCACCGGCCCCAGCGCATTGGGCAGGATATGGCGCACCACCTGCCGTGATTTTGAAGCCCCAAGCGCCCTGGCGGCTTCGACGAATTCCTTCTCGCGCAGCGACAAGAATTGCGCGCGCACCAGGCGGGCGACCGGCATCCAGCGCAAGCCACCGATCACGGCCACGATCAGAATGAAGACGCCGCCTTCGGGGCCGAACCAACCCTTGAGGAAATCCCGGAACAGGTAGATGACCAAGAGCAGCAACGGCAGTTGCGGTAAGGATAAGAACAGGTCCGTGAGCCACATCAGCGCCGAGCCAAGCCAACCACGCGACATGCCCGCGACCGCACCGATCAGGGTGCCGACCAGGATGGCGACCGCCATCGCGGAGAGACCCACCGCTAGCGAGATGCGCCCGCCATAGAGCATGCGCGCGAGCAGATCCTGGCCGAGGTCATCGGTGCCGAAGGGATGCGCCCAACTTGGCCCCTTGAGGCGGGCGCTAAAATCGATGTCGTTGATGGCGACCGGCCACAAGGTCGGACCCAGCGCGATCGCGGCGATCATCAAGAGTAGGACAGCCGCACTGGCCAGCGCCAGGGGATGGCGACGGAACCTGCGCCATGCCTCGAATGCGGGCGAATGGGGTCGCGCGCGGCGCAAGCCGC
This sequence comes from uncultured Alphaproteobacteria bacterium, assembly GCA_963775835.1. Classification (GTDB taxonomy): domain Bacteria; phylum Pseudomonadota; class Alphaproteobacteria; order Rhizobiales; family Hyphomicrobiaceae; genus AWTP1-13. The sequence continues at coordinate 108,735 of CAVZKV010000009.1, read as the reverse complement.
TGGCGCCCACCTCAACTGAAGGTGATGCGGGGGTCGAGCCATCCATACAAGATATCGGCGATCAGATTGAAAATGATGACAAGGCCGGCGAACACGAACGTCACCGCCATTACGACGGGCGTGTCGTTGGCCAGGATCGAGCTGATTAGCAACGAGCCTATGCCGGGAATGCGGAAGATCTGCTCGGTGACGATGGCGCCGCCGAAGATGGCCGGCATTTGCAGTGCCACCAGCGTCACCACCGGAATCAGCGCATTGCGCACCACGTGTTTCAGGATGACGACGCGCTCGCCGAGCCCCTTGGCGCGGGCCGTCGTCACGTAGTCCAAACGGCTGACATCGAGCATGGCCGAGCGCACGTAGCGCGTCAGGGATGCCGCCTGGAACAGGGCGAGCACGGCGATCGGCATGATGGCCTGGCGCGCATGCTCGAGGTACCACTGCCACCCGGTTGCGCTGATGTCGGACCGGTAAACGAACGGCAGCCAGTCCAGCCAGATGCTAAAGATCAGGATGAAGAGTAGACCCGTGAAGAAGGTCGGCAGAGAAAAACCGACGAAGGCAAAGGTATTGGCGATCTGGTCGAAGATCGAATAGGGGCGGGTGGCGGCATAGATGCCAACCGGCATGGCGATTAGGATGGCCAGCAGCTGCGAGGAACCGATCACGAACAAGGTCGTGGGCAGGCGCTGCATGATCAAGGCGCCGACGTCGATGCGGCTGACGAAGGAGAAGCCCCAGTCCCCCCCCAGCATGGCAACGAGCCAGTGCCCATAGCGTAGCGCGATGGGATCATCGAGCCCGAATTTGACGCGCAGGGCGGTGCGCACCTCGGGCGGCACCGCCGGGTTTGTGGCCAGCTCCTCAAAGGGATCCCCGGGCGCGAGCGCCAGCACCGCGAACAGCACCACGCTGATCCCCAAGAGAGAGGGAACGGCAACCAGCAGGCGCCTTAGCAGGTAGGACGCCATCGATCCTCATCCCATTCCGGCCTGCCCGTGGCTGCGATGACGGGCCTCACGCCTCCCGATACCAGTCCGACAGCAGCCACAGGTCGTTGTCCCACCCGCTCAAGGGCGCTTGGAGCTTGCTGGAAATGGCCGCAACGCGGGGACGATACACTACCGGAATGACCACGTAATCGCCGACCACCAGCTCGTTCATTTTGATGAAGAGCGCGGCCCGTTTGACGGGGTCGAGTTCGCCCTCGGCGGCGCGAAACGCCTTGTCATAGTCCTCGCTTTTCCAGCGGGTGATGTTCCGGCCCTGCCATTTGTTCTCTTTGTTAGCAACTTCCCACGATGTGAACTGCCGCATGAACACTTCGGGGTCCGGCTCGGTCATAGTCGTCGTGTACATCTGGACGTCACAGTAGAAGTGCGAATAGGTATCGGGATTGGCAATGTCGGAGGAAAAGAACACCGATGCCACCACCGACTTCAGTTCCAGGTCGATGCCCGCCTTTTGGCAGGCCTGCTTGACGATCGCCTGCGTCTTCTGCCGCGGGGTGTTGATGGAGGTTTGAAAGACGAACTTAAGTTTTTTGCCATCCTTGACCCGGATGCCGTCCGCGCCCTTCTTCCAGCCAGCTGCCTCGAGCACCTGGTTGGCCTTGTCGACGTTGAACTCCCACTTGGTGGTCTTGGCGACGAAGCGTTCCGGATTGTTGACGAAGTTACCGGTGGCAATGCCCGTGCGCCCGTAGATGTGGTCTTGCACCGACTGGCGGTCGATCAGCATGCCGAGCGCCTGCCGCACGGCCGGATCGCTGAGCACGGGGTGTTTGGTCTTGCTACTGGCGCGCTCGCCGTCAACTTCGGTCCAGGGATCGGTGCTATTGAGCTGGATGTGCTCGATGTTGCCGCCGGCCGTGATGACCGCAACGCCCTTGCCGCCCTTTTCGAGCCGCTGCAGGATCTCGTCTTCCACCTGCATATTCCAGGCGTAGTCGTACTCTCCGGTCTGGATCACGGCGCGGGCCGCCGAAATGGCATCGCCGCCACCTTTCATTTCGATGGAATCGAAATACGGTCGGTTCTCACGGTGGTAGCTGGCATTGATCTCGCCCCTGACAAGATCTCCCGGTTTGAAGTCGGCGAACTTGTAAGGACCTGTTCCGACCGGCTTCAGATTGGTCGGCGCGTCGCGTGATTTGGCGCCGGCGAAGTCGGCAAACAGGTGCTTGGGGATCAGCATGCCGCGCGTGCCGACAAAGGCATCGGCCCAAAACGGCGTCGGCTTGGCGAAGCGAACGGTGACGGTGTAGTCGTCGACCTTCTGGACCTTCACATCCTTGTAGCTGCCGATCGTGACGGCTGCCGTGGCCGGATCGGAGGCGTATTCCCAAGTGAAGACGCAATCGTCGGCGGTGAAGGGCTTGCCGTCATGCCATTTTACATCGCGCTTGAGCTTCCAGGTGACGGACATGCCATCGGCGGCGAGGCCGCCATTCTGCCGGCTTGGCACCTCGGCGGCCAAGATCGGCACCAGCTCCCCATCGCCGTCCCAGGCCGCTAGCGGCTCGTAGAAGATGCGCGAACCTTCCTGATCTTTTGTGCCGACCGCAAAGTGCGGATTGAGCAGCGTTGCGCCCTGCCACCACAACACCTTTAGGGCTCCACCGCCACCGCGCTTGCTTGGCTTGTAATTGAAGGGCGCTTGCGCTTTGGCCACGCCGCAAAAATCGAGCATCTGCGTCGCCATCGGAGCGGCGAGACCGAGCGCAACCATCTTTTGCACAAACGCGCGGCGCGACAGGGCGCCATCCTTGACCCTTGCGATCAGCCCTCGCAGTTCACGCTCGTTCATAAAACCCTCCCCTAACCACTTTGGCGAGTGCGCTCACCTGGTGCCGCGACAGGCCTCCGGCGGCACTTCTCTATCGGATCGATCAGACCAGGTTAGCGCGATGCCGTCAACGCGCCAGCCGATGATCGCTTCTACCTTGGCGCACCAGGACGGGGCCGTCTCAGGGAGACCTGTCGCAGGCTGGCGCAGCCGACCCGAGCATTAGCCCCGTCTTGGTCGCGGGCGGCGCGGACGCAACTCGGCAAGCTCGGCGCCCCGGACGAGCAAGCCAAGCGCGCCCAACCGAAGCGCTCGCAGCCAAACTCTGCGCGCAGCCAAATGCTTTAAGGTGCACCTTGAAAACGCGCCGCAGCGGGCGGTTGTCCCCTCTCACCCCAACAGCTGGCTCAATGCCGCCGTGGCGCCCCGACCGAGGCAGGCGACCCCGGGGCCCGCCGGCGGCCGTGCCGAGGCGCGGGGCCTCCAGCGCCGCTTTGGGTGCGACTGAGCCGCACGGTCCTCGCCGGCAACCACCACCGGAGGGCGCAGGCGGCGAGCCGGCGCCGAGCCCACGTGCTCAAGAGGCGCCGGCTTGGGGGGCCTTCGGCTCATCCCTACCAATCCCCAGCTGGGCGCGTGCGGGCCTTGGGAAGCTGATGTCCCCCGCGCGCGCCCAGCTCGCCGCTGACCTTTGCCACGAAGCCCCTTGACGGAATGGGTGGGTCCCGCCATGTAAATGTTATAAACATTGACATGAGCGGCTCGGGCCACCTCGAGCGGTGGAGGCAATCTGGAGAGTGGAGATGGCGATGTCGGAAGCAATTGCGAGGATCGATGACTACGGCCGGCCAGCCTGGCTCGCCCTCATGGTTCTCGGCTTCATCGTGTTCTGGCCCGTCGGGCTCGCGATCTTGGCTTATCTACTATGGAGCGGACGAATGGGATGTGGACGGCATTCTGATCTGGCGCGGTGGCAGGAACGGGCCGCCGAACGCTGGGAGCGCAAGCGCGATCGCTTCGAACAGCGCTTGCAGCGCTGGGAACAACGCTGGGGCCGGCACGGCGGTCTGGGGCCAACGGGCAACCGGGCCTTTGATGAATATCGCGAGCAGGCCTTGAAGCGCCTCGAGGAAGAAGCCGCCGAATTCCGGGATTTCCTGGACCGCTTGCGCATGGCCAGAGACCGCGCCGAATTCGACGAATACATGCGTGAGCGGCGCAATCGGAGCGCCAATCCCGGCGAGGCTAGCCAGGGCTCGAGCCCACCCCCGCAAGCCTGATCCTCGCCGCGCAGATCGCTAAAGTGGCCGGCCCGGGTTTCCGCGGGCCGGCCGCGTTTGGCGGTTTGGGCAAGAAGCAGGCAGCAAGCGCCGGTGGCGGCAGGAACCTCGGCGGGCTGTGCGGGGACGCCGGCCTTTGGCGATGGCGGCTGCCCGCCAACAGATTTCGCTCAAGCGATGGTGACACCGCCGTCGGCGACGATCACCGAACCGGTCATGAACGATGCGACCGGCGAGGCCAGAAACGCGACAATGCCTCCGATTTCATTGGGCTCGCCGATGCGCCGTAAGGGGGCGGTGGAGACCGTTCGCTTCAAACGGTCGGGATCTTCCCACAGGGCGCGGGCAAAATCGGTCTTAACCAGACCAGGCGCCACGCAATTGATGCGCACATTCCGCGGCCCCCACTCGACCGCCAGGCTGCGCGTGAGCTGCATGTCGGCGGCCTTTGAGATGCCATAAGCGCCAAGTTGCGCACTGCCGCGCAGACCGCCGATCGAGGACACGATTACCACGCTGCCGCCGCCCTGCTCGGCCATGCCGGGAATGGCATAGTTGCAGAGCCAAAGGTTGCTCTTGATGTTGGAGCTCATGATCTTGTCGAAGGCGTCATCGGGGATTTTCTCAAGCGGCCCGAAGTAGGGGTTGACGGCGGCGTTGCACACCAGCGTATCGATCCGGCCCCAATGCTTGAGCGTGCCGTTGACGAGAGCTTCGATCTCCTCCTTGCGTGAGATATTGCAGGGGATCACGATCGCCTCGCCGCCACGGCTGTTGATCGCCGCCGCCACGGCTTCGCACGCATCCGCCTTGCGGCTGGAAACCACGACCTTGGCACCGAGCCCGGCCATGATTTCCGCCGCCGCGCGACCGATACCCTTGCTCGAACCGGTGATGACGGCTACCTGCCCGGAGAGATCGAATGGATTTTTCATGACTTCCAGGGGCCTCCCTGACCGTACCTGAACGTGTTGCCAAGGGCGCGGTCCGCGCCTAGGGTCGCGCGATCATAGTGCCGCAGGCGGGCGCTCAACAACAAGGCAGTGACGTATGGCAGTGGCGCACCGCTGGGAGAAGAGCTATCCGCCAGGCTTGCGTTGGGACAGCCCTCTCGAAATTACCAGCCTGCCCCATCTGTTGGACGCCGCCGCTGCTCGCTTCGCCCACAAGACGGCGATCGAGTACCGCGACAACAAGATTAGCTATGCGGAGCTCGGTCGAACGAGCGAGGCACTGGCGGCGGGCCTGATGCAGCTTGGGGTAGGGCCAGGGACATCGGTTGGCCTCTATCTTCCCAATACACCCTATCACCCATTCTTTTTTTTCGCGGTACTGAAGGCCGGCGGTCGCATCGTCAATCTGTCGCCGCTCGATGCTGAGCGGGAGCTGGCCTATAAGCTCGCCAACTCCGACACACGCATCCTGGTGACGACCAATGTCGGAGCGCTGTTGCCCATGGCACGGAAGCTCAAGGCCCAGGCGCTGCTCGATCACTTGATCGTCTGCGACGATGCGGTGTTCGCCCCCTCGAGCGTGCCGACCACACCGATTGATGGCGAGGCAGGCCTGCTGCGCTACGAGACGCTGCGGGCGGACGGGGCGCGGAGGTTGCCGCAAGCGTGGCCCTCCGTGTCGGTCGATGACTTGGCGCTCTTGCAATATACCGGCGGCACGACGGGCAAGCCGAAAGCCGCGATGCTCAGCCATGCCAACCTGACATCGACCATCTCGATCTACAAGATTTGGGGTGATGCCCAGCGCCAGACCGACCCCGGAACCGACAAGGTAATCTGTGTACTGCCGCTGTTTCACATCTATGCCTTGACGGCGGTGCTGCTGCGCTCCCTGCGCGACGGCAATGAGATCTTGCTGCGCCTGCGCTTCGACGTGGAAACAACCTTGCGCGATATTGAGGTGAAGCGGGCCACCTCCTTCCCGGGCGTACCCACCATGTGGATCAGTTTGGTCAACACGCCCGGCATCGAACAGCGCGATTTTTCCTCCTTGCGCTTCGTCGGCTCCGGCGGCGCCGGCATTCCCGTTGAGGTGGCGGAGAGGTTTTATAGGCTGACGGGTCACCGCATGGGCGGCGGCTGGGGCATGACGGAGACCGCTCCGGCCGGCACCAGCCTGCCGAGGGACTGCGCCCACAAGCCCGGCACTTGCGGTTTGCCGCTGCCCGGCATCCTGATGGACGTGGTGGCCCTCGACGACAATCGGCGCGTGCTGGCGGCGGGTGCGATCGGCGAAATCCGCATCAAGGGCCCGAACGTGACGCGGGGTTATTTCAACGCTCCCGAGGACTCCGCGGCCGCCTTTGTCGACGGCTGGTTTTTGACGGGCGATATCGGCTACATGGACCAGGACGGCTTTTTCTACATCGTCGATCGCAAGAAGGACATGATCATTTCCGGCGGCTTCAATGTCTACCCGCGCGCCATCGAAGAGGCGATCTACGAACATCCAAGCGTCGCCGAAGTCGTCGTGATTGGCGTCCCCGACAGTTACCGGGGCGAGGCGGCCAAGGCCTTCATCCAGTTGAAGCGGAAAACGCAGCGCTTTACGCTCGAGGAGTTGCGCGCATTTCTGGCCGACAAGCTCGGCAAGCACGAACTGCCCGCGCAGCTGGAGTTCCGCGACGCCTTGCCCAAGACCGCGGTCGGCAAGCTGTCAAAAAAAGAGCTGATCGCGGAAGAGCGGCAACGAAACGAGGCCGCAGCTGAGTGACGCAAACGCCATGACCTACGACAGACGTTGTCGCCAAGCGGGCGCGGATGCCGAGGCCTTTTGCCAGCCGTTTGCCGCGATGCCTTGGCGTTTGCTCGCGCCTCTGGCCATAGTTGCCGTTCCCAGGTCTCAGCCGAAAAATTCACCGCCGCGATAGAAGGAAACTTCGCCATGGTCGACGCCGTCATCGTCTCCACCGCCCGCACGCCGATCGGCCGCGCCGTACGCGGTGCCTTCAACCTCACGCACGGCGCCGAGCTGGGCGGGCATGTGATCGCTCATGCGGTCAAGCGGGCCGGCGTCGAGCCTGGCGACGTCGAGGACGTGGTGCTGGGTTGCGCCAACCCCGAGGGCGCGACGGGCGGCAATATCGCCAGGCAGTGTGCCATCCGGGCTGGTCTGCCGGTAACGGCGGCAGCGCAGACCGTCAATCGGTTCTGTTCGTCGGGGTTGCAGGCGATCGCGCTCGCCGCCTACGCCATCAAAGAGCAAGGCGTGCCGGTAGCGGTAGCGGGCGGGCTTGAATCGATAAGCCTCGTGCAGATGAATATGAACACGAAATTTTACCGTGACGAATGGATCGTGGAGCACAAGGGCGCGCTCTATATGCCGATGATCGAAACGGCGGATATTGTCGCGCGGCGCTACGGCATCAGCCGTGCGAAGCAAGACGAGTATGCGCTTGAGAGCCAGCAGCGCACGGCGGCCGCCCAGAAGGCCGGGCGGCTCGATGCGGAGATCGTACCGCTGACATCGGTCATGCAGGTCGAGAACAAGGAGACCAAGGAGATCTCCAAGCGCACCATCACGCTGGAGCGCGACGAAGGCAATCGACCAGAGACCAATCTGGAGGGTCTCGCCAAGCTGAAACCGGTGCGCGGCGATGACCAATTTATTACCGCCGGCAACGCCAGTCAGCTTTCCGATGGCGCCAGCGCCAGCGTGCTGATGTCCGACGCGGAAGCCGCGCGGCGCAACATCAAGCCCATGGGCATTTTCCGCGGCTTTGCGGTGGCTGGCTGCGAACCCGACGAAATGGGCATCGGCCCGGTGTTCGCGGTGCCGCGGCTGCTGCAGCGCACGGGATTGAAGATGGACGACGTCGGTTTGTGGGAGCTCAACGAAGCCTTCGCCAGCCAAGTGCTCTACTGCCGCGACAAGCTCGGCATCCCGCAGGATAAGCTCAATGTCGATGGCGGTGCCATCTCCATCGGACATCCCTACGGCATGAGCGGCGCACGCATGACTGGCCATGCCCTACTCGAAGGCAAGCGGCGCGGCGTCAAGTATGCCGTCGTCACCATGTGCATCGGCGGCGGCCAGGGCGCCGCCGGCCTATTCGAGATCGTTTGAGGAGAGATCCCATGGACCTGCGCTTCAGCAAGGAAGAGAACGCTTTTCGCCAGGAATTGCGCGATTTCTTTCGCGCCGAAATCCCGGCCTCCATCCGCACAAAGGCGATGGAAAATCGGCACCTGGAAAAAGAGGAGTTGGTCAAGTCGCACAAGATCCTGCACGCCAAAGGCCTGGCGGTGCCGCATTGGCCGCAGGCGTGGGGCGGCGCCAATTGGACGCCGATGCAGCAATACATCTACACGGAAGAGCTGCAGTACAATGGCGTGCCGCAACCCCTGCCCTTCAATGTGTCCATGTGCGGCCCGGTCATCATCGCCTTCGGTACCGACGAACAGAAGCGCAAGTTCCTGCCGCGCATGGCCGCGCTCGATGACTGGTGGTGCCAGGGCTTCTCCGAGCCGGGGGCCGGCTCCGACCTTGCCGGTCTCAAGACCACGGCCGTCCGCCAAGGCGACCATTACGTCGTCAATGGCCAGAAGACCTGGACCACGTCGGCGCAATACGCCAACTGGATCTTTTGCCTCTGTCGCACCGATCCTAGCGCTAAGAAGCAGCTGGGCATTTCATTCATTCTGATCGACATGAAGACACCTGGGATCACGGTACGTCCCATCCAGACCATCGACGGCGGCCGCGAGGTCAACGAGGTGTTCTTCGATGAGGTCAAAGTACCGGTCGAGAACCTCGTGGGTCAGGAGCATCGTGGCTGGGACTGCGCCAAATTCCTACTCGGCAACGAACGTAGTGGCATCGCCCGCGTCGGCTACTCCAAGCAGCGCGTGCAGCGCATCAAGGAACTGGCCTCACAGGTCATGGCCGGCGACAGACCGCTGATACAAGACGAGCGTTTTCGCGAGAAAGTGGCGGCGGTGGAGGTGGAACTCAAAGCGCTGGAAATGACGCAAATGCGCGTCCTTTCGGAGGAACGGCACAGCCGAGACAACAAGCCGAACCCGGCCTCCTCGATTTTGAAGATCAAGGGTAGCGAAATCCAGCAGGCGACCACGGCGTTGCTGCTCGAAGTCGCCGGTCCGCTCGCGCTGCCCTATCGCGCCGATGAGGACGAGCATGCGTTCGGCGCCAACGAACCAGCCGAAGATCTGGCCTGGGCCGCGCCCGCCGCACCCGGGTACTTCAACTACCGCAAGGTGTCGATTTACGGCGGCTCCAATGAGATCCAACGCAACATCATCGCCAAGGCGGTGCTGGGGTTTTGAGCACGGAGGGGAGCCTCCCGTCGCCTTGGCTGGCAGCCGTCCGCACCTCTTCGAGGCCAAATTTTATGCTGGAGTAGCCTCCCCCCATGAGTATCGAAACCTGGCTTGCGTTCGTTGCGGCATCGGCCGTGCTGTTGATCATTCCGGGACCGACGATCCTGCTTGTGATCTCCTATGCGCTGGGACGCGGACTGCGCGCTGCGCTGCCCGTCGCCGTCGGCGTGGCGCTCGGCGACTTCACGGCCATGACGCTGTCGCTGCTGGGGCTAGGGGCGCTACTGGCCACCTCGGCGCTGCTGTTTACGATCTTCAAGTGGGCCGGGGCCGCCTACCTCGTCTGGCTCGGCATCGCCCTGTGGCGAGCCGGCGCACGGTTGGAAGTGCAAGGCAGAAAGGACGAGGCGCCTGCCTTTGGCATGTTGGGTCACGCCTGGCTTGTCACGGCCTTGAACCCGAAAAGCATTACCTTCTTTATTGCGTTCCTGCCGCAGTTCATCGATCCGACCGTCGGCTTTTGCAACCAGATGCTCATCTTCGAGGCCACGTTTCTCGGTCTCGCCTTTGCGAACGCGATCGGTTATGGGCTGATCGCGTCGCGAGCGCGAGGGCTCGTACAAAACCAGCGCGCCATTGGAATTTTCAACCAAGTCGGCGGCAGCCTGTTGATCGGTGCCGGCCTGGCCGCGGCGAGCGTGCGCAGCGTCCAGTGACGACCCGCGCCGACAACCTGCCGGGAGGATGGTAATGGATTTCGATCTCAACGACGAGCAGCGGCAGCTCAAGGAAAGCGTGGATCGTCTGCTCCTCGACCGCTATGGCGATCTCAATCAGCGCCGCGGCTACATGAAACAGCCGAAGGGCTACGCCGCAGAGCTCTGGCAACAATATGCCGAGCTTGGCCTGCTGGGCATTCCCTTCGCGGAAGCGCATGGTGGTCTTGGGCAGGGCTTGACCGAGACCATGATCGTCGCCGAAGCATTCGGGCGCGCCCTTGCCGTCGAGCCCTACCTTTCCACCGTAATACTGAGTGGCGGTGCCTTGCGCCATGCCGGTAACGCCGCCTTGTTGGCCGAGCTCGTACCGCCCATCGTAGAAGGCAACCTCACGCTCGCCCTTGCGCATCAGGAACGGCAAGCGCGCTACGATCTTGCCGACACGGCGACGACGGCGCGCGCCGACGGCAGGGGCGGCTACACGCTCGAGGGCGAAAAATGCGTGGTCCTGGGCGGCGCCAGCGCCGACAAGCTGATCGTCAGCGCGCGCGCATCCGGAAGCCGCCGCGACCGCAGCGGCGTCGGCCTGTTCCTGTTGGATGCGAGGGCGAACGGCATCACCCGGCGCGACTATCCGACCCAGGACGGCTTCCGTGCTGCCGATATCGGGCTTTCGGCCGTGCGCGTCGGACCGGAAGGCGTACTGGCCGGACCGGAAAAGGGCCTCGAGGTGCTGGAACGCGTCGTCGATGAGACGATCGCCGCGCTGGCCGCCGAAAGTGTTGGAGCCATGGCGGCGCTGCATGAGCTCACCATCGACTACTTGAAGACCCGCAAACAATTCGGCGTGCCGATCGGATCGTTCCAGGTGCTGCAGCATAAGGCCGTCGACATGTTCACGGCCGTCGAACAAGCGCGCAGCATGGCCTACTACGCCACCATGATGGCCGGCGAGCCCGACGCCAACGAGCGACGCCGAGCCGTCGCGGCCGCCAAGGTGCAGATCGGCCGGTCGGCCCGCTTCGTGGGTGAGACGGCAATCCAGCTTCACGGCGGCATTGGCATGACGATGGAATACAAGGCCGGCCACTACTTCAAACGCCTGACCATGATCGACATGGCGTTCGGCGATGCCGACCATCATCTGCGCGAATTGGCAAGGGCGGGTGGACTGAGTTAGACGGTTGGCCGCGGGCCGCCGAGCCGGCGAGCGTGCAAGGAGAATGGCGCCAGCGGCGCAAACTGGCGAACGACCCGGAGACCGCAAGCAGCATGTCCGCAACCAAACCGTTCAGCCTCCACATCGGCGATGTCGCCATCGCAGATCTTCGCTCGCGACTGGAGAGGACGCGGTGGCCCGACGAACCACCGCTGGAGGCCTGGTCGACGGGGACTAGCGCGGCCTATGCCAAAGAGATCGCCGGCTATTGGCAAGCCGGCTTCGACTGGCGCGCCTGGGAAGCAAAGCTCAACGCCTTTCGACAGTTCACGGTACCGATCGGCGGCATTGATCTGCATTTCATCCACGAGCCGGGGCGCGGCCCCGATCCGATTCCGCTGCTGATCTCGCACGGCTGGCCCGGCTCGGTGTTCGAGTTCCACAAGCTGATCCCGCTGCTCACCGAGCGCTTCACGATCGTTGCACCGTCGTTGCCGGGCTACACCTTGTCATTCAAGCCTGGACAGAAGCGTTTCGGAGTTGAGGAAATCGCCGAGGTCTTCGCCGCTTTGATGACGGACGTGCTCGGCTACCGGCGCTTCGGCGTACAGGGCGGCGATTGGGGCGCTTTCGTCGCCTCGGTCTTGGGACACCGTCATGCCGAACGCGTCTTGGGCCTCCACCTCAATATGCTGGCCGTCCGCCGCGATCCGGCAATGCTAGCCAACCCGACACCGCTCGAGCAGATCTACCTCGGGCAGCTCAATCAGTTCTTGCGCGAAGAGACCGGTTATCAGTGGATTCAAGGTACGCGGCCGCAGACGCTGGCGTTTGGCCTCACCGATTCGCCCGCCGGCCTTGCTGCCTGGTTGCTCGAGAAGTTCCGCGCCTGGACCGACTGCAACGGCAATCCCGAGACCGCGCTGAGCCGCGATGAGATGTTGGCCAACATCTCGCTTTACTGGTTCACGGGCGCGATCGGCTCCTCCTTCTGGCCCTACTATGCCCGCATGCATGGTCGTTGGCCGATCCCGGAAGGGGCAACCATCGGCGCGCCGACAGGCTATGCGGAATTTCCAAAAGAGATTTTGCGCCCGCCGCGCTCGCTCGCCGAGAAGACCTACACGAACATCAAGCGTTGGAGCGTGATGCCCAAGGGCGGACATTTCGCGGCCCTGGAGCAGCCGGAGGCGCTAGCAGGGGAGATCCACGCCTTCTTTGCGGGCCTTGCGTGATCCATCCCGCTTTTTTTATCCGACACCGCCTGACCTGCCCGTCAACTGAGGTGGCCGGTTGATTTGCTAATGATTGGCATTTGCACTAGTTTGCTGATGGTACGTGCGCCGAGGGCGGCAGGGACGGCTGCGCGCGATCCAGTGGGTCTTCAGGGCCAGCCAAGCATTGCTGAGGGCGTTGGTCGCCTCCCGGTCTGCACGAAAAGGATCGTGCAGACCGGGACGGACGGTCGGCGCCGCGGGGCTGGGGCGGGCGGCGTCCCGAGCCCGGTTCGGCGTGCCGCGCTCCGGGCGCGGCTTTTTTCCATGGACAAACAACCACCCTTCGTGTCCGTGGGCAATCCCGTTGCCGCAGCAACGGATCGGTCGCCCGAATGGAGCAAGACGCCGATGCTGAAGTGCGGAGTTGCGCTTGTGCTCATGCTCACAATCGCGTCGTCGGTTCTGGCCCAGGCAGCCAAGGACGCCCTTGCCATCGAGAACGCCCGCGCGCCAGCCGTGACCGACACAAGAACCGTCAACCTCCCCGTTTATATGACGATCAGAAATCGCGGCGACAAAGATGAACGCCTATTGGCGGCGACGACGCCATACGCCGATAGGGTGGAGCTGATTGAGCTGCGCAATGAGATCGGCATCAATTTGCCGATGGCAGCCGAGGTCTTGTTGGTTGCACCCGGAACCAGCCTCGACCTCAATCCCCTGGGACCGCGCCTGCTTCTGAGCGGTCTCAAGACGCCGCTCAAGGTCGCTGACCGATTTCCGATCACCCTCGTCTTCGAGCCGTCCGGCACGATCGAAATCGAAGTCCTGGTGGAAGCGGGTGCCACCGGGCAAGCGCACCGGCACTGACGCAGGGACGCGCGCGAGCCGGCGCGGCGATGGCCACAGGTGCCCTGCCTCAGATCACCCGCCCGGTCGCGTCATCGATCAGGTGCATGTTGTTGAGGTCGGCCGCAAGCCGCAGCGGCGCACCGTCCTGGGCCCCGGCATTCGGGTTGACGCGGCCGCAGACCTGCGTTCCGTTCAGGGGAAAGTAGACCAATGTCTCCATCCCCATCGGTTCGGTGACATCCAAGTGGGCCTCGAACGGCACCTCGCCCGGCTGGATGTGCTGTCCCGCTTCGGTAATGTGCTCGGGTCTCAGCCCGAGCAGCAGCTTGCCATTCTTGACGTGGCGGCGATAATGGTCGGCGCGGGCAGGAGGTATGGGAAAGCTCAGGCCGTCCGTGACGCGTACGCTAAGGCCGGCACCGGCTTCTTCCATCTGGCAGGGAATAAAATTCATGGCGGGAGAGCCGATAAAGCCCGCCACAAAGTGCGTTTGCGGGGAGTGGTAGAGCTGGTGCGGCGTGCCAACCTGTTCGATATTGCCGTTGTTCATGACGACCACGCGATCGGCCAAGGTCATGGCTTCGACCTGGTCGTGCGTGACGTACACCGTCGTTGTGCGCACCTGCAGATGCACTTTCTTGATCTCGGTACGCATCTGCACGCGCAATTTGGCATCCAAGTTGGAGAGCGGTTCGTCGAACAGAAATACCTTCGGATTGCGGACAATGGCGCGACCCATGGCGACACGTTGGCGCTGCCCGCCGGAGAGTTGCTTGGGTTTGCGGTTAAGCAGGTCCTTGATATCGAGGATGCGTGCGGCCTCCTCGACCCGCTTCCTGATTTCGGCCTTGGGATAGCGCTTGAGGCGCAAGCCGAAGGACATATTCTGCTCCACCGTCATGTGCGGATAGAGCGCGTAGTTCTGGAACACCATGGCGATGTCCCTGTCCTTCGGGGGCACATCGTTGACGACTTCGCCACCGATCATGATGTCGCCATCGGTGATGTCCTCAAGTCCTGCGATCATGCGCAGCGTCGTTGACTTGCCGCACCCGGATGGTCCGACCAGGACCACGAATTCGTGATCGGCAATGTCGAGATCGACGCCGCGCACCGCCTCGACTTCTTCGTAGCGCTTGACGATCTTGCGCAATCTGACTTCCGCCATGTTTCCTAGCCCTTCGTCGCACCGGCAGTGAGCCCAGAGATGTAATAGTCCATCAGGAAGGCGTAGATGATCAGTGGCGGTGCCGCACCGAGCAGCGCGCCGGTCATGATTTGCCCCCAATTGAAAACATCGCCCTTAATGAGCGTTGTGATGATACCGACCGGCAAGACCAGCTGGTCGGTTGAAGTGGTAAACGCCAGCGGATAGAGGAATTGCGCCCAGCTTACCGTAAAGGCAAAGATCGTTGCGGCGATCAAGCCGGGCAGCGCCACCGGGATGAAGATCTTGGTCAGCGTCTGCATCCAAGTCGCTCCATCGATCAGCGCCGCCTCGTCGAGTTCTTTGGGAATGGAGGCGAAATAGCCGATCATGATCCAGGTCGCGAACGGCACCGTAAGCGTCGGATAGACGATCAACAGCACCCACCAGCGGTTGATGAGCTGAATGCCGGTCCATTCATTGAACACCGCAAACATCTTGAACAGCGGCAGGAACAGCAGCGTCTCGGGGATCAGGTAGGTCAGAAAGACGCCGGTGGCCAAGGTCGCCGAGCCCCAAAACTTCATGCGTGCAAGCGCGAAGGCGGCTGGCACGCTGATTAGCATGGTGATCGTAACCACAAAAACCGACACGATCGCCGAGTTGCGGAAGAAAACGAGATATTGGTTCGACGTCATAAGTTCTCGGTAGTTCTCAAGCGTCGGATGGTAGACCCACCAGGGATTGGTGGCTGCGGAGATCTCCGCGCTGGTCTTCAGCGAGGTGATCAACATGTAGATCGGCGGCAGCAGGAAGAAGATCGCGAACAGGACCAGGAAAAAATACGACCAGCGCAGCGCCCATCGGCGATCCCGGCTCATGCTGCCGTATCGCGGCCTTCTGCCGGCATTCACCGCCGCGGCCGGTATCGCAACGTTGGCCATTAGACCTCACTCCCCCGCTTGGTAATGTCACGCAGGATAAAGACGGCGGCAATTGCCAGAATTGGGACCATGAACAACGACACGCTGGCGCCCAAGGGGATGTCTCCCCCTTCGATGCCCACGCGAAACGACCAGGTCGCAAACACGTGCGTCATATCGATTGGTCCGCCCGCCGTCAGGATGCGAACGATGTCGAAGTTGGCGAACGTCACGATCAACGAGAACAGCGCCGTGATGGCAATGATGTTGCGCATCATCGGCAGCGTCACATACCACATGCGCTGCCACCAATTTGCGCCGTCAATCTCGGCGGCCTCGTAAAGCTGTTCCGGCACCGACTTTAGCGCCGCCAGGTACATGATCATGAAGAACGGCGCACCAATCCAGATGTTGACCAGGATAACCGAGAAGCGCGCCCAATAGGCATCGCCGGTCCACGGCACGGGGTCGATGCCGAAGATCGCCAGCACCCAGTTGAAGGCGCTGTAGGAGGGATCGAACAGCCACAGCCAGGCGAGCGTGCTCATGGCCGGTGGAATGACCCAGGGCACCAGCAGCATGCCGCGCCACTTGCGCTGCCCCTTGGCGGGAATGTTGTGCACAAAGTGGGCCACGATGAAGCCGATCAGGGCTTTGAACACCACAGCGGTGATGGCGAAGATGCATGATTGCTTAACGACCAGCCAGAAGGTCTGGCGGTTGAACAGGAAGGTGAAATTACTGAGGCCGACAAAGCGCTCCATCGACTTGTTGAGCGTCGCCAGATGCAGCGAGTAGAAGGCCGGGTAAATGACCAGCAACGCGATCAGCAAGATCAGCGGCAGCGCCATGAAAAAGGCCACCGTCGATTTGCGTTGCATGGCTTTACGCAAGCCCGATCGCGAGCGCGTAGCGGCGACCTCGTGGGGAGCAGAAATTGCTGCGTCGACCATTGTCAGCCTCTCAATCCTTCAAGATCCGGCACCGTCGGGTCGCATTCCCTCCCTTGACGGGAGGAAATGCCGTTCGGTTAGGACCGCATAAAGCCTTCCAGCTCGCCTTCGGCCCAGGCCAGCGTCTTTTCCATGGCCTCGCCCTGGAAGTGACGGACGGCCATCTTGGTCATCAGCCCCTGCACATAGATTTGCACGGCGATCTTGTGGGGCGCGGGGGCTGCCGCAACCGACAGGATCTGGTGGCCGTGGCGATTGGGATAGTGGTAGAGCGTCCCCTTCGGCGGCCCCTCCTCCTCCCAGGTCTTGAAATCCTGGAACTTCTCGAAGGAGGGAATGTCGTAGCCGCCGCTTGCCGCCACCATCTTCTCGGCCGCCACGCGCGTTGAAAGGTGCGCAAGAAGGCTCTTGGCCGCCGACTTGTTCTTGCCGAAGCTCCAGGTCGACCAGAAGTAGTTCACGAAAGGTGCAAACCGTCCTTTCGGTCCGGCCGGCATGCCGTGCGTCCACAATTGCTCCGCCACCTGGGGGGCATCACGCTTGGCCACCGCCCAGGCACTGGGCGGGTTCATGATCAGGGCACCCTTGCCGGCGACCAGCCACTTGTTGTTGGAAGAGTTGTCCCAGGCCGGGACATCGGGCGGCAGGAATTGCATCAGCCGCTTGTAGTAGTCGAGCGCCTGGCGAACGGGATCCGACTTGACCAGGATCTTCTCGTTGGCATCGACGAGCACGGCGCCGTAGGAGTGGAAAATCGATCCCGCGGTGTCAACGTTGTCCGCCGTCGTCCCAAGTCCGATGCCGAAGGGGTAGCCGGCCTTGTGGCAGGCTTCCGCCGCCTTGAGGAACGCATCAAGGGTCCAGCCATCGGCGTTGGCCGGGGCACCGGCAGGATACATGGCCTGCACGTCGATGCCCGCGTGCTGCTTCATGAGGTCGATCCGCGAGCACGGCCCCTTGATTTGGCTGCCAACCGTCGCCGGCACGGCGACCCAGCTGCCCTTGATCTTGCCGAGGTACTCGACGGTGGCGTTGACGTTGCCGTTTTGCTTAATGAGCTCCGTCATAACATCGTCGACCGGCTCGAGATTGCGGGCATGCTCCGCGGGCAGCCAGGTCGACATGGCGATGATGTCGTGGCCTGCCTTGGCTTGTGCCTCCGCCGAAATGGTGAGGAGAAGCTTGTTGCCCTGCGAAGGTATGAAGTCCATCTGGACGTCCACCTTCTCTTTGGCGGCCCACTCTTCCACCAATGTCTTGGTCGCGTTGTTGGCGCCTGGCACCCAGTGATCCCAGAAGCCGATCGCCAGCTTACCGGCGGCCCCAGCCGTACGCACGAAGGGCGCCGCCACCATCGTGGCCGACACGGCAGCCGTCGTGCCGATAAACGTGCGACGGGATAATTTGTTGCGGCTCGGCACCTCAGGATTCCTCCTTTGCTTTTGCACACGGGGCGGTCGCGGATGTGGTGCGCACCCGCGGCCCCCTGTGCCGTTAAACGGATAGTAGACTGAACGCTATGCACGCATGAAGCCCTCGACCTCACTTTCGGTCCAGGCCAAGGTCTTCTCCATCGTCTCGCCCTGCATGTGGCGCACGATCATCTTGGTCATCACACCCTGCGCAAAGATCTGCACCGCGATCTTGTGCGGGGTCGGCGCGGCCGCGATCGATAGAATCTGATGGTTGTGCGGATTGGGGTAGTGATAGAGCGTGCCCTTCGGCGGGCCTTGCTCACCCCAGGTCTTGAAGGTCGTCAGGTTGGCAAATGCCGGGATGTCGTAGCCCTTGCTGGCCTCAACCATCTTCTGCGCCGAGTCCGGCGACGACAGGTGCCGCAGCAGGGCCGCCGCCGCGGACTTGTTCTTGCCGAACGCCCAGGTTCCCCAGAAAAAGGGCAGGAAAGGTCCAAAGCGGCCCTTTGGCCCGGCCGGCATGCCATGATGCCAGCATTGCTCGGCCACTTGCGGCGCATCGCGCACGGCGACCGCCCAGGCGCTCGGCGGGTTCATGATCAGGGCGCCCCTGCCGGACACCAGCCATTTGTTATTGGAGGCATCGTCCCAGGCCGGCGCATCCTGCGGATAAAACTTTGCAAGCTTGACGCAATACTCGAGAGCCTGGCGCACGGGATCGGTTTTGACCAGGATCTTTTCCTTCTCGTCGACCAGCACGGCGCCGAACGAATTGAAGATCGCGCCTGCGGTGTCAACCGAATCGGAGGTGGTGCCGAGGCCGATGCCGAACGGAAATCCGGCCTTTTGGCAGGCTTCGGCGGCCTTCAGAAAGGCCTCGAGCGTCCAAGCATCCGCCTTGGGCGGGCTGCCGGCGGGGTACATGGCCTGAATGTCGATCCCCGCGTGTTGCTTCATGAGATCGATGCGCGACACCGGCCCCTTCATCTGGCTGCCAACGGTGGCGGGCACCGCCGCCCATTTACCTGCAATCTTGCCTAGGTATTCGACGGCGCCGTTGACCGCACCGTTCTGCTTGATGAGATCGCCCATCAGATCGTCGACGGGCTCGAGCAGTTTGGCGTGCTCGGCGGGCAGCCAGGTATTCATCGCAAGAATGTCATGGCCGGATCTTGCCTGGGCCTCCGCGGCGGTGGTGAGCAGCAGCTTGTTATTTTGGGAAGTAATGAAATCGATCTGGACTTCGACCTTTTCCTTCTCGGCCCAGGCCTCAACCAGGCTCTTGGTGGCATCGTTGGCACCGGGTACCCAGTGGTCCCAGAAGCCGAGCGAAAGCTTGCCGGCCGCCCCGGCGGTACGCACGAACGGCGCGGCGATCATCGTCGCCGACGTCGCCGCGGTCGTCGCCAGGAAGCGGCGGCGGCTAAGTTTCCTGTCTCTCATTTCGCATTCCTCCATGTGAACTCAGGTTCAAGGACGCGGGCGCCGGTCTTCTGATGCGCCTCGAGTAGTCTTTTAGTCCGCTCATTGCGACGGAGACAAAGTTAAGCGGCACCCTCCACATTCAGGCTACGACCCGTGCACGCACGGGCCGGAAATCGGTTTCGGCTGCGGCTAGCGGCGGTTCACCGAAATCGCGCGAGAAACGGCCATGCGCCTGCTGTAGGTGATTGCGCATTGCCCTGCGCGCCGCCAAAGGATCACGCGCTGCGATGGCATCGCGAATCACGATGTGCTCGAGATGCGTCTCCTTCCAGGTCGACGCATTCTCGATGTGGCGCGCAAGCTGTTCGAAATAGGGATTGATCCGCAGATCGAACAGCTGCCCAACGAAGCGAACCAACACGGCGTTGTCGAGAATGGCCGCGATTGCCGTATGAAAGCGCCGATCGAGCGCGATCAGCCCGTCGCCGGAGTGCTGATGCTCGACCTCAAGCAAGATTTCATCGAGCCGCTCGATGTCCTCGGATCGGGCCCTGACAGCCGCCTCCTCGGCCACGGCGCTCTCGACGAAAGCCCGCGCCCGCAACAGCTCCAGGGGTCCTTCGATCGCGGCACCGCCGGGCACCACAGCCGCCGGCTGCTGCTCGACCACATAGATCCCGGATCCAACCCTGATTTTGCAGTTGGCCCTCGACCTCCAAGGCAATCAGCGCCTCGCGCACGGTCGGGCGGGAAACGCCCAAACGATCGGCCAGCACGCGCTCGGCCGGCAATCGACTGCCAACAGCGTATTCGCCTTGGTCGATCAGATGACGGAGCTGATCGGCGATCTGGCGATAGAGGCGGCGGGGTTCTATGGCCTCGAGGGGCAAGCCATACCTCGGTGCGTTTCCTGAGCTTTGGGATTGTCGTCGTCCGACTCTGCGGTCAGTTGGTCAGACCATTTGACAAGTCAGCCGGGCCCCCTGTCAAGTGCACGCCTCCCCCGCGCCGCTCATCTCATCCCAAAGTCTGAGGCGCGCGGTCGGTCTGTTCAGCATCCCTCCCTCCCTTGGCTCAGGAAGGCGCCGGCGGCCGCGCCAATGAGGCGCGGCAGGTGGGTATAGATGTATCTGCAGCCCCCGGCCTTGACCTGGGCCAGTGTCTCGACGGTGGCGGGCATGCCGGCGATGCAGCCGGCCGCCACGATCTTTGCGAGCGCCCCCTCGATAGCGCGCGCCACCGGCGGTGCCTTGGGATTGCCGGCAAAACCCATCGATTGGGACAAATCCGACGGGCCGATGAAAAAAACGTCGATGCCCTCGACGGCGAGCAGGTCGGCGATATTGCTGAGGGCAAGCTCGTGCTCCAGCTGCACGCAAACGAGCGACTGGGCATTGGCGGCTTGGGCAAAGTCCGGCAGGCGGCCGCCAAGGCCCCAACGGTCGGGGCGGGTCCCGACCGCCAGTCCGCGTTGCGCTCCCGGTCCGAACTTGACCGCAGCCACGGCACGGCGCGCCTCCTCGCCGGTATTGATATGCGGCACCTGCACACCCATCACCCCGCGGTCCATGACGGCCTGTATGTCGCTTGCGGCGTTGGTCTTGGGCCGGGCGATGGAGGTTATGCCGACGGCATCGCACGCCATCGCCATCACCTCCACGTCCGCCGGGCCGATGCTGCCATGCTCACAGTCGATCAGCACCCAATCGAACCCGGCGTAACCCAACATCTCGACGATCTGCGCGGAGGGAAACATGACCGAACAGCCGAACGCCGGCTCCCCACGCAGCATCTTCTCCTTCATGTTGTTCGGCTTCATTCGGCGGGGCTCCTATCAGGCGGACGTGGTCTTTGCGCTGGTCAAGCTGAGCCGCTCGCGGTTAAGCACGTAAAGGCCCGCCGCGAGCACGAGGACGATCCCCAGGCAGGCAATCCTATCCGGCACCTCGTTCCACCACCACCAGCCCAGGAGAATGGACAGGGGCACCGGCACGTAGCGGAAGGGGGCCACCACCGAAACCTCTCCCGTGCGCAAGGCGACGACCATGAAGGTCGTGGCGATGAACTGGCAGCCGGCGGCCAGCGTCAACCAGACCCAGGCGCGTTCCGATGGCCAGCGCCAGGGGTCATCGAAGGGCGCGACGGCAAAGCCAGCCGCGCTGATGGCGGCGGCGCTGGCGGCGGCTACGAAGATCGAGGGAATGTCGTCAGCAAGCCCGCGCGTGGTCAGATCCCGAATGGTCGTAAACAGCAACGCGATCAGCACGAAGGAGGTGCCAGCCCCGAAGCTTGCCGCGTCGGGGCGCACGATCAGCGCAACTCCTAGGAAGCCCGTGAGCGCCGCCGCCCAGCGCTGAAGCGAAACGCGTTCGCGAAAGACGAGCGCGGCGCCGGCCATTACGGCGAGGGGCGTAACCTGCAAGACGGTGTTGACCGTCGCCAACGGCAGGTGGCGCAGACAGATCACGATGAACACGGTGGCGACGGCCGAGCTTCCCAGGCGGACGAGCATCATTGGCGCAGTGAGAAGGGACAAAGGGCGGTTGGCACCGAGCAATAGCACGCCGATGCTCAACATCACTGTCGCGAGGGCACCGCGAATGAAAATGATTTCCCCGGACGGCAATTCGGCGCCAGCGAGTTTCACCATTGCGTCGTTGATGACGAAAGCGGTGCACGCGGTTAGGACCGAAAGAATGCCACGCGCATTGTCGTTCACGATCGCGCCGCCTTGGCGAGTTGATATTCGGGGCATCCTGTCTCGTGCCCGCGATCGGTCGAGGGACAGGAAGCCGTTATCCGCAAGACGCAGGCAAGTTGCAACCCATCGCCCCGCGACGGCGTCGGTTTTGCCGGATTTGGGTACCGGGGCAACGCAGCCTGCGGCGGGCAACCGCCCTCAGCCGCCCGTCACGCTCATGTGGCGCGCAACGGCCGGCTGGCGCGTGCGCCGGTCGATGATGAAATCGTGGCCCTTGGGCTTGCGCGAGATGGCCTCGTCAATGGCGCGCCCGAGCAGCGCCTCATCGGCGCTGGCGCGCAAAGGCGTGCGCAGGTCTGCCGCATCGTTCTGGCCGAGGCACATGTAAAGCGTGCCGGTGCAGGTGAGCCGCACGCGATTGCAACTCTCGCAAAAGTTGTGCGTCATCGGCGTGATGAAACCGAGGCGGCCCCCGGTCTCCTTGACGCGCACGTAGCGCGCGGGACCACCAGTGCGGAACGGAATATCCTCAAGCGTCCATTGCTGCATCAGGCGGGCACGCACGAGCGAAAGGGGCAGATACTGTTCGGTACGGTCGCCGTCAATCTCGCCCATCGGCATGGTTTCGATCAGCGTCAGATCAAAGCCGCGCGTATGGGCAAAGCGGATGAGGTCGTCGATCTCGCCCTCGTTGACGCCCTTGAGGGCAACGGTATTGAGCTTGATGCCGAGACCAGCGCGCACCGCGGCGTCCAAGCCAGCCATGACCTGCGCCAAATCTCCCCAGCGCGTGATGGCTTTGAAGCGCCCAGCGTCAAGCGTGTCGAGGGAGACATTGATGCGTCGAACGCCAGCATCCTTGAGTTCGGCGGCAAACTTCGGCAGTTGGCTGCCGTTGGTCGTCAGGGTCAGCTCGTCCAGTTGGCCGCTGTTGAGGTGGCGGGCGAGGGCGCGGAACAGCCACATGATGTTCTTGCGCACCAGCGGTTCGCCACCGGTGATCCTGAGTTTGCGCACCCCCTTGCGCACGAACGCCGAGCACAGACGATCAAGCTCCTCCAAACTGAGGAGGTCCCGCTTTGGCAAAAACGTCATGTGCTCCGCCATACAGTAAGTACAGCGAAAGTCGCAGCGGTCGGTGACGGACACGCGCAGATAGCTCACGTGTCGACCGAAAGGATCGATCAATGGGGGCTCGAAGCGGTCCGTGCAGTCGTTCATCCAGCTTAGGCTCAAGTAGGCCGGTCCCAACCAATGGCACTAAACCTATATATAGTCTCCAGCTGGATTTCTCTACAGCGGCGCGGGATCCTGCCCCGGTTGGCCGTGGCAGCGCGGGCAGGCAGGGCTTCACGTACCCATGTGAACGAGCCGGAGGTGGCTGATGGACGAAGATAAATTCAACATGTCCTTACGAAAATTCTTGAAACAGGTCGGCGTCACTTCGCAACGCGAAATCGAACGCATCGTGCGTGAGGAGAACCCCGGCGCGGGTAAACTGGCGGTCAAAATGGTGCTAACGGCCGCGGGAACTTCGCTCAATCACGTGATCGAGGCCAAACTCGACCTCGATTAAGGCGGCCCAGGGCCGCCCTGAGACGCAAAGAGGCCCGCAGGGACTGCGGGCCTCTTTTGGCTGTTGACCGGGGCCGCCCTTAGGTGGGGTGGCCGCCGCGCCCCTCGCGGTCGAGCTGTTCCCAAATCGACTGCGGGACCTTGTCGGCGAAGGCGGAGGCTGCATAACCCGACAGCACCGAGAGCGCCACAAGCGCCGATATCACCGTTTTCATTGCGATTCTCCTCCAATTTCGGGCCTGGCAACCGCTTGCGGGTCGCCGGGCGCTCGATAACTCGGCCTTTGCCCTTTAGTTGTGGTCGCGGTCGACCTGCTCGTAGAAGGTCTTGGCGTCCAGCGCGCTGGCGGAGCCGGCAACGCCGGCGAGGACCGAAAGCGCAACAAGCGCGGACAGGATGGTCTTCATGATCATTCTCCGTTTCTTGGTTTTTCAGCGGTTAGTAGTGGTTGCGGTCGACCTGCTCGTAGAAGGTCTTGGCGTCGAGCGCGCTGGCGGCGCCGGCAACGCCGGCGAGGACCGAAAGCGCAACAAGCGTGGACAGGATGGTCTTCATGATCATTCTCCGTTTCTTGGTTTTTCAGCGGTTAGTAGTGGTTGCGGTCGACCTGCTCGTAGAAGGTCTTGGCGTCGAGCGCGCTGGCGGAGCCGGCAACGCCGGCGATCACCGAGAGCGCGACAAGTGCGGACAGGATGGTCTTCATCGCTATGCTCCAGTCTTTTCTAGCCTCATGCAGCAGCGCAGCGGCTGTGTGCATGAGCGCCATATGGCGCGGGTTTTGCGGTGCAAAAGAGCGTCTCACGGATGCGTGATGAACAGTGACCAATTGATATCGGTGCGTGAGCGAAACGTGAAAACGACCCCGGTTTGATGGGGATTTCCCGCCTTCGGCTGACCGGAAGCAGTCAACGCTGCAGTGCGGGAGGCCAAGCGCGCGGTTGCCCGCCCGCAGGGGCGTGGCAGGCCTCCCTGAGCGAAACGGCCGGTGCCGGGTCTATGGCGGCGTGGCTTGCCGCGGCGATCGCGCGCGCTGTCTTTGCAGGGGGCCGTTTCCGGGTGCCGCCGTTCGTTGCCGCCCGACCCTAAGGGGGTGGGGTTCAGCCGTGCCCGCGCGCCCCCACAACCCCGCTGTGCCGGCCGCGCCGAGCGATGGCCTGTTGACCTTAAGGGCAGGGCTGCGACCGGACGGCCAAAGGCCCAGTGCAATCGAACCCGCGACGGCCAACGCCCGCGAGGCCCGCAGACGGGGGAGTGGCTCGCCGGGCGCGTGCGTCGGCGAAGCCGGGCTCGCCGGGCGCGTGCGTCGGCGAAGCCGGGCTCGCCGCCACCGGGGCGCGGTTCCCCACCAAGGCTGCCGCCCCAAGCACCTAATCCAAGAAGCCCGCGAGCCGCGGCAGCCACAAGCTTATGCCTGGATAGTAGATGCAGAGCAGCAGGCCCACAACCTGCAGAGCAACAAAGGGATACATTGCCTTGAATACGTCGCTCATGGTCACCCCCGGCGGTGCGGTGCCCTTCATGTAGAACAAGGTCGCTCCGAACGGAGGCGTCATGAATGCCGTTTGCAGGTTGACCGCGACCAGGGTGCCGAACCAGGTCAGCAAAGCGTCGTTGTTGCCCAGATGGTCTGAGAAGTCATATTTGGCGAGAATCGGGCCGAACACCGGCAGCACGATCAGGCAGATCTCGATCCACTCGAAGGGGAAGCCCAACAGGAAAATCAGAACCATGACGAAGGTGAGCATTTCCCATTTGGTGTCGATGCCGAAATAGGTAAGCGTAGAAAGCATGGCGTCGTCGCCGCCCAGCACCCGAAACACGTAGGAGAATCCCGTCGCCCCCAAGAAGATCATGAACACCAAACCGTTGGCACGACAGGAATTGTAGATCGCGCCATTTAGCATTTTGACTGTCAGGCGCTTGTTCAGCGCGGCAATGAACATCGAACCCAGCACGCCGACGGCACCGCTTTCGGTCGGCGTAGCCCAGCCGGCAAAGATCGATCCGAGAACGACGACCAACAACGCGGTCATCGGAAACAGGCCACGCCAGAGCGCCGTCCAAAACTCGCCTACGGTCTGGGGCCCGTAATCGGGTGGCAGCTTAGGTGCCGCGCCAGGTTTAAAGATCGCCACCGCAATAATGTAGACCAAATATAGTCCAGATAGCAGGAAGCCGGGCATGATAGCGGAGAGGAATAGGTTGCCTGCGGAAGTGGAAAGCATCTCCGCCATCACCACCAGCATGATGGCCGGCGGGATGAGGATACCGAGGGTGCCCGCCGAGGCGATGGTGCCGATTGCAAGACGCCTATCGTAGCCGGCCTCCAGCATCTGCGGCAGCGCGATTACCGACAGCGTGATCACGGCGGCGCCGACGACGCCGATCGGGGCGGCGAGGATGGTGCCCATCACCATCACGGCGACCGCCAAGGCGCCCGGACACCACTTCAAGAGCACCTCGGTCGCGTTCAGCATGTCCTTGGCCGAGCCGGAGCGCTCCAGGATCGCACCCATAAAAATGAACATCGGGATCGACGCCAACACCGGATCGGCGGCGACACCGGCCCACATGCGCAAGACCACATCGGACAAGCCAATCAGCTTGAACACACCGAGCCATGCACCCGCGAGTGCAAAGAGCAGGGCCAATCCGCCCATGATGAAAGCCACGGGGTAGCCGAGAAAAATAAAAAAGAACATCGACACGAACATGATTATCGCGAGATGATCGGTCAGCCAGTCGAGCACGATAGCTTCCCCCGTTCGGACTAAACGTCCGCCACTACATGACCGATTTGCAGATTGACTTCGGCTTCTGATTTGTTGCCGAACAGGAAGACGATCACCCGCAGCAGGACACTCAGGATGCCGAGCACCACCAACCAAAGGCCCAGGGCATAGATGCCCTTGATGATCCACCGGTGCGTCAAGCCAACCGTGCTGTCGGACTGCTCGCCCAGTCCGTAAGACCGCATGACAAAATCGATGCCGTAGTAGGAAACCAGCGCCACGTAGGGCAGTGCCAGCACAAGGCAGCCTCCAAGCTCCATCCAAGCCCGGCTGCGATAGCTCATGTTCTCCGTGAAGCTGTCAACGCGCGGGTGCGCATTGATGGTGTAGCAGTATCCCATCCAAAGCGAGAAAATGGCGGCGTGGAAATGCCATTCGAGCTCCTGCAGCTTCGTGAACGGCAGCTGCAGGCCAGCCTTGCGCGCTAACACGTCGAATGTGGTAGCGCACGCCATCACCACCAACAGCCATCCCGATGTCAGAGCGATCCATTCGAGCAGCCGGCGCAACGATTCCGACACCTTCAACAGCGCGTCCATCAGGCTTGGCTCTCCGTCATCCTCGTCAGGTCGGCGTCTTGATCGGCGCCGCGCCCAAAGTTCCGCTTGTTCGGCTAGGGGTCAAAGGCGGCAGTCGCAGGCCCGATCCTAGGTGCTTTTTGTGGGGTTGCGGAGGCCGGCGCAGCGCGTTGCTGCGCCGGCCTCAGGCTGTGTTCAGTTGCCGACGTAGCTCGGCTTCATCGACTGCGATTCGCCCCAGATCGCGTATTGCTTGCGGAAAGCGAGATAGTGGTCAGCCACCTTCTTGAAGAGCGGATCCTTTGCCGACTCTTCCGTGATGACCTCGAGCCACGCCTTCTCGAAGGCAGCCAGCGTCTTGTCGTCCCAACGCTTGACCTGCACGTGATGCTTGTCGCGCATCTCGGCCATGGCGTTGAACTGCATCGCCTCGGTTTCGGCATAAGTAACGGCCACCTGCGCGTTACCCGCAACCTCGATCATCGCCTTGTAGTGGTCAGGCAGGGCGTCCCATGCCTTCTTGTTCATGAGGAATTCGCTGCATGAGACTTGCTGGTGCCAGCCGGGAAAGTAATTGTACTTGGCGACCTGATGAAAACCGAGCTTGATATCCATCACGGGCATCGAAAACTCGGTGGCGTCGATCACGCCGCGTTCCAGCGCCTGATAGATATCGGCGGCCGCCAGCAGCTGCGTGGAGACCCCAAGCTTTTGCATCACCTGAGCCCCGAGCCCGAAGAAGCGCATCTTGAGGCCCTTCAAGTCCTCGACCGATTTGATCTCCTGACGGAACCAACCCGAAGTCTCCGGGCCGATGCAGAAGCAGTCGACGGCGTATAGATCGTGCTTGGCGTAGATCTCCTCGCGCAGCTTGTTGCCGCCGCCAAACCATTTCCAGGCCAGGAACTCCCCAAAGTTTGGCCCGAACGGCACGGTGGTGAAAAAAGCAAGCGAGGGATATTTGCCGGTGTGATAGCCAGGTGTGGTCCAGCACGACTTGATTGAACCTTTGGAGACCGACTCGAAACACTCAAGTGGCGGTATCAGTGCGCCGGGCTCATAGAACTTGATCTCGAACTTTCCGCCCGACATGCGCTCGATGTCCTTGGTGAAACGGTTGCCGGAGGGGCCAAGGTGCGGGAGCGAACTGGCAAAAGCGCTTTGCATTTTCCAGCGCACTTTCTCTTGCGCACCGGCATCGGTGGCGACGGCCGCGCAGGCCAGCACGGATAGACCCGTGAGCCCAATCTTAAGCAAGCTTTTCGACATGAGAGTCCTCCCTTTGACAAAACATCGATCCGCGATCGGGCGGGCACACCTGCGCGGTCGCGAAGGCGAGCTGTCCCAGCGGAAAATGCGTCTTGGAGCGGCTCGTTTTTGCTTAATCGCCTAGTCAGGCGACTGACGGATGTTGTTACGCTCCAAGCGAGCAGCGTGGCATGAAGTCGCGGAGCTGTCAAAAGTTTGAGGACGGCCGTTAGCCTGAACCATTGCGCGTGGCGCCCGCGGTTTGGCGGCAGTGCCCGCCCGCTCCTGCCCCGGCCGATCCATTGCCCGGGGCGGCCCATTGCAAAGGGAGACGATCAGCGATGACCGCACGCTCTCGGCCGACGAAGCCCGTAGCCTCAGACACCATTGCGCGCCTAAAAGCGGTAGCTGGGCCCACGGGCTATATCGAAGACCCGAGCGAAATCGAACCCTACTGCAGAAGCTGGCGCGACAACTGGATCGGCAAGGTCCCGCTGGTCCTGCGACCACGGACGACCGAGCAAGTTGCCGAGATCGTGCGCGTCTGCGCGGCCGCTCGCGTGGCGGTCATACCTCAAGGTGGTAACACCGGGCTCACCGGCGCAGGCCAACCGCACGACGATATGAGCGAGGTTATCGTGTCACTGTCGCGCATGGATCGTATCCGCGCCATCGATGCCTTGAACGACACGATCACGCTCGACGCCGGCGTGGTCCTGAAGCAGGTGCAGTTGGCGGCGGAGCAAGCCGACCGATTTTTTCCCTTGAGCCTCGGCGCCGAAGGCTCCTGCCAAATCGGCGGCAACATCTCGACCAACGCGGGCGGCATTCAGGTCCTGCGCTACGGCAATACGCGCGCGCTGGTGATGGGGCTGGAAGTGGTGCTGCCGGATGGTCGTATCTGGGATGGTTTGCGCGGGTTGCGCAAGGACAACACCGGCTATGATATGAAGCAGGTCTTCATCGGCGCGGAGGGCACGCTGGGGATCATTACCGGTGCGGTGCTGCGCCTGTTTCCAAAGCCTACGGCGACGGAGACGGCCTGGGTCGCCCTCGACGGTCCGGACGCCGGCGTGGCTTTGCTCGGGCACATGCTCGCCCGCATGGGCGATACGATTTCGGCCTTCGAGCTCATCGGCCGTCCTATCATCGACTTTCTGCTGCAAGGCGTACCGGGCCACGATGATCCGATGCGCGAGGTGCACCCCTGGTACGTCCTGCTGAATGTGACGAGCCAGGGAGCGCCGGGCTCATTGCTCGGGCCCCTGAGCGAGACCCTGGCGGAAGCCGGCGACCGCCACCTCCTTCGCGACGCCCTGATCGCTGCCTCCGGAGTCCAAGCCGCCAGGCTTTGGAAAATTCGCGAAAGCCTGGTCGAGGCACAGGTTGCCGCCGGAGGCACAATCGCGCACGATGTTTCGGTACCCCTGTCGCGCATCGCGGAGTTCATTCGCCGCGCCGATGCGGCGCTGGCCAAGGCCTATCCGGGCATCCGTCCCTGCGCCTTCGGTCACGTCGGTGACGGCAACATGCACTACAATTTGGTGCGTCCGCAGCACTGGGACGGCGCGCGTTATCGGCAGGAGCGCGGCAACATCAACCGCATTGTGCATGACATCATTGCCGAACTGGGGGGTTCGATCAGCGCCGAGCATGGTATCGGCCGTGCACGGCTGGCCGAACTTGAGCACTACAAGGGGGCGACCGAACTTGGCATGATGCGGGCCATCAAGCAGGCACTTGACCCGCAAGGCATTATGAACCCCGGCAAGGTGCTTTACGCTTAAAGTCGGCGGCGCGTTGTTCGGCGACCGCAGCGTTTCGTGTAGGGTATACCTGGGGTGAGCGCTGGCGACGGCGCCGCCAACGAGAAGAAGCCGCGCTCGCAAGTGAGCGCCGGGGGGGCAAATCGACCTCGGCGCCCCCAAGGCAAATTTGGGTTGCGAGATCTAGGTTTCGCGCCGGCCTCGCGAAAGGTGGCCCGCGCACTGAGTCCGCGCCCCGCAGGCCTCTTGCTTGGCCAACAGGGCGGCCGCTAGGCTGGCCAAGCCCAGCGCGGCGAGCGCCACGGCAAGCTAGCACATTGAAAGTGCGCCGCGGCTGAGGCCTCGTAGCGAGGAAGACAAGAATGAGCCCGACGGCCGAGCAGCCGCTGCCTCAACCTGCGCCGGCTTACTTTGCCGACGCCGACGCTGCCCGCTCGGCAGCCTTGACTTTCGATTTGCGACGGTTGCCGGCCGACTACTTCGCCAATCCCTATCCTTACTATCATGCGTTGCGCGCGCACGCGCCGGTGTATCGCCTGCCCGACGGCAGCTATTTCCTGTCCCGCTACGTCGACTGCGCGACCGTCTACAAGGACGTGATCTTGTTCTCGTCCGACAAAAAGCGTGAGTTTCGGCCCAAGTACGGCGACAGCCTACTTTATCAGCATCATACCACCAGCCTCGTCTTCAATGATCCGCCTCTGCACACACGCGTACGCAGAATCATTGCCGGCGCCTTCACCCCGCGCGCCATCGCCGACCTCGAACAGCCCGTGATCGACCTGGTCGACAGCTTGCTCGATCGTCTGGGCCAACAGGGCGGCGGCGATCTCATCGCCGACTTCGCCGCGGCGGTGCCGGTCGAGGTGATCGGCAACCTGCTGGGCGTGCCCAGGCAGGAGCGCGGCCCGCTGCGGGACTGGTCGCTTGCCATCCTGGGTGCCCTCGAACCTCCGCTGACCCCCGAACAACAACTGCGCGGCGAGTGCGCCGTGCGCGATTTCCTCGACTACCTCAAAGGCCTGGTTGCCGACCGCCGTGCCAAGCTCGGCGATCCGGACCACGACGTGCTGACGCGGCTGATCCAGGGCGAGCGGAGCGCCGAGAAGCTGTCGGAACTTGAGCTGTTGCACAACATCATCTTTATTCTGAATGCGGGCCACGAGACCACCACCAATCTGATCGGCAATGGGCTCTACGCTTTACTCGAATGGCCGGAGGCCAAAGCCCGGCTGATCACCAACCCGGCGCTGATCCGCTCGGCGGTGGAGGAAATTTTGCGCTTCGAAAGCTCCAATCAGCTCGGCAACCGCATGATCAGCGCGCCCGCCGAGGTCGGCGGGGTAGCGTTGCCTGCCGGTACATTCCTCACCATCGGTATTGGCGCCGCCAATCGTGACCCCGCCGAGTTCGCAAACCCGGATCTATTCGACATCGCACGGGAGCCGAACCGGCACCTGGCGTTTGGCTCGGGTGCCCATGTCTGCGCCGGCCTCAACATTGCACGCCTCGAGGGTCGCATCGCCATCGGCCACTTGTTGGCACGTTTCCCAAGCTATCGCCTGGCCGGCGCGCCGGTCCGCGGCGGCCGCGCGCGCTTTCGGGGCTTTCTTTCGTTGCCTGTTTGCGTCGGTTGATGCATCGCAACTGCGGGCAACCGATCGGCGGGGCGGGCATGGCGAGCCCAGGTGTCCCTGGATTTACGTATTTGACCGCAGCCGGCGACCGAGGGCATTAGGTCGATCGGCATGGCTGAGCTTGGGGCAACGGGCGACGAGATTAGGCCGCCCAGCACTGTGGGGAACAAGATCGATGCACGAGTACGACTACATTGTCGTCGGCGCCGGCTCAGCCGGCGCTGCCTTGGCGGCACGCTTGAGCGAAAATCCGCGCAATCGTGTGCTGCTCGTCGAAGCCGGACGCGCCAGCCACCCCTACTCGCGCTTTCCCATCAGTTTCGGTCTCTTGATCAACGACGCCAGTGCCAACTGGCTGTATGCCTCCGAACCCGAGGAGAACACGGCTAACCGCACAATTCCGGTTCCGCGCGGCAAGTTGCTCGGGGGTTCGAGCGCGATCAACGGGCTGGTGTGGGTACGTGGCCAGCCGCTCGATTACGACACCTGGGCGCAGATGGGCGCGCGCGGCTGGAGCTGGCAGGAGGTGGCGCCGCTGTTTCGGCGCATTGAGAACTACGAGAAAGGTGCCGCCAACGGGCGTGGGGTCGGCGGTCCGTTGAGCGTGTCGGAGGTCCCCGACCAGAACCCGCTCTACGACGCATTGTTCAAGGCGGCGGTCGCCGCCGGCTACAAGCTCAATTCCGATTACAACGGCGAGGACCAGGAGGGGGTGGTCAAGACACAGGCCAGTATCTGGCGCGGGCAGCGCATGAGTGTCGCCCACTGCTACCTCAAGCCGGCGATGAAACGACCCAACCTGCACATCGTGACCGATGCCCCATCGCGACGGGTGTGCCTTGACGGCAAGCGATGCACCGGCATCACCTACCTGCGGCATGGCAAGACGGTGGAGGCACGGGCCCGCCGCGAGGTGATCCTGTGCGCCGGCGCGGTGGCCACCCCGCAGCTGCTGGAACTGTCCGGGATCGGCAAGCCCGAGATCCTGAAAAAATACGGCATCGAGGTAAAGCACGCCCTGCCGGCAGTGGGCGAAAACTTCCGTGATCACCTCAATGCCCGCATCATCTGGCGGGTGAAGGACGCCCGGGTGTCCTATAATCACAAGGCGCGCGGGCTGCGCGCGGCCAATGAAGTTTTGCGCTATCTCGTGACGCGCGGCGGCTTCTTCAGCCTGCCGTCGGCACCCCTATTGGCCTTTCTCCGAACGCGTCCGGAATTGGCAACACCCGACGTGCAAATGCACCTGGTGCCCTACGCCATTAAGGATCCCAAACAGCGCAAGCTGCAGGACTTCCCCTCCATGACGGTATCGGTCTATCAGCTACGACCGGAAAGCCTGGGCTCCATCCACATCCGCTCGGCCGATCCCGACGCGCAACCGGCAATTCGCTTCAATTTTCTGGCCGACCCCATCGATCAGCGCGCCATGGTCGACGGCTTCCGCATGATCCGGCGCATCGTCGGCGCCGAACCATTGAACGCGCTGCGCGGCGAGGAATATTCGCCTGGCCGGCAGGTAGAGACGGACGCGGAGATCTTGGCTTGGATCCGCAATAACTCGCAAACGGCCTATCACCCGATCGGCACCTGCAGGATGGGACGCGAGCCCAATGCGGTGGTGGATGAACGGCTCAAGGTTTATGGGCTCGAAGGCCTGCGCATCGCCGACGCCTCGATCTTTCCCACCATGCCGTCGGGGAACACGAACGCACCGGCGATCATGGTGGGAGAGAAGGCGGCAGACTTGATCCGAAGCGCGGCGTGAGCAAGACCGGCCGCGGCGCCGGACATCGGCGAGAGGGCGTGCTCCCGTGCCACGCCCCCGCGGCTCGAGGCCCTGCCCTCGATCGTGCTCACTCCTTGACCTGATGCACTTCGATGACGTTGCCTTCGGGGTCGTAGAAGAAGATCTGCTCCCAGCCTCGCATCGCCCAGGCGCCGTAGTCCGAATAGGGAATGCCCTTTTCCTTCAAGCGTTTCTTGAAAGCCTCGATATCGTCGGTACGGAAGGCTATGTGGCCGCGCTCCACCGGGTTGATCGCCTGGCCGGTGCGAAAATTGATCCCCAAATCCTTCTCCGCCAAGTGAAATTGCGTCGTGCCGTCCGTGCGGAAGGCAACCCGGCCGGGATAGCCGTCCTTGTCGAGTATACGCCCCGCCTCCAGTGAAGGTTCCGGTTGAAGATCGAGCACGTCACGGTAAAAGGCATCGAGCGCCGGCACATTGGTCGAGCAGAAGTTGACATGGTGCAGCTTGATCTTCATGGGGTGCTTGGCTCCGGTCTTGTCGGTGGCGCCAGTGTAAGCGCGGCCGGCGCGCATCGAAAGCCGCAATTCGGCGCCTGGATCCAGGCCAGTTTTCCTGGCCCAGTTTTCCTGGCCCAGTTTTCCTGGCCCAGTTTTCCTGGCGACGGCTGCTTGCTATGACTGCCCAAAGTGATTGGGGGCCCACGCGTGTCAGATCTAAAGAGCCTAATCCGCACCATTCCGAACTATCCCAAGCCGGGTGTGATGTTCCGCGACGTCACCACGCTGTTGGGCAACCCAAAGGGTTTCAAGGCGGCGATCGAACAGATGGCAGCGCCGTTTGGCGATGCCGGCGTCGAAGGCGTGGCCGGTATCGAGGCGCGCGGCTTTATTTTGGGCGGCGCCATTGCCGACCGGCTCGGTTGCGGTTTCGTGCCTTTCCGCAAAAAGGGCAAGTTGCCCTGGAAGACCATCGGTCAGGAATACACGCTTGAATATGGCGTCGACATCATCGAAATGCACGAGGATGCCATCGATCCGGGCGAGCGCATCCTTATCGTCGATGATCTGATCGCCACGGGCGGTACCGCGGAGGCGGCGGCCAAGCTGGTCAAGCGCTCGGGCGGCGAAATCGTCGGGGCGACTTTCGTCATCGACTTGCCCGAGCTCGGCGGCGCCAAGCGGCTTGCCGCGCTCGGCATCAAGTGCCATGCGCTGATGGCATTCGAAGGGCATTAGGAACCGGCGAGGGGCACCGGCAAAAGATGGGGGCAGGCGACGCCGCGGCGCGGGGAACGGCCCCGCACACTGCCGACCCGTCCGACGTCTGACCCAAAAACCCCGCGCTGCGGCGCCCCGACCACCGTGCTCCCGCGCTTCCAGCCGGCGCGGTCGCGGACCCGGCGGCGCTCTCGCGCCCAGCCAACGCTCTCGCGCCCCAAGGGAGATGTTGCGGATTGTTGAAAACGCGCCATATAGCGTTGCGCCTGAGCAAGATGCTTGGCGAGCACATGCTTGGAGCGAGAGGCGTGCCATGGACGCACCGCATCACGCCGCCGCCGGCCTGCCGGTGCGAGGCGGCGACGCGGCGCTGGGCACCCCCCTGCGAGGCAGAGGGCCCGTTTTGGCATTTTTGGAGGCGTTCGCGCATGAACATCGGCGGCAAGGCCTATCGCACGATCTGGGTCGCGGCGGACGGCTGGTCGGTGGAAATCATCGACCAGACGAAGCTGCCGCACGCGTTGAATGTCGTGGCGCTGAGGACGCTTGCAGATGCTGCGCGTGCCATCAAGACCATGCAGGTCCGCGGCGCCCCACTGATCGGTGCCACGGCGGCCTATGGCGTGTGCCTGGCCTTGCGGCACGACAGCTCTGAAGCCGCGCTTGCTCACGCCCTAGCGCTGCTCGCCGAGCAGCGTCCGACCGCCGTCAATCTGCGTTGGGCGCTTGCGGAGATGGGCACGGCCGTGCGCAACCTGCCGCCCGAGCGCCGGGTGGCGGCGGCCTATCGGCGGGCGGCAGAAATCTGCGAGGAGGATGTTGAGACAAATCGGCAGATTGGGCTCAACGGTGCCAAACTCGTGCATGCCATTGCGGCGCGCAAACCGCCGGGTGAGCGCGTCAACATTCTCACCCACTGCAACGCCGGCTGGCTCGCATGCGTGGATCGGGGCACGGCCCTGGCGCCGATTTACGAGAGCTGGGACGCAGGCGTGCCCCTGCATGTGTGGGTGGACGAGACGCGCCCCCGCAATCAAGGGGCCGCACTATCGGCCTACGAGCTCGGCGCACACGGCGTGCCGCATACGATCATCGTTGACAATGCGGGTGGGCATCTCATGCAGCGCGGACTGGTTGACATTTGCTTTGTCGGCGCCGATCGCGTCACCAGCAACGGCGACGTGGCCAATAAGATCGGGACCTATCTCAAGGCCCTGGCGGCGAAGGACAATGACGTGCCGTTCTACGTGGCGGTGCCGCGCTCCACGATCGATTGGATGCTCAGCGCCGGCGCCGATATCCCAATCGAGGAGCGCAGCGCCGACGAAGTGCTCATCATGACGGGGCGCAGTAGGGACGGACAGGTGCTGCCGGTCGAGATCGCCGCCGCCGGCAGCCCCGCGCGCAATGATGCCTTTGACGTGACGCCGGCGCGGCTCGTTACAGGGCTGATCACGGAGCGCGGCATTGGTCCCGCAACGGCGGAAGGCCTCATAAGGCTTTATCCTGAGGGCCGAGAAGCCAAGGCCTGTTGACGCAGCGGCGGGGGCCGTCAAGGTCAAGGCGCGCACCCCAGAACGCCCTGGCCATCCGGGGCTTGCGATGGGACCGGCGGCGATGCCCGACGCAAGGGATGCGGACGGCCTAAGTCCGTGGGCTGGAGCTCGGGGCTAACCGGTCAGGCCGCCGCCAGGTGGGCTTGCGGCCGATGTCCACCTTTGATCTGGGTGCGATGCATGACGCGCCGCGCCGACTGATCAAACGGATCGCGTCTATGCATGGTCGAGCGATTGTCCCACAACAGCAGATCGCCCACGCGCCATTTGTGCTCGTAGCGCAGTTCGGCCCGGTCGATATGGGCCCACAAGGCATCGAGCAGCGCTGCCGACGCCGCCGGGCTGAGGCCCTCGACGTAGGAATTGCGCCGCCGGCCGAGGTAGAGACTGGCGGCCCCTGTCACCGGATGCCGGCACACCGCCGGGTGCCAGGCACCGGGCGCCTTGTGCGGATCGTCGGTGGGCTCAACCCCTTGGCGCAGGAAACCACCGCTGTTGTAGGTGCCATCGTGCTTGATACGCCGGCCCCGCAGCTGTTCCTTCAAGGCCTCGGGCAGTGCCGCCCATGCGGCTTCCATGCCGCAGATCCAGGTATCGCCGCCTTCTGCTGGAATTTCCAAGGCGTAAAGCATGGAGGCGTCGGGCGGCAGCTCCAGATAGCTCATGTCCGTATGCCACACCGCCTCCCCAGCCCCAAGCGCGCCGATCGGCTGGCCGCTGGCGTCGAGCACATTGGAGACGACGTAAATGTCCGGGTAGTCGGGCGGACTGAGGCGCCCGTGCTCTTGGTTCGGCGGCGGATCGAGCTCGCCAAACCTGCGGCTGAACCTTATGAGATCGTCATCGTCGATCTGCTGCGCGCGGAACAGCAAGGCCGACCGCTGGTGCCAGACTTTGGCAATCTCTGCGAATTCCGCATCGCTCAGGCGTCGCAGATCCACGCCCAAGATCTCGGCGCCAACGGCGGGGGTCAGAAACTTCACCGCAACGGCCATGTTCGCCTCTCCCGATTGGGGCCTTCGAACCTGCTCACTTCAACACGCGCTTTGCAGCCAACGGCAACGATACCTGCGCCGGCGGCGGACGCAACCCTGCGATCCCCCGGGGAGCCCGTGATCCTGGGGGCCCCTGAGCCTAGGGGCGCATCGGAAATGCCCGCAAGCCCGGCGTTCGTAAGGGTTCGGCGAGATTGGCAAACTCGCACAGCAGCCGGCGCGTATCGCGCGGGTCGATGATTTCCTCGACCCAAAACGCTTCGGCCGTCCGGAACGGCGAGCGGAGTTGGTTGAGCCGCGCCTCGATCTCGGCCAGCTTCACCTGAGGGTCAGGCGCGGCATCGATTTCGGCGCGATAGGCGGCCTCGATCCCGCCCTCTAGCGGCAGCGATCCCCACCAGCCGGACAGCCAGGCATAGCGCAAGGCCAAGCGGCCGGCCGGCACGTGCGCCGCGCCGGCCACGCCGAAGGCATTGCGCACGATGATCGTGCACCACGGCACGCTCGATTGATTGATGGCCGCCATGGCACGCACGCCGTGTCGGATCGTGGCGCTGCGCTCCGCCTCCAAACCGATCAGAAAGCCGGGACAGTCCGCCAGATACACCACGGGCAGATGGAAGGTCTCGGCCATGTCCACGAAGCGCACAATCTTCTGGCAGGCCTCCGCGGTCCACGCACCACCGTAGTGATACGGATCGCTCGCCAGGACCGCCACCGGCAACCCGTCCAGACGCGCCAGGGCGGTGATGATCGAGCGGCCGAACATGCGGCCGACCTCGAACAGGGAGCCCCTGTCGACGACCGCCTCGATGATCGGACGCATGCGGTAGACCTTGCGCCGATCGCGCGGGACGACGCTGAAAAGCATCTCCTCGCGCCGGTCGGTCGGATCGCTGCGTTCGCCTCGCGCGGCGACCTCATAGGCCGACGCTGGCAGATAGGACAGAAAGCGACGGGCGCATTGAAACGCCTCTTGTTCGGTCTCGACGGCGTGATCCACCGCGCCGGCCCGACACTGCACTTCCCAGCCACCGAGCGTCTGCTTGTCGAGCTGCTGGCCCGCGCGCGCCACCACCGGCGGCCCAGCCACGAACATTGCCGAAGTGCCTTTCGCCATCACCGAATAGTGACTGGCGGCAAGCCGCGCGGCGCCAAGACCCGCTACCGAGCCCAAGCCCAGCGCCACCACGGGCACAGTGGACAAGGTCTCGGCCAGCAGTTGAAAACCGATGCTCGACTGGCCGAGCCCGCCCGGCAAGTTGGCCCGACCCGAGGTTTCGATGGTCTTGACCGAGCCGCCGCCGCCGGAGCCCTCGATGATGCGGATAATCGGCAGCCGCAGCTGGCCCGCCATGCGCTCCGCCAGGATCGGCTTGGTCGGGATGGTCGCGTCGGCAGACCCTCCGCGCACCGTGAAGTCGTCGCCCACGACGACCACGGGGCGCCCCTCAATGCGGGCCCGGCCCATCACGCAGTTCGAGGGCGTAAGCCTGAGCAAGCCGCCGGCCGCATCGTAATCGGCTTTGCCAGCAATGGCGCCAATCTCGTGGAAGCTGCCGGCATCGATCAATGCCTCGATGCGCTCGCGCACGGTGAACCGTCCGCCTTCATGTTGGCGGCGTACCTTGTCGGGCCCGCCCATCTCACGCGCCATGCGCTCGCGCGCCCTGAGCTCGTCGAGCTCTTCCTGCCAGTTCATCCTTGTTGCCCTCGGGACATGCTTCTCAATTAACGCAAGGCGCCGGCAGCTGTCAGCGCGGCGATCTCCTCGGCGTCGACGCCTGCCTCGCGCAGCACCTCGACGGAGTGGGTGCCGAGCGCGGGACCGGGACGCGGCGGCGGCACCTTGACGCCAGTGATGGAAAATGGCGCGGCAATGGTCCGCGACATTTCGGGATTTGCCGTTTTGACCAGGATCCCTGCCGCCACAGCCTGCTCGTCATCGACAAAGTCCTGGGCGCGACTTAGGGCGGCGAAGGCGATGGCATTGGCCTTGAGCCGCGCGCGCCAGTCGGAGAACGCCCGGCTCGCAAAGGCTTCGCGTAGAATGGCCGCCAACGCCGCGGCGTTGCGCCGCCGCCGCGGCGTATCGGCGAAGCGTGGATCTCCAAT
The DNA here is from genome assembly GCA_963775835.1 of uncultured Alphaproteobacteria bacterium. Classification (GTDB taxonomy): domain Bacteria; phylum Pseudomonadota; class Alphaproteobacteria; order Rhizobiales; family Hyphomicrobiaceae; genus AWTP1-13. The sequence continues at coordinate 69,692 of CAVZKV010000009.1, read as the reverse complement.
CAGATCTTCGCGCTCGATGGCCCGGCATAACCCGGCCCAATCGCGATCCTCCCGCACGAGCGTCAGTTGAAACCAGCGGGCGTCCTCGGTCCGATAGACGTTGGCGAGAGCGCTACGCGGGCGCTCTGGCGGCGGCCGCTTCGGCAACGGCGCACCCAGCAGGGCGGCCTGGACCGCATTGCCATTGGCCCAGATGCCATTGGCGAGCAGTGAGCTTGCGACCTTGCTGCCGCGACCTGTGCGCTCTCGGTTCCAAAGGGCGATCAAGATGCCGGCCGCGAGGGCGACACCGGCGGGACGATCGCCCTGCGCGGGCATGCTGACAGCCGGCGGGGCCCCATCGTAGCGCGCGCCGTCGTAAAGGCCCGAGCGCGCGAAATAAGCGTTGGTGTCAAACCCCATCTGATCGGCATCGGGGCCGGTTTCGCCGTAGCCCGTGAAGGAGGCGTAAATCAAGCGCGGATTGACGTTGGCCACGTCCTCATAGGTGAGGCGCAGACGCTTGCGGGAGGCCGCCGGATAGTTGGTAATCAGCACATCCGCCGCAGCGATCAGGCGATCGAACGCGACGCGCGCTGCAACATTCTTGAGATCGATGGCAAGCGAGCGTTTACCGCGGGAATCGAGGTGCCAAGGGTAGTTGACGGAACACTTGGGATAGCCCGGCGAAATCACCGAGATCAGCCGATTGGGATCACCATCGATCACGGGTTCCACCTTGACGACGTCGGCGCCGTAATCGCCGAGCACCGTCGCCGCCACCGGCGCGGCTATGAATGAGGCGACATCGAGAATGCGGATGCCACAGAGCGGCAGGTCGGTGCCGACTGCCGCCGCCGGCTCCTGATGCACCGCCATAAGCTCCCCCGGTTCCAATCGCTTTTTGTTGCAAGCCTGCAGGGCTGCGCCCGTCGGGTCAAGGCCTTAGGCGACGAGCTCGGGCACCAACCACAGGGGAGGCTCGCCACGCTCGAACTCGCTCAACGTTGTCGAAGGCGTTGCGAAAGCGGGCGACGTGATTGTCCCAAGTGGGTCCGGCAAAGTGCGCGGTAAGGACGACGTTGTCGAGCTTGAGCAGCGGGTGGTTCGACGGGGGTGGCTCTTGCGCGAACACATCGAGACCTGCGCCAAACAGTCTGCCGGCGCTCAGCGCCTCATGGAGGGCCCTTTCATCGACCACCGGGCCACGCGCCGTATTGATCAGGATCGCCAGCGGCTGCATCAGTGCCAATTCTTCCGTGCCGATCATGCCGCGCGTGGAGGCATTGAGCGGCAGGTGCAGGGAGACGACGTCTGAGGTCTTGAGCAGTTCACGCAGCAGGCGGAAACGCACACCCAGCGCATCCTCGGCATCCTCGCTCAGCCGCCTGATGTCGTAGTAGTGCACCCGCATGCCGAAGGCCCGCGCCAGCTGCGCCGCCTTTTTGCCGATGGTGCCGAGCCCGACGATGCCAAGCGTCTTGCCGTAAAGCTCATACATTCGCGGCGCCGGTCCGTTACCGCGCCAACGTCCGGCGGCCACATTGCGGTGTTGCCAGATTACCTTGCGCGACACCGCCAGCATTAGCATGAGGCTATGCTCGGCGACCGAGATGGCATTGGCCCCGCCGTTGTTGCATACGGGAACTTTGGCACGCCGCGCCGCTTCAAGATCGACGTTGTCGTAGCCGGCGCTGAGAAGCTGCACGAGCCGCAACCGTGGCGCCGCGCGATAGAAGGCATCGGGCATCGCCACATTGGGATAGCACACCATATAGTCCATGCCGGCCAGGGCTGCCTCGAACTCCGGGGCCGTGTGCGAAAGCAACACTAGTTCGAAGCCGCGCGGCGCCAGATCGCGGGCGATCGCACCCGCATCGGCCGATGGCGGCACCAGTACAATTTTCGGCATTCATACCTCTCCGATCGGATGGGATACCTAAGCGGCCGAGACCGAAGAGATTAGGCACCGATCCCGACACCAGATGCCAACCCGGTGCCCGCACAGCCTATCCGGCACGAGCCAGGCGTAAAAGAGGCCTGCCCGGGAGACACTCGCGCGCGCCGGGGCGGGCATGCGCGGGGCCGTTGCGGCCGATCGGCGGGCGGGCCACGGTCAAAGCTGCAAGTGAGTGTTCGTCGACAATAGAAAACAAGGTGACCCGAACGGTTCGGTTCACCGATCGCACACTGGGACAGCGCGCCCCGCTGCCGCGACGGGGGGCGGCAACGGGGCGGCGAGCGACGATCAGATCGAGCCAACGGCCCGTCCTCGCTCAACCGTACACGCAGAAGCGATAGCGCTTCCACCAGTACGGGCTTCCGGTTTCAAGCGCGCGCAACTTCAACCAGCGGCAGGAGCTGCCGTAGCCGTAATAACCGGGACCGCCACCGATCAGGATGCGAACGCCATGGCGGTGATGATGATGGCCATGCGCCAACGCGATCGACGTGAGAGGCCCGGTCAGCAGGACGGCGGCGCCGAGGATCAGGGCGGATGCTTTGCAAGCGCTGAGTTTGGACGAGGTCATGACTGCGAACTCCTTGGGTTTGACTGTTGGCCGGGAGGTGCCGACCGCATGCCCGGTAGTCGCGGCAGCGGCCAACAAGGTTCAAGGCAACGAAAAATTTTTTGCATCCACCGTCGACAAGCGGCAATGTGTGCGGCGCTGGGGCGCCGGTTACCCCAAACCTTGCCTGCTCGTGATAGCGTTACGGCACCGCGCTGGCGGCCGCGTCGGAAGCGGGGCAAGTCGAGCCATTTTTGCAAACTCATGAACCATTGATCATGTCGGAGCGACAAAAGGCGTGCGAGACGTCGGTCCTGGTGGCGGCGCCATGAACGAAAAAGCGCACGATGCGCAACTCATGGCGCGTATCGCCGCCCAGGACCAGGCGGCTCTGCGCGGGTTGTACGCGCGACACCAAGCCCGCGTCTTTCGTTTCCTCCTGCGTCTCGTGCGTCAGGAGGCGATCGCCGAGGAGCTAACCAATGAGGTGTTTTTGGCGGCCTGGCGCAATGCCGGCACCTTCGAGGGAAAGGCCAGCACGGCCACTTGGCTCTTGTCGATTGCGCACCATCGCGCCGTCAGCACCCTGCGCCGCCGCAGGGAGGAGAGCTGGAACGAGGAGGAAGCCGCCGAGATTGCCGATGCGAAGGATAGTCCCGAAGTCGAGCTACAGAAGACCGACAAGGCGGCGATCCTGCGCCGGTGCCTCGAGCAGCTGTCCCCCGCGCACCGAGAAGTCATTGATCTCGTTTACTATCACGAGATGTCAATTGGCGCGGTAAGCAGCATTGTTGGCATACCGGAGAGTACGGTAAAGACCCGCATGTTTTACGCCCGCAAGCGGATGTCGGAGCTATTGAAAAGCGCTGGGGTGGATCGAGGTTGGCCATGAGCGAGGACGAGACGGCGCTCTCTGAGCGCGAAGAGATCGAGATGCTCCTGCCCTGGTACGTTGGCGGCACCCTCGATGCGACCGACCGCGATCGCGTGGAGCGCTATCTTGCCCACCATCCCGAGGTCCGCCGCCAGCTCGACCTCATCCGTGAAGAGCGGCATGAGACCATCCTCGCCAACGAGGCGTTGCCAACGCCGTCGGCGCTGGCGCTGGAGCGATTGATGGCCGCCCTGCCCGAGCGCCGGCCCGGCCTGCTCGGGCGATTGCTCGCAAGCGAAGGCTACCGCGCCATCGCCGAACTCTTTACTCCGCCGACGCCGCGGGCGGTGCGCTATAGCGCCTATGCGGCGGCCTGCCTGCTGCTCGTGCAGAGCCTCGCCATCACCGCGCTGCTGGTTGAGGGCAACGGCGGCGGCTATCAGACCGCGGCGGGAAAGGACGGTGGGGAGGGTCTATCCTTGTTTGTCGGTTTCACCGACACGGCTTCGACCGCTGACTTGACCCGGCTGTTACAGGACTTCGATGCCCGCATCGTCGATGGACCGAAGCCGGGTGGCATCTATCAAGTCAAGCTGCGCATCAGCGACCGCTCGCCGGTGGCAGCAGATGCCCTGCAGCGCCAACTTGCGGCGCGGCGCGATGTCGTGCGCCTCGTGCTACCGGCCAAGGAGTGATTGGTCATGTCTCGCCTTCTGCGCACCTCGACCTCAAGCTCCTTCGGATCTTCGCAGGCGCTGCTGGCGCTCGGCGCCCTCGCGCTTATCGGCATCGCCGCCGCACCGGCGAGCGCTGGCGAAGCGCTCGATCGTGGCCAGTTCCCCTCGTTCAAGGTTGGCCAGGCGCTTCAGCCGCGCCTTGGTCGCCACCAGGCCAAGACGAGCGGAGCAGGGCTCGAGGGCCGCGATCCTCGCCGGTGGGGCAAGCGCCTGGGCAAGGCGCGCCGACCGTACCTGCCGCCGATCGTCACCATCCCCACCCAACCTCCTGCGGGCGGCAATGAGTTCGGCAATGTGCCGCATCGCTCGGAGCGGGCTGCGACATCCCTTGCCCGATCGCAATCGGTTCCGCGCCAGGTTCTGATCGTCTTGGATCAGAACCAGTCGGGCGACCTTTCCGTTGAGCTTGCGCGCAGGCACCGTCTGGAGCGCAAGCAATCCCAGCTCATGCCGCTGCTCGGCGGTCGCTGCGAACTCTATGAGGTGCGGGGTAACCGCTCCCTCGCGCAGGTGATGGCCGCCTTGCGGCGGGATCCGCGGGTTCGGCTCGTGCAGGCCAACTTCCGTTATCGCGCGCAGGCGGCGACGAGCAGCCCGCAAGCGGTTCTGCCGCAATACGCGCTGGAGAAGATTGCCTTGCCACAGGCACACGAGCTTGCGCGCGGTCGGGATGTCGTTGTTGCCGTGATCAATTCCGCCATCGACCAGACCCACCCCGACCTCGCTGGCGCGATTTCGCTGGCATTCGACGCCGTCGGTGCTCCAGATCGCATGGTCGGTTTCCATGGCACGGCCGTGGCCGGCATCATTCGCGCGCAAGGCGTGGTTGCTGGTGTGGCGCCGCAAGCCTCGATCCTGGCCGTGCGCGCCTTCCAACTGCGCAATGCCGGCGAGGCGGCGGAAACCACCTCGTGGACCTTGCTGCGTGCCATCGAATGGGCCGTCGAGAACAAGGCCAACGTCCTAAACTTGAGTTTTGTCGGCCCAAAGGACGACACGCTGCACCTGGCCCTGCGCTCGGCGGCCGCGCGGCGTGTCATTGCCGTTGCCGCGGCCGGCAACAACGGGCCGAAGGCGGCGCCCGTCTATCCGGCCGCCTATCCGGAAGTGATCGCCGTCACGGCGGTCGACGCCAAGGATCAGCGTTATACCCAAGCCAATCGCGGCAGCTACATCGCTTTTGCCGCCCCCGGCGTCGACATCTTGGCCCCGGTCGAAAGCGGCAAGCACTCCTATCTTTCGGGCACCTCTTTCGCCACGGCCTACGTCAGCGGCATCGTTGCCCTGCTGCTCGAGCGCAATCGTGATTTGGATACCGGCGCGGTCGTCGACCTCATGACGGCGGGGGCGGAAGATCTGGGACCGCAGGGCCGTGACGAGGATTTTGGGCTTGGCCGCGTCAATGCCTATGCGTCGCTGAAGGCGCTGGAGCAGAGGGGCAGCGATCACCGTCGCTGACGCCCATTGGCGGTGGCTGCTTGAGGACGGCAAGGGAGGTCACGAGGTGGAATTCGACACCATCCTGGTCGAGCGGATTGGTGCCGTCGCGCGCATCACGCTCAATCGTCCCGAACGCGCGAATGCCTTGAGCCAGGCCATGCTCGCCGAAATCGGCCAAGCCCTGGACGCGTTCGAGGGTGATATGGATGTGCGTGCCATCATCGTCCGCGGTGCAGGTTCGACATTTTCCTCCGGCTTTGACCTGAAGGAGCAGATGCAGCGGCGCCCGCAGGGTGCGGCGCAGTGGCAGCCGATCCTGCGCAAGGATTTCGACACCATCATGCGGTTCTGGCACTCCCCCAAGCCCACCATTGCCGCCGTACGCGGGCCGTGCCTCGCCGGGGCCTGTGAGCTGGCCCTTGCCTGCGACATGACCGTCGCGGCGCGTGACGCCGTCTTCGGCGAGCCGGAGCTCAAATTCGGCGCCGGCATCGTGGTCATGATCCTGCCATGGCTCGTGGGACCCAAGGTCGCCAAGGAGATCATCCTGACCGGGGAGGATCGCATCGATGCAGATCGCGCGCTTGCAATCGGCATGATCAATCGGATCGTGCCCGCGGAAGACCTCGATGATGCCAGCCTTGCGCTCGCTCGCCACATCGCCGTCATCGATCCCAAACTCGTGAAAGAAACCAAGCGCGCCATCAATCGCGCGCTCGAGGCACAGGGCCTGCTGACCGCCCTCGAAGATGCCCTCGCCATCGATCTTGGCATCGAGGGTGAAGGCTCGCCGGACAAGGCTCGCTTTATGGAAATCGCCCACCGCGACGGCCTGAAGGCGGCCCTTGCCTGGCGCGAGGCCCGCTTTCCCAAAGGATGATCATGACCGCAGAGCTGGCGCGACAACTACAAACCGCCCTTAAACAGACGGCCCTTGAACAAACTGCCCTAAAGCAAACTGCGCTTGCACAAACTGCCCTCAAACAGGCCGCCCTCAAGCAAACTGCGCTCAACCGGGCTGCGCTGAAACAATCGCCCGAACCAGCCATGCTCGGGCGACCGACGCGCGGGCGAACCCCAAGCTGCATCGAGGGTGCCGGCGGCGTCCTGCTGACCGCCGACCAGATCCAGTTCAAAGCCGAGGCGATTGCGCGCGCGCTCGTTGCAAACAACATCGCGCCGGGCGAGCCCGTGCTTTGCCGAATAGCCAACGCCCCCCTCGACCTGGCTGCGCTGCTCGGCACCTGGCTTGCTGGCGGCGTGGCCGTACCGCTCAATTCAGCGGCGACGCCGGCGAGTGTGGCGGGCATTCGACAGGCAACGGGTGCACGTCTCAGCGTGTCGGGTGAAGGCGTCGCGTCGATCTCGCAGCTGCAGCCGGCACCGCGCGAGCTTTTGCGCGGGGCCGCCTTGATCGTGTTCACGTCGGGTAGCACCGGCAAGCCGAAAGGCGTCGTGTTGGCGCACCAAAGGTTGGCGCGAAAACTCGAGGTCCTCGATCGCTTGCTGAAATTCTCCGCCGACGACATCGTCATCGTTCCCCTGCAGCTTAGCTTCATCTTCGGCATCTGGGTCAGCCTGCTCTCGATCTTGAGCGGGGCGCATCTTGTGCTGATGGGGAAGTTCACGGCCGCCGGCCTCGCCAACAAGCTGGCCGAGGGCGCCAGCGTCCTGGCCGTCGTCCCCACCATGCTGCGAACGCTGCTGGCGCAAACGCCGGTACCCCCTGCGTCCAACCTGCGCAGCCTCCTTAGCGGCGGCGAGAGCCTCCCTCACCAGCTTGCTAGCGCCCTGCGCGATCTCTTTCCGCGCACGGAGATCTATGATCTTTACGGGCTGACCGAGACGGGTTCGTGTGATTTCTGTCTCCCGGCACGGGAGTTTGCCGTCGGCTTGGGCTCGATTGGGCGCCCGACGGAGGAGGTGCACTACCGCATCGTCGATGCCGATGGAGCACCTGCAAAGCCCGGCGCGGCCGGTGAGTTACTGCTCAAGACCCCGTTCGACATGCTGGGATATCTCGATGATCCTGACCTCAGCGCCGCCGCCTACGTCGAGGGATACCTGCGCACGGGCGACCAGGCGAGGTTGCGCGCCGACGGCCGGGTCGAGATCGTCGGACGCTTGAAGGACATCATTTCGCGGGGCGGCAACAAAATCGCCCCCGCCGAGATCGACGCCCTGCTTGTGCGCCATCCACAGGTGACCGGCGCGCTCTGCGCCGGCATGGCCGATCCGCGTTTGGGCGAGGCGATTGCCGCCATTGTCACCGTCGCACCCGGCGCGGAGTTGACGCCCGACGCCTTGCGTCACTGGGCGGCGCAACGGATCGAGACGTTCAAGGTTCCCGACGTGATTTTGATCCGCGACGCCTTGCCCACGGGCAGCACCGGCAAATTGAGCCGTGCCGCGGTCGCGCGCCTTGTTCTGGCCGCAAGCGACGAGACCGGGGCGCCTTGCGCTTGCCCTCCGCCTTAGAACAGGCCCTCGATCTGGCCCTGCTCGTTGAGCCGAATGCTATTGGCGGCCGGCAGGCGCGGCAGGCCAGGCATGGTCATGATCTCGCCCGTGATCACGACGACGAACTCGGCACCGGCGGAAAGCCGCAGCTCCCGGATCGGTACAATGTGTCCGCTCGGCGCCCCACGCTTGTTGGGATCGGTCGAGAACGAATATTGCGTCTTGGCCATGCAGACGGGCAGATGGCCGTAGCCAGCGTCCTGCAACTCCTTGAAGCGCGCCTCGATCGCCCCGTCGCAGGCGATGTCGGCGGCATGGTAGATCTCCGTGGCAATGGTCTTGACCTTGTCGCGCAACGGCAGCGCATCCGCATAGAGCGGTTTGAATTTTGCCTGTCCGCTGTCAGCGACCTCAACCACTTGCCGGGCCAGTGCCTCGATGCCCTTGCCACCATCGCCCCAGTGCGTGCACACAAACGCCTTGGTGCCGGCGCTTTCGGCAGCCTGCATCACCGCTGCCATCTCGGCATCGCTATCGGTGATAAAGCGATTGATGGCGACAACCGGCGGCACGCCGAATTTACGCACGTTTTCCAGGTGCCGCTTGAGATTGTCGCAACCCTTGGCGACCGCGGCGGGATTCTCATGCTTGAGATCGTCCTTGCCGACGCCGCCGTGCATTTTGAGGGCGCGCACTGTGGCAACGATCACCGCCGCTGCCGGATTGAGACCAGCCTTGCGGCACTTAATGTCGAAGAACTTTTCCGCCCCCAGGTCGGCGCCGAATCCGGCTTCGGTAACGACGTAGTCACACAGTTTGAGCGCCGTGCGCGTCGCCAGCACCGAGTTGCAGCCGTGCGCAATATTGGCGAACGGCCCACCATGGATGAACACCGGATTGTTCTCCAGTGTCTGCACCAAGTTCGGCATCAGCGCATCCTTGAGCAACACGGTCATGGCGCCGTCGCCTTTGATGTCGGCCGCCTTTACCGGCTTGCGGTCGCGCGTATAGCCCACCACGATGTTGCCGAGCCGCCGCTCGAGATCCTTCAGATCCAGCGCCAGGCAGAGGATGGCCATTACTTCGGAGGCCACGGTGATGTCAAATCCATCCTCGCGCGGGAAGCCATTGGCCACCCCACCCAGCGAGTTCACGATCGAGCGCAGCGCGCGGTCGTTCATGTCCATGACGCGTCGCCACGCTACGCGCCGGCTGTCGAGCCCCGCGGGATTGCCCCAGTAAACATGGTTGTCGATCAGGGCCGAGAGCAAGTTGTGCGCGGAAGTGATGGCGTGGAAGTCGCCGGTGAAGTGCAGGTTGATGTCCTCCATCGGCACCACCTGCGCATAGCCGCCGCCGGCCGCGCCGCCCTTCATGCCGAAGCAGGGCCCAAGCGAGGGTTCGCGCAGACAGCTCATGGCCTTCTTGCCGATGCGGTTGAGGCCGTCGCCGAGCCCCACCGTCGTCGTGGTCTTGCCCTCGCCGGCAGGGGTGGGGCTGATGGCGGTCACCAGGATCAGCTTGCCGTCGGTGTGCTTTTGTGCCGCGTTGATGAAATCGAACGAAACCTTGGCCTTGTACGGGCCGTAGTTGAGCAGCGCATCGCCGGGAATACCGATCTTTTTGCCGACCTCCGCGATCGGCTTCATCTTTGCCTCGCGCGCGATTTCGATATCCGACTTCACGGCCATGACTTTCCCTCCACAGAGTTCGCGCGCGTGCTGAAGATTTAAGTGCTCGATTTCGCCGTAGGCCGAGCGAAAACGTCGCCCGCCTTGACGCCGACCGAGGCCCCCCACTCGGCAGCTGCGACCTTCTTGCCGTCGGCACCGCGCACGCGTTTGGCCTGGATGGCACCATCCGCCGCGGCGATCGTCATGCCGTTGGCATCGAGGCTGAGGATCTCCCCCGGCTTGCCGCGAGCCGATACTTTGCTCGAGTCGAAAATATCAACTTTTTGCCCGTTAACGACACCCCACGCTCCCGGTGCGGGATTCGCGGCTCGGATGAGGTTGTAGACTTCGGCCACGGGCTTGGCCCAGTCGAGCTCGGCCACATCCTTCTTGAACCAGCTCTCGTAGGTCTTATTGGCGTGATCCTGCGCCACCCTGGGTGCCTTGCCCGCGCGCACGAGATCGACACTTTCCATCATGGCATCGACGCCTAGGGGGAACAGCTTCTTGAAGTACACATCGCCCAAAGTCTCATCGGGACCGATCTCGACCTTCTTCTGCAGCAAGATCGGACCTTCATCCAGTCCCTCGTCGGGCCAGAAGATCGACAGCCCAGTCTCGGTCCGGCCCATGGCGATGGGCCAGTTGATTGAGGAGGGACCGCGGTGCAGCGGCAAGAGCGAGGGATGATACTGGATGGTGCCGAGCTTGGGAGCATCGAGCACCGGCTGGGGTACGAACAGCGTCACGTAGGCCATCACGCACAGGTCGGCGTTTGCCGACTTCATGAGCTCGAGTGCCTCCGGCGTTTTCCAGCTCTTGGGCTGGTGTACGGGCAAGCCCTTCTCGTTGGCAAACACCTTGAGCGGATCCTCGGCACGACCCGCCTTGTCGGGCGCGCAGAACACCGCCACCACATTCTCCTTGCGCTCGAGCAGCTTCTCGAGCACGGCCTTGCCGAAGGCTTCCTGCCCATGCACTACGATCCGCATCACCATGCCTCCGCTCGGTTCAGCTCTCCCGCGGTCGCGGCGAGAGTCGGAAATAGCTACTCCGCCGCCTGTTTTTTCAGCGCTGCCGTCGCGCCCGCGCGTGCCAGGGCCGCGATATCATCGGACGAATAGCCGAGTTCGGCGAGCACCTGGTCGGTATGCTCGCCCAACAGCGGTGAGCGTTGCACATCCGAGGGCGACGCCGACAGCTTGATCGGATTGCCGACCGACAAGTAGGTGCCGCGGGTCGGATGGTCCACCTCGACGATGGTACCGGTCGCGCGCAGCGATTGGTCCTCGGCCAGCTCCTTCATGGACAGGATCGGCCCGCATGGGATGTCGTAGTTGTTCAAGATCTCCATGGCCTCGAGTTTGCTTTTCGTCATCGTCCACTGTTCGATGCGCGCGAAAATCTCGTTGAGGCGCGGCAGGCGCGCCGCCGGCTTGGCATAGTCGGGGTGCGTCTTCCAGCCGGGCTCACCAATCACGTCGCAGATCGCCTCCCAGACGGGCGCCTGCGTGATGAAGTAGATGTAGGCGTTGGGATCGGTCTCCCAGCCTTTGCATCTGAGGATGCGGCCAGGTTGGCCTCCACCGGAGTTGTTGCCCGCACGCGGCACCGCATCACCGAACGGAATGCCTTCCCCATACTGGCTGTATTCCGTGAGCGGCCCGTGCGCGAGGCGCTGCTGATCGCGCATCTTCACGCGCGCGAGGTTGAGCACGCCATCCTGCATGGCACAGGTGACCCGCTGTCCTTGGCCGGTCATGGTGCGGTGATAGAGTGCCGTGACGATGCCGAGCGCCAGATGCAACCCGGTGCCGCTATCACCGATCTGTGCGCCTGTCACCAGCGGCGGTCCATCCCGGAAGCCGGTTGTCGACGCCGCGCCACCCGTGCACTGGGCCACGTTTTCATAGACCTTGCAATCCTCGTACGGCCCCGGGCCGAAGCCTTTCACGGACGCATAGATCATGCGCGGATTGAGCTCGTGGATGCGCTCCCAGGTCAAACCCATGCGATCGAGCGCGCCTGGCGCGAAATTCTCGACCAGCACGTCGCATGTCTTGACCAACCGTTCGAGGATCTCCATGCCCTTCTTGTTCTTGCTGTCGATCGTGATCGAACGCTTGTTGTGGTTGAGCATGGTGAAGTAGAGCGAGTTGCGCCCTTGACGTCGATCAGTTGGCCGCGCGTGATGTCGCCAACGCCCGGCCGCTCCACCTTGATGACGTCCGCGCCGAACCAGGCGAGCAGTTGCGTGCAGGTCGGACCCGACTGCACGTGCGTGAAATCGAGAATGCGGACGCCTTCGAGTGCCTTTCCCATTGCCTGCTCCACTATTTCTTTTTCACCACGCTCTGCGGGTTAAGGTTGCCGATGCGGCCGCTTTCGCTGCCGGCGGCCGGATCGATCGCCGCGTTGATGATGGTTGGCTTGCCGGAATCCATCGCCTTGTCGACGGCACGCTTCAGTTCGTCCGGCGTCGTGGCATGTACGCCGACGCCGCCGAACGCTTCCATCATCTTGTCGTAGCGCGAATCCTTGACGAACACGGTCGTTGCCGGATCGGAGCCGCCGGCCGTATTGACGTCGGTGCCGCGATAGATCCCATTGTTGTTGAAGATGACGACGCAGACCGGCAGGTTGTAGCGACAGATCGTCTCCACCTCCATGCCCGAGAAACCGAAGGCGCTGTCGCCCTCGACGGCGAGCACGGGTTTTCCGGTTTCGATCGCCGCGGCGATGGCGAAGCCCATGCCAATGCCCATCACGCCCCAGGTGCCGACGTCGAGCCGCTTGCGCGGCTGATACATGTCGATGACGCCGCGCGCCAAATCGAGCGTGTTGGCGCCTTCGTTGACGAGGATGGCGTCGGGCCGCTCCTTGATGACGGTGCGCAACGCCCCGAGCGCAGCATGGAAATCCATGGGCGCCGAATTCTTCATGAGCCTCGGCGCCATCTTGGCGACGTTCTCTTCCCGCTTCGCCCTAACGGCGGCGACCCAATCGGCCGGCGGCGTCGGCCAGTTGGCGTCGATGCCCTCCAGCAGCGCCGACATGCACGAGCCGATGTCACCGACCACGGGCGCCACGATCTCGACGTTGCTGTCCATCTCCTTGGGTTCGATGTCGATTTGAATAAATTTCTTCGAACCCGGTGCACCCCAGGTCTTGCCTTTGCCGTGTGACAACAGCCAATTCAGGCGCGCACCCACCAGCATCACGACGTCGGAGTCCTTGAGCACCGTCGAGCGCGCGGCCCCCGCGCACTGCGGATGGGTGTCGGGCAGCAGGCCCTTCGCCATGCTCATCGGCAGGAACGGGATGCCGGTTTTTTCCACCACGGCGCGAATTTGAGCGTCGGCCTGGGCGTAGGCGGCACCCTTACCGAGGATGATCAAGGGGCGCCTGGCGCCCTTGAGCACCTCGAGCGCCCGTTTTACGGCCGCCGGGGCGGGAAGCTGCGCCGGTGCCGGATCGACGACTTTGACCAGGGATTTCTCGCCCGCGGCTGCATCGATAACCTGCGAGAACAGCTTGGCCGGCAGATCGAGGTAGACGCCGCCCGGCCGACCGGAGACGGCGGCGCGGATGGCGCGCGCCACGCCGATGCCAATATCCGCAGCGTGCAGCACGCGGAACGCCGCCTTGCAAAGCGGCTTGGCGATCGCCAGTTGGTCCATTTCTTCGTAGTCACCCTGCTGCAAGTCCACAATCTCGCGCTCGGAGGATCCCGAAATCAGGATCATGGGGAAGCAGTTGGTCGTGGCATTGGCCAAGGCCGTCAGACCATTGAGAAAGCCCGGCGCCGATACAGTGAGGCAGATGCCGGGTTTCTTCGTGAGAAAGCCGGCGATTGCCGCCGCATTGCCGGCGTTCTGCTCATGGCGGAACGACAGCACGCGAATGCCCGCGGCCTGCGCCATGCGGCCAAAGTCCGTAATCGGAATACCGGGAACGCCATAGATCGTCTTGACACCGTTGAGCTTGAGCGCGTCGATGACGAGATGAAAGCCGTCGGTCAGTTCCCGCTCGGGTTCGACTGCCTTGGCATCTGCTGCGGACATTGCGCGTCCTCCCTCAAAAATTTGCTCTGTTTTCCGCCCGGTTCGCGGCTACGGCGCCGGGGCTGCCGGGCGCAGGCGCACCCGCCCATCGGCGCGATTGGGATGGGTGCGGGGTCGAAAATCTTCGGCGCTCGGGGTTGTTCTTGCTGCCGCTTCAGCCGCCATGGGTTGTCTCCTTTACTCCGCACACCAGGATTGGCCACCGGCTTTTTTCGTCAGTCGAGATTGACGTAACGGTCAACATGATCGCGCAGGCGCAGCGTGTGCTGACGCACCAACCGCTCCGCCTTTTCGGTATCCCGCGCCTCGAGCGCCGCAACGATCTCCTTATGGTCGACGATCGACCGCTTGGCCCGATCTTGCTCGAAGATCGTTCGTTGCCGGATCGCGCGCATGTGGAAAAACAGATCGTCGCTCATCTCCACGATCAGCCGGCATTTGCCGAGGCCGATGATGGCTTGATGAAATTTGATATTGGCGTCGGAGTATTCGCCCATCTTGCGGGCAATCTCGTCCTGCGAGAACTGATCCACGAGAGCGTGCAACTGCGCGATCTCGTCGCCTGCGGCCTGCTCGGTGGCAAGGCGCGCCGCCATGCTTTCGAGCGCGGCCCAAACCGTGATCATGTCGAGGATCTGGGCCTTGGTCTTGCGCACGATAAAGATGCCGCGCCGGGCAACGATGCGTACCAGGCCCTCCTGATCGAGCTGGGCCAGCGCTTCGCGCAGGGGCGTGCGGCTGACGCCGAAGCGCTGCGACAAATCGCGCTCATCGAGGCGCAGCTCGGCCTCGTCGGCGTAGATGTTCATGTTGAGGATTGCCGACTTTAAGGCCTCGTAGGCACGGGCCTTGAGGCTGATCCCCTCGCCAATGGGAGCAATTTTTAGCTGCGTATCGGCCACGCGCTCCACCCCACCCAACCGGCCATCGCCGGTGGTTTCTGGTATACCATACACCACGCCTGTCGTGCCGGACAAGCCGCATGCGCTTAGCAGGAAAATGGCTTCTTGCCAACGATTCGCAAATAAATTTCTCGCCCGGCCGCCACAAACAGGGAGTTGCGTCGTCAGGTTAATTGGCACATGGTATACCAGACAAGGGGGCACCTGCGCTTCGGTACCGCGCCAGGCAGACCGCCGCATCCAGGAAACGGCCGAGAAAGAGACGCGACAGTGGACGAAATCGCCTCGCTGATGGGTGGCTTCGCAGTCGCGCTCAGCTGGTACAACGTCTTGCTGATGATGATCGGCATTCTGTTGGGCGTCATCATCGGCGTGCTGCCGGGGCTCGGCGGCGCCAACGGCGTCGCAATTCTCCTGCCACTGACGTTTTCGATGCCGCCGACGTCAGCCATCATCATGCTGTCCTGCATTTATTGGGGAGCGTTGTTCGGCGGCGCCATCACCTCGATCCTCTTCAATATTCCGGGCGAGCCTTGGTCCGTTGCCACGACGTTCGACGGCCATCCCATGGCGCAGAAGGGCAGGGCAGACGAAGCCTTAACCGCAGCCTTCACCTCGTCGTTTGTCGGCGCGCTGTTCGCCGTCATCGTCATCACCTTCCTGGCACCCCTGGTCGCCAAATTCGCCCTGCGCTTCGGACCCGCCGAATTCTTTGCCGTGCAGTTTCTGACCTTCGCCAGTTTCATCGGCATGGGGCGAGGCAGCCCGAGCAAGACCATCGCCTCCATGTGCCTGGGCTTCGCGCTGGCGGCCGTCGGGCTCGATAGTGTGACAGGCCAACTGCGCATGACCTTCGGCTTCACCGATTTGCTGAAAGGCTTCGGCTTCCTGATCGCCGTGATCGGCCTGTTCGGCATCGGCGAAATGCTGAATTCCATCGAGGAAGGCCTGGAGTTCAAGGGCGCCGACGGCAAGTTGCGGCTCAATGCCGTATTACGAACCTGGGCGCAGCTGCCGCGCTATTGGATCACCTCGCTGCGCAGCTGCCTGATCGGATGCTGGATGGGCATAACGCCTGGGGGGGCGACACCGGCTTCGTTCATGAGCTACGGCCTCGCCAAGCGCTTTTCCAAGCAAGGCGAGGCGTTCGGCAAGGGCAGCATCGAGGGTGTAGTTGCGCCCGAGACCGCCGCCCACGCCGCCGGCACCAGCGCGCTGTTGCCGATGCTGACCCTCGGTATTCCCGGATCGCCCACCGCGGCGGTGCTGCTCGGTGGCTTACTGATCTGGGGTCTGCAGCCCGGACCGCTCTTGTTCGTGGAGCAGAAAGACTTTGTTTGGGGCCTGATCGCCAGCATGTATCTCGGCAATATTGCCGGCCTGATCGTGGTGCTGACCTGCGTACCGCTGTTTGCCGCTATCCTGCGGGTGCCGTTCTCGATCATCGCGCCGGCCATCATGGTGATTTGTGCCGTTGGCGCCTACACCGTGAACAATGCCATGTTCGACGTGTGGGTGATGGTGGTGTTTGGCGTTGTCGGCTACACCTTCAACAAGCTCGGCTATCCGCTCGCACCGATGGTGCTGGCGTTGGTGCTGGGCGACCAAGCCGAAAGCTCCTTCCGGCAGGCAATGTTGATTTCACAGGGAAGCGTGACGATCTTTTTCTCCAATGCGCTGGTCGGTACGATCATGGCGCTTGGCCTTTTGATGTTGTTGTGGCCACTGCTCGGGTCCCTGCTCGGAGCCTTGCGCAGCGATCCCCGCAAAGTTGCCGGTTAGGCAAAAACACGAGGAGGAAACGATGTTGCGATACGCCAAGTCAGGGCTGGCAAGCGCAAGCGCAGCGGTTGCCGTGCTCGCTGCGGTGACGATACCGGTTGCGGCGCAAGGTTGGGAGCCGACCAAGCCGGTCGAGTTCATCGTCCCGGCGGGGACCGGCGGCGGCGCCGACCAGATGGCCCGCTTCGTCCAGGGCGTGGTTGCCAAGCACAACCTGATGAAACAGCCCATAGTGGTGATCAACAAACCCGGCGGAGCCGGTGCGGAGGGCTTCCTCGAAATCAAGGGGGCCAGCAAGGATCCGCATAAGATCGTCATCACGCTCTCAAACCTGTTCACTACTCCGCTCGGGACGGGCGTACCCTTCAATTGGAAGGAGTTGACGCCCATCGGCATGCTGGCGCTTGATCAGTTCGTCCTGTGGGTGAACAGCGAGACGGAGTTCAAGTCGGCCAAGGACTACATCGAGGCCATCAAGGCCGGCGACGATCGCAAGTTCAAGATGGGCGGCACCGGCTCCAAGCAGGAAGATCAGATCATCACCGTGGCGCTGGAGCGGATCACGACCCCCAAGAAGATAACGTACGTCCCCTTCAAGGGCGGCGGCGACGTAGCCGTTCAGCTCGTCGGCAAACACATCGATTCCAGCGTCAACAATCCCATCGAGGCGGTCGCGCAATGGAGGGCTGGATCCCTCCGGCCCTTGTGCCTCTTCGACGCCAAACGCTCGACCTACACCGAGAAGGTCACGAAGGATATGGCCTGGTCGGATATCCCCACCTGCAAGGAGGCCGGTATCAACGTCGAGTACCAAATGTTGCGCGGCGTCTTCGGCGCCCCCGGGGTCAGCAAGGAGCAGGTCGCCTTCTACGTCGACCTGTTCAAGAAGGTGGCCGCGACCGACGATTGGAAGGACTACATGGAAAAGGGCGCCTACAACCAAACCATGATGTCCGGCGACCAGTTCGTAACCTGGTTGGAGGGCGCGGAAAAGACGCACCGCGACCTGATGGCGGAAGCGGGTTTTCTCGCCAAGAAGTGATGCGTTGTGCCCCGGCCCGAACCTGGGTTCGGGTCGGGGCACAGGTTTCCCCTTGCAGCCAGCCATCGACAGCTCGACATCGACGATGAACGACGCCGACCACCAGCACAGCTCGGGTCTTGTCAGTAAGCGGACCATGGAAATCGTGGTGGCGCTTTTGTTTCTGGCCGCCGCTGCGGTGGTGATCGGCGACAGCATTCGGCTCGGCATCGGCTGGGAGTCCGATGGTCCGGAACCCGGCTATTTTCCTTTCTACATCGCCCTTGCGATGGCGGCCGCGAGTCTGGTTAACCTCTATCGCGCCCTGTTCCGGGGCGCGGGGGCCGGCATCCCGTTCGTGAGCAGCTCGGCCTTTCTCAAGATCATCACCGTACTGGTGCCGTTGCTGCTTTATGTCGGCGCCATCGGCTACATCGGCATCTACGCGGCGAGCGCCATCTATATCGCCCTATTTATGTGGTATTTTGGAAAGTATGCGATCTGGAAGGGCGTTTTGGCCGGTACGATCATAGCCGTCGCTTTGTTCTTGATGTTCGAGCGATGGTTTCTGGTGCCCTTGCCGAAAGGTCCCCTCGAGGCTTGGCTCGGCTACTAGCGGGCTTGCCTGGGGGTGGCCGGCCGGTCAATGGCGGCCACGCTCGCGCCCGAATGGCCGGCACAAGTGGACAAGGATTAACTTGGCGCCTGGTCCAGTGGCGGCCATATATCTCGGGTTTGATGATATGGTGGTGGAACCCTGCTAGCGAAGGACGAGCGCGCGTATGGCTCGGAAATACGGGTTGGGAAGTGCCGCGGCGGCGTTTTGCGTCCTGCTCGTCTCAACCGACCTGCCGACTTTTGCCGCGGATGCCGCGACCAGGCGGCATGCCGTTTCGCTGGTCGACACACCGAAATTTGGCCCGGATTTCCAGCACTTCGACTGGGTCAACCCAAACGCACCAAAGGGCGGGCGCGTGCGCCAGTGGGCGCTCGGCAGCTTCAATTCGCTCAATCCCTTCCCCGTCAAAGGTTCGGTGGCGGCCGGCGTCAGCCTGATCTACGACCAACTGATGTCCTCGAGCCCGGACGAAGAGACCACCGCCTACGGTCTTATTGCCGAATGGACGACGCACGCGGACGATTACTCCTCGGCAACGTTTCAGCTCCGCCCGGCGGCCCGCTTCCACGATGGCAAACCGATCACGCCCGAGGACGTGGTCTTTTCCCTAGATGCCATCAAGAAGGCGTCCCCCAACTATGCCTTTTATTACAAGAACGTGACAAATGCCGAGAAAACCGGCGAGCATCAGGTCACCTTCAGGTTTGACGTCAAAGGCAACCGCGAGCTACCGGTGATTGTCGGTGAACTCCCGGTCCTACCCAAACATTTCTGGGAAGGCACCGCGGCCAACGGCGAGCCGCGCGACCTCGGCAAATCCTCGCTCGAGGTACCGCTTGGCTCCGGCCCCTACCGCATCAAGGAGGTCGACGCCGGCCGCTCGATAACCTTCGAGCGCGTCAAGGACTGGTGGGCTAAGGATTTGCCGGTTGCCAAGGGGCAATGGAACTTCGAGGAAATAAAGTACCTTTATTTCCGTGATCGCGTGCCAGCCTTCGAGGCGTTCAAGTCGAGCCAACTCGATTTCTGGCGAGAGAGCAGCGCCAAGGCATGGGCGACAGCGTTCGACTTCGACGCGGTCAAACGTGGGCTCGTAAAGCTCGAAACGCTGCCGATCGCCAGCGTCGCTCCCATGCAAGCGTTCGTGTTCAACATTCGCCGGCCGCAGTTCCAGGATGCGCGCGTGCGTCGCGCCTTCAACCTCGCGCTCGATTTCGAGTGGATCAACAAGAACCTGTTCTATGATCAGTACATCAGGCTCGGCAGCTACTTCGACAACTCAGAACTGAAAGCGACGGGACTACCGCAGGGGCGCGAGCTCGCCATTCTCGAGGAAGTCCGCTCACAGGTTCCCCCGGAGGTTTTCAGCGCCGAGTGGAAGAACCCCGTCAACACCTCGCCGCACGATGCGCGCAAACACATGTCGGAGGCCGCCAAGCTCCTCGCCGAGGCCGGCTGGAAGCCGAAGGACGGCGTGCTGACCAACAAGGACGGCGTGCAGCTGACGGCCGAAATCCTGCTGGTGCAGCCCGACTTCGAGCGCATCGTGCTCCCGTTCAAGTCGGCGCTGGAAAAGCTCGGCGTCAAAGTCACTGTGCGCATCGTTGACACCTCGCAGTACCAGCGTCGGCGCGACGTGTTCGATTATGACATCACCGTCGGCAATTTCCCGCAGTCGGTTTCGCCCGGTAACGAGCAACGCGATTTCTGGGGCTCAGAGGCCGCCGACAGGGAAGGCAGCCGCAATCTAATCGGCATCAAGAACCCTGCCATCGACACGCTAGTCGACAAGATCATCTTGGCTCCCGACCGGGAGAGCCTAGTGGCGGCGACGCGTGCGCTTGATCGCGCGCTGCTGTGGCACCACTACGTCGTGCCGCAATGGCACATGCCTTTCGATCGGCTGGCGATGTGGGACATGTTCGGTCGTCCCAGCAAGCTCCCGTCCCGCAATACCTCGTTCCTGCGGGTGTGGTGGTATGACGACGCCGCCGCCAAAAGACTGGCCGACGCCCGCGGTTAACCAACCTCGCCAGGGAGGCGGATCAGCTGATGCCGAGGCGATTGCGCTTCTTCACTTCCGTGGTTTTCTGCGCCTGCTTGTCGACCAGCGTGGCTGCGGATAGCGGCCGGCACGGGTTGTCGGCCTTTGGCGACCTGAAATACCCGGCGGATTTCACGTATTTCGGCTGGGTCAACCCCGATGCCCCAAAGGGTGGTCGCATCGCCACCATCGGCACCGGCGCCCTGACCACCTTTGACAGCTTCAACAATTTCATCCTCAAGGGTGACGCGGCCCAGGGTCTTGAGTTGTTGTTCGATTCGCTGATGACGCGGGCGACGGATGAGCCCGATGCCGTCTACGGCCTGGTCGCACGCAGCGCCGAGCTCGCCGCCGACGGCAAATCGGTCACCTTCCGCTTGCGCCCCGAGGCGAAATTTGCCGATGGCTCGCCGCTCACCTCAGACGACGTCGTCTTTAGCTTTGCGACCTTGAAGGAAAAGGGCCACCCGAGCTACCGCGTCTTGCTGCGGGATGTGGTCGAAGCGCAAGCCTCCGACCCGGCGACCGTGCGCTACCTGTTCACCGGCACGCAGATCCGCGATTTGCCCCTCACGGTTGCCGGTTTGCCGATTCTGTCAAAGGCCTACTACGCGAGCCGCGACTTCGAGCAGACCACGCTTGATCCACCCCTGGGCTCGGGCCCCTACAAGCTCGGAGATTTCAAGCAGGGAACGTTCGTCAGCTACCGGCGTCGCCCCGACTATTGGGCAAAGGATCTTCCCGTCACGCGCGGCCGCTTCAACTTCGATGAAGTACGCTACGAATATTATCGCGACCGTACCGCCGCGCTCGAGAGCTTCAAGGCGGGCGCCTACGACTTGCGCGAAGAATTTACCTCGCGCGACTGGGCCACGGGCTACGACGTGCCGGCCGTGCGGCAGGGACGCATCGCGCTGCTCACGCTCCCCGATGAAAACCCGTCCGGCGCGCAAGGCTTCTTCCTCAACACCCGGCGGCCGAAGCTTGCCGATGCGCGCGTGCGTAAGGCGCTCGACTACGCCTTCGATTTCGAATGGACCAACAAGAACATCTTCTATGGCCTTTACAAGCGCACCGAGAGCTTTTTTGAGAACTCCGAGATGAAGGCATCGGGTAAGCCGAGCGCGGCCGAGTTGGCGCTGCTCGAGCCGTTTCGTGCTCAGTTGCCCGCCGAGGTGTTCGAAGCCCCCTATACCGCACCCGTCTCCGACGGCTCAGGCCAGGATCGTAAATTGCTGCGCGAGGCGGTGCGCCTCTTGAGCGAAGCAGGTTACGAGGTGAAGGGCGGCAAGCGGGTCGATGCCCGCGGCGAAGCCTTGAGCCTGGAATTTCTGATCACCGATCCGGTAAGCGAGCGGATCCTGCTCCCCTACGTCAAGAACCTTGAGGCACTCGGCATCAGCGCCTCCGTGCGCCGCATCGATCCGGCCCAATACGAGCGCCGCGTCAAGTCGTTCGATTTCGATGTGGTGACGACGCGCTATGTGCTGCGCCTGACGCCCGGCGCCGAGATGCGCAACTTTTGGGGCAGCGAGGCGGCCAAGACCGAAGGCAGCTTCAACCTTGCCGGTATCAGCCAGCCCGCGGTCGACGCCTTGATCGCTAGGGCCGTCGAGGCCAAAAGTCGGGAAGAACTGCTGACAGCGACGCGGGCGCTCGATCGCGTGCTGCGGGCCGGACACTATTGGGTGCCCCAATGGTACAAGGCGGCGCACAACATCGCCTACTGGGAAAAGTTTCAACGTCCGACCCTGAAACCACGTTATGATCGCGGCATCATCGACAGCTGGTGGTATGATGCCGACAAGGCGGCCAAACTGAAGACGATCAACTGACCCCGGCTGGGCAATCTGGTCCGATGGCAAGCTATTTACTGAAGCGACTGCTTTTGATCATCCCGACCATGTTCGGGATCATGCTGATCAGTTTCGCCGTCATTCAATTTGCGCCGGGCGGTCCGGTCGAGCGCGTGATTGCGCAGATCACCGGCACCGACGTTGCCGCTACCGCCCGCATCGGCGGCAGCCAAGGCGACGGCTTGGCCGGCGCGACGAACCGGCAAGCAAGCCAGAACCTTGGCGAGAGCGGCTCCAAATACCGTGGCGCCCAAGGTCTCGATCCGGAGTTTATCAAACAACTCGAAAGGCAATTCGGCTTCGACAAGCCCACCCACGAACGCTTTTTCCTGATGCTCAAGAACTACCTGTTGTTTGATTTCGGCAAGAGCTATTTCCGCGATGTCAGCGTGCTTCAACTCATCAAGGAAAAGCTGCCGGTTTCGATCTCGCTTGGCCTCTGGATGACGCTCATCACCTACTTGATCTCGATCCCGCTCGGCGTGCGCAAGGCCATGCACGACGGCGAGAGGTTCGACACCTGGACCTCTGGCGTTCTCGTCA
Organism: uncultured Alphaproteobacteria bacterium; assembly: GCA_963775835.1. GTDB lineage: Bacteria > Pseudomonadota > Alphaproteobacteria > Rhizobiales > Hyphomicrobiaceae > AWTP1-13. The sequence continues at coordinate 47,188 of CAVZKV010000009.1, read as the reverse complement.
TCGGCTATGCCATCCCTGGCTTCCTGTTCGCCGTGCTGCTGCTCGTGGTGTTTGCTGGCGGCTCCTTTTTTCAGTGGTTCCCCTCGCGCGGGCTCACCTCCGATAATTGGAGCCAGCTATCACTGATCGGCAAGGCCGCCGATTATGCCTGGCATCTGACCCTGCCGCTGATCGCCATGTCGCTGGGTGCCTTCACGACCATGACCTTTCTCACCCGCAACGCGTTTCTGGATGAGATCCGCAAGCAGTACGTGCTGACCGCCCAAGCCAAAGGTCTTGCCCAGCGCCAGGTTCTCTACGGCCACGTCTTCCGCAACGCCATGTTGCTGATCATCGCCGGCTTCCCGGGGGCTTTCATTCATGCCTTCTTCTCCGGCGCCCTGCTGATCGAGACCATCTTCTCGCTCGATGGGCTTGGGCTTTTGAGCTTCGAAAGCGTCATCAACCGTGACTATCCGGTGGTTTTTGCCAACATTTACATTTTTGCCCTGGTAGGCTTAGCCATCAATTTGTTGTCCGACTTCATCTACACCTTGGTCGATCCGCGCATCGATTTCGAGACGCGGGAGGTCTGACTCGCTTGGATACGCGCGTCGAAGACAAACCGATCGTGAAACCGGGCGAGCCAGCCGAGCCGGCGCCAGCGCCGGTGCCTACCCATCAGATCGGCCGCGGCCTCCTGCCGCTTCGCTCGATCGCGGCGGGCTTCTCGCTTTCCCCGCTTAACCGGCGGCGTTGGCACAACTTCAAGGCCAACCGGCGCGGTTACTGGAGCCTCTGGCTCTTCCTGGGACTTTTCCTGTTCAGTCTGTTTGCCGAGGTGATCGCCAACGACAAGCCGATCGTCGCCTATTACAAGGGCGAGCTGCTATTCCCCGTGTTTGTCGATTATCCCGAATTTAAGTTTGGCGGTTTCCTTGCTGTCACCGACTACAAGGACAAGGTGATCCTCGACGAGCTTGGCGAACACGGCTGGGCAATCTGGCCACCGATCGGCTATGCGTACAATTCGATCAACAAGGACTATCCCCGCATCAAGAATGTGACGGGCCAGTGCCTGGGCTTTCCGGGCCCGCCACCCTGGGCGTCCAATGCCCAACTGTGCGACGCGCCCACCGATCAGTTGGCGCGCTATCATGCCATCGGTAATCGCAACTGGCTTGGCACCGACGATCAAGGCCGCGATGTGCTGGCGCGAATGATCTACGGCTTTCGCATCTCGGTATTGTTCGGGCTTCTGCTCACCATTTTCTCTTCCCTCATCGGCATCACAGCGGGCGCGACGCAGGGTTACTTCGGTGGCCGGGTGGATTTGGTCTTCCAACGCTTTCTCGAGATCTGGTCGTCGATCCCTTCCCTGTTCGTACTGATCATCGTTTCCTCCGTTCTTGTGCCCGGCTTCTGGACCTTGCTGGGCGTGCTGCTGCTGTTTCATTGGGTCTACCTGGTCGGCGTCGTGCGCGCCGAGTTCCTGCGTGGCCGCAATTTTGAATACATCACCGCGGCGCGCGCGCTTGGTCTTTCCAACGGCAAGATCATGTTCAAGCACCTCTTGCCCAATGCGATGGTAGCGACGCTCACTTTCCTTCCCTTCAAGCTGTCGGGCTCGATCACGGCGCTCACGGCGCTGGATTTCCTCGGCCTCGGCTTGCCGCCGGGCTCCCCGTCGCTCGGCGAACTGCTGGCGCAGGGCAAGGCCAACCTGCAGGCGCCATGGCTCGGCATCACCGCCTTCGTCTCGATCGCCGGCCTGCTCAGCCTGCTCATCTTCATTGGCGAGGGCGTGCGCGACGCGCTGGACCCGCGCAAAACCTTTCGGTGAGCGCATGCTGGACCAAGCCCCCCTGGTCGATGTCCACAACCTGTCGGTGCATTTCCGCTCCGGCGGCGACATCGTGAAGGCGGTCGACGGCGTCTCTTTCCGCATCGGCAAGGGCGAGACGGTCGCGCTGGTGGGGGAGTCAGGATCCGGCAAGACCGTCTCGGCGCTATCGATCATGCGCCTGCTTCCTTATCCGGCCGCATCGCATCCAGCGGGCGAGATCCGGTTCGCCGGCAAGGATTTGCTGCGCGTCTCGTTGCACGAGATGCGCGAGATCCGCGGCGAGAAGATTTCCATCATTTTTCAAGAACCGATGACCTCGCTCAATCCCCTGCACACCATCGAAAAGCAGGTTGGCGAGATCATGAAGCTGCATCACGGCCTCGATGATACGACCGTGCGCAGCCGGGTGCTTGAGCTGTTGGGCAAGGTCGGCCTGCCCAATCCCGAGCAGCGCCTCGGCGCCTTTCCGCACCAACTGTCGGGGGGACAGCGCCAGCGCGTCATGATTGCCATGGCGCTCGCCAACGAACCCGATCTCTTGATCGCCGATGAGCCCACCACCGCACTCGACGTCACCATCCAGGCGCAGATCCTGGAGCTGCTGAAGTCGCTACAGGCCGAGCTCGGCATGGCGATGCTGTTGATCACGCACGATCTGGGTGTCGTGCGCAAGATGGCAGAACGGGTCTACGTGATGAATGCGGGCAAGGTCGTGGAAGCAGGCAAGACCAGCGAAGTGTTCGCGCAGCCCAAGCATGCCTACACGCGCCACCTCATGTCCGCCGAGCCAAAGGGACGCCCGCCGGTGCCAAATCCAACGGCACCGGTCGTGCTGGAGACCCAGGACCTAAAGGTGTGGTTTCCCATCAAGCGCGGCTTTTTGCGCCGCACCGTCGATTACATCAAGGCGGTCGACGGACTTTCCCTCAAGGTGCGTGCCGGCGAGACCCTGGGTGTGGTCGGCGAATCGGGGTCGGGGAAGACCACCCTGGGCCTAGCCCTGCTCCGCCTCATCTCCTCAAAAGGACCGATCGCCTACGTCGGCACCCGCATTGAATGTTTCGATTCGCGTCGCATGCGCCCGCTGCGCAAGGAGATGCAGGTCGTCTTCCAGGATCCCTATGGCTCGCTTTCACCGCGCCTCTCGGTGGGCCAAATTATTGAGGAGGGCCTGCTCATCCAAAGTCCCGGCATGAGCTATGCGGAGCGGCGGCAGCGGGTCGGCGCCGCGCTCGCCGAGGTGGGTCTCGACCCCAATTCGCAGGACCGTTACGCGCACGAGTTCTCCGGCGGTCAGCGCCAGCGCATTGCCATCGCCCGCGCCATGGTGCTGGAGCCAAAGTTCGTGCTGCTGGACGAGCCGACCAGCGCCTTGGATATGTCGGTGCAGGCCCAGATTGTTGACCTCCTGCGCGATCTGCAGAAGCGTCACGATCTCGCCTACCTTTTCATCAGCCACGATCTCAAGGTCGTGCAGGCGCTTTCGAACTACATCGTGGTGCTGAAGAGCGGCAAAGTCGTCGAGGAAGGCCCGGCGGGGGAGGTGTTCGAACGACCGCAGGCCGCCTACACCAAGGCCCTGCTGGCGGCCGCCTTCGAGCTGACCGTCGCCAACCGTGCGGCCGTTGCGAGCTAACGCCTGCGGCATGGCCGCCAAACCTGCGCTATCCTTGTCTGGCCGGGGGGCAACGGGCTAGGGGAGCGGCATGGCATTTCTGATTGTGGCAAGCACGCGGGCAACTCTGTTCGCCGCGGAAGCGCGGGCGCAAAATCCCGGGCTCGACCTTCGCATCGCCCCTGAGCTTGGGCGTCTCGCCGACATCGACTACGCCTTGGTGTGGAACCCGCCGCATGGTCTGTTGCGAACCCTGCCCAATCTCAAGCTCATCGTCTCGGTGGGGGCCGGCGTCGACGGCATCCTGAACGATCCTGAGCTGCCCGATGTGCCGATCGTGCGCTATGTCGATCCCGACCTGACGCGCCGCATGGTCGAGTACGTCGTCCTGCACGTTCTTTATCACCACCGCCGCATGAGCGAATTTCGCGAGCTGCAGGCGCAGCGCCGCTGGGAGTACCTGCCGGAACCGGCCGCCCACGAGGTCCGGGTCGGTATTATGGGGCTCGGCGTACTGGGCTCGGCGGCCAGCACGATTCTCGGCGCGCTCGGCTATCACGTGCGCGGCTGGAGCCGCGCGCGCAAGAGCCTCGAGGGGGTGGCGTGCTTCGCCGGTGCCGCTGAGCTCGAAGCCTTCCTTGCTGCAACCGACATATTGGTCGTGCTCCTACCGTTAACGCCCGAGACGCGCGGCATCATCGATCGCCGGCTCCTGCGTGGCCTGGCGCGCCAGGGCCGTGCCGCCCTGCTGCCGGGTCCGGTTCTCATCAATGCGGGCCGCGGCGGCCTGCAGGTCGATGCCGACATTGTGGCGGCCCTGGGGGCGGCTGAACTCTACGCCGCCTCGCTCGACGTGTTCGAAACCGAACCGTTGCCGCAGGCCAGTCCGTTGTGGTCGCACCCACGCGTCGTCATAACCCCCCACAATGCGGCCGAGAGCGTCCCCGCGGCCATCGTGCGCTACGCCTTCGAGCAGGTGCGCAGGCACCGCCTAGGCGAGCCCCTGGCCAATCTGATCGACCCTCGCAAGGGTTATTGACGCTTGGCGCCAGCGGGGGCTGGGGGTGGCTTCGGCTGCGATCTGGCGGCGCCGCGAAATCACGGCTGGGGGGTCCCGGTGCCTCTCCCGGACGTCGCACCCTGGGGTTTGCCCGCATTGCGGCGCTCAGGTAGCCCAAGCGGCGAAGGCCTTTACGTACTTGACAGATTTTTGTTCCGGACCGGCGTTATCTGGGGCATAGAAATGTTCACGGAGGGAGCCGGCACCGCAACGCCGCCTCCGCTCGGACGGTCGATCCAAGGAGCATGCCATGACCATCGCGCGCCTGAGTAGCCTGGCATTCGTTGTCGCGGCGGCAACCGCCGTCGCCGGTTGGGTTGTGACCGGCGCGCCGGCCCTGGCGCAAACCAAGCAGGCGGCCCAGAGCAAGCCCAGCAAGCCCGCGGCCGGCGCCCAGTACAAGGTGGCAATCCAGGTGAACCAGAACGACAAGGCCGTCATGGATCTGGCCCTCAACAACGCCAAGAACATCGCCGACCACTTCAAGGCGAAAGGCGAGACCGTCGCCATCGAGCTCGTGGCCTACGGCCCGGGCCTGCACATGCTGCGCAGCGATACCAGTCCGGTCAAAGACCGCATTTCCGTGATGTCGCTGGAGAACCCCAATATGACCTTTGCAGCCTGCGGCAACACGCAGACGAACCAGGCCAAGGCCGAAAACAAACCGGTGACGCTGATCGGCGAGGCCAAAGTTACACCCTCCGGCGTCGTCAGGCTGATGGAGCTGCAAAAGCAGGGCTATGCCTATATCAGGCCCTAGCCTTTAGCTGACCCTGGCCTTTAGCCTTGCGCGTCGCCGCCAAGCGCGACGAGCCGAAGGCGGTCGCGCGCAGCCATGCGACCTCGCCGGTCGATCCGATCGCGGGCGATCGATCAATGATCGCCCGCGTGTTTGCCCTGGTTTGCTTTCGCTTGCTTCAATGCGCGGGCTGCGCTCTCGGCGCTGGCACAAAGCTGGAGGTCGACTTGATCAGGAGAATGGCCGGGAAGGCCAGCAACGTCATCAGCAGCATGAGCTTGAAATCGTTGGCATAGGCAATGATGGCCGCCTGTTGCGTCATGACCTCTTCGAGCAGCGCACGACCGGTTTCTGTAGTCGGGTCGAGCATGCTTGCTGCGGGATCCGCCAAAGCCTGATTGAAGGGCGTCACGCTTTCGGCCAGCCTGGCGTGCATAAGGATCGTCTTGTTGCTCAAATTGGCGACCACCACCGAGACGCCAATCGAACTCCCAAGGTTGCGGATCAGCGTCCACATGGCGGTGCCTTCCGTGCGCAGCGATGCCGGCAAGGTCGCCAATCCGATGGTGTTCAGCGGCACGAACAGGAAGGCGAGCCCGGCACCCTGGAGCATGCTGGTCCAGACGATGGTCCAGACCTGAGTATCCGGAGAAAAGCCGGTCGTGTAGTAGAGCGAGATGGCGTTGCAGGTCAGTCCAGCGGCGATCATCAGGCGTGGATCGATGCGATTGATTGAGCGGCCCGCAAACGGCATTGCCAATGCCATGCCGATCCCGCGCATCCCCAACAGCCAGCCGGCGGCAAGGATCGGGTAGCCCATGATGTTTTGCAGAAAGTTCGCCAGCAGCGCTGCGGTCGCGAGCAGCATTACGCCGCACACGAACATGAATGTGAGCCCGATCACAAAATTGCGGTCCTTGAAAATTTGAATGGGCACGAACGGGTGCTCGGTGGTCAGCACGTGCGACAGGAAGTAGTACAATGCCGCCGCCGCTACCGCCGCTTCCAGCACGATCTCGCCGGAATCAAACCAGCCCAATTGTTCGCCTCGATCGAGCATGAGTTGCAGCGAGCCGATGGCGACGCTGAGCGTGGCGAAGCCGAACCAGTCGAATGGCAAGCTGCGGCTGGGCGTCTGATGCATGAAGGCCATGAGGCCAAGGGCCGTGGCGATGCCGAAAGGCAGATTAATGAAGAAGACCCAGCGCCATGAATAGGCGTCCGTGAGCCAGCCGCCGAGCGTCGGCCCCATGATTGGCCCGATCATCACCCCCATGCCCCAAAGCGACATCGCCCAACCTCGGCGCTCCGGCGGATAGATTTCCAGCATTACGGCCTGCGACAGGGGGACCAGGGCTGCCCCGAACATGCCTTGCAGCACGCGAAACAGCACGATTTCCTCGACGCTTTGGGCGATGCCGCAGAGCATCGAGGCCGCCGTGAAGCCCGTAGCGCAGGTCACCAACACCTGCTTGATGCCAAAGCGGCCGGCCAGCCAGCCGACCGGCGCGGTCATGATCGCTGCCGCGACAATGTAGGAGGTGAGAACCCAGCTGACCTGATCCAGCGTTGCCGAGAGGCTGCCCTGCATATAGGGCAGCGCCACGTTGGCGATCGTGATGTCGAGCGCCTGCATGATGGTGGCCATCATCACGCACACCGTGATGAGCCCACGCTGCAGGGTCGGCGTCAAACCCTGGGCGCCACGGGCGATCATTCTTCCGGCGCCTCGGCGACCGCACTGGAGCTGAAGAAAGACGCAATTCGACCGACCCGACCGGTGTCGATTTCAACCGTCGCGCTCATGCCCGAGCGCAGCCGGCGCAAGTCCTGCCCCGTCGCGAATTCGATTCGCACGGGCACCCGCTGCACGATCTTGATCCAGTTGCCGGCCGCGTTCTGCGGCGGAAGGATGGAAAACTGCGCACCCGTGCCGGGGCTGATGGCGGCGACGACGCCGGTCCAATGCCGCGCCGGGAAGGCATCGACCGTGATGGCCACGAGCTGCCCCGGCCGGACGTAGGTAAGGTCGGTCTCCTTCGGGTTGGCGTCGATCCAGACGTTGGCGCTGTCGATGATGCTGAACACTGCTGCACCCGCCACCAGGTAGCGCCCCATCTGGATGCTGGCGACCTGGGTGGCGACCCCGGCAATCGGCGCACGCAGCGTGGTATTTTCGAGATCGCGCCGGGCCCGATCGAGCGTGGCCAGCGCCTCGACGTATTGCGGGAACCGCTCGAGGGGCAACTCCGGATCCCCGAGCAGTTGGATGCGCGCGCCAGCCTCTTGCTGCTGAAGCTGTTCGAGCCGCGCCTTGGCGGCGACCAGTGCCGCCCGCGACCGGTCGACATCGGAGGGCGTGCTGATGCGATTATTCAACAGCGCCAGCTTGCGGTCGTAGTCGGACTGAGCCGCATCCAAAGCTTGTCGCGAGAGCTCGATCTGCTTGCCAAGACTGGCGTAGTTGCTCTTGAGATTTTCGAAGTCGGTCTTGACCCGGGCCGATTTCGCCTGCGCCTCTTGCGCGGCCAAGCGATAGGGAACGGGATCGATGGCGAACAGTTCGTCGCCCCGCTTGAGGAGCTGGCCTTCCTGCACCGCAATGCTCACCACCTTGCCGGATACTTCGGGGGTGATCAGCACCTTTTGCGCACCGATGTAGGCATTGTCGGTGGTCACGTAGCGGCCGCTGAAGAGGTAGAAGGCGAGCGCGAGGCAAGCCACCAAGGCCGGAATGATCAGCAATAGCGTGGCGCGCAGCGTCGGCAGGCGATCGAAGCCGCGCAGGCGGGCAAAGAGACTAGCGGGCATGACGCACCTCGCTGCCGCCGGCCAAAGCAACGCGACGCGCCGCAGCCCTGCGAATGTTGCGCTTGAGCGACACCAATCGGCTCAAGAGCGCCACCACGTCACTCTCGCTAAAGCTGGCAAGCACATTGCCCGAGATTTCGCGCCCCAGGGGCACCATCTCGATCAGCCTGGCCCGGCCCGGCTCGGTGAGGTAGAGGCAATTGGCGCGACGATCGGTCGGGTGCGGGCGACGCTCGACCAGCCCTTGCTCGCATAGCCGGTCCACCAGCCGTACCAACGAAATTGGCTGGATCTCCAGGGCTTCGGCCATTTCGGTTTGCATCATGCCCTCGTCGCGCTCCAGCCTGGCGAGCACCGCCCACTGGGCGCGCGTCATACCATGCTCGCGCGCGCGCTGATCGACGTAGGTGCGCAGGGCGCGCGCCACGTCGAGCAGCTCGAACAGGATTTCGCGTCGGGGGTTCAAAGTCCGTCTCACATGCTTATTATAAGCATGCTTATAATCTACAGGAGGACGCTTTTAGCACCCCTGCTATGCCTCGCGCGAAGGATTGCCTCAAAAGCGGGGCGCCGCCGGCAATTTGCCCTAGCCCGATCGTCGCACTTGTAAGCAAACGCGGCACGCCTATCTCAGGACCTACCAACGTCCGCCACCGGGGATGAGAATTTTTTCGTGAAACTGGCGCGCGGCCAGCCCTTGGCGAGGGGGTGCGCCCAATCGGTTTGCGGCCGGCGAAGATCGGGGCCTGACAGTAACCTCTGCCTCCCGCTGGCCTCAATTTGACCCGCATAGGACCTGCGCGGCGCTTGCGGGATTTCGGGAAGCGGCATGACCAGGCGTTTGATCATTACGGGCATTGTCGTTGCCGTCCTGTTGGGCGCGCTTAGCGCTTGGCAGTTCGCGGTCAAGCCGATGCTGGTCAAATCCTTCCTCGCGCAAATGGTCCCGCCGCCGGCCACCGTGACCGCCGAAAAGGCGACGCAGGACCAATGGGTGGAGCGGCTGACCTCGATCGGGACCTTGATCGCTTCCCAAGGCGTCGACATTGCCTCCCAGGTTGCCGGCGTCGTCACGGAGATTCCGGTTGAGAGCAGCATGGACGTTGATCAGGGAGCCAAGCTGGTGCAGCTCGACATCGCCGTTGAGCTCGCCGACCTGGCCAGCGCCAAGGCCACCCTCGAGGAGGCCGACGTCGCCCACGCGCGTCAGGTCGACCTCATGCAGAAAAAGGTCACTTCCGAGGCAAACCTCGACACCGCACGTGCCAAACGCGACACGGCGGCCGCCTCGGTCAAACGCATCGAGGCGGTCATAGCCCAAAAGGCCATTGCCGCCCCGTTCACCGGGCGCGTCGGTATCCGCAAGGTGGAGAAGGGCCAATACGTGGCACCGGGCATGGCACTGATTTCTCTGCAGGCGCTCGACCCCATTCGCGTCGATTTCCCGATGCCCGAGCAGACGATCGGCAAGTTGCGGGTCGGCCAGACCATTCAGCTCACCGTCGACGCCTACCCCGGCGAGGTGTTCCAGGGCGAGATCCAGTTTTTGGATGCCCGGGTGGCCCAGGAGACACGCACGCTGCTGGTGCGCGGGCTGCTGCGCAACCAGCAGCGCAAGCTGTTGCCCGGCATGTTCGCGAACGTGACCGTACTCGCCGGAGAGGCGCGCGCTGTCGTCACCGTCCCGCGCACGGCGGTAACCTTCTCGCTCTACGGCGACAGCATCTACGTGGCAACGCCGGCGCCGACAAAAGCGGGCGAGGCACAAGCGGCGGCAGCCGATGCCCCCCAGCCCCTAATAGCGGAGCGGCGTTTCGTAAAGACCGGCGAAATGCGTGAGGATCGCGTCGCCATTGCATCCGGCGTGGCCGCCGGCGAAATGGTGGTGACGACGGGTCAGCTCAAGCTCAATCCCGGTGCAAATATCCACATCGACAACTCGCAGCCGCTGGTGCGGCCAGAGTCGCGCCCCAGGCAATAAGGGCTGGAGACGATGTCATTCACGGATATTTTTATACGCCGACCCGTCCTTGCCAGCGTCGTGAGCCTGCTGATCCTCCTCGTAGGCCTAGCCTCGGCCTTCAATTTGCCCGTGCGCCAGTTCCCCAAAATCACCAACACCACCATCACCATCACCACGGTCTACCCGGGCGCGAACGCGGACCTGATCAAAGGCTTCATAACCACACCCATTCAGCAGGCGGTTGCCAGCGCCGAGGGCATCGACACCATCACGTCCTCCTCGCAACAAAACGTCAGCTTGGTCACGCTGAATTTGCGCCTCGACGCCGATCCCGATCGCGCCGTGGCCGACGTACTTTCCAAAATCCAACAAATTAAGACCGTCCTACCGCGCGAGTCGCAGGATCCAGTCGTCATCAAGCAAACCGGCGAGACGACGGCATTGATGTACATGTCCTTCAACAGCAAGGACTTGAGCGGCTCGCAGATTACCGACTACCTCACGCGCGTCGTGCAACCGCGACTACAGACCATCAATGGCGTTGCCAATGCACAAATCCTTGGCGGGCAGGTGTTCGCCATGCGGATCTGGCTCAATCCGGACAAAATGGCCGCGCTCGGGGTAACGCCAATCGATATTCGCAACGCGCTTGCCAACAACAACTTCACGACCGCTGCTGGCCAGGTAAAGGGTGACTTCGTCCAGAGCAGCATCAATGCGGAAACCTCGCTCGACAATGCAGCCGCCTTCGGCAAGCTGGTCGTGACCACGCGCGGCGACGCCCTCGTCCGCCTCGACGACGTTGCGACCATCGAGCTAGGTGCCGAAAGCGCCGACTCCTCCTCCGTCTTCGATGGACTGAAAGCCGTCTTCATCGGCATTTTCGCGACGCCCACATCCAATCCGCTGACCGTCATCAGCGACGTACGCAAGGCCTTTCCGGACATCCAGAAGCAGCTGCCCGCCGGCATGGAGGCAGCCATTGCCTATGACGCTACCAAGTTCATCAATGCTTCGATTTCGGAGGTGCAAAAGACCCTGCTGGAGGCGGCGGCGATCGTTATTTTGGTAATCTTCCTGTTTCTCGGCAACCTGCGCTCCACCTTGATTCCGATTGTCACGATCCCATTGTCCCTGGTCGGCGTGATGTTCGCCCTGCTGGCGCTCGGCTATTCCATCAATCTGTTGACCCTGCTGGCATTGGTGCTGGCGATTGGGCTCGTGGTCGACGATGCCATCGTCGTCGTCGAGAACATCTACCGGCATATCGAGGAGGGTATGCAGCCGAAAGAAGCGGCCTTGGCGGGTGCACGCGAAATCGCCGTGCCCGTCATTTCCATGACCATCACGCTGGCGGCGGTTTATGCGCCGATCGGATTTGTATCAGGCCTTACGGGCGCGCTGTTTCGCGAGTTTGCCTTTACGCTCGCCGGCGCCGTTGTCGTCTCAGGGATCATCGCGTTGACGCTGTCGCCGATGATGGCCTCCAAATTGCTCAAGGGTGGTCACACCGGCGGCGGGCGCTTCGTGCGATTTCTCGACCGCACCTTTGACCGCATCCGCGAACGCTACCGGCGGCGCCTGCATCGGACGCTCAACTATCGGCCCGTCACGCTGCTGATCCTGGCCGGGGTAATGGCAGCCACTGGGATCATGTATGTGAGTAGCCAGAGCGAGCTGGCACCCGAAGAGGACCAGGGCATTCTCTTCAATATCGTCAAGACGCCGCAGACAGCCAATCTCGATTACCTCGAGCAGGCGACCGGCGAACTCAACAAAATTTTTGCGACCGTACCCGAGAAGGAACACGTCTTCATCATCAACGGCATGGGCAACAACGTGCACCAGGCCATCGCCGGCATTCTTTTCAAGTCGTGGGAGGAGCGCGAGCGCAGTCAAAAAGAGATTCTGCAGAGCCTGCAGCCAAAGGTGGCGGGCGTGGCCGGCGCCCAAGCGATCTCGTTCGCGCTGCCCTCCCTGCCCGGCTCGGCCGGAGGCGGCCCGCCGGTGCAGTTCGTAATCACGACGACGGCAGACTACCAGCAATTGGCCCAAGTGTTGGCCAATCTGCAAGCCGAAGCACAAAAGAGCGGACTGTTCATATTCACCGACTCTGATCTGAAGTTCGAGACTCCCCAGGTCGAACTGAAGATCGACCACGACAAGGCCAACCGGCTCGGCATTACCATGGCCGATATCGGTGGTTCGCTCGCCACCCTGCTCGGCGGCAACTACGTCAACCGTTTCAACCTTTATGGCCGTAGCTATCAGGTCATTCCACAAGTTCCACGCCAGTATCGGCTGACCGATGAGTGGCTCAAGCGCTATCAGGTGCGCACGTCGACCGGGACGCTGGTGCCGCTGTCGAGCGTGGTTTCAATTGGTCAGTCGGTGCAGCCCAACGCACTGACGAGCTTCCAGCAGCTGAATTCGGCAACGCTGTCGGGCGTGCCCTTCCCGGGCCGTACCGTTGGCGAGGCGATCGACTTTCTCAGGTCGACCGCGCAACAGAAGTTGCCCGAAGGCTTCTCCTACGATTTCCAAGGCGAGAGCCGACAATACGTGCAGGAGGGCAGCACGCTGGTCATCACCTTCGTCTTTGCCCTCATCATCATCTACTTGGTGCTGGCCGCGCAGTACGAGAGCTTCCGTGATCCTCTCATCATTCTGATCGCGTTACCCACGGCCATGTTCGGCGCGATGATTCCGCTCAACCTCGGGCTCGCGACCATCAACATCTACACGCAGGTGGGTCTGGTTACGCTGATCGGCTTGATCTCCAAGCACGGCATCTTGATGGTCGACTACGCCAACCAACTGCAGGAGAGCAAAGGCTACGATCGCCGCCGCGCCATTGAAGAGGCGGCTGCCATTCGCTTGCGGCCAATTCTGATGACGACGGCTGCGATGGTGGTTGGCATGCTGCCTCTGTTGATCGCGAGCGGCGCCGGGGCGGCCAGCCGCTACTCGATCGGCCTGGTGATCGCGGCGGGCATGTCGATCGGCACCCTGTTTACGCTGTTCGTCACGCCGGCGGTCTACACCTACGTCGCGCGCGACCATCAGCGCGAGAGGGCGCGCACATCACCCGCTGCCGAGCGGCATGCCGGCCGGCGTCCCATGGAGGATGCCGCGGAGTAACCGCACGGCGATTTTTGAGCGGCCCGAGACATTGGTAACAAAACGTACCGGACACATGGGTAACACGTTCCGCCCGCGACAGCAGGGGAGGTGGCGATGCCCTGGACGGAGTGTTCGGTCGTGGAAGAACGGCTGGTTTCGTTGCCCGCCTGCTCGACGGCGAGGTCATGACCGACCTGCGCCGCGAGTTCGCCATTTCACGCAAAACCGGCTACAAATTTTGACCGCTTCAAGGAGCATGGGCTCGAGGCCGTCACCGACCGCTCCCGCCGGCCGATTGTGGCTCGCTAGCTCCGAAGCGAACGGCCTAGAGCGATCGACGCGCGAACAGTACCGTCAGCACGTCGAGTTGCATATCGTGCCCTCATTGGTATCACCAAGCGAAACAAGCTCACCCGACCCGCGGTGTGCACCTTCCAGGACCGACTGCGGACCAGCCTCGGCAGCCTCGTTGCCGACGCACAGGAGCGAGGGCTCACCACGCGCAACCCCGTGCTGCACCCTGCACCCTGACTGAGGTCAAACACGACAGAGGCGTGCGACGGCCAAAGCGGAAGGCTTTGCCACAAAATGCGGTGCCGACTCCGGCTAGGCCCGCGCCTTCGCCTTGAGCTTGGCGAGTAGTTGCTGGCGCCGGATCAGCGTCACCACGCCTCGGCCACCGCATTGGTCGCAAGTTCATCCGGAAGGGCAGACGGCTTGGAACCGTCCCCTTGCCGGCGCAGATTGGGCAATCATGACATTCTGAGTGAACTTTATCAGGCATTGCCTTGAACATAAGAGCGACCTCTGCTGGGCGGGAGTCGGTTTGCGCGCCGCGGCAGCGTGTAAACCTGCCGAGCTGGGTCCACCGCCTGCCTCACCTTCATCCGACCCCGCCCACCAAAGGGCGACAATTGGATTCACAAGCTCAAGTGATGGCTTCAGGTTTCAGATCATCAAGGACGTACTTGTTCCTGTGCTCCTCCCGGGGAACGCCTTCATCGATGGCAGTGGAAAAAGACCCTGCGCCCAGAGCTAGGGGCGCAGTCGACGTCGGTTTCACCCGGTGGGCTGCCGCACACGCCCCGTGTTTTTGTGGATTTTTTGGCACAGTCCAGGGTTCAACGTATTCGGTGAGAGTTTCACAGGGATCCGTCGATGGTGCCGCTGCGAGGCTTGGTACCAGCGGAGACCTGCGGCTTGCCCACGCCGCATCGCGCTCCTTGTCCGTTGCTGTGCCGGTAGTCGCGATGCATGCCCTCGATGATCCGCTCGTATAGCCCGCGCTCCGATGCCGGGAAGATAAGCATCCATCCGTGGAATGAGCGTCTGTCGCACGCGAACGTCACACGCTCATAGAAGATGTCATTTCCTGTGAAGCCCGACAGCACGAACCACGTGTCACGCTGTGGTGCATAGTCGAATGTCGCTTTGGCATAGCTCTCCTGGATCAGCACCATTCGATACTGGGTGAGCGTCCTACCCGCCAGGTTGGGGGTCCCAAAAATCCTCAGGGCCGCTCGTCCATCGCGGGACCGAAAGCTCTTGACGTGCTCGTCGGATTGCGTCGGCTCGAGAACAAAGATGTCGGCCGGATACCTGAGGGCGAACCCGAAACGGACATTGCGATAGGTGGCCCAACTCCCGGCGTCTTTCCAGGACGGGAGCGCCATCGCCGGATCCGTCACCCCGCCGCGTTTCTCCTGCGCGGCGGCCTCCGTCTGCGCCACTCGCTCGGCACTCTCGCTGTCGCCAGGCCCGGACAATCGACCCCTACTTGCCGACCTGCCCGCCTGCTCAACCGCCGTCGCTGTCCGGCGCAGTCTCTCGGTCTCTTGGAGGGCGATGTCCCTCCCGGAATCATCGTGTGCCGATAGTTCCTCACTCTGACTTGATGACGGCGGGTTCGCCATGGGGGCATCGGCCGATGATCTTCGCGACGCGCTGGCTGTTTGGGCGTGCCACTTGCTAGTTGGCAGCGCGATTGGCGATTGGCCGGCCGCTCGCATGCCTTCTACCTGTGTGGCTCCGTCCTCCAGGACCTCTACGGTTCGGCGATCTCCATTCCCTGAAGGCTTCGTCCACTCCCGGCCAGCCGAAAGATGCGACATACCGTTACCGTACTGTCGCCATACGATCGGCGTCGAGATTACCATCACCGTCAAGACGAACGACGCCGCCATGATCGCCGCGGAGTGGCGTAAGCGCTGCCGCCGCAGCCAACGTTCCTGTAACAGCCCCGCATCATATCGCGCGCGGGCATCAGGATTGCTCAGGATCGCGTGGGCTTCGTTGATTTCCTTAAATCGCAGTTCCGCCCTCTCGTCGCCGGCATTGAGATCCGGATGGTATCGCTTGGCCAGTTTGCGAAAGGCTGCCTTGATCTCGGCCTCGCCCGCCCGCAGGGGCAAGCCAAGCACTCCATACAAAGTACGCACCAAGCTATCCCCCGGACGTATGAAGAACAGGCGCCTGATCGCCTCTGCCCGCCAGTAGTGATCCCTCGGATGGCCTACCGGCATTCGTTGTACGGTCGAGCAGTCGGTTCGGATCGATTAGCGGCGGTGCACCGATCTTCACATTCGCGCGAGTTCCGGTGAACGCGAGAATCCTCTCCTACCAAGGGGCGAAAGAAGCCATTGGCTTAGCGAACGATCTTTGCCTCTGTCGCCGACTGCAGTCTCACCTGTCCTACAGGTCGTGATGACCTCCCTTACGACGCTACCATCGATCGACGGAGTGGATTGCTTGCCGGATATGAATTGATCAATGCGCAGAGATGAGCGGTCGATCTCTACCTTCCTGACCACCGTCGTAGAGCCTCGTTGCTTGTGCCCCGCCGAGCTGCGCCAGCTTGGCCTCGATGCGCTCAAGGGCTCCAGCCTCCAGCATCGGCGCGATTTATGCGAGCTGCCAGATCAGCGACCTGCCAATCTCGTGTGAAAGCTTGCCGCTCTCGACCAACGCCATCAAAGCCTACGTGCCGCAATGCCATCGAGGTCGTGCCGGCAATCCCGATACAGTAAATGCGGTACCGACATTCTCATCAATAACCTCACGTTGCTTGTCGCACTCAGCCAACTAGGAGGGCGCCTATGGGGTTGGTCATCATTGGCGCGGGGGCCAGATCATCCGCAGCGTCGCCAAAAATCTCAATTTGTTACTTTGGGTTTAACAGTCTGGTTACTCGGTTTTGTTGCAATGCCCCGAGGCACCAGAGGAGCTTTGCGGGGTGGAGCTGGGCTCATCCTGTCGGAGGCCGTACTTGCGCAAACCGTTGACCACCATCGGCGCGCTCGCCGTTGCAGTTACATCGGCCTCCGCCGGT
Organism: uncultured Alphaproteobacteria bacterium; assembly: GCA_963775835.1. Lineage (GTDB taxonomy): Bacteria > Pseudomonadota > Alphaproteobacteria > Rhizobiales > Hyphomicrobiaceae > AWTP1-13. The sequence goes on along the minus strand of CAVZKV010000009.1, from coordinate 30,724 downwards.
GAAGTCTACTTTGTCGACAAGACACGCTCAGAGGCAAAATTTGAAGTTCGTTATTTCTATAAGCCCATCACTGGCAAGATGCGGGACATCCATGGGGTGATGGTTTTGGACCCCGCCAATCCTGGCGCTTCGACCGTCAACTTTTCCATCATGGTGGACTCACTGGACACCGGCTCTGCCGCGCTCAATCAACAGCTCCGCTCCGCCTATGTTCTGAACTCGGCGAAGTTTTCGAAAATTAACTTCCAGAGCACGTCGATTACACAGACGGCTAGGATGAACGTTTACCAAGTTACCGGCGAGCTGACGCTCCACGGCGTAACACGGAGGGTCACACTTCCAGTTGAGGTGGTCAGTATCGTTCAAGACGGAGGAGGCTTGGCACGCGCTTGGTTCCTGGTAAGAACCACGCTGAGCCGTACAGACTATGGGATCACCTGGAATAGTGTGCTCGATCATGCGACCCTCCTGGTTGGTGACGATATTAGGCTCACGGTTAATCTCGTCGCCTCGAAGAAAGTGGCGACACCTTGAGATGAGAGAAGCTGCGCACGCAAGAAGCGGTAGCCGAATCAAGTGATCTGTTGCCAGATCAAACCCTGATAGAATTCGCAAAGCTGGCGACCCAAGCTTGCAGTTGAAGAACGATCCCACCGGGGGTGGGGGGTCGCTGAGACTATTTGATCTAGCCGTTGCCGCCAGCCGTCAGTACCGCGGCCGAACCATACGCCGGAAAGCGGACATCCCAGATCAACACATGCATGGTACGTGTGAGCGCCCTGGCGTAGGATAGTTTAGGCTCGCAATATTCGTCAGCGGACCGCTGCACGGTTCTGCTGAGTATCCAAAGGGTTGAGTTCCCTCATGCCCTCCGAAGTGTCGACAGTCGGTGGCGATCCATCGGTGGAAGAGCTGAGGCGTGAACTAGCCGAGGCGCGCGAACAGCAGGCCGCAACCGCAGGAATTTTAGCAGCGATCTCAAACTCGCCGACCGATGCGCACCGGGTCTTCGCAGAGATAGCGGCGAGCGCAGCGCGCCTCTGCGATGCCTATGACGCGGTGATTCTTCAGGTCGACGGCGACGTACTTCGCGTTGTCGGCCACTACGGGTCAATTCCCACTCCGGGTGATTTATCGATAGCGAATGGAACCGTGATGGGACGGACTGTTTTGGAGCGGCGAACGATTTACGTCGCCGATTTGCAGACTCAAACTACTGAATACCCTGTGGGCAGCGACTTTGCACACGTCTCGGGTTCCGCACGCAGCTGGTCGTCCCCCTAATCCGCACCGGCGAGGCGATCGGGGTTATGGCAATACGCCGCAGCGAGGTTTTCCCGTTCACCGACCGACAGATCGATCTGTTCAAGACGTTCGCCGACCAGGCCGTGATCGCCATCGAGAACGCGCGACTGTTCGAAGACGTGCAGGCACGCACGCGCGATCTAACAGAGGCCCTTGAGCAACAGACGGCGACGAGCGAAGTCCTGGAAGTCATTAGTCGGTCACCGAGCGGTCTCGGACCTGTGCTCGAAGCGGCAAATGGTCAGGCGGGCATCGCAACGGCCAAATCCGATCGTCCAGATCTCATTCTCATGGACATCCAGATGCCGGTGCTTGACGGCTACGAGGCCACCCGGCAGATCAAGGCGGATCCCGACCTCAAGGCGACGCCCATCATTGCCGTGAGCTCCTTTGCGATGAAAGGGGATGAGGAGAAGGCGCGCGCCGCGGGCTGCGATCACTACGTGACCAAGCCCTATAGTCCGATGCAGCTGTTGCGTGCCATCCGGGAGTATCTCGGTGACAAGTCGTGAGGATTGTTGGGTCCGGACTGTGGGGTCCGCTCTCGTGGTCCCACGTTAAGAGATCAACTTCGGGTCACTTGCAACCCAAATCCGATGGTCATCGAGACCCTATCGTTGGTCTCTTGCTCCGTCAATTCCGGCCATGCTGGTGATCGACTGCGGTATGGCACTTGAGTGCACAAGGCGACATGTGACGACTTTTGATGTTGTGGATGGGTTGATGCGCTAGGCCCCTTCGTGCAGACAAGTGTTTATGTGTCGCACTTTGCTCGTTGCCCCTGTCGCCTTGGTATCGACCGCGCATACAGCCCACGCCGCCACGCTCGATGGGACGGCGCTGTCGTGGCCGTGGGGCATACCATTTGTCGGTCTGCTTTTGACGATCGCGACGGGCCCGCTGTTGTTCCCGAAAATCTGGCATGCGCACGACGGCAAGATTGTTACACTTTGGTCGGGGTTGGCGCTTGCACCGATCGCACTATTCCACGGCTCCGCCACGGCCGGCGCCGTGCTCGTTCATGCCCTGTTGGGCGAATACCTGAGCTTCATCATTCTGCTCACGACACTTTACGTCGTTGCAGGGGGCATTCTGGTCCTAGGACGGGCCAGAGGTACCCCTGCGAGCAATGCCTGCATGCTCGCGCTTGGTACGATCCTGGCAAGCTTCGTCGGCACCACCGGTGCCGCCATGATCCTGATCCGTCCGGTGCTTCGCGCCAATGAAGCGCGCCGGTACAAGGTTCACGTCGTTATCTTTTTCATCATCCTGGTTGCCAACGTCGGCGGCGCCCTGACGCCGTTGGGCGACCCACCACTCTTTGTGGGCTTCTTGCGGGGCGTAGATTTCACCTGGCCCTTGCTGAACTTGTGGATGCAGACGCTGATCGTGGGTGCCTCGCTGCTGGCTCTGTTTTTGGGGGTCGACCTTATCCTGTTTCGGCGCGAGCAAGCTACAGCCAGCCCATCCAACGCCCCCAATCGAATTGAGGTGCGGGGCCTGATTAATGTTGTGCTGATGGCGCTGATCGTCGCCGCCATCGTTTTGTCAGCGATGTGGAAACCCGGACTATTCGTCTCGATCGCTGGAACGCATGTCGAATTGCAGGACTGTACGCGTAATGTTGCGCTGATTGGGATTGCACTGCTGTCTTTGTTGCTCACGCCGAACGAACTTCGCGTCGCGAACGGTTTCACTTGGGGGCCGATCCGCGAGGTTGCAAAGCTGTTCGCAGGGATTTTTGTCGCCATAGCGCCGGTCCTGGCCATGCTACAGGCCGGCCGCAATGGTCCGTTCGTGTTTTTGCTGACCGCTGTCATGGCGGAGGATGGGCTGCCGCACGAAGCGGCCTATTTCTGGTTGACTGGAATCCTGTCGGCCTTTCTCGACAATGCGCCGACCTATCTGGTGTTCTTCGAGCTCGCTGGCGGCGATGCAGCGCAGCTGATGGGCCCGCTCGCTGGCACGCTGGCCGCAATATCGATGGGCGCCGTCTTCATGGGTGCGCTCACCTACATAGGAAATGCTCCAAATCTGATGGTGTATGCCATCGCTCAGGAGAGCGGCATCAAGATGCCAAGCTTTTTTGGCTATCTACTCTATGCCTCGCTTGTCCTTGTGCCGCTGTTCTTGTTGCTCACCTTTCTACCCATCGCGCCGATCCTAAAGCTGGGCTGATCCGCTCGGAGCGACGGGCCGCCGTGCCGGTCCGACCAGCCGCCGCTTTACGCCGGGCCCTTGGCCTCCGCACCGGCGTAGGTTCGTCACGTAGATGCCGGGCAGGCGACGTGACACTCGCACCGAAGGCACTCTCTCCCAGTCCGTACCACTCTACGGCTCTTAGGAGCACAGTCTCAGGGTTGGTACTGATCTCGTTTTACCGCTTCCACCGGAATTCGGTTCATGGAATATCTTCGGCGAGCTACCGCACTGGCGGAGCATATTGCAGACCGCCGTTGTTCCAGAGTTTATTTAGGCCCCGATCAATCTTGAGTTGCGACCCAGAGCCAACATTTCGCTCAAAAATCTCTCCATAATTGCCGACCGCCTTAATGACCTTGACCGCGAAGTCGTTGTCGAGGCCAAGGCGCTTCCCGAAGTCACCCTCTACACCTAACAATCGCCTGACATAAGGATCCGAGGAGCGAACCTTCTCATCGACATTGGCCTGTGTAACACCAAACTCTTCAGCATTAAGTAACGTGAAGTGTACCCACTTTACGACCGTGAACCACTGCGAGTCGCCCTGGCGCACCGAAGGACCGAGCGGCTCTTTGGAGATTATTTCCGGCAGCACAGCGTGGTCCTTCGGTCGTGCTTGTTGGACGCGTACCGAATAGAGACTGGACCCGTCCGCCGTAAAGGCATCGCAGCGATCGGCTAAGTAAGCCTGCACCGTCTCATCGTGGTTTGGAAACGTGATAGGCTTGTAGCTCATATTGTGGCTGGCGAAATAGTCGGCGAGATTGAGTTCGCTAGTGGTCCCGGTACCCACGCATACTGTGGCACCGTTGAGATCTTGGATAGACTTCACCCCGCGCGAGACCTTCACCAGGAAGGTCTGTCCATCGTAGTAGTTCACGCCGACAAAGGAGAACTCGACCGGACTGTCCCGCTCGCTGGTCCACGTGGTATTGCGAATGAGAACGTCGATCTTACCCGATTGCAGATCTGCAAATCGCTCCAACCTAGGCGTCGGAAAATACGCAACTCTCGTCGGCTCACCCAGCACCGCTGCCGCAATGGCTTTGCAGTAATCGACATCGATACCCTTCCAATTTCCCTTACCGTCAGACTGACTGAATCCGGGGAGCGCTGCATTGACGCCGCAATTCAGGGAGCCGCGCTGTTTCACGTTGTCCAAAGTCATTGCTTGCGCGTGCGCTGGGGTCGCTGCGGCACTCAGACCGATGCCGGTCGCGATTGCCAGATAGATTGTCCGAACTGTCGTATGGCCCTTCATGGTTCGCCTCGATCTGATGGTCAACCCAAATGCACGCGACAACGCGCCGCAACGTCCAAGTGGGGATCCGCCTTGTGCTGGGCGAGTGAAGGTAGCGTCGTGATTATCGCAGCAATCATTGAAGGACCGGCTACGTCTTGCAAATTACCTAAATTTGGAAACCTGCTCTGCCAGTTCGAGAATGACCCTCGCGCTGTCCGCTGCGGGGGTACCAGTGGGGCTACCTTTGTACATGACCCTTGGATTCGACCAGAAAGGTATGCGCGGGCAACCACCACAACCTACATTGTAGCTCATGATGTCGCGCCACTTGTCGCCATCAACGTAACCATGCCCATAGGCAAACGGCGTGTTGGTTTCATCGACAAAGCGATCGTGCCGCACTCCAAGAATATGTCCTATTTCGTGGGCGACCGACATGGTGATCGTGGCACACGCATGATGCACCACAAAGAAGGCTTCGTCCGATTCCGGGCCGATGCGCGTAGAAAGGCCGCAACCGGTGGGATTGTCGATGATCAAGCCAACGATGTCCGCGCGCTTCTCGTTGCGCAGTTTCTTTACGTCCTTAAAAGGACCAACGCCGTCAACCATCGCGTACAGATGGTTAAATTGATCGTCGGCGCTTGCGTCGTAGTCGATCAGCTCAGTATGCACGAGCCGGAGGCGGATGTTGCCAAGCCCGCTATTTCGAAACGTTTCATTGGTCTCTTCGACGGCGAGCGCCAGCAGATCCTCAGGGTCGCGCGTGTAGCGGCTGGCCACGCTGCGCGTGTAGAGTAACATCAGATCGATCGTGATATTCTTGGCTTCCAGCGCCTTGCGCTCCTTATCCGGAAACGGCGGAACTGTCGGCTCGGCAGGCGCAGCGCGTGGCGCTGTTGCCTTGGGGATCGGCAGGGGACCGCTGTCAAGTCTGCCGGTCTCAGCAGGATGGTCTGGCAACCCGCGGCCCAATTCCTTATAGGCGTCGACCGCGCCGCCTAGGCTCTCTACCGCGAAGATCGTGCCCTTGTAAGCGAAATACCCTGTCAGGAGCGCGTTGCCCCACAACATCAGCACCGCTCGTTCACCAGTTTCCGCCACCTCGCCGACCCATGTAATGCTCCCGTCGTCGCGGAATGTAGAATCCTTGCGCACAAGGGTGATGGACTTGCCTTGCTGAAACGGCAACTTAATTTCGGTACCAATGGGATCTGTCGACTTTGCCGCGTACTGGACGTCCGTAGTACTGGCGGGCTTTGCGATCTTAGCGATGATCGCCTGCTGATCGGGTGTCAGTGTCCCCGGCTGAGTTCCCTGCGCCTGCAGTGGTGCAGAGATGAAGCCAAGCAGAAGCACGGCCGCTGGTCCAGTACATGCCGCAAACGCGCTAACAAAAAACCTTGCGTCCATCGCCTCGCCTTTGACGTAGCCACTAAATGGACCCACATCACGCTAGTTGCGATGCAACGGTGAAATCAGCAGTAACCCTGAAAACAATGGGCGAACATTGTTGAGATGGAGAAGCTGGAGCTGAAAAGGGTTGCCAGAGTTGGCTACGGGTCTTGGCCAAAACGCTGGGGCGTGAGGAACATGTAGAACGGCCTTTTTTTGCAGCCCCAATGTCCTGGCAAGCAATGGCAAGACGACTCGGAAACCTCGGCGCCGAGGTAGAACATGATTCCCCTCCGTGAACGCCCTTTCGGAGTTTTTACACCAGGGTCGCCTTCGGCCGCCGCAGCCTGCCCACCGACTTATCCCGGTGCTTCGGCTGTACAGGTGGAGGTGGTCGGCCTAGTAAAGTACCGACACCTGCACTCAAGGAAGCCGACGCGTGCCGTCTGCAACCTGCGAAATCGCTGCACGCAACCCCGCCTTGCCGCCATTCTCTTCTATCCATCGCATCACGCGGCAGGCCGCTTGCGGATAGAGACCGGGTGTCTTGCCAGCCGCTGGCCCCCACCGGAAGGGGCTCGACGGTAAATCTCCTTCCGGCTCCGCCAAGCACCTTGTTGCGCTTGTTGTGCCGGGCCCCAAATAGCGAGCGTCATCCGACACGATGACGGCGAGGCCTTCATCGAACCAGGCAGGTACCGCGCGCGTCAGAAGTCTGAAGAGGCCGATCCGTGCGTGGAGTTCCACATGAGAGAACTCATGAGCCAGGATCGTTTGATCGAGGCCTCGAGGTGAAATCCGGATGAATGTCGTGCCGTACGTATTCGCCCTTGCTCCTTTTCCGCCAAGCCTACGGTCGCATTCTTCGGTCGCGCACGCGAGAAGGATCGGCCGCTTGTCAAATGAGCCATAAAAACTCGCCACCTGAACCTCTGCTCGGGCGATGATCTCTCGTAGTTTCGTCCTGTCCTCGACCGACATTGTGGGATCGACAAACAGACCGCCTGTTACGCGCTGCAACCCGTAGCAACTCGGACATGCATAAGCTGCCACGCCAGGCGACAGAAAAGCCACGCAGGCGATGCCGAGGATCACGAAGACGCTTGCAATCAGCACGAATTGCTTGGGCCAGCGCCCGCCGGACCGCTCCAAAATTGCTTCTCCCTGTACGTTGAAACAAGGAGCCAAATGTAAGGAACTGGTGGGCCATCATCATGGCGGCCACGGTGCGGATGTCATTTCTGGGTCATCGTCCGCAGGTCCGTGACACCGTTTGCTGACGTACGGCGTTGTCTGGCGGCACGGCAAGGTAGCGCCAGAAGCGGTCGCTCACCTCAACAGGCTCACCAATGGCCGAATTGACCACGCCAAGGCCTAGTGAAACAGTTCTTTGGATGTGGACACGCACAGCAACCCTGGAAGATCTGGCGTACTGCCTGACAGCGGATGCCTTCGTCGGCGTTAATATTGACCGAACGAAGCATATGCAATCTGCACTTGCCGACGGCGGGTGCTTTGTGGGCGGGCGCTTCCAAGACCCAGAAGGTGTTTTGATAAGCGGAGAGATGTTCTTTAACCGGCCGTTCGTGTCGCTATTGATGGTCGAGGAGCACGCTCGACGGTGCGGGTTGGCCAGCGCATCGATGACCGCCGCAGAAGCAAGGTATTCTGGAAGACAGATGTTTACGTCCACCAATCAGTCGAACCTACCAATGCAAACTCTCCTCCAGAGACGTGGTTAACTACTAGCGGGGGTAGTTTTCTACCTCGATCCCGGCGATCCAGAGTTGATCTTTGTGAAGAAGCTGTAGTCACCGTATTTTTCCTGGGCAGCAGGGATTTGCAGCTTCCCATTCGGGTCAACTCTGGGCCTGCGATCCATGCAGTTCCGTGCGGAGCGGTTCCTCGGATAGCAGCCGGAATTGCTCCACTGCTGAAATCGGCGATCTCCTGCGCACCGTTGAGCCGGTCGTCGGCTATGTTGAGGGTGTCGATGTTGTCGCGGCGGGCCGCTGCTAGCGCCGCGGGGCTCGCGCTGTTGAGATCATCCGGTCGCATCTGCTCGCTGTCGCTATCGGTGGTCGATAGCGGTGAGCATTGGCGAAAGCGGCAGTCAGCGCACGCCGCAACTCGAGGCGGGAAGCTAGTGGATCGACTTTAACGTTTGCTTCCCGCGTTTGACAGCGGCGAGAACCTTGTCGGGGTCTGCGCTCCAGACGAATGGCTTGGGGTTTTTGTTGGTCTCGGCGACGAAGCGGTTGATCGCCGCCTGCAGGTCAGGAAGGGATCGGAACACGCCCCTCTTGAGGCGGCGCTTGGTGAGCTTGGCGAAGAAGCCTTCCACGGCATTGAGCCAGGAGGCGCTGGTCGGCGTGAAGTGGAAGGTCCAGCGTGGATGCCGGGCCAGCCATCGTCGCACCTTGGGATGTTTGTGTGTGGCATAGTTGTCGACGATGGCATGGATCGCCTTTCGCTTCGGCACCTGCGCCTCGATGGTCTTGAGAAAGCGGATGAACTCCTGATGGCGGTGGCGCTGCATGTTGCGGCCGATGACGGTGCCGTCGAGCACGTTGAGGGCGGCGAACAGCGTGGTGGTGCCGTTGCGCTTGTAGTCGTGGGTCATGGTGCCGGCACGGCCCCGCTTCATCGGCAATCCCGGCTGGGTGCGGTCCAGGGCCTGGATTTGGCTCTTCTCGTCAACCGAGAGGACGACAGCGTAGGCGGGAGGATCGACATAGAGGCCGACGATGTCTTTCAGTTTCTCGGCAAACTTTGGATCGTTCGACAGCTTGAATGTGCGGATGCGATGCGGCGCGAGTTGGTTGGCCTCAAGGATGCGCTGTACCGATCGCAGACTGACCTCGGCTGCCTTGGCCAGCATGCGGCCCGTCCAGTGGGTCACTTCCCCCGGTGGGGGCCCGAGCGCAAGATCGATAACGCGCTGAACCATTTCCTTCGGAAGAGGCTTCTTGCCAGGCTTGCGCGTCTTGTCGCGCAGGAGCCCGTCCACACCCTCGTGCATGAAGCGCTCCTGCCAGCGCCACACCACGGGCTTGCAGAGTTCCGAGCGACGCATGATCTCGTTGGTGCCGCAGCCATCGACAGTCGCCAAGATTACCTTGGCGCGCTTTACGTGCTTCTGTTTGGCATTGCGATCCCCGACGATGGCCTCCAGCCGAAGGCGATCCCCCATCGTGACAGCGAAGCTGATTCCTGTTCTCATGCCCGCAGCATGAACTGCTTCGCATATTTAGGGAATCCTCTGAACGCATCAGACCACTAGCTGCCGTTACTTGCTTGCTTGGTGGCAGCGCGGCGTGCACGCTTGATCGTGTCGATACCGACGCCGAAGTTGCGCAACTTGGGAAGCTCTTTGTCAAATCGCGTGCGCGGCCAGCCCCACCATTCGGGGGGCGTCCTTGTACAGCCGGGCGAGGAATTGCTCGATCTCGGCCCGCATTGATTGCCGGCGCTTTCGCTGCGGCGGCAAAGCTGGAGGCGTGTCGGACGCAACCTCGCGACCCTGGCACCAGGGTGCAAAATTCGCCGCGGCGTCCTCAATTTCTTTGCGGCTGAATTGAAGGTCGTGCCACACGGTTTCGCAAGGGAGCGCCCGACCGTCGTTTGGCGCCACCAGATCAGCCTCCCCGAGCCGATCGTCGAACTTGCTGCGACGCGCAAGCCAATCGAATTCAAGAGCGCAGATATGACCTACCGGGGCCGGCTCGGGTACCGCGGAGGTGCCTCTAAATCCTTCGATGTGGATGCGCTCAGTACGGGCGTCGTCCTCGATAAACGCCATAGCCTTGAGTGTCGGCTTGACGGTGCCCTCTGGCGCGGCATCGACAAGAATTTTGACCACCGTCGCGGCGTCGATTTAGAGACGCGCCACAAGTATGCTGTCGCGCAACGCACCCAGTGTCACCCCGTTGCAAGTGGCTGATTTTGCTTTCCCTTTTGTTGCAAACCATTGCGACAAGAGTATCGGGTGGCCATTGCACATAAGTATTTGATTTTATTGGTGCGGGCGGAGGGACTCGAACCCTCACGGGGTTACCCCCTCAGGATTTTAAGTCCTGTGTGTCTACCGGTTCCACCACGTCCGCCTTCTGAAATAAGACATTGGAATATTTGGATAATATCGATGTTAGAGAGCATATTTGTTGAGCGCGAGTGACGGAGTGAATGCAATGCCGTCCCAAGCATTTTCAAGGAATTCCAACCAGATCCGGCTGCTTCGCGCAACTCAGAATGCAACAAAGGCACCCCGCGTCTGGGTCCTTCTGGACCGGCGGTGGCGCCATAGGCCCCCCCCATGAGCAGACGGAGGAGATTGGGCTCATCCGCCGCATAACCCCGGGGTATCCGCCCGTGCCCAACGCCCGCACCGAGCGGACGGCGTCGCCGCAATGGCCTCAGCTTGCCGCCGAACGCCAGGCGCTGAGGGGATCATTGCTGATCCGAGACAAGGTCCCCGGCCGCCGTGTGCCGTTGCTCGAGCCCCGCTGCGCCGCCGGCGGTGTCGCGCCCATAGTCGACGCGCACCAGATAGAGACCTTGCGCCGGTGCCACCGGACCGCACGCCGATCGGTTGCGAGCGCTGAGGGCTGTGGCCAGGTCCGCCGGCGTCCACTTGCCCTCGCCGACCAACTTGAGTGAGCCCACCATTGAGCGCACTTGGTTGTGCAGGAAGGAGCGGGCGGAAGCCTCGATATGGATCTCTTCCCCCTCCCGGCGCAGCTCGAGGCGATCCAGGGTCTTGACGGGAGACTTGGCTTGGCAGCCGGCGGCGCGGAAGGTTGTAAAGTCGTGACGGCCGACCAGCGCCGGGGCGGCCGCGACCATGCGTTCCACCTGCAACCCCCGCGGCACCCACCAAACCCGGCTGCGATCGAGGACGGGCGGCGCGGCGCGCATGAGAATGCGATAGCGGTAGTGGCGCGCGAGCGCACTACGCCGCGCATCGAATCCGTCGGCGGCAAGGGTGCAGTCGAGTATCGCGACGGGCTCGGGCTTGAGGTGAAAATTGACCGCCGCAAGCACGGTCGCGGCCGGCCAGTCCCTTGCCAGATCGAAATGGGCGACCTGTCCCAGCGCGTGTACGCCGGCGTCGGTGCGCCCGGCGCCGTACACTGCGACGCGTTCACCCGTCAGGCGATAGATGGCCTCGGCCAGGCGCCCTTGCACCGATACGCCAACCGCCTGCACCTGCCAGCCCACGAAGGGGGTGCCGTCATACTCGAGGGTAACGCGGTAGCGTGGCATTCTCGCCCTGCAGCGGGCCCGTCCCGGGAAATCGCAGCGCCAATAGGCATCAACTAGCCCTTCCCTCGCCGACCGACAAGCGTTCGCTTGCCCGCTGCGAAAGCCGGCCCGGCTCAGGGCTGCGGGCCGCGCAACGAGCGAAAGTGGCCTTTGTTCCCGGCGCGATCACCACGAAAGTGCTTTCTGCCGGGGATGAAGCCGAAGCTGCTGCCGCCGAAGTCGGGGACCGCGGCGAAGCCTTCATCGTAATTGTAGTTGTAGTTGGCATTGTAGCTGGTCGACTCGTAAATCCCGAGCGAAAGCGGGGTCTTGCTCCCTGGGTAGATAATAACGCGGTCATGCGGCGGAAGTGGTCTGAACACGCACTCCCTCTTCCAGTGTCACCGTCCCACCGTAGAATAGCCGCGGCTCGATGCGGACCGTATGGGCCTCCGCACGCGCAGCGGCCGTTGACAGGACAAATTGTTGCGGCCATCAAAAATACCGCGGCCAAGATGCGCATGGTCTTACTCCAGACTTGCTGTACGTCCCGTATTGGGACTCTCGTAGCTGGAGGCCGACTGCTGTCAGTGATTTCCTATGCCTTGCTTGATGGGGCGTCAGCGTTCACAGCTGCGCACCGAGTCGCAAGGGGAAGCCGCGCAGGAAATCATCGGTCGGCATCGGCCGCTTGCCGGGCCGCTGGACTTCCAGGATTTGGATGGCACCCCTAGCGCAGGCGACCGAGATCCCTTCCGTTAACCCAATGACCGTACCGGGTGTGCCTGTGGCATCAGCCAGACGCGCGCGCAGGATCTTGATGCGCTCGGCCTGCCGAGCAGCTCGCATCTCCAACCACGCCCCCGGCGCCGGCGACAATCCCCTGATCTGGTTGTGGACGTCCTGTGCCGGTCGCGTGAAATCGATGCGCGCTTCACCCTTGTCGACCTTGCTTGCGTAGGTCACCCCCTCCGCCGACTGCGGCGCGCAAACCAGCCGACCCGCTTGTAAAGCGGTCAGCACCTCCAGCATCAAGCCGGCACCGCGCGCCGCCAGGAGATCTGCCAATTCGCCGGCGGTCATGTCGGGGCCGATGCCCACGCGCTGTTGCAGGCAGACCGGGCCCGTATCCAATCCTGCGTCCATGCGCATGATCGCCGCCGCAGTCTGCGCGTCGCCGGCCATGATCGCGCGCTGGATCGGCGCGGCCCCGCGCCAACGCGGCAGCGCGGAGGCGTGCAGGTTGAAGCAACCGTGGCGTGGCATTTCCAGGATCGGCTGGGGCAGAAGCAGGCCATAGGCGACGACGACGGCCGCATCGACCTGCAGCGCCTCGAAGGCATGTTGCTCGGAAGCCTGCTTCAGGCTTGCCGGGGCGAACACGGGCAGCCCCGCGTCCATGGCCTGTCGATGTACGGGGCTTATCCGCTCGCGCATGCCGCGCCCGGCCGGCCGTGGCGGTTGGGTGTACACCGCGACCACCTCGTGGCCCGCCTCCAGAATCGCGACCAGGGTTGGAACGGCAAATCCGGGAGTGCCCATGAAGGCAATGCGCATCTGCCGATCCCGCGTCAGGCACCCGCTCCGGTCTTGGCCAATTTCTTGAACCGGCGGATAATAATGTCGCGTTTGAGCCGCGACAGGTAATCGATAATGAGCTTGCCGTTCAAATGATCGATCTCATGCTGGATGACGGTCGCTTGCAGGCCCTCGGCGGCCAGCTCTTGCAGCTTACCGTTGCGATCGAGATAGCGCACGGTCAGACGCGCAGGGCGCTCGATATCGACGCGCTCGTCGGGGATCGAAAGGCAGCCCTCCTCGTGGAGCCGCAAATCGGGCCCCAGCGTGACGATCTCCGGATTGACCAGGATCAGGGGAGCAGGTGGATCGTCCTCCTTGGCCGTGTCGATGACGATCAGCCGGCGAGGCACTCCAACCTGGACGGCGGCAAGTCCCACGCCCGGCGCGGCATACATCGTTTCCAGCATGTCGTCCGCCAACTTGCCGAGTTCTGCGTCGATCCGCTCCACGTCTGCGCTCCGCTTGCGCAGCAGCGGGTTGGGCAAAGTGATGATTGGGAGCGTCGCCATGTTGCTCAAATAGGGCGCCGCACCATCCGGGTCAATCGCAAGGGGAGGGCAGGCGCCGCCGGCCAAAGCGAGGGTAACTGGGCGCCCGGCGCGCACCGCCAGGTCGGCTCGATCAGGCCCAAAGGAGGTGGTGCCAATAGGCGGGGCGAAGCTCTGCAGGGACAAGGCGGGCGGGAGAATGCGAACCATGGTGTGGCCTGACCGCCGGCGCTTGGGCGTGCAGCGCCCGCCCACATCAACGCGCGAAACTGGCGCACCCGCAAAGCCCCCGCCCTCGATCGGCCGCCTTTCTGAGACCTGGGGTCGAGGATGGTGCACGCCTGCCGCGCACAGCGGCCAAGTTAGCGCGCTCGGCGTTTGCCCTGGCAAAGCCAATCTGGCAAACAGGGGCGAGGCGATGAGCTGGATCCCGTCGAATGCAACCCCCGCAAAGCCCTTTTATCCTCGGCTGGGAGGAATGGGTCGCGCTACCGGAGCTTAGGCTGCCGGCGATTAAGGCCAAGGTCGATACCGGTGCGCGCACGTCGGCGCTGCATGCCTATTTCGTCGAACCGTGCGGCACCGGCCGCAAGCCCATGGTTCGGTTCGGCGTTCACCCGATCCCTCGCCGCAGCGATGTCGAGGTCATCTGCACGGCATCGGTGGTGGATCGACGCCACGTTGCAAGTTCCAATGGCGAGCGCGAAAACCGCTACGTCATTTCGACATTGCTCAGCATCGGCACTCGCCAGTGGCCGATCGAGGTGACCCTGACCAACCGCGATACCATGTCCTATCGTATGCTCCTTGGCCGCCAGGCGATCGCCGAGGGCATCCTCGTCGATCCGGCGTCGTCCTTCCGCCAGCCCCGCCTTCGCTATGCCCTTTACACGCCGCAGGAACGGTGAGGCTCCCATGCCGATTGATGCTGCCGATCCGGTGCAACTCGCCCAAGCACTGATCCGCTGCAACAGCGTAACACCCGCGGAGGGCGGCGCGCTGACGCTACTGGAAAGCGTACTAAAGCCGGCGGGCTTCACCTGTCATCGCCTGAGAATGCGGGAGCCGGGCACGCCGGACGTGGAAAACCTCTACGCGCGATTGGGCTCGCACGGCCCTCACCTTTGTTTTGCCGGCCATACCGATGTCGTCAATGCAGGCGACGAGGCCGCCTGGTCGCATCCTCCGTTCGCCGGCGTCATCGCCGATGCTAGGCTCTTTGGTCGCGGCGCCGTCGACATGAAGGGAGGCATCGCCTGTTTCCTGGCCGCGGCAATCGCTCACCTTGAGGAGAATGGCGGGCTTCGTCGTGGTTCGCTGTCCTTGCTCATCACTGGCGACGAGGAATTGGTTGCCATCAACGGCACGCGCAAGCTGCTGGATTGGCTGAAACAGCGGCAGGAAAAAATCGACGCCTGCCTTGTAGGCGAACCGACCAGCGCCGATGCGCTTGGCGATGAAGTGAAAATTGGCCGCCGCGGCTACCTCAATGCCTCGGTCGTCGTGCACGGCAAGCAGGGTCATTCCGCTTACGGCGAGAAGGCCGAAAATCCGATCCCGAAGCTGGCCCGCATCATCGATCGGCTCGCCACCGCCGTCCTCGACAACGGTACAGAGCACTTTCAGCGGACCAGCTTGGAACCGACCATCATTTCGGTGCCAAACACGGCCACCAACGTCATACCCGGTACGGCCCGCGCAAACTTCAACATCCGCTACAACGATCTGCACACCCGGCAGAGCCTCCAAGCCTGGGTTGCGGAGCAGTGCCAGGCCGCCGCCGGCGAAGTCGGCGCCAAATTCTCGCTTTCCTTCGAAGGCAATGGCGATGTGTTCCTCACCAAGCCCGGTCCCTTCGTCGACATGATGGCGACGGCGGTGCAGGCAATCACCGGCCACAAGCCGGCCCTTACCACCAATGGCGGAACCTCCGATGCGCGCTTCATCAAGGACCTTTGCCCCGTGGTCGAGTTCGGATTGCGCAATGCGACGGCACATCAAATCGACGAGCATGTACCGATCGCGGATTTGCAGGCGCTGACGGCCATCTACCGGCGCTTCCTCGCCCTGTTTTTTGCCTGACGGCCCGGGCGCCAGGCTGCGCCTTGAGGTGGTGTCGGCAAGTCCCGCGTGCCGCAGCGCGGTTGGGCCTTCCCCGGCAGCCGCCTTTGCAGCAAGCGGTACAAGCGGGTGGGCTTAGTTGGCTTGTGCCTCAACGCCGTCCTGCTGTGCCAAGACCTGGCCGGCCAGATACAGCGAACCGCAGATCAGGATGCGGATGGGGGTTGCTTCGGCCGCCAGCAGCTCAAGGACGGCGCTTTCGACGTCGGCAGCGGGGAGGGCGGCAAGGCCCATGTTTGCGGCAACCCCAGCAAGCACCGTTGCGTCTTGTGCCGCCTCCGTCCCGGCGATCGGCACGGTGCGGACGTGCCGGACCAGGCCGGTGAACGGCGCAAGAAAGCCGGCGGCATCTTTGGTGTCCAGCATGCCGAGCACCAGGCCAACAGGTTTGGGCGCGCGCTCCTCGAGTTCCCCCAGTGTCTGTGCGATGGCCGCGCCACCTGCAGGATTGTGTCCGCCGTCGAGCCACAGCTCGGAACCGTTGTCGACCCGCTGAGCCAATGGTCCTTTCGTCAGTCGCTGCATGCGCGCAGGCCAGCGGACCTCGATAAGCCCGCGTTCGATCGTAGGCGCTTCCCCGAGACCCAGAGCCTTGAGATGTTGGGCCGCAGCAATGGCTGTACCCGCATTGACGATCTGATGCTGCCCGATCAAGGCGGGTAGCGGCAGATCCATCAGCTGCTCGGCGCTTTGATAGATCAGCCGACCCCGCTGCTCGAACGCCTCGAAATCCTGGCCCCAGACCGTGAGCGGCGCGCCAATCGCTTGGGCGCACGAGGCGATGGCATTCAACGCCTCGAACGGCTGCTGCGAGATCACCGCGCGCACACCCGGCTTGAGGATACCCGCCTTTTCACGGGCGATCTGCTCAACCGTCGCACCCAACCATTCCGTGTGATCCAACGAAATCGGCGTGATGATGGAGAGCACCGGGCGAGACACGACGTTGGTGGCGTCGAGCCGTCCACCCAGCCCTACCTCCAGGATCAGGACATCGGCCGGGCGCTCGGCAAAGGCGAGAAATGCCGCCGCCGTTGTGATCTCGAAAAAGGTCACGACATCGCCGGCGTTGGCTTGCTCAACCCTCGTCAGGTAGTCCACGAGCGCGGCCTCCGCGATCGGTGCGGCCTGGTCGCCGGCCCCGGCTAGTTCGATACGCTCATGGAAGCGAATGAGATGCGGGGAGGTGTAGACGTGCACGCGTCGGCCCGCCGCTTGCAGCATCGCCTTCAAGTAGGCCGTCAGCGAGCCCTTGCCGTTCGTACCGGCAACATGGATGACCGGCGGCAGGCGGTTTTGCGGATTGCCAAGCTTTTCCAGAAGCCGCTCGATGCGGCCCAGCGATAGATCGATGCGCCGCGGATGCAGTCTCTTTAGCTCTGCCAATAGCTGACCGCTCGTGCGCATGCGGCGCCCTTATCACATCCCCGTTGTGGCACAATCCAGGCGTCGGCGATCCGCGGTCGCCCTCCACAGGTTCAACCGTAAAGCCTGGGGTGGCGCCTGCCGACCGTCAGTTGCGGGCGCCGTCACGGGAGCCGGGACGCGGCAGCGGCTTGGCCTCTTGATCGTGCCGCGCGGTCTTGGGACGAACCTCGAAGCGCTCGTTGTCGTCGACCGGTTCTGGCTCCATGGCGTCGGACCCGCGGGCGAGCGTCTCGATCGTTTGACCGTCAACGACACTGCCATTGAGATAGCCGCGATCCTCGTGTTTGGCGGCGACCGGCCGCTTTCGCTGCGTGACGGCCTGCTCCGTCGCCGTCAGCAGGCGGCACAACCGGGCCAACGTTTCGCGCATTTTGTGCCGATGCACGACCATATCGATCATACCATGCGCCAGCAGATACTCGGCCTTTTGAAAGCCTTCGGGGAGCTGCTCACGGATGGTCTGCTGAATGACACGCGGACCCGCAAAACAGATTAGCGCACCGGGTTCGGCGATGTGCACGTCACCCAGCATCGCATAGGAAGCCGTGACGCCACCGGTGGTCGGATCGGTCAGCACCACCAGGTAGGGCAAGCGCGCCTCGCGCAGCTTCTGCACGGCAATCGTCGTGCGCGGCATCTGCATCAGGGAAAGAATGCCCTCCTGCATGCGCGCGCCGCCCGAAGCGGCAAATAGTATAAAGGGCACACGGGTTTCGACGGCGCGCAGCATCCCCGCGATCACCGCCTCACCGGCCGCCATGCCGAGCGAGCCCGCCATGAAACGAAAGTCTTGGGCGGCTGCCACGACCGGCGAACCCTCGAGGGTGCCCTCGCCGACCAGCACGGCGTCATCGAGCTCGGTGTCGGCTTTCGCCGTCTTTAGGCGGTCGGTGTAGCGCCGGCCGTCGCGGAACTTGAGCGGATCCTGCGCCACGCCGGCAACCGGTACCCGTTCGTACTGGCCGTCGTCGAACAGATGTTGCAACCTTTGCTGCGCCCCCATGCGCATGTGGTGCTCGGAGCCGGGGATGACGAACTGATTGGCCTCGAGGTCTTTGTAGAAGACCATCTGCCCCGTATCGGGACACTTCACCCAAAGGTTGTCTGGCAGATCCCGCTTGGTCGTGAGCAGGCTACGGATCTTGGGACGAACGACGTTGTTGATCCAGTTCACGCCTCAGTGCTCCTTGGGCACTTCCCGCAGTCTGCGCCTGGGCTACCCTCCAGTCCACGGCGCCGCGCCGGCTTGAACTGCCATTAGGCGAGGCGCAACGCCCCGGACAAGTTTCTCACCAGATTTAAGACGTCTGGGACCGTATTTCCAGTCGCTTTGCCTTTTCGATCAAGGCTATCGCGGACGGCATTAACCAGGGCGGAGCCGACCACGACCCCGTCGGCGCCGGCCGCGATCCGGCGCGCCTGTTCAGGGGTTTTCACGCCAAACCCCACTACCACGGGCAAGTCGGTCGATTTTTTGATTCTCGCAACCTGTGCGTGCACATCGGCCACGTCGGGCGCCGCCGTGCCCGTAATACCCGTGATCGACACGTAGTAGAGGAACCCCGAGGTGTGGGTGAGCACGACCGGTAAGCGCGCCGCGTCGGTGGTCGGCGTCGCCAGGCGGATGAAATTGAGGCCGCGCTGGATCGCCGGTAGGCACAATTCGTCATCGGCCTCCGGGGGCACGTCGACGATGATGAGCCCGTCCACGCCGGCTGCCACCGCAGCGTCCAAAAAGCGCTCCCGCGGATAGCTGTAGATGGGGTTGTAGTAGCCCATCAGCACGATCGGCGTGTCGTTATCGTGGGCGCGAAAGGCGTGCACCAGGGCCAGGGTCTTTTGCATGGTCTGCCCGGCGCGCAGGGCGCGCAGGGACGAGGCCTGCACGGCAGGTCCGTCCGCCATGGGGTCGGAAAACGGCATTCCGAGCTCGATCACATCGGCGCCGGCCGCCGGCAACCCGAGCAGGATCTGCTTGGCGGTGGCGCCGTCGGGATCGCCGGCGGTGACGAAGGCGATGAAGGCGGCGCGCCCTTCCTGCTTCAGGGCGGCAAAGCGGCGGTCCAGTCGAGAGGGAGGGGTCATGGTGCTGACGCTGCGTACACGACCGCGATGGCTTTGCAAATCCTATTCGCGGCAACGACCGCGATCGCGGCCGACGAGTTGCAGCTGCGATAGGCCATGGGCACCGCGTTGAGGTCGGCCGCGCTCAACGGGCGAGACCCGGGGGAAGATCGGTGCCCGGCGCCGGCCGGCTGCGCGCCAGGGCGCCTTTCCCCAGGCAAGCAACGTCTTGCAAGCCTTGCCTGGCGACGGGTGAAAGCTCCATCCTGTCGTTGGCATCGCCGGCTCAAAGCCCAAGGCTCAGATGCTCGGCGACGGCAAAGATATCCTTGTCGCCGCGCCCGCACATGTTCATGACCAGAAGGTTGTCGCGCGAAAGCGTCGGTGCCAGCTTGCGCACGAAGGCCAGTGCGTGCGCCGGCTCCAGGGCCGGAATGATGCCTTCGAGCTTGCTGCACAGCTGAAAGGCTTGCAGCGCTTCACTGTCCGTGGCCGAAACATAGGTGACGCGGCCCGCATCCTTGAGCCAGGCGTGCTCGGGTCCGACGCCTGGATAGTCGAGGCCGGCGGAGATGGAATGGCCCTCAAGGATCTGTCCGTCGGCATCCTGTAGAAGATAGGTGCGGTTGCCATGCAACACGCCGGTGCGTCCGCCATTCATGGACGCCGCATGCCCATTGGGCACCTCCAATCCATGTCCCGCCGCCTCGACGCCATAGATCGCCACGGCTTCCTCATCGAGAAATGGATGAAACAAGCCGATGGCATTGGAGCCGCCGCCAATGCACGCCACGAGCGTGTCGGGCAGGCGCCCTTCCAGCTCGCGCATCTGCTCGCGCACTTCGCTGCCGATCACGCACTGGAAGTCGCGCACCATTGCCGGATAGGGATGTGGTCCCGCCGCGGTGCCGATGATGTAGTAGGTGTCGCGGACGTTGGCGACCCAATCGCGCAGCGCTTCGTTCATGGCATCCTTGAGCGTGCGCGCGCCCGAGGTCACGGCGTTGACCTTGGCACCGAGGAGCTTCATACGAAACACGTTGGGCTTTTGCCGTTCCACGTCGACCGCGCCCATGAAGATCTCACAGGGCAGGCCGAAGCGTGCGCACACCGTCGCCACCGCTACCCCGTGCTGGCCGGCGCCCGTTTCGGCAATGATGCGCGTCTTTCCCATGCGCCTGGCAAGCAGGATCTGGCCCAGACAATTGTTGATCTTGTGGCTGCCGGTGTGATTGAGCTCATCGCGCTTGAAGTAGATCTTGGCGCCGCCCGCGCCGCCCGCGGCGGCGACTTGGCGCAAGTGTTGCGTTAGCCGTTCGGCAAAGTAGAGGGGACTTGGTCGGCCGGCGTAGTGGGCATTGAGCTCGCTCAGTTCGCGTTGAAAACTCGGGTCGGCCTTGGCCGCGTCATAGGCCCGTTCGAGCTCGAGGATCAGCGGCATCAGCGTCTCGGCAACGAAGCGACCACCGAACAGGCCGAAAAAGCCCCGTTCGTCGGGCCCGCTGCGATAGGTGTTGCGCTTGTCGGCTTGGGTCTGCATCTGCCGGAGAGAAAACCGCCTGTGGTTGGTGGTTGCAAGACCTATAACACGCCGCGCTCACGTTGGAACCGCTGACACGCCGTGCTCCCCCCTGCCGTCAGCCCTGGTGCTGCGGCGCCTTGGCGAGGCGAAGAAATCGGGAAATCAGCGCGGGATCCTTTTCCCCGGGTCGACTTTCGACACCCGAGGAGACATCGACGATGCCAGCGCCGGTCGCACGGATCGCTGCCGCAACGTTATCGGGCGAAAGACCTCCCGAGAGCATGTAGGCAACCTTGCCCTTGACGTCGCCCAACAAGTCCCACGGGAATTGCGCACCGTTGCCACCCGGCCGGGTCGCCCCTGCGGGCGCCTTGGCATCGAACAGAATGAGGTCGGCCGAGTCGGCGTAGCGCAACGCCGCCTCCGCATCGCCCGGGCCGGCCACCGGGATGGCCTTCATGACCTGGCGGCCAAAGCGCCGTCTGATTTCGGCGGCACGCGCAGGCGTCTCGCGGCCGTGCAGCTGCAGAATATCCGGCTCGACGGCATCCACGACGCTCGCCAGGAGGTCGTCGTCGGGATCGACCAAAAGGGCAACGACCTTGACGCGGGCGCCGCGCGCCTGCACCGCCAGCGTGCGGGCCCGGTCCAGCGCCACGGCGCGGGGGCTCGGCGCGAAAAACACCAGGCCTACGTAGTCCGCGCCGCCGGCCAGGGCCGCCTCCAGCGCCAGCTCATGTTTGAGCCCGCAGATTTTGACCTTGGTCGTCACAATCGTCCAACCGGCATGGGTGTTAGCCAAATTTGTCGGGCACAACCTAAGCTTCGTTCCGGCCATTGTCCAACCGGCGGTTGCTGCCACTGTGGAGCGCCACGCCGTGGGCTTAGCGGCGCGTCGGGGCGAGCGCGGGCGCGGCGGCGAGCGGCTTGTCACGCTCACGCACCAGGCGGTCCGCCTCCGCCTGCCAGCGTACCGCCTCGGTGGCGCGACGCCGTGCCACCCGTCGCCAGCGGCCCTGGGCCGTCCAGACGGCCGTGCCCCCCAGGATGACGCCGACGATCAGCGCACCCAACACGTAGGCATAGAGCGGCAGTAGCAGCGAGATCACGGGGTCGTCGGGACGGAACGGATCCAAAATTAACCGCACCGGCTGGCGGTTGATCACGGCGAGGGTGGTGAGCATGATCGCGGCAGGAAAGGCCACCAGCAACCAGATGACGCGACGCAGCACCGGGGCACTTCCTTTCCCGCTCGCTCAAGACCTCGTCTAGAGGACCACGCGCGCCGCACGGGAGGCTTGTCACGCCCAAGCTTCTGGTCGGGCAGGGCCAAGCCTGCGATGCCTCGCCGCCCCGGCGGTGGCCGCGCTCGCCAAAGGCGCCGACTTCACGCCAACCCGTCAAGCGTTGAGGCGCTCGCGCAGGTCTTTGCCCGTCTTGAAGAAGGGCACGAACTTTTCAGCCACCGATACGGTGGCGCCGGTACGCGGATTGCGACCTTGACGGGGCACCCGGTGCTTGACCGTGAACGCCCCAAAACCCCTCAGTTCGACCCGGTCACCGCGCGCCAGCGCCTCGACAATTTCGTTGAAGACAACGTTGACGATGCGCTCGATGTCGCGATGATAAAGGTGGTGATTGGCCGCTGCAATTTTCTGAATGAGCTCGGACTTGATCATAGTTCTGCCTCCCCGCCTCCCCGCCGCCACTCAAAAGTCTTTGTAATTACTCATCTTTCGGAAGCCTGCCAAATGGAGATGAGCCCGTCAAGGCGCAATCTGCCAAGCGCTCCGTCCTCGCGCATCAGATCAAAGATGCGTTTGGCCGCATCCGGACCGATCAGCGCGCGCACCGCCATTGTGGTGGCGGAATTGAGCAATCCCCAATCGCTTTCGCGCTTGGGCTTCCAGTCCTGCACCTTTAGGCCCTTAGGAATATTGCGTTTCTCCTCAAGCCACTTGACGACCTCGGCCTCGCCGCCGATTTGATCGACCAGCTTGTAGGAGAGCGCCTCGCGGCCGGAAAACACCCGGCCCTGCTCGAGGCCCGAGACGCTGGCCGTGTCGATGCCCCGTCGGGTCGCCACCAGACCAACGAACCAGCGTTGCGATTCTGCAACCATCTGTTCGGCAACGTGCTTGCCGGCCTCGTCGAGCGGCTGGAAGGGCGATGGGTTGGCCTTCAGCGATCCGCTCTTGATCTCGTTCATCTTCACGCCGACCTTGTCCAGCAACTGCGAGACCTCGGCCCACTGAAAGATGACACCCACAGAGCCGGTAATGCTGTTGCCGCGGGCGACGATGTGGTCGGTCGCCAGGCCCACAATGTAGGCGGCAGACGCCGCCACCGTACCGAACTGGGCGACCACCGGCTTGGTTCGCGCCAAGTCGCGGATCGCCTCGAACAGGGCCTCGCCGCCGGTGGTGGTTCCCCCCGGACTGTTGACGAATAGGATGACGGCCGCGACGTGCTTGGCCTCGGCCAGCCTCTTCAGCAGTTTGAGCTGATCGCGGTCCTCCGTGATGATGCCCTCAAGGCTGATGCGCGCGATCTGGTTTCGTTCGGCAAGGCCGACGCCGTCGGCGGAAGAAAAGGCGACGAGGCCAAGGGCGAAAAGCCCCACCACGATCGCCAAGCCGCGCCAAACGGACAGGCGCCGGCGGAGGCGGCGGCGATCGAGCACAGTCTCAGTTTCAAGCGCCATGCGAGCTCCGCCTGCTGACCGGGGCCTCTCAGGGCGCCCGCCAGCGCCAGCTTAGGATGCCGGCGCCCGTCGTTCAACCAATTGAGCGGCCAGTCAAAAGCCGAACGCCCCCGGACCTGTGGACGCAGGCCCCGGGGGGTGCCGCAAAACCCAGCCCGTTTGGCGCCCCGCCGTTTTTGCCAGGGGACCGCGGGCGCGCTCGCAGCATCGCCCAATCGGCGTTTCCCTGGGAAGCGCCGAATTTGATCCCCGCCGAAGGGTTTTCGCCCTAGCCGTTATCGTCGGCCTTCTTGTCGTCGGCGCTTTCCTTCTTCTTGATCGCGGCCTTGAAAATGTCACCGAGCGAAGCGCCGCTATCGGTGGAGCCGTATTGCGCCACGGCCTGCTTCTCCTCGGCGATTTCCAGCGCCTTGATCGACACAGTGATACGGCGGCTGTTCTTGTCGATATTGATGATCGCCGCATCGACCTTGTCGCCGACGTTGAAGCGCTCCGGCCGCTGCTCCGAGCGGTCTCGGGACAAGTCCGAGCGCTTGATGAAGGTCGTCATATCGCTGTCGGCGATTTTGACTTCGAGGCCGCTGTCCTGAACGGCCAGCACCTCGCAGGTGACCTGGCTGCCCTTCTTCAGCTTGCCGACGCTCTCCATCGGGTCGCCCCCGACCTGCTTGATGCCGAGGCTGATGCGTTCCTTCTGCGGGTCGACGTCGAGCACCACGGCTTTGACGTTCTCGCCCTTCTTGTAGTCCTTGATGGCCTCGTCGCCGGACCGGTTCCAGTCGAGATCCGAAAGGTGCACCATGCCGTCGACACCCCCATCGAGCCCAACGAACAGGCCAAACTCGGTGATGTTGCGGATCGGTCCCTCGATGACGGAGCCTTTGGGATGGACGGAAAGGAAGCTGTCCCAAGGGTTGTCCTGGGTCTGCTTGAGCCCCAAGGAGATGCGACGCTTCTGCGCGTCCACCTCGAGGACCTGCACGTCGACCTGCTGGCTGGTCGACACGATCTTGCCGGGATGGATGTTCTTTTTGGTCCAGCTCATCTCGGAAACGTGAATCAGTCCCTCCACCCCCGGTTCCAGCTCAACGAACGCTCCGTAGTCGGCAATGTTGGTGACCGTGCCCTTAAAGCGTGCGCCGACGGGATACTTGGCCTCGATGCCGGCCCACGGATCGGCCTGCAGCTGCTTCATGCCAAGGCTGATGCGCTGGGTCTCGGGATTGATGCGCACGATCTGCACCTTGACCGTATCGCCGACGTTGACGATCTCGCTTGGATGATTGACGCGGCGCCACGCCATGTCGGTTACGTGCAACAGCCCGTCGATCCCGCCCAGGTCGATGAAGGCACCATAGTCGGTGATGTTCTTGACCAAGCCTTCGATCACCTGACCCTCGGCCAACTTCGCGACGATCTCGGAGCGCTGCTCGGCACGCGTGGCCTCGAGGATCTCGCGGCGAGACACGACAATGTTGCCGCGGCGGCGATCCATCTTCAGGATCTTGAACGGCTGCGGTGAATGCATCAGCGGACCAATGTCGCGCACCGGCCTTACATCGACCTGGCTGCCGGGCAGGAAGGCCACGGCACCATCAAGGTCGACGGTGAACCCACCCTTGACCTTGTTGAAGATGACACCTTCGACCTGCTCTTTGTTGGTGAACTTTTCCTCCAACCGCGTCCAGCTCTCCTCGCGGCGTGCCTTCTCGCGCGACAGCACGGCCTCGCCCAGCGCGTTCTCCATGCGCTCGAGATATACTTCGACGGTGTCGCCCACTTTCAGGTCGGCCGGCTTGCCGGGCAGGCCGAACTCGCGCAGGGGGACGCGGCCTTCCATTTTCAAGCCGACGTCGATGACGGCCAGATCCTTCTCGATGGCGGTGACCGTACCCTTCACCACGCTACCTTCGAAGGCATCCTCCTCCGAAAGGGTCTCATTCAACAGCGCCGCGAAATCCTCGCGCGTGGGGGTCAAATCCTTCGCTTCACCGATCGCCGTGCTCATTCTACTCCTGCTCCATGCCTGCGAGACCTGATGCTCGCTCATCCGAACGCCAAATCGGCACCGCTGCACGGAGCAGCGTTTGCCGGGTGCCCATCATGTGAGGTGCCTTCCGCCGAAGGATCATGTGCCAACCAGATTGCAGCTCACCCGTCAGGTGCGCCGGCGTTGGCCAACCTTCCTTGCAATCGCTCCGACGGCCATCTCGAATGCGGCTTCTATATCCAAATTGCTGGTATCCAGCAAGATCGCGTCGCAGGCCGGGCGCATCGGTGCCGAATCCCGCCCCGCGTCGCGTTCGTCGCGGCGGCGGATGTCGGCCAGGACGTGAGCGTATTCGACCGCCTCGCCTCGGCCCGTCATCTCCAGGTGCCGCCGCCGGGCGCGGACCTCCGGGGCGGCCGTGACGTAAAGCTTAACGGCGGCCTCGGGACATACCACGGTGCCGATGTCCCGGCCGTCCAGCACGGCGCCCGGCGCGCCTGCGGCGAAGGCGCGCTGCACGCCAAGCAATGCGGCGCGCACTTCCGGAAACTTGGCGACAATGGAGGCCGCCTCGGCAAGCTCGGGGCCGCGCAGGGAGGGGTCATCCAAGCTCACCGGGTCGAGCTCCCGTGCCGCTGCCGCCGCCAATTTGGCGTCCTCAAGGCTGCCGCCGCGCCGGCGCACATCGCGTGCCACGGCACGGTAAAGCAGACCCGTGTCGAGGTGGGGCAGGCCGAAATGGGCGGCAATCAGCCGCGCCAGCGTCCCCTTGCCGGACGCCGCCGGCCCATCAATGGCGATGATCATCGCCGGATGTCCTCAGCCACGGCAAAGCGGGCACCAAGCCCTTGCATGAGACCGCGAAACTCCGGGAAGCTGGTGGCGATGATGCCCGCGTCGTCCACCCTCACCGGCCGATCCGCGGCAAGGCCCAGGGTCAGAAAGGCCATGGCGATGCGATGGTCGAGGTGGGTCTCGACCGTGCCGCCGCCGGGCACGCTCCGGCTGCCTTCCACGCACAGTTGATCCCCGTCCGCCCTGGCTCTCACGCCGTTCGCCTTGAGGCCGGCCACCGTTGCCGCCAACCGATCGCTCTCCTTCACCTTGAGCTCGGCAAGCCCCGCCATGTGCGTTTCGCCGGTCGCGTAGGCGGCCAGGCAGGCAAGGATCGGATACTCATCGATCATGCTGGGGGCGCGTTCGGGCGGAACGCGCACGCCGTTGAGCTTGGCGTGGCGCACGGTGATGTCGGCCACGGGCTCACCGCCTTGTTCGCGCTCATTTTGGAAGACGAGATCGGCCCCCATCTCTCGGAGCGTCGTGTAAAAGCCGGTGCGGGTCGGATTGACGAGCACGCCTTCGATGCGGATCTCCGACCGCGGCACCATCAGGGCGGCGGCGGCGAGAAAGGCGGCCGAGCTCGGATCGCCCGGCACCTCGACGCTGCGCCCCTCCAGCTCGGCATTGCCCATCACCGTGATGAGGCGCTTGCCGTCGCGCTCCCCGATCGTCACCTCGCCGCCGAAGTAGCGAACCATGCGTTCGGTGTGATCGCGGGTGGCTTCCGGTTCGATCACGCTGGTTGCGCCGGCGGCGTGCAGCCCGGCCAGCAAAATGGCAGACTTGATCTGGGCCGAGGCCACCGGCAGCTGATATTCGATCGGCAGCAGATCGCTCGTGCCGCGCAAAGACAGTGGCAATGTACGTGCGCCATCCGCCACTTCCACTCCCATGCGCACGAGCGGATCGAGCACGCGTCCCATCGGCCGGCGCGACAGCGAGGCGTCCCCGACCAGGCGTACCAGGATATCGTTGCCGGCGACCAAACCCATCATCAGCCGCACGCCGGTGCCCGAATTGCCGAAATCGAGCGGTCCCTCCGGCTGGGCCAGCCCACCGACGCCCCGTCCCAGCACCTCCCATGCCCCCCCGATCCGTTGCACGAGGCAGCCCATGGCGGCGAGCACGCGCCCCGTATTGAGCACGTCCTCCCCTTCCAATAGGCCGGTGATGCGGGTGCGTCCGCTCGCCAGGGCGCCCAGCATCAGCGCGCGATGAGAAATCGACTTGTCCCCTGGCACGCAAACGCTGCCGCTCAGGGGCCCCGAGCGCAGGGAAATTAGGGGTGAATTAGCCGTTTGCAGCATGTCGGCGGCGGCCTCGACCAGGGGCCCTCGTTGGCGCTTGAGCTTCGGCCCCGAAGCCACGTCATAGAGCAGCGGGTCGCCCCCCTGTCAACAATCGGCAAAGCCCCTATATGAAGGGCCAGAAAATCTTGCTTTTGTCCGGCCGATTTGGTTTTGACACCCCAGCCGGCGCGTGGCAATGAACGCACAAATCCGACAGTCCAGAGGCCTTTTTCATGTCGACGAAAGCCGAGCGCGGCACCAAGCGTACGTGCCAAAACCCCGAATGCGGGTCGCGGTTTTACGATCTCAATCGCGACCCGATCGTCTGTCCGATCTGCCAATCGACCTATGAAATTGTGGCATCCGCGGTCGCCATGGCCGCCGCTGCACCGATGGCAGAGACCGCTCGCCGGGCGGCCAAGAAGCCTGCCTATGACGTGGCTAGCATCAAGCCCGATGACGTCCCCGAGGCGGAGAGCGACGAGCTTGCCGTTGTCGAGGGCGAGGACGAGCCGGCCGCAAGCGACGATGACGAGACCTTCCTCGAAGAAGAAGAGGAGGACGGCTCGGATATGTCCAACATCATCGGCGGCCCGGTTGCGGAGCCCGACGAGCCGCAGTAAGGCCGGTGAAAACGGCGCCGGCACCGAAAGGATAAGTCGGCGCCCTGCTCATTGCGGCCAGCACCCACTTGCACGAAAGCCCGCAGCGGCATACTTAGGCGGGCCGGCGGCCGAGGCGGTGCGCCGGTTTCCCACAACACTGGGGCCGTAGCTCAGTTGGGAGAGCGCGTGAATGGCATTCACGAGGTCACCGGTTCGATCCCGGTCGGCTCCACCAATAAAATCAACAGCTTAGGGCCATTTTCATGCGCCCGGCGTTCCGCAAAATATGCTCCGGGGAACGCTAGCGGAATTTGAAATTCGGTCAGGCTTGCGCAACTCGATGGGTCTGCATATTGCGATCCAGAGCTATTGACATGTGAGTCTGAATGTGTGACAAACAAACTCATGACGCGAGATGCACATTTATCGGTTCGGGTCCCTGCTGACCTCAAGCAGGCGCTAGAGAGGTTAGCTGCGTCCGAGCAACGGACACTTGCTAGCTACGTGCATTTTGTCCTGCATCAGCACGTAGCGGGGCAGGCCAGCGAAGCCGGCAGCAAGTCCCGAAAATCGTCGCGTTAGCGCCAGCCTTAGAATGCCTAGGGCACACCATGCGTCAGGCATTACCCGAGCTGCGCAAGCGCATCAAAGGCACGTCGCAGATATCCAAGTGAGTAACGGGCAAGGCTTTTGTGCTTATTTGTTTT
Organism: uncultured Alphaproteobacteria bacterium; assembly: GCA_963775835.1. Taxonomy (GTDB): domain Bacteria; phylum Pseudomonadota; class Alphaproteobacteria; order Rhizobiales; family Hyphomicrobiaceae; genus AWTP1-13. The sequence goes on along the minus strand of CAVZKV010000009.1, from coordinate 1,996 downwards.
TTGCCCTGTCAGTTAACAGTTAGCAATCTTACAAGTTAACAGTTAATTGGATCATGCAGCTAACAGTTAGCAGCGAGCTATGAACAGGGTGAGACGGTTAGCTGTTAATCGTCGGGGGCCGACATGAAGACGATCGCTGTCGCAATGGCAAAAGGTGGTGTTGCCAAGACAACTATCGCGGCTGCGCTGGCAGTGCGCGCGGCGGAGGAATTCAAGGTCGCGGTTGTGGACCTCAACTCCGACCAAGCGAACCTGACCCAATGGTGCCAGCTTCGCAACGGGGACGACGGGGAAGAAGACAACAACCCGCAGCTGTTCTCGGACTTCGACGACGTTGCCGAGGACCTACCGGCGCTCGAGCATGGCGGCTGGGAAATCTGCGTCATCGACACACCCCCGAGCTACTACAACGTGATTGAGACAGCGATCATGATTGCTGACGCGGTAGTCGTGCCACTGAAAACCTCAATTCATGACGCCGGCACGCTCGAGACGGTGGTCGAGATGTGCCGCAAGTACGACAAGCCGTTTCTCATCGTCCTCAGCGATGTTGACCCCGCCTTCAAGCGCATAAATGCCGGGGTAATCGAAAGCCTGAAGGCCTCCGGTCTGCCGTTCTTCGAGGACCTGAAGATTTCGCACCGCGCCGCCTACATGGCAGCTCCCAACAAGGGGAAGACAGGCGCTGAAATCAACGCTGATGCCCGCGAAGAGGTCAACGCGTTGTGGAGTGCGGTGGCTGGTTTGGCAGGCATCAAGAAGGCCAAGAGCAGGCCTACGAAGCGAGCTCGCGGAGGGTAAGGCGATGGCTGATCCGATCGACGATGCCGCACTGAGCTTCGCAGCGGCGCTTAGCAAGCTAAAACTGCCGTCCAGTCCCGCCAAAAGCGTGAAGGCCACCAAGGCGCGTGCGAAAGCCGTGAACGCTAAGGCGCCACCTGGCCGCTTGAAGAAGTCTGGTCGCACCGAACTGTGGGGCATTCGGTGCAAGCCGGGACTGAAAGAACGCTGTCAGGAGATCGCCCGCGAGCTTGGCAAGCTTGATAGTGAATGGGCGGAAGAGATTTTCATGGCCGCTATCGCCGCATACGAAACGAAAAAAAGCTAACGGGGGTAGATCATGATTGCGCGCCTATTTGCTGTCCTGGCTGGCGGATTGATCCTTGCCGCCGTCACGCATGTCACGGTGATCGCTACGGGCGGATACGGCACACCGCACTCATGGTTAACGATTGCCGTTGCCATGGGTGTCGGCTTTGCATCGGTGTTCGCCAGCAAGGCGTGGGGCATGAGAAGGCATTTTCTGGCGATCCTTTTCGTCACCACCATCATCGCCGGCGAGGCATACAACCTGCTGGCAACCGCCGAGAGGCTAATAGTCAGCCGGGAGGACGCACAGGCTCCGCTACGCGAGGGCACCAAGGCATACGCCAGGGCTGTGAAGCGCGTCGAGGATGCGAAGGCTGTCGTAGAGCGTGCGCCCACCACATCGCCACGTCTCGAGCGCGCGATGGCTGCCAAGGCCACAGCTGACACGGCTGCGGTTGAAAAGAGCGCGGAGCGTGGCTGCCGTGAAAACTGCCGTCAGCTCCTGCAGGCGCAGGTCGACAGCGCGGCCCAAGAGATTACGAACGCACAAACTGCCCTGGCGACGCAGAAAGAGAAAGCCGAGGCAGAGCTTTCTGCCGCACGAGCTGATCTGGCCAACTTCAAGAAACCCGTATCCGCGACGCCGTTAGCGGACAGGATCGGTGTTCCCGCGTGGATCATCGATTTGGTCACGTCAGCACTGGGCAGTGTCGCTGCTAACGGTCTTGCGTGCTGTCTTTTGATTTTCGGCGCGCATGCTTCGCATCGTCGCGCCGAAGAACCTCGCCGCCCACAGGTGCAGGTCCTCACCCCAACGTCGCGCCAACTCGTAGTGCCGTCAGCACCAGCAAAACCCAAATTGGTCGCATCTGACACGGTGCCGGCAGGAAGCGTCGATGCTTGGGTG
>CAVZKV010000008.1:0-75367 GCA_963775835.1 uncultured Alphaproteobacteria bacterium | reverse complement strand
GGCTTTCCACCCACTGAAATCGTTGTGGTAGGACAAGCGCTTGGCCCTGGGCTCATTGGAGGCCGCCGGAAACAGGGCATCGCCGCTGCCGTCGCGTGTGAGCGCCAGCGGCCGCGGGATTTCCAACCGGTGCAACGGCTGGGTGAACTTGCGGGCACCAAACAGCGGGCTGCGGGGGGTGCCGGTCGGGACCTGGCCATAGGCGCTCGGCGCATAGACGTTGAGGCCATTCTTCCAGGCCAACAAGCCGCTGGACGTGAACAGGCCCCATCTGAAAAGCTCCCGCCGCGTCACCTGACCCGTGGACAGGGCCCGCACGATTTCGAGGCGGTTTTCACGGGCCCTAGTGGCTTCTCGAATGCGATTGCGCGGTGCGTCCTTCGGCAAATACATAGGCATCCCCATGCGCTTGAGCGCGCTCAAGCCGTCCCTGATTGCAGGAGTGTGCAGATCGCGCGGCCTGCCGACGGGTAAGCCGAGCGCCCTGGCCATGATGGCCGGGACCTTGAGATCTCTTTCGCGTGGACGCTCCGTGTCGGCGCCCCCCGCGCTCGTCCGTCACCTACCTTTTTTGGCGCGGCGCCGTGGCGAGCCCGCTAGCCATACGCCGTCGCCCACACGCAGACAGCGGACCTTTGTCTGACCCGCGGGACCAAGAGTTTGGTTGTGTCGGGGCGTGTTGATAGGGGTGATTAAGCGAGGCGTAACAATTCGGCACCTACTCGGCAAAAGTGCTATTGTGACAAAGTGGTAGCCCCGAATCAGCATCGACGCGGCCTCTAAAACTGAATAAGCTCGACCCGTCTTTTGGCCCCAAACCGCGGCGGCTTCGACCGTGGAATTGGTCGCCCAAGTGTTTGGTCGGAAAATTCGAATTTGTCACCAGGTGTGCGCTTGAACGGACGTATGCGCAACAGCCTTGCGTATGCTGACTTCGAGGGGGATCGTGCCGATTTCAGGCAGATTGCGGTTAGCGGTCTTGCTTGCTGTTGCGGGCCTGCTGGGCGCGTGCACGCTGCCCTGGCAACAGCTCAAACTTCCCGGCCCCGTTCCGCCTGAGGCCGGACCCGCCCCGATCGCCAGGGCCAACCGCTCGCCCGGCTCGCCGCTCACGCCAGGCGCCGCCGAAGTCGCAGGCCCGCAGGTCTCCCCCGGCAGCGGACAATTCACCGGCAGCCCCGAGCCGCGACCCGGTGCCGGCGCGGCCAACAGCAAAGACGGCGTCACCCTCAATTTCGCCGGCGCCAGCATCGCCGAGGCGGCCCGTTCGATCCTCGGCGACATCTTGGGCGTCAACTACAGCGTCAGCGACAAAATCAAAGGTTCGATCACCATCCAGACGGTGCGCCCGATCCCGAGGGAGGCGCTGCTCGGCGTTTTCGAGACTATGCTCGCCGGCGAGGGCGCGGCAATCTCGGTCGACAACGGGGTCTACCGCATCCTGCCGTCCAACGACGCGGTGTCGGCCGCTGCCATCGTGGCGCGCGGCGCGCGGCGGCTGCCCGGCGTCAGCGCCCAAGTGGTCCCGCTGCGCTACGTGGCCGCCGCGGAGATGGAGCGCATCATCAAATCGATGGCGCCCCAGGCCACCATCCTGCGTACGGACCCCGCGCGCAACCTGATGGTGGTGGCGGGCACGCGGGGCGACCTCGATTCCATCATGGACGCGGTCGGCACCTTCGACGTCGACTGGATGCGGGGAATGTCCTTCGGGCTATTCCCGATCGAGACCAACGATCCCGACGCGATCGCACAGGAGCTCGATACGGTCTTTGCCAACGACCAGGAAAGCCCGACCAAGGGCATGGTGCGCTTTGTGCCGAACCGCCGTCTCAAGGCCATTCTGGTGATCTCATCGAGCCCCGAATACCTGAAGAAGGCGCAAACCTGGGTGCGCCGCCTCGACATGGTGGGTCGCGCCACGGAAAAGCAGGTGCACGTCTACCACATTCAAAACCGACCCGCGGTCGAACTGGCGCAATTGCTGCAAAGGATCTACGGCAGCCAAGAGCAGGGCCGGGTCGCCTCCCTCACGCGCACGACGACGGCAACGCTGTCGTCGGGACCGCTGCCGGATGCGGTTTCCGGCCAACCCGCATTTCTGCCGGGAGCCCCGGGTATACCGACGGCAACCGCCGCGCCGGTCGCCGCCGGCCTGCCGGCAGCGCCCGTGACCACGCCGGCCCCGGCGCCCGATATCGGCCAGCCCGGCGCGCCGCCGATCTCCGGGCGGCCGCCGCTTGCCGCCGCGCTCGTGGATGACCGCACCGCCGGAGTGTCGGTGGTTGCCGATGAGAGCAACAATGCCCTGATCATCACCGCCAGCGCCCAGGAATATCACCGCATGCGCCGGATCCTGGAGCAGATCGACGTGCAACCGAACCAGGTGTTGATCGAGGCGACGATCGCCGAGGTGGCGTTGAACGATCAGTTGACCATGGGCCTGCGCTGGTTCCTGCAGGCGGGCAACTTCCAGTTCAGGTTCACGGATATTCTGGCGACCACCCCGAACAATCCTACGCCTAACGTCGCCCCATTCATCCCCAACGTGGTCACACCGGGGTTCCCAGGATTTTCGAGCTTCTTCAACACCCCCAACGTCCAGGTCGTGCTCAATGCGCTGAGCACGATCACGGACGTCAATATTGTCTCCTCGCCAACCCTGATGGTGCTGGACAACAAGCGCGCCACCCTGCAGGTGGGCGACGAAGTTCCGATCGTCACGCAGTCGGCTGTCGCCGTGCAGGTGCCCGGCGCGCCGATCGTCAACTCCGTGAACATGCGCAACACCGGCATTATCCTGAACATCACCCCGCGCATCAATGACGGGGGACGGGTGCTGCTCGATATCGAGCAAGAGGTGAGCTCGGCGGTGCAGACCACGAGCTCGGGGATCGTCTCCCCGACCATTCAACAGCGCCGGATCAAGACCACGGTCTCCGTCGACGACGGCAACTGCATCGTGCTCGGCGGCTTGATCCAGGACAAGGCGAACAACACCCGCGATCAGGCCCCGCTCGTGGGCGACATCCCGATCCTCGGCAACCTGTTCAAGCACAAGAATGACAATATTCAACGGGTCGAGCTGCTGATCGCCATCACACCCAAGATCGTCAAAGATACCGGACAAATTCGCGCGATCGCCGCCGAATTTCGCGATAAGATCAACTTGACGACGCGTCCGCAGCGCCAGGCTCCGCCCGATCGTCGCGAGCAGCTCGACCGGGTCCTGCGCTGACGGCGATAGCGCCTCGAGGCCAAGAGTCATTTGCAGCCAAGGGTCATTTAATGCGCAGCGTGCCATTGCAGCGCGGCCCGGCACCCTCTCCGGGCAAAGCCGGGGCGCCGGCACGCGAGCGCGGCTTTGTGCTTGTCATTGTCATCGCCGTCCTTGGCTTGCTTGCGCTGGCCGCGGCCGGTTTCGCCCAAGTCACCCGCAGCCAGGTCAAGGCAGCCGCCAGCAACGTCGGCAGTTCCACGGCACGGGCCCTCGCCGACGCGGGCGTGCAGCTTGCCGTGCTCGACCTCGTACTCGGCCGACAAGACCCTTCCTACCAACGGCGCTTTTCCGTGGGCGAGAAACCGTTCGTGTGCGATGCGGGCGACGGCCGACGTCTGGCCGTCTCGATCACCGACGAGGCGGGTAAAGTCGACCTCAATGCGGCCAGCGATCGCCTGCTGCAAGCGTTGCTTGTCGGCGTCGGCGCGAGCAAAGGGGTGGCGGACGCCATCATCGACTTCAAGGACGATAACAACGTCAAGCGACCGCAGGGAGCCGAGCGTGACGAATATAGTGCCGCGGGCCGCCCCGGTCCCAAGAATGCGCCGTTCTCGGCGGTAGAGGAAATCGAGCAGGTGCTCGGCGTCGACGCCGAATTGGCGGCCCGCCTGCGTCCCCACATCACGGTCTACCCCGGCCAACCCGGGATCGACACGGGGAGCGCCTCGCGCGAACTCCTCGCCATTCTGGCGCGCGGCCTGGGCAGCGATACGGGCCCCGCTGCGTCCAGACCGCCCGATCAGAGCGGCGAGACTGACAGCACGCAACCGGCCATGCCCTTCATGGGCGCCCAGGGCCGGCGCTTTTTCGCGGTGCATGCGGAGGCCTACGCGGATAGCAGCGCGTTCGTGCGCGAAGCCGTCCTCGAGCTCGGGCAGAGTTGCGCGCGGCCGTACACGTTCTTGCGCTGGTATCGCGGTGTGCTGCGCGAGGGCGACGCGGCGCTGCAGGATGTTGGCCTTGCGCCCTGTCCCTGAGCAGCACCCGTCCCTGAGCATCGCGTCCGGCAAAGCCTCGAGCCAGCCGTGAGGTCGGCGACCCGCCGCCCTGCAAACGGCCGCGCTTCAGCTGGCCTGCCCCCGCTCGAGCGACCTTTTCGCACGGCCCCACGGGCAATCGCGATGGCATCGGTCAAGCTTGAAGCTGCGCGGCTCACGCCGTGCAACAAAGCGTGACGCTACGTGATTTTGCGCAGGGCACCTTCGATGGCACCCTCTTGGCGAGGAGTAAGCGGGAGGTGCTGCAAGGGGTGGGCACCATGTCCCTCAGTCGAGACCTTCTAGTCGCCAACGCGGAACAGCTTGTCGACCGTGCGGAACAGCGTATCGGCCTATTCAAGGTCCATCTGCGCAACCGGCAGACGCAGGGCTTGGAGTGCGAACGGCTGAGCGCGCGCGTGGGCCGCATGGAATTGGAATTGAAACGCCTGCAGCTCTACCGCGCCGTAATGCGCACCACGCACTTCACCGAGGCGGTGATGCCTGAAGCCGTTGCGGCGGCGCGCTTGCGCACCTAGCAGGACCGCGGGCGCCTCTGCCTTGCCGCGGGCGCCTCCGCCTTGCCGCGGGCGCCTCTACCTTGCCCCGGGCGCATGTGGCCTGAGGTGCGCGGGGTTTCGTTCGACCGGCGGTGACGCGGGGCGCTAGCGGGCGCAGGCGGGCCGTCCCGACAGGCGGGCCACAGACCAACCCTTGCCACCAATGTCTGCCAACGCGGCCGATTTTTCTTTGCGCGCGGAGGCCAGGATCACGGCGTTGAGTTCTTGCGGGGTCGGGACATTCTCCATGAACAGCCACACGTCGAGACCCTGCGCCTTGAACTTGTCGGCAAGCCGTGCAGGCACGGGATCATCGGGGGCCTCACACGAGATATTGACGGCGATGCGCCCACCGGGACGCAGCCGGCGCCGTACATAGGCGATGCTGGCGGTATCGAGCACATCCTCGTAGGAAAACTCAGGCCCGCCCACATCGATGCCGATGGCTTGAAAGGTGCGGGTCTCGGCGCGAATGAATGGGCGCATATCGGCCGCGATGCACGTGATCGCGCTCGGCATCCAAAAGAAGGTGCGCGCCAACTGGAAGCTGATCGGGTTGACGTCGACCACCGTCACCCTGGCCCCGCGACGATGTAGCATGCTCGCAAGCGCACCGCCGCCGCAGCCCAAAAGCAGGGCATTGCCGGTGCCCACGAGCAGCTCCGCCATCAGGCGAATATAGTCGACACCCGCTTCGCCGCCGGCCGCCACGCAACTTTGGCTGACACCGGCCTCTTCATAGTGTCGGATGCCGGTGCCCACCTCCTCGACGACCGAGATCCTTCCGTTTGGGCCGTCGAAGCGGGCGAGGACTCGCATGCTGTTTCCGTGCCAAAGGCAAATCGCGCAGAGTGCTTTTATGCAAGAGCCGTTGGTCCAAGTCCAGGCGGCCGTCGTTTGAGGTCACGCCCTGACCCACCGCATACGTCACTTGCACACTGCAATTCTCTCGTGCCGCAAGTCGCGCGCGCTGTCCAGCAGACTTCGCGCCCAACCCCATCCTTTGTTGCAATCCTTCGCCTCAACGCTTTGCGCATGACGTTCCCCCGACGCGTCGCCCGAAGACTGTTGCCGCGAGACCGATTGCCTGCTTGCGCAATGTCCCATCCAACGCAATTGCGCCGGGGTGCTTGCTGAGGGGATTTGCCATCCCATGGCGCCTAATGCGCGAGGCCAGGCGCCGCCATCGCGCGGCGCGTTTACCGTGTTGCTTGGTGTTGGCTTCGCAACGGCCGCGGGCGGTCAAGGCCGTTGCGGAATCGTGAGCCCACGCTGCACCGCGGGGCGGGCGAGGCCGCGGTCGAGCCAAGCTGGAACGTGGTGCAGGGCATCGAAATCAACAAGATCACGGGCGCCGTAGAACCCGATCAAGTTGCGCACCCAACCAAGCATAGAGATGTCGGCAATGGTGTAGTCTCCCCCCATGATCCATTGCCTGCCGTCGAGGCGTGCGTCGAGGACGCCGAGCAGGCGTTTTGCCTCCGCGCGATAGCGCTCAAGGGGACGCTTGTCGGCAATCTCGCGTCCGGCGAACTTGTAGAAGTAGCCAACCTGCCCGAACATCGGACCGATGAAGGCCATTTGGAAGAACACCCATTGGATTGTCTCGTAGCGGCGCCCCGCCCCGGCGGGCATGAGTTTACCGGTCTTGTCGCTGAGGTAGAGCAGGATGGCACCCGATTCAAAAAGGCCGAGAGGTTTGCCCTCAGGGCCGTTTGGGTCGAGGATTGCGGGGATCTTGCCGTTGGGATTGAGGGACAGAAACTCGCGGGTCTGGGACTCGTTCTTGCCGATGTCGACGAGGTGAGGTTCGTAGCTAAGGCCCATTTCCTCAAGGGCAATTGAGACCTTGACGCCATTGGGCGTAGGCAGGGAATAGAGCTGCAGACGATCGGGGTGGTTTGCGGGCCAGCGGGCCGCTATCGGGAACGCGGATAGGTCGACCATCCAACACCTCCTTGTGCCAACGACCGGCGCTACGGGCGCGCCCAACTCCTTGGCTGCCGCCCGCTCTCGGCTTGCCGGAGACCCCTGAGGTGTCGGGCCGACCCGCGCCACGCTGACCTGCGCACGGCGACCTGCGCCACGCCCTGGGCAACAGCGCCCGATCCCACCGGCCAGCCGGTACGCTGCCGCCGACCGGCCGCCCAAACCATCAGCGCGTCATGGCCGCATAGACCAGGGTTTGCACCTGCTCACGATAATATTTGCGCAATTCACCGGGTGCCGCGGTCCCGAACACGACCACCAGCTTTTCGGCCGGATCGGCGAAAAAGGCGGTCCCGTAGGCCCCATTCCAGGTGTATTCGCCAACATTGCCCGGCACGGCGGCTAGGCCCGCGTGGGTGCGCACCGCCACGCCAAGCCCAAAGCCGAAACCCTCCCGGTGCGGTTCGACCTTGCCGACGTTGTTCTCGATTTCGGGGCCCAAGTGGTTGGACGTCATGTGCGCGACCGTCTTCGGGCTCAAGACGCGCTGACCATCGAGGACGCCGCCGTTCATCAGCATCTGTCCAAAGCGCAAGTAGTCACCAACCGTCGAAAAGGCGCAGGCACCACCACAATCAAACTTGATTTTTTCGTTCAAGAGCACGATCGCCTGCGGCTTGCCATCGAGGGGATTTTGCGCGAAGGGCTGCGCCAGGCGCGGGCGCATTGGCTCGGTAAGCGCAAAGGTGGTGTCCTGCATCCCCAAGGGCTTCCAGACATTGGCTTGCAGATACTCGCCGAGCCGTTGACCGGAGACCTTCTCAACCACGGCGCCCAGAACATCGATCGAGAAGCCGTATTCGAACGCCGTAGCTGGCTGGTGGGCCAGCGGCAGCTTGGTGATCCGGTCGATGAACGCAGCCGTATCGCCCTCCAGTGCCGGTTGCGTGCCGTTGGGGTAGAGCTTGCCGACGGGGTTGCTGTCCGGGCGTCCGCCGTAGGTCAACCCCGAGGTATGGCGAAACAGGTCCTGAATAAAGATCGGGCGGACTTGGTCGTCGAGGCGCAGGGAGCCGTCGGGCTGGGGCACGCCCACCTTCATGTTGGCGAAGTCGGGGTAGTAGTCTGACAGCTTGCTCTTGAGCGGCAGGCGCCCGTCCTCATGCAAGTGCAGCGCCGCCACACTGGCCATGATCTTGGTCATGGAGGCCAAGGCGAAGACCGCATCGAACGGCATCGGCGTGCCCCGAGCGCTATCCAGGAAGCCGTAGGCCTTGTAGTGCACGAGCTTGCCCTCGCGGGCGATCGCCACGACGGCACCCGGCACCCTCTTTTCCCCAATCTCGCGCGCAAAAAACCGGTCTAAGCGCGCCAGGCCCTCCGGCGCAATGCCGACTTCGCTCGGCGTCGTCGACGGCAATGGCGTGGCATGGGCGTGGAGCGACATGAGCCCGGCGGCGAGGCCGGCAATCGTGGCGGCAGATTTCATTGGGCACCTCGCGGTAAGGCTGGGACAAAAGGCAGGGGCTGGCCACGGCAGAAGAGGCCGCGGCACGGCGCCACTCGACAGCGAGAGCCGTGAACGTAGAGTTGCGCTGGGCCGCCGTCCAGGGCAAACCTCGACCGCACATGGCTGCCGTCGAGGTGGCGCATGTTTGCTTGCCACGCCGTGCCCAGGCGACACAGATCGGCCATGGCGGCAGCGGAAAAAAGCGGAGCGTGCAAGACCAAGCAAAAAAGCAAGTCGTGCGCCGGACGCCGTGGCCTGCGCGCCAAGCGGAGGGTTTGTTCGTCACGCGGACAACCGATAGGAGGAAAGGAAACCAATGGAATTCGGCTATTTCACCATGCCTTCGCATCCACCGGAGCGGCCGCTAAAGGACGGGCACGAATGGGACTTACAGGTGATCGGCTGGCTCGATGCCCTCGGCTATAAGGAATGCTGGATCGGCGAGCATCACACCGCCCCGTGGGAACCTCACCCCGCTCCCGATCTGCTGGTGGCGCAGGCGTTGATGGCGACGAAACGCATCCGCATCGGGCCCGGCGGCTTCCTGCTGCCCTATCATCACCCCGCCGAGCTTGCGAACCGCGTTGCCATGCTCGATCACATTTCGGGCGGCCGACTGAACTTCGGCATTGCCGCATCGGGCCTGCCCAGCGATTGGGCCATGTTCAACGTCGATGGCGAAAAGGGCGCCAACCGCGAGATGACGCGCGAAGCCCTCGATATCATCCTGAAGCTGTGGTCGACCAACGAGCCCTTCGAACATGTCGGAAACTTTTGGACCGTGCGCAATCCCGAGGTCATGTACGGCTTTCTCAAGCCGCATATCAAACCGCTGCAGAAGCCGTTCCCGCCGATCGGCGTGGCCGGGCTGTCAAAAGGCTCCGATACCCTGAAACTCGCGGGCGAGCGCGGCTACCTGCCGATGAGCCTCAATCTCAATCCGGCCTATGTCGGCAGCCACTGGGAGGCGGTCGAGATCGGCGCAGCCAAGACAGGACGCAAACCCAACCGAGCCGAATGGCGCATGGTGCGCGAAGTGTTCGTGGCCGACACGGACGCCGAGGCCATGCGTCTATCGGTTGGACTGCATATGGGCCGTATGATGCGCGAGTACTTCTTGCCGCTCCTCAAGGAGTTCGAGTTCCTGCAGTTTTTGAAGCACGACCCCGACGTCGCCGACAGCGAGGTCACGGCTGAGTACTGCGCGCGTCACAACTGGATCGTCGGCTCACCGTCGACGGTGGCCGAAAAGATTGCGCGCATCCACGACGAGGTCGGCGGCTTCGGCCATCTCCTGGTGTTTGGGTTCGACTATGTCGAGCACCCCGAGGCCTGGCACCGCTCGCTGCAGCTGCTGGCGCAAGAGGTCCTGCCGCGCGTGCGGCAGCTGTCGCCGGCGGCGTGAAGCTGGGCGCGCGCAGCCCTGCGGCTGGCCGAGTTGGCCGCAGGCCACCCAATGCGGGACCCCCTACGCTCCGGGCCGACCGGTTTTGCGCGGCCGGCCGTGCCGGTGCTTTTTCTTGCGATCGGCCCCGGCATCGATGCTGGGCGCTGCCCGCCCGCCGGCGGGCTCCGCTTGGGACTGCATTGTTGGCAACGGCCTGCCCGGGCTGGGCAAGCCGCGCTCGGCGTGCGGGCCCATTTCAGCGTAGGTCGGCTTGTGCGGCCCTTTGATCTGCTCACCCCATGCCCCCGCCTTTTGGCGCGGATCAACGCGCGGGGCCCGTGCCGTATAGTCCCGCGCCGGCAGCGGGCGATTGCGCGCCGAGCCCATCTCGTCGAGATCGGGTTTGCGCGCGCGGCTGGCGGGCACGGCGGAGCTCTGGGCGTGCGTCGGCTGCACGGGCTGGTAGGCACGGGCGATGCGGCTCGTCGATAAATCGGGCTGACTCTCCGCCGCCGCGGGCGTCGCGGAACCCCGGCGCCTCCTATCACCCACGCCTCGCGCTTTCGGTCCATATTTGCGCTCGCCGGCGAAGGCGCCGGCCCGGTCTTCGACCTCGGCCTGGCGGGCGAGCGGATCATCGGCGATGGCGAGCTCGGTCTCGCGCAAGCGCTTGATCTCATCGCGCAGGCGGGCCGCGGTCTCGAATTCGAGGTCGGCGGCAGCCTCGCGCATCTTCTTTTCGAGGCCATCGATGACGGCCAGCAGATTATGTCCAACCAGCGTGGCATTTTCGTCGGCCATGCCGGCATCGACGGTGACGTGATCTTGCTCGTAGACCGAAGACATCACGTCGGCAATGTTCTTGCGCACCGACTCCGGCGTGATGCCGTTGGCCTGGTTCCAGGCCTGCTGCTTTTCGCGCCGGCGCTCGGTTTCGGCGATGGCGCGCTCGAGCGAGCCCGTCATCTGGTCGGCGTAGAGGATGACCTTGCCGTCGACATTGCGGGCGGCGCGGCCGATCGTTTGGATGAGCGAGGTCTCGCTGCGCAGAAAGCCTTCCTTGTCGGCATCGAGGATCGCCACCAGGGCACACTCGGGGATGTCGAGGCCCTCGCGCAGAAGGTTGATTCCGATCAGCACGTCGAAGGCGCCAAGGCGCAAATCGCGAATGATTTCGATACGCTCCAGGGTCTCGATGTCAGAATGCATGTAGCGCACGCGGATACCTTGCTCGTGCATGTACTCGGTGAGGTCTTCCGCCATGCGTTTGGTCAGTGTCGTGACCAGCGTGCGATAGCCATGCCGCGTGACCTGGTGCACCTCGTCGATCAGGTCGTCGACCTGCGACCTGGCGGGGCGCACCTCTACGAGGGGATCGACCAGACCGGTGGGGCGGATCACCTGCTCAGTGAAGGCGCCGCCCGTCTGTTGCAGCTCCCACGGACCCGGCGTGGCCGAGACATACAACGTCTGCGGCCGCATGGCGTCCCACTCCTCGAAACGCAGGGGCCGATTGTCCATGCACGAGGGCAGGCGGAAGCCATACTCGGCAAGCGTCGCCTTGCGCCGATAGTCGCCGCGGAACATGCCGCCGATCTGCGGCACGGTGACGTGGCTCTCATCGACGAAGACTAGGGCGTTGTCGGGGAGATACTCGAACAAGGTCGGGGGTGGCTCGCCCGGCTGCCGGCCGGTGAGGTAGCGCGAGTAATTCTCGATGCCGGCGCAGGAACCCGTCGCCTCCATCATCTCCATATCGAATAAGGTGCGTTGCTCGAGGCGTTGGGCCTCCAACAGGCGACCCGAGCGATAGAGCTCGTCGAGGCGCTGCTTCATCTCGGCTTTGATGCTCTTGAGCGCCTGCTGCAAGGTCGGCTTGGGCGTGACGTAGTGCGAGTTGGCGTAGACCTTGATCAGTTTCAATTCGTCGGTCTTCTCACCGGTAAGAGGATCGAACTCGGTGATCGATTCCACCTCGTCGCCGAACATCGAGATCCGCCAGCCGCGATCCTCAAGGTGGGCCGGAAACAGCTCGACGGTGTCGCCGCGCACACGGAAGGTGCCGCGCGTAAAATTGGCATCGCTGCGCCGGTAGTGCAGCGCCACCAGATCCGCCAACAGTTGGCGCTGCGGAATAGTCTCGCCGACCTCTACCGTGAAGGTCATGGCGGTGTAGGTCTCCACCGAGCCGATACCATAGATGCACGACACGGAGGCAACGATGATCACGTCGTCGCGCTCGAGCAGCGCGCGCGTGGCGGCATGGCGCATCCGATCGATCTGCTCGTTAATGGAGGATTCTTTTTCGATATAGGTATCGGTGCGCGGCACGTACGCTTCGGGCTGGTAGTAGTCATAGTAGGAGACGAAGTATTCCACCGCGTTGTTGGGGAAAAAACCCTTGAATTCGCCGTAGAGCTGCGCCGCCAGGGTCTTGTTGGGTGCGAGAACGAGCGCGGGTCGCTGCGTGCGCAGGATCACCTGCGCCATGGTGAAGGTTTTGCCCGAGCCAGTGACGCCCAGCAGCACCTGGTTGCGCTCGATCTGGTTCACGCTGTCGACCAATTCGGCAATGGCCTGCGGCTGGTCGCCCCTCGGCTCGTACTCAGCGCTAAGGTCGAAGGGGATCCCACCTTCCGATTTCTCGGGCCGCGGTGGCCGATGCGGCATGAACATCGGCATACCGCCCGACACGAGCGGATGCGTGGCAAGCATCGGCTGCTGGGCCAGGACCTCGCGGGCACGCTGGGAGCGCTCGTGCGGACGCGCGAGCAGCGCATTGAGGCTTGCCGTCATGTCCGACAGGGAGCGCGAGGGCGGCCCCACCTGCCGCAAGGCCGGCAGGGTCGATTTGCCCGCCGAGCCGGGGAAGGGCACGTCGGGCTCGGCCGTGCCGGGCGCCGCGGCCGCCATCGCCTGCTGGCGTCGCGCCGCCGAGACGGCGGCGGTATCGCTCGGCAGTGGCGGCAGAAACGGCGCCTGGGGCGCCCCGCCCATGGCTTTGGCCGAGCGCTTGGTCTCCGGCGTGCCGCTCGAGCCCTCAATGGGAGGCGCGGGCGGCTTGCCCGATTTGCCGCGCGAGGGCCGCGGGCGGGGGGTGGTGTCCTTGGGGAGGCGAGGCATGGGCAAAGATATATGGTTCCCCGGGCCGAGGTGGCAACCGATGATGCGGGCGGGCGGCGAAGCTCCTGACACCGCAGCGCTTGGCACGGCCAAGGGCATTTCCCAGGGCATTTCCACGGGCATTTCCCGTGGCCCCTTGCGCCGTCGTCCCGGTGCACCGCGCTGCGCGCTCGAAGCCCCACAACCGCTGCGGTGGCCGCCGCCCGGTCGGGCCGAGCTTTGGCCCGCTCAGCGCCCCAAGGCCGAGCGCACAAGCCGCCGCGACCCAAGGCTGCGGTGCCTCCCGCTGGCGTCGCCGCCCCACGCTATCGCTCCCAAAACAACGGCGCGCCCGACCCAAGCCCGCGCCTAGCCGCTCACCTTCTTATGCCCTCGCGGCGGCGCGTCGATTTTTGGCGCTGGCGAGCGCTTGAGCGGCGCGGCACAACGCCATCGGCCGCGTTGGGCTCTCCCAGCACCCCCGGCCGCCCGGGTTGTCGTTGCCACATAAGGGAAAATCTGATCTGATTACCTCGCATCGTCCGGGGCGTGTCGAGGGAGTTTTGCATGAGGTACAGAGTCTGTTGGGCTGCGAGCATGGCCGTCGCCCTGCTCATCACCGCGCTGCTGGCCATGCCGGTCAACGCACAAAGGGGCCGGGAGGACGGCTGCAAGTCGGAAGAGATCAAGGCCGCTGGCAAGGCATCGATCTTCGGCAAGGCCGCCGCCATGCGCAACGCCATCGACAATTGGCAACGCGAGGTGCGCAACAAGTACGGCGAGCGCTACATGGTGTGGGACCGCGCCAGAGGTAAGAAGCAGGAATGCGAAGCCGCCTCGATCGGCACGCTCGGCAAATTGAACCAGCGTTGCACCGTCAGCGCCTATGCCTGCGCAGCGGTTCAGGAGACGGAAAGCGCCCTTGGCGATTGCTGGGAGGTCCAGCGCCTGCTGCACCGGGCCGGCTATCTGCGCCGGGACGACGTGGACGGCGATTGTCAGGAAAAGACCCGCCGGGCAACGCGCCGCTTCCAGCGCGATGAGCGGTTGCAGGTGACCGGCGAGGTGAACGAGGAGACCTGGAGGCGCTTGCGGCGCCGAAGCTAAGGCCTTGGTGGTCCGACGACATCGGCCCGAGAAGGGGGCAAGGCCAGACGCCTGGCCGCCTTTTTGGTGGCGCCGAGCCCGGGGGAGAGCGCGCCCGTAGGCCAAAAGGAGCCCTGGACCTCGGCGAAAAGAGGCTTCAATATCGCGCCGCCTGTCGGTCCGACAATCCGACAGGCGGCGCCCGGGCCGTCAAAACCAGGGCGTCAAAATAAGAGCTGCAGGGAGCGACACGTCCGTCGATGGTGGCGCAAACACGCTTGCGCACCACGCCCGCAGGAGCCGGCGACGCCCGCCGCCTGCTGAGCGTGCGTGATATTTCCGTCCGCTTCGGCGGCATCGTGGCTTTGGATGGCGTTTCCTTCGATGTGGAGCCAGGCCAGATTGCCGGCCTGATCGGCCCCAACGGCGCCGGCAAGACGACGCTCTTCAATTGTCTGAGCCGCCTCTACATTCCAAACCAGGGCGATATCCTGTTCGAGGGGCGCTCGATCCTGCGCGACAGCCGGCACGCCATCGCCAAGCTCGGCATCGGGCGCACCTTTCAGAACGTGGCCCTGTTCGACCGCATGTCGGTGCTCGACAACGTCAAGGTTGGCTGCCACAGCCGCACCTGCGTTGGCTTCATCACCGACGCCTTGCGTCTGCCCAAGCATGAGGCAGAGGAGCGCGAGATTAGGCAGCGAGCGGTCGAACTCATCGCCTTTATGGAACTTGAAGCCTTTGCCCATTTGCCGGCCGGGCCGTTGCCGTTTCCCGTGCGCAAACGCGTCGAGCTGGCGCGGGCCCTGGGGGGGCGGCCGAAACTCCTGCTGCTGGACGAGCCCGCCGCCGGGCTCAACCATGACGAAGTCGACGTGCTGCGCGGCCAGATCCGCCGCGTCCGCGATACCCAGAATGTCACGGTATTGCTGGTCGAACATCACATGAGCCTGGTGATGTCGGTCTCCGACAAGGTGGTTGCCATCGACTTCGGCAAAAAGATCGCCGAAGGCTCACCGGCCGACGTGCAGCGCAATCCGGAGGTGATCCGGGCCTATCTCGGAACGGAGGCGTAAGATGGCCGCCCTGCTCGAGGCCCAAGGTCTCAAAGCGTTCTACGGCCAAACCCAAGCCTTGCACGACGTCAGCTTCTCGCTGCAGCCCGGCGGCATTACCACCCTGCTGGGCGCGAATGGGGCCGGCAAAACCACGACGCTGCGCTGCATCTGCGGCATGGTGAGAACCGAGGGGTCGATCAAGCTCGACGGCCAGCCGATTGCCGGCAAGGCCACCGAGGACATCATCCGCCTCGGCGTCGGGCACGTACCGGAGGGGCGCGGCACATTCACCAACCTCAGCGTCGGCGAAAATCTGCGCGTGGCCGCCTATACGCGCAAGGACAAGGTGGCGGCGGAACGCGACCTCGGCATGGTGTTTGAATATTTTCCCATCCTGAAGGCGCGCGTGAACCAGCAGGCGGGGACCCTGTCCGGCGGCGAGCAGCAAATGCTGGCGATCAGCCGCGCGCTGATGCTGAGCCCGCGGCTGATGCTGCTGGACGAGCCCTCGTTCGGATTGGCGCCGCTCATCGTGCAGGAAATCTTTCGCATCATGCGCCGCATCAACAGTGAGGCCAGGGTGAGCATGCTGCTGGTGGAGCAGAATGCGGCACTGGCCCTCGAGCTCGCCGATCATGCCTACGTCTTGGAGACCGGGCGCGTCGTGATGTCGGGCAAGTCGGCGGACGTGAAGAACAACGAGGCGATCCGCAAATCCTATCTGGGCTACTGAGGGAGGGCCACGCGCATGGAACAGCTGATCCAGCAAGTCGCCTCGGGCCTCGCCAACGGCGCCATCTATGCCTGTCTGGCGCTAGCGCTGGTGATGATCTTCGTCTCCACCGACCACATTAATTTCGCCCAGGGCGAGCTCGCCATGTTCAGCGCCTACCTGGTTTGGCAGGCGTTGGAATGGGGCCTCAGCTTCTGGTTTGCCCTGCCGGTGGTGGCGCTCTTTTCGTTCCTGATCGGCGTCGGCATCGAGCGCGTGATCCTACGGCCGCTGCATCATGCTCCCGTGCTGTCGGTGGTCGTGGTCTTCATCGGCCTGTTGGCAATCTTTCATTCGCTCGCCGGGGCAATCTGGGGGCACACCATCAAGGCCATTGCCTCGCCCTTCCCGCACATCAGCTTCGTCGGCTCCGGCTACATCGGTCCGCATCAAATCGGCATGATCCTCGTCACCGTCCTGCTGCTTTGCGCCCTGTTCGCGTTCTTCCGCTTCACTCCCCTCGGGCTCGCCATGCGGGCGGCGGCGCAGAACCCCGCCTCGGCGCGGCTGGCCGGCGTTCGTGTCGACTGGATGCTGGCGCTCGGTTGGGGTCTGGCGGCGGCCATCGGCGCGGTTGCCGGTTCGCTGGTCGCGCCGGCGGTCTACCTCGAGCCCAACATGATGGCGAGCATCCTGCTCTACGGCTTCGCCGGCGCCCTGGTCGGCGGCATATCGAGCCCCGGCGGGGCCGTCGCCGGTGGCTTTATCGTCGGCGTGCTGGAGAACCTGATCGCCTATCTCGGTAATCTGCTCGAGAAGACCACCGGCGTCTACCTCATCGGTAACGGCGAAAAGCTGACGGTGGCTCTCATCATCGTCATCACGGTACTGACCCTCAAGCCGAGCGGCCTGTTCGGCCAGGTTTCAGTGAAGCGGGTATAGGCCAATGGCAACGACGACAGCAAACGGCATTGCCGCCAGCGAGCGCAGCCCCTCCCTCGGCCGCGGCTACTGGCTCGCCGGCACCGTGATCGTGCTCGCCCTGCTGCCGCTGCTCGGAGGCAAAGCCGGCATTATCAGCAATTACGGCTTCCTGCAGCTGAGCCTCATGATCGTTTACGCCATTGCGGTGCTCGGCCTCATCCTTCTCACCGGCTTCAACGGCCAAATTTCCTTGGGCCACGGCGCCTTTTTCGCGGTCGGGGCCTACGTGGCCGCGGTGTTGATCGACCAGGCAAACTGGCCCTATTGGGCCACCCTGCCCGTGGCGGCCATTTTCTGCTTCCTGGTCGGCTACCTGTTCGGCCTGCCGGCCTTGCGATTGGAGGGCCACTACCTGGCGCTGGCCACGTTCGCGCTGGCCGTGGCGGTGCCGCAGATCTTGAAATACCGCCACTTCGAGTGGTTCACCAACGGCGTCCAGGGTATCAACATCTTCAAGCCGGATCCGCCCTTCGGCTTGCCGCTCAGCGCCGACCAGTGGATGTATCTCGTGGTGCTCGCGGTCGCCGTCTTCATGTTCTGGATCGCGCGCAACCTGCTCGACAGCCGTACCGGCCGCGCCTTGCGGGCCATTCGCGACCACACCATGGCGGCCAGCACGATGGGTATCAACGTGGCCCACTATAAAACCGTGGTTTTCGGGATCAGTGCGCTCTACACGGGCGTGGCGGGAGCCTTGCACGCCATCATTTTCGAATTTGTGGCGCCCGATAGCTTCCGCTTCGAGCTGTCAATTGCAATCCTGGTCGGCGCGGTGGTGGGCGGGATCGCCTCGCTGCCCGGCGCCGTGATCGGTGGGGTGTTCGTGCAGGTGATCGAGAAGTACGCCGATGCCCTCACTAAAAAGCTCACCGCCGCGGTAAACCTGCCGCTCGACCTGGAGCCGTGGACCATCTACGGGATCGCGCTAATCTTGCTGATGTACACGATGCCGATGGGAATAGCCGGTGGCTTGGCGCTGCTGTGGCGTCGGCTGAGAGGATCGTGACGGCGCGGGCTCGCCGGCTGCGATGAAGCAATGTCCTGAGAAAGCAAAGGAGGAAGACGCAAATGCACCACACCACACGCAGGCTGCTGCTGGCCGGCTCGGGCGCACTCGCGCTTGCGCTGGCCACTTCGCCGGTTTCAGCCCAGAAGAAATACGACGAGGGCGCCACCGACAGCGAAATCAAGATCGGCAACACCAACCCCTACTCGGGCAATGCCTCCGCCTATGGCACGATTGGCAAGGCCATCGACGCCTATTTCAAGATGGTCAACGAACAGGGCGGCATCAACGGGCGCAAGATCAACTTCATCAGCTATGACGACGGCTACGCGCCACCCAAGACCGTGGAAATGGTGCGCAAGCTGGTCGAGGAGGACAAGGTGCTGTTTGTCTTCCAGACCCTCGGCACGCCGCCCAACACTGCGATCCAGAAGTACCTGAACGGCAAGAAGGTGCCGCAGCTGTTCGTCGCCACCGGTGCCTCCAAGTGGGGTCATTACAAGGATAACCCGTGGACGATGGGCTTCCAGCCCGATTACGTCACCGAAGCCATCATCTACGCCAAGCACATCCTGGCCAATGTCAAGGACCCGAAGATCGGCGTCTTGATGCAGAACGATGACTACGGCAAGGACTACTTTAATGGCTTCAAGCAGGGGCTGGGCAAGGACGCCGACAAGATCGTTCAGCTCTCGACCTACGAGGTGACGGATCCCACCATCGACAGCCAGATGATCCAGCTCAAGAACTCGGGCGCTAACGTGTTCTTCAATATCACGACGCCCAAGTTCGCGGCGCAAGCCATCAAGAAGGCGGCGGAGATCGGCTGGAAGCCGGCCCACTACATCAACAACGTCTCGGCCTCGATCGGCACTGTCATGAAACCGGCAGGCTTCGAGAACGCGCAAGACATCGTCACCGCCTACTACATCAAGGACCCCACCGACCCGCAGTTTCAGAACGACAAGGATATGGTCGAGTGGAAGGCCTTCATGCAGAAGTACTATCCAGTGGGCAACCTCTTGGACAGCTCCAATGCCTACGGCTATGCGGTGTCGAGCCTGCTGCACATCGTGCTGAAACAGTGTGGCGACGATCTCACCCGTGCCAACATCATGAAGCAGGCGGCGAGCCTTAAGGATATCCAGCTGCCGATGGTGCTCGATGGCATCAAGGTCAACACCAGCGCAACGGACTACTATCCAATCCAGTCGGTGCGTTTGGCGCGTTTCAAGGGTGAGAAATGGGACCTGTTCGGCGACATTCTGTCGAATGAATCCGCCAGCAACTAGTCGCTCTTAGCCAATTGCGGCCGCCCATGAGGGGCGGCCGCAAACCACCGTTGCAGGACATGTCCCAGGCCGTCGCCGCCAAATTCGAGCGCATCAAGGCCCTGCCGGCCTACGAGCTGGTCGCCGAAGCGATCGAGCGCAAGATCCTCGGCGGCGTCTTGCGCCCGGGCGACCCGATCGGGACCGAATCGGAATTGGTCAAGCAGTTCGGCGTCAATCGCTCGACCGTGCGGGAAGGTATTCGCCTGCTGGAGCAGTCGGGTCTTGTGGCGCGCGAATCGAGCCGCCGGCTGTTGGTCGCCGTGCCTCACTATGACCGGCTCGCCACGCGCATGAGCCGCGCGTTGATCCTCCAGCAGGTCACCTTCCGCGAGTTGTGGTATACCTCGATGGCATTGGAGCCGGCGGTTGTGGCGCAAGCCATCGAGCATGCCACGCCGGAAGAACTCGATACCATCGACGCCAACATCGCCGCTACGCGTGCGGTCCAGCCCGCCGCCGGCGCCGTCGCCAATCTCGATGCCGAATTTCACGGGCTAGTGGCCAAGGCCGCGCACAATCGCGTACTGCTGCTCGCCAAGGAACCCTCCAGCATGCTGGTGCTGCCGACCGTGGAGCTGATCCTGACCAACAATCCGTCGGGGATCACCAGGCTGATCGAGGCGCATCAGAACATCCTTGCGGCCATCCGGCGGCGGGACAAGGCCAAGGCGCTGCTCTGGGTGGACCGGCATCTGCAGGACTGGCGGGCGGGATTCGAACGCGCCGGGTGCCACTTCGACAGCGCGGTCGCGCCGATCAACTCGCGGCGACTGAAGTGGGATGCCGCCGTGCCGGGCAAGCAGTAGGGCGCCGGCACCTGAGACCCAACACCTGGGACCCAACACCTGGGATCGATGTCCGGGCCCCACGCACCCCGAGGCGCCAGCGCCAGCGATGCGACAGGCGGACGATCCTGCCGCGCCGGTCTTGCAGCCTTGCATGGTGCACAGGGCCGGGCAAAGTCCGAGCCGACGCCGTCGGCCGTCGGGACTAGGGGCGGCTCGGCAAAAGCGCCGCCGTTTCCGTGGCCTCGGCAGCAAGCGCTGGCGGGGCAGACCTCACCTCGACGGGCGCTTGCGCCTCGGCTGCGGCCACGGGGTTGGGCGGGGGCGCCTCGGCAAAGCGAGAGGCCTTGGCCGCCGCGATGGCCGCCGCCATCGCCTGTTCCTCGGCGAAGTCATCGCAGGCAACCGCGGCAGAAAGCGGCAGCAACAGCAGCGCCGCAGCGGCAATGGACTTGGGGATAAGCATGGGCGGGATCAGCATGGGCGTCGTCTCCCTGGCTCGCAGGCTCTCAAATTTGGCGCAGGCGGCGGCGGAATGGCAGTCACGGTTCGGTGATGGCCGCGCCTAAGTGGCGACCGCCCGTGCCGCGGCGAGCACTTCTTCGGCGTGGCCGGGCACTTTCACCTTGCGCCAGCTCTTGGCGAGGCGGCCGGCCTTGTCGAGCAAAAAGGTTGAACGCTCGATCCCCATGTACGTGCGGCCGTACATCGACTTCTGCGCCCAAACGCCATAGGCCAGCGCGGCCGCCTTGTCCGCATCGGCGGCGAGGCGAACCGTCAGGTCGTGTTTGCTGCGAAACTTCAGGTGACTTTCCACGCTATCGGGCGATACGCCGACGACCTCCACCCCGGCTTTGCGAAACTCGGGCGCCAATCGGGAGAAGTCCTTGGCCTCGATCGTACATCCCGACGTATCGTCCTTGGGATAGAAGTAGACGACCACGGGTTTGCCCCTGAGCCGGGAGAGCTTGAGCGTGCCGCCAGCATCGGTCGGCAACTCAAAGTCCGGGGCGATGTCGCCAACCTGCAGCATGGAAGTCTCCCTCGTCCCTAGGCCGCGCCGTTCCCCGGCGAGGCAAAAGCGCCCGTGCCGCTGCGCACCGCCAACCGACATCGTTTGGCCCACGCACCTGCATCTAGCCAAGCTTTGCAACAATCCTAAGGTCGGCGCCAGGGGCCGCGACCAACTCTCAAGCCGTCGCATCGCCACGGCGCGCGCGGCGGTCTCCCGCATGTGGGGGTTGAGCAAGTGTCGAGCGAACACCTGTCGAGGGACCAAGTGTCAGGGGACCAAGGGTCAGGTGACCAAGTGTCAAGTGACCAAGTGTCGGGGACCCTTCATTGGTCGCAACAGCGCGACCGCGACGGTCCTTAGTTGCGGCCCGCCAGGCGCGCCTTCTGCAGCGCCAGCACGGCCTCAACCCGGTTTCGCACCTGCAGCTTCTGCATGATGTTGGTCATGTAGTGCTTGACCGTTTTTTCGCCGATCCTCAGTTGGATGGCGATCTCCTTATTGGTGCGGCCTTGCGCAACATGGTCCAAGATCTGCTCTTCACGCTTGGTGAGATCGGCGAGTTCGCTCGGCTTGGCGCCGCTCCCCGACTGCCGCCGAGACAAGGTCAGCAAGCGGCCAGCCAGGCGCGGCGACACGTAGGAATCGCCACGGGCGACCGAACGCATGGCCGCAATCAGCTCCAAGCCGCTCGTGCCCTTGAGCAGATATCCCTGCGCACCTGCGTCCAGCGCCTGCGCGACGTGCTCCTCGCTCTCCGACACCGTCAGCATCATGGTCTTGACGACGGGACAAGCGTGCGCGATGGCGCGCGCCGCCTCGATGCCGCCACCCGGCATGCTCACGTCGAGAAGCACAATGTTTGGTAATTCGGCTTTGGCGATCCGAACCGCATCATCGGCGGTCGAGCCTTCCCCGACCAGCTCGAGAAAGCTCGCTCCCCGCAGGGTGTGCGCGACACCCTCCCGAAACAATGGATGGTCGTCGACGACGACTACTCGTATACGCTCGCTCACTCTACCCCACCCGCTCTACGTTGCTAACTGGTTGATCTTCAGACAGTTCGAATTGCGCTGTCAATCGAGTTCCTTCCCCAGGCTTACTTTCAATTTCCAGTACCCCCCCGAGTGCTGCAACCCGGTCACGCATACCCTTGAGCCCCAGGCCGTTGCTCTTGAGCATTTGCTCCTCCACCGGAAAGCCGCGGCCCATATCGCTAATGGTTACCGTAAGCCGTCCGTTGCAGAGGCCACCCTCGACGCTTTGGCCAACCCCGCCGCCATGCCGGAAGGCGTTGCTCAAAGCCTCCTGGGTTAGCCGGTAAAGGCAGGTCTTGAGAGGATTGGAAAGGCTGGCGGGCAACCGGGAAACATCGCATTTCACCGTCGTTCCCGTGCGGCGCTCGTGGTTGCGCACGACGATCCACAAGGCGTCGGCAGGTGAAAGGGCATCGAGCTCGGGCAGGATCAACCCGGCAGACATGTTCCTGATCTCCGTCAGGGCATCCGACAGGGCGCTGTGAATCCTTACGTAGTCCTCCCTCGGCAGCTCCGCATCGCTGACCTGCGCCTTGGGTTGTAGGGCATCAAGGCGCAGCAGCGCCAGGCTGATCAGCTGGGCCGGCCCGTCGTGCATCTCTGCCCCCACGCGGCGTAAAATGAGATCATGCGTTTCCACCGAACGCCGGTTGATCTCATCGACCCGGTGGCGCAGGTCCTCGTTCTGCCGCAGCAGGCGAGACAGCTCCGAAATTCGCTCACGCAGCGCCTTCTGCTGACTGGAGATTGTGGCGCTGCCCGTGCGCACAATCCGGAACAGGATGCTTAACATCAGGAGCGTAACAAGCGCCACCACGAACCAGCTATAAAGACGCGTGCGCGCCAGATTGCTCTTCAGCTCCGTACCATTCTCATAAAACTCGGCGATGGCGATGATGCGTTGCGTATCGCTGGCGCGGATCGGCGTGTAAATTTCAAATAGCGGCAGACCCAGTTTGCGCTCGATCGAATTCTCGGCTTCTCTGGTATCAAACGAGCCGACGATCCTGCCCTTCATTACCTCCTGCAAACGCCAAGAAGGCGGATATTTTCGCCCGACTTCCTCTTTTTTGTTGCTGTAAAGAATAACGCTATTGAGCGACCAGATTTTAATGCCGACAACCTTCCGTCGCAGCGGCGCCGTGTTCAGCAATTCGTCGAGTTTGGCTACCGTCTCGGGGCGCAAATTGGGGCCCTTGGCGAGCTCCTGCACCTGCGGGTCGATAAAGGTATTGATGTAAAGGGCGGCGCTGCTGGCCGAGTTGTAGAGCACGCCTTCTTCGATGCGGCTGCTGACCCACGCGCCGAGCAGCGTCATGCCGCAACCAAGGACCGCCAAGGAGGCTATGGTAAATCGACCCGCCAAGCTTTGGCGTGACCAGAAGGTTGCCAGGCGGCGGCCAAAAAGCCCTGAAAATAGGTGCGAAGCGCTCGGCACCGTGTGCATGAAGGTGGGACCAAAGTCTGATCGAAGATCGGCTCGAGGTCGCATGGTGGGCGGACAATACTGCGGTAAAATCCTCCCTGCGCTGAAATCGCACGTGATAGTTATTGTGTCTACCAATCTGGTGACCATGGCTTCTCCAAGTGCTAAAGCGCCGCACACATTGGTTGGATGCCGTTAGCAGATGGTCTGTCGGGAGTAATAAGTGAGCACCGGTACAGAAGAGGGGAAGGGTCACGGCCTGCTTACCCTTGCAGATTCCGCCGGTGTGCCCGCTGGCACGTTAGGCACGCCAGCCTTTGTTTGGCTCTCCGAACAGGGCGTCGAGGTGCGTTTTGCCAGCGGGCTCGGCGAGCCCGGCGGCGATGCGGCCGAGGCGTCCGGCCGCGTGCTGGTTGGTCCGGGCGAAGGAAAGAGCAGCCTACAGATCGCCAGCGTTGGTGGGGCGGTCGGCGTTGCCTGGCAAGAGGTCTCGGCGGACGGCCACGGCGTCATCAAGCTGCGCGGCGTCTCGCAGGACTCGGGGCTTCTGGGTTCGGAAATAACGGTCGGCGGTACGGCCGGCACGTTGAGCCACCACAGTCTATCGATCAGCGGCTATGGTCTAAACGCGGACGCCACGGGCGGTCTCAACCTGGTCTGGGTTGCATCCGACGCGACGGATGCGCCCGGGGTCGGCCGCATCATGATGCAGCGCTTTGGCGTATCCTACGACGAAGGCGGCACCCCCGCGGGGCTCATCCCCGTCGACATGGTCGGGCAAGCCTTCCATAAAATTTCGCATGCCTCCGAACTCGAGACCGGGTTTGCCGGCGCCGCCAACGACAACAGCGTGTGGATCGGCGACGACGATGGCAGCGGCGGCGCCGTGGGACGTCTGCCCACGGTGGCGACGCTGGATACGGGCGACGTGCTTGTGGCCTGGATCGGCTCGGAAGGCCACGTGCACGGCAAGCTTTATGCGACGGCGCCGACCGGTGACGCCGCCGCGCCGGACTACGGCGCCGTCAACGAGGCGCTCGCCGACCTGACGCCGCACTACGGTCGCGCGGGCGACGGCCATGCCTGGGATGCCCGCCGCGTCAAGGTCGGGGACCTCGGTCCGGGCAACTTCGCCCTGGTCTGGCTGGTCGCCGCCGGCGCCGATGCCATGCTGAACGGCTCGGTCTTTTCTTTGCGTGCCGATGAGACGCTGGCCAGCGGGGCGAGTTCCGATTGGGTACAGACCCCGATGGCGCCGGTCGCCTTGCCTGTCGAGTTCACCGGTGAATTCAATTTGAACGTCGCGGACGGGCACGCCTCCGATCTCGTGCTGAGTTACGAGGTGGCGGACAGTGCCGGCAACGTCAGCATCGCGGCGGTGGCGCAAAAGATCGGTCCTGCCGACACCACGCTTGGCGGCAAGGACGTCGCCCCAGACCTAAGTGCACCCGACAAGGTCGACCCGGGCATGGCGGCCGCCAAGGTTGCCTTCAACGGCAGTTCCGGCAATCCGTTCCTCGCCGGCGACCAGCACGCCAGCATTGTCGTCAATACCAACAGCCTGGCAGGAAACGAGCCGGCGACGGCGGCCCATAGCGCAACGCCGACCGAGACGGCTGCCGACGAGGCCTCCAAGCTGATCGTCTCGTCCAACAGCGACGGCATCGCGACGGCCTTGATGGTCGAGAGCGTTTTAACCCTCAAATTCCCTGATTCCGAGGCATTGGACGCCAACGAAAACGTCATAGAGGTCACCGACAGCGCCGATCCCGATGTGACGCCGGCCGTGGCGCGCATCGGCGACGGTGGCGCGGTCGCGGCCTGGGTTGACGCGCACACGGGCGAACTGCGGGCTCAGACCTATAACGCGCACGGCCAACCTCAGGGGAGCCTCACCGTTGCTGCGGGCCAGAAGGTCTCCGACATCGCGCTGGCCTCGAACCCGGCCGGGCATCATGCGGCCGCAGCGGACGGCGCGGCGGAGCCGCAGGCGTCCGCGACCGGCGAGGCCGCCGCGTCGGACCACGCGCCGTTCTACGACATCGAATTTGCTATGGCCTGGGTGCTGGGAGCCAACGAGGACGGCTATGGCAGCATCATGCTGCAACGCTACTGGGTCACGAGCAATTCGGAAGGGGCAGGCGCGGGCAACGCGCTTGTCGCGCTCGGTCGTGACGGACAGGTCGGCGGCGACAACGACGAAGCCGCCCAGTTCTCCGTCGATGGTGATGACGGCGTTGCGGTGCCGGTCTACGGCCGCGCCCCGCAACTGACGGGCCTGCCGCAGGGCCAGCTGGCGATTGGTTGGGTGGAAAACGACGGAGCGCAGGAAACGGTCAAGGGCGCCGTGATCGAACGCGACGGCGGGCGCGAGGTCCTAAACATTGATCTCTCCGAGCAGTTGGATGTGCCGGCCGTCGTCGCCAAGGGCACCCATCCGATCATCACCTCGGCGGCGAACGGCGACATCCTGGTGGCTTGGCTGGAGCCCGATGGGAGTGATGGCTTCGACCTCAAGGCCGCAATCTATAAGGTCGCGGGCGAGGAAGCCTGGTCGGTGCCGGACAAGGTGCTTGAGCTGCAGCATTTTACCTCGCAGCCCAAGGATTTCTCGCTGGGGCTCACGGGCGACAACGACCCGTCGATCCTTCTGACTTGGGAAAACGACAGCAACTCGATCTGGGGCCAGCGTTTTGACCTCAACGGCGACCAGTTGGGGAACAGCTTCGGCATTAGGGACGGGCATCCCGACGAGGTCTCCGACACCACCTCGCTCCCCGACGGCCGCATCGTCGTGGTCTATGCCGAGCAGGACAGCAACGGCAATGTCGACGTCGAGTTGCACGTCGTCATCACGGGTGACGACAGCCAATCCGGATCCTACGCCAGCGACGGCAGCGATCACATCTTTGGCGATCGCGGCGCGCTCGACACGCACGCGGGCCTGGGCGACTACGGCTCCTTGAGCGATGCCTCGCCGCTCGCCAACGACAAGGACATCACGGTCGCCGAAGATGCGACCGACGGCGTCATCATCGACGTACTGAATGACCAGGTCGATACCAACCTGCGCGTGGTGCAGGTCAACGGCGCTGACCTGGCCATCGGCGCTCCGCTGCGAGTGGAGCATGGCTTCGTCCAGCTTCGCGATGACGGCGACCTGCTGTTCACGGCCGACGAGCACTTCCACGGCACCATCAACTTCGAATACACAGTCTCCAACGAGGACGATCAGCTCGCCACGGCCTCGGTGGCCATCAATGTCACCCCGGTCGAAGACGATCCGATGCCGGTCGATCTGGCCTTCGATCAGGCCAGCGAGCACACCAGCCTCGCCGATGCCAGCGCCATTGCCTACAACGGCCACGACGCCGGATCAGGGCCAGATCTGGGCCCAGGTCTGGGCCCAGGTCTGGGCGATGCGGATGGGTCCTCGCACGATGGCGGATCCGAGACTGACCAGGACCGCGCGGCCGACACCGGCGGGGAAGGCGACCGGGCCGAGGCGGAGCACCACGGCGCCCAAGGGGCGGACCACCAGCCACAGGGCGAAGCCCACGCCTATGCCTATGGACACGACCGGCACGAGGCGGCGAGCCTCGCGGCAGGCGATGCGGAAGATGGGCATGATGGCAGCGGCTCGCAGGCGCCGCTCGCCTCCATGGAGGATGCCGGCGACACCATCGCCTTTGCGGCGCGCTATGAGAGCAGCTACCGGCCGGGCAGCGTCGAACGGCAATGGCTGCAATTGGATTTGGATGCCATTCGCGGCGCCGGCGATGCCGCTGGTACCGATGCCGGCTATGGGCAAGGCGGAGATCCCAGACCCGACAACGATACCTTCGTCTTCCACGCGGCCTTCGGCAACGATGCGGCCATCCCCGAAGCCCGCGGGGTCGATCACGTTATTGATCTTTCCAAGTCCGGCTATCCGACGTTCCAGGCCCTGCAGGATGCCGGCGCCCTGGTACAGGTCGGCGAAGACGTGGAAATCACCCTGAGCGTCACCGACCCGTCGCATCCAGAGAAAGTGCTGCTGCGATCGGTAAACCTGTCGACGCTTGCCGCGAGTGACTTCAAATTCGGCTAACGAGGAGATGGGCCATGAAGTAGCTGCTAGCGCGCTGTTAACGAAATGCGCGAGAATTCGGTGCGATTTAACAAGACTATTCTACAAACCGTGCGTAGGGGCCGAAGCGGTCAGCACTGAACTGGCTGCCGCCGATAGTTGGGGACTGTAGTCGCGTGGCAAAGCAAAAGAAGAGCGAGGTCAGACGTGCGGCCGGCGTCCTTGCTCCGATCATTCCAATACTGGCGCTGATATCGTGCGTGGTGAACGTGCTAGCCCTCACGGGCTCGTTCTACATGCTGCAGATCTACGATCGCGTCCTTTCTAGCCGCAGCATTCCGACCTTGATCGCGTTGTCCGTGTTGGCAATCTCGCTCTATCTGTTTCAGGGTGGTCTTGAGATTGTGCGCAGCCAAGTGTTGGTGCGTATCGCCAGCCGGCTCGATCGGCAGCTCACGACGATGACCCACGATGCCATCGTGCGGTTGCGTTCCTTCGTCGGCTCGCAGGCCAGTCCGATGCAGCCGCTGCGCGACGTCGATGCCATTCGCACTTTTCTTTCCGGGCAGGCACCGGTGGCCATCCTCGATATGCCGTGGATACCGCTCTACCTCGGCTTCGTGTTTCTGCTGCACCCGGTCCTCGGCTGGGCCACGACCGCCGGTGCCTTGTTCCTGATCTCGCTCACCCTGCTTACCGAACGGCTGATGCGCGCGCCATCGGAAGCCTCCTCCGGCGCCACCAGACAACGCTGGTCGCTGGCCGAGTCATCGGAACAAAACGCCGAAGTCCTGAACGCCATGGGGTTTGCGCACCGCTTCATGCGGCGCTTTCAAGCGGCGAGCCAGGATTACCTCGCCGCCAACGAACGCTTGAGCGATATCGTCGGCAGCCTGACGGTGGTGTCGCGCGTATTCCGGCTGATGCTGCAATCGGCCCTGCTGGGCTTGGGTGCCTATCTAACCATCTCCGGTGAGATGACGGCCGGCGCCATCATCGCCTGCTCGATTGCGGCCTCGCGCGCCTTGGCCCCCATCGAGGTCGCCATTGCAAACTGGCGCGGCTTTGTGGCGGCACGTCAGAGCGCCCACCGTCTCGAAACGGTTTTTTCCAGCCTGCCCAAGCGTACCAAGCCGCTGCTCCTGCAACCGCCAAGCAGCGGCGTCAGCATCGAGGGTTTGGCGGTCGCCGTTCCCGGCACGCAGACCGTCACGCTGAGCAATATCACGTTCGCGGTGAAGGCCGGCTCGGTCGTGGCCGTAATCGGCCCGAGCGCGGCCGGCAAGTCGACGCTCGCCCGCGCCATCACCGGCGTGTGGCCGCTGGCGCGGGGTGCGGTGCGGCTCGATGGTGCGACGCACGCGAGCTGGTCGCCCGAGGAATTGGGCAAGCACGTCGGCTATCTACCGCAAGACGTGCAGCTGTTTGATGGCACCATTACCGAGAACATTGCGCGCTTCGAAGAGAACCCCGACAGTCTCAAGGTGATCGCGGCCTCGCAGATGGCGTGCGTGCACGAGATGGTCTTGCGCCTGCCGAACGGCTACGAAACCCGCATCGGTCCCGGCGGCTCGGTGCTGTCCGCCGGACAGCGTCAGCGCATTGCGCTCGCCAGGGCGCTCTACGGCAATCCGTTTCTGGTGGTGTTGGATGAGCCAAACTCCAACCTGGATTCGGACGGCGAAGCCGCCCTCATCAAGGCCATCGAAGGCGTCAAGGCGCGCGCCGGCATCGTCATCGTGATTGCCCATCGGCCGAGCGTGCTCGGAGCTGCCGATACCGTTGCCGTGATTGGCGGCGGTCAGCTGACGGCAATCGGTCCGAAGGATGAAATTCTACGCAAAGTCTTGCGCTACCCAGTAACCGCGCCCGCCGCCCTTTCGGTCGCCGCTGACGGCAAGGCATAAGGAAAAAAGCCCGCAAATGGCACAAGACACCCCTCCAGCCCTTGCAGCGCGGCGCAGCAGCGTGCTTGAGCCCGAGCTGGCGCGCCGTCTGCTCCTCGGCCTCACGCTGATTGGCGTGATGGTCGTCAGCGTCGGCGGCTGGGCCGCCACCACCCCCATTGGGGGCGCCGTCATCGCCTCGGGTTTCGTGGTGGTCGAGAGCAATATCAAGAAGGTGCAGCACCCCACGGGTGGCATCGTCGCCGAAATCAACGTCAAGAACGGCAATGTCATCAATGCCGGCGACGTGGTGATCAGCCTCGACGATACGCAGGCGCGCGCCAACCTGGGGATCGTCGTCTCCCAGCTGGTGCAATTGCGCGGACGCAAAGCGCGCCTGGAGGCAGAACGCGACCAGACCGACCAGGTCAGATTCCCCGCCGGTTTCGTGGAAAGCGGCGAAGATGCCGCCGCCATCATGGAGGGCGAGAAGCGTCTGTTCGAGGTACGTCAATCCGTCAAGAACGGGCAAATCGCCCAATTCAACGAGCGGATCGGACAGCTGAAGCAGGAGATCAAGGGCACCACGGCGCAGCGCGATGCCAAGGCGGAAGAAGTCGATCTTATGCGCGATGAGCTCGAGCGCTTGGAGATCATGCGCAAGAAGGATCTGGTTCCGACCACGCGCACCCTGCAGGCGCAGCGGGACCTGACCCGCCTGCGCGGCGAATGGGGCGCCCACGTCGCTCAGATTGCGCGGTCGCAGGGCCAGATCAGTGAAACCGAGTTGCAGATCATCGGCGTGACACAGAATATGCAGACGGATGCAAGCAAGGAACTGCGCGAGCTCGAGGCGCGCGTTGCCGAGCTGCTGGAGCGCAAGGTTGCCGCCGAAGATCAGCTGAAGCGCATCTATCTGCGCGCGCCGCAGACCGGGTTTGTACATGATTTGACCGTGCACACCGTTGGCGGCGTGATCGGACCCGGCGAGAACGTCATGTCAATCGTGCCCACGCACGATACCCTTGGCGTAGACGCTCGCATCGGCACCGCCGATATCGATCAGGTCGCGGTCGGGCAGCAAGCCGTCTTGCGCTTCCCCGCGCTCAATCAGCGAACGACCCCCGAAATCCGAGGGACCGTCGCCCGGGTGGGTGCCGACCTGAGCAAAGATCCGCAGGGCAACGCCGTCTACTTTACCTTGCGTATCAGCGTCTCGGATCATGATAGGGAGGCGTTCAAGCTCGTTCCGGGCATGCCGGTCGAAGCCTTTATCTCGACCCACGAGAGGACGGCCCTGTCCTATCTGATGAAGCCGATCAGCGATCAAGTCACGCGGGCCTTTAGAGAGCGGTAAGGGACGGGCCCCTGCCGCCCCGACCGGCGCAAACCAGGAAGCGCGCGCACAGGGCGTTTTTGACGCAGTTTGGGATTTTTTCAACCTCGCGTGGCGATCGTCTCGCCAGGCGAGGGCGCGGCGCGTATGCTCGCGTGGTCGTCGCGCGAATCGGCTACCTTGCTGGCTCGAAACCACGTGCGGTGGGACCGCCGTCTAGGGGGAGTACTGGCAAATGCGCGTGCTGGGGCCGGCAATGGCCGGGTTGCTTGCGTGGCTGTCGCTCGCGCCCCTGCCGGCCGAGGCAGGTTCGAGCTATGGGGCTAGGATCGAACAGCTGCCCGAGGGTGTGGGGTGCTACTGGTTTCGCGGGCAGCTTTTTTGCAGTCGCTATTGTTATTGGGAAATCGACGGCTACCGCTTTTGCCAGCGACGGGTCGGCAACGCCATATCCCAGGCGCCGCCGCTGCTGCTCTACGATTTCGAACCGCGGCGCTATGACCGTATTCGCCGCGGCCCGGTTGTGCTCGACGACGGTCCACCGCCACCACCGCCGCGGCCCCCTGCCCGCGGCTGGTCGCAACCGATCAAGTAGGCAAGGCGGGAGGCGATAGCCTCCTTTAGAGCCTCCGATGGGGACGTCCCGCTGGGATCAGGGTCGAGCCGGCCGCGCCGCAAAAGATTTCGGCGCGGGCGAGGTCGCCCCGAAAAAGGTTGCCCCGCCGCGGAATTCTCGGGTTGCGCGCCAGGTCCTCGTCTGCCCGTCTTGTCCCCCGGCCCCCACCCGGCGCGCGGACGCGAAGGCAAGATCCACGCGGGCCGCGCGCCTTGGCTGCGGACGAGCTCAGGGGATGCAAACAGCAATGCTGCGACGGTCTTGGGCATCGACCCCGCCTTGGCAGAGTTGACGGTTAAGGCGAATGTAAAGCGGGCAGCTTTGCTAGCTGGTCCCCGTTGGTCCGGCCGGCCAACGGGGGGGCCCGATCGGTCAAGGGGTGGACCCGATCGATCAGGGGGTGGTCAGGTTATTGACGGCAGCGATCGGTCCAGCGGGCCCTGCTGGGAGGGGCGAGGAGAGGGCAATTCCTGCTGCCACATCAGGGCCTTGGCACGACGGCCTGAGAGGGTGCGGAAAATTGGCTGCACCTGCCAAGCGTCAATGCGCAAATGCAAGGCGCCTGCAACAGACAGCCCGCGCCACGCCCTGGCCCCGAGCCCAATGGGGACCAGCTGGGGCCGCAGGACCTCGGACCTTTGGGGGAGGGTGGCGGGGACGTCGGTAGGTTTGCTACCCTGCCGTTAGGATGCAGACGGCCGCCCAGATTGGAATAGAATAGGCCCCTGTCCGTTAGCATGATGCAATTTCTGCTGAGGCCTCGATGAGCCACGACGACAAGATCGATCCGCGACAGCCGATCGATGAATTTCTCCTCGCCCTGGCCGAGGCGTCCTTGGTCGATTTCACGCCCGAGGCGATCATGATTCTTGAGAATATTGTTGCCGAGGACCGTCCCCGCCATCTCGAATTCGCCATCGCCGTTTACCCATCGCCGCGCGCGGCAAAGGTCCACCTGGCCCCCGCAGGCACGCCCGCGGCGCAGGTGAACGCGCGGCTGGCCGACGCCTAAGCCGTCCATCACCCGGCCAAGCGGCAGAAAGATCGCCCCGAGGCAGCGGCTGGTCTCTTTTCAGCGCCCGGCAATGGTTGTTATGCGGTCGCCACGACCTGCGGCCTGAACCCGCCACTGCCATTCATTGGCACGTTTACGCCTCGCGGTTGGTGGCGTCGCCGCCTGGAGAGGGCTATCTAGAGCGTGCGACGAGCACCTCATGCTCGCTACTTTGAGCTAGTCCGCCGAGCGTGCCCCCCAGAGCGTGCCCCCCCCAGAGCGTGCCCCCCAGAGCGTGCCCCATGAAACGCCAATTGGACACCGAGACGACGATCATCGTCCTAGCCCTGGGCGTCGTTTACCTTGGCTATTTGCGCATCATCGACTGGATGCCGGAACTGGGCCTGATCGGCAATCTCGCCACCGGTGACGTCTCGGTGTTTGCCGGCGTAGAGGTCAAGTACCACTCGATCCTGATGCTGTGCGCGCTGGCGATCTGTTGGGCCATCGGCCTCAAGGTCAGGCGCACAAGCCTTGAACGGCCCACGCGCCACGGCCTGCGCCGCCACAGCCTGTAGGGCTCGTTTGCCGCCACGCGCCACGCGCACCCGGTGCGCTTGCGGCGTTTTTTCGTTCTCGGCCTGCCAGCGCCCGCGCCCGACGACGGCTTGACGAAAGCGGGCCTGCTCCGACAGTCTCCATCCCACAGCATCTCCAGCGCACGGTCGCTGGCTGGCAGGGGAGGAGAAGCATGAGACGCCTCGTGTCGTCGCTGATGGGTTGTGCCTTGGCTTTGGTTGCAAGCTCCGCCCTGGCGCAGAACTACGCCTGGAAGCCGGATCGGCCGATCACCATTATTGTGCCTTGGGCCGCCGGCGGCTCGACCGATCAAATGGCCCGTATCGTCGCCTCGGAGCTCGAAGCCGAGCTGGGGCAAAAATTCGTCGTCATCAACCAGCCCGGCGCCTCCGGCTCCATCGGCACCAAGAACGCCAGCGAGGCGCCCAAGGACGGCTACACCTGGGCCGCGGGCGCCGCCACCGACGTTGGCACCTATCGCGTGCTGGGCCTGCTCGATAGCGGCCTCAAGGATTGGCATATGTTTTTTGCCGTCGCCAACTTGACGGCGATTGCCGCCAATCCCAATGCTCCCTTTAAGGATTTCGGCCAGCTTCTCGACGCCCTTAAGAAGGGCGGCGCAAACGTCCCCATTGCCACCGCTGGCCTGTCCTCGGCGGGTCATAACTTCATGGAGTTGGTCAAGGTGGCGGCCAAAATCGACTACAAGCATGTCACCTACGATGGCGGCAATCCCGCCGTGCTTTCGACGGTGGCCGGTGAGACGCAGGCAGTCTCGCAGCTGCTCGTAGAAATGAGCGAGTTCATCAAGGGCAAGCGCCTCGTGCCGCTGGCGGTTCTCTCCGAAAAGCCGGTAATGCTGGAAGGCTATGGCGAGATCGCACCGACCACGAAATGGTTGCCAAGCATGCCCGCCCCCATGAACTACTTCGGCATTTGGGTTGCCAAAGGCACGCCGGACACGGTGCTGCAGACCATGGCGGCGGTATGGGACAAAAAGATTAAGAATTCCGAACCGCTCAAAAAGTACGCCGCGGCCCGCAGTGCGCTGTTCACACCGATCCACGGTGAGGAAGCCGAGAAGGAATCCTTCAAAATGGTGCGCTACTCGGCCTGGCTCTACTTCGACGGCGGCAAGGCCAAGGTATCCCCCGACACGTTGGGCATCCCGCGCCTTTGAGCGGGATGTGCCGCGGGCGGCGTGCGACGCGGCGCCGCCGCGCCGTCGGCCGCCGGCACGGGCCAGCCCGCCAAGGATGACCCAAGACCTCAGCTGGAGCGGCTCGGCAATGGCGGACGATGCAGCAAACCTCCTGCCGCACGAACAGCCGGCCCCGCCGCGCGTTGATCTTTTCATCGCGATCTTCTGCTTCGTCTTTGGCACGGCGGCCGCCTCGCTCGCCTACCGAATGCCGACCTATGCCAACCAGGGGGGCGAGATCTATACGGCGCCGGGCCTGGTTCCCGGCCTCTACGGCGCCGTGTTGGTCCTGCTCGGCGTCTGGCTCGGCGTACGCGCCATTCGCCAGGGCGCCCTCAGTCCACGCGAGGCCCCCGCCCCCAGGCCTAGCGATCAGGTCGATCTGCGGCTGGCGCTTGCCGCTGGCCTCTGCCTGGTCTTTGCCGTCGGCCTGCTCGGGCGCCTGCCATTCTGGCTAGCCGCGGCAATTTTCGTGGCGACCTTCACGATCATCTTCGAATGGCAAGCCGGTCAGGGCTGGCGCAGACGCCTGCGGCGGGCTCTGGCAGCCGTCCTACTCGGATTGGCGACGGGCATCTCGGTCACGCTCATCTTCGAAAGGCTGTTTTATGTGCGACTGCCCTGAAAGAACGGCTGCGTGATGTTAGATAGCCTGGGCCTGCTCGGGGCCGCCTTCGTCGGCTTCATGAACCCGCACACGCTCTTCAACGTGATCTGGGCGACGTTTCTTGGCATTGTCATCGGTGCGCTTCCCGGCCTCACGGCGACCATGGGCGTCGCCTTGCTGACGACGCTCACATTCTCCATGCCGCACAACGAGGCGATCATGGTGCTGATCTGCATTTATGTCGGCGCCATCTACGGCGGCAGCCGCAGTGCCATTCTGCTCAATATTCCGGGCACGCCGGCCTCCGCCGCCTCCACGCTCGACGGCTATCCGCTCGCCCGCCAGGGCCTCGCCGGCCGGGCCATGGGCATCTCCACCGCCGGGGTCATGGCTTGGCACGCTGTTCGGTATCTTGTGTCTTGCGCTCCTCACCCCAGTCTTGAGCGAATTCGCCTTGACCTTCCAAAGTTTCGAGTTTTTTTGGATTTCCGTGTTCGGCATCGTGGTGGCCGGTACGCTCGCCGGCGGCGATCCCCTCAAGGGCTACATCGCCGGCTTTCTCGGCCTGTTCATCGCCAGCATCGGTCAAGAACCCTATTACAACTACCAGCGCTTTGCCTTCGGCTTCACCGACCTGGCGGGTGGCATCGGACTGCTGCCGGCGCTGGTTGGTGCCTATGGCGTCGCCGAGGTGCTGCAGGCCATGCGCGGCCCAGCGGTCAAAACCATTTCTAGAACCATCGATTTCATCGTCCCGCGCGTCGAGGACGTGCTGAAATACTGGCGCACCATCTTCCGATCCGGCGCCATCGGGGTGTGGATCGGCATTCTTCCCGGGCTCGGCGAGGATGCGGCGGCGTGGTCGTCCTACGCGGCCGCGCGCCGCGCCAGCAAGGAAAAGGAAAAGTTCGGCCGCGGCTCGGTTGAGGGCTTGATGGCGGCCGAGACCGGCGAAGCATCTTCGGTCCCCGGGGCAATCATTCCCGTGCTGACGCTCGCGCTGCCCGGTTCGGCGCCCTCGGCGGTGCTAATGGCGGCCATGATGATCCACGGCCTCAATCCCGGCCCGAACTTGATGATCGAGTTGCCGCAGTTCTTCTATCAGATCATCGCCATGCTCGTGATCGCCGACATGAGCAAACTAATCTTCGGCTTTGTGCTCGTGCGCCCGTTGATCAAGATCCTGCTGGTGCCCCGCGAACGCCTGATGCCCATCGTGTTCGTGCTGTGCGTGGTCGGTGCCTACGCCATCACCTCACGCGTCTTCGACATCTATGTCATGCTGGTGTTCGGGTTGATTGGCTTCGTCATGCGCGAACTGAAGTTCAACATGGCGCCGTTGATCTTAGGGCTGGTCCTGGGCGATCTATTGGAAAAGAACTTGACGCGGGGCTTGGTGCTGTCGAGCGGCAGTTTGCTGCCGTTCTTCACGCGGCCGGTGTGCGCGGTCCTCTCGGCGCTGACGATTTGCTCGATTATCTGGTCCATTCCCGCGGTCAACGCCTCGACGCGGAACCTCCTGCGCCGGACCTTGGCAGGCAGAGCCGACTAAGCCAGCGCCATCTCCTGGAGCCCGCGCAGGTAACCGATCGCCCGCGCCGCACAGCTGGGTCCATCGGGTTGGTAAAGGAAGGGCTCGATAGCGGCCACACCCTGGTAACCGCCGGCGCGAAGCGCTCCGACAATGGAAGCAAAACCGAGCCCGCCCTCGCCGGGGCCGCGCCGATTGGGATCGTTGAAGTGAATGTGAGCGATGTTCCCCGTCGGCAGCCAATGCTGCAGGAGCTCTGGAATGCTTTGGCTTTCGGCGCGGGCCGCGGCGCAGCAGTCGATCATGGTCCGCAAGGCCGGGTGCGCGATCTCCCGGACGATCGCTGCGGCTTCCTCGACCGTATTGACGAGTTTGGTTTCCGTGGCGGCGAGGGGTTCGATGCAGTAGGTGACGCCGGCGTTGCCCGCTGCCTCGGCGGCAGCGGCAAAGGCTGCAACTGCGCGCTTGCGGCCTTCAGCTTCCCTGCCGACCTCGAGCTGGCGCTGGGCCGGTGAGCCGTGCACGAGAACGCGGGCGCCGAGATCGGCGGCAAGATCGCACAAGCGGCTCATCACATCGATACTTCGCTGGTGCTCGGCACTAGCCTCAGAGGTGATCGACAAACCTTTCGGCACCAGCATCAGGTAGTGCAGGCTGGTAATGACGATACCTTCGGCCGCGGCGGCCGCGCGCAGTCCCGTGCGCCGCGACGGCGGCAGCAGGTGCGGGTCCTCGCCAAGCGTGAAGGGCGCGATTTCCAGCCCGTCATAGCCGACCGCCCGCGCGAAGGCGCACTGGCGCTCGAATGAAAGTTCGCGAACGACTTCGTTGCAGAGGGAAATGCGCATCGGCTGACCCCGGCCCGGGCGCCGCCTCGACAGGCAGGCGGCTCGCGAGAAAAGTTGCCCCAAGCGAACGGCAAAGCCACGGGGCCCGGCCATGCTATCCGATCGGCGCAAGCTGTCGAGGCCGCCCCGACCTGCGGCGCCGCCGATCGTGAGGCTGCGACCTCCTGCGTCCGTACGCCAGCCGGCGACGGCGAGGATCCTCGGCAAGCTTGCGCCAAAATGAAAACTGGCCCCCAGGGTGCTTGGGAGCCAGCCTTTCAATTGGCAGCGTGGCGCCCCGCGTTGCGGGGTGAAGAGCGGTGCGCTTGGTGCTGCCAGCGCGGCAATCATTTGCCATCCGGACGAGAAACACCAGCGCTGAACTGGTGTGAGCAAAAGCGTGCTGCAACTGTTCCGCGTTTCTGCGCAATTGCGAGGCAATGTCAGATCTGGCGACCTTTGACGGTCGGCGAAGCGATGCGCCGATCGAACGCCGAGCCTGCACGCCATGTCATTGCGCGGCTAGCACGAACGACACAGCCCAACTGGGCAAGCGCTTGAGAAGGACGGACGATCGCCGACCGGCACACGGCACCCAGGGTGTGGGTTCGATGCTGCCGGCAGCCGGCGCGCGCCGCCTCAAAGTCGCGCGGCCCCGCCGGCACGCTCTGAGCCAACCTCGCCGGTCCCGTTCAATGCGCCGCGCCGCGCGGCGGGCCGTCGGCTAGGGCAGATGCGGGGAGGTTGGCGCTGACCGGAAGACCCCAAGCGGCGTCGAAGGCGCTGGCGATTGCCGCGGCGGTTTTGCCGGCGGCGGCGGCATCGCCGATGATGGCGACCGCGACGCCGGAGCGGGCGAGACGGGCGATGGCCTCACCCGTCGGGCGCCGGGCCCGATAATATAGAAAATCGAGCAACCGCGGTCGCGCAAACAGCCAGCGCAGGCCAGGCCAGCGCGCCATTCCCGTCGACAACAGCGCGGTGGCGATCACACCGAGGCCCGGCCGATAAGCGGCGCCGGTGGCCACCACCAGGTGATCGAAGCCGGAGAGGACCTCGGGCGCTTTGGCGACGTCCACGCCGTAGCGAAAGCGCACGCCGGCGAATGCGCAGGCCGCCTCGAGGCCGGCAACATAGCGCGCGAGCGAGCGTTTTGCCGCTTCCACCCCTTGAAATCGTGGCGCCTGCCCGGCGGCTCGCAGCGCGCCTCCGGGACAAAAGGCGCGCTCGAAGACGACGACGTCGTTGGCCGCGCCGACGAGGGAAGCGTAGGTCAGGCCCGCCGGGCCGGCGCCGAGCACGGCAATGCGCTTGCCCCGTGGCGGACTGCGATTGGCATAGTCGACCTCACGGCCGGTCTCGGCATTGACAAGGCAATGGAGCGGTCCGCCGCGGCGCATGCCGCTGATACAGCTGTTGCAGGCAATGCAGCGGCGGACGGGCACGCCGGCTCTGACCTTTCGCGACCAGTCGGGGTCGGCGAGCAACGGACGGCCGAGCGCTATGAAATCACAGGCAGCATCGGCGAGGGCGGCCTGGGCGATGGCAGGTTCTCCCAGCCGACCGACGGCGATCACCGGGATGGACAGGCGCGGCTTCAAGGCGCGCGCAAATTTGAGGAAGGTCGCGTCCGGCCACACCATCGGCGGTATCATACCCGCAGCGTCCGGCAGCGAGCGGTAGTGGCCGGCGGCAACGTGCACCGCATCGGCGCCATGCCGGGCGGCCCACCTGGCAATGCTTAGGCCTTCCTCTTCTCTGAGCCCCTCGGGAAAGAAATCATCGACGCTGAGCCGATAGATGACGCCCAGCTCGGCGACGGCTGCTTTAACGCGGCGCGTCAGCTCGAGACCGAAGCGGGCACGGTTCTCCAGGCTGCCGCCGTAGGCATCGCTGCGGCGGTTCTCGAAGGGCGTGTGGAATTGGGAAATGAGGTAGCCGTGGGCGGCATGGATCTCGACACAATCGAAGCCCGCCGCGCGGGCGCGCGCGGCGGCGGCGACGAACTGGGCGGTCGTCTCCTCGATGCGCGCCGCGCTCATCGCCTCGGGCATGATGGTCTCGGTTGTCACCTCCTCCACCAAGTGAGGAATTGCCGAAGGCGCGATCGGCTGCTCGCCACAAATGTCCGGGCGGGTATGGCCGCCGGCGTGTCCCAGCTGGATCGAGGTTTTGGCACCCTCGGCGCGGATCGCACTCGCCAGCCGCGCAAGCCCGGGCAGGAAGCGGTCATCGAAGATGCCGAGTTCGCGCTTGCGGTGGCGCCCGCAGCGTTCGGGCGAGGCCATCTCCACCGTGACAAGGCCGACGCCACCGCGCGCCCGCGCCGTGTAATAGGCGATCGTTTGCGCGGTGACGAAGCCCTCCGTGTCGGCGGCCCGCGTGGTCATGGGCGCCATCACGATGCGGTTGGGCACCTCGACCGGCCCGATACGGCCTGGCTCGAACAGCGATGCCATGGGAGCCGTCCGTCAGGTCATCCAATGGCCGCCGGACACGTCATAGGCCGCACCGGTCACGTAGGCGGCCGCATCGGAGGCCAAAAAAGCCACCACCTTGGCGACCTCGTCCGGGGTGCCGGCGCGGCCCAGGGGAATGGTCTTGGCGCGCTCCTGTGTCGGGGGCAGACCCGCGGCCGCACCCGCCCGTTCGAGGGCGGAGCGCATCGGCGTATCGGCGATGATGCCGGGGCAGACGGCATTGACGCGCACGCCGAACGGCGCCACTTCCGGTGCCAGCGATTGTGTCATGCCGATCACGGCGAACTTGGAGGCGGCGTAGGCGGCAAAGATCGGATTGCCGCGGCGACCGAGCCAGGATGCCAGATTGACCACCGCACCGCGTCGGCGCTCGACCATGCCGGGAACCACCGTGCGCGACAGGTTGAAAATCCCATCGACGTTGACGGCAAAGGTATCGCGCCAATCGCCCTCGCTGATGCCGAGCAGCGAGCCGACGCGCGCGATGCCCGCATTGTTGATGAGAATATCGAACGGCCCGCCGCCGGCCTCCAAGGCGGTCACGGCGGCCCGCACGGAGGCGGCGACCGCCACATCGCCCACCGCGGCGGCGGCGGCGCGGCCAAGCCCGCGGATCTTGGCCGCGGTGGCCTCGGCCGCGGCTTCGTCGACGTCGAGGAGGGCGATGTCGCACCCTTCCCGTGCCAGCTCGAGAGCGATGGCACGGCCAATTCCCTTGGCCCCGCCGGTGACCAACGCGCGTTTTCCTGCGAGCCCTGGCATGGCCAAGCCTCCCTGTCTTTTGCCGCTCGCGGCTCCGCCGGCCACGGGCTAGCGGATCGCTGCTCCGGAGCCGCCGTCGAAAACGTGCAGGCTATCGATTGGCACCACGAGATCGACCCTGGCACCGGTCGCCAGCGCAAGTTCGGGATCGACGCCGGAAACACGGATATCGCCGCGGCCGATGCGTACCGCCAGCAGCTGTTCGTCGCCGAGTTGCTCGCTGACCATCAAGTTGCCGCTGAAGGCGACCTGTTCGCCGTTGCGCGCGCTGCCGAGCCGCAGATGCTGCGGCCGCACGCCGAGCGTGACTGAGCGCCCCACCTGCGGTCCGAGGCCGGCAAAACGCGACTGCGGCAGCTCGATCGCCAGGCCATCGGCCGAAAGGTGGAATTTGTCGGCCTCGGCGGCGACCGCCATGTCGATGAAGTTCATGGCCGGCGAGCCGATGAAACTGGCAACGAAGCGATTGATCGGCTTGCGAAACAGGTTGAGCGGGCTGCCGACCTGCTGC
Organism: uncultured Alphaproteobacteria bacterium; assembly: GCA_963775835.1. Lineage (GTDB taxonomy): Bacteria > Pseudomonadota > Alphaproteobacteria > Rhizobiales > Hyphomicrobiaceae > AWTP1-13. The sequence continues at coordinate 34,783 of CAVZKV010000008.1, read as the reverse complement.
ACCAGCCCTTCCTTCATGACGACGATCCGATCCCCGAGCGTCATGGCCTCGACCTGATCGTGCGTCACAAACACCGAGGTTGTCGGCACGCGCTGGCGCAGCTCCTTGAGCTCCAGGCGCATCTGGGCTCTGCAGTTGCGCGTCGAGGTTTGACAGGGGCTCGTCGAACAGAAACACCTTTGGGTTGCGCACGATGCAACGGCCGAGGGCGACGCGCTGCTGCTGGCCGCCGGAGAGCTGGCGCGGGCGCCGATCGAGCAGCGGTTCGATGGAGAGGACCTTGGCCGCCCCGCGCACGGCGGCATCGATATCGGTCTCCTTGACGCGGCGATTGCGCAGGCCGAACGCCAAGTTGTCGTACACGCTCATGTGCTGATAAAGCGCGTAGTTCTGGAACACCATGGCGATATCGCGATCCTTCGGCTGCAGGCCGTTGACGATGCGATCGCCGATGGCGATGGTGCCGCCGCTGATATCTTCCAGGCCCGCCACCATGCGCAGGGTGGTGGACTTGCCGCAACCCGACGGTCCGACCAAAACCACGAACTCATGGTCGGCGATATGCAGGTTGAAATCCTGCACGGCGGCGACGCCGCCCGGGTAGGTCTTACGCACGTTGCTGAGGGTGACTTCCGCCATAGTCAGATCTTTAGCCCTCTGATGACGTATTTCTGACCGAAGATGGTGACGATCAGCGCCGGCCCCAGCGACAACACCGCGGTCGCGCTCATCAGATGCCATTCCATGCCAAGCTCGTGGACGAACTGCGCCATGACCACGGTCAGGATCGGGGTATTCTGTGCGGTCAAAATCAGTGCGAACAGGAACTCATTCCAGGTGTACAGCCAGCATAGGATGGCCAGCGCCGTGAGCCCCGGGATCGCCGCGGGCAGCGCCACGCGCAAAAATGCGCCCCAGCGCGAGCAACCGTCGATCATGGCGGCATACTCCATCGAAGGATCGATGCCGTCGAAGAAGCCCTTCATGATCCAGGAGAAGAAGCAGATATGGACGGCGACATGCGGCAGCAATAGGCCCCAGTAGGTATCGAAGATGCCGAGCGCCCGGGTGACGAAGTAGAGCGGCAGCACCCATGACACGTAGGGCACGCAGCGGAACACGTAGATGGCGGAGAACCAGACGCTGGGAATTGGTCCTCTGAAGCGCGACAGCATATAGCCCGACGTCACCGTGACGCCGAGGGACAGGACGGTGGCCAGCGTCGCGATCGCAAAGCTGTTCCACAAGGCGCGCAGCACGATCTCCTGGCTCAGCACCTCGTGAAAATTGTCCAGCGTGAAATCGGTGCCGCGGTGCACGTAGTAGACGGCGTAGCCCGGTCGCAGCGAGGTCAGCACCAGCCAGAGCACGGGAAACGCAAACAGCAGGCAAACGGCGATGATGCCGAGCACAAACAAGGCGCGCCGGCCGCCCGGCGCCAGCGCGTCGAAGAACCGGTTGCGACTGGCAACCGCGGGCAAGGTCGCCGTCGCCGTCATCGCGACACCTCAACCCAGCGATTGAGGAGGCGATAGAGGGCCATGGCGAATACCACGATGATAAGGGCGCCGATTACGGCGGCGGCCGAGCCGCGCCCGAAGTTGAGAAACTGAAACGCCTCGACGTAGGCATAAATGCTGAACACCTCGGTGGCGCGCGCCGGGCCGCCGCCCGAAATCGTCCAGACGATGTCGAAGGTGCGAAAGGCGTCGATGGCGCGGATGACGATGCAGACGACGATCACCGGGCGCAGCATCGGCAAGGTAATGTAGCGGAAGGTGCGCCAGGCGCTGGCCGCATCGATTTGGGCGGCCTCGAAGGGCTCGGTCGGCAAACTCTGCAATCCCGCCAGCAGCAGCAGGGCAAACCAGGGCGTCCACAACCAGACGTCGGTCAACAGGATGGCCAGGAATGCCGTCCACTTCTGCGTCAGCCAGGCAATTTGCGGTACGCCGAACACGCCAAGGACGACATTGACGATGCCGAACTGATCATTGAACATCCAGCGGATCATGATGGCGGCGATGACCGGAGCCACCATCAGCGGCAGCAGGATAATGGTCTGCACCAGCCAGCGGCCGGCGAACTTGCGGTTCAGCAGCAGGGCGGTGCCGAGCCCGAGAACGAGCGAACAGCCCACGCTAGCCAGCATGAAGCCAAAGGTATTCGGCAGCACGATCCAGAGGAATTCGTTGTCGCGCAGGACGTAGGCATAGTTGGTGAGCCCGATCCAGGTCTGTTTGGGATCGTGCAGGTGCCAATCGCGGAAGCTCGCGTTGGTGCCGGTCAGGATCGGCAGGATCTGAAAGAGGACGAGCACCATCACGGCGGGCGCGATCAGCGCCAGCATGAAGCGCTTCTTCTCATCGATCCGCGGGAACCTGGGCGAGGCCATGCGCGCTGCTACCGCCAGTTTGGGGTTCGGCCCCAGCGCCTTGGGACGGCGCCGAGGCGGGCGGGCGCCGAGGCTGTCATAGCGAGGCTCGCCCCCGCTATGACCGGGCTTGGCTCGAGGCTTAGCACCACCTTAGTTGGTGCCAAGGCCGGCGCGCCGAATCTTCTCGACGTGGGCCTCGAGCACCTTGCCAATGTCCTCGCGCTTGCCCGAGATCGCCTCGATGACCGCATCGGAGTAGGCCTTGTGCACCGCCGGCCACTCGGCGAAGTAGTAGGCCGAGTGCGTGATCGGCTTCTGATCGAACACGGCGTGCTTTAAGGCGGCGAAATCCTTGTCCTCCGCGGCAAGTTTCGGCCACAGTTTGATGTTCGGCGGCGGACCGCCGGTCTTCTTCCACATCTCGACCTGGCCGGCCTCATCGCTCATCATGGCCGACAGCATCTCTTTCACCATCTTCTTCTTTTCGGCCGGCACGCCGATCGGAATCGCCCAGCCCCAGATCTCGTTCCACGAGGTCGGGACCTTGGCGCGCGGACCCACCGGGAATGGGGCCATGCTGACCTTGCCGACGATCTTGGAGCGCTTGGGATCGCTGAACTCGCCGAAGTGCGTGGAATCGACCAGCGTAAAGGCCGCGTCGCCCGCCATGAAGATGGCGTTGGCCTCGTTGCGGCCGTAGGCCGTCATGCCCGGCGGGCTGATCTTGTGCGTGTTGATCGCATCCCACCAATACTCGACGATCTCGCGATGGCAGGGCTCCGTGATGGCGGGCTCGAATTTCGCGGCCTTCAGCTTTTCATTGTCGCGTTCGAGCAGCGGCTTGAGGATGTCGCACTGATTGGCCCACATGGTCCACCAGAAGCTGAACCAGGTGTTGTTCATAGTCATGCCGCCGACGTAACCCCACTTGACCTTGCCTTCCTTCTGCAGGCGCTGGCTGACCGCGACGAGCTCGTTGAAGGTCTTTGGCACTTCCTCCGGCTTCACCAGGTCGCTGCGATAAAAGAAGGTGCCGACCGTGTGCGCCATCGGCACCACGGTCAACTTCTTGTCGTCATTCCAGAAGGCAAGCAGCGGCCAGGGATCGACGGTGTCGATGCCCTTAATGTCGTCGGTCGGCTCGACCCACTTTTTCCAAAGCTGGCCCCAATCGTCGTTGTGCCAGATCAGGTCGAACTGGTCGGCGCCCGATGTCAGCGTGGCGGTGACCTTCTCCATGAACACGCTGTAGGCCATGGGCACGCGCGTCAGCTTGACGTTGTTGGCCTTGGCCCATTTCTCCATCATGTCGAGGGAAGCATCCTGAATCGGATTCTTCATGTACCCGACCTTGATTTCGCGCTCCTGCGCGGAGCCGGGGCTGGGGCTACCCAAGAGGGTGCCGGCCAGCAACGCCATGGCGACCGCCCCCTTCAGCAGCATGCGGCCCCGCATACGCAATTGACCCTGCATTGTCAGCGTTCCTCCTCTTGCGCCCGGCGCGGCGCCCTTTTTCACAGGGGCGATGTTAGCCGCTTCCCTGACGGGCATCCAGCCGCTTCGGGGCGCGCCGGCGCGCCAAGAATTGCGCCCCGGGGAGCTTCTGCGGTTATGATCTGGACCGGCGCACGCCTGGAGCCGTGCGTGCGCCCCTTGTTCAAATGAGGTTGCGCCATGCCCAGGACGCTATTTATCGATTCAACGCCCGACATCGATCGGCTTTGGCGGCGCGTGCACGGGCCGCAAGACCTGCCGATCAGCGTTAATATGGGCCCGGTGGCCGAGGCGGAGATTCCCGGCCTGCTCGCGGCCTACGACACCTGCATCGTCGATGCGACGTATTTTACCGGCGCCACCCTCAGGCGCTGCGCCGGACTCAAGCACTTGGTGTTTCTCGGCACGGGCGCGGGCAGCTTCATCGATCTGCCCGCCGCCGCGGACGCCGGCGTCAAGGTGTCGACCATCAAAGGCTACGGCGACACCGCGGTCGCCGAGCATACCCTGGGGCTCGTGTTCGCGGCGGCCCGCAATATCGCAACGATGCACAAGATCATGCGAGACGGCGGCTGGCAGGTCATGCAGGGCATCGAGCTCAAGGGCAAGACGCTGGGGCTCATCGGCCTCGGCGGCATCGGTCGTGAAATGGCGCGGCTCGGCCAGGGCATCGGCCTCGACGTGATCGCCTTCAATCGCTCCCCCGTTGCAGACGCCCCCGTGCCGCTGGTCGCCCTTGAGGCGCTGCTCGGGCGCGCCGATGTGGTGAGCCTGCACCTGGCGCTCAACGACGGCACGCGCCACTTCCTCGACCGCAGCCGCCTTGAGATGATGCAGCCCGGCGCCATTCTGGTGAACACGGCGCGTGCCGGGGTGGTGGACGAGGCGGCGCTCGCCGACCTCTTGCGCGCCGGCCGCATCGGGCACTACGCCACCGATGTCTATGCCGAGGAGCCGCCACCGACCAACGAGCCCCTGCGCCGGCTCGAGCGGGTGACGCTGACCGCACACGCGGCCTACAATACCCCCGAGGCGGCCATGACCATGTACCGTCGCGCGATCGAGCTGGCCGCGGCCGGCTGAGGCCCACGCCGCGAGCTCCCCTTACCGCGATGGCGGTGACTGGCTCACGGGCCTGCGATGCCGCGATGCACAAATAATGTTGCGTTGCACCATTAATTCGCCTATAGGGGAGGCAACACCCCCAGCGAATGGATGTCGAAATGAACCAACCCGTCGGAAAGCAGGCCTTCGATCAGGCCGAGAAACTCTTTAGGGAGACCTTCAACCCCGGGACTGTATTGGCTTTAGCGGAGAAGACCGTGACCACGTCTAAGGAATTTTACGAAAAGGCGACTGCGGCGGCCCAGGACGGCGCCAAGGCGCTGACGGAAATTGCGGACGCCGCCTGGGGCAACACCAAGCTGCTCAACGAAAAGTTGGCCCAGAACCTGACGGCGAACGTCGATGTCGCCTTTGCGGCCGCCCAACAGCTGGCCGCCGCCAAGTCCCTGCCCGAAATCGGCAAGATCCACAGCGAGTTCGTACAGAAACTTTCCGCGCAGGCCACCGAACAGACCAAGGAGATGGTCGACCTGTCGACGCGGGCAACCCAGCACCTATTCGAAAAGGCCCAGGCGGCGGCGAGCAAATCGATCAAGCCGCTGTTTTAGAAAACGGGCCACCCAGCCCAGCTCCCGATCGTTGCCTCGGTTTCAAGGGACCGGGGCAATTTTCGTTGCGCGCGGGGCGCTCGCGTCGGCGGCAGCCGCGTATTAACGTGGCGGCGATGAGACAGGCAGGAGAGGTCGATGCTGAAGGTCTGGGGACGGGTCAACTCCATCAATGTGCAGAAGGTGCTCTGGGCCCTCGATGAGTTGCAGGTAGCCCACGAGCGGGTCGACGCGGGCATGGCCTTCGGCGTCGTCAATGAGGCCTTCTACAAGACGATGAACCCCAACGCGCGGGTGCCGACGATCGACGATGACGGCTTCGTGCTGTGGGAGTCCAACGCGATCGTGCGCTATCTCGCGGCCAAACACGGCGCGGGCACGCTGTGGCCGACCGATCTCAAACAGCGGGCCGATTCCGATCGCTGGATGGACTGGATCTCCAACCACGTGAGCCCGGTCATCATACCGGTCTTCTGGGGCCTGGTCCGCACGCCCGCCGACAAGCGCAACCTGGCGCAGATTGCAGCCGACGCCGAGAAGACCGCGCAGCAATTCCAAGTGTTGGAGCAGTGCCTCGCAGGCCGGTCCTATGTCGCCGGTGAAAACTTCACCATGGGCGACATCGTCGTCGGCGTTACGGTCTATCGCTGGTATGGGCTCGAGGTAAAGCGTCCCCGCCTTGCCAACATCGAGGCCTACTACGCGCGCCTCCAGCAGCGCCCGGCCTTCAAAAAGCACGTCATGCTGCCGCTGACGTAAGGGCTCTTTAGCGTTTGCCGGCGCCGAGGTGGGCGATGGCTTCGATCTCCACCTTGACGCTCGGTTCCGCCAAGGCGGCCACCTCGACCAGCGTGCTCACGGGAAAATCGCCGCTGAAGACCTCACGGCGCGCGCGCCATACCTTTTCGCGCTGCGTAATATCGGTCACAAAAATCACCACCTTGACCACGTCGGCCATGGCTCCGCCCGCGGCCTCGATAAGGTGGCGGATCTTGGCGAAGATCGCCTTGGCCTGCTCGTACTCATCGCCCGCGATGATCTTCCCGTCCGCCCCGCGCGCAATCATACCGGCGACGTAGGCGACACCGTTGACGGTGAGGCAGTTCGACCAGGTCCCCGGCGCAGGTTCCGGGACCTTCGCACTGACCACGCGGGTGATTTTTGCTGAGCTCTGCGGCGCCATGCTCGCTCCTTCTCGATCAAGCCGATACGTCGATCAATGCTACGTCGATCAAACCATGCGCTGATCAAACCAAGGCCCCGGGGGATTTTGCGGGCTCTGTTGGCACGCCATGGTAGTGGAGGGGCAAATGCAAAGAAAGGCCACGGCCGGCCCGCATCCCCTTTTCCCCACCCTTGCCCGGCGTCGGTTTAGCGCCTTCACCCGGATGCACAGGAGCGGCGGTGTTGGCGGGGAAAAGGTCGCTCTTGCGGGGCCTCGACATCCCCTTGCCCAGGTTACGCACGCGTGCGTTAATCGCGCTGGGGTCGGTGCAGCCGGCCGCGTTACAAGGATGACCGCTGGCCGCCTGCGCTTCGGTCCAGCCCAAGGAGAACCCCCATGACCCGCCGCGCCACCACCTCGCGCCGCAGTTTCCTCAAAACCGGCCTCGCGGCGACCGCCGCGGTGGCGGCGCCCGGCCGGCTCACGGCCCAGTCCGCACCCCCCGCCGCCAAAACCATCCGCGCCGTGATGCACGGCGACCTCACCGTGCTCGACCCGATCTGGACCACCGCCAACATGAGCGCCTACCACGGCGCCATGCTCTACGACACGCTGTTTGGCATCGACGCCAATCTCGATACCAAGCCGCAAATGGTATCGAAATGGGGGGCCTCGGACGACAAGAAAACCTGGACCTTCGAGCTGCGCGATGGGCTCAAGTTCAGCGACGGCTCGGCCCTTACCTCCGACGATGTCATCGCTTCGCTGCGCCGCTGGGCCGCCCGCGACGGCGCCGGCCAGCACATGATGCAGCGTGTCGTGGACATCGCCAAAAAGGACGACAAGACCTTCCAGTTCATTCTGAAGGAGCCCTACGGCTATCTGGTCGACGCCCTGGGCAAGACCTCAACGCCGCTTTGCTACATCATGCGCAAGAAGGAAGCCGAAACCAACCCGATGGAGAAAATTACCGCCTACGTCGGGTCGGGGCCGTTCATTTTCAACGAGGCCGAGACCAGGCAGGGTGTGCGTTACGTCTACGACCGCAACCCGAACTACGTGCCGCGCTCCGAACCGGCGTCGGGCCTCGCCGGCGGCAAGGTGGCCAAGGTCGATCGAGTCATTTTCGAGAACATGGCCGACAGCCAAACAGCGCTCGCGGCCCTGCAGGCCGGCGAGATCGATTTTTATGAGACCCCTCCCATCGATTTGATCGGTCAGCTCGAGGGCGACCGCAATCTCACGCTCGAAGTTTTGAACAAGACCGGCAACATCGGCTGGCTGCGTATGAACTTCCTGCACCCCCCGTTCAACCACGTGGATGCGCGTCGCGCCATGCTCTACCTCCTCGACCAGGAGGACTTCATGAAGGCGACCTTCGGCAACCCGAAATACTATAACAAGTGCGCCTCGAACTTCGGTTGCGGCGTGCCGATGGAGAACGATGCCAACACCGGCTGGTTCAAAGAGGCACCCAATCCGGCCAAGGCCAAAGAGTACCTGCAGAAGTCGGGCTACAAGGGGGAACCGATCCTGCTGATGCAGGCCACTAACATTGATTTCATGCGCAATGCCGCCGATCTCGTCGCCGGCGCCTTGCGTTCGATCGGCGCCAACGTGCAGGTGGCCTCCTCCGACTGGGGCGGCGTCGTCAACCGGCGGGCCGTGAAGGCGCCGCCCGACCAGGGCGGCTGGAACCTGTTCATTACCTGGGCCGACGGCAATGCCGTGAGCAATCCCATCGCGCTCGCCGGCCACGCGGCGACGGGTGATAAGGCTTGGTTCGGCTGGCCGTCGGACGCCAAGAACGAAGAGCTGCGAGACAAGTGGGCGGTCGCCGGCAGCTTACAGGAGAAACAGCAGATCGCCCGCGAGCTGCAGGAGAATGCCTGGAATTTCGTGCCCGCACGTCTGGCTCGGGCAATGGGCTGCCCCGACGGCCCGGCGCAAGAACCTGACGGGCATGCTGGCGGTACCTGGCGTGGTGCCGTTTTGGAATGCGCAGAAGGCTTAAAGCGCGACCAGCCCTCGCCTCGACAGCGAATGCGAGGAGATCCGCGCAAAAAAGCCGCGCAATGCCAGCGAGGAAGGCGTAATCGACCGACATGGGGGCCTTCATCATCCGTCGCCTGCTCTCGACCCTGCTCGTGATGGGCCTGGTCGGGGTGTTCATCTTCTTGCTTCTGCATCTGTCGCCCGGCGATCCGGCCGCAATCATCGCCGGCGACAACGCCACACCGGCACAGATTGAAGCGATCAAGACCAGCCTCGGTCTCAACGATCCCTTGCACGTACAGTTTGGCCGCTGGGCCGTGCGCGTGCTCAATGGCGATCTCGGCATCTCCATTTTCTCCAACGTGCCGGTGGCGACCCTGATTGCCCAGCGGGTCTGGCCGACAATCTCGCTGGCTTTCACCACCATCGTGCTGGCGGTCGCGCTGGCATTGGCGGCCGGCGTGCTGGCCGCTTGGAAGGCGGGAAGCCTGGACCGATCGCCTGGTCATGATCCTTTCCGTGGTCGGCTTTTCCGTGCCGGTGTTCGTGGTGGGCTATCTGCTTATCTACGTGTTCGCCATCACCTTGCGCTGGCTACCGGTGCAAGGTTATTCGCCGCTGTCGGAGGGCTTTTGGCCCTGGGCCAGCCACCTGATCCTCCCCTCCACCGCCCTTGGGCTGGCTTACGTCGCCTTGATCGCGCGCATCACGCGAACCGCCATGCTCGACGTGCTGGCCGAAGACTATATGCGCACCGCGCGTGCCAAGGGCGTGGCCACCGGCCCCATGCTGTTCAAGCACGCCCTGAAGAGCGCCGGCGTGCCGATCGTCACCGTGGTGGGCATCGGCATCGCGTTGTTGATCGGCGGGGTCGTGATCACGGAGACGGTCTTCAACCTGCCGGGCATCGGCCGCTTGGTGGTCGATGCCATTTCCAAGCGCGACTACCCGATCATCCAGGGCGTGATCCTGCTGTTCTCTGGCGTCTACGTCATCATCAATCTTCTGGTCGACCTGTCCTATACCCTGCTCGACCCCCGGATCCGCTACTAAAGATGACGGTCGCCGCCGCAGAGATCGCCCGCGTGCCGAACCGAAGTGGCATGTGGCACTTCGTGCGGCGCAATCCGACGCTGGTCGGCGGCCTGGTCGTCCTGGTGCTGGTCGCGCTGGCGGCGCTGATCGCGCCCCTGATCGCGGGCGATCCGATCGCAGCCAAACCCGTGAACCGGTTAAGACCACCGTCGCAAATCAACTGGCTCGGCACCGACCAGCTCGGCCGCGATGTGTGGGCCCGCACGGTCTATGGAGCGCGCATCTCCCTGGTGGTCGGGCTGTCGGTTGCCGCCATCGCCATGACCATCGGCCTCCTTATCGGCCTGCTCGCCGGCTTCAGCCGGACGGTCGAAGGCGTGGTGATGCGCCTGTTGGACGGGCTCATGGCGATCCCGGCGATCCTGCTCGCCATCGCCTTCGTTTCGCTTTCCAGAGCCAGCGTCAGCATCGTCGTTGCGGCCATTGCCTTGCCCGAGATCCCTCGGGTGGTGCGACTGGTGCGCTCGGTGGTGCTTTCGGTGCGGGAGCAACCGTTCGTCGAGGCGGCGGTTGCCAGCGGCACGCGGCTGCCGAAGATACTGCGCCGCCATATCCTGCCGGCCACCGTGCCGCCGCTGATCGTGCAGGCGACCTATGTCGCGGCCTCCGCCATCCTGATCGAGGCCGCCCTGTCCTTCCTTGGCGCGGGCACCCCGCCGGAAATTCCAACGTGGGGCAATATGATCGCCTCGAGCCGCGTCTACCTGGGATTGGCGCCTTGGACCATTTTCGGCCCGGGCCTGGCCCTGGCCCTGGTCGTCTTGGCGGTGAACCTGGTCGGAGATGGGCTGCGCGACCGCCTCGATCCGCGCATCGCCCGGCGGATGTGAGCGCTAGGGATGACCGCGCCGCTGCTCGACGTTCAGGACCTCAAAACGCACTTTTTCAACGAGGACGGCGTTACCCGCGCCGTCGACGGCCTCTCCTTTGCGGTGGCGCCGCAGGAGACCGTGGGGATCGTCGGGAATCCGGCTGCGGCAAGACGGTCACGGCCTTGTCGATCCTGCAGCTGCTGCCGCCGCGTCTGGGGCGCATCGTCGGCGGCCGCATCCTGTTTGAGGGTACCGATCTGCCAGGCTGAGCGAGCGGCAGTTGCGCGCGGTCCGCGGCAATCGCATCGGCATGATCTTCCAGGAACCGATGACGAGCCTCAATCCGGTTTTGACCATCGGCCATCAGATTGCCGAAGCCGTGCGCATCCACAAAGGTTTTTCGGCCGGCGCCGCCCGCACGCGCGCCAGCGCAGATGCTGGATCTGGTCAAGATCCCGGACGCCGCGCGTCGCCTCGACGACTACCCGCATCAGTTCTCGGGCGGCATGCGCCAGCGCGTGATGATCGCCATGGCGCTTGCCTGCGACCCGAACATGCTGATTGCCGATGAACCAACCACGGCGCTGGACGTGACGATCCAGGCGCAGGTGCTGAAGCTGATGCTGGAGCTCAAGGCCAAGACCGGCGCGGCCATCGTTCTCATCACCCACGATCTGGGCGTCGTCGCCGAAACCTGTCAGCGCGTGGTGGTGATGTACGCCGGACGCAAAGTGGAGGAAGCGCCGGTAGGAGAGCTGTTTGCCCGTCCCGCGCATCCCTACACGCGCGGCTTGCTCGCCTCGATCGCGCGCGGCAAAGCCGGCGCGCGCGCCAAGCGTCTGAAAGAAATTCCGGGCATGGTGCCGTCGTTGCGCGAGCCAATGCAGGGCTGCGCCTTTGCACCGCGCTGCCAGTTCGCCATCGACGCCTGCCGGCTGCAGCAACCGGGGTTGCGGTCCGTCGCCGGCGAGCCGCAACACCAGGCCGCCTGCTTGCGGGTCGGGGAGGTGCTGGCCCCATGAGTGGCGCGCCGATCCTCAACGTCATAGACCTCAAGAAACACTTTCAGGTCCGTCGCGGCCTGCTGCAGCGCACGGTCGCCGAAATCAAGGCCGTTGACGGGGTTTCCTTCGCGCTGGCAGCCGGGGAAACGCTGTGCCTCGTAGGTGAATTCGGGGTGCGGCAAGTCCACGGTCGGGCGGCTGATCCTGCGCTTGATCGATGCGACGTCGGGCGACATCGTCTTCAAGGGCGAGAACATCACGAGCTTGTCGCGCGAGGCCATGCGCGACAAGCGCCAGCGCCTGCAGATCGTCTTTCAGGATCCCTATGCGTCGCTCAATCCGCGCCTGACCGCCGGCACCATCGTCGCGGAGCCGCTGGAGAATTTCGATCGCCTCGGCCGGGTCGAACGCGAGGGCCGCGTCAGGGCACTGCTGGCGCGCGTTGGACTGAGCGCCGACGCCCTGCACAAGTATCCCTTCGAATTCTCGGGAGGTCAGCGTCAGCGCCTCGGCATCGCTCGGGCCCTGGCGCTGTCGCCCTCCCTGATCGTCGCCGACGAACCGGTCTCCGCCCTCGATGTTTCCGTGCAAGCACAGGTCTTGAACCTGATGATGGACCTGCAGGAGGAGCTGGGTCTCGCCTATCTATTCATCAGTCACGACCTTGGCGTCGTCGAGCACATGGCCGATCGCGTCGCCGTCATGTACCTCGGGCGCATCGTTGAAATCGGGCAGAAGGAGGAGCTGTTCGCACGTCCACGCCATCCCTACACGCGGGCCCTTATTTCGGCGGCACCGTTGCCCGATCCGGGCGCCAAGCGCGAGCGCATCGTCCTTGAAGGCGATGTGCCCTCCGCGATGACGCCGCCCAGCGGCTGCCACTTCCACACCCGCTGCCCGTTTGCCGTCGCGCGCTGTCGCGCGGAATATCCCGAGCTGCGCAGTGACGGGGCCTCGCACCGCTTTGCCTGCCATCTCGACCTGTAAAGAAGGCTCGCCCCGGCGCTGCGCCCTGGCCGCGGTTGAGGTGCTGGCTTGGAGCCTGCCCACAACGCGCAGGGATAAAGACCCTGGGCTCCCCGCAAGACCCCGGAACCATGGCATGGGCAGCCCAGCCGCTGGCGCGCCGAGGCCTCGCCTTGGCGGCGCCCCTCCCGGCTGAAAAGAAAAGGCCTGGACCCCCACCGCGCCGGTCAACTAGGCTCCGGCTGCGCGAGGTCACGGGGAAACGGCGCATGAGGATTGCAGCCAACATCGGCCTGACGGTCCTCGTCATCATTGCCGGCGCGGCCGGCCTCGGCGTCCTCGAAACGCTCTATGGTCAAGGAGCGCATCGGGCCATCGGCTGGGCCATCGTCGCGGGCGCAATTTTGCTGATTTGGTTGCCGAAATGGCCGGTCAGCCGCAACAGCATCACGGCCGCCAACAATGCCTTGTTTGCCGAACACTCCCTTGGCTTCACCGAGCTCACACCCAGAAATCCCTCGGCGCATCAATTGGGACAAGCGCTCATTGTCACCATGCGCCGGCTGGGAACTGGGCTCGCCAACGATGCCACCCTGGTCGAAGAGTTCAACGGCAAGCCGCGGCTCGCACAGTTGAACTTGATTGCCATGGCCATGATCGACCTCAAGCAATCGGCGATGCTGGGGGAGCCGTGGGAGACGCCGAACGCGGCGGCGGCGGAGGGACCCTCCGCGCGTGCCGTCGCGGCCGCCCGCGACGAGATCTTCAACAAACATGGCGTTGCCATCACCATTCCGGAGCGACAGTTCCGGATCGAGGGCGGGTGCCTGCTCGATACGGGTGACGTCGCACCGCCGCCGAAGTCGCCGCCGCCGCCGGCCGATCTCATGCGCCAGGCGATCTACGGCTCATTCGCCTTCTTCCTCGAGCAAACCAAAGACGAGAAGGTGGATTTCAATGACTATCACCTGCTGGTGCTCAAGTCCTACGTCGCCACCATCTCGATCCCGATCAGCACCGCCGAGCCGATCGTGGCCGTGGCCCGACTGGCGGATCTGCCGAAGGGTTGGGAGCAATGGGCGGTGAGCGCCATCGTCGATGAGCTGTTCCGGATGGTCCACGATCAGATCTACAAGAAGTAGCTTGTCTGGCGTGCGACACACTGGCGCGTGGAACCCGACTTTTGCTGGCGCCGTTGCTTTAACAGGCGGGCCCACACGGCCCGCTAGGCGCCTGCAAGGGTGCTGAGCCGCCCAGTAGCCTTCGGGCGAGCGGCGGCTTTTGTTTGCCCAGGCTCGCCCGGTCCTTGAGCTCGGTGACCGGCCCGCCTTGCCCAGCCGAGCCACTGGCGTCGGTCGGCCGAAGTCCGCGTTGATGGCTGTAGCTATTTTGCGAGCATGAGCGAAGCCTCCTCTTTTTCCCGTTTGGCACAGCACTTTTCGCGGGGGAACGGCCGAGCGCGACCCTCGGGCGCGGAACCTCCGGCAGCGCCCACGGTTGTCGTGGGGGATGAGGGATGGAGGGGGCACATGGTCATCTACGTCTTCCGCGACCACAACCGTGGCGACATTTTTGCGTTTTCGACCGACCCTAGCGGGCGCACCATTCCCCGGGCCACGGCCGGCACCCAATGGGTCTTCATGGAGGCAATCGATACGCTGAAGTTTCCAGAGCCATGGGACATCGCCGACTTCCAGGAGGTGCTCGATCGTCTTGCTGCGGATGGCTTTTACCTTTTCCAGGGGGAACTCCTTCAGCCGGCCGGCAAGGGACGGGCGAAGGCGACCGACCTTGCGCGACACTGAAGGGAGCAAGCCCCTTGGCACCGAACCCCTGGCACCGAGCTCCTGGCACCGAGCTCCTGGCACCGAGCTCCTGGCAGCTAGCAACTCGGCACCGAGCCACTGGCGCCGAGGCCGCGGGTTCAAGCCCCAAGTCGCCAGGTGCGAGGGCTCAAGAGGCTGACGGCAAGGGCAACGGCGAGCCCAATCGCGACCGAGCGCAACGTGGTTTGAAAGCCGGTAACGAAGGCCTCGGCCGGCGAGGCCAGCGACCGGGCGGCAATGGCTTGGAAGTGGGCAAAGGCGGCTGAGAGGCCGGTTGCGCCGAGCACCACGCCGATCGTGCGGGTGACCATGGTGAGACTGCCGGCGACGCCACGATCTTGAGCCGGCAATGCGCCCGTGACGTAATCGCTATAGGCGACCTGAAATAGCCCCATCCCCACCCCCTGCGCAAACAGCGCCCCGCCGATGGCGGCAAGCGGGGTCGCCATTGTCCAGGTTGAGATGGCGCCCAGACCGGCTATGGCAAGGACCAAGCCCGACAGCGCCAAGGATCCCATCGGCAGGCGATGGCTGAGCCTGCCTGCAAGCCAGGAGCCCACCACGGTGCCGAGCGCGCTGGTGGCCAGCACGACACCCCCCGTTGCCGCATCCAAGGCGGAAATGCGCACCAGGTAGTAGGGAACGAGAATCAAGACGCTGAAAGCGGCAAAGTTGGCTACCACGTTGATCGCATTGAGCAGGGCGAAGCTCAAATTGGCAAACAGCGCCAGTCGGATCAGGGGCCGCGGAGAGCGCACGCCATGCCAGCAGAAGGCGCAAAAGACCGCAAGGGATAGGAGAAGGAGGAGGTGGGGCACGCTGGCGGCGAATGGCCCCGGCAGGCAGGCCAAGGCGAGCAGAAAGGCGCTGAACCAGGCCACGAGCAGAAGGGCACCGATGCCATCGAAGTCCCGCATCGACCTGGCTTTTGGGCCCGCTGCAATCAGCGGTGAGAGGACCAGCGCTACGATGGCAACCGGCACGCGGAACCAGAACACCGCCGCCCAACCCCAGCGTGCGACCAAGACGCCGCCGATGATGGGTCCGAGCGCGCCGCCGACCGCAATCACCCCCGCATAGAACGCTAGCGCACGCGCGCGTTCGTTCTCGTGCAACAGGGACGTGACGAGCGCCGGTCCACAGCTCAGCGTCAGGGCGATTCCTAAGCCTTGCAGGGCGCGGCCCAGCAGCAGGGCCACGTAGTTGGGTGCGATCGAGCAGGTGAAGAGCCCAAGCGCGCTGATCAGAAGCCCGACTTGAAAGATCGGCCGGTATCCGACGAGATCGCCGAGCCTGCCAAAAGCCAGCATGAGACTGGCATAGGTGAGGACGTAGGCAATGACGACCCAGCGAATATCCTCAAGGTTCAGCGCAAAGGCGCGCGTGATACTGGGGAAGGCGATGTTGACCGCGGTGTCGAGGGGCGCCAACAGCGTGCCGAGGCCGACGACGAGCAAGCCGAGATGTGGTCGTGGTGGTGGCGACATTGCCGAGTGAAGCCGCGGCTCCCGCTGAAGTTTGACGCACGACACCGATACCCTAACTTATGCGCATGGCGCAGTGGTATGCTCTCGTTTGCGCAGCCGGTCGCGCAACGATAGGGGCTAAGGCGGCACGCGCCCGGGGTGCGTTTCCGGTGCCAGTAGCGCAAATAGGGCGCCCACCAGCAAGAGCAGGAAAGCCGCGCTCAGCAGCGAAATGACGGGGCCATAAAGGTCGGCGATAAGCCCCAAGGCCAGCGGTCCGATCACGTAGCCGGCATCGGCGGTCATGCGGAAGGCGCTCATGGCGGTGGCATTCATCCCAAGCGGGGCGGAATCTGCCGCATAGGTCGCCGGCGCGGCACCGCCAACGGAGCTCGCCACGCTCCACACGATCGAGGCGGCGATGAACCAACCGTACGTTGGCGCCACGCAGAACAAGACCATCGAGGTGGCGGTCATCAGCGTTGCCGGCACGATGACGACCTTGCGGCCGAAGCGATCGGCGAGCCAGCCGGCCGGGTAGGCGGCAAGAAGACCGCAAATGCTCCCGAGCATGAGGGCAAAGCCGATCGCGCCCACCGACAATCCGAGCAGGGCCGTGGCCAGCATCGGCACGATCGCGAACAGCCCACCGGTGCGCACCACAGCGTTCATCAACGAGATCAGACTAACCAAGACGAAGCCGACCTTACCGGCCAGCAGGCGAAGCTGGCGGGTAAGCGGCGGGCGCGACGGGAGCCTCGGGCGTGGCCGCGGCGCGCCACAGGTCGCGGGTCTCACTGACGGCAAACCAAGCGACGACGGCCGCGAGCAGACTGGCAACGCCATAGGCGACGAAGGGGGCCGCCAGCCCGAAATGCTCGGCGAGCAACCCGCCGGGAAAGGGACCAATGCCAACGGCGAACAGGAAGGTGCCCTGGTAGATGGCGATGCTGCGCCCGCGCTGAGCGGGGCTGCTGATGTCGGCGAGGACCACCTGGCCGGTGGTGAGGATCAGGCCGGCGCCGGCCCCCGCCACGAAGCGGGCGACGACAAACTCCGGATAGGCGCTTGCCCAGGCGCAGCACAGGTTGCCGATCGCCGATACTAGCCCGCCGATGGCGAGCGTTGGTCGCCGCCCCAACCAATCCGCCAACTGCCCTGTTGGCACCGCCAAAACAAAGCGCGCCAAGCCATAGGCAGCCACGGCCATGCCGATGGCGGACGCGGGTACCCCGAACGACTGGGCATAAAGTGGAAGCGACGGCACCATGGCGCCGAAGCCAAGCTGATTGATGGCGACAAGCACACACATCCAGAAGAGCACGCGGCGTTCAGCCATCATGGGCGCAGACTGGGGCGATGTTGCCGCTAGTGCCGGTCTTGGACGAATCGCGACCGCAGGATCGACTTGGCTTGCATGCTGTAGGCCAAGGCCTCCCCGACGGCAATGGCCGGCGATGCCGCAACGGGGCAAAGAGAAAGGCCGGCGCCCCGGGCAACGAGGCCTCGTCCGCCTGATCGCCAGGGCGCCACGACCGAATGGGCGCGGCCCGGTCCGGCAACGCGCTGGGCGTGCAGCCCCGTCTCGCAGCCTGCTCTCCGAGCCTTGGACCCAAGCCCGAGGCGGGCCCCAGGGGAGGTTCAGGGACCAGGCGAGTGCGTGCGCTCGGGCCTGCGCTGGAAGGGGCCCCCCGGCCGCTCGGCCCGCGCGTGCGCGACATCGGGCATGCCGGCTCGTCTCCGCAACGTCCTTCGGCAACATCCTCGGCACCGGGGGAGCCCGTCGGAGCCGAGTGGTCGAAGCGTCACCGATTGGGCTAGTGTCGCCGTTCGTGAGGCGGCGCGAGGGCGCAAAGCAGCAAGGACCAGGCAAGCGCATGTATCAGCATACAGTTGACTTTATTGTGGTTGGTGCCGGTTCGGCCGGTGCCGCGGTGGCCAATCGGCTGAGCGAAACCGGACGCTACCAAGTCCTGCTGCTCGAAGCCGGCGGCGAGACCCACCCCTTGTCGCGCGTGCCCATAAGCTTTGCGCGGTTCATTAACCGGCCCGGCGTCAACTGGCTTTATGCATCACAACCCGAAGCCACCACGGGCGGGCGGGCGATACCGGTCCCGCGCGGGCGCATGCTAGGCGGCTCCAGCGCCATCAATGGCATGGTTTGGGTGCGCGGCCAGCGCCAGGATTACGATCATTGGGCGCAATTGGGTAATCGCGGCTGGAGCTACCAGGACGTGCTGCCGATCTTCAAGATTATGGAAAGCTACCCCGGCGGAGATGCCGCGGTCCGCGGTCGCCAGGGGCCGATCGTGGTCTCCGACGTCGATGAGCGAGGCCGGCTCTATGACGGCATTTTCGCGGCCGCCGAGACATTGGGCATCAAGCCCAATCGCGATTACAACGGTCCGGATCAGGAAGGTATTGCAATGACGCAGGCCTCCATCAGCCGTGGCCGGCGCATGAGCACGGCACGCTGCTACCTCGATCCGGCGCGCACCCGCGCGAACCTGACCGTAGAGACCAATGCGACGGCCGAGCGACTTCTGCTCGAGGGCAATCGTTGCGTGGGTTTGCGCTACGCCGTCCACGGTTTGCAACGCGAGGCGCGCGCGACGCATGAGGTCATCGTTTCGGCCGGCACCGTCGCCTCACCTCAGCTGCTGGAACTCTCCGGCATCGGTCAGGGTGAGCGCCTCAAAGGCTTGGGCATCGAGGTCAAGCACAATTTGGCCGGCGTCGGTGAGAACCTGCGCGACCATTGGGCGCCGCGCCTGAAGTGGCGCATCGGCCGGCACGGGGTCACCTTCAATGAGCGGGCACGCGGCCTGCGCGGCCTCGGCCATGGCCTGCTGTACATCGGCGCCCGCAGAGGATTTCTCAGCCATCCGGCGTCGCCCATGCGCGCCTTTTTCAAGACCCGCGAGGGCCTCGATAGCCCAGACGCGATGTTCACCATGCAACCGTTTTTGATGACGCCCGCTCTCAAACTTGCCAAGGAACCCGGAATAACCATCATCACGCACCAGCTGAGACCCGAGAGCAAAGGCAGCGTCCATATCGCGGCTCGGGATGCCCGCAAGCCACCCGCCATCCGCTTCAACTTTCTGGCCGAGCGCATCGACCGCGATTGCCTGCTTGCCAGCATGCGTTTGGTGCGCCGGCTGGTTGCCGCGCCGGGCCTGGCCTGGCTGGGCGCCGAAGAGTTCGCGCCCGGTCCAAAGGTCAATTCGGACGAGGAGCTCCTCGACTTCGTGACCCGGACGGCCGAGACGACCTATCATCCCGTCGGAACCTGCAAGATGGGCAGCGACCCGCTGGCGGTCGTCGACGATCAATTGCGCGTGCGCGGCATTGCGGGCCTGCGCGTGGCCGACGCCTCCATCATGCCGACCCTGACCTCGGGCAACACCAATGCGCCATCGATCATGATCGGCGAGAAGGCCGCGCGGATGGTGTTGGGGGCCGCCGCCTAGCTCCCGGGGCACGGCGGGCCCTCGCCATGCCGTCTCTACCCATTGCCCCCGCCGAGCGCGGGGGATTGGATCCGCTGACGGGTTGCCCGTCAGGCCGGTGCAGCCGAGCTGACGGGCCGGATACTTCCTCAGAGCGTCGGGCTCCAGGGCACCATCGTCTCGCGATAGCCCGTGCTCGTTTTTTCGATATGGGCAAGCGAGGGGAAGGGATAGTGGAAGCCTTGCACCAGCATTCTTTCGGCGGCAAGCATGTCATAGACCTTGCGCCGGGTGGACTCTGCCATGTTGGGGTCTTGGTCGTACATCGCGTGCCAGCCAGGATTGCGCACGAAGAGCGGCATGTTCGTGACGTCGGCCTGGACGAACACCTTGTCGTTACCCGAGGCGATGATGAAGGAATTGTGCCCGGGCGTGTGGCCGTAGGTCGCCACCGAAGTGATGCCCGGTGCGACCTCCTTGTCCGGCTCATAGGGTGTGACCTTGCGGCCGAGAGCATCGAACACGCGGCGCAGGCCGGCAAACACGCCTTTCATGCGCTCGGTCGTTTGCTTGCTCATCTCGCCGTCGTCCATAAAATACTTCCATTCCGCGGCGGGAACCAGGATCTCGGCGTTGGGGAAAGAGGGCTTGTTGTCGGGCGTCAGCAAGCCGTTGATGTGATCGCCGTGGAAGTGCGATATGATAACGGTGTCGACCTGATTGCGGTCGATACCCGCGGCCTTGAGGTTGCCGTGGAATTGGCCGGCGGCACCCTTGCTGCGCTCGAGGTTGGCCTCGCCCGTCCCGGTATCCATCACCACGAGCTTGCCGCCGGTGTTGACGACGATGGGCGTATAAGGAACCGCAATCATATCGGGGGCCGGCTGCAGGAAGGCGGCGGCCAGACCCGCGTTCACCTCTTCGCGCGTCTTGTTGGCAACGAAGCCGTCGGGGAACTTGAAGCGATTGATGCCGTCCGTGACGACGGTGATTTCGTGGCTGCCAACCTTGTAGCGGTACCAGCCGGAATTCTGGGTACCTGCGGGAGGCGTGGCGGCGGCGGCCCGTCGGGTCCCGATCGGACCGAGGAGAGCCGCGCCTGAGGCCGCCACAGCCCCGGCTACTAGACTGCGCCGATCAAGGTTGGTCATGCGTTCCTCCACGAGAAAAGATTTTTTCGACCCTAAGTACGACGCGGCGGAGATGACGATCCGATACCCGCGACGGGCCATCTTTATCCCTCCGCAAGGTGGCCATCGCAAGTCGACGGACGGCCATGGCCTTCCCCCGGCGGCGCTCACGAAAGCCTGATACTGACGCATGCCTCGCCCAAGGGGGCATGGCCCCGGGGGCTCGGGCCACGCTGCCCATCGCCCATGTCCAGGGCGACCCGGCGGCGGGGCCTGTCGCCACCCCCGTGCGTCCGCGTCCCCCATTGACAAGACGTTGGTTGTGGGGGGAGAACAGCCGCCCGTAGCACGGGCAAGGGACGCCTGCGCGCCCCGCTCCCCCCGTGTGTTCGCGAGAAGGACAGGCAAGTTATGCCAAGCGACAGTCAACCGACGATGCCGTCGGCAGTGATCGTGGCCTAGTCGCTCTCTTTGCGGCGCTTGCCTCGGTCGCCACCGGCGGCGACAACCGAGGTCAAGCGTTCCATGAACATTTCCACCCCGACCGGCCGCATGGCCGAATTGCCGCCGCTCGCCGGCGAGCCGAAGGATATCGCCCACATTCTGGCCGCCTACCAGGCGGTCGATATCGCCGAGGCGCTCAATCGCCTCGACCGACCTGATGCCGCACGCATCCTGGCGGCGATGCCGATCTCTGCCGCCATCCAGGTTTTTAATGTGCGTGATCTCGTGGGCGCGGCGGAGCTCCTCGAGCTCCTGCCGTTGGACTGCGCGCCAGCCATTCTGAGCGGCCTCCACCCGGACCGGCGGGTGAACATTTTTCGGCAATTGAGCGACGCCGGCCGAGACCGGCTAAAGGCGCGGCTGCCCGAGGCGATGCGCGAGGCCCTTGATCAGTTACTGCAATACCCACCGCAATCGGCGGGAGGTCTCATGACCACCGAATTCGTGGCGGTCCCGGCGGACTGGACGGTCGCGCGGACGCTGCGGCACATCCACGATGTCGGAAGGAACCGCGAGACCGTTTACACCGTTTGCGTGCTCGAACCGAACTCCAACCGACTGTTGAAGGTGATCGGGCTATGGCGGCTGGTCGTCAGCGAGCCAGAAACCAACGTGCTCGAGGCCGCGCGGGCGCACGCACCGATCGTCGTTGCCCCGCTGACGGACCGCGAGGAGGTCGCGCGTCTCATCAGCAAATACAATCTGCTGGCCGTGCCTGTGGTGACGGCAACCGGGGCGGTCTTGGGGATCGTCACGGTCGACGACGTGATCGACGCCATTATCGCCGAAGGCACCGAGGACGTGCAGAAATTCGGTGGTTCGCAAGCGTTCGACGAGGCCTACGTCAACATCGGCTTTGCGACCATGATCCGCAAACGCGCCGGCTGGCTGTGCGCCCTATTTCTCTCGGAAATGCTCACCGCCAGTGCCATGCAGGCGTATCAGGCGGAGATCGAAAAAGCCGTCGTCCTCGCCCTGTTCATTCCGCTTATCATGAGCTCGGGCGGCAACTCGGGCTCGCAGGCCACCTCGCTGGTGATCCGGGCCCTGGCGCTGCGCGAGATCCGCCTAGGGGACTGGTGGCGCATTGCCACGCGCGAGCTGCCGGCGGGCCTCACCTTGGGTGCCATCCTCGGTGTGATCGGCGTGGTGCGCATCGTGCTTTGGCAGCAACTTGGCCTTTATGACTATGGCCCCCATTGGTCGCTCGTTGCTCTGACGGTCGGCCTGGCGCTTGCCGCCATCGTCACCTTCGGTTCGCTCACCGGTTCAATGTTGCCGTTTGTCTTGAAGCGATTGGGCTTTGATCCCGCCACGGCCTCGGCGCCGTTCGTGGCCACGCTCGTCGACGTCACGGGGCTCGTGATCTATTTCAGCGTGGCCTATCTCGTGCTGCGTGGCACCCTGTTGTGACGACGTGACCAATCAAAAGCAGCGCGCGTCGGACACAAGAGATGAAGTAAACTGCGCTTCGCCAATCAGGGAGCACCGCCCGCATGGGGAGCACGCTCGACGTCCGTCATCATTTTGCCGACCTGGGCGAGGTCCTGATGCACTACGTGACGGCCGGCCAGGGACCGCCCGTCGTCCTCCTGCACGGCTGGCCGCAGACCTGGTGGGAATGGCGGCACGTGATACCCGCCCTTGCCGAGACATACAGCGTGATCGCCCCGGATCTGCGCGGGCTCGGCGACAGTTCGCGGCCGCTCGGCGGTTATGACAAGCGCACGATCGCCAACGACATTTGGTCGCTTGTGGCCGAGCGACTCGGCCATCGATCGTTCTTTCTGGTTGGGCATGATTGGGGCGGCCCCACGGCATTTGCGCTGGCGGCCGCACATCCCCAAGCGGTGCGCCGCCTCGTCATTCTGGACGTGGTCATTCCCGGCTCCGGCGGCGATTTTTCGGAAGGTGGCCGGCGCTGGCATCACCAGTTCCACATGACCCCCGACCTTCCCGAGGCGCTGACGGAGGGCCGCGAGCACACCTACCTGTCCTGGTTCTACCGCACCTTCGCCTACCGGCCCGACGCCATCACTTCCGCCGATCTTGACGAGTACGTGCGAACCTACAGCCAACCCGGTGCCATGCGCGCCGGGTTTGCCTACTACCGCGCGCTCTTGCAGGATATCGCCGACAACAAGGCCGTGCTCGCGCAGGACAAGCTGGCGATGCCGGTGTTGGCGATCGGCGGCGCCGTGAGCTATCCGCACGGGCGCGGGCGTGGCACTGCACCGGAGCAATCGCTGCGGCAGGTTGCGCTCGACGTGCGCGGTGCCGTGGTCCCCGATTGTGGCCATTTCATTCCCGAGGAGGCACCCGACGTGCTCATCAAGCATCTGTTGGATTTCTTTGCGGCCGACAAGGACCCGCCCTAGGGACTGGCCGCGCCGAGGCGAAAAGGGCGCGCAATCAAGGCCAAGTCGCCCCGGGCGCACCCCGGCACTGCCAATGCATGCCTGCGACCCGCGCTACGTTGCGCCGGTTTGCCGCTGCATTATAGTTTTGAGCGTTGTGATGACACCAGGAAACGCGTCCCATGTCGAGAAATGCTGCGGCCGAACCCGCCTCGCCGTCGACGGTTACAGACGCCCTTCGCCGTCAGGTAAGGGAGGAGCTGCCCGAGGTAGCGCTGATCGGCGATCAAGCGCTACAGGCAAAAGTGGTGGAGGCATGGGCCTACGCCATCGCCAACTCGAGCTTCCCATCCATCCGCGATATTCCACCGGCCGGCAACCCCGACGTCAATGAGGCCAAGCGGGGCGATCAGACCGACCATTTGCGCGGCGTGACAAGACTTGCGATCGGCATCGCCAAAGAAATGGGCAGCGCCTATCCCGAGCTTGAGATCGATATGGACGTCATCATTGCCGGAGGTCTTGTTCACGATGTGGGCAAAGCCTGGGAATTCGACCCCGTCAATCGCGATCGCTGGAAGCAATCGCAAAAGCGGTTCGGGCGTCCCTCCGTGCGCCACCCCGCCTACGGGGCGCACATCTGCTTGACGGTCGGCTTGCCGGAAGAGGTCGCACACATTGCCATGGCACACTCGGGCGAGGGTGAATTACTGCTCAGGAGCCTCGAGTGCATGATTGTGCATCAAGCCGACTATACCTTCTGGAACACGCTCCTGGCTGGCGGGCAGCTGAAGCCGGATACGGTGGCGCCCGACAAACGCCGGTATGTCAGCTGAGATAAGTTGCGCGGCACCGCCACGGCTGGGTTCGCAGGCCAACGCTGGGTGCTGCAAAACTGGGCGAGCCCCCCAGGGGGGTCTGATCCGCCGAACCTTGGCCGTCATCTCAATCTTCGGGTCAAGCATTACGCGACGCAGCTGTTTAAAAAGATGCAGGCGCGCAACCGCTTGGAAGCGATTGTGGCAACCCAGCAGATGTCCGTCGCAGCGGACTATGCCTGCCTTTGACGTCGTTGCTCTGAAATCTCATACCGCGTTGCAGCGCAAGGCCCCTTTCGCCGACGATCCGAGGCGATCGCTCCTTTCTGCCCCAAAACTTGCAATCCCCGCCGTCCGAGCTATGGCTTGACCGCCGAAACAAAGGCCATTGCCTTTTCGTTTTTTGGGTCGACGCTACAAACCTTTCTAATCCGCGGAGCGGCGTGGAATGCGCGATAAGCAGATCCTGATCACGGGAGCCAGCAATGGCATCGGTTTGGCGGCGGCGATGGCCTTGGTGGGGTTTGGCGCCAACGTCGCCATCGTCGGCCGCAACGCGGCGCGCACAAAATTAGCCGCCGCACAGATCCAGGCTCGCGCAAGCCGCGATGCCCGCGTTTCTGCCTTTGTCGCCGATCTCTCAGCGCAGGCGGCGGTGACCAAATTGGCCACTGAGGTGTTGAGTCGGCATCCCAGGATTGACGTTCTCGTCAACAACGCCGGAGCCATGTACACCACCCGACAGCTGACGGAGGATGGCATCGAGCTCACTTGGGCCGTCAACCACTTGGCACCATTCCTCCTTACCGGGTTGATCCTCGATCGGCTCAAGCTACAGGCGCCGTCCCGCATCATCACGACGGCTTCGGATGCCCACCAAGGCGCCGCTATCCCCTTCGACGACCTTGGCGCCGAGAACGCCTACCATGGTTTTGCCAGATACAAGCAGACCAAGCTCGCCAACATCTTGTTCACGCGTGAACTTGCACGCCGGCTCGAGGGTAGCGGCACGGTTTGCAGTTGCTTTCACCCTGGTCTAGTCGCCAGCGGCTTCAATCGAAACAACGGCCCGTTGATGAGCTTGGCGATGACCATGCTGCGACCGGTGTCGCGGTCGGTAGAGAAGGGCGCAGAAACGCTCGTTTGGCTGACCCGTGCCTCCAATGTTGGCATGAATGGTGGCTACTTCGTCGACATGGAACGTCGGCGGCCGAGCCCGCAGGCTCAGGACGCGCAAACCGCACAGCGCCTGTGGGAGATCAGCGAAAGGCAATGTGGCCGGCATTGGCCGAGCTAGACGGCGATCATCGTTCGCCCTCGCACAATGAGGGCGTGCCGGGGCCGAGAATTGCCCCAGAAACGAGGTCCCCAACGCCGGCAATGGATGGGCTTCGGGTCCGACGCCGCACGTACGCAGCAAATCAGGGGCGCTGGCCGCAAATGGCACGGGGGTGTGCGCGCAATAAAATCCTTTGGCGGAGTTAGGGACAAGGCGCCGAGGTGCCCCCTCGGGCCGCGGCAGCATGGAAACTTTGCAGGTCCACGCGATCCCCGGTGCCGGGCGAGCCCCTAGAGAAGGTTGCAGGCACATTGGAGGCCGCTACAGGAACGAGAAGGGGCGAGGAAGAGGTGCGGGTGCTTTCCTCGCCCAAGTTCGCTCCGGTTGCGGGGCCGGAGCACGGCACCTTGCGGTGGTTGCATGCCGCCGCTCAGGCTGCCGATTTCAGGGCAAGGGGATGAATGAGCATCTGGTTGCGAATGTGGCGCGCTGGGACAGACCTGTGGAGAATTGGCGTCACCGGTTTTGCTCGCGCGCACCCCTGAGCCTGCTCAGCCTGGAGGCCAACGCCGCTGTCGCGAACGTCGATGGCAGGCACCAACTGACGTCGAGTTTTGTGGGTTTGCGATTTTGCTTGGCGGGAGTTACCCCCGGTGGCAACGACAAGCCCGCGGTGCCGCGCTCGACAATGGTAAGAGGCCTCGCGGTGCCCAGAGCACGAGGAGCGCGATCATTGTCGCGTGCATAGGGTGAGAATCGCTCCAACCTCATAAAGCGATGGCGTCGGCCGCACGACCTTGGCGAAGGATCAAAGCCAACCTGTCAATGGCTCGGCGCCGCCCAGCTCCAGGTATTGCGCGAGCGCCGGGACCAATGCTCCGCGAGGCCTAGCTGACGTCGATTTGAGGTCGTGAGCCGCTCTTTTTTCGCCCGCAGGCCAAAATGCGGGTTCTCGCGGCGATGCGTGGCACTTATTGACGATATCGGCTTGATATTTCACCAGACTTTGGTCGGCGGCGCATATGCCATCACCACTACAAATGGCGCATTGCGGTGCTGAGGATATTGCAGCGGGCGCGCTGTGGGGGATTTGTTGCCGAGGCGCCTTTGAAAATCACCTGACGGTCTGAGGTTAAAAGCCTAACGCCTCGCGGATCCCAATCCGCGAGGCTTTTCATTTTTATTCGTTTGGCGCTACCGCCATCCGGCGCCGGGCCGGCGGCCTCTTTCTGACGCGACAATAACCAGCCGCGAGGTCATACTGCGGATCGCTGCACGCTGCTCTTGTTGGGGAGGAGCCGATGAGACCTTGCTTGGGCAAGCCGTCGTCGCCGTCGGCCTGTCGATATTGCCGATCCTCCTTGCACATCCCTCGCAGGCTCGCATAACTCGCATCGAGATCACCAAGGTCGAGCCTGCCTTTGCCGGCCGGCGTTTCGGTGATGTCGGCAGCTACGAGCGTGTCGTCGGGCGCGCCTACGGCGAGGTCGATCCCAACCACCCGGCGAACACCATCATTCAGGATATTGCGCTAGCACCCAGGACAGACAAAGACCGCGTCCAATACGTTACCGACGTTGACGTTTTGCGCCCGGTCGATCACTCGAAGGGCAACGGCATCCTCTTTTTCAACGTCGTCAATCGCGGCAACAAGGGCGGCCTGGCCTCGTTCAATGCCGACGTTCCCACCGGGCTCCCCCAGACTGTCGCGGACAACAACGCCCTCAAGGTGGCGGGCGATGGTTTCATGATGGAGCAAGGCTACACGATCGTTTGGTTCGGATGGCAAGGAGACGTACTCTCGGGAAATGATCGAATAACGTTTTCGGTCCCCGCCGCCAAGAACCCCGATGGCTCGGCGATTACCGGGCTGGTTCGCGGCGAACTCATCGTGCGAGCGCCGACGAAAACGCTGAACCTGTCCAGCGGTTGGTTCACGCTCCTGAACCACGCCAGTTATGCAACCGTAAGCGTCGACAATCGGACTGCGCTCGCCGATGGGTTTTTGCCAACACTGACCGTCAGGTCCAAGGAGCAAGAGCCGCGGCTGCCTATTGCCAACAGCGAGTGGAGTTTCGGTTCTTGCTCGGAGAACGGGTCGCCGATTGCCGGCGATCGGCAAATTTGTTTTCCTTCGGGATTTCAGCCAGGGCATATTTACGAACTCATCTACCGCGCCAAGGATCCTCTTGTCCTCGGCCTTGGCTTCGCGGCGATGCGTGATCTCGCAGCCTTTCTCAAGCACGAGGAGAAAGACGAGGCCGAGACGGCAAATCCCGTCTACCGGCGAGATAACAAGGCGCTCGTTATGGGGACATCCCAGAGCGGGCGTTTTATTCGCTCCTTCATTCACCTTGGCTTCAATGCCGACGAGCAGGGCCGCATCGCTTTTGAGGGCGCCTACCCACACATTGGTGGTGGCCTGATCTCCCTCAATATTCGCTTCGCCCAGCCGGGGCACGCCTGGGGTGATCAAGTGAACCATCTTTATCCCGGTTATGACTTTCCCTTTACCTACGCGCGGCAGACCGATCCGTTGACGCAACGCACGCAGGGAGTTCTCGACCGTTGTACGGCGTCGGGCACTTGCCCCAGGATTTTTCATGTCGCAACCGCGCTCGAGATCTGGGAGGGCCGACAGTCACTGGGCCTGACGGATCCCTTGGGCAAACGCGACATCGCCGATCCAGCCTACGTGCGCACTTTTATCATGGCTGGCACCCAACACGTTCCGGCGCCCTTACCGCTGCCCGCCGCAGAACCCTTCGGCGTTTGCCAGCAGCAGCCGAACCCTAATCCGCAGGTATGGACGATGCGGGCATTGTTGACCGCCCTGGTTGATTGGGTGCGCGATAACAAAGAACCGCCTGCGAGCGCCGTGCCGAGCATTGGCGATGGAACGCTGGCGCCGCCCGCCGATGTTAAATTCCCAGCAATACCAGCAAACGCGTACGGCAATGTTCGCCGTCCCGCCGTTCGGTTCCTGGCGGTGCACAACCCGCTGCACGTGCTCGATTTCGGGCCTCAGTACAACGCCGGCGACACGAGTGGCGTAATTGCTATCGAGCCGCCGCGGCAGGGCGAGACGCCCTATGGTGTTCTCGTGCATCAGGTGAATGAGGACGGCAACGATTTGGGGGGCGTTCGCGGGCTCCATCTGCAAGTGCCCATTGGAACCTACACCGGGTGGAACCTCGGTCGCCGCGACCGCTTCGAGGATGGCTTCTGCTCGCTCACGGGCAGCTTTATTCCTTTTGCGCACACGAAGCAGGAACGGCTCGCTGTAGGCGACCCACGCCTGTCCATCGAAGAGCGTTACCCAAACCATCAAAGCTACGTTGCCGCCATGCGCAGGGCGGCGGAGCAGCTGGTCGCGGCCCGCCTGCTTTTGCCCCGGGATGCCAGCCGCTTAGTCGCGGAGGCAGAGAGCGAAGGCTTACGCCTGGCCCCCTAGACTTCCATCGCCTCCCGGGGAATGTTGATGGAACCACGTTGGCGCCGTGCGGCCAAGGCCATCCATGAAGCTCGCGCGCCCGAGCTCGGCGGCACGTGCGGCGAACGGCCGGCGCGCGCAAATTCTTGTCTCCCGTCGGCGATTGCAGCCGACGGGCTCAAAAAATGAGGCGCTTCCGAGGGGAGCGGAAGCGCCTGATGGATGACATTTGATGGCATTGGCTGGGGTGGGATGCCGAATACCTGGTCCAGCGCCGCAACGCCGCGAACCCTAAGGTAGGGACTTGGGCGGCACGGAAAGCAACTTGATGGCAGACGGCGGACAGAAGCTGGCTTTTCGCGAAAAAATCCGCGGCAACGATGCCACCGACCCAAAGCCACACGTGAGCTCTGGCCGACAAAGCGCTGGGATGTCCGGGCGTTGACCAAATGAATTAAGAGCGAGAGTGGGCGCCAACCGACCCTCGCTCTGATCTGCAGCCCGCAACTACTGCAGAAACAGCGGCACTGCCGCTAACGCCGCGGGGGATGCGGCGTCGGCACTCCTTTTAGCCGAGGAAATGTCGGCGCGCAGTCTCGAAGGTGACAGGCAAGGGTATGGCCCGCGCTTCATCTCGCCTTAACGAGAGGGCGTTATGCTCTTGGTCTCGCCACTTGTGTTTCGCGTATGGCGAGCGACCTCCTTATGGTTCGGCTCCCAGTCGGCAACGACTGGGGGCATTTTTGCGTCCGGCGCCCTCCGGGCTTGGCCACCAGCTAAAGCGTGGCGCGCTAGGCGACACGGTTTGCCTTCTTCAAGATTTCGGTCACATACCAGACAAACGTCCGATGGTTGCCAAAGCCGCTGATCTCGTCGGGCTGATAGTGGATATCCTTCGCGACGTTGGGAAGTTGCGCCTTGAACTTCTGAAAGCCGGCCCGAAGTTTCGCGGGGCAACATACCGCCGACCGGCGTGCGCTGTAGAAAGGTGCTGACAATGCGAATGACCTGCTGAGGGTCGTTCCTGTGAGCCGATGGATCATTGCCGCCGAGACCAGAAAGATAGGCGGGGAACCTGTACGGATCGGCCACCATGATTTTTATGCGGTCGCCTGGACGATGCCCGAATCTCTTGGCGCCGAGCGCCAAGCCGAGTTCGAACGGCATATTGAAGCGTGGAAGGTCGTTCTCGCCCGGCTCAATGCGTGAAAGATCGTGGATCGAGCGCGGACATTCCCGGATCAATTCAACGAGCTTGTCCAACCGGATGTCACCGCTGTCGTCGCCTTCCAGCGCGCGGCGAACCCGATAGCACAGGCCTAGATCGTAAATACTAAGGCTTCGAAGAGCGGCTCGTACTTGTCATCGAAAGGAACATTGACGAAGACGTTGGGGCTTCGCAGCCTGGAAATCATTTGAGCTTCTGATGCGTCGGCCCGCCGGATCTAACGGTTTTTTCGACGGCCCGCTTGATGGAGCGAACGCTACCCCCCTCGGCCTGACGACCGGATCAGGAATGATGACACCCCAAAACGGGCCCGCGGCATCGCGCCTTAGCGTATCTACCAGCCGGTCGGACTTTGAATGTCTTCGCCTCGCCCATGCTCGGTTCATAACATCGTCAGATCGGGTCTTGAAGCCCCGCATCCGCCGACCCGTACCCGAGTAGACCATATGCGCAACCTGCCGGCCTAGCGCCGCCTCGGCCTACGACTGCGCGACAAGTTCGCCCCGATTGGCCTGAACCTAACTTGGTTTGCCGAAGGCTGCCCGGGCCATTCGCGATGCTGCCCCGCGTCGGCTGGCGCGATTTCGAACCTGCCCGCCCGCGTGGCCTATCCAACCACGCCTCAGGACGGAGCCGCGCGTCAACCATGCCTTACTGGATACGGTGGAGCCGATGTGTGCGAACCCACTACCGTCGAGGACGCCGGCCGCCTTTAACCATAACCATGCGCGCATGCGACCAAGGTCGATGGCGTCACAGCAGTATATCAGTATTCTGACGATCAGACTGCCATCTATTTCCCCGGATTTTTGAAGATGATCTCTGCAAGAGAATCCGATCCCCTTGATCAAGCCATCCGGTATCGCCTCGATCGCAGCCGCGCCTTGGTCGCCGATCTTGAGCAAATCTGGGCGCAAGAGAAGGCCGAGCTCCACGATCTCGCGCGAAGCTGCGCGAGCCACCCTTGCAAACTGACTTTTCGACGGGCGCTGGTGATGCTGAAACACTGGTCGCAAGAAAGGCAAATCCACGACGAGCTGCTACGACCTTGCGGGTTTGTTCGGCTCGGCGGCTAGTGACAGCCCACGTCCGCGGCTGATGGCGCCACATCCATTGCGATGCCGCGGGCGGTAATTTTGACTGACCGTTTAGCCCGAGCTTTGAATTGACGCACGCTCTTCTGCCTGCGACCGCAAGCTCTATATACCGGCTTGATCCCCAAGATTTTTCCGAACAGCGCGAAAGTGACCACCTCAAAGGTCATCAAGCGCTGCGCTCCGGCCGGCACCACCCCGCTACGGCCGAAGCGACCTGGGGCGAGGGACGTCATCACACCCGGCGTCCCTCGCCTCCTCTTGGAGCAGCGATGGGTCGGCAAAGCCCCGCACCAAAAGGAACCTTTAATCGCTTGTGGCACGGACCGCCAATGCCCGCGCCTTGAAGTGAATAGAGCCATCGGCGCAACGTAAAATCCGATGGTGCCGCCGACACGCCCCACCCCGTTTCAACTCGGGGAGCGCCTGCTTCTTGTCCCCCAAAAAATTCAAAACCAATGCCGAAACAAGACCTCCTTGTTTGCGGCGCTTAGCGGCAAGGCCTGGGCATCCGCGACCTGAAAGGTGACACGTTGGCTTGCGCTGGGCGAGAAAGCCTACGGAAGGATCTATGGAGAATAAACTCTTCGGCCACGATGGCGGCGGAAAGCGCGCCGGTTCCACACCCTTAGTCCAACCAATCCAAGCCGCGGCATTGCTCGGCCTCGTCTTCCTGGTCCAGCCGGCAGCGGCCCACAAGCAGGCTGCCACGCCAATGTCGAGTGCCGATGCGAGCGAATTGAGGACGGCAATGCGCAAACTGTGGGAAGACCATGTCACCTGGACCCGCAACTACATCGTCAGTGCTTTGGCGGGCCTCGACGACGCCAGTGCCGTGGCCCAGCGTTTGCTCAAAAATCAAGACGACATCGGCGCCGCGATCATACCCTACTATGGCGAGACCGCCGGCAAGAAACTGGCGCAACTCTTGCGCCACCACATCCTGATTGCTGCCGATGTCGTTTCCGCAGCAAAGACCGGAAATGGCCAACAGCTATCGTCCGCGCAGCAAAATGGCAGTCGAATGGTGACGAGATTGCAACTTTCCTCAGTGGCCCAATCCACACTGGGGCAAAGAAGAGACCCGATCCATGCTCCGTCAGCATTTGAGCTTCACAACCAATGAGGTTGTCGCCAGGCTCAAGAAAGACTGGGCCGCCGACATAAAGGCCCACGACGATGGCCATGTACACATGCTGATGTTCGCCGATACCTTGGCCGATGGCATCGCCCGGCAGTTCCCGACCAAATTCAAGCGTACGGCCGCGACTACCCAGTCGCACTGAGCTCATTTCCGCCTTCGAGCCCAGGTGCCCTTGGCCTGGAGCAATCGGCGCATACGCGAAGGGGCGCTCCAGAGCAAACGTGCCCTTTCCTTGGCGGATACGAGGATCGCCGCTTGGCCTTCTCGACATCTTCTTCCCGACTGAGAGAACGAAACGACCTTCGAGAGGACCACTGTTCCCAGAACGGCTAGCTCTATCGACTATATCAGCGCTCGGCCTCCCCTGCCCTTGATGCTTCGGGCCGACCGCAGCGGCGCCAGAGGTCTTGCAGGTTTCGCTCGTTTCGATCGTCGCCGTTCACTTAGAACTTTGCGCCAAGCCGTGCCCGCGGTTTGGCTGGAATTGAGGGCGATCGGGGCCGCATGCTCCCACCACGAAGGGCGCAGTTGCCTGACACCTCGGACACGGGAAGCCGATCGTCAAGGGCGCCGGCGCGCGCTATCCTAGGCACGATGTTTTCGGCCACAGGAGTCGAGCAATGCACGCGCCAGCAAGCTATGGCAGTACCGGCATCGGTTTCATGGATGGGGCGTACATGCCGGTATCGGAGATGCGACTACCCGTAACCGACATGGGCTTCCAACTCGGCGATATGTGCTACGACGCCGTCCACGTTCACAAAGGTCGATTCTTTCGGCTCAAGGACCATCTTGAGCGCTGGGACCATTCCATCACCGAGCGGCGCTACCAGTCGCTGGGCTACGACCGCGAGCAGGTGGCGGAGGTTTTGCACGGTTGCGTTGCCCGCTCGGGGCTGAAGGAAGCGATGATCACCTTCGTCGCGACGCGGGGCTCGCCCGCGACGGCGCACAAGGATCTGCGCACGTGCAAGAACCGCTTCATGGTGTGGGCCGTCCCCTACTACCAGGTGTTTTCCGAGGCCGAGGCCAGCGGCGGCAGCGACATCATCGTTGCCAAGACCATTCGCATCCCCCCGGAGGCCGTCGACCCAACCATCAAGAATTTCGGCCGTCTCGATTTTGTCCGCGCTCTGTTTGAAGCCTACGATAGGGAGGCAAAATATGCCCTGCTCCTCGATCAGGAGGACAATGTCACCGAGGGGCGCGGATGGAATATCTTTGTGCTCCGCGACGGTATGCTGATGTCACCCGACCGCGGCGTCCTTGAGGGCATTACCCGCAAGACGGTGGTGGAATTGGCCGCCAGGATGAACATCGATTGCCGCCTGACCAAAGTCCCCGTCGCCGACATGCGCAAGGCCGACGAAGTATTTATCAGCTCGACGGCAGGCGGCATCATGCCGGTGCGGAGCATCGACAAAGTGGCGGTCGGCGATGGCGCCCCCGGACCGGTGACGATGCGACTGAGGGAGATGTACTGGAAGCTGCACGAGGATCCGGTCTACAGCACACCCGTCCGCTATGAGTTGGCGCCGGCCGCTTGAACGGCAGACTTAATGCGCTAGCACGTACTTTGGATCGAGCCGCCGCACGCACAACGCGCTGTCCGGCGTGCGAAGCCCTGTTGCATCGACCGCCGCGGCCTCGAGGAGGCGCGCGCCGTGGCGATGCCGCGCGATTAAAAGCGATTGGTCACCGTCGCGCGCGTGAAGGCTTCGACATAGTCCATCAGCTTATCGGAGGCCGCCGCAGCTTTCGCCTCATCGCCGTTAGCAACGGCACGGATGACGTCGATGTGGTGCCGCGTCGCCACCGCGAGATCGCGGGCCTGGCGATGGTGAAGATAGTAGAAGCGACGTGACATGGCATAACACGGCATCACGGCGCGGGCGAGGAAGGGGTTGCGCGCGCATTCGGCCAGGACGTTCTTCAACTCGTAGTGGTCGCGCAGATAGGGAAGAATGTCCTCATCATCCGCCGCGCGCAAGGCCAGCCGTTTCCCCATCTCGAGCAGGCGTGCGCGCTCTTGCGCGGTGCTGCGGCGGGCCGCCTGTCGGCAATGATGCGGTCGAGCTCGCGTCGTAGCTCCAGGAGCAAGAGCTGCTGATCTCGGTAATCTGTGCCCCGTGGCGGGGCAGGATTCTGACGAGGTGATCGGCCGCCAGCCGCTGCAGCGCCTCGCGCACGGGGGTACGGCCGATCCCCAAGTTGGCGCTGAGCTGCGCTTCCGACCAGATGCTGCCG
The DNA here is from genome assembly GCA_963775835.1 of uncultured Alphaproteobacteria bacterium. Lineage (GTDB taxonomy): Bacteria > Pseudomonadota > Alphaproteobacteria > Rhizobiales > Hyphomicrobiaceae > AWTP1-13. The sequence continues at coordinate 224 of CAVZKV010000008.1, read as the reverse complement.
GGCGCCAGCTCGAGTGACACGATCATCTCTTCCAATCGCCGCGGGCCTGCTCGGCGAGACCCGGACGCGAGGCTTGCTCGAGGCGCATCGGATCGAGTTTGGCGCGTGGCATCGCCGGTGCGGCCTTGACGGGCGCGCTCGCGTTGGCAACCCGAGCCGATCTCATTCTTTCTGACTGTTTGCTCATGGCCTTGTCGCAGCAGCGGCCCTGCAGCTACCACTGC
>CAVZKV010000007.1:0-146795 GCA_963775835.1 uncultured Alphaproteobacteria bacterium | reverse complement strand
ACACGATGGATCAAGCCCTTTGCCTCCAGGCGAAAAATGGCTTCCCGCAGCGGCGCCCGGCTGACGCCCAGCCGAGCAGAAAGGTTGACTTCGTTGATGGTTTCCCCGGGCGCGATGCGTCCCTGCACGATCGCCTCCACGATCTGATCGAAGACGCGGTCGGCGAGCGTTACGCGCGCGATGGTTTGGACGGCGGGGTCCTGTCGACTGTATACAGCCATGGGTGGCATGAAAGCATCCGCGCTTCGCGAGGGCAAGAAGATCTCAACGCCACCCTCGCCAGCTGCCCGCGGGTGGCTGCAGACCCAAGTTTGACCTCTGGTCAGCCACCAGGTACTGCACGATTGCGGCCGGCGCGGTGAGGAGCACTCCATCGTCGAGCTCAAGCGCCGGTACATAGCCGTTCGCGTTGATGCTGGCGTATTCGATCCCGCCTACCGTCCGGCGCGTGCCGGCACGGGGTTGCTGCGCCGCCCTGGCATCTCGGCGATCCGGACCCCGAGCTTTCGCGCCTGCGTGCTCCGCTCGTGAAGCGTAGGTGCGGTTGTTGTCACCCCGACCTCAGGCGCGTGGCTCCGTGCGGTGCTGGATTTTCTTGGCGCACCATCTTGCCGAGCAGCGCCGGCTGATCGAGGGCCATCGTTGCATTGATTGAATGGCCAGGCAGTCATGGAGCTTGGCAGGCGTTCGGTGGCCTCCGCGGTTCAGAGGGAAACCGTCGGCTCCTCGCCTAACCCTTCCTTGGTGCGAAGAGCAAAAGCGTTCCGATCCGCTCGTAGCCCACGCGCGGGTACAGAAGCGCCCCCACGTGGCTCGCCGTCAGCACCGAACACTTTGCGCCGCGGGCGCGATCGTCACGCAACATTCGGCACAACAGCGCCCGCCCGATCCCGCGCCGCCGATAGGGCGCGTTGACGTACATGTCTGCGCACCATGTCGCCTCGACCGCATCCACGCTGCGTACCCGGCCCACGATTTCCTGCTCATCCAGCGCCACATACTGACGGAAAGGGGCGTCATTCTCGAGCAGGCTCGGCAAGATGGGGCGCGTGCGCGTGGCCTGAGCCAAACGTGACGCCAGCTCGGGCGTACGCACGCGTTCGATCGGCAAAGGAACGGGGACTTTGGGGATTCGCCGCAGCCGCTGCACGAAGAAACCCTCCGTGGCGAGCAGCCGGTAGCCAAGGCATCTGTAGGCGGCTCGGGTTGGTTGGTCGGAGACGCCGGTCTCGACCATCGCGCCTACAAAGAAGCGCCCGCGGCTGTGGCTTCGCGCCACCGCATCCACTTTGGTTGCGTCCACGTCGTAGGCAATCCATTCCTCCTTGCGATAGTCGCGAGGATTCTTACGCGACGCATCGCGCATGACCCATAGGGAGCGAATGCGGTGAGTTTCATAGGGATAGGTACGGCTCTTGCCGGCGCTGTGGCCGCGCACGAACACCTCGATCGCATACTCAATCTCGCGCTGCCGGCTGTTCATGGCAATAGAGCAGGCTTAATGGACTTGCTTGGCCAATGCAGCCGGCGTGGGCGTGCTCCCAGCCGGAAAACGGGAATTCCAGCATAGCTCAACGACGCCACAGAGCGAATGCCGCCGCTGCGACGGCCAGAAGCAGCCGACAGGCTATCGGCATTGGCTGCCAGGCAAACCATGCCGGAGCGGCCGGCGTGCGACGAGCAAAAACCAAGCCGCCCCAAAAACGCTCAAAGCCACTTTGGTGATCCCACTCATGTCCTCTCGGGATGACGTCTTCTCATTTTTCTTCGCTAAGAACTCGGCTCGCCGACGTTTCCTGGTGTTAGGGCTCCCAGCCACTGCTACCGTACGGCCGCGTGATGATTTCCAGCAGGTGACCATTCGGATCCTCGAAATAGATGCCGCGTCCGCCATCGTGGCGGTTGACCTCACCCTGCTTTGTCCGCGCCGGGTCGGCCCAGTAGGGAAGACCCTGCTTCCGGATGCGCTCGAAGATTTCGTCGAATTCGGTCTCGCTGACCAGAAAGGCGAAGTGTCGAGACAAGATCTCGCCTTGCCGATCCATAAAGTCGAGATTGACGCCGTTGCTGGTCGCCACCACCTGGAATGGGCCCCACTTCCTCGGCGGCGGTAAGCCCAGGATGCCCGCGAGGAAGGCCGCTGAGGCTTTGCTGTCCTTTGACCAAACGATCGTGTGATTAAACTCGACTGGCATGTCGCCACCTCATAATTCCAGTTGACCTGACGGTTTGCCTTTTGACGATCGGCCGTGACACGAGCCTCAACGTAGGCCGTCTAACGCTTGCCAAAATGGCTGCTACGCCAAGCGTCACTCCCGCTCGACGAAACCGCCGCCGGTCGCTGCATGCGGCACGTCCCAGCCAAAATAAACCTCGGCCTCGGTGATCTTGCCATTGCGAACGCGCAGGATCTCCGTGTTGCGAAATCGCTTTCCCTGCGCCGTGCGTGCCTCATAGGTGACGAAGACGCGGTCTCCCTCCGTTGCAAGATGGATAAAGTCGAAACGCGCGATCGCCTTGCTGTTCGGCCAGCATCGCGAAAAGTAGGTGGCTCGGTCAAGTCCGTTGTCGAGGGGACTCGTGAAACGAAAGTCATCGGCGATGAGCGCCTCGATCGCGCTGCGATCCTTGTCGACATAGGCCTGGTAGGAGGCGCGGGCAACGGCAACCGGATCCTGCAAACACCCATCGGATTCCGGCTTGCCAGGCATGCGTGATCCTTGCATGCGCGATCCTTGCCCTCAAGGACAACCGATGGCCGCCGCCATCGGTTCCCACTGTCACACGCCACACGCGTCATTGCCCCGAGAGACAAGCAGGAGCTCCACATGACGCAAGCCCGTACAATTCCTACCCCAGCGTTGGCCAGATGGGGAACACCGGCGGCGGCGAGACGTTGGCCGGGCATGCGTCCAGCAACAGCATCGGAGTAAGCCATGGCCACGCACGAGAAGTATGTTGACAGCTTCGTCATGCCGGTCTCGAAGGCTCAAATCGACGACTACAAGAAGTTTGCTGAGAAGATGGCCGCCATCGCAAAAAAGCATGGCGCGATCGAGTACGTGAACTGCCTTGCTGACGATGTGAAGCCCGGCAAGGAGACGTCCTTCCCGCAAGCGGTGAAGCTGCGCAGTGACGAGATCGTGGTCTCCTCGTGGGCGGTGTATCCCTCACGTGCGGATCGCGACCGCGCCAACCAGGCCATCATGGCAGACGAGGCCTTCAAGGAGTTGGCAAAAAACATACCCGTCGACATGAAGCGCATGTTCACCGGCGGTTTCAAGGTACTGCGCGGGCTTTGAGGCGCGCGGCCTGGCGCCGCCGTCAGATCCGGCGGGCTAGGAGGGGGACAGAAGGCTTCCCGCCATTGTGGGTCGGTGCATGGACGGCATGCGTGGCCGGCGCCCTATCGCTTGCGCAGCTTGGGATCCAGGTGATCTCGCAAGGCATCGCCGATGAGGTTAATTCCCAGCACGGAAAGGACGATGGCAAGGCCGGGAAAGATCGCGATCCAGGGTGCGCTGGTCGCAAACTCCTCGGCGCCCCCCTGTAGCATCAATCCCCAGGCCGGGACCGGCTCCTGGACGCCCAGGCCGAGATAGGACAGCGACGCCTCCGCCAGAATGGCCTGGCCAACGAATGCCGTCACCATGATCAGGAATGGCGCCATCACATTGGGCACCATGTGAACCAGAATAATGCGCAGGTGGCCGAACCCCAAAGCGCGGGCCGCGTCGACATAGGGAACTTCGCGGATCGCCAATGCGGATGAGCGCACGACGCGGGCGCAGCGTGGGATCAGCGGAATGGTGATGGCGATGATCACGTTCTCAACGCCGGTGCCGAAGATCGCCACCACGGCTAGGGCCATAATAATCAGCGGAAAGGCCATTAAGACATCAAATATGCGCTGCAAAATGAGGTCCGTGCGTCCGCCGAAGTACGCGCTGCCGACGCCCAACACCAGTCCGCATATGCCTCCCACCAGGGCGGAGGAGAGGCCAACAATCATGGCGGTGCGTGCGCCGTAGATAATCCGTGACAGCAGATCACGCCCGAACTGGTCCGTTCCCAAAGGGTGCGCCCAGCCGGGCGCCTCCATCATCGCGGCAAAGTCATTGGCGGTCGGGTTGTACGGCGCGATCAACTCCGCAAAGATACCGGTAACGCTCATCACCAGCACCAGCACGACCTACTTTCCGCAGGTCGAGGGCGTAATTTGGGGTGAATTCTAGCTACCGGGGTAGCCGAAAGGCGTCCTGTGAGACGCCCAGCAGCTTGAGTACGAGGTGTTGCAGGTCGGTGAGCTGGACGTCGAAGACCTGCACGATCTTGCCGTGCTGCAGGAGTTGGTGCCGCTCGGCAAGGCTGAACAGACGCAGGACTTGTTCCGTGGTGGGACGCGTGCAGCTGCGCTGCTCGGGATAGAGCGGCAGCTCGGCGATTTTGTCGCGCTTCATGGCAAGGCGCAGCTCGCGCTCGATGATGGCCTGCACGAGGAGCGCAAGAAAATAGAGGGTGAAGAGCGCTTCGATGCGCCCTTCGTTCTTGAGCAGCACCGGGGCAATCTCGTGCACGGACTTGATTTGCTCGAAGCGCTTTTCGATCATGGGTTGGCCCTTGTGGGCCTCGAGGACCTGGGCCGGTGACAGGTTGCGATCGTTGGTGATCAACGGATACATGCCGTCGCTCTTGTGGTCGTAGGCGATGGCGTCCTGGTCGATCCTCCATTCGATATCGAAGCGGCGCTTGCTGATCTTGCGATAGGCCGTCGCGGGGCCTGGCCGGCCTGGCCGCGATTGCTTGTAGATATGGTCCTCACGTACGGTGCGCTCGACCTTGATGTAGCGAACGACGTGGTGCTTCTCGAGGATTGTCTTGATCTGGAAATCGATATCGGCTGCTCGCCGCAACCTGGTTCTTGGCCCGGCGAGCCGCTCGCGCAATTCGGCGAGCTCTTCGTTGGCCGCGGCCACGTTCCGCTGTCGCCTCGCCTCTTGGCGCAGAGTGAGCAGCGTGCTCCAGATCCAGACGACGGTCCAGCCTTCCGCCGACGGCAATGGCGCCGAATAGACGAACCAGCGATCGCGTGGCCCATCGGCATAGCGAAGATGAGGGCGATCCCAAACGCAGGTCCACTCGGGGGTATGGGTTTGGATCCACTTGCGAAACTCTTCGTCCTCCGAGCGACTGCGTGGCAGTACGGTGACGAAGCGCCCGCCGGCGCGATCGATATGGTCCATGTTCTCGCGCGAGCACAGCTTGGAGTTGGCGACGTAGAGGAAGTCTGCCCGCCCTGCCACGGCGCGCAGCGTGTTCCAGGTCTCGATGTGGGTGCGCGAGTCACTGGTGTTGCCATCGCTGCAGCGAAACGCGACGGGGATATTGCCGTCGGCGGCCATAGTGAGGACGAACAACAGCTGCTTGAGATCGGGGCGGTGGGCCTTGGAGTGGCCAAAGGTGATGGCCGGGGCGGTGCGGCCGCGGATCTTGCGGCCCCAGGCGCCGCGGTAGGCGCCGCAGAAGCTGATCGTGGTGCTGTCGTTATGAAACTCGTCAAACTTCAAGGCGAGCGCTGGCCGACTGCCAACACCACATCGGTGATGAGCGCGGCTCGATCGGCATCGAATAGCCGGTCGAGGGCGCGGCCTAGGCGATCATCGCCGAGGTGTGCCATCTCCTCGGCGGCGATCCCGAACATGCCGCTGGCAAAGCCACTGACGGTCTCCTGCTGACGATAGATCGGCTCTCTTTCGACGATGATCGAGCGCAACAGCACGCCGAGCGCGCGGGCGTGAGGGACGGTGCAGCGTTGATCGGAGGGGACGTGCCGCGCCAGCGCGTCCTCCAGTCCCATGCGCTCGATGAAATGGTTGATGAGGGGAAGAGGGCCGAGGCGCTCGCTGTGTAGGCCGTAGCGAATCATTTTGCTTCCTGTTATCTGTCGCTCGTAATAGCGACAGATAGGAGTAGTCAAGAGTCATGCCACGTCGACGAGATGATATCCTCCAGCAAGCGCGCGAACGCATTGCGCGCATTCGAGCAGCGCTTAGCGCCATGGACTACCTCTGCTCAGGCACTCTCCTGCGGCGCATGAAAGTGTGCGGCAAACCCGGCTGCCGCTGTGCGCACGATCCGAGCGCGCGCCACGGTCCCTACTACGAGTGGGGGCATATGAAAGGGGGAAAGCTCGTGCATCGCACGGTCTCCGCCGAGCAGGCCGAAATCCTGGAGCTTGCCATCGCCAACTATCGCAACGCGAAGAAGCTCATGAAGGATTGGGAAGCGGCAACCGAGCGCCTCATCGATACCCAAGCACCGCGTGAGCCCTAGTTTTGCGAGGGTTCCGGGAATTATGCGGAAATGCTACGCGCGAAGTGCGGAAAGTAGGGCACGATGCCGAGCGTGGCCAGAAACTCGCTTCTGACAAAGGCCAGCAGTCGTCGCGTGGCGGCCGCGCGTTTCGGGCTTAAATCGTCAGCCAGCCTCTGCGCAGTGGTGGTCACCATGGCGGCACCGTCGCTCAACTGTAGCGGATGCGCGGATCGAGCCACGCATAGAGCAGGTCTACCACCAGATTGCTAATGACGAAAACGATCACGGTCAGCATGACCAGGGCCTGTGTCAGCGTGTCGTCCTGGTTTTGGACCGCCTGTACAAACAACCGACCGACGCCATTGAGGTTGAACACCTGCTCGGTGACGACCGGGCCGCCGATCAAGAAGGCGAACTCGATGCCGAGCAACGTCACCACCGGCAACAGCGCGTTCTTGAGCGCGTGACGATTGATAATGAGCTTGTTGATCAGTCCTTTGGCCCGGGCGGTACGGATGTAATCCTCCTGCATCACTTCAAGCATCGCCGACCGTGTCATGCGCATGCTGACGGCCGCATAGCGATATCCGACCGTGACCGCCGGCAGCAGCGCCATGCTCAAATTGCGGATCGGGTCTTGCCAAATCGGTACGTACTCGATGGGCGGCATCCATGGCGCGCCAAATAGCGCACTCGTGACATTGAGCACGATCAGCAACGACATGAGGCCCAGCCAGAAGGACGGCGTGGCCGTACCGCCAACGGCGAACAAGCGCACCACGACGTCGATCCAAGTGTTTTGCTTGACCGCCGAGATCGCGCCGAGCGGAATGGCGATGGCAATGGCAATCACCGTAGCGAGGATGGCGATCTCCAAAGAGATTTGCCCAGATTTCGGTCGTCACCGGATTACCCGACCACATCGATGTGCCGAAATCCAGTCGCAGGATCCCCCAGACAAAATCCATGAATTGAACGATCATAGGCCGATCCATGCCAAGCTCGGCGTGGCACAAGCCAATCGCCTTGGGATCGAATGTGCCCCCGCTCGAGCCCAGGCGTACGACGCAGACGTCGCCCGGAATAAGCCGCATCAGCACGAACACCAGCGCCGCGGCCCCCAGTAACGTCGGGATGACCAGTAAAGTGCGCTTGAAGATGTAGCGATACATTATTTGTCCAGCCAGATATTCGCCAGGTCCTGATTTAGGTAGTGGCTCGGCGAGATTTTCCAGCCCTTCACATAGGACCGCATCGGCACGATGCGGTACCAGTAAGTGACCATCAACTCATGCGCCTCTTGGTTGATCCGGGCCTCAAGTTGGCGCATGAACACGCGCGCCTTTTTGACGTCGGTCTCCCTTAGCATCTGGTTGTAGATATCGACCATTTGCGGATCGGCGAAATATCCGTAGTTTTCGCGCTGGATCTCGTGTGGCAGCCAGCGGCCGACGTCGGCGATCGGGTTGACGACGTTCTGGCAGTTGGCTTCAAGGGCGACGGTAAAGTCACCACTGCGCATGGCATCGAGCCATGGGCCGGTGGGAACCACTTTCTGTGTGGCCTTGAAACCGACCTTGCTCCATTCGTCGACCAGCCAGGTGCCGACGATCTTATAGGGCTGGTCGACGTTGCGGTTGAGCCGCTCGAAACTTGGGTTTTCTTGCCCGGCCTCTTTCAGCAGGCGACGGGCCTCGGCGCGCGATTTCTCGATATCTGGCCCGTATCCGATCATCTGCTGAAGCTCCTCCTTGGTCGCGGCCAAGGGCGAGCCGGGAAAGACAATGCCGCCCACCGTCTTGATGATGGCAATCTTCGATAGGGCCTGCGCGCCCTTCCACTGGTCGATGGCCAAGAACAGCGCCTTGCGCACCCGCACGTCGTCGAACGGCTTTTTCTGATGGTTCGGGGTCACGACGTTGCCGCAGTTCCAGTCGCTCTCCTGTACGCTGACCTTGTCGCCAAGTTCCTTGACAGCTGATCCCTGGCCGAGGGCGGCAATGACCGGAATTCCAAGGCCGCGCGGTCGGCCCTGATCGCGTCCGTACGTACCGTTTGCTTGGGCGCGAAAACGGCCACAAAACCGTCGAGGTAGGGTTGACCCGGATGGTAGTAGTCGGGGTTGCGCTCACCTTTGATGGACTGGCCTACCTGGTATTCGGTGAGCTTGAAGGGGCCAGAGCCCATGATGTTCTTCTCGTACCAATGCATGTCTTGGTCGAGTTTTTTCTTGGCATAAATGTAGGCATAAGGATCGGCCAAGGCCGGCAGGAACGTGAGGATTGCAAATTTGAGTTTGAAGAGCACCGTCTCGTCGTCCGGCGCGGTAATGGTATCGACCATTACGAAGTTGTTTTCGCGCGCGCTGGCAACGCCGGACTTCGGGTGCACGATCTTGTTCCAACTTGCCGCGACGTCCTGCGCCGTGAGCGGGGAACCGTCGTGGAATTTCACGCCCTTTCGGATCTTGAAGGTATAGGTCAGCCCATTGTCGGTTGGTTTGGGTATTTCGGTGCACAAGTCGCACGCGAAATCGCTGGTTGACGACGGGTTGTTTGGATCGACGCGGATCAGCACGCTGTAGAAGGGTGCCGTCGCGTGCACGACGGCGAAGGTGGTCTCGCGATGCCCATCGAGGCTGGGCCCGCCGTCGGCCGGAATCATGTAGGTCAGAATGCCGCCGCGTTTGGGTGCCTCGGCGAGGGCGCCGGTCGCCGGACCGGACACGTTCATCTTCAAGACGGCGGCCGACAGCGGCGTCGGCGTCGGCAATCGGGACGTCATCACGGACTTCTCCCTGCAAACGAACGCCACTGCAGGAACGGTTGCCGACTAGATCGATCTGTCTCGACCCCAACCACACCTTCACGTTCGCCACGAATATCACGGCGACCGGACACGGCGAGGTGAGCGCACATCGGCGGCCAGTAATGATGTGGTGGTGTTGGTCGATGCGACCGGCGACGGTATCGTCCACATGGAAATCGAGCTGCAGAACCAACGCGTGCTGACGACGGCCATCGCCAATGCGTTGAAAGCCGTCATCATCATTTAGGGCTCCACTATTTAGGGCTCCGGAGGCCCGTTTGGCGAGGTTCGGCCCCCGGGCAGGCCTCGTTTTTAGGGCGAGCGTCCCTGCCGGAGCGGAAGGGCAAGCTTGGCAGTGCCGGGCTTGCCTTGCCGCCCGAGCTAGTCCTAAAGGCCGGGTGGCGCGGCAAAAGCAAAAGGCGTAAATGCCGATCGCCGTTCGCGCTTTCCGATGGGACCTTTTGTGAGGCACCCAAGGCCCTAGGCGGGTTGCTAACGCGAGTTCAATCTCGTGTCAGGTAAGCCGGAGGCAACCGATGCAGTCGTTGGGTTCTATGGCAGTGCGTTTGCGCCAAACGCCCTTGCGCGGGTGTTGGAACACGTTCGTCTCGGACCGCACGCTCGCGAGTGCGACCATCGCGGCGCTCGTCTGCGGCATGGGGTGTCTCGGGCTATTCGTTGCCGCCCACATCAAGGATAACCTCGTACACAAGGCTGCGGCGGCGACGGCCTTGTACATGGACAGCTTCGTTGCGCCGTTGGCGCAGGAGCTGGCCACGCGCACAACGCTTTCGGCGGCCACCCAAGCCGAAATGAGCAAGCTGCTGTCGCCGGCCGCGGCAGGGCGACCTCTGGTCGGTGTTCGCATCTGGGTGGGGCAGACCATCGTCTTCAGCAACGACAAGATGGCCATCGGCAAGTCCTTTCCCAGTACCCCAGAGAGCGAACTTGCGTGGTCCGGCCATGTGACCGGGGAATTCAACCAAATCGACGAGGACGATGAGCAGATCTTCGATGTTCCACTGCCCATTCTGGAAGTCTACGCTCCGGTCCGCGAGCGTGGCACGGGGCGTATCATTGCCCTGATCGAGACCTATGAGGCTGCCGCCGAGCTCGAGACGCGCATCCTAACCGCGCAGGCCTTCGCCTGGCTTTTGATCGGTGCCTCGACACTGGGCATCGGTCTGCTGCTCCTAGGGGTAATGCGCAGTGCGCGGCGCAAGCAAAATTCACTCGCTAGCCAAATCTGCGAGTTGCTACGCATGAAAGCGGACGTCGAGGGGGAACAGCGGCGCCTTCGGCGTGCCGCGCGTGGCGCCAATGAAAACAATGAGCACAATCTTCGCCGCATCGGCACCGAGCTCTACTCAGGGCCGGTGCAACTCATCAGTCTCGCGCTCCTGAAGATCGAGGCCGTGTGTGCATCGGCGTTTACAGGCGGGCATCAGGTGCCTCCCACGCACGTTGAGGACATCGAAATCATTCGCCAGGCGCTGGGCAAAACCTTGGACGAGATGCGTAACGTCTCCTCCGAGCTGATCCTGTTCGAAATCGAAAACCTTTCGCTGGCCGATTCGGTGTGCATGGCCGCCCGCCGCCATGCACGCAAAACCGGTCGGCCCGTTCGCTGTGACGCAGGCGGTGTCGCCACGGCGGACGTGCATGGGCAGTTGAAGACCTGTCTTTACCGTTTTGCCCAAGAGGGGCTCGACAGGGCGTCGCATTATGCGACGGGCGGTGAGCATGTGGTGCGCGCCAGTCGCGATGGCGAAGCGATCGGCATCGAAGTGATTACGGGGCAACCAAACCAGAGCGGGCAGCAAGAGGCCTTTTTGCGCAGTGTCACCAGTCTGCGCGATCGCGTAGAATCGTGGGGCGGAACATTCGAAGTAAAGACCGACCCTGCCAGCGGTGCCTCAATCATTGCTCGTTTTGCCTTTACCGAACTGGGTGCCGCGCATGGTTGAAACGATTACCTTCGCGGCGGTCGACGAACACCCCCTCTTTCGGCAAGGGCTAATTCAATCCTTGCAGCGCGCGGAAGGCCTGATCTGCGTTGCCGAAGGGGAAACGGCCGCTGATGCGCGTCGCATTGCGGCTTTGCAGAAGCCCGATATTCTGATCCTAGAGATCTTAATTCGCGGCGGAGGCATCGCGGCAGCGCGCGCGATCCTTTCCGCGCACCGCCAAACCAAAGTGCTGGTTTTAACCGCGTCAGATGACGAGGTGCACCTGACACACGCTCTGCGCGCCGGTGTGCGGGGCTACGTTCTGAAGGGAATAAGCGGCAGCGAATTGGTCGAAATAATCAGGGGTGTGCAGGCCGGCGAGCCCTATATCGCCCCGGCGCTAAGCGCCCAACTTCTGGTATCTTCGAGCCTCGATACCCAGCCGCAGGTCAGCGGTCATGCCGAACTCTCCCATCGAGAGCAGCAGGTCCTGGCTGGCGTCTGCAAGGGGCTGACCGACAAGGAAATTGCCGACAAGCTGCATATCAAACCGAGTACGATCAGGTACTATTTGGCGCACATCTTCAAGAAGCTAAAGGTGCACAACCGCGTCCAGGCCCTGCAGATGTCGCGGGGTTTCCTCAAGACTTAAGGAGTGAGACGACGATGTCTCACTCCTCCCCGCGCAACCCGCGATCTGGCCTTCTCCGGCGCGGCGGCTCACGATCGGCAAGTCTTTTTTGCCAGGGCCGTTCTGAGATCCGGCGTGCCTGCTAGTTGTGATTGCGATCAACCTGCTCGTAGAAGCTCCTGGCGTCGAGAGCCTGAGCCGAACCCGCGATCCCCGTGAGCAAGACCAGGGCAACAAGGGCGGATGTGATGGTCTGCATGACTGTCTCTCCTGTGATCTCTTGAGCTCATTGCCTGCGAGCTCATGGAAAGAGAAGGTAGCGATCAGGGCTTTTCGCGCCCAGCTTCGGAATTGGCAGGTTTTCGCCTGACCTTTCCGGGTCAGGAAAACACCGATGCGCTCAAAAAAATTGCGCCGCGCGAGCGGCCCTTATCATCAACCCGGCGCACGACGAACAAAGGCGGCGGGCAAGATCGGGTAGACGTCGCCCAGCAAGGTCGTCGCCAGCAGACAGGCCGCAGGACACCGCGGTTGTCGGCGCGTCGAGCCGCGTTCGACGCGCCAAAAGGTCATTTGTTTGAACCAGATTGCCCCTCGCGATGTTGTGCTCACGAGATGCGGGCCACCGCCATCGGCCCGCCACATGGTACGAATGCCTACAGTCAATTTGACCTCACCACCCGCCCGGCCCGGCCAAGCTCGTGCTTTTGCCGAAAGCCGGCAACGGCAGCTGCCGCGGATCCTCACCCCAGGCGATGCCGATTGGTCACCGGCATCGTCGAGACAAAGCAGGTCTGCCGCAAGGCATGGCTCTTTGCCGCCTCAGCCGTTCGGGTGATCCCTAGGCGAGTGGGTCAGATGCGAGGGCGAGGCTGAGCACATGCCAAGCTTCACGACGTAGCGCGATTTGAGGAGAACATACATGGCTCGAACATCACTAGGCCAGCGCAAGACCACGGGACGCGTCATGCACGAATTCAAGCATGGCGAATTGAAAAGCGGCCCGAGTGGTAGGGGCGGAAAGGTCAGGAACAGGCGACAGGCCATCGCCATCGCACTCAGTGAAGCCGGCGCTTCGAAATACGAGAGTGCCGCCGAGAATAGGCGGCATTACAGCAGGTCCAAGCGCAAGGAGGCGCGCGGTACGACGGGGCAGCAGGAGCGAGAAGGCAGTTCACGTGTCGGTGCGCGCGGTCGACGCGAGAGCTCGCGCGCCGTGGGCGGTCGCAATGCCAAGAAGAAATTGACGCGCCGGGGCACGAAGGCTGCGCGTACGAGAGCCCGCCGCAGCGGCGGCGCATCCAAGGCGCAGCTCTACCGCCGGGCCAGGGCCCGCGCCATTCCCGGGCGGTCCCGAATGAGCAAACGGCAGCTCGAAAACGCGCTCAACTAGGCGCGGCAAGCCGTGACGAGGGCCGATTTTGGAGCACGGACCATGCCTGACCGCTCCCCGCTGAGGGAGCGCATGGTCGATGCCCAACTCGCCCGCCGCGGCATCCAAGATCGCTACGTCATTGCGGCGATGGGCAAGGTCCCGCGCGAGGCTTTTGTCACTGCGGCCCTCGAGGAATTCGCCTATGCCGATACACCGCTACCGATCGGCGAAGATCAGACCATCTCCCAACCCTACGTCGTCGCCCTGATGATCGAGGCAGCGGCGGTCAGGCCGGGCGACCGCGTGCTCGAGGTCGGTGCCGGGTCGGGCTATGCCGCGGCCATTCTCAGCCAGATTGCCAACGCGGTCTACGCAATCGAGCGCCATCCCTCGCTGGTCGAAGCCGCCCGCGCGCGTTTCGCTCGGCTTGGTTACGATAACGTTGAGATCCGCGTCGGGGACGGGACATTGGGTTGGGCTCACGCCGCGCCCTTCGACGCCATTCTGGTCTCGGCCGGTGGTCCGAAAGTGCCCCTGGCACTAAAGCAGCAGTTGGCCATCGGCGGGCGCCTGGTGATCCCCGTCGGCGCCTTTGGACGCAGGCAGAAGTTGCTAAGGGTCACGCGCACAGCTGAGGCCGCCTTCGAGGAGGAAAACCTCGGCTCGGTGAAGTTCGTGCCGCTGATCGGCAAGGGCGGTTGGCCGGAAGGCGGTGGCCCGGCAGATCGGTCGCGACGCCGGGTCCGCCGGCAGGACCTGCCCGAGCTGATCGCCGGGCGGGCCGAAGCCTTGCCCGCCTTCAATGAGGCATCGTTTGGGAGGTTGTTTGATCGTTTCGCAGACCAACGGGTCGTGCTAGTCGGTGAAGCGAGCCATGGTACCTCGGAATTCTACAGAGCCCGGGCGGCAATCACGCGGCACCTCATCGCGCAGCATGGCTTTACGGTTGTCGCCGTCGAGGCGGATTGGCCGGATGCGGTGGCCATCGACGGTTACGTGCGCCAGCTGCCGCAGCAGGTCGGTGTCGATAGGCCATTCCAGAGGTTTCCAACCTGGATGTGGCGCAATGTCGAGGTGCTTGAGCTGGTGGACTGGCTGCGCGCCCATAACCAAAACCAGGCTGCCGAACGCCAGGTGGGGTTTTACGGTTTAGACATCTACAACCTGCATGGTTCGATCGCGGCGGTGCTCGGCTATCTGGACAAAGTCGATCCGGAGGCGGCGAAGGTCGCCCGGGAGCGCTACGGGTGCCTCACGCCTTGGCAGAAGGAGCCCTCGACCTATGGTCGGGCCATTCTCTCCGCGGCTTACCGTAAATGCGAGGTTGCCGTCGTGAACCAGTGCCGCGAGCTGTTGCAGCGTCGGCTTCAATACTCCCGAACCGACGGCGGCGGGTTTCTGGATGCGGCGCAGAACGCCCGGCTGGTGGCCGCTGCACCGCGCTACTACCGGGCTATGCACTACGGCGGCGCGGAGGCCTGGAACCTGCGCGACACGCACATGTTCGAGACGCTCGCCCATGTGCTCGAGGCGCGTGGTGCCGCTGCCAAGGCCGTGGTCTGGGCACACAACTCCCACATCGGTGATGCGCGCGACACCGAGATGGGAATAGTGCGCGAGGAGCTCAACCTTGGTCAGCTTTGTCGTGAGCGCTTCGCAGGCAATGCAACTCTCATCGGCTTTGGCACGCACACGGGAACGGTCGCGGCGGCGAGCGATTGGGATGGAGCGATGGAAGTTATGCGCCTGCGCCCGTCACACGCCGATAGCTACGAGCGCCTTTGTCATGATGCGCGGGTGCCCCGCTTCCTGCTTGATCTGAGGTCCGACGACGCGCTGCGGCGCCGCTTAGCCGAGCCACGGCTGCAGCGCTACATCGGTCTCGTCTACCGACCTGAGACTGAGCTCGCCAGCCACTATGCGGAAGCTTCGTTGTCCCGCCAGTTCGATGCCTTCGTCTGGTTCGACGAAAGTTGTGCGCTCACTCCCTTGGCTGCGAAACAGAAGACGGCGGCTGGCGCTGCCGATACTTACCCGTTCGGCCTGTAGCTCGCCGGCAGATGCATCGCATGTGGCAAGCATCGATCGATGACCTAAAGGAGCACGACATGGTGAAAAAGCAAAAAGTGGCCAAAGCTCCGCAACTTGACAAACAGGATCGTTGGCCGAGCGACTACGGTGTGCGCGACTCCGAGCGCGAGGCGACGAAACGATCGCGCCACGGAAAAGGACGGGAGCTGGACGCCCGGTGAGAAGGGCCATGGCGGGGAAGGCCGAAGCAAAGGTTATGGCGGCAGCGGCGGCAAGGGGACGGGGCGGTCGGGGTCCGATTCGGAAGCATCCTAGCGACCCCCAGGTGTGAATGGTGACTTGAAACATCGGCCGTTTAGCCGTCGTCCGGAGGTGGCTCGCCGCCGCTCGCACGGTCGTCGTAGCCCTGCCGACTGCTGTAAAACATCAGCGCCATTAGGCCACACCCGATCAGAACCGAAAAAAAGACGCCCAAACTGAGTGCGATCCAGCCATGGACGCTCATGTGTGCGGTGCTGCCCCGCCAAGCACTGACCATAAAAGTGAGCGCCAGGGCAAGAAGCCCCAAAAGCACGAGCAGGAGCAGGATCGTCGGCAAGTGGCGGCGCATCACAACCTCGTCCTTTGCGGAACGCTGTTTGCGCAAAGCCTCTTCGCAAGGGCTCGCTCAGTTCAATGCTTTCACGCAATATTAGGTAAAGGGCTTGCACCTTCCGCCTGAGCCACGCGAGCTGCCACACACCCATCGTCGCCGCGCCGGCATCCGGCTAGCGTGCCGCGACGGCTTCGGCGGCGAGCAAATCCTGGTACTCGGGATGGCGAGCCATAAAGGCGCGCACGAACGAGCATTGCGGCACCACTTTAAGTCCCTGCCGTCGGACATCCTCGAGAACGCCGCGCACAAGCCGCACGCCGATGTTGCGACCGCGCAAAGGAAGGGGGACTTCGGTGTGGAAAATGGCAATGGCGCCGGGCAACGGTCGATAGTTGGCAACGGCAAAGCCGGCCTCGGTCTCAAGCTCGTAGCGGTTGAGCGCGGCGTTATTGCGAATGGCTTGCATGGCGCGACGACTTCTTGGCGATCTTGGCGAGAACGGCGCTCGTTCGCTGGTGAAACGCCATCCTCCACTCTCCGTTGCACCTCATTTGGTCGTTCACGAGCTGAGATGCTAGAGGCTCCGCGATCATCCGCGCGTGGTCGCACGCGGGGAGCTTCGCCAGCTCTTAACACCAGCGCCAGTGCCAACTGCTACGGCATAGCAAGAGCTTGTCGACCTTTCCGCCTCCAGCGGTGCTTTCGTCCCCCTGAGCGCCCTGATCGCGTCGTAGCTGCACCGCAAATAGCGGAGGCCCTTGCGGCCACATACGCGGGGTCCCGGGACGCCTCGGCGAACCTCCGGGCTCTCGCGGCTCAGGTCGCGCCTTGGTGAGGAGACCGATCAATCCGCGACGGGGATAGGTCTCTCGAAGAGGCACCCTCCAGCGATGAGGGCCCCCTTGGACCTCGCCACCTGCGCCCAAGTCATGCGCCAATGGCGGCTTTCACGCGCGCGGGTGTGAGCGGCAGCTCCCGGATGCGAACCCCAGTCGCATTGGCAACGGCGTTGGCAATTGCGGCCGCGGTCGGGCCTTGTGCCGATTCGCCGGTGCCGAGGAACGGTTGACCCGGTCGGTCGATGAGGTGCACCTCGACATGGTCGGGCAGTTCGGCAAAGCGCAAAATCGGGTAGGTGCTCCAATCTCGGCTCCTGATGCGGGTTTCATCAAAGGCCACCGCCTCGCGCAACGTCCAGCTCGTCGACTGCACAATTCCACCTTCGATCTGGTTGCGTACGCCGTCCGGATTGACGATCTCGCCGCTGTCGTCGGCAGCCACGAACCGCAGCAGCCGTATCTGTCCGCTTTCGCGCTCGACCTCGAGCTCGGCGGCCACCGCGGTATAGGCCGCCAGGTTCTTGTATTTGGCAAACGCGAAGCCACGGCCGTATCCCATGCGTGGTTTCTGAGCGTCACCCCAACCGAATTTCTGGGCCGCGAGCTCAACGACCGCGCGGGCGCGGGCGTCAGCCAAGTGCCGCAAACGAAATTCGACCGGATCGGCGCCGGCGGCAAGCGCCAGTTCATCCATGAAACTCTCGAGCGAAAACACGTTCATGTAGGCTCCGAGGCCGCGCAGGGCGGAGACCCGCAGCGGCATCTCGGGGATAAAGCGGTGCACAATGCGCATATTGGCGAACTGATAGAGCGGGATGGCGTTGCGGTCGCCGCCGCCCGTGGGCTGCGGGATGGGCTCCGGCACAGGCTGGGCGAAGGCCCGCTGCAAATGCCAAGCCGGCATCAGGTTGCCGGCGCCGCCCGGACGCGTCGAGTGGGCGTTGCTCCACACCTCGTATTGCCAGCTGGCGACGCTGCCGCGGTTATCGAGGGTGGCACGCGCGCGCGTTACCATCGCCGCGCCGAAAGGCTCCCAGGCGTGCTCCTGGTCGCGCATCCATTGCAGGCGGACGGGGCGGCCGGGGAGTGCCATTGCCACAAGGGCGGCGTCGGCGGCGGCGTCGTCGGCCCCGTTGTGACCATAGCAGCCCGAGCCCTCCATATGGATGCAGCGGATCTTGTCGTGCGCCAGGCCCAGCATCTCGGCGAGCGCTGCGCGGAGCGGGTAGACGCCTTGCGCATGCGTCCATACCGTTAGGGCGCCGGCCTCGAGCTGCGCCACGGCGCAGGAGGGCCCAATTGACCCGTGTAACTGATAGGGTCGGTGGTAGACCGCCTCCAGCGCGCGCCCATCAGTCTCGGCGACGTTGCCGACCGAGGCGATGACGTACTCCTTAGAGGCAGCGTTGCGCACCCAATCGTAGAGCCCATTCGGGTTGGGGAGTCCCTTGTCTTCGTCCCACTGGCTTGCCAGTGCCAGCGCGTCCATCGCCTGCACAGCCTGGAATTCGCGTTGGGCCGCGACGGCGAGAAAGTGGCCGTCGCGCACGACCTTAAACACCCCCGGCATGCGCTCGACGGCGGAAACCTCGACGAAGCGTAGGCGGGCACCATAGCTCGGCGGACGCACGACCCGCGCGTGCACCATGCCGGGGAGGCGCAAATCCTGCACATAGGCGGTCTCACCCGTCACCTTGGCGGGGATGTCGACGCGCGCCATCGGCTTGCCGATCCAGCGGTAGCTGCCGGGCTCTTTGAGCTTGGATTGCGGGCGTGCTTCTAGGTGCAGGACCTCGGTCGCGGCAAGCTCGCGATAGTCGGCGCGGCGGCCGTCGGGGCCGCTGATGACGCCAGCTTTTGCCGTCAACTGCTCGGCCGGGATGCTCAAGCGCGTGGCGGCGGCGGCGATCAGCAGCTCGCGCGCTTGTGCCGCAGCGTGGCGGATGGCCGTGGCGCTGTCCTGCATCGACTGGCTGCCGGAGGTGTAGCCCTCGTTGGGGGTTCTGGCCGTGTCCGCCGTGATGAAGGTGATGTCCGTCGGTTCGACGCTGAGTTCCTCGGCCGCGACCTGCAACAGCGCGGTCTTGATGCCTTGGCCGAGCTCGGCCTTACCGGTGAAGACACTGATGCCATTGGCGTCGATGCGAATCCAGGCATCGAGCATGGGCGTGGTGCGGAGACTGCCCGGCAATCGGGGCGGTGCCGTCTGGGCCGTGGCGCCCGGAAACGGCGGGCGAGCCAGCGTGAAACTCACCACCAAGGCTGAACCTGCCCCGAGCAGCGAACGTCGTGACAGCATGGCCGGGAGCCTACTCATCGGCGTGCATCCTGTGAGGGTGGAGCATCAACTCTGGCGGATCGCTTGGTCTGCGCGACGCGACGCACAGCCGCCAGAATGCGCATGTGCGTGCCGCAGCGGCACAGGTTCGCACTCATATGCGTGCGGATCTCCTTGTCGGAGGGTTGAGAATTGCGGCGAAGCAGGCCCTCGGCGCGCATGATCATGCCGGCAATACAGAAGCCGCACTGCGCCGCCTGCTCGGCGATGAAGGCGCGCTGCACAGGACCCGGATTGTCGATGCCGCCAAGTCCCTCCAAGGTCGTGATCTGACGGCCCTGGGTCACGGCGATCGGCGTGATACAGGATAGTACGGGCCTGTCGTCCAATAGCACGGTGCAGGCGCCACACTGGCCGAGGCCACAGCCGAACTTGGCGCCATTGAGGCCGATCTCGTCGCGCAACACATAGAGTAGCGGTGTTACCGCCTCGGCCTCGACCGGATGCGGTCGACCGTTGATGTTGAGCGTGAGCATGGGACCTCCTGGGTAGGCGCAAAAAAAGCAGGGTCGCGATCGCGATCAAGGCTCCCGAGCCGACTGCCGCGCCTCACGCACCGTGTCCTCGAGCCCGCTCCACGCCGGTTGGTCGCTGAAGGTGCTGCGCAGGTAAGCCATGAGCGCGGCGATTTGACGGTCGGTAAACGCCGCACTGAACCCTGGCATCAGGGCGGCGGGAGAGGCCTTGGGCGGGTCGATGCCCTCGAGAATGACGTGGGTGAGATTGCGTGCGTCCGGCATTGCCACCACCTTGCTGGACGTCATGGGAATACCATGGGCGGAGAACGCCTGCCCGGTCGGCTCGTGACAGAGCGCGCAAGCTCCCGCGTAAATGACCGCACCATCGGCGCTGCCTGGAGCAGCTGTATCGGGCGATGGCGGTCGTGGCGTGGCTTGCGCCTTTGAGGTGCCCGCTGCGTGCCGCCGACTGGCCGTGGCCGGACCAAGCATGGCGCCAATGTAAGCGGCGATGGCTTTCACATCGTGCTCGGTGACCGTGCCCAAGTTGTCGGCCACGGGCTGCATGGGGCCGGCGGCGACGCCGTGTGGCGGCACAAAGCCGTTGCGCAGGTAGCGAAAGAGCTGCTCACTTGTCCACGGCACCGGCGCCGGTGAGGCCGCGTTCAGGGCCGGGGCGTGCCAGCCATCGATTTCCCCGCCGCCGAGGTAACGATCGTTCGCTTCCGCGCCCAACCGATTGCGCGGAGTGTGACAGGCCCCGCAATGGGCGAGACCTTCCACCAAGTAGGCGCCGCGGTTGAGTTCGGCGCTGAGGGTCGGATCGGGCTTGAGCTCACCGGCTTTGAAATAGAGAAGTTTCCAGCCCGCGATCAAGGCCCGCTCAGACCAGGGAAAGGGTAGCGCGTTGTTGGGTGTTTCGGCCCGCACCGGTTCGCGTGTCATCAGGAAGGCGTAGAGCGCGCGCAGGTCGCCGACCGTTGCCTTGGTGAAATGATCGTAGGGAAAGGCCGGATAGAGATGCGCGCCGTCGCGCCGCACGCCCTCGCGCATGGCCCGCAAGAAGGCCGTCTCCGACCAAGACCCTATGCCCGTATCGGCATCGGGTGTGATGTTGGTGGCATAAATCGTGCCGAACGGCGTCTTGAGCGGCCGGCCCCCCGCATAGGGGGCTCCATCCTGTTTGGTATGGCAGACGTTGCAATTGCCGATCAGGGCAAGCTCGGCCCCTTTGGCGACGAGGGCCCGATCGAAGCCGGCAGCCGACGGCGGTTGCATCGCCGGTAAGGCTGGTTGTCGGCTGAAAATGATAAAGCCGACAGCCCCGAGCAGGACGACGCTGAGAACCCCCAATAGCGCGCGCCTCAGCCGCATTCTCGACTCGCACGCAAGGGCCCCACCAAGGGGCTGCCACCATCAACGCCACCACAACGATCAAGCTGCCCGCTTGTTCCCAACCGGGCTGGGGCGGCGCCCGCCTCACCGGAAGCGAGCGAGCTGTTGCAGCAAGGCCTTGTTGAACTGCACCGGGTCTTGCACCTGCGGCGAGTGGCCAAGCTCTGGAAAAGTGAGGAGCACGGACCCCTTGATCCGCTGCTGGGCCAGCTGCCCCAGCTCGGGATAGTTGCCAAGTGCGCTTGCCGTCTCGGCCGGCGCACGATCCTTGCCGATCGCCGTGGTGTCCTGCTGGCCGATCAGCAGTGTGGTCGGCACCGCAATGCGGTCGAATTCATAGACGACGGGTTGGCTCATAATCATGTCCGACGTCAGGGCCTGGCTCCAAGCAACGAGCTTGCCGGCATCGCCGGCATACATGCCGGCTAGCATCTGCACCCAGCGGTCGTAGGCCGGCTTCCAGGTGCCGGCATAGTAGGTGGTCTCCTGGTAGCGTTTGATACTCTCAAAGGAGGTCTTGCGCTCCCGCTCATAGAGCTGATCCACGCCGACGAGCGGTACGCCCTTGGCTTTCCAATCTTCGAGCCCGATCGGGTTGACCACGATCAAGCCCGTCATGTCCCGCGGGTACATCAACGCATAGCGAAAGGCCAGCATGCCACCCATCGAATGCCCCAGCACGATCGGCCGCTCGACGCCAATGCTGGCGAGGAGGGCGTGGGTATTTGCGGCCAGCTGATGCAGGCTGAACTGATAGGCTTGCGGCTTGCTGGATTTGCAAAAACCAATTTGATCGGGAACGACGACGCGATAGCCCTCCTCGCGCAGCGGTCCAATGCTGGCCTCCCAGGTGGCGGCGCAGAAATTCTTGCCATGCAACAGGACGATGGTCCGACCGTTTGGCTGCTGGGGCCGCACATCCATGAAGGCCATGGTCAGCGACTGGCCCTGGGATTGGAAGTCGTAGTGTTGAACCGGGTGCGGGTAGTCGAAGTCGGCGAGCAGCGGATCGGCGCCTGCCGGTCGCAGGGTCGTCGTGAGCGCAAGAAGAAGCCCCAGCACGCCTCGAATACCAGCCATGCACAAACTCCGCGGGCGTCCGGCCCCTTCGCGCCCCGCGCGGGGCTCGGCCGGGCAGGTTTGCCGTCGCGTCTCCGACACGACCAAAGGGCGACCGTGACCTGACGGCGAGGCCTGGCGCCCGCGCAAAAAAGATCGACCCCGTCCAGGCTCGAGAGGATTTGCTAGGGCCGGCAGGCGATGCTCGATCTGGACCTACCGTAAAGGCAACGTCGACCGCAAAGCCCGGTTCCGGGACAGGCATCGAGGCTTGTCGCCGCGCGCCCAGCGTCCCCCCCGGCGCGCCGCAAGCGCGAGACGACATCGCGTCTCATTGCGCGAGCCCTGCCTTTGGTTCTCGACTAGGTGTCCCGGCGCCGCCGGCGCGTGCCGCCGCCCGCAAGCCTGAAACGCTCACGCTTCGAAGGCGTTGTCAGCTTGCCACATCCCCTTTCGCATCGGCTGGGAAGTCTAACAGATGGCCACGACATCGACCACGCGCGGCGACGATCACCTCGACCAAGTTCACGATCTGCAGCGTCGCCTGAAGGCGATCTTCATCGGCTCGGTTGGCAACCTCGTGGAATGGTATGACTTTTATGCCTATGCCGCCTTTGCGCTTTATTTCGCGAGCTCGTTCTTCCCGGGGGAAGACCCGGTGGTGCAGCAGCTGAACGCTGCCGTCCTTTTTGCCATCGGCTTTATCGTGCGACCGATTGGGGGCTGGCTCTTCGGCCATCTCGCCGACCACTACGGGCGCCGCAATGCCCTCATGCTGTCGGTGCTCTTGATGTGCTTCGGCTCCCTGATGATTGCCGTGACCCCCACCTATGCCAGCATCGGCGTTGCGGCGCCTGCGCTGCTGGGCTTGGCGCGTGTCGTCCAGGGATTGAGCCTGGGCGGGGAATACGGCACCAGTGCAACGTACCTGACCGAGGTCGCCGACGAGAAGCATCGCGGGTTTTACTCGAGCTTCCAGTACGTGACGTTGATCGGCGGCCAGCTCGCGGCGATTGTCGTATTGCTGTTGCTGCAGCAGGTCTTTCTCAGCGCCGACCAGCTGCGGGCCTGGGGTTGGCGCATCCCGTTCGTGATCGGCGCGCTGCTCGCCATCATAGCCTTGATCATGCGCCGCAATCTGCATGAAACCGAGGACTTTATCGCCGCCAAAAAGGTGGTGCGACGCGAGAGCTCCCTGAAGGCTCTACTCAACTATCCGCGCGAGGTGACGCTGGTTGTGGGCCTGACCATGGGCGGCACAACCGCCTTTTATACCTATACCACCTATATGCAGAAGTTTTTGAAGCTCTCGGTCGGGCTCAGCGATGGGCAAACCACCCTGGTGACCGGAGCCTCGCTGGTGTTTGCGCTTTTTTTGCAGCCTGTCTATGGAGCGCTATCGGACAAGATCGGCCGCAAAACCCTGTTGATTTGGTTTGGCGTGACCGGCACCCTGTTCACGGTGCCGCTCCTCTACGCGCTGCAGGGGACCAAGAGTGCCCTCGTCGCGTTCTTGCTGATTGCAGCCGCATGGCTCATCGTCGCGGGCTATACCTCGATCAATGCGGTGGTAAAAGCCGAGCTGTTTCCGACCAAGGTGCGGGCAACGGGTGTGGGGTTGCCCTACGCGCTCACGGTTTCGATCTTCGGCGGCACCGCCGAGTCCATCGCCCTGTGGTTCAAGTCGATTGGTCATGAAACTTGGTTTTATTACTACCTGACGGCCGTTATCGCCACCTCGCTGGTGGTCTATCTGACAATGCGTGACACCAAGCATCACTCGGCGATGGGGCGCCATGAATGATCGATGGGGAATTGCTGCCGCTCGCGCCAGAGCGACAGCCAAGGGCGAGCCGCCGACAAGGGATTTGGCACCCGGGGATCGATCGGCGCCGTCGTCTTGGCTCGACGGTGTTACGTGTTAGCTAGCAGCCCCACCGATCAGCACTTCGGACCGGGACGAAAGGTGTCCTCGATGCGCTCGACAATGCGGTCAAAGATGTGGCGTTGCTCCGATCGATAGATCATGGCGAAACTGTTAATGCGTTGACCGCCGCAACTGAACATCGCCTTTTCGTAGAAGATCTTACCGTTTCCTTCGCCCGACAGGGCAAACCAGCTGCCGCCGAGGCGGTGGTAGCTAATCCGATAGTCAGCGTAGGAATTGCGCGCGACGTAGCTCTGGTAGGTCGTCGGCGTAAAGTTCGCATCGTTGCTGAGCGTGCCGACGAGCAGGCGCGCATCGCCGTTTTTAGCAACGAACAGCTGTCCATCGCCGGCTTCGGCCGTACGCTCCATGGCAAAGACATTGCTTGGATATTGGAGGCTGAAACCGTAGCGCGCGTTGCTATAGGTGTGCCAATCGTCCGCTCCGGCGCCGGCGGTCGTCAGCAGCAGGATCAACACTGAGCGCGCCGCTCGGCCGAGAGGTGGGGAGAGCATTTTCGCAAGCCTTTACCGCACGGCTTACCGCTCGCGCCGGGGTCCTCAAGGTTAACGCCAACGTGTCTTCGCCGGTGTCCGACCAACCCGATGCAAGCGCACCGCTTGCTGCCGGTCATAAGCAGAAGCGCCGGACAAAAGTGTCCGGCGCCCGCTGCATGTGCCGCAATTACTGTTTGCCTTCCAGTACGAGTTGCACCTTGTCGCCTTGCGTATCAACGATGGCGACGCGGTTTTCCGCGGCGAAGAATTTGTGGCCCTTAAGCTTTGGAACCTGCTGGACCAGCTTGTCGGAGAAGACCTGAACGTTGGCTCCGCGCGGAACGGACGACCCCTCGGTCAATGTCCCCAACCCGAGCGTCGAGCTACGATCCATGTCAATCGAGCGTAGCACGATTGCCTTTTCTTCCTCCGTCAGCACCAGTGCGCTTTGGCCGCCGCGGCTATCGACACGGGCTGTCTGTCCGGGCGCCGCAATGATCTCGACGATCTCATAGGAGTTCGGATCGACGATGCAAATCTGGTCATTGACGACGACGTATTGATAGCTCCGGTAGGCGGGAACGACCGAAATAATGGTAGCGGGGAGCACGGCCAATCGGACCGAGCGTGGGATGCGTGTCCCGACCGAGATTGAAATATTAACGTTCGTGGCACGATTGAGATTGCTCTCCTTAAGCAGCGTCTGGTGCACATTGGTGCGCTGCTGCTCGGAAAGCTGAACCCGCTCGCCTGAACTCGAACGCTCGGACGACTTCTGCGCCCCGCCGTCCTTGGGTTCTTTCTGGGCGTTCTCCTTGCCGGTGCGATCCTTCGACTGGGCCTGCCCGGAACCCATCTTTTCCTGCTCCTTGCCGGGAGCTTGGGCCGAACCTTTGTCCTTCGACGGAGTTTGAGCGGTGCCCTTGCCGTCCTTTTCCCGGGGTGCGGTCCGTGCACTGCCCTTCTTGTCTTGCTCTTTGGTCGGGGCTTGCGCGGTTCCCTTGCCGCCCTTCTCCTGGGTTTGTGCACCCTTCTCCTTGCTCTGCTCCTTGTTCTGGGCGCCCTTTTCCTTGCTCTGCTGCGCCCTTCTCCTTGCCGTTGCTCTGGGCCGCGCCTTGCTCATTCTTCGGTTCGGCCTTCCGTTGGCTCGTGCCCTTTTGTGGCGAACCTTGCTCCTTGGTTTCGCTCTGCGCTTGTGCGGCGCCTGCTTTGTCTTCCGCCTTTTGCTGAGCGATGGCAGGCACGGCGCACATCACGAGCGCGATCGCCGTGCCGGCTAACAGGGTGTGGCGTTGCATAATCGAAACTCCATTCCGTAGGAGGATTGCTGACTAGTTGGAGCAACGATTGGGCACTTAAGTTGTTCCACCTTCGCTCGCGCCATCGGCGCGTTCGCGCCTGCGCAGACGAACGCCTGGAACAATGGCAAGCGGTTTGCCCGCGCGCTCCGGGAAAGTTCCGCGAAACTGCGAAAGAAGAAAGCGATTGAGAGGGCCCAAGCGCGCCCGTTGCGGTGAAGTCCCGCGCGTCGATTTGACGAAGCCAGATCCGGTCGTTGCTGGTGGGCACGGCGGCAGACCGGATGCGGGGACGGTGTGTCGACCTTGCGCACTGGCCCAAGGGTTTGGGTCAAGGGTTTGGATGCCTCGATGGCGGTGACCGCCGCAGGGGTCCTGGGTGGCGGTCACGCCCACCGTTGTGTGGCTTAGCCGACGGCTTTCAGATTGACCTTGCGCTCGGCGATGCCGGTCAACTTCTTATCGGCAGCCTTTTCCTCGCCCAAGGTTTGCTCCAGCAAACGGGCCGCATCGTTGCGGCCAAGCTGCTTGGCCCAGGCGATCAAAGAGCCATAGCGGGTGATCTCATAGTGTTCGACGGCCTGGCCGGCAGCGATAATGGCCGCATCCAGCACATTCTTGTCGTCGACTTCGCCGGTCACCTCTTCGGCTTCCTCGATGATGCCATCGATCGCCGGGCAGTTCACCGATTTTGGCTTCTGGCCGAGCATCTGGAAAACCTGCTCCAAACGCTTGACGTGGCCCTTGGTCTCTCCAAGGTGCGCCTCAAGGCCTTGCTTGAGCTGGGCGTCGCTCGCCGTCTCGATCATCTCAGGCAGCGATTTCACGATCTTATTTTCAGCGTAGTAGATGTCCTGCAGCGTATGCAGGAAGAGGTCGTCCATGGTTTCGATGTCTTTACTAAAGAGTCCCATGCTGGTGTCCTGTGTGGGTTGATGGCGGCGAGAGCATCGCGCTTTTGCTCGCGGAGATATTTGGCTAAACGGCAGGGGCAAGTCGCGGTTCCAAAACGAAAAGCAGCCTCAGGGCGCGCTTTTCGGCGCGGCCGCAAGCCACGGCGCGACCACGCCGACGTGGAGATGTCGTGGGCCGGTTTGTTCGGCCACCATTGCTCCGGCAACCCGACGGCCGCACGCTGAGCAGCGGCCCACGGTGTGCGGACCGTTGGGCAATCCGTCATCACCGTATGGAAGATGACCGACAACGTTGTCGAAACGTTAGGAGATATCAACTAAGCCTACGACGTCGTGCTGAGTCGGGGGTGCGGGCTGGGGGCGACTGTGTCACATGACACCGTTAGGCGCCGAGCCGAGATACTGGAAAAGATCGAAGCTTGCACCGCCCGGATCAGGGTGACGCAGGCTCGCATCGACGCGCGCAAGGTAAATGGCCTTGACGCAAGCATCGATGAAAAATGGATGGCGACCGAGCTCGACCTCCTCTGCATTCTGGTCGACGTTTTGAAAACGCTCAAAGTTGGCGGCGGCTCGACATGATCGCCAGGGCTTGCGCGGACGCGCGAGCAGGCGAGCGTGCGGCGGCGCCGCGAAAGGCGAGCTTCGAGCGATCCGCGGGATCGGCTGAACCCCAATATCACGCGGCGTGCTGGGATGAAATTTTACCCTCTTCGAGGCGCGTGGGAGGCATCGTGGCTTCGGAGGGCATGTTGGTCCTCCGTAATCTGTCGATCCCCACGCAGTTGCACGCCGCGCTGCGCAAATGCGCGCGCCATCGCGCCCGCCGCAACCGTGGTTGCTGCCTCGGCCGTTGCTCGGCCAAGGCTGATTTCGTCAGCATCCGGCATCGACGCAGCAATAGGCTCAGCCCGTCATGTCGTGTTAAGGTTCGATGGCGGACCAGCCTGTCATTCCCGGCCCTGACACATGCCGCCCACCGCGCTCCAGAGCCGGCATCACGACGCTGTCGGCAAGACCGGACGCTGCTTCTCCGGTCAACAAGGGCAAAACCCGGCATTGCGGCAACGGCAAAGGGGCATGGGATGGTGGCGGCACGGGCCCCCATTGCGCGTCGGCTCGAGGCCATTTGGGCTCGCTACTGCCGTCAGATGCCCTTCAAGAATTCGATCAGGTCCTTCTTGTCCGCGGCGCTGAGGTTCAAATTGAGGTGGCCGTCATAGTGGTTGACGACGTCGAGGAGCGTGGCAAACCGGCCGTCGTGATAAAAGCCGCCTGTCTGGTGGGTCCACAGGCCGGCCAGGGGTGCGGTACGATACATGTGTGTGGGCGAGCGGTCGGCTTGGAAGGCGTCGACACCGATCTCGCTCGGGGCATGCAGATTGTTGCCGGGCTCGGTATAAAGTGGCGGCACGTGACAGGTCGCACACCTGGCTTTGCCGTTGAACAACGTCTTTCCGCGTTCGAACGCCGCTTGGTCGAACGATCCGGGCCGCGGCTTCGGGGCAGGGATCGACAGCTGGTAGATGTGCAGCGCCGCCAGCTTGGATGTCGTTTGATCCGGTGAGCCGCGGGTGTTGAACGATCCACTTTTCGCGGCGACCGGGAATTGGTCCTTGTCGCCGAGTCTTGCATCGAAGAACGTACCGGCCCCGTGCATTTCGGTCGCCGCCACGTAGGCGTTCCAGTAGGGGACCGATCCGAATCCGGTCCAGGTGTGAAGATTGACGCCAGCCAGGCCAAAGGCGGGCGGAAATCAGCGTGCCGGCCTGCTTGCCGTCGGGACGCAAGGCCTTGCCATCCTTGTCGAGTTCGGCGTCGAAGCGGCCCGGCCCCCAACTTGCCAACACCGTCTTTACGGTGTCGACGTCAACGCCAAGCAAATCCGTAAAGGGTTTGAGGCTCGGCGACAGTGCGACGATTGCACCAACGTTAAGGTCGCGGTTGGCCCAGCCGTCGAGGCGCTTGCCAATCCCAGGGGCAAAAGAGTTGTCGACGGTGGAGTGACACAAGGCGCACTGGATGCCCATGCCCTTGACGCTGCCGTCGCGGTTGAGAAAGGCCGTCACCCCGACGACGGCATTGAGCTTGAGGAGGGCGATGGTCGTTGCGGGATCGTCGAGGTTCACCTTGCCCCCGGCCAGCTGCTTTTTCAAAGCCGCCGGCAGCGCATCGGCGTCCACCTTGAGACCAACGGCAAGCGCCGTTTTTGGCGAAACGCCGGGGCCGACGCCGCCATTTTTCGCGCCTGCGATCGCCTTATGAAGCTGCAGCTGATCCCCCCAGAAGGCCTCACTGCCGAAGGTGTCATAGCGAAAGATTTTGCGACCCTTGCTAAGCATCGCCTCCGCGTAGCGATCGATCTCGGCGTCAAAGCCCTTACGAGCGGCAGGGGCGGCGGAGGCCACCAGTGCCGCAAACAAACCGCCTGCCGCCACGACGCCAAAACCAATTCTGCCGAGCCGCATCGAACGTTCCTCCCATTCCCGGCGTTCGCGCCAAGCGCCGCCCGCCGGTGTTGCCGGTCGTGCAAAGTTGTCCGCCCGCGACCGCTCAGCCGGCGGCCGGGGGCAGTAGGCCAAGCCGGTTCAGCACCTCGTCCGTGATGCGCAGGCAGCGGGCCCCTGCGAAGGGGAAGACGTCCGTCAAGACAGGGGCCAGCTTTTCATCGAGGGCCTGCCGCAACAATTTGCGTGCCCGGTGCAATCTCGTCTTCACGGTCTCGGGGCGAAGGCCCAGGAAATCCGAGGTTTCTTCAATAGTCATATCCTCGACATCACGCATGACGAACACGACGCGAAATATCTCCGGCAGCTCGTCGATTGCCTGTTCGATGAGGCGGCGGATCTCGTGTTGGGCAGCCATGCGCTCGGGGTCTTCGTTGCCGGTCATGGTCGGAAAGGGGATCACTTGGGCGCCATCGCCTTGCGGCGAATCGAGAATTGACAAATCGACCGTCGGGCGCCGGCGCCGCAGGCGACCAAGGGCCTCGTTGAGGGTGATGCGCGTAAGCCAAGTGGCGAGACTCAACTCGGCCCTAAATTTGGCAAGGTTGCCGAAGGCGAGGACATAAGCCTCCTGCACCACGTCTTCCGCTTCGCTGTCATCGTGCACGACGCTGCGGGCCACACGGTAGAGCCGCCGGTTGTGACGCTGCATGATCGCCCGGAAGGCCTCGCCGTCCCTTTGCAGGGCCAAGCGCACGAGGTCCGCATCGCTAAGCGCCTGAAACTTGCCATCGCGCCGAAACTCAAGCCTGGGCATGGCGTCTTCCCTGGTTCGTTGTTGACCTTTTGATGTCCCGCAACCGAAAAGGTTCCCGAACGGGCCGGTGCGATCGCCGATTTGCGCCTTTGCGCGCTACAGGCCGGAGAAGCCCGTGGGGCGGCTAGCCCTGGCCCTAGGCAAAAAAGCCTCGCCGCCGCGGCAAATCCCGAGGGCATGTCCGCGCGGCGTGGAGGGGCGGCGCGCGACGGCGGCACCGTTCCGCCAAGCGCTTGCCGCGGTAGGGCGTGTGGGTGCGACGCCACTCTTCACGGAAACTTGTTCCCCCCGGGCGCGAACCCTCACCGCGATGCGCGCGCTTGTGCCGCCCCGGACGCGTCCACACGCGAGTGATCGCCCCACGTCTGCTGCGGGCCAAATCTCAGCCGAACGTGCTGAGGCCACGTGTCCTGCAGCCAAGGGGTGCTATAGCCAAACGGTGCTGCGGCCAAAGGCGGCGCGGGTCTGGGGGCTCGAGGGTCCCGGCAGTCGGGCGTCAACAGAACGTTTTGCGGGCAAGACGCCAGACCGCTGGCAGAGTACCGGCGCGGCCGCCACGTGCCGGGGCGCACCTCTGCCATGTCGAGGCGCGACGGCAATTCCGGCGCGCAATCCTGGACCAGCCGACCCGAATTGCCGTACCGTCCCCTAAGATCGGCCAAAAAAAGCCGGAGCAATCGGTGCAAAGAGGAACGCTCATGACCAAGAAAAACTCACTGTCACGCCGTCGCCTGCTGCAGGGTGCCGGCGCGACGACGATCAGCGCATTTCCCGCGATTTCCTATGCCCAGGCCGAAGTCATCAAAATCGGTCACCTGACGCCGCGCACCGGCTTTCTCGGCACGCTCGGGGAGTTCGCCGTGCAGGCGGCGGATCTTGCCGTTGAGGAGATCAATGCCGGCGGTGGGGTGATGGGCCGCAAGATCGATCTCATCAAGGAGGATTTGGTCAACCCGCAAACCGCCTCGACCAAGGCCGAGCGAATGGTGGAACGCGATAAGGTCGCCTGCATTGTCGGGGAAATTTCTTCCGCCTCGGGTCTCACCATTTCGCAGGTCGCCGACCGCACCAAGACCTTGTTCGTCAACACCGGCTGCAACTCCGACGAACTCAGGGGGAAGGGCTGTAAAAAGTTCATGGCCCACGTTGAGTCCGCCAATTCCATGTATGTGAAGACGGTGGGCCGTGCGCTGCTCGCCAACAACCTCGTGAAGGGCAAAAAATGGTTCTCGCTTACCGCGGACTACGCCTTCGGCCATGATCTGCTGCGCGTTGCCAAGCGCTTCATGGAAAGCAATGGCGGCCAATTCGCCTCCGACAAATTGGTGCCGACCGATGCCACCGACTTCTCGGCCCTGCTGCTGGAGATCCGCAGCGCCAAGCCTGACCTCGTGGTGTCGAACTTGGCTGGCCTGCAGATCACGAATTTTCTCAAGCAATACTCGGAGTTTGGCCTCGACTTTCCGGTCGCGGGCTTTGGCTTCGACACCGCCGTGGCCTGGGGAGCGGGCAAGGGCAACTTCTTTGGGACCTGGCCGCTGGTGTGGCATCACCTAATCGATACGCCAGGCTCGAAGGCGTTCGTGGCGGCATTCACCAAGAAGTACAACAAGCCCCCCGAGAACCAGGCTTGGGGCGACTACATGGCCTTGAAAATCCTCGCCCAGTCGATGAACGAGGTGAAATCGACCGAGGCGCCAAAGCTGGTCGAATATTGGGAGAAGGGTGCAAAGTTCGACCTGCTCAAGACGCGACCGGGCTATTTCAGGGCCTGGGATCACCAGCTGATGCACGAAATGTATGCGGTCGAGGCGCTGAAGGCCTCCGAGCTGAAAAATCAGTGGGACATTTACCGGCCGAGTCCCGCGGTGCCCGCCGCCAACGAGGATCTTGAGGCCATCGCCCCGACCAAGGAAGAGAACGCCTGCACCTTCGCCTGATCCGCTACGGCGCAGGCGGGAGGCGCGCGTTCAGCCTCCGCGTCGCGATGGCTATGGAGAAGCCGGGTGCAGTCAGTTCTCTTCCTGCAGCATGTGCTGAACGGCCTGCTGGCCGGCACATACTATCTGCTGATTGCGCTCGGATTGTCCCTCATCTTTTCCCTCGGCGGCATCGTCAATCTTGCCCACGGTGCCTTCTATGCGATCGGCGCCTACCTGACGGTGGTATTATCGCCGACGATCGGCTTTGGCGGCTCGATCGTGGTCTCACCGGCGCTGGTTGGCCTGTTGGGGATCGTCGTCGAACGCACGCTATTCCGGCGCTTCTACAAGGCCGACCCAAGTCTGTCCTTGATCCTCACCTTCGGCATGGCCATGGTTGCCGAGCAGGTGTTGCGCATGATCTTCGGTGCGCCGCCCCTGTCCTTTTCCATTCCCGGCGAGCTGCGCGGCCAACTGTTCGTCGGGGGTTTCATTTATCCTTACTACCGCGTGCTTGTGCTGCTGGTTGCGGCAGCCTGCGTCGCTGGTCTTTGGTTTCTGCTGCAGCGCACGGCCTTCGGGCGCGTGGTGCGCGCAGGCGTGCAGAGCCCGGACATGGTCGGCGCCCTGGGCATCTCGCTCGAGCCTTACATGGTAGCGGTCGCCTTCCTCGGTGTTGGGCTCGCCGGCCTAGCCGGCGTCATGCTGGCGCCGATCTTCTCAATCCATCCAGCGATGGGAAATGAAATCATAACGGCAGCCTTCGTCGTGGTGGTGATCGGCGGCCTTGGCTCCTTCTGGGGTGTCGTCGTCGCCGCCATGATCGTCGGTCTGGTGAAGGGACTGGTGGTGGCCTTCGGCTATCCGCAGTTCTCCGAGGCGGCCATGTATTTGCTCATGCTGTTGGTCCTGCTGGTGCGTCCGCGCGGCCTGTTCGGCGAGCGCATCCAGCGGTTCGAATGAGGCGTGCAAAATGCCACAAGCACGCGACCTCCTGATCGCCGCCGCCGGCCTGGTGCTTTTGCCGTTCGCACTCACCTCGCTCGGGCTCGGCATCACCTCGGCCACGGAGGTGGTGGTTTTCGCCATCGCCTGCACGGCGCTCAACGTTTTGGTGGGCTACACCGGGCTTACGTCCTTCGGTCACGGCGCCTGGTTCGGCCTGGCCGCCTACGCGGCCGGATTGGCGCAGCTCAACCTGTTTCCGGGCTCGATCTTGCTGCCCAGCGTGGTGGCGGTGGCCGTGGTGGCGGTCATAGCGCTGGTGTTCGGCTATGTCATTCTCCGCCGGCGCGGCGTGTATTTTTCGCTGCTGACGCTCGCCCTGGCGGCAATGCTCTATACGATTGCCTTCCGATGGACCGACGTGACCGGGGGCGAAAATGGTCTGGGTGGTATCACGCGACCGACGCTTGCCGGGTTTTCCCTCGATAGCTCACTGGCCTTCTATGTGCTGGTCGCCACGGTGGGTTTTGCCGTCGCCTACGTGCTGTGGCGCTTTCATCGCTCGCCGGTGGGACACGTCTTAGTGGCGATCCGCGAGAACGAGACGCGCGCCCGCTTTATTGGTTATCAGGCCAATCAGTACAAGCTCTTGGCGTTCGTGATTTCGGCGACGGTCACGGGCCTGGCCGGCACGCTGCTGCTCTTCAACAACCGCATGACCTCGGCCGATCCGATCTCGGTGGCCTTCTCCGGTGAACTGCTGGCCATGGTGATTATTGGCGGCATGCGCTCCTTCCTTGGACCCGCCCTCGGTGCCCTGTTTTTTGTAATCTTTCGCGACTACCTCTCCAGTATCACCGAGAATTGGCTGCTTTACTTCGGCTTGTTGTTTGTCGCCTTCATCGTGTTTTCGCCGACGGGTCTCATCGGCTTGGGCGAGCGGCTTTGGGCGCCGTTTGCGGCAAAGACGGTGGAGGAGGCAGCCATGGCAGGTCGGCAGGCCGGCAGCGTCGAGCTCCCCGCCTTCCTGCGGCCGCAAGCTCACCGGCAGGGCGCGATTTTGGCGGTCGAGGGAATTTCCAAGAGCTTCGGCGGGATCAAAGCCGTCCAGCACGTCAGCTTCTGCGTCAAGGACCGCAGCCTACACGCCCTGATTGGGCCGAACGGTGCCGGCAAGACCACGGCCTTCAACGTGATCTCGGGCATGTACACCCCGGATGCGGGCAAGGTCGTGCTCGAGGAGCGCTCGGTTGGCGGATTGTCGCCCGGCGCCGTGACCCAGGCCGGCATCGGTCGATCCTTTCAGATTACCAATCTTTTTCCGGCTTTGACGGTGCTCGAGAACGTGCAACTCGCCGTGCAATCGCGTGATCCAAAGCGCTTCAATGTTTGGACGGCGGCGGAGAGCCTCGCTCAGGTCAACACCGAAACGGCCGCCATGATCCGCACCATGGGCCTCGCCGGCATCGAGCGGGTCGAGGCCGGATCGCTGTCCTATGGCGGCCAACGGCTGCTCGATATGGCACTGGCGCTTGCAACCAAGCCGCGTGTTCTCCTGCTCGATGAGCCGCTCGCGGGGCTGGCCGCCGCCGAACGCGAGCGCATCGGCCGTCTGATCAAGCAGATCTCGACGGACATTCCGGTCCTGCTGGTTGAGCACGATATCGACCGCGTGTTCCAGCTTGCCGATGCGGTCACCGTGATGAACGACGGCCAGGTCTTGGTCGACGGCACCGTCGAGCAGGCCCGTTCCTCGGCCAAGGTGCAGGAGGTCTATATCGGCTCGGGCAGCCACGCGCTTGCCGGCAAGGCCCGACCATCCGCAGCCCAGCCCCAACCGTTGCTCGTTCTCGACGGGGTCAACACCTTCTATGGCAAGAGCCACATCCTGCACGACGTTGGCTTCGCCGTGCGCGAAAAGGAGATCGTGGCCTTGCTCGGCCGCAATGGCGCGGGAAAGTCGACGCTCCTCAAGACGATCGTCGGTATCGCGCCCCCGGCCGTGGGCAGCATCGTGCTGGGAGGCGAAGAGCTCGCGCGTCGCGCCGCCGCCGAAATCACCCGCCGCGGCATTTCCTACGTGCCCCAGGGGCGTGGCCTGTTTGCGGGAATGAGCGTGGCCGAGAACATGGAGCTCGGTCGCCTACGGCGACGCAATCAGGCCGGCACCTACTGGGACGAAGACAAGATCTTTGCCTTTTTTCCGCGCATTAAGGAGCGGTGGCGCTCGCCGGCCGACTACCTCTCCGGCGGCGAGCAGCAAATGGTGGCCGTCGCGCGCGCGCTCTCGGGGGATACGCGCGTGCTGCTGCTCGACGAGCCGTTCGAGGGTCTGGCCCCAGCCGTCATCGAGGAGTTGTTCGAGGCGTTCGACAAACTCCGCCAGGAGATCTCAATACTGATCGTCGATCATCATCTCGATCTCGCCCTGGCGCTGTCGGACCGCACCGTTGCGCTCGAGCGCGGCCAGATTATTCACGTCGGGCCCTCCAAAGCCCTATCGGAGGACCTCGACCTGCGCCGCCAGGTGTTGTGGCTCTGAGGGCTGCTGGCTATCGAGCCGATGCAAACCCGGAACGGCTGTGGCATGTTGGCCCAGGCGAAATTCGCTGGGCAGCAGGCGCTCGCCGCTTGCCAGCATGAGGATAAAAGACATGCGCGACCCCCGGGCCCTGACGAGCACTGAACAGCTGGCCGCCAGTCTCGGCCAACCCAACCTCAGGATCTATGATTGCACGACCTACCTCGAGCCCGCGCCCGCCGATAGTGACCAACCTTATCGTGTGGTCGCCGGTCGCCGCAGCTTTGAGGAGGGGCACATCCCCGGCGCGGACTTTCTCGATTTGCAAGGCGAGTTTTCCGACCCTACGACTAAGCTTCGCTTCATGATGCCAGCAACGGCAGCGCTCGAAGCCGCCTTCGGCCGGCATGGCATCGGGGCTGGGGTGCATGTAAAGCTCTACAGCATCGGCACGAGCATGTGGGCAACGCGCTTTTGGTGGATGCTCAAATCGCTGGGATTTGACGATGCTTCGGTCCTTGACGGCGGCTTCGACAAATGGAAAGCCGAGGGCCGCGCAATCGAGACGGGAGCGGCCAAAGGCTATCCGCTCGCCACTTTTAGCGCCGCGCCACGGCCGGGCTACTTCAGCGACCGCCACACCGTCGCGGCCGGGCTTGGCAGCCCGACGACGACCATCGTCAATGCGCTCGGGCCGCAGTTTCACAAGGGCTTGGAGCCGAGCCGCTATGGTCGGCCCGGTCGCATCCCCGGCAGCGTCAACGTTCCGGCGGCGAGCCTCGTTGGACCGAACAAGACCTTCGCGACGCTCGCCGACGCGGCGGCCAAATTCTCCGCCCAAGGCATCGCCAAGGACACGTCCGTCATCTGCTATTGCGGCGGGGGTATTTCGGCCACCGTTGACCTGTTCCTGCTGTATCAGCTGGGCTACGACAAGCTGTCGCTCTATGACGGGTCGATGGGCGAGTGGGCGCGCGACCCGTCGCTGCCGATCGAAACCGATTGACGCGGCAACGCCATCGCCTCAGGCGCGCGCGGACAGGCTGGGCTCGCGCGCACGTGGAGGCGGTGAGCGTCGAGAGTTCGGTTGTGAGGAGGGTTACGGCACGAGGCGCTTGCGCATGAGCAATTCGGCATCGCCGTCGCGCATCAGCCCATCGAGGGTAGCGGCATGCGTGTAGCCGTGCGCTTGGTAGAAGCGCTGGGCGGCGACATTGAAACCGCTGACGCACAGCCAAACATTGCGGAACAGCGCACGCGCCTCGCCTTCGTACCAGGCGAGAATCCTGGCGCCGATGCCGAGGTTCTGATGCGCCGGCAGGATCGCGAGCATTTGCAGGTAGGGCCCGGCCAACCAGGGACAGACCACGACGATGGCGCCTGCAAGCTCACCGTCGCATTCGACTTGAAACCGGTAGGTCCCCTCGGTGCTGGTCTTGAACCCGGCGGCAATTTTTCGGCCGTCGAACCCATAGTGCGCCCACGGCCCGAAGCCGGCCGTCGCCGGACCAAGCACGTCCGCCGTTGCGGTGGTGAAGCGGCTCACAGCCAAGCTGCGACCGTCAGGCAGAGGGCGCAGGAGATACCGTTCAGCGCGGAAGGGAGGGGCCGGCTCGGACATGCGTGGTGGACTCCCAGGACGGGGAGGCGGTGGGCGTGGGACCCTTTGGGAAATCGTACCTGTCGGTATCCCCGGGTTGCGCATCATAGCAGGTCTCGGCCATGACGGGCTTGCCTGCGCTCAATAGCTCGGAGACCGTGACAAAGGTGAAGCCCTTGGCGCGAAGGGCCGGAATGGCCAGCGGCAAGGCTTCACCCGTGTGGTAGCCGCGTCCATTGGCATGCGAAACAACGATCGAGCCCGGCCGCGCGTTGCGGATGATCGCATCGGCAATCGCCCGGGCGGAGCGATGCGGCGACGGGTCCCCGGTGGCAACGTCCCATTGGATGGCGATCAGGCCCGCGCCCGCGACGGCCGCAAGGCTTTCCGCGCTGCAAGCGCCGAATGGAAAGCGAAACAGGCTGGGTCGATCCGGGATGGCCGAGAATGCCGACCGCACCGGCGCCGCACACTGCGCCTGGCTCAGCTCGGAGCGAATGCTGGCATAAACGGCGGAGGGGCCGAGGATCTCCTTTTGCAATTCCATGCCGCTGATGAGACGAGTGTTGCGATGCGCCCAGCCGTGCGTCCCAATCTCAAACAACGGGTCGCTCAAGAGCTGCTGGGTGCGCGCTTGGTGCGACGCCATCCAATGACCGCCGGCAAAAAACGTGGCCTTGACCTGCTGCGACCTGAGATAGTCGACGATGCTGCCGTCATAGCCGGCGGTTTCGCCGGACGTTTCGCAAAGATCAAATGTGAGGGCGATCAGCTTTTGGCCGGGCGGCAACAGGACCCGGCGAACCGTACCCGCGGCGGGCAGGGGATTGCGGGCGTTGAGGCCGGCAATGTCCGGAACGCGCAATTGCCGACTGGCGCGGACGACCAATTCCTCTCCGGGTTTGCCCGCAAGCGCCGAGGCTTGCCAGCACGCCGCTTGCAGGGTCGCGCGCTCCCCCGCCAGGAGTGGTAGAGGCGAAAAGCTTTCCAGGAT
This sequence comes from uncultured Alphaproteobacteria bacterium, assembly GCA_963775835.1. GTDB lineage: Bacteria > Pseudomonadota > Alphaproteobacteria > Rhizobiales > Hyphomicrobiaceae > AWTP1-13. The sequence continues at coordinate 109,120 of CAVZKV010000007.1, read as the reverse complement.
GGCCGACAGCAGGACAATCTGGGCGAGCTTGCTCATTCTCATAGCCGCGCAATACCGGATCAGCCGTCCCGGGTCCAGTCTGCTGTGAGGTGCGGGCGGTCCGCATCGCGCCACTGTCCCTGGCAATGCGCTAACACCTTGGCCAAGCGCGCGCCATGTTTGCCGGCTTAGCGCGCTTCCCCGCGGGCCTCGTGGGCTGGGGATCGGCAAGGCGTCGACAAGGGCGTATCGAGGTCAGTGCAGCGTCCGCGGAGGCTGCGGTCGATCTTGACCGCTTGCGGCGAACGCCCAGGCGATTTGGGTATTGGTGCAGAGTTCCTCGAGCCGGAGCATGAGCTTGTCGGCCCGTTTCCGGTGACCTTGGCTCGTCACGTTCGCCAAGGCCGAGCGCGCGACGGCTGCCGCGGCTACGGCAAGCCCGCCATACCAAGCATCGAGTTGTTCGGTGATGTCGAGCATCCCAGCTGCGACCAGAAGCGCCCGGCCCGCCAGGTTGGCAACCTGGCGGCTTTCCGTTTCGCTGAGGGGGCGTTCAAGGTGTTGGTATCGCGAGCGCGCACGCATCGCCGCCGGCCAATCCGTGAGGCGTGCGAACTTGCCGACGGTGTCTTCAACGCGCTGCAGGTCGCAGTCCTTGAGCGCGTGGTGCCGGGCCAGCCGCAGCGTCACGAGGGCGGCGCGATGGCCCCGGTGCGCGTGACCCTGCAGCAATTTCAGTTGATGGATACTGTCGGCCACCGCATCGACGGCGAGTTGGATCGTCCACAACGCCGCGCGGCTTTGTTTGAGCAGCGCTTTACGCGTTTGCGCTGAGCTCATGGACCGTGACCCTCGTTGCTGCATTGCGATCGCACAGACGGCTCCCGGTTTCGCCTCGCCTGGCGCCCGGGCTCCGGCATCGATCGTGCGGTGGTCATCGTCAGGCCCGTCCCGAGGCGGCCTTTGGCGCTTGCCTCGGGTGCGAGCTGGGTCCCACGTCCTTGCGTGGGGCTCTGCCCTGCGCCGCGGGTCGCCGCGCCGCCGGCGCGTGTCGCCCGATCCATCCCTTGCGACGGCGGTAGGGCTTGCTGGGGAGGGCTGCCAGGCGCCAACGGGCGGGCTCGCGCTCCAACACGACCAGGCACACCAGGAGCGAAAGACCGCAAAGCGTTGCAGTTCCCATGATGAAGAACGGCACCAGGGCGAAGACGTCCATGTCGCGCGGCTCCGCTGTTGCTGCACCACCGTGTGGTGGGCGATCGGGTGTCTATCAGGTGGGATTGCGCCTCTCAGCGCCGATCACCGGAATGGGGGAGATCGGCGGTTACGCGGCTAGGCTCGCGACCCCCGGACGCTCAGGTCAGCCGGGGAAAAGCTTAAGGGGAGCAGGTGGGAGGCAAGCTTGAGGGGTGCGGGTGGGATAGGCGTCCCGCACGGGCGTGCGCGAGGGGCATAGGGCCCCGGCAGATACTACGCGTCAAGCGGCGACCCAACGGGCGTAGGGTTTGCAAATCTGCCGAGGCCGGCTCTGACGTGTGTCCGATACGTCAGCGCCTCCTCGACTGTGTGACCTTGGGGTTCAGCCTGTCCATCGGGACGACCGTGTAGAAGTCGGTGTTAAGCGCCTCAACAGCGAGGGTAGACACCATGACGTCCCTGGCGCGGCCGGGCGAGGCATGTTGGTGGAACCACCAGGTGCGGCCCCCTCACTAACAGCTAAGATGCTGACGAGGCCGTTGGCGCGCAGGATCGCGCGGCGCATTGTTGATACAAGCTAGCCGTGCGCGAGGACGAGCGAAGGTCTGGCGGGGGTTGCGGGGCGGGGCTCAACCTTACGCGCTTTTGATTTGCCGTGAGCGCGGCGCGGTCTCACTGTTGGCCCGCGGCATTCATGTTTTCCTGGTCTTTTTCTGTGCTGAAGCGACCCGCCTCGGCGGCATCCCTTGTTGGGGCATGGCATGTTTGAGGAACTGGTCGAAGTCCTTGGCAAATTCCCGAGCGTGGTGGTGGAGCGCCGCCATGTGAGCGTCGCGCGTCATATTTTCAATGTCGGCGGCCCCAAGAGCGGCGAGGGCCTCGAGCCTGTCGTTCTCGGCGATGGCGCGCTTAGCACGGACCACGCCCGCCACTTGGTGCAACAAGCCATCCATGGGGCGCCGTTCGCCGTCGATGACCTCGGTCGGGTGGAGGTGCTGTTCGATCACCGGCGCAGCTTCGCGCAAGCGATGCTGGCTCCTGATCGGGGCGAGGAGGGCAACGATGCTCTGCTGCTGGGCAACGGCACACCGCTGTGTGTGCGCCACAGCACACGCGTTGGCGTCGTGCTCGACGGCGGCAATCGACAGCATGACGATCACGTGCCCGCCATTATTGGCCTCGCCCAGGATCAGCTCGATGTGGTGTTTTGCGGGCATCTGCACGAACGCCTCGAGCGCAAGGTCGTCATTGCCACCCAAAGAGCCTTGCGCCGGCGCCAGCAGGAGCATCCGGCCGTGCAGCAGCTCAAGCACTGCATCGGGCGTTTCGCCCTTGCGGCTCCCTGAGGCGGCAACCATCATTGAGCCGTCTCGCGCGGTCGTGGTTTGGCCGCCGCGCGATCCTTAATTGCGGGGTGAGCCTGCGGCCGGGGCAGAGCCCGGCGCTGCCAGCTTATTTGTCGGGTGGCTCCAGGAAATCGCGTAGCGCTGCGGTCTCTTGCGTCATGCCGAAGTCGTAGGCGCCCTTCGGCAGCCGGTGCGCGATCCCCTTGTGGCAATCGATGCAGGTCTTCTGTCCGGTAAAGAGGGAACGCTGGTGCGCGTTGGCGGCGCGTTGGCTTTGCCTGGCGATGTCCATCGAGGCCGCGGCGTGGCAGTTGCGGCATTCAAGGAAATCATTGGCATGCAACCGTTCCCACTCGTGGGAAGCCAGCTCAAAGCGTTTGTCGAGGAATTTTTCGCGCGTGCTGATCGAGCCGAAGATTTTGCCCCAGACCTCCTTCGACGCCTGGATCTTGCGCGCGATCTTGTGGGTCCAATCATGCGGCACGTGGCAGTCGGGACAGGTGGCCCGCACGCCCGAGCGGTTCGAATAGTGGATGGTGGTTTTCAGTTCCTGAAAGACGTTGTCGCGCATTTCGTGGCAGCTGACACAGAAGGTCTCGGTGTTGGTCGCTTCCAGGGCGGTATTGAAGGCACCCCAGAAGGCGATCCCGGCCAGGAAGCCACCGATGCTGAGAAAGCCGAGGCTCAGCGTCTGACTTGGTGAAATAAATATCTGCCAATAGTCGAGCAAACGCTGACGTAGGGGGCTGCTCCGCTGCCACAGCCGCCTCGCCCAGCCGCGAATGCGGCGTGCGCCGGCCTGCAGGCAAGAGGCGAGGGTTATCGGGTCGTTGCTCTGCCGGCTCATTTTCGGACGGGCGCCGCGGCGTTAAGGAGCGTGTCGATATCGACAAAGCGGTTGGCGATCGGTGGTTTGACCGGCGCCTGCGGGACATGGCATTGCACGCAGAAGTATCGCCGCGGCGAGACACTGGCCAGAAACTGGCCGTCGCGATCCATGAAGTGGGTAATGCTCACCATCGGCGCCTGTGACTCGCCCGTGCGCGCGCGTGCATGGCACGACAGGCACTGGTTGACGTTGTTGTCGAGTTGATAGGCCTCAATCGTGTGCGGGATCACCGGCGGCTGTTCCGGGTAGTTGCGCACCTCGCGGATGTCGGTATTAGCCTGCGGCAGCAAGCGGGGGCGGGTCCTTCGACCGGCAGCGGCGTGTTGCCGCGCAGGTTGGAGTGCAAACCGCCGGGGCCGCTCTGGCCGCTGGCAATCGTGCCAAGGCCGAGAAGCGCAACGCCAGCTAGGGCGAGCAACAGGTACTTGCCGGCGATAGGCATGGTTTAGACTTTCTCGATCCTGACCGCACACTTCTTGAAATCGGTCTGCAGCGAGATCGGGTCGGTTGCATCGAGCGTCACCTTGTTGATGAGCTCGCTTTCGTCGAACCAGGGAACGAAGATGACGCCGCGCGGGGGTCGGTTGCGCCCCTTGGTCTCGACCCGGGTGCGAATATAACCGCGTCGCGACACCACCTTGATTTCTTGGCCGCGCCAGAGCTGCAAGTCCTTGGCGTCGTCGGGGTGCATGTAGCAAAGCGCATTGGGCACAGCCCTGTACAGTTCCGGAACGCGCCGGGTCATCGAACCGGAATGCCAATGCTCCAGCACGCGTCCGGTCGTGAGCCAGAGCGGATACTCCTTATCGGGACTCTCCGGCGGAGGTTCGTAGGGAAGGGCAAAGATGCGCGCCTTGCCGTCGGCAAAGCCGTAGAATTCATAGCCCTTGCCCGCCTTGACGTAGGGATCGTGGCCCTCGCGGAAACGCCAGCGCGTTTCCTGACCGTTGACGACCGGCCAGCGCAAGCCGCGTACGCGGTGATAGGTGTCGAAGGGTGCCAGATCGTGACCATGGCCGCGGCCAAAGGATGCGTATTCCTCAAACAGGCCCTTCTGCACATAAAAGCCAAACTGGGTCGCTTCCGCATTCGCGTACCCCGGCTCGACATCCCCGAGGGAAAACTTGTCGACCTGCCCATTCTTGAAGAGCACGTCGTACAGGGACTTGCCGCGGTACTCCGGCTTCTTGGCGATCAGCTCTTGCGGCCAAACCTCATCGACCCTGAAGCGCTTCGAGAACTCCAACAACTGCCACAAATCCGAACGCGCTTGTCCAGGCGGTTCGACGAGCTGATGCCAGAAATGCGTGCGCCGTTCGGCATTGCCATAGGCCCCTTCTTTCTCCACCCACATCGCCGCGGGCAGGACGAGATCGGCGCCGAGCGCGGTAACTGTCGGGTAGACGTCCGAGACGACCACGAAGGTTTCGGGGTTGCGGTAGCCCGGCAGGCCTTCCTGATCGATATTGGCGCCCGCCTGCAGGTTGTTGTTTACCTGCACCCAATAGGCATTGAGCTTGCCGTCCTTCAGCATCCGGTTCTGCAGGACGGCATCAAATCCTGGCTTGTCGGCGATGGTGCCCTCCGGCAGCTGCCAGATCTTTTCCGTCTTGGCGCGATGCTCGGGGTTGGTGACGACCATGTCGGCGGGCAGGCGGTGGGAAAAGGTGCCGACCTCGCGTGCCGTGCCGCACGCCGATGGTTGTCCGGTCAGCGAGAACGGGCTGTTGCCCGGTTCGGAGATCTTACCGGTCAGCAAATGCAGATTGTAGACGAGGTTGTTGGCCCACACCCCGCGCGTGTGTTGATTGAAGCCCATGGTCCACAAACTCATGACCTTGGTCTTCGGCTCGGCGTAGAGCTCGGCCAATGCTTCGATGCGATTGAGCGGCACGCCGAATTCATCGGCGGCTCGCTGCAGCGAATAGGCCGAGACAAAGGCGGCAAACTGATCGAAGCTGATATCGCTCGCCGCACCGGCATTGTCCTTGCCGGTTGCCTTCTGTTGCAGGGGGTGCTCGGGTCGCAGACCGTAGCCGATGTCGGTTTGGCCCTGCTTGAACACCGTATGCTTGGCGACGAACTCCTTGTTGACGCGATTGGTTGTGATGATGTGATTGGCGATGGCGTTGAGAATAATGAGGTCGGTTTGTGGCTTGAACACCAGGGGGATGTCGGCCAGCTCAAATGAGCGGTGCTCGAACGTGGACAACACCGCCACTTTGACGTGCGGGAAGGAGAGCCGCCGATCCGTGATGCGCGACCACAGGATCGGATGCATCTCCGCCATGTTTGAGCCCCACAGCACGAAGGCGTCGGCCGCCTCGAAATCGTCGTAGCAACCCATCGGTTCGTCGATGCCGAAACTGCGCAGGAAGCCGGCGGCAGCCGAGGCCATGCAGTGGCGCGCATTGGGGTCAAGGTTGTTGCTGCGGAAACCGCCCTTGAAGAGCTTGGCCGCGGCGTAGCCTTCCCAAATCGTCCATTGCCCCGAGCCGAACATGCCGACCGCCGAGGGTCCGCCCTTTTTGAGGGCGGCGCGAAACTTATCGGCCATGACCGTGAAGGCTTCATCCCAGGACACGGGCGTGAAGTCGCCGGCCTTGTCGAAGGCACCGTTTTTTTTGCGCAGCAGCGGCTGCGTCAGGCGATCCTCGCCGTACATGATTTTGGAAAGAAAGTAGCCCTTGACGCAATTGAGCCCGCGGTTGACTTCCGCCTTGGCGTCGCCATGGGTCGCCACCACCCGCCCATCTTTGGTGGCCACCAGGACGCCGCAGCCCGTGCCGCAAAACCGGCAGGGCGCCTTGTTCCAGGTCAGTTCGCTTTGATTACGGTCGGTGACAAGTTGTGCGACCGACGAGGTCGGCAGCCCTGCCGCCGCCGCGGCCGCAAGCGCGGCTTGCGTTTTCAGGAGTTGACGACGGTTCATCCCACGGTCGGTCATGAGCGGCCTCAAGCAATGTCCGGCTCGGTATCGGTGGCTTGGAAGACCATGGCCGCCGCGACGACGTGGGGCAGTCCGGCAATGAGGTTGACCTTGGCACCGATTGCCCCCTGGCTTTCCTCCTCGATCACCACAATCAGCTTGCCCTTCGGATCTTGGGCATGGATCTCGCAATTGCCGAGTTCGAGGATGGCCGCGGCGACGGCAGCCAAGTGTTGCGGTTGCGCGCTGACGAGGAGGCTGACGATTTCAACCTGGCGTCTGCCGTTCCCCCCTCCGGTCGGCCGGCCAGGCTTCCGGTCGTGAGGAAGAAGGGCGCGGCGGGTTATGGGCATGTCGAACCTCGCATGTCGAGCCTCACGGGCCTTCATACTTCATTGGGGGACGATACCCGGCGGCCGCGTTGCCTTTGGCGGCGGACCTGGTGGCCCGCTGATCATTTGATAGATCCAGATGCCAAGGCCGTATCCCCCGACCGTCGCAATCGCCAGGACGGGTGCCAGAACCAAGGTCAAGACCACAAACACGGTCAGTTCCTGTTTGCGTCGAGAAGGGGGTGGCGAGGTCAGGGAAAGCTTCATCCCGTGGACTCCGTTTCCCTTTGCCCCCAAGCGCGCCATAGCTTTGCGTCAATGGCCCGGCGTGCGCGCGCACATGCGCCGCCTTGCCGGGCGCAAAACCTTGAAAACAGAAATCTCTGCAACGCCCAGGTGAAAGGAAATCGGGTGTAACCCGGAAATCCGACGGCCCGCGCGCGGGCCGTCATCCCTGCGCGCGGCCTTTTTTGCCAGCGCGCGACGGGCCGATACACCCAACCACGCTTGGCAGTCCCGTTTTGTGCATTGCAACCAAGCCGCGCCGGTTGCCCGGCGGCTCGGATGATCGGCACGGGCCGAAAAGATTGGCTCGGCTTAAACTCTGGGCGTGTCAAACCCGGCGCCAAAAGCTCGGCGCCCCAGCCGTTGGTTAAGATCGGGCCCCAACATGTGTGCGCTTCGCGACCAAGGTTGGATGAGGTTTGCAGGGTTTCCCGTGCCGCGGTTTGATCGAAATCAACTTCACCGCGGCAGGCTTGCGCCGCGCAGCCACAAAGGGTTGTTACCTCCATTGCAAAGAGTTGATCTGACCGATGGCAAGGGAGGGAATACTGTTGTTGCTGAGGAGGCGTTTTCGTTAGGAGGAACCCATGCCCATTTATATATCGCGGGGGAAGTTTACGACCGACGCCGTGAAGGGCATGCTCGCCAAGCCCGAAAATCGTGAGGAACACGTCGCCAACTTGTTTAAGAGTGTCGGTGGCAAGCTGTTGGGTTGGTATTTGACCTTCGGCCGCCATGATTGGTTGGTGATCGGCGAGTTCCCCGATGAAAAGACGGCGGCCTCTGCGATCCTCGCCGCCGCCGCCGGTGGCAGTCTGTCCGACATTGAGACGACGGTGGCCATGACCGCCAAGGACGCGGCCGCGACGTTTGAAGCGGCCGGGAAGGCGGCGAGGGGCTTCCGCAGCGCGGGACGCGGCTAGCGGCAAGGACCGGCGCGGGGAGTGGCCCCCGGTGATCGAGCGGCCGCCGTCGCGCCAACTGGGGTCTAGAGGATCGCGCTGTTGCGATGGGCGGTGCCAGGGATCGGCCCCAGGCAAACGGATTGACAGCTGTGGGAAGCGGCTGCCCTGACGCGCAGCCAAGTCGTGTGGTTCGATGATCTTGCCTCAAACCAGGCCGCTGCGGTTTGTTGCGGGAATGCAGTTGCTGACGATGGCCGTCGGCCTGATGGCCGCCGCGATGGCCTTGCGCGTGCTGGCGGCCATCGGCTGGCGAGGCTTGCTGACGGCGTTTTCTTGTTACGGTCTTGTCGCGGCCTTTGTGGTCTTTGACCTCGACCGCCACGCGCCCCACCAGCGCTTCGGCGCGGCCAATTCGGTGACGTTGGCGCGCGCAGCTTTGACGGCCCTGCTGTGGGGCGTTGTCGGCGAGACCATGCTGGGCGAGCGTGACCTCGACCAAAGCTTGCGCTGGTTGCTGGCCGTTGCCGCGACGGGGGCCCTTGTGCTTGACGGGGTCGACGGCTGGATTGCGCGCCGGAACGGTATGACCAGTCGGTTCGGGGCCGATTTCGATCTGGAAGTCGATTGCCTTTTTATGCTGGCGCTCGCGTTGCTGGTCTATAGCACGGGGCAGGTCGGAGTCTCGGGTCCTGAGCAACGGGCTAATGCGCTACCTTTTTGTCGCTGCCGGCTGGCTACACCCAACGCTGGCAGCGCCCCTCGAGCCCCTGCGGCGGCGAAAAGTCATCTGTGTCGTGCAGGGCGCGGTTTTGATTACAGTCTTGGCGCCGATCTTACCGCTCCGAGCTCGCGCCGCCGCTCTGCCTCGCCGGCCTGGCCCTCCTGAGCTATTCCTTCGGCGCCGACGTCCTCTCGTTGGCCAGGGCAAAAAAACGGTGACGGCGCGCACGCGCGCGCCCCGAGATCGCGTGCGGGGGCTTGGGCCAGGCGAGAGGCGTACCTTAGAATTTGGCCGGCAGCGGAGCGGGCAGCGAGGTCCCCATGCTATCGGATCGCGAAGCTTTATTCCTGGCCGACCGCCGGGTTGCGCATCTGGCAACGGCCGACCGGGCGGCTATTCCGCATGTGGTGCCGGTCTGTTTTGTCGTCTCGGCACCTACGCTTTACGTGACGATTGACGAGAAGCCGAAGCGTCGACCCGCGCGCCTCCTCAAGCGCTTGCGCAATATCGCCGAGAACCCGATGGTCGCCGTCGTGGTCGACCGCTATGAGGAGGATTGGGGGCGGCTCGGCTGGGTGATGCTGCACGGTCACGCCGAGATCCTGGCGCACGGCAGCGAGCACGATGAGGCCCAGAGCCTGTTGCGCGGACGATACCCCCAACTTGCAGCCATGCAGATCGCCGAGCAGCCGGTCATCGCCCTTCGTATCGCCCGGGTCACGAGTTGGGGTAACCTTTCGGTTGCGCGCCCGCCCGCGTCCTAGGCGATCGGCCCCCAGGAGAGCCGTGGCGGTTTGTTCGCCCTGCCGCCTGCGCCTTTGTCTCGCGAACCCGAGAGAGGAATGCGTTGCCGCAGCGTCTAGAGCCATTGCTGCCCCAAGCGGAGCGTTCCAGGAGGTGCACCCAACACATACCCCGTACTCAGCCCCGTACTTAGCCCCGTACTTGGGCCCCGTACTCGGGCCCCGTGCTCATGGTCCCTACTCAGGGTATGTGCCGATTTAGTTTGCCGCGCCCGCGCGCACAATCCACCCTGCAGCACGCATCGGTAGCTGCGCGTTAGCGTCGTTTCCTAGAGGAGCACAAAATGGGATTGCTCGATGACGTAATCGGTGCGGCGCTGGGAGCCAAACCAACACAGGGTCGGACGGCTCAGGGCCAACCGGCGCAAGACCAATTCTCGCAAATTGCCGCGGCCTTGACGGCACTGTTGGCGCCTCGACCGGGTGCCGCATCCGCCGGACAAGCGGCACCGTCCGCGCCGCAGGCCTCATCAGGAGGTCTCGACGTGCTCATCAATCAGTTCAAGCAAAACGGCCTCGGGGACGTGATCAACTCCTGGATCGGCACCGGCCAGAACCAAGCGGTCTCGCCCAATCAGTTGCGCGAGGCGCTCGGGCAAAAAACCATCAACGATCTTTCGCGCCAGTCGGGTGCCCCGCAGGACGATCTGCTTTCGCAACTCTCCAGGTACCTTCCGGGCGTGATCGACAGGTTGACGCCGAACGGGCAACTCCCCAATCAGGCGGATCTGCGCTCGGGGTATCGAAACACCTGAGCGAACGCCACGGTCGCGGCCCGGCGGGGCCGCGCCCTTTTTGCGGACCAAGCCGCACCCGTGTTCGGCCGTCGGGCTCACGCCTTTGCGAAAAAAAGGCCATTGCCGGAGCGTTGGGCCGTCCCTGCTGCTTTAGGCCCTCCTCGCCGCGCCAGCACGCCGTCGCACGCGTGCGCGGGCCGGCGCTATGCCGCACGTCACAGCGTGCCCTAGCCGGATCGGGCAACACTATTGCGGCTAGCGGTCCGCTGGGTGCTGACAATTTCTCGGCCGCTTTATATTTCTCACCGGGTCGCTGTGAGCCTTGGAGCGTGGTGGATTGACACGCCAGTGCGGTTGGGGGTGCGCATGAGGATGGCTGTTAGGCCCGCTTTGCCCGTTTTTTTGTGCCTGTGTGCAGCACGGGGGCGTGGCGGCCCGAGGCGCTGCAATAGTTGGTGAAAAGCGGCGAGCCTGTGTGCGCGCCGCGCACAGCGGTGGGCGACGGACCGGGGTTGCGGTCGGGCCTGCCACGCGAGGCGCCCATGCCGGCGTCGAGGCCAGCGTTTGCGGCTGCGGCGCGTGAGGCCTTGCTCCGACATTAAAAAAGCAAACCTACCGGCGGGCGGCCGTCCCCCCGAGTGCCTCGGCAGCACCACCGAGCGCGGACGCGGTGGCGCGGCGTCCCCGGGGGGTCTTATCGGTGGGCACCCGCGGGGCGCTTTTTTGTTGGTGGGCCGAGAAAATCGCGCGGACGCGGGGAGGGCCGTCGGGCGGCCAAAGGCCGCGACCGCGCGTGGCCGCTGAGCCCGGCCAAGCCGTCCGTTTTCGGGATGTACGGGGGCCCGGCGGCCCGGCGCGTTCGGCCGCGGGCGCTAACCAAATCCGCGCCCTGGTCGGGAGCGCGCGGGCGTTGGACCGTGACGCAGAACTGTTTACCAAGTGCCAAGCAATTCGGGGAGTTCTGTCACGGAAGCGTTACCCTGGGACGATATTAAATGCCTGACGGGTGGGCCTTGCAGGAAGGACCACAATAATGCTGAGCATACTGACGAAGGGGACCCAGGTTTGGGAAAAGGGGTCAGCACCCACCTTGCCATGGCGCGTTGTGGGGCAAGGGCGGCATGGCGTCATCTGCCGACGGTCTGAGGGCAGCAACGTCATGACTCGCTGCTTCAAGCCAGAGGAACTACAAAGGGCTGACGAACCGGCACTGGAATTGGTGCGCCACAGCTTTACCGAGGGCGGGCAAATCAAGCAGCCCTGCGTGGGCTAGCCGCCGATGCGGGCGCAATGACCAGGCGCCCGCGGCTCACCGTTGGAACACGTAATAGCCATGCTGTCGCAGGCGGCGCCTAACGTCCTCAAAGTTTTCGATATCTCGATCCGCCAGCGCTGCAACAAAGCTCCACTTTGCACGCGGCGTTGGCTGCGGAATGTTTCGACCCGTCACATCGGTCGAATAGGCAAAGGTATTGCAGCCGCTTTCATCGCGGAAAAGATAAATAAACACCTGCGTGCCCCCCGATTTAACCGGGAAAGGGAATGCATAAGCCCGGTTGTGGTTCCGAGCAAAAAAATAAATCCGTCCACTGTCGCAATTCTATCACGCCCGATCCCGCCGGCTCGATGGATCGGGGCGACAGGGGGCGAAGCAGGCGCGCCCGCTGGCCAAGTGTCAGCGGCGGGCCCCGGCCCGTGCCATGGCGGGCGCGGCTGCGCGTTTGCAAGGGCGCGTTGGCGTTGCCCAGGCGCATTGCGCATTCAACTTCCGTCGCCGGCGGGCCCGGCGCCGTGTCCTCGTCAGGCCGGACCGACGAGCATATCCTTGAATTGGGCCGAGGCACGTCGCCGGGCCGCCTCCGCTGTGGGCGAGGCGCCGCCCATGCCGAAGTAGCCATGGATCATGCCTGGCTCGCGAAAGTAGGCGACGCGAATGCCGGCGCGTTCGAGATGTTCTTGCGTAGGCCTCGCCCTCATCGCGCAAGGGGTCGAGTTCGGCCGTGCATATCACCGCCGGCGGCAGCCCGGCGAATTTACCGGCGCGCGCCGGCGACGCGCGCGGATCGCCGCTGGCGAGCGGATCGGCAAGGTAGCTGCGCGCAAAAAAGCGCATGGCCTCGAGGGTGAGAAAATAGCCTTCGGCGTTCTCTGACCGCGACGGGTAGTTGGCGTTCTCGGCCTCCGCGCCATAGCAGCCGACCAAGGTCGGTCGCGGGGTAGATCAAGAACTGGGCCGCGAGCGGGTATCCTTGGTCCCGGCAGGCCAGGGCCACGGCGGCCGCCAAATTTCCCCCGGCGCTGTCGCCCCCGACGCCCAGCCGGCCGGGGTCACCGCCCAGCGTGGCGATGTTGCTTGCGGCCCAGCGCGTTGCGGCATAGCAGTCGTCAAACGCACAGGGGAAGGGTGCTTCCGGCGGGCGTCGATAGTCGACGCTGACCACAACCGCTTCAAGCTCGATGGCGAGCGTGCGGGCGAGGCGATCGTGCGTGTAAAGATCGCCGGCGACCCAGCCGCCGCCATGAAAATACATCAGCGTCCCCGTCGGCCGCCGCGTTGGGCGGTAGAGGCGCGCGGCCAGCGCGCCTCCGGCTATGGGAATTTGCGTGTCGGCGACGGCGGCCGGCTGCGGCAACGGCACATCCTTGCGAGAATCCGCCAACGCCACCAGGTCGTGGCGGGCCCGGGATGGCGTGAGGCTCGCCGCATCCTTGAGCGGCAGGAGCGGGAGGATCCTTGCAAGATCGGGGTCGAGCCGGCTTCCCATCACCTTAGGTCTCCTCACTCGTTGAGCCGTCACCACCTGGCGCTGGAGGCGAAGGCAATGTTGGCGCTCCCTACAAGGCCAAATAGCGCTTCTTGACGGCGTCGTCGCCCTTGAGCGCGTCGATGCTGTTGCGATAGACGATCCGCCCCTTGTCGATAATGGCGGCGTGACTGGCGATGCCAAGGCAGAAATGCATGTTCTGCTCGGCCAGCAAGACGGTCACACCCATATCGCGCAGGCGCCGTAAAAGCTCGCCGATGCGCGCCACAATCACCGGTGCCAGACCTTCGCTCGGTTCGTCGAGCAAGAGGCCGATCGGGTTTCCCATCAGCGTGCGGGCGATGGTCAACATCTGCTGCTCGCCGCCGGACAGGCGGCCGCCCAGGCGGTTCTTGAGCGGCTCGAGCAGCGGAAACATTTGGTAGATGCGCGCCAGCGTCCAGTAATCCTGTCCGTCGGGCCCCTTTTTGGTGCCGATCAGCAAGTTGTCCTCAACCGAGTGCTCGGGAAAGATCTGTCGATCCTCGGGAACATAGCCGATCCCGGCGCGGGCGATGGCATGTGGTTTTCGCCCCTGAAACTCCGTGCCGGCAATGCGTATGCGTCCGCGGCGCGGCGGCGCCAGGCCGGCGAGCGCCTTCAGCGTGGTGGACTTGCCGGCGCCATTGCGCCCAAGCAGCGCCGTGGTCTGACCCTCGAGCACGGCAACGCCGAGGCCAAACAGGATCTGGCTCGAGCCGTAGTAGACGTCGATGCCCTCCGCTTCGATGATCGCCCGTTGGCTCATGCGCGGCCCGCCGCGTACTCACTGCCGAGATAGGCTTCGATCACCGCGGGATGTCGGCGGATTGCCGCGGGTGTGCCCTCGGCCAGGACGCGACCATAGTTCAGCACGGCAATGCTCTGGGCAATCTTGAAGACGATATCCATGTCGTGTTCGATGAACACCAGGGTCATCTTCTCCCGCTGCCACAGGCGCTGCACGGTATCGATCATGTGCCAGCGCTCTTCGGGCCCCATGCCGGCCGTGGGCTCATCGAGCAGCAGGACCCGCGGTTCGAGCACCAGGGCGAGGGCGATGTCCAGCAGCTTCTGGTCACCGTGGCTGAGCGAGCGGGAGATCATGTCGGCCTTCGTCGCCAAGCCGACCATATGCATGATCTCCTCGGCGCGTTCGCGCGAGGCGGCAAGCGGAAAGCGGGCCAGCAGCCTTGCGTGCTGTTGGCGTTGAGCGTTCACGGCGGCAAGCAGCGCTTCGCGGACGGTGAGGCTCGGAAAGATGCTGGCGATTTGAAAGGCCCGGGCAATGCCGCGTCGAACGATCTCGGGCGTCGACAGGCCGGCAATATTTTCTCCGCCCAGCAGAATGCGGCCTTTGTCCGGCAGCAAGGTCCCCATAATCAGGTTGAAGAACGTCGTCTTGCCGGCACCATTTGGCCCGATTACGGCGGTGAGCGAGCCTGGCGTGAAGTTCAAGCTGACGCCGCTGATGGCGACGACGCCGCCGAAGGATTTGCTCAAGTTCTCGATCAGCAGCATTGGCGTGCCCGTGTCATTCGCCGCTCAACTTGTTGGATGGCTCGGCGAACGGGGCCGCTGGCAACGGCACTGACCCTGGCGCCGCGCTACGCTGGTGCCACAGCTCGGCCAGATAGTCGGCAAGCCCCTTTCTTAGCCCAAGGGCGAACAACAAGATGATGAGGCCCAGAACCAGGCCATAGTGCTCGGTGAGCTTGGTCACCACGTCGTTCAGCACCAGCAGCATGACGGCGCCGGCCACCGGCCCCAAAAACAGTGTGGTGCCGCCCAGCATGATCATGAAGATCGCCTCGCCGGAAATGGTCCAGTAGGCGAAGTCCGGAAAGGCGCCAGACACGAACAGGCTCATTACCACGCCGCCAATCGATGCAAAGGCGCCGGCGATAATGAAGGCGGCAAGACGTATGGCCCAGACATTGATACCGAGCGACGTTGCCCGTGCGGGGTTGTCGCGGATCAGGCGGAGCGTGTAGCCGAACGGCGATTGCACGATATGGCGCATCAGCAGCAGGCACAGCACCAACAGGCCGGCGGAGAACAGGTAGAGGTGGTAGGGCTGGTCGAGGCGGATCCCCAAGAACGGCGGGCGCGGCACGCCGCCCGTCAAGCCCTGGTCGCCGCCCGTCAAGGGCGTCCAAGCAATAATGAGGCTGTGCAGCAGCATCTGGAAGGCCAAGGTCAGAAAGGCGAAGTAGATCTCCTTCAGCCGCACGCAAATTGCCCCGACGATGCCGGCAACCACGACGGACAACAGCACGGTCAGCGCCAAGGCCGCGGGGATGGATGTGCCGAGCCTCTGCATGGCGAGGGCAAAGCTGTAGGCGCCAAGACCGAAGAACAGGCCGTGCCCGAAGCTCTCCAGACCGGCATAGCCGACCAGCATGTTGAGCGAGGTCGCAAAGATGCCGAAGGCGGCGAGCCGGATGACAAAGTCGGACATGCCCCGGCTCGGCCAAAGCATCGGCAGGGCGGCGAGCAGCGCCAAGATCAGCAGCGCAATCAGGCAGTCGCGTAGCAAGGAGGACGTGTGCACCAATTCAGCCCTCACGCCCGAACAAGCCGCTGGGTTTTAGCACCAGCACGATGGCCATCAGCAGAAACATCAAGCCTTCGGTAAACAGTGGGAAGCCGATGGTGCCAAAGCTGCGCACCAATCCGATCAGAAGCGATCCGATCAATGCGCCGGCGACCGAGCCCATGCCGCCAATGACGGTGACGATGAAGGATTCGACCACCACCGACAGGCCCATGCCCGACACGATCGATCGCACCGGGGCCGCGAGGGCTCCGGCGAGCCCGGCGAGCAGGCCGCCCAGCATGAAGACGCCGGCGTAGACGTATCCCGTGTTAATGCCGAGCGCCGACACCATGCCCGGATTGATCGCCACGGCGCGCACGATTTTGCCGAAGCGGGTGCGCGTGATCGCGAGCCCGAGCGCCAGGGCAATCAGCAGGGTCAGCACGATCAGGAACAGATAGTAGACGGGTACGACGCCGCCGCCCACAAGGTAGGGTGGCTTCTGAAAGGCGGCGGGCATCCCGAGCGACTTGAATTCGGGACCCCAGATGATCTTGACCAAGTCGTCCAGGATCAAGATCACGCCATAGCAGACGAGAAGCTGCATCAAGACCTGGGAGCCGTACACCCGGCTGATGATCAGGCGCTCAAACAGCAGGCCAAATGCGGCAACGCCCAGGGCAGCCGAGATCACCGCCAGCAGAAAGTTGTCGCTGAGGCCATAGACGGTCAGTACCAGGTAGGCTCCCAGCATGTAGAAGGAGCCGTGGGCGAAGTTGATGACCTTGAGGACGCCGAAGATGAGCGAGACGCCGGCGGCCACCAAAAACAGCAGCATGCCGATGATCAAGCCACTGGTCGATTGCGTGACGATGCAGGAGAGCGACGTGACGCAGTTGGCCAAAGCCGGCAAATCCAAGCACCACCTCGATCCAGATCTGTAGCTGCCGTTGCGCCTAGCGCCTCCTGGACAATGCGCCAGCGCGCCGCAACGCGAGCATGACGCTTAACTGTAGTTGTTCTTCTTCTTCCATGCCGTTTCGAGTTCGTAGATGACTTGCCAGTCGACGGGCGTCACTTCGGGCATGAACGGTTCCGTCGGGATCGTTTGCCCCCAGCCGGTGGCGTAATTGACGAGCGTCTGGTCCTCGGCCCGCATGGTGAGCGTTCCATCGGCCCCGAACGGGCTTTCGATCGTCATGCCGCGGATGGCGTCGGACAACTTTTTGGCCTCGGTGCTGCCGGCCTTTTTCAGACCCTCGAGCACGAATTTGGCGCCGGTGGCATTCTCCCAGGACCAATTGATGGGAAACTCGTTGAATTTTGCCCGGTACTCGGCCGCCCACTTGGCATTGGCTTCCGTCTTCGGAAACGTCGACAGGTAGCGGTTGCCGGAATGGATGCCTTTGGGCAGGTTCTTGACCGCCGTCAGGATGGTGTAGTCGGCCACGTTGATGGTGAAGACCTCCATCTGCGCGAAGAGATTGTAGATTGCGCTTTGATCGATGAAGGCGGTGAGGTCGCCACCCCACAAGCAGGAATACATGGCCTGCGGTTTGATCTGCAAAATCTTGGTCAGGGCATCGGTGTAATCCGGCTGGTACAACTTCGGCCAGGCTTCACCCACCACCTCGACGTCGGGCTGGAAGTGCTTGAGGTATTCGAGAAAGAGCTGTGTGGAGTCGCGGCCGTAGGCATAGTCCGGCGAGCACGATAGCCATTTCTTCAGGCCCTTGGCCTTGGCGATCTTGCCGGCGTAGGAGCCGGCGGCGATCGAATCGTGAATGCCCTGCCGTGCCGCCCGGAAGGCGTTTGCAATGCGCAGCTTCGGATCGGCCGTCAGCGATGAGGTCTCCGAGTTCATGTGCATGACGACGACGCCCAAGTCCTTTGCGACCTCGTGAATGGCAAAGGCCCCAGCCGACGATTCCGCATCGAACAGAATTTCGCAGCCGTCGCTGTTGACGAGCTCGCGTGACAGGCGCGCCGCCTCCTCGGGCTTGCCCTTGGTGTCGCGCGCCACCAGCTCGACCATGCGGCCGCCCAGTCCGCCGGCGGCATTGAATTTCTCAATCTCCAGCAAGCAGCCGTTGCGAGACGAGGAGCCGACCATGGCCGCACGTCCCGACTGAATGGTCGGCATGCCAATCTTGATGGGTTTGTTTTGCGCGCGCGCGACGAATGGAAAACCCCCGACGGCCACCGCCGCCACGGCACCCGACAACACCTCGCGCCGGCTGCGGCGATTGTTGCGCCTTTTGGACATGCATTTCCTCCGTCGCTCGCGTCCGCGGCAATGCCGCGGCGCCGTTGTTGCTTTTGTGGTCAAGACTTTGAAATAGGGAGTGGTCCTGGTCAAGCCACCACAAGATCAGGCGAGGCCCGCCAGGCGTGCATTGCTGGGGAGGGCGCGCTTACGCTCCGGCGAACCATGGTTTGAGCGGGCGCCCGCGCGCGTTAAGTCCAAACAAGCTTCGGCTCGGAGCCCGACGCCAAAGTCGTCAAGCGTGCGCGAGGTGCGTGCGGAACCAAGCGGTGGTTTCTGCCATGACCTGGCTGAAGGCAGGCTCGACATAAACCTGGTAGTGACCAAAGCCGCGCAAGGTCACGAGCTTCTTGGGCTCGCCGGCCTTGGCAAACAGCGCCTCGGATTCTTCGGGCGGGACCAGGCGGTCGTCATCCGTGGTGATGAACAGAATTGGGCGCGGGGCAATCTTGTCGACCACCCACTCGGGATGAAAGCCCAAGGTATCGTCGATGAACTCGAGCGGCAGTTCATTGACCGCGGCGGGATTGGCGCGGCGCGCGGCGGCGGCGAGTTCGGCGGACTGACGATCGGGTAAGAGGATCTGGGCGCGATCGGCCATCGCCGATTTGCCGTCGATGACGCGCTTTTCGCGGTCCAATTTGGCTCGGTTCAGAAGATCGTGCCATTCGTCGGGTCGGCGCACGCTGCGCATCCAGCGTTGGCCGTGACCAATGCCAACGACACTGACGATGCACTTGACCCGAGGGTCGACGGCGCCGACCCAGACGACGGTGGCGCCGCCGTAGCTCGTGCCGTAGAGGCCGAGCCGACCGGGATCGACCTGGGGCTGCAGGGATAAAAAGGTCAGCGCCGCCTGGACGTCGGCCACTCGGCCGTAGGGCGCCAGACGGCTGCGTGGGCCCTCGCTTGCTCCCCAGCCCTTGTAGTCGAAGGTGAGCACGATGTAGCCCGCTTCGTTGAGGACGCGGGCATTGTCCGGCAAGTAGAGGTCCTTGACACCGGTATAGCCGTGGCACAGCACGATGCCGGCGCGCCGATCGCTCGCGCGCAAGTCCTGCGGCAGATAGAGATCACCGGAAAGCTTGCAGCCTTCGCTGTAGAATGCGACGGCCTGTTTCATCGCCTCTCCTCCTCGAGGGCAGCTGGGGACGGGGGCATGCCCGCGAAATGCGGCATGATCTCTTTGGCGAAGGTGTCCAGTGCCGCCACCGAGCCCGTCGGGTCGACCAGCAACACGTAATCGACGCCCCCGGCTGCTAGCTTTTTCAGGCGCGCGATGATCTCGTCGGGCGTGCCCAGCAAGGCCGCTTCCTCACTGGCAAGGTCGGCCTCGGCATGTGAGACGATATTGCGATAGCGCTCGGCGCCGTGCCCGCGCGCCAGACCCCCAATCGCCTTGAGAACCCTTATGCGCAGATTGTAGGCCTGCTGCCGCTCCTCCTCGGTTCGCACGATCTGCAAAGCGCGCGCCACGCCGATCTGACCGGAGCGGTAGGGGCGGCCCGCAAGCTGCAAGGCGTGGCGATAGGCGGCAACCCGCTCGATTATGAGTTCGACCGGTGCGATCTGGTCGAGCAGCAGATTGAAGCCTTCCCGTGCCGCGCGCTGGATCGAGTCAAGGCTGCCCGCGCCCATCCACAGGGGCGGATGGGGTTGCTGGACCGGGCGAGGTTCGATGATGACGTTCTCGAAACGCCAATAGTGGCCGCTGTGGGAGAAGCGATCCTTGGCGGCCCAAGCCTTGCGCAGGAAAGCCATGGTTTCATCGAAGCGCGCGGTCGCTTCTTCTCTGGGAATTGAGAAGCCGGCAAATTCGGGGTCGCGGTAGCCTTTGCCGACGCCAAAATCCAGGCGGCCGTTGCTGAGAAGATCGAGCGTTGCCACCTGCTCCGCCAGTAGGACCGGATTGTGCCATGGCAGAACCACCACCGCCGTGCCGAGGCGCAGGCGCTGGGTGCGGCCGGCGAGATAGCTCAAAAAGTTCAAGGAGGCAGAGAGCTGGCCAACGCCGGTGAAGTGGTGCTCGACCACGAACACGCTGTGAAAGCCCAAATCCTCGGCCCGCAACACGTAGTCAATGTATTTGCGGTAGCCGATGCTGTCCCCAACCGGACCGTCACCGGACGACTTGGCTCCCCCAAACAGGCCAAACTGCATGCACTTTCTCCGCCTCGAACGCCCCCCGGCTACCAAGCCGCCGCCCAGAATGCCACAGAGCAACGGTCGCGAGGTAGCCCGCTGTCCCGCGGGATGGGGTCAACTGTTGCCCGTCAGGCGCAGGATCACGCCCAAGATGGCCTCTGTTGGGCCGCTGATGAGGCGCGAGATGATGTTGAGGTCAACGCCCATTTGGGCGCCGAGGATCGGTGCAAACAACATAAGCGTGAGAAGGATCATGACGCCGTAGGGTTCGAGCCGAGCCAGCGGCAAGGCCAAAAAATTGGGCAACAGGCCGACGGCCACCCGGCCGCCATCGAGCGGGGGTAGCGGGATCATGTTGAACACCGCCAGAACCACATTGATGATAAGCGCATTGCGCAGGTTTTGCGCCAACCACCGGGCGGCTTCGGTTGGAAAAAAGCCGATGAGGTGAAAGAGCAGGGCTGCGAGTGCGGCAAGCACAATGTTGGTCGCGGGACCGGCCACGGCGACCAGGACCATGTCGCGGCGCGGATGGTTGAGGGCCGAAAAATTCACAGGCACCGGTTTGGCGTATCCGAACAGGAAGGGGGCGCGCAGAAACAGCAGCAGCGCCGGCAGAAGCAGGGTGCCAAACGGATCGATGTGCTTCAGGGGATTTAAGCTCACCCGTCCCAGGCGCCAGGCCGTGTTGTCGCCTAACATGTAGGCGGCGAAGCCGTGTGCGGCTTCGTGCAGGGTAATGGCGATGATGACCGGCAACACCCAGGTGGAGGCCGTGTAGAGCATCTCGGGCGACATAGCGTACTCGCCGATCGATTAGGCCGCAGCAGCCAACAGGAACGGTGACAGCGGCGAGGGACTGAAGTCAGCAATGCGCTTGGAAGCTTGGCCAAATGTAATGGTTGCGTCAATTGGATGGCAGCGGTGTTTGGCAAATGGCCCGAAATGAGGCCGGCGCTCAATCAGGATAAAACTGCACGGCGCCGGCAGCCCAGGCCTCCAAAAGGGTAGCGTCCTTAGGCCGCGCGGCTCAAAATTCTCGGCCGCGAGGGCACCCGCCTGGCGGCCGAACTCGATCATGGCCTCGATGGCGAGGGTTGCGTGCTGGAACCATTCGGACGCCGTTATCGGCTGAACCTCTTGGCTTGGCACCGCCGTGAGCAACAGCCCGCGCACGCGTTCGCGGTCTGAGAAATATTTCTGCTGTACCAATCGCGTCTGTTCGGTCAGACGCGGCTGTGGCGCCAGGCCTGCCAAGGTCGATTGCATTTGCTGCCAAACGGACACGGCGCGATGACGATTGTAGTCGGCACTCGTCAGTTGCCGCCGGGCCGCGCGCCCGGCGGCAGCGAGGAAAATGCCGATTTGCGCGCGCTCGCGTCCGGCATATTCTGCCATTTCGAGCGACAGCCGCTGCACCTCCAGCCAGCCGGCGATGGCGTTGTCGGCGGCCTTGAGTTCGGCGTGGATCGTGCCGAGCAGGTCTTGCATGGCGGCGATGAGAGCCGTCGACGTTTCGAACGATCTCGAGACGGCATGGATGGACCTCAGGACTGCGGGCTTGCCCGCGTCCCGATCGAACTCTTGGCGTTGCGATAAGACCATCGCCTGGGCGGCGGCGACCCGTTCAAGGTGCCGTGCCACCGGGCTCGGCTGCCTGTGTTTGAGAAGCGCTTGGACCCTGGCAACGGCCCCATCGGCACCTCTGCGCCGCTCGGCGATGGCACTGGCCTCGGGGGCACCGATCGGCTCCAGGGCGCTCAGGGCCGCAAGGGCCAATCCGCGCTCGCTGGCCAGAGCTTGGGACGCCAGGAGGACGTCGTCAGCCAGCCGCAAGGCCAATCGCTTTTCCGCCAAACCCCAGGGCAGGGCGCGGTCCATTGGCGGTCTCGGTGCCGGTATTGGGCCACCAAACGGCGCTCAAGAGGGCAACGAGGGCGATCAGGCTGAGCAATAGCACTACCACGCCAGGTCTACGGCCATGCGTGTCAGCCTCCAGCGGCCGTGGTCGTCCGCGGCACCGCCCTTGAGTGTATACCGGGCCAGCGCTCGCAGCCAAAACCCGCTGGGGGTTCATTGCGAGGCCAGTGCGCGGCCGGAGACGGGCGGCAAAAGAGGAAGGATGCCACCGGCCGAGAACGCGACGTTGGCAGGCACCGTTTGCTTCGATTTCTAGGCCGTAGCCGCGAAGCCGCCGAACTGCGCGCGACGATAACTCCGTAAGTCCTTGTCCGGAGGGTTAGCCCCAGGACTTTCAGTGGCGCGGCGCCAGCAGACCGCTCCACAGTTCGCGACTAGAGGGCTCCTGCCGGCCGATTTTTTCAGTATTATCAACACTGTCGGCGCTGCTGCCCTTTCGCTTGAGCCCCGTGCACTCACCGTCTCGTGATTTGTAAGCGAGCTTCGGGTTGCGCGAGAACTGGACTGGGTGGGAGTCGCCGAAGCGTTTTTGAGGGCAGGATGAAACGCGAGCGTCCAGCAGACGACATACGGCGTTGGGCCATCAAGGCGCGCTTACAAGGCGTCTCGAGCCGCGAAATTGCGCTCAGCCTCGACCGCAGCCATGAGACGATCAAGGGGTATCTTGGCAGCTGTGGTGGTACGGTTGAGGGCGCGTATCATTTGAATGCCCTCACCGCTAGGGCCCTCTTCACCGAACAGGAACTGGTGGAGCTCGGTGCGGTTTGGAACGGCCGGTGCTGGGTCGGTCCCGGTCGCAACAAACGCGAGTTATAGCGCGGCCACCGCGGTGCCGTTTGGCGGGTTCCGCGCCCGAGGCTATTGCCCCCGCGACGGGCGGCGCTCGGCGCCAGGGCAGGCGTTAGCGCACGAGAGTGGCGGCTCAAAAAAAATCCGGCGCGGCTTGGATGAGCCCGTGCGACCGGGCGGGGCTTCGGCTCGTTTGGGCAATCGTCGTGAGGGGTGTCGCCGGCGGTTGCTGGGGTACCGCCCGCGCGCCGAGACCAGCCGCGAGGACGATGAGGCTCGCCGCATACGCCCAAGGCGGCAGTGCGGCCAATGCAACTTCGGGTTTTCTAAATTGCGCTGACTGTGGTGTTCCGGCCATAGCTTTCCCTGCCGGAATGTAGGATGCATGCCACATGCGACGGCGCTGTGCAGGATTGCGAACATTCCTGCTGCTCGTGATCTCCCTCACGGTGGCCGCCCACCCATTGGTGCGCGCCCTGGCACTGGCCCACGCCGCCAGCATGCCGTCTGCTGCCGACCCGGTCGTCATTTGTACGTCGCACGGCCCGGTCGTCATCGATGAGCCGACGGGAACTCCGCCGCCCGGCAAGGAAAGCCCATCGTGTCCCTGGTGCGTCGTCGGCGGGGGATCGGCGGGAAAGCTGCCCGCGCTCGCGACCGGTCAAATTGGTCACTTCGAACTACCGTGGCTTCGGCAGCACCTGATTGCCGCGCTTCCCTCGGACGCGCCGTCCGCCCTCGCCGATTGGCCGGCACACGCGCCGCGCGGACCGCCTGGGACGGTCAGCGCTTAAGCGCGCCGTATCTGCTCGTTCTTCGCTTCTGTCTTGTTGCAGAGAGTTTGGGCACTGCCCACGCTTTCACTTCGGTGTATCAGGGGACACCCTCATGCCGACCAAGTTCGTCATCGCGGCGGCCGGAGCCGCGCTGCTGTTCGCCCAACCTGCGTTCGCCCATCACCCCTCTGGCGTGGGATCGACCGGCGGAGCCGGCCCGATCAACACCATTAGTGCGTCTCCGCTCGACAAGGGGGAAACGGCGGCCTCGATTGCCTTCGAGTGGATCAAATTCGATCCCTTGAGCAATGCCTTCCTTGCAAACTTCGGGGCGACGCATAGCCACGACGAGCACGTTCACAGCCTGTCATCCATCATGGCGCCCGCCATTTCCTTTGGTTATGGGCTCACGGCCGATTTCACGATCAGTGCACGATTGCCAGTCGTTGTACGGACCGACATCAAAGAGGCCGCACACGAGCACCCTGGCGGCGGTGCTCCGGCGGTAGGCACGGTGGATTTTCTCGGTGACTCGGCCGGGGTCGGCGACCTCACACTGCTGGGCCAGTATCGGTTCTATAGCAACCGCGCCACGCGAACAGAACTGGCGCTCCTGCTCGGCGTCAAGACGCCGACCGGCATCACCGACCGCCATACCGACACCGGGGAGCTGTTCGATGCCGAGTTCCAGCCCGGTAGCGGCTCTTGGGATGGGTTGTTCGGCCTGGCGGCCACCAAGCGCATCGGGCCATGGTCGTTCGATGCAAACGTCCTTTACGTCCTGGTGACGGAAGGCACCCAGAGCACCGATCTCGGTGATCGCCTCCTTTACAATGCCGCCGTTTCGTACCGCCTGATGGGCGGGACATCGGAAGCGGTGGCACCGATGAAGCTGGGCGCGCTGCCGGACCCGATGTGGCACGGAGGCCCCGGCAGCCATCAACATAGCCATGCGCATCAGGAAGCCCCGAGTGGACCGAGCCTCGACTTGGTGCTGGAGCTGAACGGCGAGTGGCACGCCAAGCAGGTCGAAAGCGGCGTCACGGACCCGAACTCGGGGGGCAATACGCTCTACCTCGCGCCGGGGTTGCGCTTCTCCAAGGACAACTGGTCGAGCTTCGTGTCTGTGGGCATTCCTATCATCAACGACCAAAACGGCATTCAGGCGGAGCCCGAGGTGCGCATTGTAACGGGAGTGTCGGTGACCTTCTAAGGCGTGTCGCGGCGCCGGCCTGTGACACCGGCCTGCTACACCTTGGGCCCAATGCGTCCTGGCGATGGTGCCGTTGCCGCTAGGAAGAACGTGAGACGCGCGCCGCAGGCGGTCGCCACCGATGCGGGCGCGCTCGCGTGCTTCGATCGTCCGGTCCCCAGGTCTGCGGCGGGGAGCCCGAGGGTCGCCGCCCCCGGAAGAGCTGGGGCTGCCGTGGCGGCGCAGACACCGTCGTTCGCCTCAACTACACTGCGAGGATCGTGCTCGTTTCTCGCTTTCTCCCTGGGATGAGATGCGTCTGCGCTCCACGCTCACATCGGTGCTGCTGTTTTTGGCCCCCTTTGCCGTTCTCGTCGGGCTCTGGGCGGTGCTCGTTCCCTATTTTGAGGTGAACCCCCGCCTCTTCCCCCACCTCGGCGCGGTCGTTGAGGCCGGCATCGAGGCGGGCCGCGATGGCACGCTATGGGCGCACGTGGGCGCGAGCCTGCTGCGGGTGATGGTCGGCACGGCGCTGGCCCTGCTGCTTGCCATCCCCCTCGGTGTGGCGATGGGCGTAAGTCCGGCGGTGTCGACGTTTCTGACACCCCTCTTCCGCTTCTTTTCCGTGCTCGCCGGCATTGCCTGGATTCCGATCGCGACGCTGTGGTTCGGCTATGGCTTCGGGGCGATCACGTTCGTCATTTTCAACGCCGTCTTTTTCATCGTCACCTACAACACGCTGCTCGGCGTTGCCACCATCCCGAAGCCGCTGCGCAACGCCGCCGCCTCCCTCGGCGCCGGCCGCTGGAGCATGTTGACGGAGGTCTTGCTGCCGGGCGCGCTACCCAACATCGTTACCGGCATCCGCACCGGGCTAGGTTTTGCCTGGCGCGGCCTGATCGCCGCAGAGATGATCGCGACCAATGTTGGGCTCGGCTACATGCTGTTCGTGGCGCGCGACTTTTATCGCACCGAGGTGATCGTTCTCGGCATGGTCGTGATCGGCGTGCTGTGGCTGCTGATCGACCGGCTGCTGCTGGCGCCGCTAGAACGCGCCACCATCGAGCGCTGGGGTATGGTGCAGCGCGCATGACCCTCCTGCTCAAGGCCTGGGGCGCCTACGTGCGTGTTTCATCGCGGTGGCCTGCCATCGCATCCATCGTCCCGTTCATTCCGGTGCTGGCGCTGTGGTGGGGCGTAACCGCGCTTGAGATTTTCCCGCGCGTATTCCTTCCCGGCCCCGCCGAGGTCGTGCGCGCCTTTGCCGATCTCCTCTACAAGGGCATCCTGCCAGAGTACCTGGCCGACAGCGTGGTGCGCTTGGCGGTGGGCGCCGCATGGGGCATCGCGCTCGGTATTCCGCTTGGCGTTCTCATCGGCCTCAGCAAGACCGCGCACCGGGCGCTGTGGCCGCTGCTTTTATTCTTCCAGGCCATCGGCGACATTGCCTGGCTGCCGATCCTGGTGATCTGGTTCGGTTACGGCCTCACCACCATGACGTTTGTGATCGTCTACACCGTGATCTTTCCCATCGCCCTCAATACCGTTCTGGGCGTGCGCTCGATCCCCATCAACATGCATCGCGCGGCGCTAAGTCTCGGCGCGTCGCGTGCGCGCATCCTGTGGGAAGTGGTGCTCCCCGGCGCGCTTCCCAACATCGTCACCGGCCTGCGCAACGGACTGGGCTTTGGCTGGCGCGCGCTGATTGCCGCCGAGATCATTGTCGGCACCAGCGGCATCGGCTTTTTGATGTTCGATGCGCGCCGCGCCGGCTCCGTGGTTGAGATCCTCCTCGGCATGGTCATTCTTGGCATGCTGTGGTACATCGTCGACAGCTGGATCCTGGCGCCCGTCGAACGCGCCACCGGTGAGCGTTGGGGCTTGGTGACGCGGTGAAGAGTCTGAGGGTTCGCAACCTGTCGAAGACCTACTTCGATCCCTACGCCGGAACCAAGGTTACTGCAGTCCGCGACGTGTCGCTGGAGGTGCCAGCGGGCGAGTTTGCCTGCATCGTGGGTCCCTCGGGATGTGGCAAGACCACGGTCCTCAACCTGGTCGCGGGTTTCATTCCGGCGACCAGCGGGGAGATCCTTCTCGACGAACGCCCGGTGAAGGGCCCCGGACCCGATCGTGGCGTAGTGTTTCAGTCGTTTGCCCTCTTCCCCTGGCGCACCGTGCTCGACAACGTCGCCTTCGGACCGAAGATGCGAGGCATCGGCAAGGTCGAACGGGAAAAGATTGCCCGCGAGTATTTGACCCTGGCGAAGCTCTCGGATGCGGCGGCACGCTATCCCAACGAGCTTTCCGGCGGCATGCAGCAACGCGTAGGCGTGGTGCGTGCGCTCGCCAACGAGCCCGACGTGCTGCTGATGGATGAGCCCTTCGCGAGCGTCGATGCACAGACGCGCATGACCCTGCAGGAGGAGTTGACGCGCATCTGGCAGCAGAAGCGCCCGACCGTACTCTTCATCACCCACGATGTTGCCGAAGCGGTGTTTCTCGGCAACCGCGTCATTGTGCTCTCCAAGGGGCAGGTGCTCGAGCAAATTACCGTCGACCTGCCACGTCCTCGCGCCTGGGATGCGCTGAACGAGGACGATCGCTTCAAGGCGCTCACGGGTCGTGTCCTGCAGCTTGTCCGCTCGGCCTGACGATGCTCGTCAACGCGCTCACTTCCCGAAAGACACATGTGCTCCTTGCCGCACTCGCGTGCTACATTGCCTTCGAGGTTTGGCTGACCTTGGCCGCTCCGGGCAAAATTGCCGCCGGGTTTCCCGCTGCTGGCGAGCGCGTGAACATCCTAGTGACGTTGCCGTTCCCGCCGGAGCGTTTCCATGTGCAAAAGTTCCAGAGCTACGGCAGGGTTTCTGGGACGCGCGACAATGCCGTTGAAGTTAGGGGAGTGAAGCGAACAGACCTCGACACCGTGGCCAGGCCCTATTGGGTGAGGCGGGTCGAGCCGTTATCGCCAGGAGGATAGAACGTGATGAGCTTTTTGCAACGCCTGCTACTGCTCTGGTGCGTGCTGGCCGGGGTGCCGGGAGTGGCCGCGGCCCAGTCGCCCGTGAAGCTCAAAGCCGGGATGGTGACTGGCATCGATCAGGTCGGCCTGCCGATTGCGCTTGAGCGGGGCTTCTTCGAGAAGCAAGGCCTCGACGTGACGATCGCGCGGCCCTACGCCACGGGCGTCGACGCGCTCAACGCGCTCCAGGCCGGTGAAAGCGAAATCGTGCAAGTGGGGGTGCCGATGATCGGTGCCGTGCTGCGCGGCATGGATCTCGTGGCTCTCGGCAACTACAGCGGCAACGCCACCAAGCTTGGCTCGGATGCCACCATGGCGATCATCGCCGGCAAGGACTTCAGGCGTGGCGAAGGGCGACCTCAAGAGCCTAAAGGGCAAGAAGATCGCGGCTTCGTTCGGCACCATCAATCATCTTTACGCACTCGCCGTGCTGGAGAAGGCGGGCCTGACCCCCAGCGACGTCACGCTGGTCAACACGCCGCCTCCGGAGATGACGGTGGCATTGCTGGCCAAGGGCATCGATGCCTTTTCGTGCTGGGATCCCTGGCCGATCGTGGCGCTGAAGGACGTGCCCGGTGCCATCGAGGTGGTCAGAGGCGGGGATACCATCGCCTACCTCGGATACAACGTCGGGCTCCGCCCGTGGGTCGAGAAGAATGGTGAGACGATCGAGAAATTCCTGGGCGCCGTCTCGGAGGCCGACAAGTGGATGCGCGCCAATCCTAAGCAGGCTGCACAGATCGCGACCCGATGGATTCCCGGGCTAAAACTCGACATCGCCGAGGCCGCGATGGAGTTCAACATCCAGCAGAATGACCGCCGGCTTTCGGCCAACAACTATCGCGCGCTGTGGAGCGCGCAGGACACCTTGCTACGCCTTGGCGTGCTCAAGGCCACCTTCGACGTCAACAAGCACATCGAGCCCAAGCACATCCTGAATGTGATGAAGAAGAACCCCGAGCTGTTCGATGATCTGCCCAAAATCCCCGACACCGTGATGATCGGCCCCGGTTTTGTCTTCAAGCCCTGAGGGCAGTTCGAGGCTCAATTCTTCTTAAACCTGCCAATTTAAACCTGCCAGTTGCAAGATCGGGCGGCGTCCGTCACCGGCGCGGAGACGGACGCCGCCACCTTTGCGGCTCGGCGGCGGCTTGCCGGCCCTGAGGGATTGCGGGATCTCCAGGCGAAACGCGAGGCCGAAAGGGTGCCTCCGCAAATCGATGCAAAACTCCCCCAAAGAGGGGATGGGCAGGTCGGTCCCAATCCCGTCTGGTCCGCCCCTTCTCACGCGGGGCATCGGCTCATCTGCGACCCCGGTCCGGTTGGTTATTTGCGGGACATCCTGCCGGCTGGTCCATGGCAACGAATAGACGCGCCCATGAACGGCGGTTCCAACGAAGATCTCCTGCGCTTTCTGCTTATAGCCGCCTTTCTGTTGGCGGTTGTCGCCATGCTGATCGTGGTCGCCCTATTGGTGCGCCAACCCTAAGCCTCGAACGCCCCTGGGGTAGCGAGTGTCGGCCGCGCGACGATGCGCCGAGGCCGTTGCGTCTCGGGCGCGCGTCGCATCCCGTGCGGGTGTTCGGGCTCGACTCCGCAAACAAGTCCGTCGAGGGATGGGCGCATTGGCGCTCGATGGTCGTATCCTTGCGCCGCGATAGGGGTTGGGTCCTGGACCATTGCATATTCCCCGACACGGCGTGCTCGCTCGTTTGAGAAGTGTCGCGGGCGCCGGGAGACAAAATGCTAGGCGCTGGCGGCAAACGCGGACATACAATGCAAAATGTGCCGCTGAGCTAGCCGGCCGGTCGGTCAGGGAGAGGGTAGCGATGCAGCCTGTCGCCTCGCGCAATATCAAGTTCATCAGTCATTGCGACCTCGGCGGCCGCGGCGACGGCGTCCAGGTCATGGTGCATCGCGGCTTTGCCTACATCGGCCATGGTTTCAGCAACGGCATTACCATTGTCGATGTCCGTGACGCGAAGAACCCCAGCGTCGTCGACTTCATTGCCTGTCCACCCGGCACGCGCGCCATCCACCTACAGACACACGACGACCTGCTGCTGGCCGTGAACGCTCCGAGCGTGTGGACCATGCAAGAGTTCCAAGACGAGAAGGCCTACTTTGCTGGTTCGCCCGCCGACAAGCTGAAGGACCAAAGCCGCTTCACCTCGGGCATTCGCGTTTACGACATCTCCAAGCCGGAAAAGCCGGCCGAAATCGGCTTCTTGCCAGTTGTTGGCCTCGGCCCGCACCGCATCTGGTATGCGGGGGGACGCTACGCCTATGCGTCCATCCACTTCGCCGACTTCACGGACCACATCTTTGCGGTCATTGACGTTTCGGAACCGTCCAAACCGCAAGTCGCCGGCCGCTGGTGGCTTCCTGGCATGTGGCGTGCGGGTGGCGAAACCCCGACCTGGCGAGAAGGCAAGCGCTATGCGCTGCATCATGGCCTGGTCTCCGGCAGCATCGCTTATGCCGCCTGGCGCGACGGCGGCTTGACGGTGCTCGATATCGCAGACCCTACCACGCCGAAGCTGCTGGCATGGCGCAATACCGATCCTCCCTTCGGCGGCGGCACCCATTCGCCGCTGCCGCTGCCGGACCGCGATCTTCTCGTGCTTGCCGACGAGCCGACCTCGGCCAATTGTAAGGATGGCTTGCGCTACATTTGGATGTTTGACATCCGCGAGCCCAGCAATCCCGTCAGCATTGCCACCTTTCCTCAACCAGACGAGGCCGACTATTGCCGTAAGGGCGGCAACTTCGGGCCCCACAATCTGCACGAAAATCGTCCCGGCGCTTTCCAGAGCTCGCGCCTGATCTTTGCCACCTACTACAATGCCGGTGTGCGGGCCTACGACATCGCCGACCCGTTCCGCCCGCGCGAGGTGGGCTTCTACGTGCCACCCAATCCGACGCGAATGATGGATCCGCGGCCGAACCGACCACAGGTCATTCAGTCCTGCGACTGCTATGTCGATCGCAGCGGGCTCATGTACCTGACGGATCCCAATGCCGGCCTCAACATCCTTCAGTTCGAGGGGGAATTGGCGACGTAGTAAGCCGGTAAGGTTCAGCTGTGGGGCAGTGGTTGACACCCCGGCATTTGACCGGGATGCTTGCAAGCGTGCGCAGGTTCGCAAGGAGGGTCGCATGGCCAGTGTGCTGCCGCTCAGGACGACATCCCTACGCGAGCAAGTGTCCGCCGAGGAATGGGAGACGCGCGTCGATCTGGCGGCCTGCTACCGGCTGGTGGCGCTCTATGGCATGACGGACCTCGTCTACAATCACATCACCGCGCGTGTGCCGGCCAGCAATCACGTTCTCATCAATCCCTATGGCATGTTGTATGAGGAGATCACGGCCTCGAGCCTGATCAAGATCGATCTCGACGGCAATACCGTGCTGCAGCCGGAGCACGACTATTCCGTCAACGCGGCCGGCTACGTCATCCATAGTGCCGTGCATACGGCGAGGCACGATGCCGAATGCGTGATCCATACGCATACCCGTGCCGGAACCGCCGTCAGCGCGCTCGCCGACGGCCTGCTACCGCTATCGCAAACCGCCATGCGATTTATCGGCCATCTCGCCTACCACGACTATGAAGGGCCGGCGTTCAACAGGGGTGAGCGCGAGCGCTTGGTGGCGGACCTAGGCGTCAAGAATGCCATGATCCTGCGCAATCACGGGCTATTGGTCTGCGCGCCCACGATCTCGCAGGCGTTCAATCTGATCTATTGGCTGGAACAGGCCTGCAAGATTCAGATCGACATTCTGTCCTGCGGGCGGGCCCTGCATGTGCCGCCGCACGAGGTGGTCGCGAGCACGGCCGACGCATTGGCGGGGACGGAGATCACGCTGAGCAACGAGGCCAGCACCAATCCGCATGTCAAATCTGGCGCCCAGAAGGGGCAGACCGGCTATGGCCTGTTGGAATGGCCCGCGTTGAGACGCAGGCTCGATCGCCTGGACGCGTCTTATGCGGATTGACCCCGGCAGGACTGAACCTCAGTAGATCGTGACGCCACTATCGACCGAGAGGATTTGTCCTGTGGTGATCTCGAACTCATCTGACGCCAGATAAACGGCCATGTTGGCCACGTGGATCGGCTGCCCCATGCCGAGGAGGTGGCTGGAGGCCAGCTTGCTGATGTTCTTGTTGCCGGCGAGGAGCCGCTTCACGCGTTCGGTGAGCGTCACCGACGGTGCAATCGCGTTCACCCTGATCTTGTGCGGCGCATATTCGACCGCCATGGACCGCGTCATGGAGGCAACGCCACCTTTGGCCGCCGTGTAACAGTCTCGCCCCGGCAAGGCCATCAGGGCGACGTTAGAAGCCATGTTGATCACCGAGCCGCCGCCGGCCTTGATGATGTGGGGGATGGCGATCTTGCTGCAGAGAAAAGTGCCAAACAGATCGAGTTTGATGGCCCGCCAGAATTCCTGCTCCGGCGCTTCGGTGACGGGACCGTCCTCCAAAGTCGAGCCGCCGGCATTGTTGTGGAGAATATCGAGCTTGCCATAGCGGGCGACAGTCTCCGCCACGGCGCGCTCGACGCTGGCGCGTTCGGTGACGTCGCAATAGACGAACTCGCAGTCGCCGCCGGAATTGGCCGCCAGGCCTCGCGCCGACTGTGCCGCGGCCTCGCCGGCTTCGAGATCGATGTCTGCCACCACAACCCTGGCACCCTCCTCGGCAAAGCGTTCCGCCGTTGCCCTGCCGATGCCGCCGCCACCACCGGTGATGAAGGCAACCTTCCCTGCCAGTCGCGCCATCGCTTTTGCCTCTCCTGCTTGCCGTCTAAGACGATGCCGCGCCCGATCTCGGTATCCTTCTTGGGGATGAGATCGTAGGGCAGCGCAAAGCCAGGCATGGCTTTGAGCCGTCGCGACCAGGCTTCGACGTTGGGCCAACGGCCAATGTCCATGCCGCCTTCCGCCATGAATACCATGCGCCCCCAACAGCCGATGTCGGCGATGCTGCAGGCGTCCCCGACCAGCCAGGCGCGCCCTTGCAAGGCGCGATCGAGAAAGCTCAAGGCCGCTTCGGCAGCTAAGCGGAAATGGGCCATCACCGCCGGATCAACCGAGCGAAAGCGGCTGAAATGGCGCACGCGCGCCACATTGGTGATGGCGTCCGCCTCCCAGGAGAGCCACTCGCGTGCCTGCCAGCGATGCTGTTCGCTCACGCCCTCGAAGGCACCGGTGACGCGTGCGAGGTAGTCCAAAATCACGTTCGAGTGCACGATGGTGAGACCCCGATGCTGCAGCACGGGCACCTGGGCGTAGCGATTGATGGCAAGGTGTGCGGGCAGGTGCTGGGCGCCGGTCTTGAGATTGACCGTCCTGAACGAAAACGCCAAGCGCGCCAGCGCCAGAAACAGCATGGGCTTATAGGATGAGCTTGACGTGAAGCTCCCGTAGAGGGTGATGCGGTCGTCCATGGTGCGTCCATCCTCTGCCGTTCTTGCAGGCTCGCTTCCTGGCGACATCTAGCATACCGATGGCATAGAACTTAACCCGGTCTATAATCGATCGATGTGGTGAGAGCACGTCGGGAGGCTGGCAATGAAGCTCGGTATAGCACTGCCCTTGATCGACACGGGCGGTGATCCCGCGACGGTGCGCGATTTCGCCCAGGCGGCTGAGGCCCTGGGCTACGACCACCTCGCCGCTCCCGATCACGTCCTGGGTGTGAACGTGGCAAGCCGTCCCGATTGGGGCCAGCGCAACACCTCCAAAGATTTCTTCCACGATCCCTTTGTGATGTTCGGCTTCTTGAGCGCGTGCACGACGAAGATCGGTTTCTCGACCCAGGTCATAATCCTGCCCCAGCGGCAGACGGCGCTCGTTGCCAAGCAGGCGGCCTCCCTCGACGTCCTGTCCGGCGGCCGTTTTCGCTTCGGTATTGGGATCGGCTGGAACCCCGTCGAATACGTCGGCTTGAACGAGAACTTCCGCAACCGCGGCAAGCGCTCCGAAGAGCAGGTCGAACTCATGCTCAAGCTATGGGCCGAGCCGCACGTCAGCTTCAAAGGGCAATGGCACACGATCGAGGACGCCGGCATCAATCCATTGCCGACGCGTCGCAAAGTACCGCTTTGGTTCGGCGGTCACGAGGACGCAACGCTGCGGCGGATCGCCAAGTGGGGCGACGGTTGGATCATGCTCGCGCATCCGTCGGGCGCCGTCGCCAGTGCGCAATTTGACAAACTGCGCGTTTACGTGAAGGCGGCAGGGCGCGATCCGAAGGCGGTGGGGCTCGAGGTGTGGGTCTCCACCGGCGAGGGTGGTCCCGACGATTGGCGCCGGCAATTCTTGGCTTGGAAGGAGGCGGGCGTGACCCATGTGACGGTCAACAGCACCTACAATCGCGGACCACACACGCGCATCGCCGGCAAGTCGATGACGCATCATGTGGCGGCCATGACGAGCTATCGCCAGGCGGTGGCCGACTTAATCTAGGGGCCCCACCCAGTTGCGGCGCGCTATCCCGGTATTCCAGGGCCCGGCCGCCCGATTGCCACGCCCAAGGGGCATTGTCGGTCGCTGGCGGGTCCGCTAGGCGCTTGAGGACTGTCACACCCAGCATGCGCGGGCCCAGCAGAGATTCGACGGCCAGGGCTCCTCCGAAGAGCGGCGCACAATCTTCTGGCCATGGCATCGTTCTCATCTTGTCGGTGTTTTTCGCGGGCCGGATGGGGCGGCGACGGGAAGTTCATGTCGGCCATTGCCTTGTGGATGGGTCCCGACCATGTCGCTCCATTTGCGGCATTGGTCGTGTCCGAAGGACTCCCGCTCACGACTGCGTGTTACGTAATCGGACCCTGCGCGCTCTCGGCGAGAAAAAACCTTGTGACCGAACTCAATGGGCGCTCGTACCTTTGCCGCGCTTGACACGCGACGGCATTGATCGATCTCGCGGTGCAGATCCTCGCTCGTTAGTGGGAAAGCAAGCCTTTACCGTAAACCTTGCGGGTATGCAGCAGTGCCGCGCGGGAACGCTCTACAACTTCCCCTGCAATGCCGATGAACTCGCCATGCTTGCCGGCTGCTGCCTGTGCCGCTGCGTCGTGGTCACTCGCCGCAGAGCCTGCATCCGCCGCACCGCACGTGTGCGGAACCCCTCGATCCACCGATCCACCTGCCAATTGGCTCGGCGAGCCGGTCAATAAGACGCGTGACCACTCGCACGATATCCCACAGCAGTGTATTGCACGGCCAGCATCACCCTGCTCAGTTTCGACAAACGTGTGATGGGCAAGGTCAAATGTCGAAGCGTCCGAGCCTACTTTCCGCACTTCGCGCGTAGCATTTCCGCATAATTCCCGGAACCCTCGCAAAACTAGGGCTCACGCGGTGCTTGGGTATCGATGAGGCGCTCGGTTGCCGCTTCCCAATCCTTCATGAGCTTCTTCGCGTTGCGATAGTTGGCGATGGCAAGCTCCAGGATTTCGGCCTGCTCGGCGGAGACCGTGCGATGCACGAGCTTTCCCCCTTTCATATGCCCCCACTCGTAGTAGGGACCGTGGCGCGCGCTCGGATCGTGCGCACAGCGGCAGCCGGGTTTGCCGCACACTTTCATGCGCCGCAGGAGAGTGCCTGAGCAGAGGTAGTCCATGGCGCTAAGCGCTGCTCGAATGCGCGCAATGCGTTCGCGCGCTTGCTGGAGGATATCATCTCGTCGACGTGGCATGACTCTTGACTACTCCTATCTGTCGCTATTACGAGCGACAGATAACAGGAAGCAAAATGATTCGCTACGGCCTACACAGCGAGCGCCTCGGCCCTCTTCCCCTCATCAACCATTTCATCGAGCGCATGGGACTGGAGGACGCGCTGGCGCGGCACGTCCCCTCCGATCAACGCTGCACCGTCCCTCACGCCCGCGCGCTCGGCGTGCTGTTGCGCTCGATCATCGTTGAAAGAGAGCCGATCTATCGTCAGCAGGAGACCGTCAGTGGCTTTGCCAGCGGCATGTTCGGGATCGCCGCCGAGGAGATGGCACACCTCGGCGATGATCGCCTAGGGCGGGCAGACTTCCTCTACGTCGCCAACTCCAAGCTGTGCTCGCGCGAGAACATGGACCATATCGATCGCGCCGGCGGGCGCTTCGTCACCGTACTGCCACGCAGTCGCTCGGAGGACGAAGAGTTTCGCAAGTGGATCCAAACCCATACCCCCGAGTGGACCTGCGTTTGGGATCGCCCTCATCTTCGCTATGCCGATGGGCCACGCGATCGCTGGTTCGTCTATTCGGCGCCATTGCCGTCGGCGGAAGGCTGGACCGTCGTCTGGATCTGGAGCACGCTGCTCACTCTGCGCCAAGAGGCGAGGCGACAGCGGAACCTGGCCGCGGCACCGAATTGCGCGAGCGGCTCGCCGGGCCAAGGACCAGGTTGCGGCGAGCAGCCGATATCGATTTCCAGATCAAGACCATCCTCGAGAAGCACCACGTCGTTCGCTACATCAAGGTCGAGCGCACCGTGCGTGAGGACCATATCTACAAGCAATCGCGGCCAGGCCGGCCAGGCCCCGCGACGGCCTATCGCAAGATCAGCAAGCGCCGCTTCGATATCGAATGGAGGATCGACCAGGACGCCATCGCCTACGACCACAAGAGCGACGGCATGTATCCGTTGATCACCAACGATCGCAACCTGTCACCGGCCCAGGTCCTCGAGGCCCACAAGGGCCAACCCATGATCGAAAAGCGCTTCGAGCAAATCAAGTCCGTGCACGAGATTGCCCCGGTGCTGCTCAAGAACGAAGGGCGCATCGAAGCGCTCTTCACCCTCTATTTTCTTGCGCTCCTCGTGCAGGCCATCATCGAGCGCGAGCTGCGCCTTGCCATGAAGCGCGACAAAATCGCCGAGCTGCCGCTCTATCCCGAGCGGCGCAGCTGCACGCGTCCCACCACGGAACAAGTCCTGCGTCTGTTCAGCCTTGCCGAGCGGCACCAACTCCTGCAGCACGGCAAGATCGTGCAGGTCTTCGACGTCCAGCTCACCGACCTGCAACACCTCGTACTCAAGCTGCTGGGCGTCTCACAGGACGCCTTTCGGCTACCCCGGTAGCCAGAAATTCACCCCAAATTACGCCCTCGACCTGCGGAAAGTAGGTCCGAGCGAATCGCGAGGCTGGAAATCTCCGATGAGATAGCCTCGGGGCGTCAACCATTGTGTTTGCGATCTGCAATAATTCCAAAATTTCACACTATTGCTAGGGACTTGCGCATTGAATTGCCGCGGCGCAACAGCCTTTGCAAGAAAGCGGGTGCTGTCGTGCTTTGCGTCCTACCGGCCGTACCTGTTTCTGCGTGGGAACATTAGCGCAAGAACGCGGAGAACATGCCGGAAGCCCAGCTGGCGGCTAGGCTAACTCCAACCAAAATCAGTGCGATCATAAATGCTATGACGAAAGAATATTCAATGAGAGAGGCGCCAGCTGTGTCACGCCATAAATGCAATAGCATTTCCAACCGTCTCAACGCACACAGCGCTGCCGTCCATCGCCAACCGCAGCGAATTGGCGATCCGGTATCTCTGGGTGAATTGTCGAACGGCAACCCAACCATCCGCACACTCTTCCTGCAACATGCATTATGCGCTAGCTACCACAGGAGCCTGTGGAATTCGAACCACAGTGCCGTGAGAAAGACCCGGGTGACTTCATGGCGAGACCAAAAACCCTTGTAAAGCCCGTTCGTTCGATTGGACAGCCGAGTTCGGCAACGTCTCGATGGCATCGCGCAAGCCGATGAACTCCTGATACCGGTGGCGTTGGACGTGCGGCCAATGAACGGCGTCATCAAACACGTCGGTCAAGACCAGCCAACTCCCATAAGTAATCAACGGCCTGGAATGGCGATGGTCCACCCCAATCGGACCTGGCCAAACCTCATGATAGAACAAACTGCGCGGTTGCCCCGTCCATGGCCCGTTAGGACATCCCGAACAATAATTGCTACGATTTCGCGGGCTGTCGAGGCCTGACGGTGTAGTTCCATTCAGGATGGAACGTGTCGCCGGTGATTTCGAGGCTCTGCATCTCTGCATCGCTGACCTTGATGCCCTTCTGGTAGGTTCGCAGGTCGAGGGCGCATTCGACTCTCAATCCACCTTTGGTGGTGGTGGCGCCGATCAACTCGACGACGGCGACACGATCCGTGAGCGGCCGGCCGCGCCAGTTTTGCGTGATGTGGCAGAATAGGCGGTGCTCTATTCTGTTCCACTTCGATGTGCCCGGCGGGTAATGGTGGACATGAAGCACGAGACCCGTCTCGTCGGCGAGCTTCTGCAGCTCGACCTTCCACAGCCGCACGCGCGCACCGTTCGAGCCACCGCAGTCCGCAGTGATCGTTAGCTCTCGCGCCTTGGGATAGCGTTGTCGCCCCATGCGCTCGAGCCAACAGCGGATCGACTGCACGGCGAACTCGGCCGTGTCGCTGGTGATGCCGACGCTGACGAAGCCGGCATTGGCGGTCACATCGTACACGCCGTACGGCACGACCTTACCAAGCTGCTTGTCCTCGAAGTCGTGCACGTTCACGCGCCGTGGTTCGCCCTTGGGGCGATAGTCTGTGCCCGCGTTCTTGAAGTTGCCGACCAGCTCCTTCTTCTTCGTGTCAACGGAGATGACGGGTTGTCGTTTTGCCTGTGCAGCAACAACCTTCTTATTGATGTATTCAAACTGCGCGTTGCGGTCCGGGTGTTTCGAGCCCTCATCCGCCTTGCGGTTGGACTGGCGCGAGAAGCCGAGCTTCACCAACTCCTTGCGCACGGTGTCGGCACTGATGGGATGGCCCATCGCTGTCAGCGTTGCCGCCAGCTTGTCCATGCTCTTCGACACCCAAATCAGGGGGCGCATCGGATCACCGAGCGTAGCAGGTTCGACGAGACGCTCGAGCTCGGCAACGAGCCCCGGATCGTTCTGGCTCACCGCCCTGCGCCCACCGCCGGTGCGTCGGACCTGCCCCTTGGGCAGCGGCGCCGCGTCGAGATCGTCCTCGCCGCGATTGATCGTCGAACGGGCGAGCCCGGTGATCCTCGAGACGATCGCCAACCCGCCCCAGCCAGCCGTCCGCACCTCGCCCGCTGCGAACAACCGTCGGCCGCGCTCATCGAGCCCGGAGCCAACCGTTTCCCAGCGATAGCGAATCGCGGCCTCATCGATCATGCCACCGTGCTACGCCAGTTCGCCCAGATCAGATGCTATGGGGCGAGCGGCGATGAAATCGCGTCAATCGGCAAATTGTTAACCGAACGATGGCTCCATCGGCGCCGATGTTAACCCTGCCGATGGAGCCCATCGATGCGCAAGCCGAAACAGCTGCACCAGCCGCTTAACGACCTGAGTCGTTCGCTTACACCGTTCGAGCCTAATCAAACATTAATCGCCGTGATCGAAATGAGTCAGAGCAGCTGGCTCGTTGCCGGGATCATACCAGGCGTGGAGCGTCAGCCGCTGAAGAAGCTCGCGACCGATGAGAATGAACTCTTAAGGCTTATCGAGCGGTGGCGAATGGAAGCGGAGAAGGCAGGGCACAAGATCACCCGCATTGCCGTCGCCTTCGAGACCGGCCGGGACGGCTTCTGGCTGGCGCGCTGGCTGAGGGCACGCGGTATCGAGGCCCACGTCATTCATGCCGCGAGTGTCGCGGTGTCGCGCGAGCACCGGCGTGCCAAGACCGACCGGCTCGACACCGAGCAGCTCAAACGCGCCTTTCTCGGCTGGCTGCGCGGCGAGCGTGATCACTGCAAGATGGCCGCCATCCCGACGCTTGAGGAGGAAGATGCCAAGCGCCCCCACCGCGAGCACGAGACCCTCGTTGAGGAGCAAACCAGCATCATCAACCGCATCAAGGCGACCTTGGCGCGGCTTGGGATCCGTAACCTCAACCCCAAACTCAAGAAGGCGCCGGAGCGTCTGCAGCACGTGCGCACACCCGAGGGCGAGCCCATTCCGCCCAATACGCTCGCCGAGCTGCACCGCGACCTGGAGCGGCGACGGCTCGGCGCCGAGCAGATACGCCAGATCGAGAAGGGGCGCCTGGAACAACTCAAGCAGTTCCCCAACACCGGACCAAATCTTATGGTTCTTCTTCTAGCCCGTGTGATCGGGATTGGTATCGATACGGCGGACATGCTGGTTCAGGAGGTGTTGTCACGCAACTTGCGCGACCGGCGCGCCGTGGCGCGCTACGGAGGGCTCACGGGCTCGCCCGACGAGAGCGGAAAGAAACGTCGCGAAAAGGGGCTTGCCCGATCCGGCAACGCTCGGGTGCGGAAGGGCATGATCCAACTGGCATGGCGCTTCCTCGAGTTCCAGAAGGAGAGCACCTTGGCCAAGTGGTTCCGAGCTCGCACCGAGAACGCTCGTGGCTCGCGCAAAAAGATGATCGTCGCCCTGGCGCGCAAGCTGCTCATCGCGCTCTGGCGCTTCGTCAGGGATGGCGTGGTGCCCGAGGGCGTCGTCCTCCGTCCCGCACACTGAAGGGAGGTCAAGGAACACCTGACGGTTTCGGCCCTGTCCGCACCGCTTGTGACGGGTCACCGATGACGGTTCGAGGTGGCGGTGTCCCGATGGATTCCATGGCCAACAACGCCGTAGATCAGAATGGGTCCGCCGCTTCGGAGCTTCGCTGCCGATGCGTATCACTGCATCATGGTTTGGGCCTTCGGGCCCGCCGAATACAAGGATGTGGCACGAACATTCGTGCACCACGCGCGAGCTCCCCCTCGACTTCGTCACGACCATAACAAGTGTGCCGTCGTGCTCGGAGCCGTCAAGGCCAAGCCTTACGGTGGCCGCCAAACGCGGCCAGCCGTTGACCGCTCCTACGCGCGCGGCAACTCCAGGCCTGTGGGTCGGGGCGAAGAAACTTTCAGGTCGAACAAAGAAACTGAGGTTACGAGAAAAATGGATAGGACCCTTGGGGCACCCCCTTGACAAAAATCTCCCCATACAAGGAATCCCAGCAGCCTGAGTCACACGGACGCACGCCAACGGAGCGCGATTCAGTTATTGTTCAGGATGGTCTTACAACCGTGCCGGCTTTCATTCTGATAAATCTCTGATAGTAATTATCAGCATTTCGTCAGTTTTGTTGAAAGTGTTGCCTGGGAGATACAGCGTTACCCGTATTACGTGATAGCATCGGTTCGGCATGGGGGCTTACTCCGCCCTACACGCAGACCCGGTGCGAGGTCCCACAACTTACGGTTGTTGGTGCGAGGTTGGGGGTGCGGGATCGTACCGGGTCACTTCTTTCCGGCTGTCGCGATAGCAAGAGAGCTGTCACCGTCGGCGTCCTCCAGCGACAGCTTCCACAAAGCAGGGATGACGCGCCAGGTGCCTCCCTGTTGGTCGTGATGCTCACCATGGAGCCCCGCGTTGGTTGGATTTGATGTAACGGTGTGCCGACGAGATAGGCGATTGAGCACAACAAGAACGGCAAGTTGCGCCGATATCATTTCTTGTAACGGTGACCCCGCGTGACTAGTCATTCTGTTTGCAGAAGCAATGGTTTGGGGTCTGGCAGTTGGGCCAAAATAGAGGCGTCCGGTCGGTCTGCGAGCCCGTCAAGGCCGTCCTCGTTGTAGCGGATGACCCAGTCGCGCAGCGTTTGGCGTCCATGCCTGCCGCCTGCGCCGCCTCCTCCCGGGTCATGCCGTCGAGCGCATTGGCAATCGTCAGGATGCGCCGTGTAATGCGCGCATCGCTCTCACCCTTGGCGAGTTTGCGTAGCACCGTCGGGGTGCGGTCGCGCCGGATCGATAGTGCCGACATCCTCCCCTCCATCGAATCAATGGCAGGAGAGAATCACGAACCGGGCGCTGATGGTATCCCGCAACGGCCACAGGAGTCGGGAGTTTCAACCGGGGGTATAATTCAACGAACCGGAATCTCCAACAATATGGGTTTCGTCGCGGCGTTCGTGGGCCGAGCTTTTTTGATGCCCCACCTGCTGCGGCGGAGCCGGTTTACACAATGCAACACAAACTCTACCCACGCACGTCCTCAAGCAGGCGCCGCCGCCGTCCGCTCGAGATGCACCAGTCGGCGCATGTTCCTCGCCCGCGCCATCCCGATGGTGTGCACGATCTTGCGACCTATCGCGTTTTCCGGTGGCCGAACGCATGCTCGACACGAGCGCGCACCTTTTGCCATGCTTCTTGGTCCACCGCGCATCCTTGTCTTTTTGGGCATTCTTGGCGGGCATCTTCTCTCAATCCTGTGGCGTCTTGCCGGCCTCGACCTCGTCGTTCTCGTCCCGCCTGTTGGGCTGCTTGGGCGCCGATACGATGCTGGCATCGCCGATCTGGCCGCCACGCCGCAATGTAGCCCTGGCCCTTGGCCTCGAGGTGCTGGCCGAACCGGCCGAACAGCTTCTCGATCAGCCCCGTCTCGGCAAGAGCATCCCGAAACAGCCAGATGGTCGTTGCATCTGGCACCGGGTCCTCGAGACCCAGGTCGAGAAAGCGCATGAAGGACAGGCGGTCGCGGATCAAAAACTCACTGCAGCACAAGGACCTTGAATTTAAGGATTGTGTCGTAGGGCTTGCGACCGGCGTTGCTCCTTCTCTCCTCGGGCTTCGTCTCCGTCGCGGCCTCGATGTCAGCGCGGAAGTCCTCGCAGCGCACGTCCGCTTAATCGTCTCCAGCGGATCGCCTTTCGCTCAACGCTTGCAGCCGCTGCTCGAGATCGAAAAAACCCCAGATGCCTCATCCTTCGCCCGCTCGCTAGGTGTCGGCCCGGCTAGGGTTATTTTTCGAGGTGCCCTTATGATCCAGCCGGACTGTTCCCAGCGAACGAGTGCGATGCCAACTCCGGCAACCACGGCACCGGCCAACACATCGACTAGAAAATGTCCGCCCTCTGGCAGCGTTGAGACGATTACAATGCAGTTAAGAATTGCGGCCGGAAGGGCAATAAATCGAATGCCGCGAACCGCATACGTCGTAATAATAGCCAGCACTGTATGGTACGAAGGAAAAGTAACTAGCCCCTCCATTTTACCAAAATCCAATAGGGGGTTTGCTTGAGT
This sequence comes from uncultured Alphaproteobacteria bacterium, assembly GCA_963775835.1. GTDB lineage: Bacteria > Pseudomonadota > Alphaproteobacteria > Rhizobiales > Hyphomicrobiaceae > AWTP1-13. The sequence goes on along the minus strand of CAVZKV010000007.1, from coordinate 66,506 downwards.
GCGAAACATGGAAAACGTCTCGTAGTGCCACATACCCGCATTAGCACTAAAGCCGCCAAATAGCTCCCGTTGCGGTTGATAGTATGGGTACGCTCCTCCCGCAGGGACAAGCACCATTAATGCTCCGACGGCGACCGATGTGATAGAAGACAGCGCTAGAAATTCCCCGAGCCGCCGTTGCCGGCCGCTAAAACATAACAAAAGGTAGAGCAAAATTAATTGCGGTAACGCGCTGTGATAGGCAGCAACAAGAATCCAACTGGCGACCCAACTAGAATTGGCGAGGATCAGGAATTCAAGCCAATCGAAGCCAAGGACGTGATCGAGCGAGGCGAGCCTTGCATCCTGCAAGGGAAGGGCGGCGCTGGTCGCCAGACACATAAATGTTACGCCGGCGACCCCCCAACAGACGGAGAAAGCTAATACGCGCACCAAAAGATCACCGCCGTGGGCTACTGACCGGAGGGCGCACCCAATCTTAGAGTGATCATCTCGAAGGCGGCTTAAAGTCAGCCGGAAAACACAATAAGCAAGTGCTATAAACAGCCAACTCCGCACGATTATCCAAAAGCTCGATGGAGCGAACTGCAAGGATGAAACTGAAAACCAAACAACGTCAACTACAACGAATAGACCCAACGAGCACCAAGAGAGGGGTCTGATTAGCCGCGACAATTCCGAGGATACCGGCCGCCGTGCAGAACGGGGTCTGTTGCGCAGTTTAAGGAACCTTAAAGACATTCCTGTCTCAACAAAGGTTTCAAAGCAAGTATAATATCATTCGACAGGAACTCGGTGGGCTGCGGCGATGGTCGCGATCGATCCGCTCGGACAAAATCTTTACGACGAACCATGGTGTCAACATGAGATGCCAATCGGTAGAGAGAACAGGCATGGGATTTTTCCATAGCGTCATCCCCGATGCTCAACTTTAACGCGGACAGAGGAGCTGAGCTGTGACGGCCGCGCCACAGATCGGGCTCGCATCGGCATGCACCCTTACCGGTGTTTTTACGATGCACCCGGTGCCGATACTATGGCACCGGGCTCCAGCGCCTCGGACATGACTCGTGGCTTCTCCTCCACGGGCCGGCGCCGCGTCGTGATGACCTCCCTGCCACAGCCTTAGCGACCCTAGTATGCTTCACCCCGATCACCTTCCCATCTCCTGCATGCCTGTGATGTGAGAAGCCTCGCCAGACCGTAGAAGGCTCTACTGCAGAAAAATGCGATGTACTGCGACAAGCGCAGCTGCGCCTATCGCGACCCCATACGGACACTGTCCCTCTTGCGCAAGCACTTGCAGCCTTCTCAGGAGCGGGTTGGCCGGCAGCAAACGTGCAATGAGAATGCCGTGGGTCTTAAGGCCCAGAAGGACAATCGCAACCAGAAAGCCGAGAGCGGACATCACCAATAAGAAGATCGCCATGTGCCGGGGCCCAGCCCAAAGCGCGGCTCCGGTCATGAGCTTTACATCGCCACCCCCGATCCAATTGGCCGCGTAAAAAGCTATGGTGAAGACCAGAACGACCAAGGCAATGAGGAAGTGCCAGAGGACGGTCGGAGGCTCGAGGTAGAGCAGGGCAAATGGGGGGAAGGCTGCCACCAGTGTCAAGATTATCCAATTCGGGATCAAGAGCTCGCGAAAGTCGGAGACTACCGCGTAGCACATGCAGAATACGAATAGTGTCTGAAATCCGAGCAGAACCATATTCAGACCGATTTCAACGCGCAAGCCGTAGCTGATTTACTCCAAGCGCGATATTGGCGAATACGCCCTGCAGCGCCGCGATAGTAGGGCTGTCGAAGTAACATTGATTGCCGAGGCAATCGCTTGGCGCCGTGGCGCAATTTTGCAGCATAGTCCGCGCTGCCCCGTCTGCTACCTGGTAGGTGATGGTATAAATGTAGATATGGTGATCGGACGCAGTGCGGTTCTTGTCGCCCTTGATGTTGTTGCATAGGGCCGCTGTCTTCGTATCCAACACTAGCCGTGTTTGCCGTTGGTGTCTCCAAGCCATCCGGAAGCGGCAAAGCCGTAGGCTGAAAATTCGGAATGGTTGCAACCGAGAGCAGCGGCAGAAAGGCGATCGTAAACTTGATCAGCACAGCGCCGCGAATATCGCGACACAGGCGGCCGATGAGGCCGAAGGCCGTTGTGTAGGCATACAGTAATCCCGCCCGTAGAATCCCCCGAGCTATCGGCGGAGCACCATCCGCGGCAAGCAGCGGAACTCCACTTTTACGCGTTAGCGTACCCAATCCACCAATGCCCGCTGCCTAAAGCTTTGCGCCGCTCTGCAGTCAAGTCAACATCTTTACGATACAACTTGTTTCGGTTTATGACGCTGTTGCGTACTTTGCTGTCTTTCGCGTCGAGCGCGTATCATGCAAAAGGACCTCGCAAATCGACCAGCCAGAGGCCAATCCATCGCTTGCGCGCGTCGTCATTGGCCTTGCGGTCTCGTCAAGACAGAGTCTGGTAACACGCTGGTCGAGTTCGCCATCGTTGCGCTGCCTTTTTTGCTGCTGCTGTTCGGGGCATTCGACATCGGCTTATTTTATTGGGGCAGTCTGGAGCTCGAAAACGCAACGGCGCACGGCGCCCGACTTGTACGCACCGGCCAAGTTCAGGTCGGCGGTATCAATCAGGCGCAGCTCAAGGCGGAGATTTGCGGCAAGACCGTGGTGCTCGTCGGCTGTGCCTCCCGGCTAAGGCTCGATGTGCGCAGTGGGCAGTCGCTTGCTGACATTACGCCACCATTGCCTTTGAACAGCAGCGGCGTATTGAAGAGCGACGCGGATTTCATGTATTTGCCCGGGGTGGCCAACGACGTTGTTCTCGTGTCGGTGTTCTTCAATTGGAGGCTCCTCTTGAAGCCCTCCGACTACATTTTGCGGGCGACCACGGTGACGCGAAACGAGCCATTCTGAACGGATTGTTCGGATTGCGGATGCCTCCAGACAAGAGGGTTTGAGACCATGTTTGCGAAGCGGCCGAGGGCATGGCGCTCGGATGATTCCGGAAACGCGCTCATAGAAGCTGCGCTCGTCTTTCCGCTCCTGTTGATCCTGTTCTACGGCGTCTCCGAGTTGTGTGAGGGGTTCATCGCGAGCCGGCGGGTTGAAGCCGCGGCATTCACCGCCGCCGATCTCGTCGCCCGGCTTCAGACAGTGAACACGCCCGACCTGGTCGCCCTCAAATCCATAATTGATGAGACGATCAAGCCGTTTCCGGTGGCAACTGTGGGATTAGTTGTCACCAGTGTGGTTGCGGATGAAAATAACGTTACCACAATCGCTTGGAGCGAGGCGCTTGGGTCCGGCGCGACAGCCCAAACGTCGATCGACCTGCCCGCCGGCCTGACGCTGTCCAACACCTCGGTCATATTCGCGCAAGTCACGTGTACGTTCCAATCGACCCTTTCAACGCTCATCGTCGGAGGCCTGCAGCTCCGAGCACGAGCGTATCAACAACCGAGGTTTGCCCAGCAGGTTGCCAGGACCAACTAATGCGGCCTGAAAGCGGCGTCAGAGCATTTGGTTGCCTTCGGCGAACGCTTTTTCGCCATATTTTTTCCGCGCGGCTTTTCAGCCACAACGAAAAACCAACTCGTCTTGGAGTGCGAGCGGAACCATCACGCGGGGAGCATGATCCACTCCGTCAAAAGGGAGAGAACCCAGGCTTTTTCCCCGTACTGTACGAGACTTGACCTCTGGAGAATTGGGGCGCGCGGCTCGTGGATTCGCCGCGTTGCCGCACCAGCCCCGTCGGTTGCGCATGCTCTTCTTTCGTGCGGACTGGACGTTTGCAACCCCTAATTGGTGGAACAGTAGCTGTGCGCAAACCACAACTGCGAGCGTGGATAAGTTGTGGGGAAGCTGTGGGGGTATTCCATCAGACGATCTAGCATGGGCTGTCTTGGTATCCCACGAATCCAAGCGTCTATGACCCGGGCAACTGGGTGGTGTTGGTGTTAGAGAGGAGTAAAATTTATGTTGCACTGGATCAAAACGACCGCTGTCGGTCTTTGGAACGATGAAGGCGGAGCGTCTTTGCTCGAATATTCCGTTCTCGTTGGGCTGATTACTGCCGCCGTTGTGGGCACAATAACCCTGGTAACCGCATGGGTGGGCGGCCGCTGGACCTCATTGTTGACCACGCTTACCGCCTCGCCGAGCTGATTTCAGGTCCGCACAGAGTGCCTGCTTTGAGTGGGCGCTCTGTCGTCCTGATTTCGAGGAAGACGATGCGCTAATTAAATTGATGGGGTGGTGCGCGCCATGAGACTTAGGGTCGGCACGCTTAATCGCATTCTGGCGGCAAGCCTGTGCGCTGGCGTGGCAACCTATCTTACCGTGTCCTCCGTCGCGCGCAATCCGACAAGCCAAGGGTATGTGTTGGCCCCGATCGAAGCGCGGCGGCCGACCCCGTCCGGTCGCGAGACCAGGACGGTAATCGTTGCGGCGGCCCCTTTGCGCTTTGGGACGGCGCTGACGGCAGACGTGCTCGCCGAGGTGGAATGGCCGGCCACGTCGGTCCCGGCAGGCGCTTTCACGAGCCGAGAGGCCGTGCTCGGCGGTGGTCAGCGCACCGCGCTTGCATCGATCGCCCAGAACGAACCAATCCTCGCTTCTAAGATCACGGGCGCGGGGCAACGCGGCACGCTTTCGGCGGTGATTGAAACTGACAAGAAGGCGATTACGATTTGCGTCGACGACGTGCTCGGTGTTGCCGGGTTCGTCCAGCCCGACGACCGGGTCGACGTGCTGCTGACGCGCAACGATCGCCCGGCGTCACCTTCACCCTATCAGGGGACGGGAGCCACCTATTCTGACCTGTTGCTGCAAAACGTGCGCGTGCTCGCCATCGACCAGATCGCAGACCGCAATGGTCAGGCCAAGCCGGCAAAAGCAGTGACCATAGAGGTGACGACCGAGGATGCGCAAAAGGTGGCTCTTGGCGCCTCGGTCGGTCAGCTATCTCTGGCGTTGCGGCAGGCCGGTTCGCTCCAGACATCGGAGCCACGGCGGATCGGTCTTGAGGACCTGAGCAAACTGGCTAACGATGAGGCTGCCAAACCTGCTCCGGTGTCGTCGAGCAGCCCGATCGTGACCGTGACCCGCGGGGCGCGCGAGCGCATTCTGTACGAGTTTACGCCGACGGGCCGGCGCGAGTTGCAGGGAACGGGCTACGTCAGATCTGCCGGAGAGCGCGACCAGCCTGTTGCGTTGGATACGGGTGGCTCGCAAATCGTCGGGAAACCCCAGTGACGGGACGGTGTGGCGCCGCCCGTACGACAAATGGGGCCAGGGGTGCAGTGTTGCGGGGGAAAAGATGTACCGCGTTGGAAAAGTGGCGTGCCATCGCATCGCCTTTGTTTCGGTTGGATTACTCCTGGTACTGACTGGAATCACGGCCAGGCCAGTCATGGCCGACAAACGGCAGAAGCCACTGCTCGAACTTGGCAGGCAGGATGGCACTGCCGTTGAATTGCAGCTTATGGTGGATAAGGCACGCACGGTCGCCTGCGACCGGGAATTCATTGAGGTCCTCGTCGCTAATCCATCTATTGCCGACGTCGTCACGCTTTCAAATAAGCAGCTTTATGTGCTGGGGAAGGCAGCGGGCATCACTAACATTTCGCTGGTTGGGCCCGACAAGCACGTGCTGGGTGTGGTCCAGGTTGAGGTGGCCCATGACCTGCGCGACATGACACAGCGTATACGGCAGCTTATTCCCGACGGCGACATCGTCGTCACTTCTATCAAGGGGAAGGTCCTTTTGTCCGGTACCGTGCGCGATACGGTTTCGCTGTCGCGTGCGATGGCAATCGCGGAGCAGTTCGCGCCAGGTGCCGTGACCAACACGCTTGTTGTCCGCGGCTCTCAGCAAGTGTCACTGGAAGTTCGCTTCGTCGAGGCCTCGCGCGATGCTCAACGCGACCTCGGAATCGGTTGGGACGTTAACGGTAAACGCGTCGACGCGCTGACCGGGATCACCGGCGGAGCCAAGGGTGTTCCCGTGCTCGGCCTCGTGTCCAACAATGTGCCGTTTGGCGTTGGTATTGCGCGGTTGCTCGACAAGGGCACGAGCGTCGACGTAATCATCCAGGCGCTCGAAAAGCGCGGGGTGGCCCGCCTTCTCGCGGAACCAAACTTGGTGGCGCTTTCGGGCGATACGGCGAGCTTCCTTGCAGGCGGCGAGTTCCCCTTCGCAGTGCAGGGTGCCCTCGGCGCGACAAGCGTCGAGTTCAAAAAGTTCGGCGTGAGCCTGGCATTTACGCCGACGGTTCTCGGCGACGGGCTGATAAACCTCAAGATCGCCCCGGAGGTGAGCCAGCTCGATCCCGCCACTTCGGTGAACGGAGTCCCTGGGCTCACGGTACGGCGAGCGGAGACCACCACGGAATTGCGCGACGGCCAGAGTTTCGCCATTGCAGGGCTTCTGCAATCCAGTAGCACTAAGAACGAGAGCCAGCTGCCTTGGATTGGGGAAGTCCCCATTTTAGGTGCGCTTTTGCGCAGCGCCGCCTTCCAGCGTAAGGAGACTGATCTGGTCATCATTGTGACACCGCGGCTCGTGAGACCAGCTCGGCCGGGCGAGAAGCTCGCGACACCCCTCGACAATCGCCTGGCCAGCAACGATCGGGAATTCTTTCTACGCGGACAGCTGGAGGTCCCTGCGGCCAAGCCCGAACCATCAGTCGGGCATATCCTCAATTTCATTCCTCGGCAGTCGGGCGGTTGGGAGGCGAGTATCACCCATGGAACAAAATAGTTTTTGGGTACTGTTTTCGATCGCTACGCTTGCCCTATCGTTGGCGAGCGGTTGCACGAGCGATCAGTTCTACGAATACCGCGCGCACACCGACAAGGTGACGGCGGGAGCGGGCAACGCTAGTGCGGCCAATCGGGCCATCCATACTGTTGATCCTTGGCCGGCATATGCCGAGAAGACCGAGATCAATACGGACGGCAAACGGGCACTGGTCGCTGTACGCCGCTACGAAACAAATACCAGCGTCAAACCTAACGGAGAAGCATCCGCCACCAACGGCGCTGCAAAAAACTAATCGTGGATTGCCGTGTCCCGACGGCTCTGATGCACGAGAACTGGCGAGTGACATGAACGTCCAACTCAAACAGATGTTTGGCCGGAGCGAGTCGGCGACCGTCGCGCTGGTAAGTACCCGGCCGCAGTTGCACGAGCGGTTGAAAAAGGTCTTCAAGGATACCGATTTCCAGCTCACCAGTATTGAGCACAGCCTGTCGCAAGTGGGCAAACCGTTGCGCGCTGACTTTCGGCGATCCACTCTCATCGCGGATCTGGAGGGTGAACTCGGCGAAGCCATTGCAGCGGTCGAAGATCTTCGACAGTCGGGCTTTGCGGGTGCAATCATCACTTTGTCCGAATCGCTCGATGAAGCCTCCGTGCGTGGCCTCCTCCGGCTGAACGTTACCGATTGGTTACCAGCGGACGCACCGGCGGATGCGATCCTGCAGGCCTGCCAGCGCGCATCGAGCTCGAGGCGGGCCCTCGATCGTGAAACCAGGGCCACATGCATTTCCTTTGTACCAGCGGCTGGAGGTGTGGGTACCACCACGCTCGCGATTTAGGCGGCTTTTCTGCTCGCGACGCGATCGCGCAATTTCAATGAAACTTGTCTATTCGACCTCAATTTCCACACCGGGACGATGGCGGACTACCTCGACCTGAAGCCGGTGTTGGACTTAGGGACCATCGCCAATCAGCCTGAGCGGTTAGACGCGAGGCTGCTCGAAGTAATGATCGCGCGGCACCCGACAGGCATGGCGGTGATGGCAGCCCCAAGAGCCCCGACGGAGTATTTGCGCGTCAACGGAGCCGTAGTCACTGGAATATTGAGCATCGTATCCGATACCTTCAAGCAGATGGTGCTTGACCTGCCACCAGTGTGGCAGCCCTGGACCTTCGACGTCTTGCAGGGTTGCGACCAGGTATTCATCGTCACCGAGTTCACCATCCCAGCCATGCGCAAGGCGATCGAACTGGTCAATGCGCTCGAGGCTCGCTTCAAGGGTGAGCCACCTCATGCACGCGTCATCGTCAACAAGTTCCGACATAGGTTGTTAGGGGGCGGCCTGCGCAAGAGCGATGCGACGGCACTGCTGGGCGAAACGTTGGCTGCGTTTGTTCCTGAGGAGCAAGAGTTGGTCAGCGAGGCCATCAATCAGGGCGACCTGGCTAGCGCGGTAAGCCGTTCGAACCGAGTGAGCCGGGAGCTCACGCAGCTGATGTTCAAGACGTAACCGACGATCGGTGGCAGAGGAGTTCGCATGCGCTTCTGGTCCCGCACATCATCGGCCAACGGCCCAGATTGGCACGCCCAGGAAATTGACTGGCCGGCGACAGCCACGACCGCGACGGCTGCGAAGAGTAACGCGACACTAGGCAGAGGCAGTCTCCTGCAATCACCGGAACTGGTCGACGCGAAGGTACGGTTGCACCGTAAGCTGGTCGACGAACTTAACTTGTCGCACATTGAGAAAATCCCGCGATCGCAGTTGAGGCACCAGGTTCACGGGATGATTTCGGACTATGTTGTGTCTGAGCGTTTGCCGCTCAATACGAATGAGCTGAACGACTTCGTCGACGAGGTGATGGATGAACTGATAGGCTTGGGCCCGATCGAACCAATCCTGAAGGACTCAACGGTCACCGATATTCTGATCAATACTCATGAATTCGTCTACGTCGAACGTGGCGGGCAACTAGAACGTGCTCCGGTCCGCTTCAAGGATGAGGCGCACGTCCTACGAATCGTCAATAAGATCGTCGGTGCAGTCGGCCGTCGCATTGACGAATCCTCTCCCATGGTCGACGCCAGGTTGATGGATGGCTCACGGATCAACGTCGCCGTGAGGCCAATCGCCATTGACGGCCCACTCGTCTCCATCCGCAAGTTTGCAAAACGTCCGCTGGAAATGCAGACCTTGGTACAAAACGGCACGCTGAGTGCGGCGATGGCCAAGGTGCTCGGGCAAGCCGTAAGGGGGCGGGTGTCCATTCTCATCGCTGGCGGCACGGGATCCGGCAAGACGACGTTTCTTAATGCCTTGTCCCGCTATATTTCGGAAAAGGAGCGTTTGATCACGATCGAGGATGCTGCCGAGCTGCAGCTGCAGCAACCGCATGTCGGGCGTCTTGAGACCCGTCCACCAAACATCGAGGGGCGTGGAGAGATCCGGCAGCGAGAGCTTGTCAAAAACGCACTCAGAATGCGGCCCGACCGTATCATTATTGGTGAGGTGCGTGGCGAGGAAGCCTTCGATATGCTGCAAGCGATGACGACCGGGCACGAAGGGTCCATGACGACTGTACATGCCAACAGCCCACGCGACGCGATCGCGCGGCTAGAACAGATGGTTGGTATGGCTGGCTTTCCGATGACGGAGAACAGCATCCGGTCGCAAATTTCATCCGCGATTAAGATTATTGTGCAGATGCATCGGTTTGCAGACGGCAAACGGCGAGTTACCAGCGTAAGCGAGATCACAGGGATCGATAGTGGGGTAGTGCTCGTGCAGGAGATCTTCAAACTGTTACGGGCCAAACCAGGCTCCCCGGGCGGCGAATTTCGCGCCACGGGTATGCGGCCGAGCTTTCTCGAGGCGCTCGAACTCAATGGCATGGCGTTTTCAGAGGATACCTTTCATCCCGGAGCCACGTCGTGATGGGTATCAACGTTGATATTGCTGAGTTGCTTTCGTTCGGCGGCGGGACTGTGCTGGTCCTGTTGTTCTGCGCGCACTTCCTGGTGCTTGAAGCTGTCTTCCTCTCCTACGGGCGGCTTGCTGCATCGCGCAGCCAACTAAAAAGGCGGCTTGCTATGGGAGACAGCACGCAAGAACAACAACAGCCTCTCGCGAAGATGCCCCAGAAGCGCGGTTTGTTAGGCCAGTGACCAGCACGTGCTGCCCCTTGCTTGGCTGAACCGCCTGATCGTGCAGTCGGGTGTTAAGTGGGGTGTAGCCTGGTTTCCGGCGGTCTTCATGGGCATTAGTGTGGCGGTGGCCCTGCCGGTGCAGTTTTTTCTGGGCATCTTCCGACTGCTGTGATGGGAGGGTTGCTAGGTGGCGCGGGTCTGCTGATCTTTTTGCTCACGAGCATGCGCAATCGCCGCTACCGTAAGCTGCAGGATCAATTACCCGAGGCGACCGACATTCTGGTCAGAAGCTTAAGGGCCGGGCATCCCGTCAGCCTCTGCCATCAAGCTTGTTGCCCGCGATCTTCCGGATCCTATCGGGGCAGAGTTCGCGATCGTCGCCGACGAAATGACCTATGGGCTCGATCTTGAAACGGCGATGGACAATCTCGGATCACGCGTCGCTCAGAAGGACATGGCGCTCATTGTCACCGCAACTCGCATCCAGACCAGTACCGGCGGAAATCTGGCCGAGATTCTGAAGCTGCATGTCGAGAGCCGTGCGGGAAAGTCTGAAGCTTCGCATGAAGGTGAAAGCCCTGTCGGCTGAGGGCCGGTGGTCGGCCATCGTCCTGAGCATCTTACCCTTTGCCCTGTTCGGAGTCCTCGCCGTTAATCGCCCCGGGCTTCTACGGTGAGATCTGGGATGAACCGACGGTGCAGGTCATTCTCGCGGCGTCGGTGGCGTGGCTCATGATTGGGAACGTCATCATGTTCCGTATGGTGAGATTCGAAATCTGATGCAGACGTTGACCTCCATGTTTGCGTTGTTATCAAAGCTCGTTGAGGACAACACCGAACCTCTCCTAGCGGTGTCGATGTTTGGCTTCGTGTTTCTTTCGGTGTTGACAATTATCAACGCGGCACAATCGCGCGTCACCATTCGCAAGCGCACTGTCGCATACAACCCAGCGAATTCAGGATCGTCCCGCAGCGTACACCCAGCCGATACCAGTGCTCGCGGCTCGCCGAACGTCGAGGATGTTTCCGAGCTGCTATTTGCGGTCGAGCGTGGACTTGGTGCCAGCAATGAAAAGCGCATCACCAAAGTCCGGGGCGAACTCGTTCGTGCGGGCTATTTCAGGAAAGACGCGGTCGCTTGCTACTACATCGCGCGCATTACTCTTGGTTGCTTGTTGGCCTACTTGTCTCTGACAATTGCCAGGGTTTTGATGCCATCCTTGTCTGCGTCCGCGGTCGCTGGGGTCGTCCTAGCAGGCGCTTTGGTTGGTTTGGCGATGCCGGCACTTTACTTGCGGCGCAGGCATAGGCTCTTGCATCAACAGTGCTTGCTCGGCTTCCCATCGTTTTTAGATCTGCTTTTGGTCTGCTGCGAGGCCGGCCTGGCACCGCGTGCGGGCATCGAGCGCGTAAGTCGCGAGATCACGAAGACGCACCCGTTCTTTGGTGCCAACCTATTTCTTATGACCTTGGAATTGCGTGCGGGCAGACCGCTGGTCGATGCCATCGAGGCGCTCGGGCGTCGCATCAACGTGGACGAGGTCAAGAGCCTTGGATCCCTCCTGCAGCAAACGGAAGAACTCGGCACAAGTCTGTCAAATGCTCTGCGCGTCTTCAGCGATGAGATCCAGGCGCGGCGTTTGCTGACGGGCTGAAGAACGTGCCCATAGCTTGCCTGTCAAGCTCGTGTTACCGCTCGCTCTCTTTGTATTCCCAGCGGTGTTCGTTGTGGTGCTCATGCCGGTATTCGTCCGGATCAACAAGGCTTTGTTTGCAGGGGGTGGTTAGGTGCGGGTTTCGGGAGCAGGACTGCGTAGCAGGGATTTGCCTCTTGCTTTGCAGCCTCTTGGCGGCATGCAGCGGCTTGACCCATCGATCACAGCGTCGAGCCGGAGATTTTCGGCTCATCTACCGGCTGAAAAGCCGTTGGAGCTTGGAAAAGATACTACAGCAAAGGTGAATTCGGACTGGCAGAGCAAGCCTTTCGCAGCGCTATCGAGTTGAACAAAAATGATCCTGAAGCGTGGCTCGGATTGGCTGCATCATACGATCGCCTACGTCGGTTCGACCAGGCACGCCGCGCTTATGATGTTTTGATCAAGTTGGCGGGCCGCACACCGTCGATTCTGAACAATCTCGGTTACCACTACATATTGCAAGGTGAGTACGCAAAGGCACGCAAGTACTGTTTGAAGCTAAGCGGGGCGACCCGGGCAACAAGTTCATTCGCAATAACTTCGACCTAATCGAAGCGCGAGATCGTTCCGACAATGCCGAACGTGATGGCTAGTTCCGCTTTATTTTGTGTCTTTTGTGCTTCTTTAAAGGCAGGTGTGTCCGCGGATGCAAAAGGCGACCATGCCTGATCCGAGACCGATCCGAGTACGAAGAATCTCACTGTTGTTCCACGAACCTTTGTTTGCTACGCGCAACCTTGTTGCTGATCTCTTGTCATCGCAGCTAAAACTGATTTCAGTAAATAGTTAAATCAGATCATTTCCATGCTGAGATTATGATTCCGCTGATGAACTAGCTACTAATTTCGTCATACCGATCTGCTCTGGCTCGCGCTATTAGCAAAGTGAACATTTGGCGGCCCTTCGAATGCTCGCACCTCTGGGGTATGGCGGTTAGGGGCGCTCCTGGGCAGGCGATGCACGCTGAGATGGTGTGCTGGATGCGGGCGCTTCGAGCGAAGAAGAGTCCATTTTTCCTGACAGATCACTAATATTTTTTGTTGGCAGCTTGTCAGTTTTCTGTCGACTGTTGCCTATCAGCTACAACATTTCATGATAAATTGATTATAGTACGTGCGGTCCGGGTCTGGACAGTACGCAGATCGACCCAGCGGGACGCACTGGGTCCGTCTGCAAGTTTCGGCGAAAATAAAGGGTGCATGACCTGATCAGTCTAAATAGGCGGTATGGAGAAAACTACGTGAAATCATAACGCTCACCTAAGGCCACTTTGGAAACGAAAAAAATACGAATACGCCCAACAAACGCGCGCATGCAATCCGGTGCGCCGATCAGCAAACGCAAATTGCAGGTGCGGGAGTGCAAAATGCTACGCTTTCGGCGCACCGGATTGCATACGAAAATCGCTGAGACCAGAAATGAGCCGGCACACCATGCAATTCTCGACGAGAACCATGCGAGTTCATCAATACCATGGGGATACTGATGAGACGCCGACTGTCGATGCCAGTAATTTATCAGTTCCGTGGATGGTCGGTCCCGCGGCTGTCACCGTTGTCCTGGCTGGAACGCGTTGTCTTGCGTCAATTCCATTCAGCCTCCGCCACCGAAGGTTGCACTCAGGCCGATCTTTGAGCGCTTGCCGCGCAACATGCGCAGACATCCCGAGGCCTGACGCCAATTGCCTCCGAAATCGACTAAACAACGGATCTCCGTCGGAGACGAAAAGGCCAGAGGCTTCGACGTCCAGCCGGGCACTGACGAAGCGGGGCCATGGGCAACAGCTGAAACAGTTGACTGGACAAAGGGCTGAAGATGGCCGTAGCGGCGCTCGCAAACCCGAAAATTCAACTTTGGAATCGTTTGGCGGACGTCGAATAGGATGACCTTAAGATCGCGCGAGATTTGTTAACCGATGCCGAAAGGACGATGCGCGACCGACATTAAGTGTGAGGTGAAAGTATTCATGTCTGATATTGCGACTATCGCAACGAGCCATTGGCGCTTGAGGTTGAAACAGATTTTTTTAAACACTGGAGTTGATGCAATTTGTACAGCAGACCGAGGAGGAATCTACCGCAGATAATTGCGAGCATGATACGACTTTGAAAGTCTGACAGAAATCTTGGTGATGAAGGCCTACTGGAGGAAGGTTCTTTACGCAAATGGCCGAAATCAGCATTGGGAAGCAGATGTCTATTAGCATGTCGAATGACACTAGGGCAATTGTGCCAACAATAACTTATCGCAATACAAGCGCGATGGTTGAATGGCTTTGCGACACGTTCGGTTTCAGAAGGCAACTCATTGTCAAAGGGGAAAGCGGGGAGGTCAAACATGCCGAGCTAATGTTCGGCGAGAGTATGATCATGGTGGCGGCCGTTCAGCACTCTCCATTTGAAAAGCTAGTTGTCCATCCAGATCAGATCGGTGGTGTTGAGACGCAAGCTTGCTATCTCGTCGTGGCCGACGTCGAGGCGCACTACGCTAAAGTAAAGGCTAAAAACGCTGAGATTATCTTCGGAGTAAAGGTGGAAAATGGCAGCGGACAGGGTTACGCATGTAGGGATCCTGAAGGCCATTTGTGGATGTTCGGAACATATGATCCGCGGCGGGACCAATCACCAAGGACCCCGCAGTAATCCAGAGCAAATAAGGGTCCAGAGCAAATAAGGTCTAGGAAAGGGAAATCTCTATTACCCCTCGTACTCTCTGCCATGGTTTTGGCATCGACCACAGTAGCGCTCTGGAGCTACAGCGAAATGCGTCGGCAAACACTTTTGTTGGGCAGTGTCACTGGATTGACGGGCGCACCGCCGTCGCATGAGGGCACCGCGGCCCAGGCCAAAGAACGGGAGCCGAAGGGTCTCGCCGCCAAGCTCATTGAAGTCCAGGCGGCAAAGGAGAGCGTCGAGCAGAGCTCCAAAGATCTTGCTGCTGAGCTTGCCCGCGAACGCGTCGTCCGAGACGGCGCCGTGCAAAGCAGGAAGGAGGCACAAGAACTGTTGGCTCAGGAGTTGAGAGCAAAAGAACTTCTCGCTCGAACTGCCGAACGGATGAAAGATCAACTTAGCCGGGAGCGCGCCGCCAGGGAAACCGCTGAAAGACTGGCCAAGGATGCCACAGATCAACTCGAGCATCTGCGCTTCGCAAAGGCCGCGTCAGATCGCACTGCCAAAGAGGCAACCGACCGGTGTGAGCAAGGCTCGAGGTCACCAGCCGAGCGCTCTTTCCCGGACGCGAAGGATCAGCTTACACGCGAACGGAACGCCAGGGCGGTAGCCGAGCTTGCCGCGAACGAACTGCGCAATCAACTGGTATCCGTAGGTCCAGATGCTCAGGAGAGGATTGTCGAACTCCGCAATCGGATCGAAGCAGAGCGTCGCGCCAATGGTGTTGCGGAGCGCGTCGTCAAAGATGTTAAGGTGCAGCTTGCGCAAGAAAAATACTCTCGGGATGCCGCGGAACGCGCTCTGAGGCAGACAGAACAGAAGCTAGCCGCGGCTCCATCATGCTGGTCCTGCCCCACCGCTGCGCTTTGCGAACGCCATTAGCGGCGTCATATGGTGGTGAACGAAATCATGGCCTGAAATCGGCAAGACCGAGTGGACCAGTGCTCAGCCAATGATCGCTTCACGTCCTCGCGGAGACGGCCCCGGGGATTGAGTAGCTAGACCTCGGCCGCGGTGCATCGCCGGCGCGGCGCATGCGTCGATTTCAGGCCGCTTTTGGGCGGAACCTCTTCCGGTGCACGGTCAGCTCAGCGCGCCCCGCCCGTCATTGGCGTTAAGCCTGAATTCGTGCTCGTGCTGACATCTCTCGTCTCAGCTTGGACAGTTTCCGTGATCCCGCCGCGCGGGTCCAATTCCCCGCTCCGGTCGAAGATGATGTGCGAACCGCAATGAAAACTCCGAGCTCCGCCCACGGCTCGCGGTGGGGTCCTATCAACGGCTTGCGACAACAAGACAATGATGCCAGAGGTTGGCAGGGCGTCAGATCCAACTGATACATCGGCCATGATCGTCAAAATGAGGTTCCGGTCGCGGCAGGTTCACCACAAGCCTGTTTGAGCTGTGATCGTCCCGTGTCGCCGTCGAGTAACGTCTGCTGTTCAATGGTGGTGTTCATATTGATCTTCTCTGCGTCGCCCTTGGTGGCAGGTGGGACTTTTGGCGTTGTCGCTTGCGGACCATTGCAGTTTGCCCAATTTCGGATGGCGACGGCGTGATGGAGCGGGCCTGCCTATCACCAACCGCCGCTACTCGCACCAGGTTATTTGGATTGTCTGGTTGTTCTGTTGTTCTTTGCCTTACGTGAGTTATGCCTTGCGGTGTCGCGTGTCGCGCAGGCACGAATTTAATCGTGAGCGTTACGCCCTTACGAATTCGCCACCTTCTGCACGGCCATCGTCAGAGTGAACTTGAAGGCGAGCCGTCTGTCTGGCAACATCAGCCCGGCCACCGCCACTGATCGACGTAATCTGTCTGCTCGACCTGAGCGGCGCGGCTATGGAAGTGTCGCCGAGTTGGCGATTGCCGACGGCGAACTCGTCTTCTGGAAGGCGGCTACCAGGTCTGGCCGAAAACGCGCGGAACGCTGCCGGGTGCACAAGACCGCCAACGTGCTGGCCAAGCTGCCGAAGATAATTCGGAGGGCAAATTGCTCGCCCTCCGAATTTCGTTGGGGAGACCGAGAGAGCTGGCGAGACTAGCTTGCATTTTCAGATGACCTTCATGGAGACACGGATTAAATATGCGGGCAGTCAGAGGGTGACAGAATGTCTTCTTCCCCTTCTGCCGCTCCTTCCGGCCGAGCGCTGGAAGCACTTGAGAATCGTGTGACCATTGATGCACGTCTCCGTACCGTGCGCCGAAGGTAGTTCGCTCAGAGGCTGCCATTTAACACCCTGGTCGGCAATCCGGTTTGGTTGTCGCACCGCGTGCCGCCGTCGTCGCGGGTTCCCGCAGGGCGTCATGTGGACCATGAAAGGTGCGGCATGCTGAATGTGGCGCTGGACCGATAGACTAACCAGAGATGCCAAACACGTCGCGAACGCCGCAGTTGACCCCGTAGCCGCCGACATTCAACCTGTTGCGCTCGTCGGCGTGACAAGACCCTGAGGAGTCGGAGGCTCTCATACCGCCGATCCACAAGTTTGAACTCGGTATCCATGCGTGGAAATGGGATCTTATGCGGCCAGCCCCAGCGATGAGGCGGTCCCGGGCCTGGTAGGCGGCATCGACGAGGCATCGTAGTCGGCAAGGAGCCGGTGTGAGAGAAAGCATTGCTTCAGGTAGAGCCAGACTTGTTCGACCGCGTTGAGCT
Source organism: uncultured Alphaproteobacteria bacterium (assembly GCA_963775835.1). Taxonomy (GTDB): domain Bacteria; phylum Pseudomonadota; class Alphaproteobacteria; order Rhizobiales; family Hyphomicrobiaceae; genus AWTP1-13. Next base: position 49,555 of record CAVZKV010000007.1, on the reverse strand, counting down.
CGGGCGAGTAGGGGCGGGGCCACGCGCGTGATTTGGCTCGGCACCCGGAGCGCCCCGAGCCGTGCCAGCCGGCCGATCGAGCACCATGACTACGTGCTCAGCGCGGCACCGAGCTTGCGCAAACTCAACTTGGACGACCATCAGCAAACCGAAGCCCCTAAGCGGTTGAAGGTCCGCGAAAGCTGCTGCACAATCGCTCAAGACGTTCCGGGCCTATCACACCACCATCGCCAGCATGGCGGGCTGAGCGCGCGCCGCTATCTCGATGCCAGCTATGGAGGTATGCAGACGACGGGGTACCAGTGCAGCGCCCTCCGCCCGCATGAGGTTGTCCGGTCCGGTGGCGCCTTCTTGTGCTTCGCCGTCTGCGCCGCGCAGTTTGCAAATCGTTGTCATTAGCGCATCCCCACAAAAAGGGGAGGACTTTTCCATGAAACTTGGCCGGTTCCTCGCATGAGGAAGGCCCTTTTTAATGGGCGACCCCACCTCAAACAGGGATATCCCGCTCAAATGATGCGAATTTCAGTGACCTGCTAGCTAGTTAGGGACCCGAGGACATTGGCTTCATTGACGCTAGCCTGCGTGAGGGTCTACGGAAGCTCTCGATCAGCTCGCAAAGTCTCGCGGTACCAAAAGCTTGGGTTTCCCCGAAGGTCAACCGCCCTTCGCTGCTCGGGCTTAAGCCGGCCGGGCAAAAAATCACCGAAGGGCCAGCGATCGGGACGTAAAATTACTGCTCGGCTCAAGCTCGCCCGAAGGGTACCTTTCGGACGAACGGCCCACGTCCGACCGGCTAATGACGAAATCATCAAGCGTACCGAAAGACTAGAGGCGTTTTTCCAGTCAGGAATTAGTGGCTTAGGCTCTACGCCACCCAGTTGCCAGCACGCCAACCAGCAGTCAGACTACAATGGAGCGGCCGGGAACATTTGTCGAAGCTCTCACAAGCGCACTTTACGAAAATCAGGAAGCATTTTTTACACCCGTATTGGTTGGGGTGAGGGAAGCACGAGACGAGAAGTATGCGAAGGGTTCTGGTCCACGAATACCAGCGCCTTGGCTGGTGCAGGGCTGCCACGTCAATTGCCGTACTTGCAGTCATTCGGAGTGTTCTCTAGCGGGCACTGTTTTGCGCAGGCGGCGGCCACAGAGCCCGGCTCTGAGCGCGATCGTGCAGTCATCCATGTTGACATGGGCAATGCCGACATCACGCGCGGGGACACGCGTGCCGCCCTGCAAAACTACTTTGCGGCTCAGCGCCTGTTCGAGCGGCTGCTTTCGGAAGAGCCGCGAGATCTCGAACGGCAGCGCGATCTTTCCGTGCTGCAGGAAAGGATTGGTGACGTATTCGTCGCGCAGGGAAAATTGAGCGACGCGTTCGCGAGATACAAAGACTCACATGACATTGCCGATCGTCTAGCGACGAGCGACCCCACAAACAGCGAATGGCAAAATGATCTGTCCGTCGCACAAGAAAGGATAGGGGACGTTCTTGTCGCACAGGGAAGTCTAGGCGAAGCATTGTTGCGCTACAGAGCCTCACACGCCATCAGAGAACAGCTGTCGAAAACCGACGCGGGGAATGCTACGTGGCAACGGAACCTGGCGGTCTCCCACAACAAGATCGGCCACGTGCTCGTCTTGCAGGGCAACCTGGCCGAAGCATTGACGAACTTTAGCACGTCGTTCGAGATCAGAGACCGGCTTAGCCAGGCGGATCCGGAAAATGCCGAATGGCAGCGGGATCTATCGGTGTCGCAGGAAACGATCGGTGATGCGCTCAAGGCGCAGGGTAAATTGAGTGAAGCACTGGCACGCTACAAGGGCGCCCTGGCGGTCAGAGAGCGTTTGGCGCAAGCCGACCCGCAAGATGCCGGACGGCAGCGCGACCACGCTGTTGCTTACGATAGGATCGGTGACGTGCTCCGCACACAAGGCAATCTGACCGAGGCTTTGGCGAACTACATGACGTCCTTCGCGATCACCGACCGGTTGGCCAAGTCCGATCCTGAAAATGCCAACTGGCAGCGCGACCTGTCAGTGTCGCAGGAAAAAATTGGCGATGTGCTCTTGGCACAAGGCAATTCTGTCGAAGCGTTGGCACGCTACAAGAACGCGCTCGCCATCAGAGACAGCTTGGCAAAAGGTGATCCCGCCAATGTCGGCTGGCAGCACGATGTCCAAGCATCATTGGGACGGGTTGCCGAGGTCGCGATCGCGCAGGGCAATTTGACGCTTGCTCTCGAAAGCGTGAGGCGCAGGCACGAGATCATGAAGCGTCTCACGAATGCCGACGCCGCAAATGCCGGTTGGCATCGCGACCTAGCGCTTTCCCAAGAAATGATCGGCGACGTCCTTGTCGCGCAGGGCAACTTGGCCGAAGCGCTAACGGACTTTAGGGCCTCCCTCTCGATAGCAGAGCAGCTAACAGAGGCTGACGTCAGCAACGTTATGTGGCGGTATGATCTTGCTGTCTCAAACATTAAGGTGGGCCATACTCTCCGCCATCAAGGTGACCTCTCGGCGGCGCTAGTCAGCTATCGGACCGCACTCAGTATTGCGATGAGGTTGGCCGAAGCCGACCCCGCAAACACCGTGTGGCAGCGCACCCTGGCAATTGCCAAGGGCTCCATCGGGAATGTTTTGCTCGCGCAGGAGAACCTCGATGGCGCACTGGTTGAGTACCGGGGCTGCCATGAGATAATTTCACGTCTCGCAAGCAGTGACTCGAAAAATGCCGTATGGAAAGCCGATCTTTCCGCCGCACACATAAAGATTGGGGACGTTCTTCGTCACCAGGGCCAGTTGCAAGCAGCGCTCACGAGCTATCAGGACGCGCTCGCCCTCGCCATGGTTCTCGCCCGGAGCGATCCCAGCAATAACGAGTGGCAACGTGATGTGGCAGTGAACTACGCGAAGCTGGCTCGCCTGCATCAACAAGCTGGCGACCGCGTCCTCGCACTTGGCGCCTTCAAGGATGGCCGCGCGATTATGGAGCGCATTGTACGCCTTTCGCCTGAATACGCCGCTTGGAAGCAAGACCTCACTTGGTTTGATAGTCAGATTGTATCGCTCGAGAAATAAACACCACAAAGTCTGACGTGAGCACCCAGATGACATATGACTATCAATGCGCGCGCCGATCCGCTACCGCTGATCCTGACGGCGGGGCACGAGCGGGCACCGACAAAAGCTATGACGACAATGTCTTGGGTCTCGGGCACGGTGCCGTGGATCCGCCCAATAGATGGCAAAAAACTGAAAACGCTGACAACGAGAACACCTACGGGTTGCGTATTTGCATTGAGTGCTTTCCCAACAACGCCAAGCGCTCAGTGCCATATCCTATGGTGGGCTCCGGATCTGCTCATCGGGTCAACACAAGAATTGCGGACGGGTTGGTATGAGAGTTCTGGTAGCTGAGGACGAGCCCGCGGTCGCTGACAATATCAAAACTTGGCTCGAGCGAAGCGGGTTTAGGGTAGAGCTTGCTCATACCGGAGAGGAGGCGTGGTTCCTCGGTGATACCGAGGAATTTGCGGCCGTAGTTCTCGATCTTGGGCTTCCGCGGATGGATGGCTTGACGGTGCTCAAGCGTTGGCGGTTTGATGGTAAGGCTATGCCAGTCATCATTCTGACAGCGCGTGGCAGCTGGATGGAACGTGTCGAAGGAATCGACGCCGGGGCCGACGATTATCTTCCCAAACCATTTCAGATGGAGGAACTGGTGGCGCGCCTGCATGCCGTGCTTCGACGATCGGCTCGGCAAGCAATGAACACCCTGAAGATCGGAAAGCTGGTCATCGATCACCGGCGCAAGGCTGTGACAGCAGATGGTGCCCCGGTTGATCTGACCCCACTGGAATTCCGTCTTTTATCCTGCTTCGCACTGAAGCCAGATGTCGTCCTAAGCGCGTCCGAATTACTCGATCAGTTATACGGACACGACCACGACAAGGACGCAAACGCGCTCGAAGCCTTGCTCGGACGATTGCGACGCAAAATAGGGTCTGACGTCATCGCAACACGTCGCGGACAAGGGTACTTCCTCAGGGTGGACGGTTGATCCCAAATTCACTTCGATTTCGGCTGCTCGGGGCCGCAGCAATTGTCATTCTCGTTGCGGTTCAGGTTGCCGGCGTGATGCTGCTCCTGCTGTTCGAGCGCAACGTTATTCGGTTGGTACACAACGAGATGGATGCGGGCCTTGAACAGCTGGCTGGGTTCTTGAGCCGCGATGAAGCAGGAAAGCCTCAATTGCGTAATAGTTCCGCAGATCCGGGCTTTCGCCAAAGGCTTTCTGGGCGATATTGGCAGATCTCGGCCGATGGCGAGGTTCTCTTGCGGTCTCGGTCCCTCGGGAGCGCTGAACTCGACACCAAGTCGGTTCCGGACACCATGCAGGGTGTTCAACGCCTGCCGCTCGTCGGGCCTGACAAACAAACGCTTTACGGGTCTCTCAGGCGCATCGTCCTCGAGCCCACGGCACCCGGCCAACAGGCTACGAATTTCTTGCTCGTCGTCGCAATTGATGTTGCCGAAATCCGGGCGCTCGATGCGCTTAATGGACAACTTCGCGGCGATGTATTCGCGGCCCTTGCCTTGTTGGCCGCGATCCTGATTGCGGCAGCATGGATGCAAGTCTCGGTGGGTTTGCGCCCCCTCGAGGTCTTGCGAACGGGGATCGAGAAGATTCGCGTCGGCAAGGCGCGTCGGCTGTCTGACAAGGTCCCATCCGAGTTGCAGCCCCTCGTTGCCGAGACAAACCGCCTGCTCGAGGCGCAAGAGAAGGCGATTGAGAGCGCCCGCGCAAGAGCTGGCGATCTGGCCCACGGTCTCAAAACGCCTTTAACTGCGCTCACCGCACTTGCAGGCAAGCTGCGCGAGCAGAAAAGTACAACCTTTGCTGACGAACTTGAGCAGCAGCTCAAAGGCCTCAACAAGCACATCGAGCGTGAGTTAACGAGGACGCGGATTGCAGCTGGCACGACAATTCCTCAAAAAACATCGGTCGAGCCGATCATCGCCCGTCTATTCAGAACAATGGAAAAGCTACCGCGAGGTGACAGGATCGATTGGAGCCTTATTTGCGAACCCAATCTTATTGCCCCAGTAGAGGAAGCTGATTTAGCAGAGATCTTGGGCAACCTGCTTGACAATGCAAGAAAATGGGCCCGATCAGAAGTGGAGATCGCGGCTAGATCGGTAACCAACGGTGTAGAACTGCTGATCGATGACGACGGGCCGGGTGTACCTGAGAGCGATCGCGTTCGTGTGATGCTCAGGGGGACGAGGCTCGATGAGAGTGTGCCGGGTTGGGGTTTGGGCCTAAACATAGCAAAAACTATTGTAGAGGCCTATGGCGGACAAATGCTTCTCGATTGCTCTGTTCGTGGAGGGCTCTCAATTCGACTGACCCTCCCAAGGATGGATCAGCGGCGCAAGGAAGACTGGAGTGCATGATTGGAAGCTGCGCCGGGTAGTGCGAGGCCGGAAAGAGCGTCTGCCTCAATAGCGTTTCCGGCGGTGCAAACCGAGAGAACCACCCAATCAGCGTCCGGCTCAGTTCGTCAACCTGAGAGAGGCGATCCGGGTCGCGATTTCGCGGAAGACTTGTCGGAGCTCGTCGCCTGTCGAGGCCAAGAACGCGTGCGAAGCATCTGTCGCACAATGCGTCATCAGGTCCCTGGCACTCTGGTTAGTGCGAGGTTGAAGCCGATCGTGTACACGAGAATGCCTGTCGGCCTTCATGTTGGTGCAGAGGCTCTCCGACTGGTTGAATGAAGCTGCCGTTGGGTGCGTTGCAGTTGATATGGTCAGAGGCAGACCCGCTTCCCGATGTCGAATCCTGGCTGATGACGCCCTGGCAATAGGCGGTGTTGAACTCGCCATCTGTCATCAGAATGACGATCTTCCGAAGGAGCGGGAGACCCCTAGCATTGAGTAGCTGCGAGATCGCTATAGGGAGCCGGTCGGCTGGCTGACGGCCACAAATAGCCCCAGTTCGGTGAAAGCAGATACCAACCCCACGCCACACCAATATGTCCAGCTGTGGACCCTGCAGCCTGGAGCAAGTCAATTTGACGTTTCAGTTCCGTCTTGTTGTTCGTCAGCGGTGTGATCGCATTCGACGGGCAGGGGTTGCTGGCGACCGGCGCGCGGATAATTTGTACCGACCAGCGCTGGCTGGGCGCAGCGTCGGTGAAGGCTTGCGGGCCCGTCCGTTCCGACACACACGTGCTGATATTATGGAGCGCTCGACACCCCCTGGCGGCATTCAGGAATTGGAAGATAGGCACCCGGGCAGGAAGGCAGGTCCCCGATACGATGGGCCCGCGCACGCTCGGGGCATAGGTTCCCACGTTCACCCCGACTGCATACGGCACGATCGCCACTTTGGAATAGTAGTCGTCGGTTTGATTGTCCCAGACCACGATATCGATAAGGTCTTTGGCGGCAAGTTTCAGGTTCGCGATTTTCTGGCCGGCCATGGAGCCTGTTTGGTCAAGCACCAGGGCAATTTCGAGTTTGCCCTGTGGGCGCACGGCGCTTGCGCTCACGGTCACGTCAACTGACTGCGTGTTGAGCACTTGCATGAATGTCATTGGGACCGTCACCGTGACGGTCACATTGACTTGCGTCGCTGTGTCCGAGACGGCGACGCTCTTTAGGGTGCCAGCATATTGCGCGCTGATGAACGACTGGACCAAGGCGGTTGCCTGAACGGACGTAAGATTAGGTCGCGCCCCGAGCGCGAGTGAGGCGGAATCTACCGCGTTGGTAAGCTTTTGCTTGACCAGGAATACGTGGCCGAGATCCATCGCCGCGCCCCCCACCATCAAGAGGGGAAACAGGGCGAGGGTAAAGTAAATTAGGATTGCGCCGCGCTCATCATCTTTTAGACGACGCAGCACCCGTACTAGTCCGCGCAGCATAGAAAATAACCCCGTACACTAACCGCAAGACCCTTGCGAATTCGCGCCCCACACAGGACGGTTGATCCGACGGCGTCCCTAGCGGCGGCACGCCTCCCGCTCGCCTCGTACCAAATCCTCTCACCCATCAAATAGAGTGTGAGCGAAGCCCTGGCAAATGCTGTGCCCCGTGTGCAACAGTCGGTCACGAAATCTTACAATGCCGGACACTGGCCGCCCAGCCACTGATAGAGCAGGCCGCGCGCAACGCCATGCCGGTCGGCAACAGCCGACACGGAGGCGCCCGGCTGCAGCACCTCATCGAGAATACTGAGCCTGACCTCCGCCCGCCAGGTCGCCGGCGCTCGACCACCTCGAAGATCTCGGAGCCCATGTGCCTTACTGCCCTTACGCGCGTGCGCAAGGACACTAAGCAACACGCTGCGAACTGCTTCGGCAAGCCCAGGCCCCCCGCAGTCGTGGGCAGACGCTTACATCTCCCCGGCGCCGCCGTCGCTCGCCCCGACCGGCGAGGGACGAGCGGCGGAGCGGGATGGCGTCGTCCATCTCCCTGGTGCGCCGGAGTTGGGGTGGCAGGAGGAGAGTCCGAGGTTGCCACATACTCGCGGAATGCACCGCCGGTAACAAATGCTCTAGAAAGGTAGTTCAAGGACCGTCCGCCATCCTTCATCGATAATGATCATCCCCCTGCTAGGAAGAACGCCTTTCAGAGCTTCGTTCGCCGCGATCTCTTGGCCAAGTCTCGCGGCTTCCTTTGTTGCTTCCTCAATATTCGCGAGTTCGATTCCTTCGTGATCGAGTATGGTCATTTGACCACGTTTGACGTGAAAGTAATATCTGGGCACTTGAAGACCCCGCAATCTTCGAATGGAAACAATATTTGGAATTGATCAGGTCGACCGGCCTCAACTCAGGCGGACAACATCGCGCATACGATAACGAGAGCGACCATCACGACGGTGCTCAGCGCCAAGGCAGAAATTTCCATAAGCATTAAGATTGGTTCCCATATCATACACAGCATTACGAGAGCGACCGCGACGATTGTTATGCTCAATGCGAGTATTTAAAGTTCGGTAAGCACTGAAGTCCCTGCACCACACTCCGCTGCGAAATGCTTGTTCAGGCGATTTCGCCTGAAAATTCAGGGGGGCCGAGGGTAACAGCCCACTGCAGTTTTGGGGGTAGCGGTCCAGGAAGAAGTGATCCGGTGCATCCCCGCACCCCAGCAACTTAGGAACGTTGGCTAACCACCGCACCGGCCCAAATCTGCGCGCGGGCCCACACGCGGACTGCAGTTTAACCAATCTGGCGTGGAATGATGTCGCTATTAGGCAACGGTTAGACAAAAACTGACAAATTGCCAATAATTTATATAGGGAATTTGTCAGACAAGAAGTGCGGGGGATGGGCCGGCGACGTTGCCATGGTTCGCCGATGGTGACGGCCTGCTGGCCAGGCGGTGGCGGTTGTGGGCTGGCGGGTGGTCGTTGGTTTGGTGGAGAACTCCAGCCCGTCAGTGAAATTTCACAGCAAGGATCACCTTTGGCCACTGATTGCGACCACTCGACCTGCTTGAAGACCACGACAAGCGCGGAGTTGTTGGACAGGCCGCCTCTGGAGCGAATGGTGGGGATGCCGCACGATGGCAGACCTGTTTTGGTCCGAAGCGACTTGGCCAATGGCTACTCAATCGTTTGCGGATGCCGATGAAGTTGCCCAGGCAGTCCGCGATGTTTTCGCCGAGGTTCCGACATGATGTCGTCGCCCAGGGTTTGATGCCTCCCTGGCAAATCATTTTGGCCACTGGGTTGATGGGACGGTCAATCCTTGGATGCTTTGGTGCATCGGCGTAGGTTGCATCGCCGATATTCATGCTGTCTGTCGAGCAGGACTTGGCTGCTGATGATAGTGGATCGTCGCCCAGAGCGTTCTTCGAGTATTTCGAGGCGATCGTGTTGGGCAGCCGCATCAAGGGGCTCAAGGCCCCAAGCGTCGAGGATCAGCAGCTGTCACCGCCTGCGCTCGCAGGATGCGGAGATGGCAGCCATCGCGGGTTGCCTGGAGCCCCGCCGCGGCGATCCGACGAACCGCTGTACGGTCGGGGTGGCATCACCGGCTTCACTTCACGCGACAACCGCGGCCTCACAAGGGCACGAATGCTCATAGCTCGTAGCGTCACGGGCAGCATCCCACAAAAGCCTGCCCGTGGCCTCAAGTAGCCGCCCATTTCTCCTTGCCCGCCACCCCTGCTGATCTATGCTCCCCACATTGCCCCACGCGGCATGCCGCCGCTCAGGTTGACTGCCATGGGAGGAAGCAACAATGGGCAAATGCCCCGCGACCGAGAAGCCGAACCTGCTGCGGCGCTCGTTGTTGGCCGGCGGTGCAGCCGCGGTTTTGGCGCCCCGCAGCGTCTTGGCCCAGGCGAGCAACGGCATCCGTATCGGCGTCCCGACCAAGACCTACTGGCCCACGATCGTGTGCGAGACAGCTCTGCGGCAAAAGCTGTTCGAAAAGGAGGGCATCAAAGCCGAATTGACGATTTATCGCAGTGGTGCCGAGGGCTTCGAAGCCATCGCGGCCGGCGCGACCGACCTCATTCTCAATTCCTCTTCGAGCGTCGCCGGCGGGCTGTTGAAGGGCGTCAACGTCCGCTGCGTCGCCAATGGCGCCAATGGCTACTATGGCTGGTACCTGGTGGTGAAAACGGATTCTCCCATCAAAAGTGTCGCCGAGCTGGCCGGCAAGAAAGTGGGTATCACGTCGGCCGGATCCGGTAGCGATATCTGCGCCCGCTGGACCCTGGCCGAACACAAGCTCGACTTCACCCGGGTACCGCTCGGCGGCGGCGGCCTGGTGCCCAATCTGCTCACCGGCAACATCGACGCCACGGTCCTCTACTCGCCCCTCACCTATAAGGTGATCGACGAGAAGGTGGCGCGGCCGATCATCGATTTTGGTGAAGCCATTCCGGCGCATTCCACCGCCAGCTGGATCGCCAGCGACAAAATCATCAAGGAGCGGCCCCAACTCGTGCAGAAGGCGCTTAACGCCATCTATGGTGGGCTTGCCTTCCTGTCGGCCGATGCCAACCGTGCCACCGCCGTCAAGCTGGTCGCCGAAATCGACGAAATTCCTGAAACCATTGCCGCGCGCGAGCTCGACGGCAATATCAAGCACCTGTCCAAGACGGGCGAGATGAAGCTCGAGTGGATGGAGCGCGCCCTTGAATTTGCGAGGCTCATCGGCATGAAGGAACTGGCACCGGCCCAGGATATCTTCGTTGAGCAGTTCAAACCCGTCCCAACCGCGGCCTAAGCAGGGCGACCTGCCGCGGTTGCCGTGACGGCGCGCGCCTTAGAGAATGCGCTCACCATGACACGGGCCCAAATTATCATCACCAGGCTGGCGTCTGCTGGGCCTTGTGCTCGGCGCCTGGGAGCTGCTGCCGCGGTTGGGTGTGGTCAACGCCCTCCTGCTGCCGCCGCTCTCCCAGGTGTTAGCGACGCTGGCTGACCTCCTTGGCCGCGCCAGCGTGCAGGAGGCCGTCGCCGTCACCGCGCTGGAAGTGATCGTGGCCTTCGTGATTGCCGTTCCCCTGGGCGCGGCGGCGGGGATTGTGATCGCGGAAAGCGAGTACTTGAGCGAAATCTTCAAGCCGATCCTGTTCTACGTCTTCAGCATTCCGAAGTCGATTTTCCTGCCGATGTTCATCCTGGTGTTCGGGATCGGCTTTCAGCAGAAAGTCGCCTATGCCGCATTTACCACCGGCTTCGTCGTGCTCATGAGTGCCACCGCAGCCGTGGAGTTGGTGCGCCCCGACCACATCCTGGTCGCCCGCTCCTATGGTGCCACCCAGACGCAGATCCTCTGGCGCGTCTACGTCCCGAGTATGCTGCCCTTTTTGCTCGAAACCTTGCGCATCTCCATGATCTTCAACTTTACCGGCGTCATGATCGCCGAAATGTACGCCTCGCGCACGGGTATCGGACACCTCATTGCCAACTGGGGTGAGAATTTCCAAATGCCGCAGCTGTTTGCCGGCGTGATCGTGCTTTCGGCGGTCGCCATCATCTTTAACGAGGGCGTGCGCGCCCTGGAGGCACGATGCAGCACCTGGCGAACGTGACCGAACTGCGCGGTCGCGTCCAAGAGGCCGCGATCGAGGTCGATGGCCTGAGCCACGTGTACGCGGGCGCCGACGGCGGCGTCGCCGCGCTGGTCGATATCACGCTTGCCGTCGGCAAGGGACGCTTCGTGGTGATCGTGGGCCCGAGCGGTTGCGGCAAGACCTCGCTTTTGATGATGCTGGCGGGGCTGCGTCAGCCCTCCCAAGGCACCATCTCCTGCCTCGGGCGACCGATCCCCAAACCCGATCCGCAACGGGTTGGCGTGATCTTCCAGGAGGCCAGCCTGTTTCCCTGGCTCTCCACGCTCGACAACATCGAGTTTCCCTTGAGCCTGCGGGGCGTGCCGCGCGCGGAGCGCCGGCGGCGCTCTCAGGCCATGCTGAGCCTGGTCGGTCTTGAGGGCTTTGGCGAACGTTACCCGCACGAGTTGTCGGGAGGCATGAAGCAGCGCGTCTCGATCGCCCGCGGCCTGGTGCAAGATCCACCGCTGCTGCTGATGGACGAGCCGTTCGCCGCCCTCGACGAGCAGACGCGCATGACCATGGGCCATGAGCTGTTGCGCATCTGGTCGACCACGCAGAAGACGGTCGTTTTCATCACCCACAGCCTCACCGAGGCGGTTTACCTCGCCGACGAGGTGTTGGTGATGTCCGCCAGGCCCGGCCGCATTATCGATCACATAGGGGTGACGCTGCCGCGGCCGCGCAGCTACGAAATGATGGCAACCGAGCAGTTCGGCCAGCTGCGCGAACGCATCTGGCAACAGATCCGTAAGGCGCCGTGAGGTCAAAGATGTCCTGGCCGGCTCCCGCCACCGTCCGCTGGATGCTCCTGGGTCTCCTCCTCATCCTGTGGGAGGTCGTGCCCCTGACGGGCTTGCTGCCCGAGCTGTTCCTGCCGGCCTTGTCGAAGACGCTGGCCGTCCTTTATAGCGATCGCCAGATCTATTTCGCGGCCCTGCTGGTGACCCTCTACGAAGTCGCCTGCTCGATGCTGATCGCCTGCGGCCTCGGCATCCTCGTCGGCGCGCTGGTTGGTGGCACGGCGCTGCTGCGCGACCTGCTGCTGCCCGTCTTTTCCAGCCTCTATGCGGTGCCGATCGTCATCCTATATCCGATCTTCACCGCCTGGTTCGGCGTCGGTTCGAGCTCAAAGATCGCGTTCGCCGGCGTCTATGGTTTTTTCCCGGTGATGCTGTCGACCGCTGCGGGCATCCGCACCATTGATCCGCAGTTTCTGCTCGCCGCGCGCAGCATGGGAGCCAACCTCGCCCAGCAGATCACGCGGGTCATCATTCCGGCCTCGGTCCCGACCGTGTTCGCCGGCTTGAGATTGGGCGGCGCGCTCACCATCATCGGCGTGGTGGTTTCCGAGATGCTGACCGCCTCCGCCGGTATCGGCTATCTCGTCACGCTCAATCGAACGATCCTCGATAGCCCGCGCGTCTTCGCCGGCATCCTGGCGATCCTGGTACTGTCGATTGCCTACTATATGCTGGCGCGGGCGCTCGAGACCCGCATGGTGGTGTGGCAGTCGGCGGGGCGCCAGCAAAGGTCTGCCGCGGGGGTGAGCACGGCGGCCATGCCGGCGCCGGCCGCCGCCTGACCGTGGGGTTCGAAAGCTGGCGCGCCACGCGCGCGATTGAGCATTTGCCAAGGAGCATCGTCATGACCAGCGCACCGCACCTGTTGCCCACCACCGTCGTTGGCAGCTACCCGCAGCCCGATTGGCTGGTGAACCGTGCCATGTTGTCGAAGTCGGTGCCGCGCGTGCGCATGGACATCTGGCGCGTGCCGGAGCCCTGGCTCGAACAGGCCCAGGACGATGCCACCCTCGTTGCCATCCGCGACATGGAGCGCGCCGGGATCGACATCATCACCGACGGCGAGATCCGTCGCGAAAGCTATTCCAATCGCTTTGCCACCGCCCTTGAGGGCATCGATACGGCCAACCCGGGCGAGGTCAAAGCCCGCTCCGGGCACGCCACGCCGGTGCCGCGCGTGGTCGGCAAAATCCGCCGCCGGGAGGCGGTCGAAGTGCGCGATATGCAGTTCCTGCGCGCCAATACCGAGCGCGTCGCCAAAATCACGCTGCCGGGCCCCTTCACCATGAGCCAACAGGCGGTCAACGAGTTCTACCGGGACGAAGAGGAGTTGGTGATGGACTACGCCGCCGCGGTGAACGCGGAGGCGCGCGACCTGGAGCGGGCCGGGGCCGATGTCATCCAGCTCGATGAGCCGTGGCTGCGCAACGATCCCGAGGCGGCCAAGCGCATCGCGGTCAAAGCCATCAACCGGGCGCTGGAGGGCCTGAAGGTGCCCACCATCGTGCACCTTTGCTTTGGCTATGCCGCCTTGGTGCCGGGCGAGACCAAACCGGTCGGCTACTCGTTCCTGCCGCAGCTTGCCGACAGCGTCGCCGATGGCATTTCGATCGAGGCGGCGCAGCCAAAGCTCGATTTGGGCGTGCTCAAGGACTTGGGCACCAAGCAGGTCCTGCTCGGGGTAATTGACCTCAACGATCCCGTGGCCGAGACCGCCGAGGTCGTGGCGAGCCGCATCCGGGCGGGCCTCAAATTCTTGGCCCCCGACAAGCTCGTGCCGGCGCCGGACTGCGGCATGAAATACCTGCCCCGCGCCCTGGCCTTCGCCAAGCTCAAGGCGCTGAGCGCGGGCGCCGCCATGGTGCGGGCCGCGCTCGCCTAGCCCGGCCCGCGGCCGAACATTCCGGCACCCGTTTTCGTCCGGTCATCACGCCAGGGCTGCGGCGCGCCGCGTCAGGCGGGTTGCTCGAACCAGAGCGCGATGGGATCGGGCGGTGCGCGCGGGAAAACGGGTTACACTTCATATTCTCCCCTTATTCCTCGCCTAGGAGGATCGGTGGGCCTGCTGATTGCGGCCACGCGGCGTCCTGATATTGTTGAACGCAAAGGCGAGTGGGCTCTACCTAATCGATAAGTTCATATTAGGGAGACCGAAGATGGGCAGTTGGCTGAGTGACCGAGAGCAACGGTTGGTGGCAGGAGCCGAAACGGCGTCGGCGGCCACGCCGATACCAACGCAAATTGTCTCCAACGGCGAGTTTCTGCCGCCGCCGCAGAGCGAGACGCAAAAGCGCGTCGAAAAGCGCATCCTCGAGCTTGCCGACGACCACGGCAAGCGTCTGGGCCTGAGCCGCCGGCAGTTCATGCAGACGGGTTGCGGTATGGCCGCCGCCTTTCTCGCCATGAACGAGGTCTACGGCTCAAGCGTGTTCCAGGTCGACGCGGCGGAGGCCCGCGAGCCCGAAATCACGCGGGCACGGGCGCAGGGGCTCAGCGGCCAGTTCATTTTCGATGTCCAGACGCACTTCGTGCGCGATGATTTCGACCACAAGGAGTTGCTGGACCTGGCCAAATTCGCGGCGCAACACTGGAACACGGCGCTCAAGGGCGACACCGATTCCCTGGTCCGCTTCAAATTCCAGAACTACGTCAAGGAGGTCTACTACGACAGCGACACCAACATTGCGCTGCTGTCGGGTGCCCCCTTCGACGATCCCTCCTGGTGGCTATTGTCAAACGAGCAGATCGTGCGGGCACGCGAGGTGATCAACGACTTCGCAGGCTCCCGGCGGCTCCTGGCGCACACCGTCATTACGCCGAAGCAGCCGGGCTGGATGGAAGAGGTCGACAAGGCGATCGAGCTCTACAAGCCGGATTCCTGGAAATCCTACACCATCGGCGATCCACTGGGCCCATCCAAATTCCCGTGGCGGCTGGACGACGAGAAGGTGATGTATCCCTTCTACGAAAAGGCGCAGAAGGCCGGCATCAACATCATCTGCATTCACAAGGGTCTATTGCCGCCCGACTATGAGAAGTCCTTTGCCGGCGTGTGGGAGTATGCGACGGCCTGGGACATCGGCAAGGCCGCCAAGGACTGGCCGGGCATGACCTTCGTCGTCTACCACTCGGCCCTGCGCGCGTTCCTGGAATTGCCCGAGGAGGCCTGGAAAGAGTTCGACTCCACGGGCCGCATCAAGTGGGCGACCGACCTTGCCGAGATCCCGCAGAAGTTCGGGGTAAATAACGTTTATGCGGAGATCGGCACCTCCTTTGCCAATTCCGCCGTGGCGCATCCGAAGTTCTCGGCGGCTTTGATCGGCACGCTGGTCAAGGGCTTCGGGGCCGATCATGTGCTGTGGGGCACCGACTCGGTCTGGTACGGGTCGCCGCAGTGGCAGATCGAAGCCATGCGCCGCCTCGAGATCCCCGAGGACATGCAGAAAAAACATGGCTTTGCCGCACTCGGGGGACCGAACAGCGCGGTCAAGCAAATGATCTTTGGCGGCAACGCCGCCCGCCTCTATGGCCTAAGGCTCAAGGCGGCCGAGAACGCCCCGCTCCCCGCCTACTCGGCCGATCGGCTGGCGAGCTTGCGCAGCGAGTACGAGCAAGGCGCGCCCGAGCCCTCGAACCTGCGCTACGGATACGTGCGCGCCGGGTAAGCCGGGGCGAGAGATCGTCGCATTTTGTGCGCCACAATAAAGAAGACCGGCCGGCGTCCGGCCGGTCTTTTCGCGACTGCACGCGGGCCCTGTGCGCTGCAGCGAGCGTGGCCTAGCTTTCCTTGTCGATGTTTGGGCGACCTTGTCGGTCGCGCGACATCGCTTCGGCGTTTTTCGCGTCCGGCTTCTTGGCGCTTTCTTGGCGCCGTCGGTCCTTGTCGCGTGTCGCGGATTGGCTTCGCGCGGCGGCCTCACCTTCGCGTGAGCGTTGGAGTAGGCTCTTATACTTTAGTCGCCACATCGGCTAAGGTCGAGCGAAGGCCGTGAGGCCACCCGCTTGCAGGAGGAGGAAACCTGATGGCTCGCCTGACCGTCAATGGACAATCTCACGATATTGATGTCGACCCCGACACCCCGCTGCTGTGGGCGATCCGGGAGAACGTCGGCTTGACCGGCACCAAGTACGGCTGCGGCATCGCCCAGTGCGGCGCCTGCACCGTGCATGTCGACGGCGAAGCCGTGCGCTCCTGCTCGCTGCCCGTCAGCGCCGCCGAAGGCAAGCAGATCACCACCATCGAGGGCCTGGCCCAGAACGGCGCCCTGCACAAGGTGCAGAAGGCCTGGATCGATCACGATGTGCCCCAGTGCGGCTACTGCCAGTGCGGCATGATCATGGCGGTGGCGGCGCTTCTGAAGGAGAAGCCCAAGCCCACCGACGCCGACATCAACAATACGATCACCAACATCTGTCGCTGCGGCACCTTCCAGCAGGTGCGCGAGGCGATCCACGCTGCGGCCAGCGCGTGAGGGGGAGGCAGCCATGAACCATATCCCGAGAATCAATCGCCGTTCGTTCGTCGTCGGCGCCGCCGCAGCCGGCGGCGGCCTTGCGACTCGGCCTCGACATTCCGTTCGGCGGTCCCCAAGGTCGTGCGCGCGCAGGACGGCTCGCCGGAGATCAACGCCTGGGTCGTCATCAGGCCCGATGACACTGTCGTCATCCGCATGGCGCGCTCGGAGATGGGCCAGGGCACCATCACCGGCCTCGCCCAGCTCGTCGCCGAGGAGCTCGAGTGCGACTGGTCGAAGGTCACCTATGAGTATCCGACGCCCGGCCAGAGCGTGGCACGCAAGCGCGTGTGGGGCTGACTTCTCGACCGGCGGCAGCCGCGGCATCCGCATGTCGCACGAGTACGTCCGCAAAGGCGGCGCGACCGCGCGCATGATGCTGATCCAGGCCGCGGCCAACGAGTGGAAGGTGCCGGCCGGCGAATGCACGGCGGCCAACAGCGTGATCACGCACGCGGCCGTCGGGACGCAAGACGACCTTCGGCAAGGTGGCCGAAGCCGCCGCCAAGCTCGAGCCGCCCAAGGAGGTGCCGCTCAAGGACCCGAAGGACTGGAAGATCGCCGGCAAGTCGGTGAAGCGGCTCGACACCGTCGACAAGGTCACGGGCAAGCAGGTCTACGGCTTCGATCTCAAGCTGCCCGGAATGCTCAACGCCGCCATCAAGGAATGCCCGGTCTTCGGCGGCAAGGTGAAGAGCTTCGACGCCGCCAAGGTCGCCGGCATGAAGGGCGTCAAGAAGGTGGTGCAGGTCGGCGATTCCGCCGTCGCCGTAGTGGCCGACACCTGGTGGCAGGCCAAGACCGCGCTCGACGCGCTGCCGATCGTCTTCGACGAAGGCGAGAACGCCAAGGTGTCGAGCGCCTCGATCGCCACCATGCTGGAGGCCGGCCTGACGGCCGAGCAGGCCTTCGTCGGCAACCAGAACGGCGACGCCAAGGCGGCGCTCGGCGGGCGCAGCGAAGAAGGTCGAGGCGGTCTACTCCTATCCCTTCCAGAACCACGCCTGCATGGAGCCGATGAATGCCACCGCGCGCTACACGCCCGACAAGTGCGAGGTGTGGGTGCCGACGCAGGACGGCGAGGCCTCGTTCGCGTACGTGCTGGCGGCGTCCGGCCTGCCGGCCGACAAGTGCGACGTCTACAAGATCAACCTCGGCGGCGGCTTCGGCCGGCGCGGCGCCTATCCAGGACTACGTGACCCAAGCCGTGCTGATCGCCAAGCAGATGCCGGGCACGCCGGTCAAGCTGCTGTGGTCGCGCGAGGAGGACATGCGGCAGGGCCGGTACCACCCGATCATGCAGTGCAAGCTGGTGGGCGGCTTCGACGCCAACAACAACCTGACCGCGCTGCACATGCGGCTCTCGGGCCAGTCGATCCTGGCCGCCGTGCGTCCGCAGGTCGTCGAGAAGGACAAGGGGCGCGACGCGCTCGTGTTCCAGGGTCTGGCCGAGCCGGCCCTGTTGGGGAACGAGCACTCGTTCGGCTACACCATCCCGAACCTGCTGATCGACCATGCGATGCGCAACACGCACGTCCCGCCGGGGTTCTGGCGTGGCGTCAACATCAACCAGAACTGCATCTTCATCGAGTGCTTCATGGACGAGCTGGCCCAGGCCGTCGGCCAGGACGAGCTCGAGTTCCGCCGCAAGCTGATGGCCAAGCACCCGCAGAACCTCGCCGTGCTCAACGCCGTGGCGGAGAGAGATCGGCTGGGGCAAGCCGGCGCCGCAGGGCGTCCATCGCGGGCTCGCCCACATGAAGGCGTTCAACAGCTACGTGGCGGCGGCGGCGGAGATCTCGGTCGAAGGCGGCGGCAACAAGATCAAGATCCACCGCATCGTCGCGGCAACCGACCCTGGCTATGCGGTCAACCCGGCCCAGATCGACCGCCAGGTGGCGGGCTCGTTCGTCTACGGCCTGTCCGCCCTGTTCTACCAGGAGTGCACGGTCAAGGGCGGGCGCATTGTCGAGGAGAACTTCGACACCTACAACTCGATGCGCATCGCGCAGATGCCGAAGGTCGAGTCGATCATCATGCCGAGCGGCGGCAGCGATCCCTGGGGCGGCGTGGGCGAGCCGACCATCTGCGTGGCGGCGCCGGCGGTGCTCAACGCCTACTTCAAGGCGACGGGCAAGCGCATGCGCTCCTTCCCGCTGAAGAACCACAAGATCGCCATGGTCTAATCGGGGCCTGCGAGCGGCAACCCGCGCCGCCAGTTGCTGCTCGATCTCCTAGTCGTCGGCGAGCCAGCAGGTGTCGCATGAGGGTCCTTGTCCTCGCAGCGATGCTGCTGCTGCCCGGTACGGCTGGCGGCGGGCCGAGCCGCCGCCGGGTGCCAGCTCCTGTTCCGGGCTGCCATGCGCCGAGCGCTGCGGTCGACACGGCCGTCCCCAGGCTTGCCGGTCGCAGCGCCGCCGACATGTGCCGCAGATGCAGGCCTTCAAAAGCGGGCAGAAGCCCGAGCACAGTCATGGGCCGGATCGCCAAAGGCTTTACCGAGACGCGAAGCGCAAGCCATCGCCGACTGGTACGCGGCCAGCAGAAATGAGCGGGAGGCGGATCATGGCACGTGAGCTTGAACCGCCGCGCAGTTTCTGGCTGCCGATGGGGGCCGCGTCCGCATCCCACCTTGCTGGCGCCGGCGCTGGCCCAGGCCGGCCCCCGCGTGGTCGTGATCGGCGGCGGCTTTGCCGGCGCCACCGCGGCGCGCGCCCTCAAGAAGGCCGATCCGCGCATCGCCGTGACGCTGGTCGAAAGCAAGCCGCACCTTTACGGCCTGCCCGTTCAGCAATCTGGTGATCGGCGGCTTGCGCGACGCTCACGGCTCAAGCAATTTGGCTACGACAAGATCGGCGCCGACGGCATCGAGGTCGTCGTTCGCCACGGCCACTCGGGTCGATGCCGCCGGCGCGCCGCGTCGCGCTCGAGGACGGCACGAGCCTCGCCTACGACCGCCTGATCGTCGCCCCCGGCATCGACATCCGCTGGGACGGCCTGCCCGGCTACACCGAGGCCGCCGCCGCCAAGATGCCGCATGCCTGGAAGGCCGGCGAGCAGACGCTGCTGCTGCGGCGCCAGCTCGAGGCGCTGGAGGACGGTGGCGTGGTCGTCATGTCGGCGCCGGCCAACCCCTTCCGCTGCCCGCCGGGTCCTTATGAGCGCGCCAGCCTGATCGCCCACTATCTCAAGACGCAGCAAGCCGAAGTCGAAGCTCCTCATGCTCGACGCCAAGGATGCCTTCTCCAAGCAGCGCCTGTTCCAGAAGGCTTGGAAGGAGCTCTATCCCGATCACCTGGAATGGGTGGCGCTGTCCAAGGGCGGCAAGGTCACCTCCGTCGATGCCGCGACGCAGACCTTGATCACCGAGTTCGGCGAGTACAAGGCCGCCGTTGCCAACGTCATCCCGCCGCAAAAGGCCGGCCGCATCGCCGAGCTCGCGGGCGTGGCCGATCAGACGGGCTGGTGCCCGATCGATCCTGTCACCTTCGAATCCAAGCGCGCGCCCAACGTCCACGTGGTGGGCGATGCCACCATCGCCGGCGGCATGCCGAAGTCGGCCTTTTCCGCCAATGCGCAAGCGAAGGTCTGCGCCGCCGCCGTCGTCGACCTGCTGGCGGGCCAGCACGCCCGATCCAGCCGAAACTGATCAACACCTGCTACAGCCTGGTGGCGCCCGACTACGGCATCACCGTTGCCGGCGTCTATGAGCCCGTCAACGGCGTGCTTGACCGACGTGCCGGGCGCGGGCGGCGTGAGCCCCATCGAGGCGCCGCGAGCCGAGCGCGCGCAGGAGGCGCTGTTTGCCGAGGGTTGGTTCAACACCATCACGGCCGAGGTCTTCGGTTGAGCGGCACGCCTGAGAGGCTGGAGCAGAAGCTGGGTGGGCCATCGCGCTGGCGCTGCTCTGGAGCTGCTGCCCGCTTGGCGCCGCCTCGACGCAGGCGCCGCTGCTGAGCTTCAGCGTTACCGGGGATCGCATCGAGCGCTCGCTGACGGGCGCGCACGGGGATAGCGGCGCGCGGGCGCGCGATCGTCACCAACCGTCAGGTTGGCCTGTGCCTGCTTTGCCATTCCGGGCCATTTCCCGAGGAGCGGCTGCAGGGCACGCTGGCGCCGGATCTCAAGGGCGCGGGGTCGCGTTGGTCAGAGGCCGAGCTGCGCCTGCGCATTGTCGATGCCGCCGTCATCAACCCAAACACCATCATGCCGCCCTACTATCGGCTCGAGGGTCTTGAGCGTGTTGCACCCGCTTTCCGCGGCAAGCCGATATTGACGGCGGAGCAGATCGAGGATGTGGTGGCGTTTCTGGCAACGTTGCAGGAGTGAGCCGAGCTATGGGCGAGACGGGCAAACATGGCGCCGGGCAAGCCACATCGAGCACGCGGCGCCAGGTGTTGCGGTTTGCGGGCAGCGTTGCCCTGGGCGGCGTCGCTTCCGAGCCTGGCCGTGCGCCCCGCCGGCGCCACGCCGGCGACATGAAGTCGGCAATCGCCGCGGTGATCGGCGATGCCAAGCTCAATGCCGGCCGGGTCAAGCTCGAGATCCCGCCGCTGGTTGAGAATGGCAACACGGTGCCGTGCGCGGTGGTGGTCGAGAGCCCGATGAGCGCCAGCGACTACGTCAAGGCCATCCACGTCTTCAACGAAAAGAACCCGCAACCGAACGTGATCAGCGCCAAGCTTGGGCCACGCGCCGGGCGCGCCAGCCATCTCCACCCGCATTCGCCTCTCCGACTACGCAGACGGTGATGGCGATCGCCGAGATGTCCGACGGCTCGTTCTGGTCCCGACAGTGTCGAGGTCGTCATCACGCTCGGCGCCTGCCTGGAGGACCCGACTGTAATGGCCCGCGCCCTGATCAAACTGTCACCCAATCCCAAGCGCGGCGAGGTCATCGAGATCAAGACGCTGATTTCGCACGAGATGGAGACGGGCTTTCGGCACACCAACACGGGCACCGCCATCCCGCGCGACATCATCACGACGCTTTGTCGCCACCTACAACGGCGAGGAGATTTTCTCCGCCCAGCTGTTTCCGGCGATCGCCGCCAATCCCTTCATTACCTTCTACACGATCGCCAAAGAGAGCGGCACGCTTGAGTTCCGATGGACCGGTGACAACGGCTACACGGCGAGCGAGCAGGTGAAGATCGCGGTGGAATGAAGCGGGCGGCACCGGTGCGATCAGGGCAAGCATTTGCTCGCGCGGCGCCGCGACTGGCCGGGCCCGTCCGCCGGCTCGTCGCTGGCACGGCCGCCATCACGCTGTCGTCTCTCAGCCTCGCCGCCGACATTCCGCTCAATCAGCGCCGCTCCAGCTATGAGGCTATGAGTGCGGCGACGAAGGCGATGCAGGACGACGATAGCGCCAACCCCGCCACGCTGTGGGTGCTCGATGGCGAGGCGCTTTGGCGGGCCGGCGCCGGGGCGGCGGGGCGCGCCTGCGCCGACTGTCACGGCGAAGCGCCGCAATCGATGCGCGGGGTCGCCGCGCGTTATCCCGCCTACGACGCCAAGCGGCAGACCCCCGTCGATCTCGAGGGCCGCATCAATATTTGCCGCGTCGAGCAACAGCAGGCCGCAGCGCTCAGGCCCGAATCCAAGGAGCTGCTGGCGTTGACGGCCTACCTGGCGCGTCAATCGCGTGGGCTGCCGATCGAAAGCACCGACGGCCGGCTCGCGCCCAGCATCGAGGCAGGCCGCCAGCTGTTCCAGCGTCGGCAGGGACAGCTCAACCTCGCTTGTGCGCACTGCCACGACGACCACTGGGGCGAAAAACTTGCGGGCAACTCGGTGCCGCAGGGCCACCCGACGGGCTATCCCCTGTACCGGCTCGAATGGCAGGGGGTGGGGTCGCTGCAGCGCCGCCTGCGCAACTGCATGATCGGCATGCGCGCCGAGAGCTACGCCTTCGGCTCGCCCGAGTTCATTGCGCTGGAGACCTATCTGATGTGGCGCGCGCGCGGCATGCCGATGGAAAGTCCGGCCGTGCGGCCCTGAGGGCGGCGCTCAGGAATGCCGCGGCCCACGCAATTCCATGAGCGCGGCTTCGATCCGCCGCCAGGTGGCGGCTTGCTCGCGGTCGTTGTTTTCTTCGAACGTCTGGGCCTTGTGCGCGGCTTCGGCGATCGCCTTGGCGCCTTGCAATTCGTAGAGCTGGCGGGCGTAACTTTGAATCTGGGCTGCGTCCATAAGACCCTCCATTGGCTTTTTTTGAGGAATGGGTTTTGGCTATCGCTTTGGGGCAACGCCCGCCGCCCGCGGCGGGTTCCCGGCGGCCAAGAGTTGGGAGCAAGGTGGAGCGAGGTGGGGAGAGACTCGCAAGAAAACGTTGGGGCGGCAGGCGGGCGCAAGGCATTTGGGGCCGATTAACCGGGCCGGCCATCGGGGCGAGATGGGGCAAGAGATTGAAAGACGCGCCGGAAACGGGCGGTGCGCCTTGGAGCCACCCCCTACTGCGACGCGGTCCGCTCGGCGCGATGGCTGCTCTGCGCCGCCTGCGGCCCATTCTCGTCGGCCTCGATCAGCACATCCACTTGCTGTCCCGGCAAGATCGCCATGCCGTCTTCGACGATGGCATAAATGAGCTGCATCACGCGGGTATCGACGCGCTCCGTCGTCAGCCCGGACAAGGCTCGTTTCGGCACGACCAGCGGTTCGACGCGCACGAAACGCAATTGCAGCTTGCGCACCGCGTCACCGCGCAGCGAGGCCATCGCCCGCGCACCCGGCCGGTAGCGCGAGATGTCGGCCTCGTCGATGTCGATGCGCACGTGCATCGGATCAGTGCGCCCCATCACGATCAGCGGCTGGGTGACGGCACCGGCCAGCGCGAACTCGCCCGGGTTGATGTTGACGCGCAGCACTTCGCCGTCGATCGGGGCGCTGACGGTTCTGAGCTCCAAATCGGTTTGCGCCAACTTGAGGCTCGCCCGCGCCTGCTCGATGGCGGCAAGCTCGATGGTGATGTTGGCGCCGCCTTTTGCCTCGTCGTAGAGGGCCAGGTTTGCCTGCGCCAGCGCCAGGCGGGCCGAGGCTTCGGCATACTTGGCTTCGGCGGTGCGCAGGGCGTTGCGTCGTCGCGTGATCTCGCGGGCGGAGATGGTATCGCCGGAGTTGAGACCGCTCGCGATCCGCACCACGTCGGTAGCGTCATCCTTGTCGGCGCGCGCCGCCTCGACCGCGGTCATGGCGGCCTGAACCTCCGCCTCCAAACCCGGCACGCGGCTGCGGGCGAGCGCCAGGCGGGCCTCGGCGGCCGCGAGGTCTCTGAGCCGCTGCGCCACCACGGCCTCGGTCATGCGGGTGTCGAGAACGAATAGGGGTTGTCCCTTGCTGACCCTGACGCCGGGTACGGCCAACACCTTGCTGACGGTGCCGGAGATGTCGGTGCCGATGCTGATTTCTTGGCTCGACGGCTCGACCAACCCGACGGCGCCGATTTGCGGCGCCGGCAGCGGCGGCGGGCTCGGGGTGGGGGCGATCGAAACCGGCCGCGCCGCCGCCAGCCATGGTTCGATGGCGGCGCGGAGCTGGCTTTTGTTGCTGATGGAAACGGAGGCGCCGAACCCGGCGAGGGCGGCGAGGGTGCCAAGGCCATAGGCCAGCAGCGGCAGACGACGGGCCATCAGGCGGCCTCCCTTTCGGTACTCTCGGTGATGCGGGTGATCCGCCCGTCGTCCATATGAATGATGCGATCGGCGAAGCCGAAGATGCGGTGATCGTGGGTGACCACCAGTACGGCGCGATCGCTTTTGACCGTCACGTCGCGCAACAGCTGCATCACCATTCGTCCGGAGGCCGCGTCCAGGGCCGCGGTCGGCTCATCGCAGATGATGAGGCGGGGGTCGTGGGCGATGGCGCGCGCAATGGCAACGCGCTGCTGCTCGCCGACCGAGAGCTCGCGCGGATATTTATCCGCGTGCGCGGCAAGACCCAACCCTTCCAGCAGGCTCGCCGCCCGCGCCTGGGCTTGCCGCGCACCGTGGCGCAACACCAGCAGGGGAACGGCGACGTTTTCCGCCGCCGTCAGGGCCGGAAACAGATGGAACTGCTGCAGCACGAGGCCGACGTTGCGGCCGCGGAAGCGCGTGATCCGCCTGCGGCCCAGGTCTGCCATGGCGGTGCCGAACAGGGCAATGGAACCCTTATCCGGTTTCAGGATGCCGGCAATGGTGGAGATCAGCGTCGTCTTCCCGCATCCCGAGGGCCCAACCAGCAAGGTCATTTGTCCCGAATAGACGTCGAGATCGAGCCCGTGCAGGACCTCGGTGCGGAATTTTCGGCGGCCAAGATATTTGACCACCTCGCGACAAACGATGGCGGGCGGGCCAGGCAGCGGTTGGCTGGTCGCGCTCATCGCTTGCCCCAGAACACCATGGCCGGTTGGGCGAACAGCACCCGCCCCAGACTGGTCAGCGTGGAAAGCACGATCAGCAGCGCAACGGTGGCGGCCACCCCCGATGCGATCCACCAGGGCAGATTAAAACCGCGCAAAGCGGAGGTCGGCGTACAGGCGTACTCGAAAAACAGCGCGGCGAGCCCGATGCCGATGGCATAGCCGATCAGGCCGACGATGGCGGCCTGCAACAGCACCAGGCCGATGAGGCGTCCGCCGGTCACGCCGATCACCTTGAGCATGGCGTACTGGGGAAGGTTGTCGGTGACGAACATGTTGAAGGTGAGGCCGACGATGGCGCTGCCCACGACGATGCCGAGCAGAATCGTGGTGGCAAAGCTGATGGGAATGCCGGTGTTCTTGAGATAGTAGCGAATGGTGCGCCAGGAGAAGTCCTCAGACGTGTAGGCGTTGAGGCCCGTGCGCGCGGCAATGGCGCGGGCGACGTCGGCCGGATCGAGGTCCAGCGTCGCCTTGGCGAGAATAAAGGAGAGCTGGTTGCGGCCGGTCGGCACGAACGACACCGCCAGGCTGTAGCGCGTGTGGATGATGACCTGGGCCGAGAAGGCCGGGGCTGCGTCGGTGATGACGGTGACCACGGCACGCCGGTCATTGAGATCCAGCGTCTTGCCGAGCTGCAGCGGCTCGCCCGGCCACAGCTGCATGTAGCCGACGCGGTCGATGGCGATGGCATCGGGGCGCCGCAGATCCAGGATCGAGCCCATGACCACGCGCGGCGAGACGCCCGTCAGGGTGGCGTCATCGACGCCGAGCAGCAGCGCGCTTTTTGTGCGCCCCTCCGGGGTCTTGACGGAGGTGCCGGCCTTGAAAAGGGGAACGGCCCAGGCGACGCCGGGGACGCCGCGCACGCGATAGAGCTCGGTCTCACGCATGGGCCTGATCAGATCGACGTATTCGACCGCCGGGTCCATCACCCAGATGTCGACGTCCCTCGCATCGGCAATGACGTTCTGCGAGCGGGTCATCAGGCCGACGAAGAGACCCGCCTGCTGGGCCACCAGCAGCGTGGCGAAGGCCACCCCGAACACCAGTCCTAGGACCTTGACGCGCTCCCCAAAGAGCATCTTGATGACGATGCTCAGCATGACGGGCTATTCCGCGGCCACGGCCGGGATGCGGGTGGTGAGCCCCAGCTCGTCCCAGAGCCTCGCCAGGGCGCCCAGCAGGTGATCCATATCCTGATCGCTGTGCAAGGGGGAGGGGCACAGCCGCAGCCGCTCGGTGCCGCGGGCAACGGTGGGATAGTTGATGGGCTGGATGTAGATGCCGTAGCGGCTGAGCAAGGCGTCCGTCAGGCTCTTGCAGATGACGGGGTCGCCGACCAGCACCGGGACGATGTGGCTCGGATTGTCCATCAGCGGGAACCCCGCCGACGTCAGGCGGCGCTTTAGGGTGCGGGCGCGCTCCTGATGGCGTTCTCGCTCCAGGTCGCTCTTTTTCAAGTGCCGGATGCTGGCGATCGCCCCGGCCACGATTGCGGGGGCCAGCGAGGTGGTGAAGATGAACCCGGGGGCATAGGAGCGGATGGCATCGCAGCACTCGCGGCCAGCGGCGATATAGCCGCCCATAAGGCCGAAGCCCTTGGCCAGCGTGCCCTCGATGATGTCGACCTTGTGGGCGACGCCGTCGCGTTCGGCGACGCCGCCCCCGCTCGGCCCGTAAAGCCCCACGGCGTGGACCTCATCGAGATAGGTGATGGCGTTGTAGCGATGTGCCAAGTCGCAGATCTCGCCGATCGGGGCGATATCGCCGTCCATCGAGTAGACCAACTCGAAGGCCACGATCTTCGGCGCCTCGCGAGGCACCGATTTCAGCTGGCGCTCGAGGTCACCCAGATCGTTGTGCCGCCAAATCCGCTTGGGGCCGCCGCCGTGGCGGATGCCCTCGATCATCGAGGCGTGGTTCTTGGCATCGGAAAAGACCGTGGCGTCCCCCAGCAGCCGCACCAGGGTCGACAGGGTGGCGTGGTTGGCAACGTAGCCCGAGGTAAAGAGGAGGGCGGCTTCTTTGCCGTGCAGGCTGGCGAGCTCCGCCTCGAGCTCGACGTGGTAGTGGGTGGTCCCGGAAATATTGCGCGTGCCCCCGGCACCCGCCCCGACCCGATCGATCGCCTCGTGCATGGCTTGCAGCACCTTTGGATGCTGGCCCATGCCGAGGTAATCGTTGGAGCACCACACGGTGATGTCGCTGACGACACCATCGTCATGGAAATGCTGCGCCGACGGGAAATTTCCGCGTACGCGGCCGATGTCGGCAAAGACGCGATATCGGCCTTCCTGCTTGAGGGCACCCAGCGCCTCAGCGAATTTCTCTAAGTATTGCACCCTCCGATCCCCCTTCAAAACGCCACGCGGGAGCGGGCAATTGATTGAAACAAATGACACCACGGCCGAGGCTAGTGTAGGTGGCGAAATGGGGACGAAATAGGGACCCTCAGCCAGCACATGAGCAGGACGAAAGTCCGAATGGGCAGGGCCGCCGCGGTTAACGGGCAGCGTTAACCGCAAGTCTCCCCAGCGCTTTTTTTGAGTATGCCGGTTGGCGGGAGCGCCAAGACCGCCACTTCGGCCGCGAGCGCGTTGGTGGGGGGCGGCGCGGCGGCAATCGGCACCCGCGGAGGCAATGTAAGCCCAGGTGAAAACGACGATCTCGATAAAGGCCGGGCTTGCAGCCGACCCCCGCCGCGCCGGAGGATGCCGCTATCATCGCCCTCGATGGGGGACAGGCCAGGCGCCGAACCTCGGAACAAAAGCGCCGGGCCGGCCGTTGCCAGGGCGCCACCGTCAATCGGATCCCATCCCTATGCAGCACAAACTTTTGCACGAGAGCAATGGCCAGCGCACGTGGGTCGTCGTGCTGGAAACGGGCGAGGAGGTCTTGACCTCGCTCAAGGCCTTTGCCGGTCAGCATAATATCCACACGGCGCAGCTCACGGCCATCGGCGCCTTCAGCGACGTGGTGCTCCAGTATTTCGATTGGGATAAGAAGGCCTATCGAGACGTGCCCGTGCGCGAGCAGGTGGAGGTTGCCTCCCTCAACGGCGACATTGCCCAGGCGCCGGCAGGCGGGCCGGCGCTTCACGTTCATCTCGTGATCGGCAAGCATGATGGGGTGGCCATGGCCGGCCACTTGGGTGAGGCCCATGTTCGCCCGACGCTGGAGGTGATCATCACCGAAAGCCCGGCGCACCTGCGCAAGGTCAAGGATCCCGAGACGGGTCTTGCCCTGATCCGCCCCGCGACGGGGCAAGGCTAGGGTCGGGCAGGGGAGCAGGGCCCAAATCCCCTGCCTACGGTCCCCCTGCCTACCGTTCCCCTTGCCTGCGGTCACCGTCCTTGGCCCTCGGCCGCTGCCGAGCGTGGCCCTGACCCACGCGGTGATTTTGCGCCGCGGTGGTGCTCAGGCCGCGCCGGGGCCAGGTTTGCGCACGTAACCGTAGCGCAGGTTGCTGCGGGCGGCCCCGTTCTCAAGATACTCTTCTTTCATGGCCGCGAAGCGATCGCCCAGATCGCTGCGCTTGGCGAGACCGTAGAGCCGCATGTTGTTGCCGGAAAAGATCGCAGTCTTGACGGCATCCGTCGGCCCGCCCAGTGGGGCAAAGCCGTATTTCTTCTGCATGTCCTCGGGGATCTCGAGCCGCCGCAGCCCCTCGATCTGCCACTGCGGGGATCCGGTCCAGATCGCATCCGTGCCCCAGCAGATGTGATCGGCGCCGAGGCCCTTGACCAGCACGCCCATCAGTGCCGCGCCGAGCCGCGGCTCGGCCACCACGCTTTGCGCAAACAGCTGCCCGACGTCGCCATAGACGTTGCTGACGCCATACTTCGCCGGGATGTCGGCGAGGTCGCTGGTCCAGGACACGCGCCCGGTCTTCTCGAACTCCTGCCAACCTTGCTCGGCAGTGCCGCCGCCGGGATAGCGATAGGCGGAATGATAGATGATGAAATTGAGTTGCGGCCAATCCTTGGCGGCCTGTCCCACGTCGCGCACGTCGCAGTAGCTCAAAAGGTGCGGGAAGCGCTCCTCGACGGAGGAGGGGAACAGCCCCTTGTGCACGCAGACATTCTTGATGCCGTGCTTGAGGGCCAGCTCGTAGCCCTTGTAGGCCACCTTCTCGTCATCCATGCGCCAGGGATAGGCGCTCTTGTCCTTGTTGGTGTTGTCGCCGATGGTGTAGCCCTTGATCGAGTCCGGCTTCATGCCGAGCGCGTGCTCGAGGTTCTCCAGCCAGCCCGGTTGGCCCGGCGTGAAGATGGCGTGCGCCATCATGCGCTTGGAGCCCGCTTCCTTGTTGACGCGCTCGCGCGCGCCAATCGTCATTTCGTTGGTCAGGAACCAGTCCTGCGGGACATCCGAGGGCGCGCTGGAAATCAGGGCAATCTTGGTGTCGCTGTCGAGGAAGACCTCCTTGAAGTAGTTGTTCCACTTCAAGTCCTCGATGGTTTGCGGCTTGCCGATCAATTCCGGGTTCCAGCCGGCCTTGCCGACCGCCTCGCGCTGCCGCACAAAGGTTTGGATGCGCGTATCATCGCGCAGGAAATGCGTGTGCATGTCCATGATGAACTGGTCCTTGAGCGCATTGGCGCGCTCCTGGGCCATGGCCGGGGTGGCGGCCTCGGCTTTGCTGACGTCGAAGATGTGACCGAAGGTGTCGTTCATCGCCACGAAGGCGGCCGCCATGCCGGACGCGCTTTGAAAGAAGGCGCGGCGGCTCAGGCCCTGTTTTTTGCCGAGCTCGTCGCCCATGTCGAGCAGCCGCGCCTCCACTTGCCGCTGTCGATCGCTTTGTGGGGCGGGGATGTATTCATCGCTGGAGATGATCTGGGTCGGGATCGGCGTGGTGTGGGGCAGCATCTCTGCCGGCATCAAGGCGTCGAGCTCGTCCTTGGTCAGGAAACTCATGGTAGCCTCCCTGCTGAAATCCGCTTGGCTTTAAAAATTCCTTCCAGCACCGAGGTAAACACTAATACGTTGCACACGGCAGGTCCACGTTTTGCCGGCCACGTTTTGCTGGCCACTTTTGCTGCAAGTCGGTGCCGTCCCCCGAAGCGGCCAACGGTAAAATCCTGTGCTATGCTCAACGACGCTCTCGCAAAGGTTTTGGCCCAGGCCTGCCTCGAAAGATCAACCCTTGGAGGGAAGAACCGCCATGCCAGCGTCCCGCAGCTCGGCACTTAAGCCGCTTCGCCGCCGCGAGTTCCTGAAGGCCTCAACCGCCGCCGCCACCGTCGGCGCCACGGGCGGCCTTGGCGCGCCGGCGGCCGCCCAGGGCAGCAAAATTGTGGCGGAGGAGCATTGGGCCAAGAAGGGCGCGGTCGATCTTTATCTCTATCGCAAGCGCATGCTCGGGTCCGGTCAGGACGCGGCCAAGCCGGTGTTGTTCTTGGTGCACGGCTCGACCTTTTCCAGCCGCGGCAGCTACGACCTTCTGGTGCCGGGCCGGACCAACTACTCGATGATGGACTATTTCGCTGAGCGTGGCTTCGACGTGTGGACGATGGACCATGAGGGCTACGGCTTTTCCTCGCGCACGGGCGGCCACGCCGGCATCATGGTGGGCGTCGAAGACCTGCAGGCGGCCCTGCCCGTGGTCGAGAAAGTGACGGGCAAGGCCACCCTCTTCATGCACGGACAGTCCTCTGGCGC
Organism: uncultured Alphaproteobacteria bacterium; assembly: GCA_963775835.1. Taxonomy (GTDB): domain Bacteria; phylum Pseudomonadota; class Alphaproteobacteria; order Rhizobiales; family Hyphomicrobiaceae; genus AWTP1-13. The sequence continues at coordinate 19,083 of CAVZKV010000007.1, read as the reverse complement.
CATCCGCGCTGCGGCCTTTGCCATGGCCGCGCCGCAGCGCGTCGAACGCCTGGTGCTCGATGCCTTCACCTACACGGGGGAGAATGCCCCCGAAATCGAGCGTCGCCGCAAGGTCGCCGATCAATACCGCGCCAATCCGCGCCGTCCCATCAGCCATGCCACCATCCAGCGCATTTTTGACCGCGACAAGCCCGGCACCTCCGAGCCCGAGGTGCCAAAGGCGCTGGCCGATTTCGAACTCAAGTTCGGCAACGAGGTCCCAAGCGGCACCTACCTCGATATGGCCGTCAATCTGCCGATGGTCGACCCGCTGCGTGTGACCTGCCCGGTCGCCATGCTGCGCGCCGAGCACGACGGCAACGCCAGCGAAGAGGAATTGCTGCGTTTCTACGCGGCGCTGCCGAACAAGGATAAGCAGTTCGTGATGTTGGCGGGTATCGTGCACTCGGGCGGGCTCGGCATCAACCGCCATCGTCTGTGGCACGCCGTCAACGCCTTCCTGACCTATCCGCCGATCCGCGAGGCCTGATCGGCCAAATCGCCTTTGCTCGCAAGATTTGCCCCGGGTGCCGCGCGCGCTCGCCCCCGGGTGCTCCGCCGGATTTTGTGTGCTAGTCTCCCGCCAAAAAAAGCCCCGCGTTTTTGCGGTCACACAAGATCCGTCGGGAGGAACCCATGTCCGTTCGCCGCCTTGGCGTCGCAGCGTTTGTGCTGTCGTGCCAACTCCTGTGCCTTTATCCCGCCAACGCGCAAAAGCAGGGCGGGACCTTGCGCATCTACCATCGCGACAATCCGCCGAGCGCCTCGCTGCACGAGGAGTCGACCGTTTCCGTCACCCAGCCCTTCATGGCGCTCTTCAATAATCTTGTGCTGTTCGACCAAACCAAACCCCTCAACAGTCTCGAGACCATTGTCCCAGAGCTCGGTGCCAGTTGGGGCTGGGATCAGAGCAAGACCAAGCTCACCTTCAAGCTGCGCGAGGGGGTCAAGTGGCATGACGGCAAGCCCTTCACCGCCAAGGACGTGCAGTGCACCTGGCACGCCGTGATCGGCAAGGATGGACAGGAGGAGTTCAACCGCAACCCGCGCAAGGTCTGGTACTACAACTTGGCCGAGGTGACGACCAACGGCGCCTATGAAGCCACCTTCCACCTGAAGGAGCCGCAGCCGTCGTTCCTGATGCTGCTCGCCTCCGGCTTTTCCCCGGTCTACCCCTGCCACGTCTCGCAGCGCGAGATGCGGACCCGGCCGGTGGGGACCGGACCCTTCAAGCTCGTCGAACTGCAGCGCAACGTCGGCATCAAGTTTGCGCGCAATCCCGAGTACTGGAAGCCCGGCAAACCCTACGTCGATGCCATCGAGATGCGCATCATCGAAAGCCGCTCGACGCGGATCTTGGGCTTCGTCGCCGGCGAATTCGACATGACCTTCGATCGCGACGTTTCCGTGCCGCTCCTGAAGGATGTGCAGGCGCAGGCGCCCAGGGCCATTTGTCAACTCGGCCCGACCAACGTCAGCACCAATCTGGCGGTGAATGCCGCCGCCCCGCCCTTCGACAATGCGAAGATCCGCAAAGCCATGGCCCTGGCGCTCGACCGGCGTGCCTTTATCGACATTTTGACCGAGGGCAAAGCGGCCAAAGGGGCCGCCATGCTGCCGGGCCCCGAGGGGCAGTGGGCCCTGCCGCCCGAGGAGCTTGCCAAGCTACCGGGCTATGGTGACGACGTGCAAAAAAACCAGGAGGAAGCCCGCAAGATCATGACCGAGTTCGGCTATGGGCCAAGCAAGCCCCTGAAGGTCAAAGTCTCCGTCAGAAATATCGCGATCTACCGGGACCCGGCGGTCATCCTGATCGACCAGCTGAAGAAGATCTATATCGATGGCGAGCTGGAGCCGATCGACACCACGGTGTGGTACGCCAAGGTGCAGCGCAAGGACTACGCGGTCTCACTCAACCTCACGGGCGTGTCGGTCGACGATCCCGATGTCAACCTGGTTGAGAACTACACCTGCCAATCCGAGCGCAACTACACGCAATACTGTAACGCGGCCGTGGATGAGCTCATTTTCCGACAGTCGAAGGAGGCCGACCGGGCCAAGCGCCAGCAGCTGGTGTGGGAGGTTGAACGCAAGCTCGCCGAGGACGTGGCAAGGCCCATCATCTTTCACAACACGGCGGCAACCTGCTGGCACCCTCACGTCAAGGGCGTGGTGCTGCACCAGAACAGCATCTACAACAATTGGCGCCTGGAAGACGTGTGGCTGGACAAGTGACCCCGGGAGCTCCGGGCGGGGCAGGCCGAGGCCTCAGCCGTAGACCCGGGCCCGTTCCAGCTTGGGCCCGGCAGGCGGTAGCTTCGGCACCGTTTTAGGGCTTCTCCATGCCTTTGGCGTTCAAGACCGCGGCCGCCGACGGGCCGGCCAAATGCTCGAGCAGCGCCTTGGCGGCCGTGGGATCCTTGGCGGCGGCGCTGAGGCCTGCCGAATAAACCGTTGCGTTCTGCACCGGCGCCGGCAGTGGTCCCACCAGTCGCACGCCTTTGACGGGCAGGATCTCGCTGATTTGGTGCACGGCCAGTTCCGCTTCGCCGCTCGCGACCAGGTCGGCCACATAGCCACCCGCCTTGAGGCGGGCCTTGGCGCGGACTTCCGCGCCGATGCCCAAGCGGTCGATCAGGCCATCAAAGTAGATCCCGCTCGAGCCTCCGGCCTTGGGATCGATGTAGGCCACCGACTTTGCGGCCAGCAGCGCCTGCTTGAAGGTCTCCACCGTGCTGATGTCGGGCGCCGGAGCGCCCTCTTTGACCGCCACACCGATGCCGACCTTGGCGAGATCGACCCGGGGACCGGCGATCTTGCCCCCTCTGGCGGCCTCGTCGATCACCGCGGGGGTGACAATGGCCAGATCGAACGCCTCGCCGCCGGCGATACGTTTGGCGAGCGTCCCGGCGGTGGCATTGTCGAGGCTGACCTTGTGGCCGGTCGTCCTCTCGAACTCGGGCAGCAACGCCTCGAGCACGCCGCGCATGGCCCCGGCCGTCAAAACCTTGATCTCAGCGGCGACCAAGGGCTCGGCGCTGGCGGTGAGCGCGAGGGCGGCGAGAACGAGACCGCATAGCCTGGTGTGCATGACGGCACTCCCTTTTTGGCTTCCCATTTCTTGCCCCGACCCCTTCAAGGCGGGCCCTTCATAGCCCAGTCACAACCCTGGCGGGTGGCGCTCGGTCCAAGCTGTCGCGCGCTCGTAGGCCTCGGCCACCCGATACACCATGGCCTCCTGGAAGGGATGGCCGATGAGCTGCAGGGAAAGCGGCAGCCCGTCGCGCGTAAAGCCCGCGGGCATGGCGAGTGCCGGCTGTCCCGTGATGTTGAAGGGCTGGCGCGCCTGGCGCGGATAGAGGCGGGCGCAGGCCTCGGCGTCGTCGATCGGGCAGGTCGGATCCATGTTGGAGGCGGTCAAGGCCACGTCGATGTCGGCAAAAGCCGCCAGCGTCTGGCGCGTCAGGCGGGCACGCAAGCGTAAGGCGTCGATGTAGTCGGCCGCGCTCACCATGGCCCCATCGAGAATGCGCTGGCGCGCGAGGTCGCCGTAATCGTCGGGGCGCGTGGCCAGCCACTGGCGGTGGATGGCAAACGCCTCGCAGCGAATGATGATGCGCGTTGCGGTGGCATATTGCTCAAGCGGCCCCAGCCTCAAGTCTTGCACACGGGCGCCGAGTGAGCGCAAAACCTCCACCGCCCGGTCGAGGGCCGCGATCTGCTCGGGATCGGCGTCGCAGTCCTCCGCATAGAAGTGCCGGACCAGGCCGATGCGCAAGCCTTTGACGCCGGCCTCGAGCCCGGCCGCGTAGTCGGGGATGGGAACTTGCGCGCTGCCGGGATCATCGCCGTCATGACCGGCGAGCACCTGCAACAGGAGCGCGTTGTCGCGGACGTTGCGCGTCATCGGGCCGACGTGATCGAGCGAATTCGCCAAGGGAAAAACGCCGCGGCGGCTGACCAACCCATAGGTCGGTTTCATGCCCACGATTGCGCACATCGAGGCGGGATTGCGCACCGAGCCGCCGGTGTCGGTGCCGAGCGCGGCGGGTACCATGCCCGAAGCCAGCGCCACGCCCGAGCCGCTCGAGGAGCCGCCGGGGAAGTGATTGCCGCCCCAGGGGTTGACGGCCGGCGGCCAAGGCAGGTCGAAGGACGGCCCACCGATGGCAAACTCATGCGTTGAAAGCTTGCCCATCATGATGGCGCCAGCGTCCCTGAGGCGTTGACTAACGACGGCGTCACTGGCCGCAATGTTGTCGGCTAGAACTTTCGAATGCGCCGTGGTCGGCACGCCGGACCAGTCGATGATGTCCTTGAGCGCAAAGGGGATGCCATGCAGGGGTCCGCGCCAGTTGCCGGCGGCAATGTCGCGTTCGGCTTGCCGCGCGGCCGCCATGGCGAGATCCGGCGTGGTCCGGATGAAAGCGTGAAAGCGCTCATCCAACCGCCCGATACGATCGAACAGGGCCTCCGCATAGGCGACGGGGGAGAGCTTGCCCGTGCGCAAGCGCTGGGCGGCCTTCGTGATGGAAAGAAAGGCAAGATCGCTCATCGCTCACTCTTGGGGCTCACTCTTGGGGCTCACTCTTGGGCATGTCGCCCGCGGGCCGGGCAAGCGAAAGGTGAGCGCTAGCTCTTCGGACCAGTGCAGGTCCTTTGGCAGCTTGTCGGCAAGCTCGCGCGCCGAGGCTAAGCTCTTTTGCAACTGGTCGAGGTGCTTATCGCTGAGGCGTGGCAGGCCGGCCGCCGCCGCCATCTGGACGAGTTCGGCTTTACGCATGCGGCTCCCCTCCTGTACCTGAGACCACGGCCCCGAAAGTTTGCACCAACTGTCGGCGAGGCGAAAGGGTCGGATCGCCGCCGGGCGAAATTCTGCCGGGCGGCATTGGCTGTTGCTTGTGGCCTAAGGCTCGGGCTAGCCTTTTTGCGACCCCGGGGGTACGCGCAAAGAGGAAAAGCCGCACAAGATGATGCGCGTTGCCTTCGATATTGGCGGGACGTTCACCGACTTCGTCCTGGAAGATGTCCGTGCCGGTCACCTCAAGTTCCACAAGGTGCCGACCACGCCCAGCGATCCGGCGGCGGCGGTGCTGGCGGGCCTCGATACCCTCTGCAAAGACGCCAACGTCGCGCCTAGCCAGATCGGCGGCATCCGGCACGCGACCACGGTCGCCACCAACGCGATCCTGGAGCGCAAGGGTCCCAAGATTGCGCTCATTACCACCGCGGGCTTCCGCGACGTCCTGATCATTGGCCGCCAGAAGCGCTACGACACCTACGATATGTATCTGGCCAAGCCCGTGCCGCTGCTGCGCCGGCGCGACATCTACGAGGTCGCCGAGCGCACGCTGGCCGACGGCAGTGTCGAAGCACCGCTCGATCTTGATGACCTCGAGCGGGTGCTCGATCGCCTGGAGGGACAAAACTACGCGTCCGTCGCCGTGTGCCTGCTGCATGCCTACGCCAGGGGCGAGCACGAACGGCTCATCGGCGAGCGTTTGGCCCGGCGCAACCCGCAGCGCGCCATTTCGCTTTCCTCGCAGGTCTCGCCCAAGTTTCGCGAATACGAGCGCGCCAGCACCGTGGTCGCCAATGCCTACGTCAAGCCGATCGTCAACGGCTACGTGCGCCGGCTGACCGGCGCCTTGGCGCAAATGGGCATCGGCTGTGACCTCTTCATCATGCAGTCGAACGGCGGGCTGGTGCCGCCGGAGCTGGCCTGCGAGATGCCGATCCGCATCGTCGAATCGGGCCCCGCCGCCGGCGTCTTGCTGTGTGGGGTGATTGGCGTCGAGGAGGGGTTAGAGCGCGTGCTCACCTTCGACATGGGCGGGACGACCGCCAAGCTCGGCGCCATTGACGGCGGCGAACCCGCCATCTCGCCCACCTTCGAGGTCGATCAGGTGCGCTATCGCAAGGGCAGCGGCTTGCCGATCAATGTGCCGGCCCTGGAACTGCTGGAAATCGGCGCCGGCGGCGGCAGCATCGCGCGCACGGAAATGGGCCTGATCAAGGTTGGACCCGAGAGCGCCGGCGCCGATCCGGGGCCTGCCTGCTACGGCCGGGGTGGAACGCAGGCCACGGTCACCGACGCCAACGTGGTCCTGGGCTACATTAACCCCGACAATTTCAATGGCGGCGCCATGCGGCTCGACGCCAAGGCCGCCGCCGAGGCGGTCGGCCGCGAGCTTGGGGCACCCCTCGGGCTCGAGGCCGGGGAGGCGGCCTGGGGCATCTACACCATGGCCAACGCCAATATGGAACGCGCCATGCGGATCGTGTCGGTGGAACGCGGGCGCGATCCGCGCCGCTACGGGCTCGTGGCCTTCGGCGGCGCAGGGCCGCTGCATGCAGGCCGGCTTGCCCGCGCGCTGGGCATCCCCAAGATCATCGTGCCGTGGGGCGCCGGTGTCGGCTCGGCCATCGGTCTGCTCGAAGCCAACACCAAGCTCGACCAGTCGCTGACGCGGCTTCTCACCTTAAGGCCCGGCGCCGAGGCCGAGATCACCGAAATCTATCGGCTGCTGGACGAGCGCATGGACGCCGATCTTAAGCGTCTGCCGAGCCCGCTGCCGCCCGTCTTGGCGCGGTTTGCCTTCTTGCGCTATCTGGGGCAGGGCCACGAGATCCGCGTTGACTTGCCGGCCTTTGCCGTCGGCGCAAATTACATTGCCGAACTGGTGGCGCGGTTCGAGGCGGCCTACCTCGCCAAATACGGCTACCGGCAAGCCGGGGCCGCGGTCGAGGCCGTCGATTGGTACCTGCTGGCCACGATCCCCAACGGCGCGTCGGGGGCCAACCGCGCCCGAGGCTGGCGCGGAGAGGTCTCCGGCGGCGCGCGTCGGGGCGTACGATCGGCCTATTTCCCGGAACTCGGCGGCTACGTCGACACCCCCATCTTCGAGCGGGGGGCGCTTGGCGCCGGCGCAACGTTGAGCGGTCCCGCGATCATCGAAGAGGCTGAGGCGACGACAGTCCTGCTGCCAAAGGCAGTGGCCGTCGTCAGTCAACGCGGGCATCTCGTGATCGCCGTTGGCTAGGAGCTAAAACATGCGCAATCAGCCAATCAGTCCGATCGCGCTGTCCGTGATCTGGAACGGCTTCCTGTCGATTGCCGAGGAGATGGGCACAACCTTGCAGATGACGGCCTTTTCCGAGGCCGTGCGCGAGGGGCAGGATTTCTCCACCGCCATTTTCGATTCTCAGGGGCGGCTGGTGGCGCAGGGCAACTTCACGCCCGGCCACCTCGGCTCGATGCCCTACGTCATCAAGTCGATCATGGAGATTTTCCCGCCGGGCTCGCTCAAGCCCGGTGACGGCGTGCTCCTCAACGATTCCAAGCTGGGCTCGGGCCACTATCCCGACTTCTTTTTTGTGAGCCCGGTGTTTCTGGAGGGCAGGCAGATTGGTTACCTGATCAATACGGCGCACCACATCGACGTCGGCGGCGCGGCGCCCGGGTCGCAGAAGGTGCAAGGCATTTCCGAGCGTTTCCAGGAGGGTCTGCGCATCCTACCCGTGCGCGTGCTACGCGACGGCGAATTCGACGAGGACATCCTGCGCCTCATCCTCGGCAATGTGCGCCTACCCGAGATCCTGCGCGGCGACCTCACCGCGCAGCGCAACGCCAACTTCGTGGGTGCCCAGCGCTTGGCCAAGCTCTATCAGGAGCACGGCATCGAGCTGATCGAGCGTGCCATCGACGAGATCCTGGATCGGTCCGAGGCGCGCATGCGCGAGCTGATCCGAGCCATCCCCGATGGGCGCTACAGCGCGCAAGATTGGCTCGATGCTTGTGGAGAGGAGTGCGGCCCCATCAAGGTTGCGGTCGATATCGACGTTGCCGGCGACGAGATCACCGTCGACTTCTCACGCTCCTCCGATCAGGTGCCGGTCGCACTCAATTCCTACATCAACTACACGCGCGCCTACACGTTGTTTTCCATCAAGGTCTTCACCGATGCGCTGCTGCCGCAAAACGGCGGCATGATCCGGCCGATCCACGTCAAGGCGCGCGAGGGCTCCTTCTTCAATCCGCGGGAACCCGCGCCCAGCGGCGGCCGCGCCATCATTCAGATCCGCATTTTCGAGGTCATCAACGGGGCGCTAGCGCAGGCGCTCCCCGACAAGGCGTTCTCGGCCTTCTCGCACTGGAGCAATCCGAATATTGGTGGCGTCGATCCCGCCACGGCCAAGCCGTTCGTCATGTACGACCTGATGTTCGGCGGCTATGGTGCCCGCGCCGGCCACGACGGGGCCGAGGCGCTGAGCCCCGTCGTCAACTGCGCCAATATTCCCGTCGAGGTGCACGAGACCATCAATCCCGTGCTGGTGCGCCGCTTCGAGCTCATTGCCGACAGCGGCGGCGCGGGCCGCTGGCGCGGCGGCTGCGGCGTTCGCAAGGACATCGAGCTCAAGGCCGCCACCGCGGTGATGACCTTGCTGGGCGAGCGGCATTCCCATCCCGGCTCTGCGCTCGCGGGCGGCAAGCCGGGCAGCCTTGCGTCGACGACGGTGGTACGCGGGAGTGAGAGCGTGGCGATGGGGTCAAAGGATGTGCGCGCGCTTCAACGCGGCGACGTAGTGAGCTTTCGGCTTAACGGCGCGGCGGGCTGGGGGGATGCGCGCGAGCGCGACCCCAACCGGGTGGCGGAGGACGTGGCCGAAGGCTACGTGTCGGCGCAAGCGGCACGGAGCATCTATGGCTGGCGCGGCGCCTAGTCTAGTCTAGCTCGCCTTGCGCGCCATCCCAATGTCTGGGGGCTCATGCGCTTCCCACTTCCCGCGCATTGTGCACCCCAACCAAGGTGCGGCCTGACGAGACCGTTTCGCAATGTCCGGCTGCGATAGCCGATCCTTCGGGACAGCGATACGTCAGGGTCATTTCACCCCGCTAACGCTCGATAAGAAGTCCCGCTGCACTTGCAACAATTGCCTCGGCGAGCCGCGCTCGCTGCTCGACATAAGAAGGCGGATCGCCGATGATCAAACAAGTCGCCCTTGTGGCAGTGCTATCGTTGGGAGGAATGTCTGTTATGGCTCAAGACCGCATGCCCGAGATCCCGGCGGACCAGATGACCGACGCCCAGAAGACAGCGGCTTCCGAATTCGCAGAGGGGCGCGGTTATGCGGTTCGCGGACCGTTCGCAGCAATGCTGCGCAGCCCCGAGGTCATGTTGCGGGCAAAGGCGATGGGCGACTATGTGCGCTTCAAATCGACGATACCCGCACGACTGAACGAGCTTGCCATCATCATCACGGCGCGCCAATGGTCGCAGAACTACGAATGGCAGGCGCACCGGCCGCTCGCGGAGAAGGCGGGCATTAGGCCTGAGATCGCGCAAGCGATTGCCGATGGCCGCCGGCCCATCGGCATGGGCGCGGACGAGGAGATCGTCTACGACTTCTCCATGGAACTGCACGCCAACAAGAGCGTGAGCGATGCGACCTATACGCGGGCTTTAGAGAAGTTTGGCGAGCAGGGCATCATCGACCTGACTGCCGCGAATGCTTACTACACGTTCAACGCCATGATGTTGAACGTGGCGCGTACGGCGCTACCGGCCGGCGCCAAAGCGGAGCTGGAGCCGTTTCCGAAATAGCGAAAATAGGAATAACGGGATGCCGGTCCAAGCCGCGCAGGCATCGTGGAGGACTGAGTTAAGCCTTTGCGGCCATACATAAACGGCAGCCATGATAGGGTGAGCGCTGGGCCGCTTACGTCTCACGCTTGCGTCGTTTGCGGAAAGCGCCCCTGAGCGCTTCCTTGTTTTATGCCTAAGAGAACTTGGCGGGATACTTCACGCCCCTCATGCGGGGTGCTTGCGAGCGGCGATAAGCACAAAAGCTGACCAGCTCCGATAAGCGGCTCGAGCGCCGGCCCGGGTCTCGGATTGAAGTTTGGGCAGTAACCTTCTACAGCGAGCGTAAAGCGACAGTGCCACAGGTCACGTCCAATTTAACCTTTGGTCGCGACGTCGGCTCAGGTGCGGATGACACCATTACGGCTACGATGTAAAAGTATGGCATTTCTTTTTGTACTGGAGTTTGTGTCTTGCACCGCTCTTTTTTTTTAAGACGTACCGTTTTTTGCTTTGTTGCAATCGTCCTAGGTCTTTGTGCCGCTGCACTGGACGATTTTGCCCAAGCCAAGGCCCCGCCGCGCGAGGCAAAAGAGGACCTTTCGGGTCCGCCCCTGGCCCGAGCCATCAGCCAACTGCTGCAGTCTGCTCCTCTGCAAGCACCATTCCAAACGCTTGCGTTGTTACGCTCCGAACCACGTCTGGCAATCGAGCTGCTTCCGGCTAATCGTCCGAACAAAGGGACGGTCGAGGCAGCAAACATCGCAAAGCTTCGCCATAAGGCTGAGCAGGGCGACGCCAATGCGCGCAACGAGTTTGGTGTGGCTTTGGCCGCGGGACGAGGGATCGCCCGCGATGATCTTGCTGCCGTAAATCACTTCCGATCGGGTGGCGAGGCAGGATCAATGACAGCGCTCGCCAATTTAGGATTGTTGTTGGCACAAAACCGAGGCGTTCAGGGTGAGGCTGTCGAAGCACGCCGTGTTCTCGGTCTCGCAGCGAAAGCAGGTCTTGCAGTAGCCCAGAACAACCTTGGGGTTTTGCTCTGGTCAGGGACGGGTGGCCCCAGGAGCGACGCCGAAGCGGTGGCGTGGTTCCGGCGCGCCGCAGACGCCGGGGTTGCAACGGCGGCCTTCAATCTCGGCATCTCCTACATCGCAGGACGTGGCACGGAGGCGGATGGGGCGCGAGGCTTGAAATGGCTGCGCCAAGCGGCGGATCGCGGTTATCCAGAGGCGATGATTTTCTTGGGGACGCTCTTTGTTGCGGGGGCAGAGGACGATAATGCGCTCCACTATGCGCTGGATTGGTTCAGACGCGCAGCTAGCGTTGGCTCCCCGGAGGGCAAGAACAATGTAGGAGTGCTGTTGAGTGCGGGCAGTGGCATCGAGAGCGACGATGGGGCGGCGGTTGCGATGTTCCGTGCGGCGGCAGAAAACGGCTTGGCGATTGCCCAGCTAAATCTCGGCGCCATGTACGAACTCGGACGCGGCGTTGGCCGGGATCCTAACGAAGCTTTTGCCTGGATAGCGCGCGCCGCAGAACAAGGTTTGTCATTTGCCAAGGTCGCTCTCGGTAACAGGTACATGACCGGCTCGGGAACAACGCAGGATCCGGTGAGGGCCGTCGCGTTGTTTCGCGATGCCGCCGAGCAAGGCCAGGCTGATGCCTTCCTGGCTTTGGGCAACGCTTACGAGAGCGGCCAAGGGGTCACTCGCGACGATGCGGAGGCGGTGCGATGGTATAGACGCGGCGCCAAAGAAGGGCACTCCATGGCCCAACTCAATCTCGGCCTCATGTACCAACTGGGACGAGGCGTTGAGCGGGACCTTGAGCAAGCCTTCGGCTGGATCAAGCGTTCAGCAGAACAAGGCCTGCCGCTTGCCGAGCTGGCAACCGGCAACAGCTACATGATCGGTCTTGGAATCACGCCTGATCCCGCTAGGGCTGTCGAATGGTATCGCCGCGCTGCCGAACACGGGCAAATCGATGCCTTCTTTGCGCTGGGCAACGCCTACGAGAATGGACGGGGTGTCGGCAGCGACGACGCCGAAGCCGCACGATGGTATCGACGCGCTGCCGAGGCTGGCCATCCCTCCGCCCAGTTCAGCCTTGGGTTGATGCTGGCGAGTGGTGTCGGTGTCGCAAAGAACCAGAGTGAGGCGGTTGATTGGTACCGCAAAGCCGCCGACCAGGGTGACATTGCCTCGCAAAACAATTTGGGTCGAATGTACGAGATGGGATGGGGCGTTGAGCGCGACGATGCAGAAGCCGTGAAGTGGTACTTAAAGGCGGCAGAGAAAGGCTTCGCACGTGCCCAGTATCACTTGGGCGAGCTTTATCGAGATGGCCGAGGCGTTGAGAAAAATCCCATTACTGCGATGGATTGGTTCCGCAAGGCGGCGGATCAGGATCTGGTCGAGGGCATCTACGCAATGGGATCGATCTACGAGACCGGCGCGGGTGTACCACCGGATTTCGTGGTGGCGACGCGCTGGTATCAGAAGGCGTCAGAGCTTGCTGCCGCAATCGCCATCAATCCGCAAATTCGTTATTCCAAACGCGGTACCGTTTCTCGGCAGGATGCCCAAGTTGTCGCCTCCTACAAATCCGAGGCGGACCGGGCGTTGGAACGTGTCCGCATGAAGCTCGCGGCTCTTTACGCCAAGAGCATGGCGCTCGGGAACAGCCCGAACCAACCCGCAGCGAGCACGACGACACTTGACGTTTTGCGCGAGCATGCGGCCGCCGGTAATCCCGCCGCTCAAAATGAGCTCGGGGTGCTGTATGAGCATGGGCGTGGCGTCACAAAAGACGATGCCGAAGCCGTCAAATGGTATCGTATAGCGGCGGAACGCAATTTTGCCATGGCTCAGAACAACTTTGGGGCAATGCTCGCGACGGGCCGCGGTATCGAGCGCAACGAACGCGAGGCCGCGGTCTGGTATCGCAAGGCGGCGGAGGCCGGCTTCCCACCGGCACAGACCAATCTTGCCCTGATGTACATCAGTGGCCGAGGGGTCGACCGGAATGATGAGGAAGGATTTCGCTGGATGCAGCGGGCCGCGGAGAACGGGGATTGGCGAGCGGAGGATGGCCTCGGCAACCTGTATGCCACCGGACGTGGTGTGGCGCGCAATGAGGCGGTCGCGCTCAGTTGGTATCGCAAGGCGGCCGAGCACGGGAGCGCGCAGGCGCAATTCAACCTGGGGAATACCCTGATGCGTGGGTTGGCCGGCACCGAGCCCAATAAAGCAGATGGGGTCGCCTGGCTGCGCAAGGCCGGCGATCAGGGCTTCCTACCCGCGCAGACGGCACTCGCGGCCATGTACGCAGCCGGCAACGGCGTCGAGCGCAACGACGCGGAGGCGTTTCGCTGGATGCAGAAGGCCGCGGAGGCCGGTGATGTGAAAGCGACATACGGAGTGGGTGTTCTTTACGCTACGGGACGTGGTGTCCCGCGCGACGAGGCCGCGGCGGGCAAGTGGTTTCGCAAGGCCGCTGAACAGGGGCATGTGCCGTCGCAGACGAACCTCGCGGCGATGTATGCCGCCGGCAGGGGCGTCGAGCGCAATGATGCTGAGGCATTCCGGTGGATGCAAAAGGCCGCCGAAGCAGGCGATCCCAAGGCGGAAGATGGGTTGGCCAACCTGTTTGCAACGGGACGAGGCGTGGGGCGTGATGCGACAGCAGCTCTGGCGTGGTTTCGGAAGGCGGCGGCGCATGGCGTTGCGCGGTCCCAGTTTCTATTGGCCAGCGCGCTGATGGATGGCCTGGAAACGCAGCGTAACGAAGCCGATGGATTGGCTTGGATGCGCAAAGCGGCCGATCAGGGCTACGCACCAGCGCAGCGTCAGCTTGGCGCATTCTACGAGCAGGGGCGCGGCGTGCCGGCCGATCGCGCAGAAGCTATGAAATGGTACGGGCTCGCAGCCGATAAAGGTGACGAAGCTGCCCGGAATGCCCTCGCTCGCATGAAGGCTGGAGACCAATCCGAAACTGACAAGGGATCGAAACCGTGACCGAACTGCACTTCGGGCGAACGTTTTGTACCATACGTGCGTCACTCCCATTGCTCAACAGAGGCGCATGGAGCGGCTTATAGCGTTGATCAATTCCCATGCTGCGATGACCAGGCAGGTGCGAAAAGGACTACTGGGCGCCCGCGCCGCCAACTAAAGGTACGCCAGCGCCAAAGCGCAAGCGGCAAGACGCTGCGCAAAAGTGAGAGCGCAAAGCCGCCGCAGTGCCGTTGTTCAGCGCGGACTTCGAACCCAGCGACGGTCGTGTCAAGGAGAAGGTCGCAAGGTTGGTCCGGAGGCAGAGCATGACCGATAATCCGCAGCGGTGGGAGGGCAGTTGGCGACAAGCTTGCCCTTAGTTTTGAGCTCTGCCAGTGCGTGTCAGAAACTCGCGGATAGCATCGTGCGCAGATGGCGCGAGGCGCGGCACAAGGGCTGGCACATCTTCTATCTCGACAATGAGGAGGCTACCCTCCGTTACTCTTAAGGGCTCTACCGGCACATCCCTTGTGACGTAGAGCTCGCGCCAGAGGGTGCCGCCGGCAATATAGGGGTCGGTCCCACGGTAGCTTGCGAGGTGTTCAAAGCGCTCCGGCGCTATGAAGAAGCTGATCTCTTCGTGTATCTCCCTGACTACGCACTCAAGAAAAGTCTCATCGCCTTCGCGATGACCGCCAAACAGGCCGATCTTACCGGGGAAAAGGATGCCGGGGACGTTGTCTCGCTGCTGAAGGAGAAATCGCCCACGTTTATCAATGATGAGTGCGGCAGCTACTTCCCGGTGCTGCGGTGTGGTCATTGCAACGGCCTTATATCCGAGCCCTCATCGTGCACGCTGAAGGACTGTTCGGAGCCAATCATCGGTCGATCCTGATCCTCATCGAAGGAATACTCCTGGATCAAGGTGCAAGCCGTTCGAGGTGGCCGGCCGAGCCTGCAAGTAACCACTGGTTGTGGCGATGTTGTCGTGGCCGAGGTCGCTCGGACCTCAGGTAACATAGCGCCGCCGTCGATCGCATGCGACCCATGCGCATGACGCAGGCGGTGCGGCGAGGAACGCCCAGCAGCCTTTAGCCGCAATTATGCATCTGGGGTGAGAAAACTCTGACGGCTGTAGCGCAAGTGTCGAGATTCACGTAGCAAATTGGTGTCAAGACGAAGTGCTTCGCGTATCCGCACCGTGCCACAGCCGCCATGACCGACGCTACGCTGCTTCCCTTCGATCTGCCAGCCGTCGAACGCAAGAAACTCACAGTCGATTTCTACGGCGGGAACCAGTCTTCAGATGCTGGCCTGCTTCTGCTGCGTGAGGCCGAGCGCAAGCTCGGAGTGTGCCAACGGATCGCAGAGGCGATGCCTGACCACCGCGCTCAGTCTCGGGTGCGGCACGAGATGGTTCGAGCTCGTTACGGCCCGCTCTTTTGCCATTGCCTCTGGTTACAAGGATGGCAACGATCTCAACCGGCTCAGGCACGATCCGGTGATGAAGGTTGCCGTTGAGCGGTGTCCCGAAAGCGGCGATCCGCTCGCCTCACAATCGACGATCTCTCGTCTGGAGAACGCGCCGAGGAAAACGGAGGCGGCGCGGCTCACCGCCGCTCTTGTCGACCAGTTCTGCGCCAGCGTGAGACCAGGGAGAAGAGAGATCCTCGATATCGATGACACGTTCTGCACCGCCCATGGCGGTCAGCAGCTGGCGTTCTGGAATGCCCATCACGACGAGCGCGGCTTTTCGCCGATGCACATCTATCACGTCGCGAGCGGCACACCGGTGGTGGCCATCTTGCGTCCCGCCAAGACGCCCAAGGGTACCGAGGTGAGGACGGTGATGAAGCACGTCACACGGCGTATCCGCAAGCACTGGCCTAAGACAAAACTGGTGTGGCGCGGCGACAGCCACTACGGCCGCGACGAGGCGATGGAATGGGCTGAAAACAACGGTGTTGACTACATTTTCGGCCTTGCCGGCAATAGCGTGCTCGAAGCCTTTGTCGCCGAGACCGCCGATCATCTGCGTTTGCGCCACCTGTTGGTAAAGCAGGACAAGCTGCGCTGCCACGTGAGCTTCAAGTACCAGGCCAACAGTTGGTCGCGGCCTCGCCGCGTCGTCGCCCGGCTCGAAGTCTCATTGCAGCCGGACCCCGAGGAGGAAGGCCTGCGCCAGGAGGTCGACATCCGCTACGTCGTCACATCGCTCGCGGGCAGTGCCCAGCACATATACGAGCGCGTCTATTGCGAGCGCGGGCAGATGGAGAACCTGATCAAGCTGCACAAAGCCCAGCTCGCCTCGGACCGCACCTCCTGTCACAGCGCCACCGCCAATCAGGTTCGCCTTGTGCTGCACACGGTTGCGTTCTGGCTGATGCACGCGGTGCGCTCGGCCATCCCTGACACGAACCCGCTCGCAAAGGCGGAGTTTGCGACGATCAGAGACAGGCTCCTCAAAATTGGCGCGCGCGTCATAGAGCACATCTCGCGCATCCGCATTCACCTGCCAACGAGCTGCCCGGAGCAGGCGCTATTCCGACACATCGCCCTTGGTTTGATGCCGTCGGGGCCATAGCCGGCGGGGCACTGTGCCCTCCCAAGCCGCCCAATGGCAGATCAACCACCAACGCGTTGCACGACGAGACCCTCATACCGATCCAACAGGACGGATCGCTTCGGTGCGCGCGCTCCGGCGCGTGCAAAATCCGTCACTGTCGTGCATAGATGCGGCTAGGAGCGCGTCCGAGAAATCTGTGCAACACGCAAGTAGCGCGTAGCTGAATATAGCGATTTTGACTGGCCGGAGGTGGCCGAGTTGGATTCTTTGCGGCGCATGAGCAAGACATTTCGCGCCTGGCAGATCGATGATCCGCTGCTCCTACCGGCCGCTGTGCGAGACTTTGTGGACGAGAAGCATCTCGCGACATTCGTGCTGAACGTGGTGAAGGATGAGCTGGACTTGGCCAAGATCATGGCCTGCTACTCCAGCGAGAAGGGCCAGCCGCCGTTCCATCCGGTGATGATGACGGCGCTGCTGCTTTATGGCTATTGCTGCGGGATCTACTCCTCACGGCGGATTGCCAAGGCCTGCCGCGAGCGCGTTGATTTCATGAGCATTGTGGCGCTCGATCCGCCGGATTTCCGCACCATCTCCGATTTCCGCAAGCGCCACCTGATGGAATTTGGGGAGCTGTTCGCACAGGTTCTGCAGCTGTGCGATATGGCGGGCCTTGTGATGCTCGGGCACGTGGCGATCGACGGCTCGAAGATCAAGGCCAATGCGTCCAAGCACAAGGCGATGTCCTATGGGCGCATGGAGTCTCGAGCAAGAGAGCTCGAAGACGAGGTTAGGAAATGGCTCGCAGCCGCCGAGGCGGCCGACGCCGAAGAGGACAAGCTCTACGGCCGCGACAAGCGGGGCGACGAGTTGCCGGATTGGGTTGCCGACAAGCAGAAGCGGGCGGAAAAGATCCGCGCCGCCAAGGCTGAGCTCGAGGCGGAGGCCAAGGCTGCTGCGGAAGCAAAGCAAAGCCCGGGCCGAAACCGAAGCGAAGCGCCAAGCCGAAGGCCGCAAGAAGCCCGGCAAGCCCGCCGCGCCGCCCTCGCCCGAGCCCGACCCGAAAGCGCAAAAGAACTTCACCGACCCCGAAAGCCGCATCATGAAGGGGAAGGACGGCTTCGTGCAGGCCTACAATGGCCAGATCGCCGTGGATGCGCAGGCGCAGATCATCGTGGCCCAGGATGTAACGCAATGTGCAGTGGACAAGGGCCAGTTGATACCGATGGTGGATGCCATCGAGGCCAATCTCGGCAGGAAGCCCGAGCAGGCGTCAGCCGGACTTCGGCTACTGCTCGGAGGCCAATCTTGGAGGCGATGGAGCAGCGTAATATCGATGCCTATGTTGCGACCGGTCGTGCCAAGCACGCGACAGCGAAGGGGTAGAAGAGGAGGCCGCAGCAACGACCAGCGCTGCCGGCGCAGGAACTCCACGCAAGACGCCCCAGCTCTCACGCGTGTCGAGGTGATGCGCGAAAAACTCAAGTCTGGCGGCTATGCTAGCCCGTACCGGTTGCGCAAACAGCTGCCTGAGCCCGTGTTCGGGCAGATCAAGCAGGCGCGCGGCTTCCGTCAGTTCCTGATGCGCGGGGCCGAGAAGGTGCGCAGCCGAATGGGCGCTCGTCTGCACCGCGCACAATCTCCTCAAGCTGGCCCTGGGGAGGAGTCTGTCTGCAGCGAGGAAAACGACCGAGGAAGCGGGCTTGGCGTCGGCCTGAGGCCGCCACTTGAGGCCTCAACCCTCACTTTACACGCAACTGTCGCTTGTCGGGCCCTATCACCCGCTTAAAGTAGACGGGCTCCTAGTCCGTTTGTCCAAGCCACTGACGGCAGGCTCGATGAGATCGCTGCGTTTCGGTTGCCGAATACGGATCGCTGATGCCCGCATCGCCGCGCAGCAACAAAAGCGAGCGGCTCGCGACTTCTGGCGGGCGCACCTGGCACACTTTGCCGGCTTGCGGGCGATAGTGGCCCAAACAAACCGGCAGCGGATAAGCTTTTCTTGCTCCTTATCGTCAGCCAACGCGCCGTGCCCAGGCTCACCCGTGCGACCGATTGCAGCCTGGCGAGCCCGGTGCCGAGCCTGCAGGGTAACACGCTGATAGGCGGCATGATCTTGCCGTCGCGCCGGTCCGGTACGCGCAGAGTGGGAACGGGCGGCCCAGGGGAGGAGTGTAATGCGACAGGTGGTTTTTGCGTTGGCGGTGGGTGTGATCCTGCTCGCCGGCAGGTTCAGTCCGGCGGCCAGCCAGGAGGTGAAAGAAATCGCCGTGGCGCAGCAGTTCGGCGCCATCTTTATCCCCTTGATGGCCATGGAGAATATGCAACTCATCGAAAAACAGGCGCAGGCGCGCGGGATCGGCGACCTGAAAGTAAGCTGGGCCAAGCTTGCGGGCCCCTCGGTGATGGTCGATGCGATCCTCTCGGGCAACCTGCATTTCTCCGCCCAGGGCGTGCCCTCCCTGTCGCTGTTGTGGGACCGCACCAGGACCGGCGTTGGCGTCAAGGCCGTCTCGGCCATCACCAATACGGAAATCTACCTCAACACCCGCAACCCCAACATCAAGTCGATCCGCGATTTCACCGACAAGGACCGCATCGCCGTGCCTTCGGTCAAGGTTTCGACGCAGGCCCTGTTCCTGCAAATCGCGGCGGAAAAGGAATGGGGACCCGGCCAGCACACCAGGCTCGATCACTTGACCGTTGGGCTGGCGCATCCGGATGCCATTGCCGCCGTGCTGAACCCCATGAGCGAAATTTCGGCCCACTTTGCCACCTCGCCCTTTCACGAGGCGGAGATGAAGGCGGGTCTGAAAACCGTGACCAGCGGCTATCAGATCATGGGCGGGGAGGTCAGCAATCTGGTGTTCGTGGCGACGGAGAAGTTCCGCGC
>CAVZKV010000006.1:0-74024 GCA_963775835.1 uncultured Alphaproteobacteria bacterium | reverse complement strand
TTCCCGGTTCCGGAGCTCATCGAAGCTTCCATATCTGTCGCCAGTCATAGGTCCGCCCCCCGACTCATACTGCGCCGCTGTTGCTCGGATGGCGGGTTGTGGCGGTTATGCGCCCCAGTCGCGCCTCACTTAACGCTTCCATGATCTTGCTCCTCCTGACGGTCTGGTGGGCGACGTGACAATTTTGCCGACATTGTAATCGCCAGCGCTAAGGATCGTCGTGGTGTTGCCGGTGGTAGCCGAGGGGCCAGTGACCTCCGTCCGCACCGTAGTAGGTGGTCGCGCCGCCGCTGTCGGTTGTCGCGCGTCCCGTGACCCCGCCGGAGGTGCTGTCATAGAACGTGCGGAACTGCGGCAGGGCCGCACCCGTCATCGCGACGAGTACGGCAAGAGCGAACAACGACGTTGTCATCTCATAACGATCCTTACATTGGCAACCAGGGACCAGCGAGTGGTCTTGCGGTAGCGAATGATTTTTGCCCCGTCACATTGCGTGTTGCGGCCGCAAGCTGTGCGCTTACTGGTGACGAGGAAGCGAAGAGACTGACGGCGTGGTTGCTCGAGCTTGACCCTGCGCTACGCATTTAGAGCCTTTTCGAGAATGAAAATGTAATGAGCCGCACCGGTCGCCGGAATAGGTGGCAAAGTACGCAGATGCTCTGCGAAAGGCTAGCCTCCCCAAATGATCGAACCGTTGCAGCGTGCCGGAGACAATGGCGAGCGAAGACGGGATTAGCCCGCGAAATCGCGGTTAGAACCCCTACCTCCCTCAACCCACTCTTTCCCCATCGGTCGCTTTCGCGGATATTCGACAGGGATCGTGAACAGCTGATTGCGAATCTTCAGGCCCAAGTACGACGGGATGGCGGGCTCGATTGACCCGGCCGACATGCGTCAGGAGCACGCTCGATCAGCGAACAGAGGAGTATCGATCATGGCGAAGAAGCGAGCCGCGCCGGTGTGGAGAAAATCTCCCGATGACCTAATCGTTCTGTTCCATGCCGCTCTCCCGGACGATCCTCGCATCGAGCGCCGGAATATGTTCGGGTATCCGTGTGCGTTCATTGGAGGAAATCTGTTCACCGGCCTGCACCAGGAGATTGTCATCGTTCGGCTCGCCGAAACGGATCGCGTTGCCGTGATCCGCAAGCAGGGCGCGCGTTTGTTCGAGCCGATGACCGGGCGGCCGATGCGCGAGTACATCGTCCTGCCGAAGTCGGCCCTTGCTGACCGGGGAGCGCTCGCTCCCCGGCTGCAGCGAGGGCTCAGCTACGCTGCGTCACTCCCGCCCAAGGCAAGGAAGTCGGGACGCATAGCGAAACCCACGCCGGCCGGTGCATTACGACGGAAACGGACGTGACATCGGCTGAAGCAAGTGCCGGTCTGACTGGACGATGCGAATGCGCAGATCGGCGGAACGCGATGTGATGCGCCACCGCTAGCATGTTGCTGCGGCTGCCGGCAGGTCCGAGTGCCGGCCCTGGTAGGGATGCCCGTTCTCCACCAGATATTTAAACGCAGCAAGCGAGCTGGGTGCCATTCTTCGAAAGACGGCAGCCATGACCGGCTCGAGCAGCCTCCCGAAGTAGCCGCCTTTGAGCCAGACTTCGGCGTCCGTGGTCAGCAAAGACTGCCACTCGGTCTCCGGGTGCACCGACCAGACGTTGCGCGCGCGCTTGACGAGCGGCAAGCCTGTTCCCTCGTAGGCAAACGAGCGGCCCTCATCCCAGGCGACCCAACGCTCCAGGATGGTGATGTTGCCGGCCAGCTCGCATGTCCGCTCGGCACCCACACCGCGCGATCGCTCGCCCGGACAGGTCGCGCGCTTGATAAGGTGCGACCAAAGCTCGATGTCCTCGAGCTTGGCAAGGCGCGCCCAAACCAACTCGGCGGGTGCATCGATGCACACAGACCCTGACAGCCTGATCATTGGGCATCTCCTTTGATTTTGCCGCACTCAAATCGCAGACGCGCCGCAGGTCCACCAGCTGGACATCACGACCGCCGCTGATCAGAGCGCGCGAGCCACTCCTTCTGTATCGGCGGACAGGGCGTCGAACCATAGGAACAAAAGACGCAGCAGTGGCCTTTCTTGGGCGTGAGGCGGGCGGAGCAGATCGATCATGGCTTATATTAATCGGCCTATCAGGACGGACGAAATGCTCACCGCCATCTGCCACACTACTTCACGTCGTTGAGCGACCAGTCGTAGCCATCCTCGCCAATGACCGGATTGGCAGCGAGCACGGCCGCGAGCTTCGGCTCCGCGTACCTGCGCAGGTGGGCGATCTTGCCCGCATCTGTCCCGCCAAAATCATCCGCAAACCACTTGTAGATGCTCGAGATCCTGAGTTTGTTGCCCGCGAGCACCGTGACGCCGCGCGGATGATTGACGTAATCCCGTGCCGCCCGATCGAGATCGGATCCGAGCGTGGCCGCGGTCCATGCCTTGTTGCGCAGGTTCGGGCAACCGTACGAGGCGCAGCTGACCGCATAATGCACGCGAGGGTCCTTGAATACCGGGCGCAAGACCTCATTCTCGATGTCGTCGAGAGAATAGGATTGGTTTTCAACCGCGATCCGCTTCGTGCGCCAGGGGCCGGTGTAAGCCTTCGGGTCGAACAGGCCATCGCTCTTGATGTCGCGGATCGACGCCACCGGATAGCGGTCGACAACGACTTTCAGGGTTATGGCATTGTAGAGATTGCACCAGAAAGCGAAGGCGTCATCGCGCGGCAGTTTCGACGGCATGCGCGCGGCAAGCTGGCGTATGTAGGCGTCCAGGCTGGCGACATCACCGGGCGCAGCCTTCCACCGCCTGTAGTCGACTTGATTGACCCCGTCGGGGCTGGCCACCACGTACCGGACGAGCAGCGCATCGAATGCGGCATCCGACGGGTCGGCGAAAGCGGGCGGCGCGGCGCCCGCGAACACCAGCGTACAGATTGCAGCGAGCGCCCGTCGTCGTTGCATCGGTCCAGTCCTTGTTGCTAACGGCTCTCCCGCGCCCGTCCGCACCCAGCACCACGCAGCACGCAGAACGTCGCGCAGTGACGATGCGCAGTGACGATGCGCCAGGTTTACGGGCTTGTGGGCCTCCGCAAGCCTATCGCCCAGCTCGAAGCGTTTGTGGTAGGGCAACAAACCGCAGGCCACGACGGGGGGACGCTCTTCGCCTTTTCGTTTCACCACCAAGCGGGCTGTCGCGCACATGATGTCAGACGGAGACACGTCGAGGATTCCCCAACATGACGGAGTGATCTCTGGCGGGGCGCCGGCATCCGTCATCTCAGGACATAGCTGGCGCGACCGTGGGCGTCGATCGCAATTCCATGAACCCGAGAATGCAGGCAAAGCCGTGTCGTAACTAATGCTCTGTCCCGTCGGACAGGCGTCGGCCAGCCAACTCAACGGTGACCCTAATAACGGATTAACGCTGCCTGCTGCAGTGGAGGCAGACACGAGATTGCTGGTTAACTCTCCACAAATCGGGGTACCGATGAGGAGCCTACCAAGCTCAGCGGTCCGCCAGCCCCCTGTTGGTAGAGAGGGGCCCGCAGGTTCGTATCCTGCTGCCATGACCAATTGAAATACAAAGATAATTTCCTCTCCGAGCCTCCTTTCTACACTCTTGCAACGCTTCGGTCAGCACCGGTAAGCAAACTGAATTGATGTCTGCGGCCCCTCGCCCTTGCATCTCGACTACGGTCGAACAGCCTCCGAAAGGTGACGCTTGGCTGCGAGTTTTGTCCTGACCGACGTCGAGCGTTCCGATGCGCTCGTTCGTCTCGATCCTTTCTATTTGCCGCTGCGGGAGGCTTCCGAGCGCTCGCTTGCTCCATGCTGAAGCGATAGGACACCGCCACTAAAGCCCTCATCGGCTGCCGGCCGTTCGGGTGAATCCGCTGCTACAGTAGGCTGGCAATAAAGCGCAGCGACGCGAGAAGCAAGAATACGCCAAAGGCAATCTCCAGTTGCCGCTTCGACAGTCGATGCGCCATCTGGGCGCCAAGCGGTGCAGCTATGGTCGATAGTGGCGCCACGAGCACCAAGCCGATCAAAGATACGAAGCCAAGAGATAGCGGCGGCAGCACCGGCATAAAGCGCCATCCGGCCAAAACATAGCCAACGGTTCCGACGATGGTGATAGGCACGCCAATGCCCGCCGAAGTCGCGACGGCCTGGTGCATGGGTATTCCGTAGAGCGTAAGCGCCGCATTCGAGATCGATCCACCGCTTACGCCAACCAGCGACGAAACCAGTCCTGTCAGAAACCCGAAACCGCGCTGCGCGGCTCGCCCAGGC
Organism: uncultured Alphaproteobacteria bacterium; assembly: GCA_963775835.1. Classification (GTDB taxonomy): domain Bacteria; phylum Pseudomonadota; class Alphaproteobacteria; order Rhizobiales; family Hyphomicrobiaceae; genus AWTP1-13. The sequence goes on along the minus strand of CAVZKV010000006.1, from coordinate 69,719 downwards.
AAGCTGACGCCAAGGCTCCAGTTCCGCCCAACTAACATCTTCGCGCTGACAAACGTCGCGAAAATCACAAACGCAATCTTGAAGAGGCCTCCCGGAGCCCAAGCCGACACCAGCGACCCAACGATAACGCCAAGAACAGCGGGCGGCGTCCACAACCGCACAACCTGAGGAATGACCACCCCCATGGCGCGGTGCGCAAAGTAGGAGCGAACCGTCGTAGGCACGATGATGGCCAGTGACGACCCAATGCACAGCTGCATGCGAACGTCCGCGGGGACGTCCAGGACTCGGAATACCTCGTAGAGCGCCGGCACTATGACAGCGCCCCCGCCTACGCCAAATAAGCCTGCAAGAATGCCAGTGAACAACCCTGCAGCGATGACCGCCAGTGCCAGCCACATAAGTTCGCTCAAGGGAAAGTGCAGCATCTTGTTTCCCATCAACCCTTAACGAAGAGATCCATAGCCGAAGAGTGCCGCGCAGCCGAGAAGGGAGATGAACGCCCACTCGACCCGCTGAGGGCCCGACGAATTGTTGTGCTGCAATTTGGACGCGTCGCCCAGGCCTGGAAATGGGGTCAAGGGCGGAAGTGTCCGAGCCCGGCGCGGCCGGTCTCAAGCATCTCTGTCAGCGGATTGGGATTCTTCATCGTCGCATTCGTCGGGGACGCGCCAGACATTCGCCAAGCTGCGCGTCGTTGCAATCGCCCGGTCTGAGCAGGCTGTAGATAGCTTGTCCATCGGGCAGAGGAATGGCCAAATCCTCAACGTGATGTCATCTGCCGGCCTCTGCACAAGTTTGCCCGCCACGTCGAGCAGTTGCTGCTGGCTAGACGGCTTGGACGGCATGGCTGCTACGGCGAACGCTTGGGGTAAGCCTCCCCTACCGTAGCTGGTGACAAAGGCGAACGGCACATGGTGGCGGGTCAACGCGGCCGCAATGGCATCCACAAATCGTACACCCAGGTTGGCATCCAGCAGCGCCGCGTCCAAACGAGTGCTTTCCATGAGGGCAGCGCATCCAATGTGTTGCCGACGGAGCCCAACCCGCCTTGCTCGAGCGACCGTATCAAGGCAACCGGCGGTTAGTCCTCCAGCACCAGAAACCGCTTGCCCGCGAGGATCGGCGACACGACGCCGGCGAGAAGCTAAAATCCCGTATAGATGAACCCGGCCCAAAAATAGGGGTGAGCGTAGGGCCGCGCGATTGGTTTGTCGGCAGCGGTCGCTTTTATGCCCTTTGTCTTGGTCGCATCCGGCTTGACCCATTCGATCAGGGCGCTGTTGCGCGAGCGGCGAAGCCCGTCTGCACTCAAGTCCCTCTCGATCTCGGTGAGCCGGCTGCGCTCGATCCGACCGAGGGCCGATGCCATCCTCGCATAGTACGCGAGGTCCTCGCTGTTTGCCTCCCGCAGCCACGTTTGCGCACGGCGCAGCGCCGTGGGCGGAGAGAGTCCCCCGCTCAGGTGCAGCTCGTAGAACCTGGCGATCAACAGCGCCGTTGCCGCATCGGAGACTGGCCAAAGGGTGCCGAGCACTCCAGCAGCCCCGAGGGCGATGAAGGTGCCAGGCAGGCCGACGAACTCGTCGGGGCTGCTACGGATGTCATAAAGCCCGGTCTCGCAGGCCGAGAGTACCACCAGCCGCGGCCGGCCAAGTCCATCCGTCTCCAGGAGCTGACCGACAGTCAGCGGCGCCATGCCGTGCATCACGAGCGCAGAGTTGCGCGCATCCTCCCATGAGAAGGCGCCATGCGAGGCAAAGTGCCAATAGGTCTTTCCCTTCAGGGCACCAAGCACGGCATCGGGCGTCGCCGCCGCTCTCTGCAGGACGACGCGCGCTCCGGCCTCAAAGTGCGAGGCGACGATCTCGCCTTCTTTCTCCGTGCCCGGCAGATCGCCGGTCGGGTTGACGATTGCCGCAAGCGTTGCGGGGCCCGCCTTGCCGGCGGCGTCGTGGGCTGCCGCAAGCGCCTCCAGGCTCGGGATGTAGACGATCTCGTGGTCGTCGATAAAGCGCAGCTTGCTGGCGGGGTCCTGCGCGAGCCCCAAGGGTAGAATTCCGAGCCAGCCCGACGGCAACCAGAACACCCGCGTGCCGGGCCGCAGACCCCGCTCTTCCAGGGCCGCATGCAACCGGCCCGCAAACAGGCGCCACAGCTCCGGCCCGAGATCGGTGATGGCGCCCGTCCACTCCGGCCAGCGCCTGCTCCGCTCCTCGCCGTCCAGGTAGTTGATGAAGTATGCACCAATCCAGCCGGCGGGCTTGCCGGCCTCCGTACCAATGAGCACCCCCGCAAGTCGCTCGGGCGTTAGGTCCGGGAGATCGACAACGCTCGCGCGCGTGCCGTCCCCTGCCGCGGTCACCACGACGAGCTTCCCGCCAAGTCCGGTGACGATGGGCATCGCGACGGCGCCGCCCTCCTGGGCGAGCACTTTGCGTATCCGCTCAATCGCCGTCACCGCCTTGCCATCCCCCGATGTGCCGCTTCTGACTAGATCCAGCATCGCCTGCCGCGAGCGGGCGAGCTTCTCCAGCGCCGCGACGCGTTCGACGCCGCGGGCGGCATCAACGACCTGCTGCTCGGCGCGAATGGCAATGCGCAGCTCATCGAGGCGCTGGCGCGCGTCAGCGGGCAAATCGAGCGCCTGCAGTTTCATAGCGACGGCCAACAGCCGAGCCCTGCCTTCGCTCGCAAGCTCGAGCGCGCCCTCGACCTCCCCGCGCTGCACGGCCGCAAGGGCTGCCTCTGAGAATAATGGCCCTGCCTCGGCGATCAGCGCGCGCGTCTCGACCTCCTCCAATCCCTGGCCGAAGAGCAGCAGGAATGCCTCGCGTGCGCTCGCATGCACTGGCCCCGCCTTCTGCCACTCCTTCGCCTCCATGTAATTACGCGCCAGTGCCCGTGCCGTCTCCATGTGCTGGAGCGGGAAGGTATCGCGCGTGAATACTGAGAGGGCGGCCTCGTAGGCGGCAATGGCTCTGGCCCGGTTCTCGCCCGGTTCCCCCCGGACACGGTCTGCGAGCACGTCGCCGGTGCCCCGCTGGGCCGTCGCCCACTCACGCGGATACTTCTCGCGGGTAAAAACTGTGAGCGCGGCCTCAAGATGGGCGATGGCCTTCTCTTGGTTGTCCGCGCGGTCACCGCGGATGCGATTTAGATAGGCATTGGAAAGGTTGTTCTGGGTGTAGGCCCATTCGAAGGGAAAGGTGTCGCGCGCAAGCACGGTTAGCGCCGCCTCGAAGTGCTGAATTGCCTTCTCGCGATTCTCGGCACGCTCGCCCTGCACGCGAGAGCGATAAGCGATACCTAGGTTGTTCTGCACTTGCCCCCATAGGGCGGGATTCACTTCAGGCGTGAAGACCGTCAGGGCGGCCTCGAATAGGGCGATCGCCTTCTCCAGGTTGTCGTCACGCTCGCCGCGGATCCTGTTCCAGTAGGCGATGCCGAGATTGTTCTGCAGTTGCGCCCACTCGCGTGCATCCGCATCGCGGGTGAAGACCGTCAACGCCGCCTCGAAATGTGCGATCGCCTCCTCCTGGTTGTCGGCGCGCTCACCGCGAATGCGCGCCCAGTGGGCGATGCCGAGGTTGTTGTGGGCCCTCGCCCATTCCTGTGTGTCGGCCTCGCGGGTCCAAATACCCAACGCGACTTTGAGATGACCGATGGCGCTCTCGAGGTTGTCAGCCCGCACCCCGCGCGGACGCATCGCGTAGGCGCTGCCGACGACGAACCGAAGTTCGGCCCGCACTCTCTCCCGCGACTTCGAGAGCGGCCAAGTAGTGAGTTCGCTCTCACGCGCCACGAGCTCCTCGCCCACAGCTATCTTCTCGTCGAGATCCTGGGATTGTCGCCAATCCTGCAGGCGGCCGGCGAACTCGACGACCTTGCTCGCACCGTCGGCCTGTTGTGCGGAGACCTGTCCTACCGCAAGCAGCAGGAGCAGGAGACCACGATGGAGGATATGAAGGCTGCGCACGTCCGTTCCTCCCGAACTCTGGGCCAGGCATGCCGCGCTCGGCGCGCTGCACCCCTCACGTGCCGCATCTAGGACGAGCAGTCGGGCGGTACGGTGGCGGATCTCATCGCGTCCTTGCTCTATCGTAAGCGGCGACAAGCGCATTAGCACGAGCCGCAATCTCGGCGACTGTCGTTCCGGGCTTGTATAAGTAGCTTCCGATGCCGAAACCGGTGCAGCCCGCTGCAAGAAACTCGGCGAAGCTGTCAGGATTGGCACCGCCGACGGCATAGAGAGGGATCTCGGGAGGTAGCACGGCCTTCATGGCCTTGATCCCGGCCGCGCCCAGGACCTCGGCAGGGAAAAACTTCAAGCCGTGTGCACCGGCTCTGATGGCCCGGAACGCCTCAGTCGGCGAGAATACGCCCGGATAAGATCGTAAGCCGCGGGCGCGCGTGTGGGCGATGACCGCCTCGTTGCAGTCAGGTGAGACGATGAAAGTGCCGCCTGCCGCGGCGACTGCGTCGACGTCGTCTTCCTTCAGGACCGTGCCAGCCCCCACCGATGCCCTGCCCTCGAGTGCTTTCGCCGCAGCGTGGATTGAGTCGATCGGCTGCGGCGAGTTGAGCGGCACCTCAATGCTGGAGATACCGGCGCCAGCCAGGGCTTCGCATACAGCAACGGCCTCTTTTGGCGTGATACCCCGCAGAATGGCTATGAGGTGCCGGTGATCTTTGATCATCGCTAATACTCCTGCCGCGTGTCCGGTCAGTGCTGAAGTCGTGCGGCCTTCAACCCGGCCAGGGTGGCTTCGACTCCGTCGACGATTCGGGCTTGGCCGCCAACAATCGTAAACCCCCTGGCATAGAGTTCGGCCACTGCGGCATCGCCGATGATGGCAATCTCGGTTTCGCCGATCCATTCGCGTAGTGCGCCAATCTCTGAGCCGATCAGCAGGCCGGAAAGAAACCCAGCACACCAATCGGGTGTCCGGCCAGAGAGAAGCGAGCCCGCGCGAACCTTGAAGAGCATGACTGACAACTTTTGGGGCGCTTCGATGCCGGAGGTAAGTCCGGCCTGGAACCCGTCGTCGTGTTGGGGACCTTGTATTGGACCGGCAAAGGAATGGCGCAGGACGGAATGGGTGCGCAAAACCTCGAACAGTTCGCCTGTCATCGCCGTTGTGAAGCGCTCTACACGCCGGTCGGTCAGCTGCACCCACTTCGAATGGGTTCCTGGCATGCACACGACGCCGCTGAAGCCGGGCCAAAGCGTCCCAAGTCCAAGCAGCTGCGTTTCCTCTCCTCGCATTACGTCTTCCTGGCTGGTGGCCCTTTGGCAGATGCCGGGGAGAATGCGTGCCGAGACGCGTGCGTCAGGCATTGCGGGAACCACAGCCCTGTCTACTAACGTCTCGAGATCGGCTGGCGCATCAAGGTAGGGCGCCTCCAGCCAACCCTGCTTGGCGCCCGCCATACCGCAAATCAGCACGTCAATCTGTGATCCCTTCGAAGGAAAGTTCCCTGAGAGGAGGGCGCCGAGAACGCCCGGATAAGCATCGGGCGTCAACTTACTCATGCCCTGATCGGACGTGCGCGAGAACATGACGTCGCCGCATCTCCCAATGCCCCATGCGCGCAGATTGGAAGTGCCCCAATCAACGGCAACCCATTCGACTTCGGTCGAGATCATGGACTTGCCTCCATAGTCTACAGGAGAGGTTGGCATCTGGCAGTGACCGGGGCAACGGCCTGCTGCGCAACACCCATGCGCCGCGGAATCTCCTAACACTCCTTGCCCTCGGCACTCTTTGGAAGGCGATCTCGCAGGTCTGAGCGGACGCGGCATCCCCATCGATCTGCGCATACTCGTCCACTTCATCGATGCCGCGCACGAGCTTTGCGATCTCGGGCTTGTCCCCAAAAGGTCAGGCTGATGCTTCTCTTTGGGGGGCCGCCAAACCCGCGAGCGCAACGCCCACATGCGCAGTGGCTTCAAGTTCGGCACAGTCGCAAATGGCCTGCAGGACATGCAGACGGCATGCTGGTGACTTGCGTTTCCAAAAAGCTGCGCTTGTCAGTCCGGGAGCGCCGATCGCGGCCAAGCGGTTTTACCTCGACAGTCAGGCGACGACAGTGAAAGCCATCATCCCTGAGGCGCCGGGCCATGCCGGCACCGATGCCCGGGATCGCCCGTATGTTTAAGTGCAGAATAACGCCGGACAGCTTCTCAATCGGCAAGATAGTCTGCCCATCCGGCTTCTGCATATTGGAAGCCATCTTGGCCAGCAGCTGCGCCGAGCTGGATTGCTTGACGAATTTCCGATCAAGCGGCGTGGCTATTTGAACCGCTGATCCCTCCAACGAATAGCGGCTTTGAGGCCCTGTTCGCGAGCAATCTTGCGGAATTCCTGGCCCTCCGGCGACTGCGCCATCGCGGTCAGGCAGAACATCTCCTGGCCATACTCGAGGGTCGCGACCAGTCCGCGCATATCGTAGGCGCGATTGATAGCCTCCTTGTTCTGCTTCATGGCGATGGCCGGCAGCCGCGCCATGCGCAGGGCCACCCTCATCGCTTCCTCCATGAGCTTGTCGGCCGGCACCACCCGATTGACGAGGCCCATGCGCATGGCCTCTGTCGCGTCGACGCGCTCGCCGAGGAGAAGCAGCTCCTTCGTATGCTTCATACCGAGCACCCACGGCATGATGAGAAAGGGAGGGGCGGAACAGAATTCGATCTCCGGCTCGCCGAATTGGGCCGTGTCCGCGGCCACCGTGTAGTCGCAGGCCATGGAGAGGTCGCAACCGCCGCCAAGGCAATAGCCGTTTACCGCCGCCACAACCGGCAAGCGCGAGCGCCAGACGCGCAGCCACGTCTCGTTGCCGTCTTTGGCATGGTCACGCCAGTCCTGCACGGTCGTGCGCGGCTTTTCCCGAGGTGAAATGTCGAAGCCGGCGCTAAACGCCTTGCCCGAGCCAGTGACGATCATTGCCCGCACGCTGTCGTCGCGCTCGCACTTGTCCATGGCAGCCCGGAAGTCTGCGAGCAACTGGTCGGAGAGGGAGTTCATTTTCTCCGGCCGGTTCAGAGTGAGTATCGCGAGCGCGCCGTCGTGATCGAGCTTTATCGTGGCGTAGGGCATGGCGGTCCCTGGCTGGTTGGCTTGAGGGGAATAACGAGGGCATCGAGTACGATGGCGCCGCGGCCCGGCGGCATTACGGCAACAGGGTTCAGATCCACAGCCTCGAGTAGATCCCCGTACGCGGCGCCGAGTTGCGACAAGCGCGCAAGGAGCGCGACGAAAGCCTCGGCGTCACCCGCAGGCCGACCGCGATAGCCCTGCAGCAGCCGGCTGGCACGCGTGCGCGCAAGAAGCGCATGAGCTTCCGCATTGTCGATGGGGCAAAGGTCCAGCGCCGTATCGCGCGTCAGCTCCACGAACACTCCGCCCGCACCGGCGACTACACCCATGCCAAGGGGTTCCTGGCGCGCGAGCCCCGCGATCAGTTCGATCCCTCCGGAAACCATCTCCTGCACCAGCACACCCTCGAGTCGCGCCGCTGGGGCGTGCCGTCGCGCTACGGCCATGATCTGATCAAAGGCCGCCTTGACTGCGGCAGCATCGGCGAGGTCGACGCGCACGCCGCCCACTTCGGTCTTGTGCGGCAGGTCTGGCGACTCGATTTTCAGGACCACCGGGTACCCGATTTCGTCGGCGGCCTGAGCGGCGGCTATCGCATCCCGCGCGAGCGTTTCGCGCGTGACTGCTATGCCGTGCGCTGCCAGAAACGCCTTCGATTCTCGCTCCGTGAAGGGTGTGCCGATAGCCAGTCGGTCGCGCCAATCCGAAGCGGGCGCAAGCGTTTTTGGCTCCGCCGATGGTGCGAAACGCGCGTGCACGAGCAGACGACTGATGGCCAGCAGGCTCGCGCGTGCGCCCTGCATAACGGCAACACCGCTACCTGCGAAGGGCTCAATCACATGCGCATGCATGCCACCCGCCGCCGTGTTGAAGAAGACAACCGGCTTGGTAATCTCGCGCGCGGCATCGGCGACGGTCTGAGCGATGCGCCGGTAGTTGTTGGCGCCGCGTGCCGACAGGCCCGGCGAGCAATCCTGCACCACGGCGACGAGCGACACCGACGCATCGTCGGCCAGCGCGCGGATCGCTCCGCTGTAAACGTTCTGGGCGTCGTACACGCCGCGGTCAGTGGTGTCGAGCGGGTTGCCGATATTGCCGAAAGCGGGCAGTACCGCCCTCAACCGCGCCACCGTCTCGGGCGAGAGGTCCGGCAGCCGCACATCCGCGCGCTCGGCTAAGTCCGCCACAAGCGAGGCTTCGCCGCCACTCACCGCGATCACTGCCACGCCGTCACCTTGCGGCGGAATATGGATCTTCAGCGCGAGTTCAACCGATTTCGGCCAACTCGTCGAAATCGTCGACTGCAATCACGCCATGCCGGCGGAAGTAGGCCCGGTAGCCATCCCAGTTGCCGGCGAGCGACCCGGTGTGGGCGGCGGACGCCGCCGCGCCCTTCGCTGACCGGCCGACCTTCAGCGCGACCACAGACTTGCCCGCTTCGTGCATTGCCCGCATTGCCTGCGCAAAGGCCGCAGGATGGCGCAGCGTTTCGATAAAAAGCGCCACGGCCTTGGTCTCGCTGTCATGAGCGAGGTACTCGAGGTAGTCGGCCACGTCGAGCACAGCGGCGTTGCCTACAGAGACGAGGTAAGAAAGACCGAAACGCCCAAGTGTGGAGAGAGCAATGCACGCGGAGCCGCTATGCGAAACGACGGCCAGGCCGCCGTCCCTCATCCCCTCAGGGATGCCCGAGCTGTAGAGCGACACACGCTTGTGCACGTTGACGAGACCGAGGCAGTTCGGTCCGCACAGCACGATCCCGGTGCGCGCACAGAGTGCTTGCAGCGCCCGTTGCCGCGCACGCCCTTCCTCACTGAGCTCTGCGAATCCGCTCGCAAATATCACGGCGGCCCGAAGGCCATGCGCGGCGCCTTCCTCGAGTGCCGCGGCGATCTTGTCAGCCGGCACCGCGAGCACTGCGCACTCGGCAGGCTCGGGTAGCTCAGCGAAGGTACGGTACGCTGGCAGGCCCGCCACTTCCGGTGCGCTCGGGTGCACTGGCAAGATACGGCCGGCGTAGCCAAAACGGCGCAGGTTCACCACGACGTTGTTGCCGAGCGTGTTCTCGCGCGGCGAGGCGCCGACGATCGCGACGGAGCGCGGCTCGAGCAAAGGCAAAAGACGTGATACCGGAAGGGCCATCTTCGGACTGGACAGCTGCAGGTGTGGTGCACCCTAGTGCCCGCTCGAAGCCTGTCAACATGGGTCTGGGACAGACTTCATGAGTTGGCACTAACAAGAGCGAGGCTGACGAGGGGTGACCAATCGAACACCGTACACTCAAACCATGTGAAAAGCGAAGGAAGTCACGGCCCGACTTTTCCGGTTGCTTCGGTCAGGAGCTCGAGTGAGAATCCGCGCTGTGAGATCGGCTTGCCCTTATACGTGAAGACGTGCGTTGGACTGATCCCACGGCATGGGGCCATGGGAGCCATTAGTTTGCGTCAGCGTTCCATCGAATGCGTCGGCGTCGAGTTCTTCAGCGCGCATTCACTTGCTCACTCGTCGGCGGGTGGCATTCATTTGTTTACTGAAGCAGTAGTCCATCAACGGACGTCCGTCGTTGTCCGTTGATGATAAGCGTTTAATCCACTCGCAACCCTCGACGTTGATGCGCGCGAGCTGCGGCAGGCCCTTACATTGACTCGGCGCTTTCGGGCTTGGCGGCTTTACAATTTTGGGCGGTGGCAAGGGTTTTTCCACGTTCGCCACTTCCGGTGGGGGCGCAGGCTTCTCAACAACCACGGCCGCAGGTGGTGGAGTGACCGCGGCGACTGGAGTTTGTGCAGGAGGATCGGAAGCGCAGGCGCTCACAATCAACACGGCCACGCCTACAAGGATGCAACAAACAAAGTGCCGTGAAAGAGAGGAAAGCGCAACTCATTGCCGATCTCAATCGTGGCCGCCTATGCAGGAGATTCGACAACTTCAATCGTGTTTGCCTGGGGAACCGTGGCGATATGATCGGTAGATAGCCGCTTCTGTCCCGTGGCGGTTGACCTGGCGGACTTCCTCCCGACGAAATAAACACGAAGCACGGTCAGCTCATTTGGAACTGAGGTCATTGATCCATCGCCCAAAAGGCAGTGCTAGTTTGCCTTTGCCTCGGCGCGGCTTTGCTCTGGTATCTGAATGCCTATAGGGAGGCGCGTACCGCACTTCAAAGCACGTGTGCGTTCGTCTATGGGCAAACCTGCAAGACCGCTAGACGACGCCATGTCGGTCAGCGCTCAAGCAAATGTCCATACAAATAAGGTTGAGGTCATCCTCAGATGAACATCGCCGCTACGATTTTTAAGGCAGGCAGCATCCCGGGAAGACCTTCAGTCGAGCCGCTGAATGTCCAATTTTCTCGAGTCTCGCTCAGTGATTAACTGACGATGGATCATGGCACCTTCGGTCGCCAAATTTTACCAAGCATGCGCACTAGCAACTGGTGACTTACCCGCTCAGATCGAGCAGATCACCCGGCAAAAGTGGACGTTTGCCCTCAATACCAATCACTTAGTAGCCAACGCCCACGGGTTAACAAGGAGAGCGCTCGAGCGCTGCAACCAATGCTCACACCTTCGTCTCCTACCATTTGTCTAAAGGAGCTTCCTTGATTTGGTTGAAAAAGAATGATGAACTCGTGATGCCATTATAGACGGCGACATGCATTGGATAAGCATAGCCGCGCCGCAGACGAACGCAGTTCGCGGTGATCGTGCAAAATAGCGGTTATGCCAGTCTACCCAGGATCACTCCCGCGGGGGTTAATGGAGGACCAAGCATGACCGAACCGGCAACTTCGCGATCTGCATCACGGCGTCGATTTCTCAAACTCGCTGCCGCTGGCGCTGCCGCCGCTTTGAGCCGACCGCACCTCGCACGGGCGCAATCGAAGACGATTACCGTCCTACACGAAAGCTCTTTCATCAAGCCCTTCGACGAGTACGTGCAAAACGTGCTTGCCCCTGCCTACGAGAAGCAAACAGGGATCAAGGTCAACTACGAGGTCACCAGCGTCGGCAGCCTGCCGACACGGATCAGCACCGTCGCCGAAACGGGATCTGGTGCGGACATAACAATGAATGGCCTACTCCAGGTCATCCAATTCGGCGAGAAATATTTGGACGTCGGTGACATTGCCGAGGAAGTCGGCAAAGCGCAGGGCGGCTGGTATGACGCTGGAAAAGAAGCCGTCTTGGTGAACGGCAAATGGAAGGCGATCCCGTTTAGCAATATCGGCCAGCTGATGAATTGGCGCACCGATTGGTTTGCGGAGGTTGGGGTCAAAACGTTTCCGGATAGCTGGGAAGAGCTCTATGAGGTCGGCAAGAAGCTCAAGGCCAAGGACCACCCCTTCGGCTTCGAGCTCGGGCATGGCTTCGGCGACAACCATGGCTGGTTATACCCGTTACTCTGGTCCTACGGTGGTGTCGAGGTCGCAACCGACGGAAAGACTGTTGTCATCGACTCCGACGAGACGGCGCGCGCGGTCGATTTCGCCCGCAAGTTCTTCAAAGACACGATGCTCGCCGATGTGCTCGGCTGGACAGACGTCAGCAACAACAAGGCATGGATGGCAGAGCAAATCTCGTGTACCAACAATGCTGAGAGCATCCTGTGGTTCGCCAAGCGGGAATTCCCTGAAATCGGCAAGGCCACGGCCCAGGCCATGAACCCCGCGGGACCGAAGGGTCGCTTCCACCTCCTCAATTCGATTAGCCATTCGATCTTCAGCTTCTCCCCGGTACGAGAGGAGGCGCGTGCCTTCATGCGATGGCTGATGGAGCCGAAGCAACTGGGAGGCTGGTATGCTGTCGCCGAGACTTACTATCAGCCTCTGTTACACGCCTACGACAACGCACCGATGTGGAACGTAGAGCCGCGCAACCTCCCCTACCGGGATGCACTCGCCAGCGCGCATCTGCCGGGTTGGCCGGCGCCGGCGAGCCGACAGCTGGCGGAAAGCGTCGCCAAATACGTCGTGGTCGATATGTTTGCGAAGGCGTGCGCGGGCGCGCCGACCAAGGAGGTTATCAAGAACGCCGAGGCTCAACTTAAAGGCATTTATCGCTCAGCCTAACATGACCGTCGTCTCGCATCGCCTTCCTGGTGTCCGGCGCGCCGTGAACGGTCGCACGCCGCTCAAGGCATTGCTCGACCGCGAAGCCGTCTTTAGCTGGTTGCTGATGGCGCTGCCGCTTTTGTTTCTCGCGTCCCTGGTCGGGTATCCGCTTGTTTACGGCTTATTATTGAGCCTGCAGGACCGGCCGGTTGCGCAGACGGGTACTTTCGTGGGTTTCCAAAATTTTGTAGTCAACTTCCACGACCCTGTCTTCTGGCAGGTGGCGATCAATACGTTTGTCTATACCGGGGTTGCGACATTTCTGAAGATGGTCGGTGGTCTCTGCCTAGCAGTGGCTATGAACCAGCACTTCCGAATGAAGAATCTAGTGCGTGCTCTACTGCTGTTGCCGTTCATCGTCCCAACCGTGCTTAGCACCGTCGCCTGGATGTGGATGCTCGACCCCGCTTTCAGCGTCGTCAATCGGCTGTTGGTGGCGCTTGGCTGGCCAAAGCCGGGGCCGTCCTGGCTCGGTGATCCCACGCTAGCGATGATCTCGATCATCATCATCAACACGTGGCGTGGGCTGCCCTTCTATGGCATCACCTTGCTCGCCGGGCTGCAAACGGTTCCGCCCGAGTTATATGAGGCCGCCACGATTGATGGTGCCGGCGGATGGCAGCGGTTCCGCTTTGTGACGTTGCCGCTGCTGCGGCCGATCATCCTGATCGTAACCCTGTTCTCGGTCATCTTTACCTTCGCCGACTTCCAGCTCGTGTATGTCCTCACGCATGGTGGGCCACAGAACGCGACGAACCTATTTGCTACCTACGCCTTCGACATCGCAATGGGAGCCGGGCAGTTGGGGCTCGGCGCCTCGGTGGCGCTCGCGATGCTGCCGGCCCTCGCAGTCCTGATCGTTGCGCTGACAATCTATATGCGGAGGAGTTGATGGTTACGGGCCATGGACGGCTCGAACGTGCGGTGCGGCTGTGGCTGCCGGTAGGCTTCTTTCTCGTGCTCGCGCTATTCCCGTTTTATTGGATGGCAATCACGTCGCTAAAACCAAACGCAGAGCTCTACAACAGAAATGTCATGCCGCTCATTGTGCATGCTCCAACGCTCAAGCACTACGTCGATCTGCTGACCAAGACGAGCTTTCTGCTTTGGACATGGAACACGATGCTGATAGCCATCGTCTCCACTGCGATCTCATTGGTCCTGGGCACAATGCTGGCATATCCATTAGCGAGGATGCGCTTCGCCGGAGCCGGTCTGATTGCGATGACTGTGGCGGCCGTGTACCTTGTACCACAACCTCTGCTCTTCATTCCCCTCGCCGACGTCATTAACCGACTGGGTCTCGGCAATACGCTGACATCCGTAATTCTCACCTACCCCACAATGCTGGTCCCTTTTTGCGCGTGGCTCCTGCTCGGCTACTTCAAGACCGTGCCAAAGGAGCTTGAAGAGGCGGCCAGGATCGATGGTGCCAGCCGGCTGCAGACGGTATTGCAGATATTCCTCCCGTTGTGCATGCCTGGCTTCATCTCCGCCGGCATCTTCGCCTTCACCTTGTCGCAAAACGAATTTCTGTACGCGCTGATCTTTTTGACAAAAACCACAGTGCGTACCGTGCCAGTCGGTGTCATCGCAGAATTGATCCGTGGCGATGTGTTTTATTGGGGCCAGCTCATGGCCGGAGCATTGCTCGGGTCGATCCCAGTGGCGCTCATATACTCGTTCTTCGTCGAGCACTACGTCGCTGGCCTTACTGGGTCAATTAAAGGCTGACGCGTTTGGCGTCCCCTATCAATTCTCAACGTGGGCCTCGTACATATGCCGACGTCGAGACCGAATTTGTGCTGGTTCTGCAGCACAAGCTTCGCCGCCGCCTCTAATAGATTTGCGCTTGCCAGCAAGGAGGTGCGCGTCGGTGCCGTGGCGCGATCATTCGGCGGCCATGATTTTCGAGGAGCCATCGCTCGCCACCTCCTGCAGCACATGAAAACCTTCGAACTCGGGATGGCCGAGCGTCAACGGCTTGTTGTTGCCAGCGCGGGCGTGCGCCTTGCGGAAGGCCTCCGACCTCGTCCAACCCTCGAAGTCGGCGTAGGAGCGCCACATCGTGTGGGACGAATAGAGGATGTGATCCTCGCGCTCGGGGCCGCGCAGCAGGTGGAATGAGACGAAGCCGGGAAGTTCGTGCAGGTAGCTCTCACGGGAGAACCAGGCGTTCTCGAAGTCCTTGGTACAGTCCTTGAGGACCTTGAAGCGGTTCATGGCGATGTACATGGTTGATCCTTCTGCGTTGGCATCGGGAGGGTTTCGCATCTCTTAGCACCAAATGCGGCTCTGCGGCGTTCCTTCAGATGCAGCCCAAGGAGGCATAGTTATTTAAGCGTCCCAGCGATGCTTCATGCGCCCCCCGAAAGCGCGGGGCATATCTGGAACCTAAGGCGGAAGTGGCAACGGCACCCTTCATTGGGATCAACCGGTTGGTACTTGAGAAGACGAACGACTCCCACAGATGGGGCCCCGTCCTGCCAGCCCCAAGCGGGCACTGACCAGCCGCGACGAAGCCGGCAAGTCGGTGTTCTTTGTGACTCCCAAGTGGTTTGTTCGCCCGCCCTCGCCAGGCCATTGAACAAAACTCAAGTTACATCAACGACCTGTGATGCCGCATTCTCGAAGCGTGACAGCATGCTTATGTGCGGTGCGCGGGGCTAGAAGGATGATGATCATGAAGAAGTTGATAGCGCTGTCAGTTTTCATGTTGACGGTCTTTGGTTCGATCTCAGGGCCTGCGATCGCCGCAGATATCCGCTCGGAACGGGGTGCCCCGGGATGGGACGGGCCGCAGGATCCTTCACCTCCCTGGGCTCCGCCCGGCTAGTAGTGGCCGCAGCGGTCAGTGTCGCGTCGGCTCAACGCACTAGCACTGAGGGCCTGCGCGGCACTCACTGTCGCCGTCACGCAGAAAACAAAACTGGCACCGGCGCCAGCAAACAACGCGGCCGCGACCAACAGGGTGTCTCTTCAGGTCGTCGAACGGCGAACGACCTCGACAAGCAGACGTTCTAACCGGTCACCGCGACGATCCCCCCTCGCAACAATGCGGAGATTGAACCGGGCCCAGACGACACCGCAGGTCCATCGCAAACAAGCAGAACAAGGTGCGCGAACGGTTACTTCTGACCCGTCAATGCTTCGCGCTCTTCGAGGAGCTTTGCAAGCAGCGCGTCCTGCTCGGAAATGCGGTCCGCGCTGCGCTCCTCGTCCGCTGCACCGGAATAGGCCGCGGCCTGTTCAGTCAAAACGCGGATATTTTCACGCACCGCCCGGATGCGCTGTTCAAGTTCGGTTAGCTTTGCTGGGTCGGGCATAAAACCTCCTTCGTGCATTGAGCCGTTCAAGGTTAGGCCACCCTATCATGCCGGCGGGTCGACCTGACAGGTTCAGCGTCGCCAGCTTTCCTTTGACTTCGCCTCGCAACTGGACCGCCAGATCCAAGTCGAGGCGGGCTATATTCACTTTGATGCCCCTGCAGTTCTAAGCGCGGTGGGGACATGATGTGGACTTCGTCCATGCTTCGGCTGCGCACTAATTTTGGCCCGTTGTTGGTGATCGCGCTCCAAGGCTTGACCGAACCGAACTTTCCGCGGCTCTCGGTCAAGGGCAGTCTTGGCGCGCGTTGACGTGATCAATGGTCAGCAATTAACCTCACTGCGTAAGGCTTCGAGTTGGGTATGGCAGCACAAACGTCATCGCTGGAATTGGCGGACAATGCCAGGGGTGAAGTGGCGGATCTCCTGGATCTGCAATTGTCGCCCCTCGGTTTGGCCGCGATGGATGCGCTTGCCCCGGAACTCGGTCAGACAATTGTCGATATCGGCTGTGGGGCAGGCCAGACTGTGCAACAGCTCGCAAGCAGGGTCGGGCCGTTAGGCCGTGTAATTGGTGTAGATATTGCGCCTCGCGTTCTCGAAGTTGCACGATCCAGAACTGCCGCCCTAGGCCAAGTTCAACTTATACAGGCCGACGCCGCCGCCCTAACCCTGCCGGACGAGATGGCAGACGGCGTCTACTCCCGATTCGGCGTCATGGCATTTGACGACCCCGTTGCCGCCTTTGCCAATTTTCGCCGGATAACCCGGCGCGGTGGCCGACTTGCGTTCGTGTGCTGGCGATCGCTGGAAGAAAATGAACTCGATTTCGTTCCCCTGCAGGCTGCGGGGCTCGATATCCCA
The DNA here is from genome assembly GCA_963775835.1 of uncultured Alphaproteobacteria bacterium. Classification (GTDB taxonomy): domain Bacteria; phylum Pseudomonadota; class Alphaproteobacteria; order Rhizobiales; family Hyphomicrobiaceae; genus AWTP1-13. The sequence goes on along the minus strand of CAVZKV010000006.1, from coordinate 53,316 downwards.
ATCGACAAGACACCCTTCAAATTCGAGCAACGCGACTATGTGTTGGACGTTTTGCGGTCGGCGGGCTTTGCCAAGATAGAGATCGAGGCGTGCGATGCGAGAGTTTCGAGCGGAAACCTCGACGCGATGATGGCGGTGCTGACGAAGGTGGGGGCCCTCGGGAAACTCCTACGGGAAACGCCAGCGCTCATTTCCAGCGTCGAACCTAAGGTTCGGGCGGTGTTGATAGCCAATGCAGGTGACCGCGACATCAGCCTTAAGGCCGCCACCTGGATCGTGTCTGCAGCTGCCTAAAGAAATACATTAAAAGTCCACAACAAGGGCAGATCGTTGCTCAGTCGGTGAAGGATCAACTGGGCAAGACGTTTCACGTCGTTTCGGTGGAGCAGGTTTCGACAATCGACACCCCTACTGGGTCGCAGCACGCGTCTACGCTCAGCCCGAGAGCGTCGGGTCTACCCCAACAACGGGAAGTGCGCGGCTACCGAATTGATGTTCTCGGCTCATAGTCGTGGCCGCGTGCCAGTAGCGCCCGGGCGATGCGTGCGAGCTTATTGGCGAGTGCGATCGCCGCTTCGACCAGGCGCCGAAGTCGAGGCCTTGGCTGAAACCGACGCCGTTGCCGATCGCCGCCGCCACTGCGCTCGAGATGGCGAGCGCGGCCGGGCCACTAACAGACATCGTGCACGCGGCCATGAGAGCGTTCCGCTGCGGTGGCTCACGGGACGGACAGCGAACAAGCGAAAATGGGGTGACTTGCCCCCGAGCAACCCAAACGTTGCGATTGACTTTAACCCTTCAGGATATCGGCACCTTGGTCGTAAATTTGTTGGCCGACGTGCCCGGCTCCATGCGCGATTTCAAGCCTCCAGCCAAAATGCACTCCAAAGCTGTCGGCGAGCTTCATGCAGTGCTCGAAATGCCATAGACCGCGCGCAAGTCGATGAGGCCCTTGAGCCATAGCGTAGTCCATCCGGGGCAGGTCCGGGGCAGAAGGATCGTTGTCAGCATCGCCGAGTAAGATCGCAAGGCGACGCCCAAGGTACCTTCGCAGATGCCCATCGTCGAGATCGAGGCCACCCATACCGACTGGATATTCGGCGGTAAGGTCGGGCAACATATAGACCCCGCAGTTTGCAGCGACAGCCGCGTCAACCGCAGGAGCCTCAGTGAGCGCGAGATATCGCAGCACGTACTGAGCACCCGCCGAGTTGCCAAACAGACCGAAGGACCTTCTGTTTGAGCCGATCGAGTCACGGACGTGCGCGAACAATCTATCTATTGTGCCAAAATTCCAATGCTCTCGTGGAAGCACGGTGTTGCAGGGTGGAGGGAGACGCACTCCACCGAAGTTGAAGGCATAGAAGTCAGGGAACTGGTGTGCGTCGAATTCCGGGACCAAGACTATTTGCCCGTTGCGTGTACTCTGCGCAGCCATGACGTCGCGAAACTCGGCTGCAGCTCGGTCCATCCCATGCATCGCAATGATGATGGGAGCGTCGCGAACGCCAGACTGTGGGCACGAGTAGAAAACACGAATTGCCCGGCGTGCCTGTGCCGTGCTGTCGGAGTACACAAAGAAGCCGGCACCTTCGCGCAAGCGAGTTTCACTCATCGGTGGCTCCCCAACATGTGACGCGGCGACCGTTACCGGAGATGACGAAGCGGGGCAAGATCGGCCTACGCTGTCGGCAGCAACGGGTCACGAACGGCATCGCGAGCCCGCGTCCGTAGGGGTCCACTGGAACAACTGCGGCGCCGCCGAGGTTGCCCCGGCCGGTGCCCAAAGTCGACTTTTCCTCTCGCTCAGCGAGCGAATGATCACGAGCAACAGAACGCCAATGCAAACCTGAGCAATCGTCAGTTCCGATGGTCGAGATATGGTTAGACCAGCGACAGAAGGACTAAGGCGATACCGAGCGTCGCCACGTTCCATGTAAGGGAGCGCAGCAGAAAAACGCCTGCTGCGTACAAGGCGAGATAGGCGACGCGACCCCAAAAATACAGCTGAACACCCCATTCGGTCATCCAACTGTGCGTGGCCGCAACATGCGCTGTTAGGACGGCTGCCGCAAACAGGGGAAACGTCTCGACAAAATTTTGCAACGCCCTTGCCAGCCGGCCCGCCACTCCGGCTAACTGAGGCATAGCCTCATCGCGAGAGCTCGCCGTCCAGAGATAGCCGAGTTGCACGCTTGCAGCGTGCGACGCCAATACGATTTGCACTAACCCAAGGACAATACTGAGGGCGAGCATCTTGAGTTCAACCGTCATTGTTACCCCGATGCCGATTGCGATCGGCCATCAATAGCATCGCATTGACCTTCCGGCGTAGACGCGTAGAACTTTTTTCAGCGGGGAGGATCGTCACGATGCAACCCAGAGAGTCCACCCCGGGTGTGCGCCGTGCAAAGGCGGCGCTCTCCAGTGGGGGTCGGCCTTCTAAAGCGACTTCTCTAAGATAGCCTTCTAAAGCGACTTCTCTAAGATAGAAGGTGTGATCTCTCTTTTGTCTGTTGAGAAGCAGCGCATATGGTAGCCCATGGCGGGATCATGCCGTAACCCACCAGTTAGATTGAAATGATGCCGTACCTGACCATCGCGGCATCCAAAGTTTGCCGTCCTAGCAAGTAGGTAGCGGTCAGATCAGGAACCGCCCGCGTATAAGGCTGCGGCGTCATGCTTGCGGCGACTATCGGGCCCGACCCCTCTCTTGAGCTTTGACCTCTTCGAATCTTGCCTGTGCGCCTTTGAATTTGTCGTTGAACAGCCACATCGCATCGAGGATTTCGCGAAAGGTCGCGGAGGTTCTCGCGCGGTCCGCCTTGCCGAAAGTAAAAATGCTGTTGTTGCGCAGGAATCCCATGATCCGCGCGTCTGAAATGCGATAGGCCGCGAAGTTGCCCGACGCGAGCGCGGCGCGCGTCGGTGTAGGGATGATCTGGATCAGCTCAAATAGCTTCATCTGATCGATCTGATCGGGAAGCATCTTCACGATCGCCGGGATCTGCGGGAACAGGTCGGCATGGGCGTTCATCAGCCCGTTGCGCACCGCGGTCCAATGATTGAACCGCTGGTCGCCATTGCCGACGCGCGCCGCCTCCTTGTCATCGCGGGTGGCAACCACAGGATCGAGCGCGGCGACCCTCGATTTGATCGCCGCCCACGCCTTGCTCCCGTTTCGATCTTCCGTGACGCCGGTCTGTAGGCTGCCCTTATACGTGTTGGAGCGAGCATTGCCGATGTTCTGGTTGCCGTTCGTCTCCGCAAAGAAAAGCCCGAGGCTGATGCGGCCTGCCGCGTCGGCGGTCGCGGCATCAAGGCCCTTCGCGCGCGCAATCACCGTGCCGAGATCGACGACGTCCTTGAAGGGTGTGCTGGAGGCCTGCGCGTGTGACGGCGGCGCCTGCAAGACGCCGAAGAGCGCGCCATATTCCTCGATCAGGGGCTCGATGTCGGCATCGAAGTAGGCTGGCGGAACGCCGAACCTGTTGGGCCGCCCTATGCGCGATGGCAGTACGTCGGTGAGGTCCTTGTAGGTACTCATAACCTTGATGCGGGCGAGGTAAATGGCTTGCCCGGGAAGGTTCGGCAGCGCTTGCTTGGCATCGATCTGCGCGCGCCGCTCGGCGAGGATCTCTTTGAACTCGCGCAAGGCCTTCGCGTAGGCCGCGCCTGCTGCCGCCTGCGCTTTACTGAGCGCTCCCGCCTGGGCCAGTCCGGGTGTCACCAAGCCAAGACCACCGGTGCCGGCCGCAGCGAAAGCCACGGCGACCGCGATTCCTAACGCCGGCAAGATGCGCGTTACGATGGTACTCCGACGTGGGTGGGACATGCGGGCTGCCGTCTCATCGAAATGCAAAACAGCAGCCTTGCGGAGTTGATTGCCAGTGACAATCTTCAGCCGGCGAGTAGGCTGCTGCTCCCTCGACTCGAAACCGAACTTGGGCTCCAATAGAAGGGTTACCCTACCGGTCGAAGCTTTGGCAACAGACCAAACTCGCGGTAGCCCTGGATGCGGCCGCCAAGTGCGATGAAGGGAAGTGGGCGTCTGCGCGGGAGCCGATGGTATTATCTCGAGGAGTTGCGCAAGAAATATCCCGCGATCCACTTTGTCGCGAACCGGCGACTGGTTGTTGATAAGGGCGTGGTGACGACGACGGGTATCAGTGGCTCGATGCCTACGGCGCTCACCCTGATCGAGGCTATCGCCGGCCGCGACAAGGCGCAGGCCGTGGGCCGGGATCTCGACCTGATGAGCTGGGACGCGCGTCACGCCAGCGATGCGTTCAGCTTCACCCGCCCGTTCGCTTTGACGATGAGGCTATGCCCTGCGCCCGAGCGCACGTGGCGGCGGGGTCACGCATGACAAAGGCGGTGGCATCCGCTGCGGCCACTGCGTTAGCGAACAACAAGAGCGCCGAGGAATTACTGAGGACGCGTCGTGAACCGTTGGCTGCCGAGAAGGAGTTCACGCGTCAACGTGATCCACTGTTCCGTTGTTCACCGCTCGAAGTCGACGGCGGTGGTGTTGCCGCCACTGACGATGACGCCGACGCGTTCTCCGGACCGCGCTTGGTAGGCCCCGGAGGTCAGTGCCGAGAGCGCTGCTGCGCCGCCCGGCTCCGCGACGACACGCAACGTGCGCCAGAGTGCTAGCTGTGCTTGCCCAATCGCATCATCGGTCACCAGCACCGTGTCATCTACATATTTCCTAGCGATCGGAAATACCAGCTCACCGACGCGACGCGGTGCTAGCGAATCCGCGGCCACACCGCCTGCTTCCGCCTCGACGGGACGGCCGGCCGCGAACGCTTTGGTCAGCGTTGGCGCGGTAAAGGGTTCGACGCCAACGACCTTGATAGAGCCACTGTACCATGCGGCAATTCCCGCGATCAGGCCGCCGCCGCCGACGGCAACCAGCAAAGTGTCAATATTCGGCGCCTGTTGATAAAGTTCCAGGCCTAGAGTGCCTTGGCCGAGCATCGTTTCGGGCTGGTCAAAGGCGTGCACGGGCATCGCACCCGACTGTTGCATCCAGGCTTCGCTTGCGGCCAGCGCGTCCGCATAGCGATCCCCTCGGATGACGAGATCGGCACCGTATTCACGGATGCGCTCAACCTTAGCCGGCGACGACACGCTCGGAACGAAGATTTTGGCGGGGATCTGCAGCCGCATGGCCGCGTAGGCGACGGCGGCGCCATGGTTGCCTCCTGAGGCCGCGACGACGCCCGCCGCGGGCACTTTGCGGGCAAGCAAATTTGTGAAGGCCCCACGGGCCTTGAAGGAGCCGGAGTGCTGGAGCAACTCCAACTTGAGACAGAGCTTGCACGGGCCGAGACCGAGATCGGTGCCGTCGACCTCTATTGTTGGCGTGCGCCGCACATAAGGCCTAATGAGCGTCTCGCACCGAGCGATCTCCTCTCGGTTCACCAAAATCAATAGGTCTGACATGGCAATTCCGGAAGCTTCTTGCGCCGAATTCATTGTCAGTACTTTGGCATCTTCATTGCTCAGGTCCAAGCGGGTCAAGCAACGCACGTTCTCGAGGCGGGAGTCGAGCCAACATCGCCGTGCCGCAGCCGATGGGTCGGTCATTCCAAACCTGATCGGGGAGTTGATCCGGTCGGCGATCGGACGCAGGATCGTGGTGATCGCTCGCGAAGCTGGTCCCTGACCGGCCACTGGAGCCTAGTACATCTTTCTTCGCCAGCGGCGCGGTCGAGGCTAGCATGGCTAGTTGAGACGTTGATGTGGTGAGTGAGGGCTCCATGAGGCTCATTGATGTGCATTCGCACTGGGGAACGCGTCGCGGCTATCCGCTACAGACCGAGAAGGAGCTGGCCCAGCAGCGCGGCACTTGGAACTCCGAGCCGACCTACCACACCGAGGCCGAGATGGCTGAGCATTTTCGGCAAAGCGGTGTGCGCGTTATTCTTGACCTAGGCTACGCGAAGTATCGACCCATGGAGGAGATGCGCGCGCTGCACGATTACGGCTTCGAGACGGAGCGGCATCACCGCGATGTCATTCTCGGGCATTGGATCCACGTCGATCCGCAGCGGGCCGGACCAGCGGGCGTCAAGGAGCTGCGCCGCTGCATCGACAAGCGCATCGGATTTCTGGGCTTTGCCGTCTCCGCCTCACTCTCGCCGCCAGCGAGCGATCCCCTCTATCAGCCCTATTATGATCTGTGTACCGAAGCCGGCATTCCCGTTCTGATCTTTGTTGGTACGACCGGCTTAGGTGCCGGCCTTCCTGGTGGCGCTGGCGTCATCCTTGACTATTGCCACCCGCGCCATCTCGACTGGGTGGCCGCCCATAACCCCCAGCTCAAGATCGTGGCGGCGCGCCCGGGTTGGCCCTGGCAAGCCGAGGTCATTGCCGTGCTCTTGCACAAGCGCAATATCTGGTACGAGTTGCACGGTTGGTCACCGAAGTACCACACGGCCGACCTCAAGCACGAGATCCCGCGTCGGCTGCAGGATCGCATCCTGTTTGCGGCCGACTATCCGCTGTTCTCCTATGAGCGCCTCCTTAAAGATTGGCGCACGCAAGGCTATCCAGAGGCGGTGCTTGAGAAGGTGTTTTGGCGCAACGCCGAGCGCTTTCTGACGGAGGCCGGCTTCAGGGGCGCGATTTGAGCATGGACCTCGGACTGAAAGGCAAGGTGGCGATCGTGGGCGGCGCCAGCATGGGCATCGGCTACGGCATTGCGCGCACCCTTGCGGCCGAAGGTAGCCGCATCGTCATTACGGCGCGCCGCGAACGCGGCCTGTTACGGGCTGCCGAGCAGCTTCGTGCGGAAACGGGCGCTGAGGTCGTTCCGATGGCGGCAGACTGTCGCCGTGCCGACGACTGCGCCCGCGTCGTCGAAGCAACGCTTACGAGCCTCGGTGGTGTCGATATCCTCATCAACAACGACGGTGCGCCGCCGCTCGGCCAGCTTATAAGCTTCGACGACACGGCCTGGGCGAGGGCTGTCGAGCAAAACCTGATGTACGTCGTTCGTATGGCGCGTGCCGTGATCCCGCATATCATCGCCCAGAGGCGCGGCGGCGCCGTTCTCAATATCGCGGCCATCTCGGCCATCCAACCTATCGCCGGCTTTGGCCTGTCGGTGGCAACCTGGGGTGGCGTGATCGGCTATTCTAAGACGCTGAGCCTGGAGGTTGCCAAGCATGACATCAACGTCAATACCATCTGTCCCGGCTACATCGAGACCACACGCCTTGAGAAGGTGTTCGCGGCCGATGGCGCCGACCCGACGCTGATGCGGACCAAACTCGAGGCCGAGGTACCGATGGGCCGCATCGGCACGGTTGATGACATCGCGGCCATGGTGGCGCTACTGGTCTCGCCGCGCGGCCGTTACACCACGGGCACGGCCATAGCCATCGACGGCGGCTTGCTCAGAGGCGTGCGCTAGCAGCCAAGCATCGCAACATCCTCAACACGGGAGATTAAGCATGCCTACGGATCGCCTGGTGCCAGGGCTCAAAGCGGAGCTCGTCGTAATGGTCGACGAGAAACTCGTGGTCAAGCACATGGGAGGCGAAGGTGTGCTGTCCACCCCAGCCATGATCGGCTTGATGGAGCGCGCGGGCATCGAGGCGGTGCAAGCCCATCTGCCTGACGGGCACACCACCGTTGGCTTTGAGGTCAACGTCAAGCACTTCGGTGCCACGCCGAAGGGCAAGAAGGTCACGGTACGGGCCGAGCTGCTCGAAATCGATGGTCGCAAGCTGCGCTTCAAGGTTGAAGCCCACGATGAGGACAAGAAGGTTGGGGATGGCACCCATCGCCGGGCGATCGTAGCAATTCAGCGCCTTGGCTGAGCCTTCAGGCCCAGCCAGCCAGGTATGTTCGGGCGTCGCCCATGCGAGGAGCGCACGCGGTGGGCAGGCGTGGAGGCAGGGAGATCACATGCAGTTTGAGACGGTACTGAAAGGGGAGCTTGCGCAACGCTGGCGGGATGTCGGTGAATGGCGACACGAGTCGCCTTTCACCATCCTCAGCACGCAAGCTGCCAGGCATCCCGACCGCATCGCCTTCATCGATGCACAGGGCCGGATCACCTATGGCGAGCTGAAAGACAGGATCGAGCGTTGCGCCGCGTACCTGCGCCGGATCGGCATTGCGCCTGGCGACGTCGTCACCATCCAGCTGCCGAACCGTATCGCATTCCCGATCGCCTTTTTTGCGCTGGAGCTGATTGGGGCCGTTGCCAACAAGGTGAACCCAGACTTCCGCATCCGTGAGCTCGATTACATCCTGCGCTTCTCGGGCAGCAAGGCCTTCATTTGCCCGAGCAACTTCAAAGGTTTCGACTATCTCGGCATGGCGCACCAGTTGCGCGCGGCAATTCCAGCGCTGACCCATGTCGTGATTTCCGGCGAAGACGTTGGTGACGAATTCAACCTCGAGCGCGGCATCGCCGAGACCAAGCCACTGCCTACCTCGGAACGGGCGCCTATGAGCGCAGACGACATCTTTCGTATGGCTTTCACATCGGGCACGACGGGCAATCCCAAATGCGTGCTGCACTCCTTCAACACGACGCTGCCAGCGGTTCGCCAGATCAATCGGGATATGCTGGTGACGGAAAAAGACGTGCAGCTCGTCTATCTGCCCGTCTGCCTCAACTGGGGCTACCTCTGTCTCCTGCAGGCGATCCTCAGCGCCAGCAAGGCGGTGCTGCTTGAGCGCTTCTCGGCGAAGGCTGCTCTGGACTTGATCCAGCGGGAGGGCGTCACCTACATCGCTACGGCGCCGGCCTCAATCGTCGCCATGCTTAACGAGCCCAACCTGTCCGATTACGACGTCTCATCGCTGCGGGTCGTCATCACCGGCGGCGCCTCGGCCGCCATCGAGACCATCCGGGACTACCAGGCGCGCATGCCCGGTCATCTGATCGAGCTCTATGGCATGCTGGAGACGGGCTTTCATACTTACACGCGCTTCTCGGATGATCCCGCAAAGGTCAACGGGACGATCGGACAAGTCGTCTCGTCGATGGGCCTGAAGAATTCTCGACGAGGCGGGCAACGAGGTGTCGTCGGCCAAGGTGGGAGAGATCGCCGCGCTCGGCCCCAGCGTGCATCTTGGCTACCATGCCAATGCCGCGGCTAACGCCGAGGCATTCACGGCCGACGGCTGGTTCCGCACCGGCGATCTCGGGCGCATCGTCGATCGGGCGGGAAACGTCGAGATTGTCGGGCGGCGGAAAGAGATCATCAATCGCGGAGGCAAGAAATTCTTTCCGCGTGAGGTGGAGGAGTTGCTTTACACCCACCCCAAGGTGATGCACGCGGCCATGGTCGGCGTCGCGGATGCACGGCTCGGCGAACGCAACTGCCTGTGCGTAATCCCAAAGGCCGGCCAGGCGGTGACGCTGAACGAACTGGTCACTCATCTCAAGGGCCAGGTCGCCGACTACAAGCTGCCCGAGCAGCTGCACATCGTCGATGAACTCCCGTTCACGGCCACCGGAAAACTGCGCCGGCACGTCCTGACGGATATGATCGCCAAGGGACAGATTGCAGCAAGGCGCGAGGGTTGAGCCGCCGGCTGCAATGCACGGGGTGTATTGTCCTCCGTGCGGGCGGAGGATAGCCTGGCATTCAAGCAACGATGAAAGCCTTTAATCCGGGAGAAACGCTCGATGGAAACGAAGTCCCGCTTTTCACGCCGCCGGGTCATGGCGGGCGCCGGTGCTACCCTCGCCTCGCCCTACATCTGGACCAGCGCACAAGCGCAAGCTGCCACCACGATCAAGGTCGGTATGCCGCTGGCATTGACCGGCCCGCTGGGCTCCGTCGGCCAGCAGCAAAAGCGCGGCGCCGAGTTCTACACCAAGCTACAGAACGCCAAGGGCGGCTGGCTGGGCAAGAAGATCGAGCTCCTGATCGAGGACACTGCCGGCAATCCGGCGGCCTGCGTGCGCAAGGCGCAGGAGATGGTCGAGCGACACGATTGCCGGCTGTTCACCGGCATCACGTTGTCGTCCGAGGCCCTCGCCATCGTGCCCAAGCTCGCCGAATGGAACGCCATATTCATCTCATCGGACAATGGCGATGGACGGCTGACCGCTGAGAGCTTTGTGCCGAATTTCTTCCGCGCCAATACCTCCGGTCCGATGGGCACGCGCGCGATCTCACTCTATCTCAAGGACGCGCCCTATAAGAGCTTCTATGCATTGGGTCTCGACTATGCCTGGGGCCACAACAGCGTTCAGGTCTTTGAGAACGAGCTGAAACGGTTGGGCAAGGACTTCGTCGGCAAGGTATTTGCGCCGACTGGCACCAAGGACTATTCGACCTACGTCACCAAGATTCGCCAGTCGGGCGCCGACGGCGTCTATCTTGTGCTGGCCGGGGACGACAACAACGCCTTCCTGGCCCAGGCGGCGCAATACCAGCTGGCCTCAAAGATGGCGATGCTCTCCGAGCAGCTCGAACTGACGGCCATGCGCGCGGTGGGCGAGGCCTGTCTCGGCATCATCGCATCGGCCCGTTACGCCTTCAGCATCGACAACCCGAAAAATAAGGAGTTCGTCGAGCTCTGGCGGCAAGAGCACGGCGGTCAGGTGCCCGATCAGTTCGAGGGTGAACAGTGGCAGTGTCAGCGGGTCTTCGAGGCCGGCATCGCCAAGGCCGGCAGTATCGAGGCCGACAAGCTGCGACCGGCGCTCGAGGATCTGACGATCGACGACATCAAGGGCAAGGTGCATATGCGCAAGTGTGACCACCAGGGCGTTCAGCAGGGCTTCATCTTCAAAGCCGCCAAAAAGGAGGGGTATTCCCATCCGGTGCCCGAGATCATCGCCACCCTGCCGGCCGAGCGCACGACACCGCCCTGCAACAAAATGACCTACGACGACTGAAGGCTTCGCTGCTGCATTGCGTCGGTTAAGGGTCATGGCCTCGCCATGACCCAGTCGATTTGGGCCGCATGTCCACGCTCGCACTCCTGCTGACCCAAGGGGTCAACGCGCTATCGCAGGCCGCACTGCTGTTCTTTCTCGGCGTCGGTCTAACGCTGATCTTCGGCATCATGCGCATCGTCAATTTCGCGCATGGCACGCTTTACATGCTCGGCGCCTTCATCGGCTACTCGCTGGTGCGGTACACGGGAAGTTACTGGCTGGCGCTGGCGCTGGCGCCGCTCACCGTCGGTGCCATTGGCACGGCGTTCGAACTCGGCATCCTGCGCCGCCTCTACCGGCGCGATGCGCACGCCTTCTTGATGGTGACCTTCGGCCTGGCCCTGGTCACGGGCGAGGCAGTACGGCTGCTTTGGGGATCTGACGCGCTGCAGGTGCCGCCGCCGGCGCTCCTCTCCGGTGTCGTGTTCCTGATGGATGAACCGTTTCCGGTCTATCGCCTGTTCCTAGTGGGCTTTGGCATCGTCGTGGCCGTCGCCATCTGGCAGCTGCTCGAGCGCACGCGGCTCGGCTTGCTCATTCGGGCAACATCGCAAAATGCCGAGATGGTGCACGCCCTCGGCGTCGATGTGAAACTGGTGCGGTCGGGCGTGTTCGGCATCGGCTGCGGCCTGGCGGCATTGGGCGGCGTGCTGGCTGCCCCGCTGGTGACGGCGGCGCATGGTATGGCGGCGACCGCGGTGATCGATGCCTTCGTCATCGTCATCATCGGCGGCATGGGCAGTTTCCTCGGCTCCCTGATCGGCGCACTGCTCGTGGCGTTCGTCCAGGTTTTCGGCAACTACTACCTCCCCGACTTCGCCCTCGCATTCATGTATCTGGTCATGCTGCTCGTGCTGGTGGTGCGCCCCGGCGGCCTCCTCGGCAAGGAGGCCTAGGACCATGCAGAAGACGAACCCACTGCCGGCGCTGGGCGGATTTGCCGTCGTCTGTTTGTTGATTGCAGCGCCATTCGGTCTGCCGGTCTTTGCCATGACCCTATTGACCGAGCTCATCATCCTCGGCCTCTTCGCCATGAGCCTCGATCTGATGGTCGGCTACGCCAATCTCGTTTCGTTCGGCCACGCCGCGGCCTACGGGCTCGGCGCATATGCCTCCGGCTACATGCTGCTGAACTCGTCCGTGCCGCTGCCCGTCGTCGTGCTGCTTGCTGCGTTGTTGACAGGGATCGTGGCGATCGGGGTGGGTTGGGTATGCACGCTTGCAACCGGCGTGTCGTTTTCCATGCTGACCCTAGCGTTCGCGCAACTTCTGTATGCCATCGCCTTCAAGTGGACCTCCGTGACCGGTGGCAGCGACGGCCTTGCCGGCATTCCGCGCCGTGCGGGCCCCTTCTCCATGACGATCTTCACCAGCAAGACCGGGTTTTATTATTTCGCGCTTGCCTGCTTGATCGGTGCCTATTTCGTGTGCCGCGCGCTGGTGCGCTCACCGTTTGGATTTGTGCTGCGCGGCATTCGGGAAAACGAACCCAAGACCCTAGTGCTGGGCTACAACACTCGCCTTTACAAGATCACGGTGATCGCGATCGCCTACGCACTGGGAGGGCTCGCCGGCGCGCTCTATGCACCGTTCGCAGGCTTCGCCAACACGGAGTTGCTGTTTTGGCTGCTGTCGGGCCAAGCGCTGATCATGGTCATCGTCGGCGGACAGGGAACGCTAATCGGCCCAATCCTGGGCGCGGCCTTTTTCATGTTGTTGGAGCACCAACTGTCATCCTACACGGAGGCGTGGGCGCTATTCTTCGGTCTCATTTTTATCGCCTTCGTGCTGTTTGCGCCGGAAGGCATCTGGGGATTAGCACGGCGTGCGTTCGCGCGCGGCCGAGCGCCGGCCGAGACACGCCATGGCTGAGGCGCTGCTTCGGGTCGATGGCCTGACCAAGCGCTTTGGCGCGCTCGTCGCAGTCGACAATGTGTCCATGCACGTCCAGAAAGGCGAGGTGCGCGCCGTCATCGGACCCAACGGCGCCGGCAAAACGACATTGTTCCACCTCATCACCGGTGTCGTGCCACCCACCTCGGGCACCGTGCGGTTCGCCGCCAGCGAGATCACCAGACTGGCCCCGCACGCGATCTGTCAGCGCGGCCTATCGCGAACGTTTCAGTTGACCTCGCTGTTTCCGCGGATGTCGGCCCGCGAGAATACCATGCTCGCCGCGCAGGCACGTCATCCGCGCCGTTGGACGCCATTCGGCGGCGCCGACGTCTTCACTAGCGCGCGCGCAACTGGCGAAGGCGCCCTTGAGCAACTCGGTCTGTCCCACGTTGCGGATCGGCCCGCCGGCTTGCTAAGTCACGGCGATCAGCGGCTCCTGGAGATCGCCATGGCAATGGCGCAGCGCCCCCAGTTGCTTTTGCTCGACGAGCCAACGCAGGGTTTGTCGGTCGAGGAGACGGCACAGGCCGTCGAAACGCTGGCTCAGTTCCTCGACAAAGCGCGCATCACGGTGTTGCTGGTCGAGCACGATATGGAGGTGGTGTTCCGTCTCGCCCACAGGATCACGGTTTTGCATCGGGGCGCCGTGATCGCGGATGACGTCCCTGCGGCCGTCAAGGCGAATGCGCGGGTGCAGGAAGCCTATCTCGGAGGGATCGAGTAATGCTCACCCTCGTCGGTCTCAATACGCACTTCGGCGCCAGCCACATTCTGCAAGGCGTCGATCTGCAGCTGCCAAGGGGACGCATCGCGGCCGTGCTCGGGCGCAACGGCGTCGGCAAGACGACGATGGTAAAGACCATCATGGGGCTGGTGCCGCCGAGCGGGGGAACGGTCAACCTCGATGATCTGCCAATCACTGCCTGGCCGCCTCATCGCATAGCGCGCGCGGGCGTCGCCTATGTGCCCGAGGGTCGGCTGATCTTTCCGGACCTGACGGTGATCGAGAATATCAAGGTGGCCGAGCGCAATCCCGCCAGAGCTTGGCCGTTGCCGCGATTGCTTCAACTTTTTCCCTCGCTAAGGGAGCGCCAGCGCAACCGCGGCTCGCAGCTTTCGGGTGGCGAGCAACAGATGCTGGCGATCGCCCGCGCCCTTGTCAGCGACCCTAAGGTGCTCCTTCTCGACGAGCCGAGCCAGGGTCTCGCGCCGCTGGTTGTACGCGAGCTTGCCCGCATCATCCGCCTACTACGGGACGCCGGCGTCACCATTCTTCTTATTGAGCAGAACCTCAAACTTGCCGAAGTGGTTGCCGATGAGCTGCACATCATGGCAAAGGGCCGGATCGTCTACTCGGCAGATCCGCAGCGCTTTCGCAGCGAAGAGGAGCAGGTTCGCTCGCGATATCTGACGGTATGACCCCAGGTGGCGCCTGCCTCAGGTCCGGGGCACCAGGATTTGGGCGCAGGCGCGGTGGTTTGGCCAAGCGCAAATAGCGGTACCTGGCCAGGTCCTACGCTGCGCCCGGGATTGCATCTGCGTTGCGCGCTGCAATGCGCACGCTTCGAGCGCAACGGCGCCGCCGCGCCGGCGCCGTTGCCGTGCCAAACCCATGATTTCCTGCGATCGTGGCGGTGCCGCCGCAAGAGGCTCGGCCCCGATCACCCGGCCCGACACGTCTTGGTCCGATTTACCACGATCAGTTCCCTTCCTGGAACCTGGGCACCAGATGCACCGACCCCACGCTCGGCGCCGACACGACCAACGGGGGCGCGTAGGCCCGCACCGCCGCCATCGGGAGCGGCTCGTCGGCATCTTTGTCGCGGCGGTCCTGCTACGTCGTCACCGGCATTGCCATGGGTTTGAACGGGGCACAGCTCCCTCTCCCGTTCCCCTTTGAGTTGATCTTGCTCAGGACTTCGCCTACGGCTGGCGCGCCAAGGGTGAACCGGCACGGCGGGTGCTCGTCGCATCGGCCGATTGAGCACGTCAGGCGGCTATGTCCGCGCTTTTGCATTGGTCGCATGCTCAGGCAGGCGCCGTCGGCTTCCATGAAAGTTGAGGCTTAGCCATGCGCACGCAAGTGGGGATTGTCGGCGGCGGTCCTTCCGGCTTGCTGTTGGCGCGGCTGCTGGAATTGGCCGGCATCGAATTGGTGGTCCTGGAAAAGCGTACACCGGAGTATCTGCGCGCCCGGGTGCGCGCCGGGCTGCTTGAGCAGGGCACCGTCGACTTGCTGGTGGAGGCCGGGGTCGGTGAGCGTCTGAAACGTGAGCGGCTGACCCACGACGGTGTTGAGATCGCCTTCGACGGTCGACGCCATCGCCTCGATCTTAGGGGGCTCACCGGTAGTTTCGTCAGCATCTACGGCCAAGCCGAGATTCAAAAGGACCTGATGTCGGCTCACGAGGCATCAAAGAGCCATATCGTCTACGAAGCGGAGGACGTCAGCCTGCACGGCATCATGACCGACAAGCCGCGGCTGCGCTATCACAAGTCGGGCGAAGCCTACGAGATCGACTGCGACTTCATCGCCGGTTGCGACGGCTTCCACGGCGTAAGTCGCCAGGCCATCCCGCAAGAGGTGATCCGCATCTACGAGCGCACCTATCCCTTCGGCTGGCTCGGCATCCTGTCCGACACACGCCCGGTCAACCACGAGCTCATCTATTGCAACCACGAGCGAGGGTTTGCGCTTTGCACCATGCGATCCCTGACGAGGAGCCGCTACTATTTGCAAGTGCCTGCCGATGAGGATGTCGCCGATTGGCCGGACGAGCGTTTCTGGAGCGAGCTCAAGCGCCGCATTCCCCGCGACGCAGCGGCGGGGCTCGAAACCGGTCCCGCCATCGAGAAAAGTGTGGCGCAGCTGCGCTCCTTCGTTGCCGAGCCCATGCGCCATGGTCGGCTATTCCTTGCCGGCGATGCCGCCCACATTGTGCCACCGACTGGTGCCAAGGGCCTCAACTTGGCTGCCGCCGACGTGCGCTTCTTGGCCGAAGCGCTCGTGGCCTACTATGGTTCGGGCCGCACCGACCTCATGGACGGCTATTCGCAGCGATGCTTGGCCCGGGTCTGGAAGGCGCAGCGCTTCTCCTGGTGGATGACGACGCTGACCCACCGCTTCCCGGAGGCCAGTGCCTTCGAGCGGCGAGCGCAGATGGCTGAACTGGGCTACCTGGTCGCCTCGCGAGCCGCGCAGACGGCCCTGGCGGAGAATTATGTGGGGCTTCCGATCGCCTAGGCTTTCGGCCGGGGGCGTCGCGGCGTCAAGGACGCCCGCTGAAGCTTCTGTCAGCGCCAGGCACAGTTCGGCTTTCTAATGGTGTTGACGCCGCGTCGCCCGTTGTGAAGCCGCCGCACCTTTTCCAGGAACGCCGAGGCCAATCCGTTTCAGCTCGCTCACGATGCGTTCGAGCCGCTTCCCTGCGAGCTTGCTCCGGCTCAGTGCCGCACCGAGGTAGGTCCAATACAGCAGTTGTGCGCGCGTCGCCGCCAGTGGCGGCGCGATGCCCGCCTCTACGAGCATCCGCTCAATGTACTCGCGTCGCCGGTGGTCGACCTCGCTCAGGGCGCGCGCCGCGGCGGCGTTGGTCTCTGCCCAAGTGCGCATGTGCACTTCCAGCTCGGCATTGTGCCCGAAGGCCCGGCGCAACAGTGCGTCCAGGCGTTGTTCGGCCGAGCCATAGTGTTCGAGGTCGGCAATGATCGTTTCCGTCGTCGTCTCTCGCCAACGCTCGATGACTTTGGCGTGAAAAGCGGCCAGGTCGCTGAAGTGCCAATAAAAGCTGCCGCGCGAAACGCCGAGCTTGCGCGCAAGCACATCGGCCTTAAGAGCCTCGACGCCACCGCGCGCGAGCGTAGCCAAAGCAAAATCAATCCAAGCTCGTGCAGTCAGGCGTTCGGTCATCTGGACGCACCATACAGTACTGTATTGACGGCGGCAATTGGCGCGATACACTCTCACCATGCACTCCTGTACGGAGGTGGCGATGCGGAATCTGGCGCTTCAGGCCGCGGGCGTGGTGGCCATTCTTGTCGCAGTTGCACACGGCATCATTGCCGAGCTGCGCGTGTTTGCGCACGTGCGTATCGAGCCGAGGAGGACGCGGAAGCTGTTACGGATGGTATGGCAAGCCAGCACCGTCGACTGGATCGCCATGGGTGCCTTGCTGATTGCCGCGCCGATGTTCGGCTCCGAAACGGCCCGTCAATGGGTGGTTGCGGTGGCCGTCGTTATCTACGGCTACGCTGCCGTCGGCAACGCCATGGCGACCAGGGGGCGGCACGTCGGGTGGTGTTTAATGCTCCTCGTTGTCGCGCTCGCCCTGCTGGGGCGCTAGCGCGCAGGCACCAGCGATTGTGAGGCAAGGGCCGCGGGCGCGGCCCTTGCAAGGATTGGCCACTAGGCACGGCAAAAAAGCTGGCTCGCGGGGGCTCAAGGCGATCAGTTCAGCATTCCGGACGGGTACCTGGCTTGGATGAGGGGCAAGAGGCCCTTGATCTTGCGCAGCCCCAGACCGGCGCGGCTTGCGTCCTTGTCTTCCGCCGCGTGATGCAGCTCGTCGACGGCCTTGTCGAGCTGCTCGATAGCCGAACTCAGCCTTTGAGCCGGCCTACCACCGCGGCAACGAGAGGGTGCTGCATCAACTTTGCTCCCTACTTTTTTCGGCCCGGCGTGGCACCTTGGCGCTTATTGTGAGGGAACCGCCTCTGATCTGAACGCGCCGTGCGCCGAGCGCGGCAAAAACGGCAACGCCCGTTCGAGCTTAACCGCAGCCACAACGTCCTCTTCGCGCGCCATCACTTGGTTGGCAGCGCGAGTGAGCGCGTGGCGGCAACGAGCTTGGCGCGACCGGCAACGGGACTGCGAATGGCGTGTGGTCAGGAAAGCGGTGGCCGTAGGTCCATTGCAGGCTCACGGTCGTGCCGATCCGCAGCGATCATCACATCGCCTTATGCCAAGGTGACTTCTGCCGGCGGGATCGCAGCGCAATGGGCTGGTATTGGATGGCGTGGCCGGTGCCTGGCGCTGTCGGGACGGCCGCCGGCAGATGCACTCGGTGAGCCACGCTCGAGGACAGATGTCCGAGCGCTGCGCGGCAAGGCAAGCTGCGGGTCTCAGCGCAGCATGCGTTAGGGATAATGCATGCGGCCGCCGGCATAATATCAACAGCGCGGAGCTCGGTTGCGGCGTCGGTTAGCGAGGAACCCGTCCCAGTCTGCTTCGTTGGAGATAGACCTGAAGCAGCTAGGAGTTAGCGCGCCCAGGCAAAGTGGATACAGAGCATGGCCATCTTGGTCGTCGACAGCAATGAGCCTGGCCGTCTTCGCAAATCTCGTCAGCTTGCCGCATTGGGATATCGCGTGCACGCGACGGCAAGCGCGGCCTCCGCCATAGCGACGATCGCGGCAAATCCCATAGAGCTTGCCGTCGTCGACGTTCAGCTTCCGGACATGGCTGGATTGCAGCTTTGTAAGCTCATCAAGCGTCAAAACGTTGGCCTGCTTGTGCTGCAGACCTCGGCAACGTCCCCGGCGCCAGTCGATGATGCCGCCGATCGCGAGGACGTCGCGGACGCTTATCTGGCCGAACCAATCGAGCGCATGGAATTCGTCGGCGCGGTTCGCACCCTGCTGCGGCTGCGAGACGCCGAGTCGCACCGGGAGCTGCTGATCCGTGAACTCAGTCATCGCGTCAAGAACTCCTTGGCGATCGTGCAATCCCTCGTCAGCTTCACGCGGCGTTCCGTTGCCTCGCTCGATGAGTTTGAAGCCCTGTTGATAAGTCGCGTCCACGCCATGGCGCGCGCTCATGACATTCTCATGCAAACCGCCGGTGAGGGTGCGAGCCTCGCCTCGATCATTGAAGCCGTGATCGGACCATTTGGGCGCGATCGCTTCCTGCTGCGCGGGCCCAATGTTTGGCTCGCCCCAAACCCGGCTGTGCGCGTCGGGCTTGCAATGCACGAACTCGCGACCAACGCCAGCAAGCACGGCGCGCTCACGGCGGATGGAGGCCAGATCGAAGTGGACTGGGCGGCCGACATGACCATGCCCCCTGGGCTGCTCAATCTCTCCTGGACCGAGATGGGTGGACCCGAGCTCGCGGGACCGCGAGAGGGAGGACTTGGCGCGACGCTGGTTGGAACCCTGTTGGCGCCCGACACGGAGAGCGCAACGCGGTTTGACTACCTGCCGTCGGGGCTCAAGGTCTGCGCCGGGCTGGCGCTATCGGACCGCATCAAGCTCAGGTGACCCAGGCAGCTGAGCGAACGCGCCCCGCCGGGCCGATGGCTGGCGGCCTCGCGGCTGCGGTGGGTGCCCACAAAGGCCACCATCGTGCGCAAGAGCCCAGCGACATCAAACATGGCCGCCGAAATCAGCGCGGGCGCCTATGCGGGTCTTGGCGTTGCCTCAATTGGCAGGCTCGACCAACTCGGTGGCATCCTGTTCCCGCATCGTGCGGAAAAAATGTTCGGCATGCTGATAAAAATTTTGTGCTTCGATGTCATCGCCGTTCATGAGCGCGGCGCGAGCCAGCGCGAGATAACGCTCGTATTGCCGTTTGGCGTCGGCGACGGACCGGCCGCCGCCTCGCTGCGATTGCGTCGCGCGCGATCGGAAATGCGGTGCGGGACCGCGATTGTTCTGCCGCCCGCGCGGGGGTCTCTGGAATTTCTTTGGCATTTTCGACCTACCTGAACGCGGCGCGTCTTCTTCCCACTTCCCGCCCCACTTCGCGCCCTACTTCGCGCCTTGTGGGACCTGGCTGGCTAACGCCCATGTTCGGCGCCGGTTGCGCCTGCGACGGGCGGACAGAACGGCGGCTGCATAGCCTCAAGCGTGGCACAGGCCTCACGCCCGAGTTGCAACGCCGAGGTGCCGAACGTCGCGACCTCGCGCAGGCTGTGCTCACTTATGGCAGGCGAGCTTCGCTTCCGCGAGGGCCGCCAGTTGGTCATAGGCGTCGGCGATGTCGGCCAGGATCTTTTTGGTAACCTGATCGATACTTTGCTCGGCGTTCCGGCGCGCATCCTCGGCGCACCGACGCCAGTGCGTTGGTTCATCCTCGTCGGGCTGAGGTGTAAGGCTCATGGGGGGCAAACATCCGACGCAGACACGCAGTTCCGCTCCGTGAACGCTGTGTCCTCGGGTCCACCGCAATTATTTTGGGCCAATGTCGCGCAACTCTGCGCGCTGGGCAAGAAGCTTGTAGCCCTCGGCAATGAAAAGCATGATCCGCTTCCGTTCTGGATCGGCCATCGTCAGGGCAATAAGGCGGGCTTCTGCTTCCAGCCGTCGCCAATGCTGGCCGTCGCGTTGCTCGTCAGGAGAATCTGGCGACATTGACCTGCTACGTCCCTCCCACCCAGGTGGCGAACGCAGATCCGCCGATTGCGTTCCAAACAAAGCGACCGAGGCCATTTTTCCCTCACCTACCCGAGCCGACCCTCAGATCCGGCGCACCACGGCGCCAGGGGGCTGGACGCATCGAGCCTGAGCGCTGGCGTAGCCGTGGCGCGCACGCGCACCGATTTCCCCCGCCGGTCCGTGATGGCGAGAGCCGGTGGTGCCGAAGCCTCGGCGCCGGCCCGCGGCCAGGCGTGTGCGGAGGAAAAGCGGCCAGCAGCTCCGCTTTGCGGTCGGCGCGTTTCGGGTCGCCGTCATGCATGAGGCCCTCGCTGGCCGATACAACTCCCCCGTTTCCCAAGAGGCCGACGGGGATAGGGCCCGTGGCCCTAGGCGGGATCAGCGACATTTGCCGGGGCCGCGTCAGCTCCCGTCGACATGCCTTGCTCGATGCGTTGGATGAGCCATGCAAGCGCATCCACCCGTTCGGCAAAGACGACGTTGTGTTGCAGGATGTGGTCGAGATAGACGTGCAGGCGACCGTAGTGATTGAGAATGGCGATGGGCCGGCCGCTATAGACGTCCGACCAGAAATCAGGTTGCAGGTAGTGCGCATGGTTTGGCGCTGTGGCCGTCTTGATCAGCATTGAGCCCCCTCGAATTGTCGAAGAAACGTCTGTGGCCTTGGTTGGACCCAGCACGCCCGCGCCCCGCCGCTGCTGCCTCGCGCAACGACGTGAGCCCGCGCGAAGGATTGCGCCCGTGTCGTTGCTTGCGCCTGGGCCCTCGGTCGAGGCCCGGTCCTGCTTTCGCTGGTCGCTTGCCGCGTTCCGTGCCCGAGCGCAGGCTCTCCAGTGCGGTGAACGCCAAGATGACCGCCAAGCTGGCGACCTGCAGAGCGGCGAAGACGATGAGGCTTTGCGTCATTGAGTGAGTAGCTGGGCTACGCGCACTCACGCTTCACTGCGGCCGCTGGTTGCGGCAGACGCGCCCGCGCGCTCGCGCGCGTGGATATTGGCACAACGTAAAGGCTGCGGTCGCGTTCCCATTGCGATCAAAAAAATTATTTGTGTACATGCAATTAGAGCTGCCGCGATGTCGGCACAGAGCCCCGATCTCAGCATTGACCGCGGCATACCCCGCCTTGGCTTGGGGTGCCACGTCCAGCCGCTTGGCCCGCCCTAGCCTTCGGCAACGGTTGGCCGGGGCGCTAGCAAAGAAAGGCCCCAACCCGTGCCACCGCGCACATGCAAGCCTTGCTGGCGCCGTGGTACAGACAGGGGGAGATGGAGGAGCGGAACCGGTCAGAGCGCAAGGCGTCGATCAAACGGGTGCGGGAAATCGTTTAATCGCGCAAGGGCCGGCCAAGCGCCGCTCCGAATCGAGAATATACTTGCGAATATACCGTGGTGCAGCGTCCGGACTGACAAAAAGATATAATTCGACAGAACGGGCCCAAGTTGGCAAAGCGTTCCGAGCTTGGCGCTGGCAACGATATGTCCATACTGTTCGGAGGGGGTGCGCCCCGTTCCCGCCTAGGGACGGCTTTGGGCCGTTCCCTCTGGCTCTCGCCGCGCAGTTTCGCGCAGCCCAGGGTTGCCCGCCCCTGTGCCCAGCCCTTCAGCCGGGATTGCCAAGGCGATTTTCGCGCCGCATCTGATCGCGCCAACGCTCGCTGCCGAACGGCAACTTGCTGGCGTCATGTACATAGTAGTCGCTTGGTGCATAGGCACTCCCCGCCGGCGCCCCGCGCAGCGCCCGGCAGGGGCCTTGCCCCTTGCGCCCGCAGCGCGCCGCCACCGGACTAACGCCGCCGATTGCGCGCGCGAACGCGCCCGCTTGGGCATTCACCGGCCCCGCGTGGACCGCGCCGACCGGCGCGCCGAGCAAGACCATGGCCACTGGCACAAATTGCAACCTCAGCCTCATCGCAGAAACTCCAAACCTGCCGGCGAACGCTAGCCTTGCTGCCGCGAACCCTGCCGCGGCACGACGGCCCCTCCATCTAAGTGGGGAGCACGGCAGCGTGTTGTCGAGGGCGCATGAGGCCACGCTCGCGAGGCAAATGCCTCGACGCTTCATCTTATACTTGACTATGAAAGTCAGGAATACGTAGTGTGAGGCCCTGCGTAGCCAGGCGTTCTTCGATCCCAGCCATCGCGTGTTTGAGACAATCGCCGCCGATCACGGTTTTGTGCGGTGGTTCAGTAAGTTGCGTAACGCGATGAGAGGGATCGTATGCACAGTTCAGCTCGCGTTCCAGGATCATTGCGCCGCCCGCTGCAGGGCGCACCCACTGCCCCAGAGACCACACGACGCGCGCAATCTCGCGTCGATGTCAACCGAGCCAAGCTCGTGACGGCGGCCTGTCTGCTGGCGGCGTCTCCGACCAGTCTGGCAATCGCCCAAAGTGCGTCGGGCACGAGCCCACTTCCCCCGCTCAGCGTCGAGGCAAACTCGGCAAAAAAACGGGCAGCAAGCTCGCCAACCGCCACGGCGGGAAGCGCCGCACCGGCGCCCGCGCCGACGCCAGAGCAAAAGGCGGCAAGTCCCTACGTCGATGCTGGCGCACCCTACAAGGTCCAGGAGTCGGGCTCCAATAAGATTACGGAACCGTTGGCCGACACGCCAAAGACGATCACGGCCATCTCCAAGGAGGTGTTGGAGGACAAGGCGACAACGTCCGTGCGCGAGTTGGCGCGCCAGACACCGGGCGTCACCTTAGGCTTCGCCGAGGGCGGCAACGCCTTCGGCAATTCCCTCTACATCCGCGGCTTCAACGCGCGCGGTGACATCTTTGTCGATGGCATGCGCGACCCGGGCAATGCCTCGCGCGAGACCTTCGCCGTCGAGCAGGTCGAGGTCTACAAGGGCCCGGGTGGAACCATCGCCGGACGCGGCGTCACGGGCGGCGCCATCAACCTCATCACCAAGAAGCCGAACGAAGCCTATAATTTCCTCGACGTGTCGACCATGTTTGGCACCGACAAGACCGTCCGCACCACGGTCGACCTCAATCAGGTGATTAGTTCGGGCTTGGCCGTGCGCGGCAACGTGCTGTTCCATGACCAGCACGTCGCCGGGCGCGACGATGATGTCCAGGATCAGCGCTGGGGCGGACTTCTGGCCGCGACCATCAAGCCGACGGACGCCTTCAAGTTCACGGTCGATTATTACCGCTTGCGCACCGACGGCGTGCCCGACTTCGGCGTGCCGTTCGATCCGCGCACCCGCTTGCCGGTCACCGAGACGGCCGGCGTTCCCCGCGACACCTGGTACGGCGACGCCAGGCCCGGCCGCGACTTCATGAAGAACGAGGCCGACATCGTCACCGGTACGGCCGAATGGAAGGTGACCGACGGCGTCAAGGTGACAAGCAAGACGCGTGTTGGTCGGACCACCGTGGACTATCTTGCCTCCAGTCCGGAAGGGACGAACATTGCCGGCGAGCCCAACCCCGCCCTATGGACCACCAACGTCCACAACGCCAACCGCTTGCAGGAGACCGACCTGCTTGCCAACCAGACCGACGTCACGGTCAAATTCAACACCGGTGCGTGGCGGCACACCCTGGTGGCGGGCCTGGAATTGAGCCGCGAGGAGGTGACGCAAAGGAGCTACCAGCGCAATGGCGCCAATCTGCTCAACCAGGACGTCGATCTCGACAATCCGCAGCCCGTTGCGCCCAACATACCCAACAACCTGACGGCGCCGATCAATCGGCAAATCGATACCGCGGCCGCCTATCTGCTCGACACCATCAAGCTCAACCCGCAGTGGATTATCAATGGCGGCGTCAGGCTCGATCGCTTCGAGCGATACGAACTCGGGCCCGGTCAATGCCAATCCCAACAATGACCCCAATGGCTCGCGGCAAGACACCCTGTTCAATTGGAACGTGGGCATCGTCTATAAGCCCATTCCGATTGCCGCCTTCTATGCGGCCTACGCCACCTCCTCCAATCCGGTCGGCCAGGAGTTGGACGCGACGCAGACCGACTACGGCGGCCTGGCCGTGGCGCTTGCAGGCCTCGAGCCGGAAAAGAACACGGCCATCGAGGTGGGGACCAAATGGGAGCTGTTCAACCGCCGCCTGCTGGCGACCGTCGCCCTGTTCCAAACGGAGAAGGAAAATGCCCGCGAGCCCAATCCGCTCGGCGGTACCAATCCGCCGACGTCGTCGGGCGCCTTCCGGGTGCGCGGGGTGGAGTTCGGTGCGCAGGGTAAGGTCACCGAGCGCTGGAGCGTCTATGGCGGTTTGGTGGTGATGGAAACCGAGGTGACGAAGTCATCGACCTCCGCCTTTGTCGACCGTGAACTCGCCAATATTCCCAAGACCCAGTTCAACCTGCTGAGCAAATACCAGCTGACCGACAGGTTGTCGGTCGGTGGACAGGCGATCTATGCGAGCGAGGTGTTTGGCGGGCTGTTTGCCGTCGCCAACGAGGGCAACCACATCCCGGCGCACTGGCGCTTCGACCTCCTCTCCGAATACAAGTTCAGCGACAATTTTTCCGCCCAACTGAACGTTATCAACATCACAAATGAGCTCTACTACAACTTGCTCTATCGCAATGCGACACCGTTTGCCTTTGTGGCGCCGGGGCGGGCTGGTTACCTGACGCTGAATTGGAAATACTAGGCGTCTACCGATCGGAGCAGCCCCCCGGTCGAGACAATGGGCCTCCGCGCGGCTAGCCAGCGCGGGGGCCCGCGTTGCCGGAGGATTAATCGTGCTGCTCGCTATCCCGCAAGTGCTCAGCAAGCAGCAAGTCAAACGCTGCCGCCAGGTCATGGACGCGGCGGAGTGGGTCGATGGACGCGGCACGGCTGGACCCCAATCCGGCTCGGTAAAGCACAACATGCAATTGCCCGAGGCCTCGCCCGCCGCCGAGCAACTCGGCGCCATGATCCTGGAGGCGCTCTCCCGCTCCCCGCTATTCATTTCTGCCGCAATTCCCATGAAAATATTCCCGCCGCTGTTCAATCGCTATGGCGTCGGCCAGCATTTCGGCACCCATGTCGACGGGGCTATCCGGGCCGTCCCGGGCACCCCGGTTCGCATTCGCACGGACTTGTCGGTCACCCTATTTTTGGCGGAGCCGGAGGAATACGATGGTGGCGAATTGGCAGTTGAGGACAAATACGGGGTGCATGAGGTGAAGCTGCCGGCCGGCGACATGGTGCTTTACCCGGCAACCAGTTTGCATCACGTCAACCCCGTCCTCCGCGGCATGCGGATCGCTTCATTTTTCTGGCTGCAAAGCATGATCCGCGACGACGGCGCGCGCTCCTTGCTGTTCGACCTCGACCAGACCATCCAGGAGCTTTCGACCGAGCGCGGCGTGGAGGATGCGGCGTGCGTGCGGCTGACCGGTATTTACCACAACCTGATCCGCTATTGGGCGGACCTTTAAGGTAAATGCAGCGGTCCAGGTCGACTTGGCGCGACCCCGCAAGGATCGTTGCGAACTTGGAGCAGGCATGTGAAGAGTTGGGCACGCGAAATGCACGCTGGGCGTAGACGATTGGTCTGCGCGCGGCCAAGCGAGGTATAAAACACTTTGAGGATGGCAAGTGTCCGACGCAGCGTCACGATCGGGCGGCAGGGACGCTTGCCGGCCCGGCTTGCGTGGCTGGCTCTCGCAATCGTCGCCCTGTTGGGGCAGCTGCCCCGACACGCCGCAAGCCAGGCTGCGCCGCCTGCGGAGGTGCCGGTCATCGGCAGCGCGCATCTGCCGCGCGACCTGTCGCCGTGGTCGATGTTTATGTCGGCCGACATTGTCGTGCAGTCCGTCATGATCGGCCTCGTCTTTGCGTCGCTCGTCACCTGGACCGTATGGCTGGCCAAGAACATCGAGCTTTGGCTGGCATCGCGCCGATTGCGCCGGGCGCTCGCTACGCTCGCTGGAGCGCGTACACTGGCCGATGCGCATGCCGCGCTCGGCAATCGGCGCGGCGTCGCGCCAGCCCTTGTGCAGGCCGCCCGATTGGAGTTGCGGATGTCCGCCGACCTCATGGACAAGGCCGGCATCAAGGAGCGAATCGGCACGCGTCTGGCTCGCCTAGATAGCGCCGCGGGTCGGCACATGAACCGTGGCACCGGCGTGCTCGCCACCATCGGGGCTACGGCACCTTTCGTTGGCCTGTTCGGCACCGTCTGGGGCATTATGAACAGCTTCATCGGTATCTCCAAAGCACAAACAACCAACCTCGCCGTGGTGGCGCCCGGCATTGCCGAAGCATTGCTGGCCACGGCGATCGGCCTATTTGCCGCCATTCCGGCGGTCATTATCTACAATCAGTTCGCGCGCTCGCTCGGTCGCTACCGGGCGCGGGTGGGCGACGCTTCGGCGGAAGTGTTGCGCCTGGTCTCACGCGATCTCGATCGCGGCCAGGCGCACGTGGAGCTGGCGAGAGCGGCGGAGTGAGGGATGGCGGGGCGCCTCGAGGATGGCGACGATGACAGTGCCGAGCTGCACGAAATCAATGTGACGCCCTTCATCGATGTCATGCTCGTGCTGCTCATTATCTTCATGGTGGCGGCCCCGCTTTCAACCGTGGATGTTGCCGTCGATTTGCCGGTGTCGACCGCTAAGCCGCAACCCCGACCCGAGCAGCCGCTGTTCCTGACGATCAAGGGCGACCTATCGCTGGCACTCGGCAATAATCCAATTCCTGCCGGGCAGTTGGCCGCGGCACTCGATGCCGCGACCTCGGCCGACCGCGACAAGCGCATTTTTCTCCGCGCCGACAAGTCGGTTCCCTACGGCGAGCTGACGCGCGTCATGAACCTGTTGCGCGCGGCCGGTTATTTGAAGGTGGCCCTCGTTGGTCTCGAAGGTGTCGATGGATCGCCGGTCGCCTCGCCGGACCAGGTGGCGCGCCCATGAGCGTGAGCGCCGACATGCTCGAGCCGCGCCGCGTCTTCATCGCGCGCTGGTTCGGCGCGGCGATCCTGATCCTCGCCGCCCATATCGGCTGCACGGCGCTGGCGGTCATGCGCTGGCACGAGCAAGAGGTTGCCGACGCGGCCGCCGGCGCGATGCTGGTGGACATGGTGCCGGCGCCCGCCGTGCCGGTCAACTCACCCGATGTCGCCCATGGCCCGCTGGTCGAAGAGGCGATGCTGGCTCCGCCGCCGACGCTCGAAAGCAAGCAAGCCCCCATCCCCGAGGAGCAGCCCAAGCTCGAACCGGCGCCGTTGGCGCCCGAGCCCGAGGTGGCACTGCCGATCGAAACGCCCCTAGAGCCGGACAAGCCGAAGCCAGAAGACGTCAAAGAAGAGGTGAAAGAGAAGGTCGAGACGCAAGAATCGGCTGCCCCATTGACCATGGCGCCACCCAAGGTCGAGCCCACCGAGGAACTGGCGCGGGTCGCGCCCGCCGCCGGTCAATCCCCCGAGCGCGTGAAACGGGTCGAAGCGAGTTGGCAGAAGGCGCTCGTCTCTCATCTCAACCGTTTCAAGCGCTATCCGGACGGCGCCCGCGCGCGCGGTTCTCAGGGCTCGGTACTGGTGGAGTTTACGATCGATCGATCCGGCAACGTCGTGGCCTCGCGCGTGCTGCGCCATTCCGGCTCGACTTTGCTCGACGAGGAGGCCATGGCGGTGCTGCAGCGGGCCAGTCCCCTGCCGGGCCCGCCCGCGGAGATCACCGGCGAGCTCTTTCCGCTGACCTTGCCCATTCAGTTCCGCATCAAATAAGCGGCAAGCTCAGGGGCGCGCTTCGCGGTCCTTCTGCTTGCCGAACCAACGCTTGAACCAGCTCAATTTTTTTCTGGGCTCGGCGGCGGCCGTGGCCGCTTGCACTTGCGCTGCCGCAACCGAGACCGGCGCCGGTCCCCCCACGATGGTGCTGAATTTTTCGAAGAACTCGTCGGCCAGTTTCTTGGAGGTCGAATCGATCAGGCGGCCGCCGAGTTGGGCCAGCTTGCCACCGACATCGGCTTTGACATCATAGCGCATCAGCGTGCCGCCTCCGTCGTCGCTAAGCGCGACGTTGGCGCCACCCTTGGCATAGCCGGCGACGCCGCCGTTGCCTTCACCGGCGATGCGGTAGCTGGTGGGAGGGTTGAGGTCCGATAACCTGACCTTGCCGTTGAAGGTGGCGCGCACGGGTCCAATCTGCAGCTTCACGCGCGCCGTCATCTCGGTTGGAGACTGCATCTCGAGCGCCTCGCAGCCGGGGATGCATTGGCGCAGGATCTCGGGGTCGTTGAGAGCCGCCCATACGGCCGCTCGGCTTGCCGCGATGCGGCGCTCACCGCTCATGTCCATGCGAGCTCTCCTTCGCTGCCACTGTGCACTCGGCCGGCGGCGCCGCCGTCCTCGCCGCTGGAAGGCGATGCCCCCGGCGGCGATACTCCACGACCTGCGCCAGGATCGAAAGGGCGATTTCTTCCGGCGTCACGGCGCCGATGTCGAGACCGGCCGGACAATTCACCGCCGCTAGGCGCTCCTCGGCGAAGCCCTTGGCGGCAAACGCGCTTCGCAAAGCTGCGGCTTTGCGGCGCGAGCCGACGAAGGCGACGTAGCAGGCGCAACTTGAGAGCGCCGCCGCCAGGGCGGCCGCATCGCCCTGTCCCTGCGTGGCCACCACGACATAGCGTTCCGCCGCCGGTAGCGCGGCCAGATCGTAGCCACTGACGATGCGGTCGGGCAGCGTCAATTTAATCTGCTCCTCGCTCGCCCCCGCGCTGGCGACGGCGAACCCCAATGCTTTGCCGAATTGGGCGAGCGCGATTGCCACCGGGCTGGTGCCGCAGATCAAGAGCTCGGGTCCCGGCAAGACGGGCTCCACGAAGATGTCCATGCTGCCCTGGCTCGGGCACATGTTCCGCGCGAATTCCACCCCGGCTTTGGCTTGGCCGGGCACCACGCCGAGCTGCAATAGCGCGTCCTCGGGCTGCACGGAAATGAGGCGGGGACGACCGTCGCGCAAGGCGGCGCGCGCCGCCGCCAATACCGCGGCCCGCGCGCAACCACCGCCGATCCAGCCCGCCGACAGCGACCCGTCGGCGCGGATCAGCGCCTTGGCACCGGCCTTGGCGGCGGTGAGGGCAACGGTGCGCACGACAGTGGCGACGGCAAACGGCTCGCCGGCTGCCTTCATTGCCTTCAGTTCATCGATGAGGTCGAGCGGCTGCTGCATGGATCGACCGAGCCTAGAGGCGTGCCAGATATGGTTCGAGGGCGGCCAAGGATTTGAGATTGTGGGCCGGCGCGAACAAATCGACGTAGGGTAGCGCCGCCTGCATGCCCTGCGCGATCGGCGCATAACCCTCCCACCCGAGCATGGGGTTGAGCCAAACGATGCGCCGGCAGCGTCGCTTGAGCTGACGCATTTCGGCGGCAAGCGCCGCCGGCGTGCCCGTGTCGTAACCATCGGAGATGATCAGCACGCAGGTGCGCGAATGAATGACGCTCGACGCGTGCCAGCGGTTGAAGGCGGCGAGGCTTTCGCCGATGCGCGTGCCGCCGCCGGCACCTTGCGCCAACAGCGAGAGTCGCTCAAGCGCGCGGCCCACGTGTTTCTCGCGCAGGGCCGCCGAGACGTGGGCGAGCCGCGTATGGAACAGGAACGCGTCCGCCTCGCGGAAATGGTCAAGCACGCCGTGTATGAAGCGCACGAACACGCTGGTGTAGAGGCTCATGGAGCCCGAGACGTCGAGCAGTACTACCAGCCGCAACGGCTTTAGCTTCCGGCTGCGCCACATCAGGTCGATGGGCACGCCGCCGTGGCAGATGTTGCGCCGGATCGTGCGTCGCATGTCGAGGCGGGCGCCCTTTGCGCGCGCGTGCTGGCGCCGGGTGAGCCGCCAGCGCATCTTGTTGGCGAGGCGCGCCGCCAGCGCGTGGGTCTCGGCAATGGCTTGCGGATCGGCGATCTTGCGGAAGTCCGTCTCGGCGAGATGCTCGGCGCGGGAGGCACCCTCCATGCGGCCGACCCCATCCCGAGGCTTCTCCAAGGCGCCGGGATCGTCGCCGGCCATCAGTTCGCCGATGCCGGCGGCCGGTGCCGGTGCACCTTCGGGCCCCGCGAACGGACGTGGCGTCGCCGGGCCCTGAGCCCGCGGATGCGGGCTCATTCTGACAACGCGGCGCCTGCCACGATCCAGCCAATAGGCATCGAAGATGCCGTCGAACTTGTCCCAGTCGGAACGCCGCGCGCAATACAAGCTCTTCAGCGCCGCACGCAGCGTGCCGGCTCGCCTGGCCGCCTCACTGGCCAGCACGCGCGCCGCATCCTCGCTTTCCTTGAGGCCGATGGTGAAGGCATTGCGGCGCAGCACCTGCGTGAAGTGCACCAGGCGGCTCAGCGCGAGTTCGGTCAGGCAGGGCGCATCCACGACCTTGTGCTGCTCGCTGCCCATTACGCAACCTTTCCAAGCAGTCGGGCCGAAACTTCGCGCGTCAGCCGGGCGCGGTCTTCTTGGGTCTTTAGCAGGCAGCGTAGCGTCTCGTGCACCGTGTCGGGATCATCGTGCAGGTTCTTGACGCCAAGCCCCAACAAGGCTGCGGCCCAATCGAGCGTCTCGGCGACGCCCGGGACCTTGCGCAACTCTTCCTTGCGTACGCCCTCCACCAGGCGCGCGATCTGCACGGCGAGCCCGCTCGCCATGCCGGGCACGCGCGCGAGGATGATGCGCGCTTCGCGCTCGGCATCGGGGTAGTCGATATAGTGATAAAGACAACGCCGGCGCAGCGCATCGGAGAGCTCGCGCGTGTTGTTGGAGGTCAATACCACGCGCGGTATGCTTTTGGCCGTGATGGTACCGAGTTCCGGGATCGAGACCTGGAAGTCCGACAACAGCTCGAGCAGGAACGCCTCGAACTCCTCGTCGGCCCGGTCTACTTCGTCGATCAGCAGGACCGGCCGGTCGTCGCGGCGAATGGCGGCCAGCAGCGGCCGTTCGAGCAGGAAGCGCGTGGAGAAGATGTCGCGCTCTACGGCGTCAGGGTCCGCACCGGCGACCTCACGCGCGCGGATCGCCAGCAGCTGACGTTGATAGTTCCACTCGTAAAGTGCCGTCGATTGATCGAGCCCCTCGTAGCATTGTAACCGGATCAAGACGCTCCCATGCAGTTGAGCGAGAGCTTTTGCCACCTCCGTCTTGCCGACACCAGCCTCGCCCTCGAGCAGCAATGGGCGACCCAGCATTTCCATCAGCTGCAGCGCGATCGGTAGCTCGCGATCGGCAACGTAGCCGGTGGCCGCCAAGCGCTGGGTGATCTCTTCGCGCGTTATCGTCATTCGCCAAAGCTTCTGTTGCCGCCCCGTCGCCGGCGTATCGGCTCCCGCCTGAGCGGCCGGCCGCGACAAGCTGAGCAGCGGGCCTGAGGCGAATTGCCGATGCCGCCGCGGCGGGCGGGGTGGTCCTCGTGTCGCCTCGGGCCTCAGTCGTGCAGACCCAACCGGTTAGCCACCGTCCAGTTGCGCCAATAATCATGCGGCATTTGGATGTGCCTGGTGCCGAGGAACGAGAAGGCATCGTTAACGGCGTTGGAGAATGCCGGCACGCCGCCGACGTTGGGGCTCTCGCCCACCCCCTTGGCGCCGATCGGGTGATGCGGCGAAGGCGTGACGGTGTGGTCGGTCTCCCATTTTGGCGTTTCCACGGCCGTAGGCAGGAAGAAGTCCATGAACGAGCCGCCGACCACGTTGCCGATCTCGTCGTAGCGGATTTCCTGCCCCATGGCGATGGCAAAGGCCTCGGTCAGCCCGCCGTGCACCTGGCCTTCGATGATCATCGGGTTGATGCGCGTGCCGCAGTCGTCGAGGGCATAGAACCGTCGCACCTTGTAGACGCCCGTGTCGACGTCGATATCCATCACGCAAATATAGGCACCGAACGGGTAGGTCATGTTCGGCGGGTCATAGTAGCTGACCGCCTCCAGTCCCGGTTCCATGCCGGGCGGCGGTGAATGGTAGGCCGCCCAGACGATCTCCTTCATGCCCTTGAACTGCTCGGGCAGGCCTTTGACGCGGAAGCCGTCGATGTCCCATTCCAGATCGCTCTCGTGCACCTCCAGCAGATAGGCCGCGATCATTTGCGCCTTGTTGCGGATCTTGCGCGCGGCCATGGCGATCGCCGCCCCGGCGACCGGCGTCGAGCGCGAGCCGAAGGTGCCGATGCCATAGGGTGCCGTGTCGGTGTTGCCCTCTTCCACGGCAATATCGTCGGCCGGGATGCCGATCTCGGAGGCAATGATCTGCGCGTAGGTGGTCTCGTGGCCTTGGCCCTGCGACTTGCTGCCCATGCGCGCGAGCGCCGAGCCCGTCGGATGCACGCGGATCTCGCAGCTGTCGAACATGGCCAACCCGAGCACGTCGCAGTTCTTGGAGGGCCCAGCGCCCACGATTTCGGTAAAGAAGCAGAGGCCGATGCCCATGATCTCGCGCGTCTCGCCGCGCTTGAACGCCTCGCGCTTGGCTGTCTGATCGGCGCGCAGTGCCTGGTAGCCGACGGCCTCGAGCGCCTTGTTCATGGCGGTGTGATAGTCACCGGAATCGTACTCCCAACCCAGCGCCGACTGATAGGGAAACTGCTCGCGCTTGATGAAGTTCTTGAGCCGAAGCTCGGCCGGGTCCATGCCGAGCTTCTGCGCCAGAATATCCATGCCCCGCTCGATGGCATAGGCGGCTTCCGTCACGCGCAGGGAGCAGCGGTAGGCAACCCCGCCCGGTGCCTTGTTGGTGTAGACGCCGTCGACCACCACGTGCGCGACCGGGAAGTCATAGGAGCCCGTGACGATGGCGAAGAATCCGGCCGGAAACTTCGAGGGATCGGCGCAGGCATCGAAGCCACCGTGGTCGGCGAGCACGTGTACCCTGAGGCCGGTCACCTTGCCATCCCTGCTGGCGGCGATTTCCGTCGTCATATGATAGTCGCGCGCGAACGAGGTGGTGGTGAGGTTCTCGATGCGATCCTCGACCCACTTCACCGGCTTGCCCGTCACGATCGAGGCGACGATGGCGCAAATATAGCCCGGATAGACCCCGACCTTGTTGCCGAAGCCGCCGCCGATGTCCGGGGAAATCACGTGTATCTTGTGTTCGGGGATCTTCGAGAGAAGCGCGGCGACCGTGCGGATCACGTGCGGCGCCTGGAAGGTGCCGTAGACGGTCAGCTCACCCTTGATCTTGTCGAATGACGCCACGCACTGGCAGGTCTCGAGCGGCGAGGGATGCGTGCGATGATAGGAGATGAGCTCCTTGATCGTCACCTCGGCGTTGACGAAAGCGGCATCGGTCGCCGTCTTGTCGCCGACCGTCCACTCGAAGATGTGGTTGTGGTGCTTGCGCGCGCCGTGCGCACCGCTGCTCTTGCCAGCCAGGTCCTCGCGCAGCACCGGCGCATCGGCTGCCATCGACTTGAAGGGATCGACAATCACGGGCAGCTCTTCGTATTCGACCTCGACGGCCTCGACACCGTCGGCGGCCGCATAGCGATCCTCCGCCACGACAAATGCAATCTCCTGGTTCTGGAACAGCACCTTGCCGTCGGCCAGCACCATCTGCACATCGCCGGCGAGTGTCGGCATCCAGGCGAGATTAACGCCCTTCAACTCTTCGGCCGTGAGCACCGCCAGCACGCCGGGCACCTGCATGGCCTTCGAGCTATCGATGCGCTTAATGCGCGCATGGGCGTATTGGGAGCGCACAAAGTCTCCAAACAGCATGCCCGGCAACTTCAGATCGTCAATGTAGTTGCCCTTGCCTTGCGTGAAGCGGATATCTTCGACGCGCTTGCGTTTGCAGCCCATGCCTTCCAGTTTGGCTTCACGCTGCTCACGGGTCAGAACCGCGGTGTTCATTCGGCAGCCTCCTTCTGCGGCGCGTCGCGCATCTTTGCGGCCGCATACTGTATGGCTTTGACGATGTTCTGATAGCCGGTACACCGGCATAGGTTACCCGAAATGCCGAACCGGATTTCTTCCTCGCTCGGGTTCGGATTTTCCTTGAGCAGGCGGTGCGCGCGCATGATCATGCCGGGCGTGCAGAAGCCGCATTGCAGCCCGTGCTCCATGCGGAAGCCCTCCTGCAGCGCGTGCAGCGAGCCGTCCGCGTTCGCCATGCCCTCGATGGTGGTGATGGTGGCACCGTCGGCCTGGACCGCGAACATGGTGCAGCTCTTCACCGACTTGCCGTCGAGGTCGACGGTGCAGGCGCCGCAGTGCGTGGTGTCGCAGCCGATATGGGTGCCGGTTAGGTTCAACTGCTCGCGAAAAAAGTGAATCAAGAGCGTGCGCGGCTCCACCAGTGCCTCGACCGGGCGCCCGTTCACGCTCATTCTGACTTGGGTTTTTGTCATGCCGCCTCCCCAAACTCAGGTCCTGGCCAAGGCGCGCTTGAGCGCGCGTTCCACCATCACGCCGCCGACATAGGTGCGGTATTCGACCGATCCGCGCGTATCGGCGGCCGGCGCCATCTGCGCGCGCGCAGCCTTGACGGCGGCGGCGATCGTCGGCGCATCAAGGCTGCGGCCCAGCACCGCTGCGCCGGCGGCTTGCGCATAAAGCGGCGTGTCGGCCAGGTTCGAGAGCCCGATCGCACAGCTCGTGATTTTGCCGCCCTGAGCGGTCAGAATGACCCCCGCGGCCGCCGTGGCGTAATCGCCGATCTTGCGCTTGAGTTTTTCGTAGGCGAAGCCGTGGCCAGCGGGCGGGATCGGGATATCGATGGAGGCTAGGATCTCGGCATCGGTGAGCGCCGTGGCATAGGTGCCCTTGTAAAAGTCTCGTGCTTTCACCGTGCGTTCGCCGCCGCGAGCGAGCAGACGATAGCTCGCATCCAGGCACAGCATGATGGCAGGCATGTCGTTGCCCGGATCACCGTTGGCGAGATTGCCCCCGA
The DNA here is from genome assembly GCA_963775835.1 of uncultured Alphaproteobacteria bacterium. Classification (GTDB taxonomy): domain Bacteria; phylum Pseudomonadota; class Alphaproteobacteria; order Rhizobiales; family Hyphomicrobiaceae; genus AWTP1-13. The sequence continues at coordinate 18,282 of CAVZKV010000006.1, read as the reverse complement.
GCGTGCCGACGTAGCGGACCTGCGGGTCGGCGACCAGCAGGGAGGTTTCGCAAATGACGGGAACGGTCTCGGCAATGAGCGCCGAGGCGATGAGCTCGTGCTGGGTGGTCATGGCGCCGATGCGCAAGGTATCCGCCTTCCGCTCGATGCCTTTGAGCTCCGCAACGGCGGCAATGTCGATCAGGTGTTCGGGGGCCGCAAGCCTCAGCTTCATCATCGGGATCAGGCTCTGACCGCCGGCCAGGATGCGCGCGCCATCGGCATGCTGGGCCAGCAGCCCGGCGGCCTCGGCAACGGATTTGGGGCGATGATAGGAGAATGAGCCCGGTATCACGGTCGTACCCTCCCTATGAGGCCCCTCTCTGTCGGGCCCCCTCTGTCGGGCCCCCTCTGTCGGGCCCCTCTCTGTCGGGCCCCTCTCTGTCGGGCCCCCTCTGTCGGGCCCCTCTCTGTCGGGCCCCCCTCTGTCGGGCCCCCCTCTGTCGGGCCCCCCCCTCTGTCGGGCCCCCCCCTCTGTCGGGCCCTTGTCTGCCGGCCTCGTTTGTCAGACCTTGTCGCTTGGGCACAGACGCGGGGCCGCCGCTGCGACGAGGCTAGCGTTCAACACACGCTTCCTACAATCGCGCGCGCATGGTGGGCTGGCAAGCGGCGTTGCATGGACACGAAACCCCTTGATTTTTGCACGAATTGCGTCAGTGATGCTGACCCATCCGGGACCGAGCGGCCAGCAAGCCCATCCGTCGCGCTGGCGACCGTCAAGGGTTCAGAGGGCGCAGGTCCCTGCCTGCGGCGAGGGCCGCTGCCTCGGCTTGGCGCACCTCGACGCGGGCGCGCAGGATGGACTTCAGCTCCGGCAGCTTGCGTCGGCTGACTGGCAGCGTGTAGCGCGTCGGTGAATCGAGCTGCGCGATGCCGCCGTCGCCCGACTTTTTCAACGCTTGAATGTGGTCGAGGGCCACGATGTGGCTGCGGTGCACGCGGATGAAGCGGCTCTGGTCGAGCCGATGTTCCACGTCGCCGATCGACAGGGCGCAAAAGAACTCCTGCGTGCCGTCGAACACGGTGGTGTAGTGCGCATCCGCCTTGACGGCGTGGACGCGGCCGGCTGGTAGATAGTGGATCGCCCCATCTTTCTGCACCGGAATCACCACGCTGGGTGGCGAGCGGGCCGGGGCGGCGGCCGGCACGCTGGTGTTATTGCCGGCGGATACGGCCGGCGCCACAATCGGCCGGGCGCCGTCCGGCCAGGTGGGCGCTGCCGGCGTCGCCACGCCGGCGGCCCCATCGGGCACCAGCGCAAGAAAGAAGGCAAACGAGCTGCCAAAGGCAACGGTGGCCACGATCACGGCCAATAGATCGCCCGACAGCGTTGTGGCACCGCCCAACGAAAGGTCTGCTTGCGCATGCAACGTCATGCCGGCCATCGCCGTGTAATGCATGCCCGAGATCGCCAAGCCGAGCGCGACGGAAGCGGCAAGCAGCGGCGGGCGGACCCTGCCGGCGAAGGCAAAGTGCAAGGCGAGGCGGGAGGCGGCAACGCCGATCAGGACGCTGGCGATCACATAGCGGGGGTCATGATGCATCACGGCGTTGGCGTGCAAGGCGAGCATGCCGATGAAGTGCATGCTCACGATGCCGGCGCCCATGACGGTCGCCGAGACAGCGAGGACGGGATTGGAGGCGGGCGCGCTGGAGGCCAAAAAGACCGCCAGCCCAACCACAAGAACACAGACCAGGAAGGAGACGAGCGTTGGCAGGACATGGTAGTCGATGCGGATCGGCGACCGGACCGCTAGCATTCCCACGAAATGCATGGACCAGATGGCAACGGCCAGCGTCAGGGCGGCCCCCGCCAGCAGCAGCTTGCGCCGACCACCGGCGCTCCCAGGCAATTCCAGTGCCAGGTTCAACCCCACATAGGCGCCCTGGATTGCCACCAGCACCGACAAGGCGACGATCCAGGTCTCGTGATTGACGACCATCGGCGTGCGGTCTCCTCTGCCAGCGCGATCGTCTGTTGCGAGGGCTACACTATCCGTTCGCGTTGCTGGCGAGCAACTGCTCGGCCAAGCGGGCCTGCCGCGGCCTTTTTTGGGCACGCTGGCGCTTTTGAATTGGCGAGCTTGCCGCTTGGGTCGCGCGCGCTGAGCGACCTCACGCCTTCGGCGGTGGCGTCGGTCCGGCAAAGAAATAAAGATAAATCACCAGCATGGCGGCCACGGCTGCGATCGTCGAAAGCAGCAGCACCGTGACCATGGCGCGGGGCCCGGTGCCTTGCCGGACGGCCACGGTCGCCTGGTCGGGTCGATCCACGGGTTTGTCGTCCATGTGCGCTTTCCGCCCATCGCCATCACAGATCCTGCAAGAACGACGCTCCCCTCCGCAGGGTTCCCGCCGGACCGTCGCCCGGCATCGCCCGCGTTGTGCAACCCAAGCCTGCAGGGAAATCAGCGCCTCGACGTCGCTGCCTTCAAGCAGGGGTTCGTTGAGGTAGATGCCAGCGAGCCTGCCGGGCTGAGATAGAGGGCGACGGTGCCGTTGGCCGTACTCTCAACAACGAATGCCCGTCGCTGGCGTGCCGGGGTGGCGGCAGCTGGCGGCTGCCCGCGGCCCGGCCCGGCACGCTCCAGGCCATCGAGGAGCTCGGCAAATTGTGCACGCCGCATGAGTCCCCCCCCCCGACACACACGTCCGGTCCGTCTCCGCAGTGTGGCCTGCCGAGGTTGCGCCGAGGTTAAGCCGTCAAGGTCGATGCAACGACGGCAAGCCCGCAATTGACAGCCCGGCCGGGTCGCGAGAGGTTGGTCCCCTCGACCTCTTTCCCGAGGCTCCGCCATGGAGGCAACCAAGGCCGCCGTGCGCGCCGAGGTGATCGGCAGCCTGCTCAGGCCGCGCGTGCTCAAGGACACCATCGCCCTGCTCCTGCGCGGGGCGGTCTCGCGCAGCGAGGCAGATCAGATGCTGGCACGCGAAGTGGAGCGCGTCATCGCGCGCCAAGAGGCCATCGGCTTCAAGGTAGTGACCGACGGTGAGTTTGGTCGCAGCTCATGGTTCGGCTTCTTCTTCGAAGGCATGGAGGGCTTCCGAACTCGCTCCTGCACATTTCCAATTCAAGGATGCGAGCGACCAGGCCTTCAGTTGGCAGACCTGCGCGGCGGCAGGGCCGATCGTGCGCCGAGGTCCGATTGCGCTGCCCGAATACGAGCGCGCGCGCCGCTATGCCCGCGAGGCCCTGGTGAAAATCACCTTGCCCGCACCGAGCGCCTTTCATTTCTTCCGCCTCGAGGAGGCGGTCGACCCTGCCGCCTATCCCGATCGCGCCCGCTATTTCGAGGATCTGGTAAGGGTGTACAGCACTGAGCTCAAGGAGCTGGCCGCCGCGGGATGTCGGTATGTGCAATTCGACGAGGTGCCGCTCGCCATGCTCTGCGATCCAAGCGTGCGCCAGCAAGCCGCCGGCCGCGGCGCCGATCCCTGCGCTCTCCTCGACACCTATATCGGCCTGCTTCGGCACATCTGTGCCGAGCGGCCCCCCGGCATGCGGCTGGGTTTGCATCTGTGCCGAGGTAACTTTCGCGGCCGCTGGATGGCCGCAGGTGGCTATGAGCCCGTTGCCGACAAGGTTTTCAACGGCGTGCCGGTGGATGTCTTCCTGCTCGAGTACGACAGTGAGCGGGCGGGCGATTTCGCGCCGCTGCGCTTGGTGCCGGAGGGCAAAATCGTCGTGCTGGGTCTCGTGTCCTCCAAACTCGAGCGTCTGGAAGACGCAGACGACCTTTTGCGCCGCGTCGAGGCGGCAGGGCGCATCCTGCCCCTCGAGCGGCTCGGGTTGTCGACCCAGTGTGGCTTTGCCAGCGTCGCGGGCGGCAATGCCCTCAGCGAGGCCGGTCAATGGGCCAAGCTCGAGCTGATTGCCCGCACCGCCGAGCGGATTTGGGGGACGACATGAGGGCCGGTGCCAAGCCGACATTGCGGCGCGGCGGCCCCTGGCGTGACGGGCATTGCTGAACTAACATCCCCTCCCGCCGCCGATGCGGGAGGGTCACCGGCCAAGAGTGACGACCCCGCATATCCAACGCCATCGCGGCCACGCAAAGGGAGGTTGTCCATGTGGGCCGCGAGGCATCACCGCCACGTTGGCCGTGGGAGCGCCAACCCGGCTCGGGTTGCAACATGACCATGGCCGCGCGCAGCAGTGAGCTCGCTGCCGTCCAACTGGTCGTTGACAGCGTTTGCAAGCGGTTTGGTGGCGTGACGGCGGTGGACGCCGTCTCGATCGATGTGCCCAAGGGCCGGATCCTCTCGATCATCGGACCCAATGGCGCCGGCAAAACCTCGCTGATCAACATCGTCTCAGGTTTCTACAAGCCCGACAGCGGCCGCATCACCTTGGAGGGCCGCAACATCACCTCCTGCCGCCCAAGCGAGATTGCGGCGCTGGGGATCGCCCGCACCTTCCAAAACATCGCCTTGTTCAGCGGCCTAACCGTGCTCGACAATCTGATGCTCGGTCGGCATGTGCGCATGCGTGCCGGTGTGCTGGCGAGCGTCGTCTATTGGGGTCTCGCACAGCGCGAGGAAATCCGCCATCGCGCCGCCTGCGAGGAAATCATCGAGTTTCTCAAGCTCCAAGACCTGCGCAAGCAGCCGACGGCAGCGATCGCCTATGGCTTGCGCAAGCGCGTCGAATTGGGCCGTGCCTTGGCGCTCGAGCCCAAGATCTTACTGCTCGACGAGCCCATGGGGGGCATGAACCAAGACGAAAAGGAAGATATGGCGCGCTACATCCTCGACGTGAACCAGGAGCGCAACATCACCGTCGTGCTGATCGAACACGATATGGGCGTGGTGATGGATATTTCCGATCACGTCGTGGTGCTCGATCGCGGGCGCAAGATTGCTGCTGGCGCCCCCGCGGAGGTGCAGAACGACCCCGCGGTCATCCAGGCTTATCTCGGAACCAATCAGGGGGGTGGACGCCCATGAAGCTTGTCGCCGACCCGGAAACCAACACCTTGCCCAAACTGCTGCGGCGCAATGCCCAGGTATGGCCGCGTCATCCCGGCATGCGCGAGAAGGATCGCGGCATCTGGGAGACCTTCACATGGCGAGCATGCCAGGCGCACGTGCGCGACTTCGCGCTCGGGCTTGCTGCCTTGGGCTTTAAGCGCGGCGACAAACTGTCGGTGCTGGGCGACAACCGGGCGCGCCTCTATTGGGCGCAGATCTCCGCCCAGGCCCTGGGTGGCATGGCGGTGCCCCTCTATCAGGATTCGATTGCCAGCGAGCTGGTGCACGTGCTGACTCACGCCGAGGTGTCCGTGGTCGCGGCGGAGGACCAAGAGCAGGTCGACAAGGTGTTGTCGTTGCGCGACCAACTACCCAATCTGCGCTGGGTTCTTTACGAAGACCCCCGCGGCATGGGCTCTTACCGGGAGAAATTCATAAAATCGATGGCCGAGGTCGAAGCGGCGGGACGCGATTTCGGCAAAGCGCATCCGAACTACTATGAGACCGAAGTCGGCAAGGGCAGCGCCGAGGACGTGGCGCTGATCGCCTACACCTCCGGCACCACCGGCAGGTCAAAGGGCGTGCTGTTGAGCCACAGCAATATGATCGCGACCTCCGAGAGCTTTGCGAGCGTGGAGTTTGTCAGGCGCGGAGACAATTGGCTTTGCTATTTGCCGATGGGCTGGGTCGGGGATTCGATGTTCTCGCTCAGCACCAGCCTGGTCGTTGGCGCCACCTGCAATTGCCCCGAGAGCCCGGAAACGGTGCAGCGCGATTTGCGCGAGCTTGGCCCCAGCGCGCTGCTGGCGCCGCCGCGTATCTGGGAAAACATGCTCACCTCGCTGCAAGTCAAGGCGACCGACGCTTCGCGGCTCAAACGTTGGATCTATGAGTATTTCCGTGCCGCGGCGGAAAAGCGCGAACTGCTGAAGAGTGACGGCAAGCCCATTTCGGCCCCGCTGCGCGCCGCCTGCCGCCTCGGTGAGTTCCTGGTCTATGGGCCGGTGCGCGACCAGCTCGGTCTCAAGAATGCCCGCTGGTGCTTGACCGGCGGGGCGCCGCTGGGGCCGGATACATTCCGCTTTTTTCGCTCCTTCGGCGTGAACTTGAAACAGATCTACGGGGCGACAGAGGCAAGCGCGTTGATCGCCACGCAGGCCGACGAGGCGGCCGACCCGAATACCGTTGGCCGCACGCTGCCCGGCATCGCCGTCCGCATCGGGGAACGTGGCGAGGTGCAGGTCAAGGGCCCAGGCGTGTTCCTGGGCTATTTTAAGCAGGAGGAGGCGACACGCGATGCCATGACCTCCGATGGTTGGCTCAAGACCGGCGATGCGGGCCTGATTGATCCCAACGGGGCGCTCGCCATTATCGATCGCGCCAAGGACGTGGGCAAACTTGCCGATGGCACCCCGTTCGCCCCGCAGTTCATCGAGAACAAGCTGAAATTCAGTCCCTATGTGCGCGAGGTGGTCGCCTTCGGCGATCAGCGCCCATTCGTGGCGGCTATGATCGCCGTCGACATGAGCACCGTCGGCAAATGGGCGGAGGCTCAAAGTTTGCCCTATACCAGCTTTATGGACTTGGCGGGAAAGCCAGAGGTGGCGCGGCTGATCGTCGACGAGGTGCACAAGATCAACAAGACGCTACCGGAGTTGAGCCGCGTCAGCCGCTTCGTGCTGCTCAACAAGGAGCTCGAGGCCGATGATGCCGAGATGACGCGCACGCGCAAAGTGCGGCGCGGTTTTGTCGCCGAGAAGTATGCCGCGGTGGTGGCCGCGCTCTATCAGGGTGCGAGCGAGGCCAGGCTGACGATGGAAATCACCTTCGAGGACGGTCGCAAGTCCTCGCTCACTTCGACGCTTGCCGTGCACGACGTGCTCAGCGCAGGCAAAGCGCAGATAGCCGCGTGAGGCGCCGCTTGCAAAGCCCAAACCCCCAGATCCGGCCGCTCGCTGACGAGGCGGGCGCGCCAACGTTGAGGCTGACGGCGGCTGCCGTTTGCCCGCCAGCGCGCGTTGTCTTGCCCGCGATGCTCGGTCCCTTCCGTTCCCGGCCAAACCGTGACTGTCTGCGTCCCGCAAGAGGGAGGGCAAAAAATGTGGGATGAGCTGCAGTTTGCCCTGGCCCTGATCGTTAGCGGCTTGTCGATCGGGCTCATGTATTCGCTGATCGCGCTCGGTTTTGTCCTGGTCTACAAGGCAACCGATGCGATCAACTTCGCCCAGGGCGAATTTGTCATGCTGGCGGGCTTCGTTGCCGCCGTCTCGCTCGGTGAAAAAATTCCGGTCTTGGCGGCCGTGGCGATCGCCATCGCGGTCATGGTTGTGTTCAGCTTCGCGCTAGAGCGGATCGTGCTGCGCCCCCTGCTCGGTCGACCCATCGTCGCGGTGATCATGGCGACGATTGGCCTTGGTGCGATGCTGCGAGGCCTGCCGCCAATCACCGTTGGTGGGGAGACCCGCGCCGTTTCGCTGCCGATCGGTGATACGCCGATCACCTTCGGACCGATCAGCCTGCCGCCCGTTCAGGTGCTGGGCGTTGTCGTCACCCTAATGTTCCTGGCCGTCTTTACCTGGTTCTTCTTGAAGAGCCGGATGGGCGTTGCCATGCGTGCGGTTGCCGACAATCAACAGGTGGCGATGGCGATGGGCATCAATGTTGAGCGCTATTTCGCGCTCGCCTGGGCCATGGCCGGCACGGTGTCGGCGCTTGGCGGCGTGATCTGGGGCAGCATGCTTGGCGTCGACGTTCACCTCGCACTGGTTGGGCTCAAGGTGTTTCCCGTTGTGATCTTAGGAGGGCTTGATTCCATCGTCGGTGCGGTGATCGGCGGCTTGATCGTCGGTGTGGTCGAGAGTTTGGCGGCCGGCTACCTCGACCCCTACGTCGGCGGCGGCACCAAGGATTTCGCGCCCTATGTGCTTATGATCCTGATGCTGATGTTCAAGCCGTACGGCATGTTCGGCACGCACAGGATCGAACGGGTTTAGAGCAACGCAACCATGCTGCATCGCGAATCAGGCGTCTACAAAACCTCCTACGCCGCCGACATGGCGCTCTACCCGCTGCCGATCGCGCGCTGGAGCATTGCCGCGATCATCCTGCTGTTTGTGGTCGTCCTGCCGGCGACGCTGGACGAATACTATCTCTCCATCATCAATCTGGTGCTGATTGCGGTGGTGGGTGCGCTGGGCTTGAACATTCTGGTGGGCTACACCGGCCAAATCTCCGTCGGCCACGCCGCCTTTATGTCGGTCGGCGCCTACACGGCTGCCAACCTGGCCGTGAAGCTCGGCTTGCCATTCTGGATCACGCTGCCGGCCGGAGGCCTGATGGCGGCGCTGATCGGCGCCATCGTGGGCATTCCGAGTCTAAGGATCAAGGGTCTTTACCTCGCCATCGCGACGCTGGCCGGCCAACTGATCATCGAGTGGATCATCAATCACACGCCGGCGATCTCGGGCGGGGCACAGGCGTCGATCGAGGTGCCGAGGCCGGAGCTGTGGGGCCATCAGATGAAGACGCAGGGACAGCTCTACTTCTTTCTATTATTCTTCGCGGCGCTGGCAACCTTGGCCAGTCTGAATATTGTGCGCAGCCGCATCGGTAGGGCATTCGTTGCCATTCGCGATCAGGACATTGCGGCCGAAATCATCGGCATTAACATCTTTCGCTATAAGCTCCTGGCGTTTGCGATCTCCTCATTCTACGCCGGCGTGTGCGGAGTGCTGTACACCTACTATCTCGGCATCGCCAACTACGAGCAGTTCCAGATCGGCGTTTCCATCGACTATTTGGCGATGATCATCATCGGTGGCCTGGGCTCGACTTTAGGTTCGATTCTCGGGGCCATTTTCGTCACGATGCTGCCAATCGTGCTGCGGCTGTTGATGGAGCCGGTGCTATCGTTGTTTTACAATGCCGGAGAGATGTCGGCCGTCATCTCGAGCTTCAGATTGGTGCTGTTTGGCGGACTGATCATCTTTTTTCTGGTGATCGAGCCGGAGGGCCTGAATCGGCTGTGGCGCAATATTCGTAACTACTTCCGGGTTTGGCCATTTTCCTATTGAATGCAGAAAACCAAGGTAACGAAGGAGGAAACGATGACAAGCAAGCGACATTGGCTCGGGGCGGGCTGCCTCGTCGGCGGGTTGGCGTTGGCGGCCGCGACCGCGGGCGCCCAGGACAAGGAACTCGTGTTCGGCCTGCAGTGCGACCGCACCGGGGCCACACAGACCGTGGGCGTATTTCTTTGCCCGGGCTACCACGACTACATCAACCTGTTGAACAGCAAGGGCGGCATCGAGGGTTACAAGATCAGGGTCGTCGAGATCGATCACGAGTACAAAGTGCCACCCGCCATGGAAGCGCATGAGCGCTTCAAGAAGGAGGGTGCGGTGCTGGAGGGCATTTACGGCACGCCGCAAACGGCCGCACTCACCAAGAAGCTCGAGGAGGACAAAATCCTCGGTACCTCGCCAGGTTTCGGCACGGCCGCGGCCGCTGACGGCAGGCGCTATCCCTACGTCTTCCCGCTGGCCGCAAGCTACTGGTCGCAAGGGGCTGCAGCAGTGGCCTTCGCCAAGAAGGAGCTGGGTGGTAGCCTCAAGGACAAGAAGATCGGCTACCTGTTCTATGACAACCCGGCAGGCAAGGAGCCCCTTGCCGTCCTGGAGGACCTCGCCAAAGCCGAAGGCTTTGAGCTGCGGACATTTGCGGTACCCGCACCCGGCGTGGAGATGGGCGCGCAAATTCTCGACATCACCGGCCGGTTTAAACCGGATTTTGTCATCACCCATCTGTTCGGCAGATCACCCTCGGTCTCCATCAAGGAGCTGAAGGGCAAGGGCTATCCCCTAAGCAAGGTGGTCTCGCTGGTGTGGGGCGCTTCCGAAGCAGATATCAAGGCGGCAGGCGGCTTCGAGGTGGCCAATGGCTACCATACCCTGCAATTTGCGGGCGTCGGCAGTGACTTTCAGGTGATCAAGGACATCAACGCGATGTACCAGGCGCAGGGCAAGCCGGTGCCAAAGGAGCAGGAAATCAGCGTCTTTTACAATCGTGGGGTCGTCATCGCTGCGCTGCACGCCGAAGCGGCGCGCAACGCGATCAAAGCTAAAGGCGGAGCCAAGCCCACGAGCGAAGATGTCAAGAAAGGCATGGAGTTGATCAAGGGCTTCACGCTTGGCGGGATGGTGCCACCCATGGAGGTTACGCCGGAGGATCATGAGGGCGGCGGCTGGGTACAGGTCTGGACGGTTAAAGGCGGCCAGCTGGCCAAGGACGGTGAGTGGTTCCAGGCCTATCGCGACGTGATCAAGAAGCATCTCGCGGCCACGAACTAACTGCCGGTCGGGTTGCGCCCGGGAATGTGTATTGAGCCAATTCCCGGGTGCTGCCTTGCTGCAAGACTTTGCACGTGTGCCGAACCCGCTGTCGGTAGGCTCGGGGCCTTCCTCACAACCACAAACGCAGTAGTTCATGCTGTCGATCAACAATATTGAAGTCGTCTACGACAGGGTCATCCTGGTCTTGCGGGGCGTTTCGCTGCAAGTGCGCACGGGCACGATCACGACGCTGCTGGGTGGCAATGGTGCCGGCAAGACCACGACGCTTAAGGCAATTTCCGGCGTGCTGCGGACCGAACGCGGCAGCGTCACCAAGGGCTCCATTACGCTAGAGGACAAGCGCATCGACGGCATGCGTGCCTTCGATGTGACCAAGCTCGGCGTCGCTCAGGTATTCGAAGGTCGTCGCGTGTTTGAACACCTGACGACCGAGGAAAACCTCATTGCCGGGGGGCATACACAAAGGGACGTGCGCAAAATTAGAAGCAATATTGAACGGGTTTATGCCTATTTCCCGGCGCTGAAGGAGCGGCGCACGCAGCTTTCCGGTTACCTTTCCGGGGGCGAACAGCAGATGCTGGCGATCGGTCGCGCATTGATGTCCGATCCCCGCGTCGTCTTGCTGGACGAGCCGTCGCTCGGTCTAGCACCTATGCTGGTGGAGGAAATCTTCGGCATCGTGCAGCGGCTCGTGCAGCAGGAGAAGTTGTCGGTATTGCTGGTCGAGCAGAATGCGACGATGGCCTTGGCGGTGGCCGAGCACGGTTATGTCATGGAGACCGGCCGCATCGTGCTCGAAGGCGGCGTCGAAGCGCTACGCTCCAATTCCGATATCCGTGAATTCTATTTGGGTCTCAACGAAGTCGGCTCGCGCAAGTCCTATCGCGACGTGAAGCACTACAAGCGGCGCAAGCGCTGGCTATCCTGAGCCGGCGGTGTGCGGGCGCGCGGCTTTGCCCGATTGTCAAAGGGCCCGGCCGCCATTAGAACTCGTCCGCCCGCCAATTCCTGCCGAGCGGGGCAGGGGCCGGTGTTCAGGGATCGTTCGATGGCTGCACGGATCTACAAGCCTGCCAGGACGGCTATGCAATCGGGGTCGGCCCGCAGCCAGGATTGGGTGCTCGAGTTCGAGCCCGAGACACCGCGTGAGATCGAGCCGCTAATGGGTTGGACCAGCTCGGGAGACATGAAGTCTCAGATCCGCCTCAGCTTCGACAGCAAGGAAGAGGCGATTGCCTATGCCGAGCGCAATGGCATTGCCTATCATGTGATGGAACCGAGGCCGCGGCGGCCGGTGCGCAAATCCTACGCTGACAACTTCCGCTTCGGGCGCAAAGGGGCCTGGACCCACTGATGTTCCCCCTGAATTTGGCCACGCCCGGCGTTTTTTCAGCTAACTGACGGGCCGCGGCCTTGGCGATGTCTGAGCGGGCCCAATTGGGTGCTGCGGGTCGTGTACACCGGCGTATTTCACGCCGGTCCCGGAGCTGAAATTGGAAAGCGCCTCGTAGGTAGGCGCGCCGCGCCATGGCCGCGGCCGAAGTCGCGATCCGTGGTCCCCGATCCCAAGGCGGTCGATCCGCAGTCCCGCTGGTGGGCGAACGCTCAGGTTACGCGACGTTGCCGATACATCTTCGCTGTTGCGTAAGGAGGCGCGGCGGCGGCGCCCATTTACTCTACCACTCCGTAACATTTGCGTGGAGCGCCTAGGAAACCGAAGCTTTACCCAAGTGGACCAGCATGGCGATGTTCCGCCACAGGACTCCGAAACACCGTGAACAAAGCCAGCAGCTTGGCTTTATTGGTAGGCGCCATCGCCGCCGCGGCGGCGTTTACTCCCGTTTCATGGAGGCCAGGACCTGAGCCCGCTCAGCACCTCAGCGGGGTTGTGATGCCACCTGTCGTCGTCGAGGCAAGTGTTGGCGAGCGAGTAGAAGGGGCCGAGCCGCCAGAAGTCTCACAACCCGCGCTTCCCGAGACTACGGCCATCCTTCTACCTTCCCGCAGTAGTCGCGAGGAGGTGAAGGTTTCGTCCCAGCCCTATAGGGACGGCGAGCCGCTACGCCTTGTGCGTGACCTGCAACGCGAGCTGAAACGCGTCGGTTGCTATGCCTACGAGATCGACGGCGAGTGGACGCCAGGGACACGCAGGGCGATGAAGGACTTCACGGACCGGGTGAATGCCGCTCTGCCGACCGAGCGACCAGACCCTGCCCAACTCGTACTCTTGCAAAGGCACCCAGAGATCGTCTGTCGTGAGAAGTGCCGTGTTGGCGAGAGCCTCCCCGACACCCGTTGTGTTCCAAGCTCGTACGTAGCATCGGAAAGCAAGAAAGCGGCGGCGACGACGCCAAGCCTACAAATTATCTGGACCAAGTCCTACGTCACTCCCGCAACCCCCGAGCCTGATGCTGCTGAGGTTGCTCTCCCGGCGGAGGTCGCGCCGCGAGCGGATCCTGCGCCGCGGCCACGGCGGCAAACCAGTCGTCACGGTGGCGTTGGATCCTTGCTATTTGGCATTTTCAGCTGGTAGCAACTAGCGCCAATCGCGCAAAATGCCCATGCATTTGCCCCGATGACGATGCCGAGCGGGAACGTCATCCGAGCTGGACGAGCGTCTGGACCGATTCCGTGTGCAACGACATCCCGAACGATGAGGTGCCGACGAGATTATCGATGCTACCTGAGGCGGCGCCGCGCGAAGGTGGTTCACCCGGCGGACCCGCGTGATCTGCGATCGCGTCGGCTCCGCGGCGGTGACATATTCAGACGGTGGTTACTCCGCCGAGGACCCTCAGCCCATCTTCACCATCGTAGACAACATGCTGTCGCAACTTCTCGGCCCGATCCGCGGTGCCATCATGTTTGGCTCGTCGAAGTAGGGGATGAGCCTGCACGGCCGCGATCATTGGGCCGGTGTTGTTGGGCGCGGCGTTGTGCGCTGCCGCCTTGTGCCGGCTTTGTCTTCTGGTGATGACGGACAGCGAGTGCCGCGCAGGCCTTCGGCGGCTAGTGCGCTGAAGTTAGCCCACGCGGCACGCAATGCTGCGGCCCTAAACTAGCCGGGGGGAGCCCATGGAGGCGAAGGATCCTGCGGCCCAAACCATCCCGGATTGCCGCGGTCTGCTGCGATCGCAGGCCCCGAGATCGAACCAAGGACCGTCAACACGAAAACTGACAACGCTACCAACTTCTTCATGATGGTCGTCCTTCTAAAGCAGCTACCTCGCACAAGGCCATGCTGTCAGACTTCGAATACGGTTGATGTGCTGAAGATCACAGGTCATTGATATTTTTGATATTTCTGGACCGGTGGGGACGACCATGAAAAGGGCCGATTACATTTCTGCCGGCGATGTTCGACCTGCAGTGCCTGCGTCATCATCGCCCAGGCCTACCCGGACGGCGGTGAATTCCTGCGCTGCGCGTTTATTGAGTGGTGCGACGTCTGCGAGCGCCAGGCGCGCGGGCCCTACGTTTCGTACGGCGACGCCAGCGCGTGCACCACGTGGGCCATTGGCACGGCTGGTTGCGCAACGGCGCCTGGGCAACGTGAAGGGCGGCGGCAGGTGCTCCGCTACTATTCCGGAACTCCCTTGCCGGATTTGAGCGTTTGTTCACGTTTTGAGCGATTGGCTCAGGGTCGAACCATGCTAAAAAGCCCTGATTTCAGGCCAGGTCCCGTAGCTCAGCTGGATAGAGCATCTGCCTTCTAAGCAGGAGCATCCGCCGGCTAGCGCCGAATTCTGTTAGATATCAAGTTCCTTTTGCCTCCTTCTTGTTCGGGAACATCACCACTTCGGGACCTGTTCGGTAAGTCGTAACCTTGGCTCGAGCGTCGGTCACCTCTTTGTCGAGCACGTGCATGTAACGCGCGGTGCTCGCCAGGCTCGCGTGATCGAGGTTCTTCTGGACGGGCATCGGATTGCCGGTCTCGCGGAGCAGCCGCGTCGCCATCGTGGTCGGGGCGACGCCCGACCGCTTCAAGGCCGTCCCATGCGCCCGGCGTAGCCCTGTCGCGGTGATGGCGATGCGATCGCCCTTCTTGTGGCGCTGCCCGACGCGCTGGGCCTCGCAGGTGAAAACCCAAGGACAGCTCGCTGGCGACTTGGCCATCACCTCGCTGATGATCTCGCGCTCGCGCTCGGTGAGCGTGACGGTCATCTCGCCTTGCTTCTTCTTCTTGCGGATCGGCACGCGAACAAACAGTGCCGGCGGCAAGCCGGCATCTGGATTTGAGCAGGCCCACCCAATCGGAGCGGCGGCGGCCGGAGATCAAATACAACTCAACGATAGGGTGGTAGTCGGCGCGCAGGGCGTTCCAAACTCGATCTTAGCCCGCTCTGCCTTGTAAACCTCAGGGTCGGGGACGGCGAATTCGAGTGGACCTGGCGGTAGTGGCATATTCCATAGAGAGGGCGGGGAGCGGCGTAGCGCAGGGCCACCGATAGGGTGCATTCCCATGGTCCGCTTCCAGAGGCGGAGGAGACGAACGATTGGGCCTTGATCAATGGGCTGCTTTGGTCTCGTCGTGACCCCCAGTTGAGACATCCCCCCGTCCTGTTCACCGTGGGTTCAGTCCCCTGGATCGACACTACCTGACAGCTGGGGATGCAAGGACAAAATTGCTAAGGAGATGTTCGTAATGACCCAAGGTGTTGTCGTTGCGTCGGTGCTGGTGATGGGTGGCATGCTCGTCGGTGGCCAACCTGCTGCCGCAGCTCCCGCGATTCCTTCGGACCAAGCGCTTGGGGGCGAAGTCATCGTCCAGCAGATTCAGTATCGTTATTGCCGCGGTTGGCATCGCGAGTGTAGCGACCGCTGGGGTTACGGTTGGCTTTATCGGCGGTGTATGAGGCGGCACGGCTGCTGAGGCATATTGGCCCCTTCTCCCGCACGGGGCCGACTACTGGGGAGCGTCGTCTTCTTTGCGCCGCTCCCCTGCACTCGTTGACTGGGGCTGCACCTGCCCCAGCCGGCCTTCCGGCACACTGACTCATCGGGCTTGAGTACGCAGCCCAGCTGTCGAGGACATCGTCGTGCGCATCAAGGCCGGACCCAACTCGCCGGTGCCGACGAACCCGGTGCTCTAGGCTTCTCCAGGTCCGCGAGGGCCAGGACGTAGCTTGAATAGGAGGAGCTCGGGACGGCAACGAAGGCCCCGCTCCCGACAAAAACAGCTCGCTCGCAAACGGCATGTTTGCCGTCCGGCCGTATCTCACGAATGATGAAGCGTGGGGGTTTGCCGATCAGGCCGACAATATCGCCGATTTCGATAGATACGGGCGGTGGCGCGCTGGGCATGCGCCGTGCCTTTCGTTGTTGTGTGGGCTATGAAGTCTCAACGGTAACACGTTGCGGTTGCCGCGCAATTTGAATGAGGGTGCGAAAGCGTACGCGGGGCGCGTGGCTGAATTGACGCCGGCACCCACTGGGCCACATCGCTTCCACCAATAGCTCAGTGAAGGCCCCGTTGCCGCAGCCGATGTCGATCAGTCCACAGCTCCCACACCATTTCAAGGCTCGCTTGATAGGTGCGTTCAAGCACCAACCTTCGCGTGGCGGCATGTGATGAGGGAGCCGTCCTTTTCCTGCTTGTCATGGACCCGGCTTCCTCCCGCGGGTCCGTTGCTTGCGGCCGAGCGCCTCGGCGAACTTGTCAAGGCGCGTCTCCCAGTGGCTTCGAAACCCGGCGAGCCCGCATCAAGCTCGCATAACCGCTCAGGGCGGAGAGAGTAGAGGCGCCTTACCCCTTCCGGCCGGGTACGAAGCCCGCTCCATGAAGGATGTGCAGGTGCCGCAAGGATGTGCAGGTGCCGCGAAACACCCGATTGGTGAATGCCCACTCTGGCGACAATGTCGTTCACCGACTGCTCGCATCCCTGAAGTGCTTCGACGATAAGGCGGCGCGAGGGGTCAGCTAGTCTAGTGTCTGGAAGAGCTCGACATGCACCATAGCATATATGTATACTCGCGCATATGCCGGTTGTCTTGCCGTGACGTACTCGCGCCTCGCTCTGGCTCATGATCGTCGTCAAGTTAAGTTCGAGACGAAGGAAATCTTATGGAACGGCTTGTTGCGTTTGGAGCAATAGCGTATCTCGCCTTAGGACTGCTCTCAGAAGCGCACGCTGAACAAATCCTACATCCCACCGGAGGGTTCTCATTGGATTTCCCGAACGGCTGGGTGATTGAAAAGAAGAAAAGTACTTACGCTCTTACACACTCCGATGGTTCGTCGTTTGAGGGTACACTTGCTCAACTGCCGCCCAACGGTGCATCACTAAAAGTCGCAGCTCTTATGGCGCGAGCTGCGGCTTTAGCCGCAGGATTCTGCAGCAAAGAGCCAGCTACTGAGTTTGAGCTTGCTGGCCCTGGCTGGAATGGCAGCGGATTCCACTGCAACGATCAAATCGACGGCAAATCTCGACCCACCCAAACCATCGGGTTCATTGTCAAGATTAAGAGCACCTTCTATCAGTTTTTCTTGTTTGTCCCGCGCCAGGATTGGGCGGCCAACCGTGAGCAATATCTCGCCCTCTTCAAGAGTCTGCGTATTTCCTCCTGACCAAACGCGGAAGCGGACGATGGCAGCAATTGGCACCACGCTGAAATCTTTGGCGCTGCAGCGATCCTGTCCGGTTTCAGAGGGGCTTCTGTCACGCCATCGCGGATGCGTAGATACGTGCTCGTGACCCATCGCGAAAGCTTGTGTCGTCTGGGCAAAAAAGGCTTGCAATGGCGGTCAGCTGCCGCCGCCATGACGCTGAGGCGGCTCATCGCTTAGTTCACCACCAGCCTCGGATTGCAAGAAGATCGCGACCTTTCGCGGCAATTCCCCGTTCTCTGAACGGATAACCAAGACCAGAGGCTGGCGATCGTCCAGCGGATCAACATCAACCCGCGGCTCATCAGAGACAGGTCGAGGCGCCACGGTTAGCTCGGTCCAACCATCAGGCGGCGCTCGATCATCATTGCCATCGGAGTTGCAGCGTGGCCGTGCTCGGCGACATCGCCCGAAAATGGTCGTGGACCCGGCCCAATAAGATAAATGCAGTGCATCGTCGACCCTTAGCACGGGCCTCCGGTGTCGCCTATGGTCTCATCGGCTTGGTTGGAGACGCCGAATGGCCGTTTTTGGCACTGGCGGAAACTTTCGGCGACGCAACAATTCAGTCAGCTCTTGGAGGTTGATGAAACGCGTTCGGCGCGTCCGCCCGAGGCCCGGGGTTGGCCCTTTTCGCCACAGCTGCCGTGCGGCACCCGTGGCGCCGCACTGGCTCGAGTTTGGTGCGCTGCTGCCATGTCCGAGGGTACAATGAGGACGCCCACTTACCGGCCTCAGCGGCATTCCTCGAAGCAAGCGTCAGCACGGGGTGCTTGGGCACGGCTCCATTCCCTGCGCCTTGATAACTCGCAGTGCATTCGGCCCCCGCAGGAACTGGAGCAACTCTCTAGCTGTGTCGGGCACTCTCGCGTTCGCGCTTACGGCGCCAGTAAACGTGATGTAGGACTGGATCTCGGGCGGGAGCGGTCCTACCAACTCGACGCCAGGCGTCGTCATAATCTGCGTGATGACTACCATCCCGAGCTCGATCTCGCCTTTGGCCACAAGCTCAGAGACGATGTCGGCATCGAGCCGCGTGACTTTCGGCGCGATTGTCTCGGCTATGCCAAGACGGTCCAGCAGTGTGGCCAGGTAAACACCGCTGCCGACCTTGAGGTAGCCGATAGATTTCGCGTTTAAGAGTGCACGCTTGAACGCCTCAACTGAGCTGATGTCGGGCTTTGGCGCGCCGGCGCGCACTCCTACGCCTATCCCGGAGCGAACCAAGTCGGTACGCGTGCCAGCTACAAGCTTACCATCTTGGACTAGTCTATCGACAGGAGCAGATCCACTAACGACAAGGTCGACTGGAAC